>NZ_JABJVV010000051.1 GCF_013155545.1 Caenimonas soli | reverse complement strand
TGTTGAGTTGCAATAGGTTGTTCCCGCCGAGACGGGAAGCTGGAGGCTTATAGCCCAGGGCCGAGTGGGGCCTGCGGGCGTTGTAGTAGGCCAGGAACGCGGGCAACCAGCCAGTGCGTTCAGCGCTGTTGCTCCAGGTGCGCCCGTAGGCCCATTCACGAAGGCAGGTCTGGATGAACCGTTCGGCCTTGCCGTTGGTCTGCGGTCTATACGGCCTGGTGAAGGTGTGCTTGATGCCCAGGGCCTGGCAGGTCTTGGCAAACAGCCTGGAGCGGTAGGCGCTGCCGTTGTCCGTCAAGAGCCGTTTGATCGTCACGCCCAGCGCCTTGTAATGCGCCACGGTGGCCTTGAGGAACTCGACCACCGACTCCTTGCGCTCGTTGGCGTACATCTGCACGTAGCCCGCTCGTGAGTGATCGTCGATGGCCACGTGCGCGTACTCCCAGCCGGCGCCGTCCACGGAGTCTTTGCGGTTGCCGGTGACACGGTGGCTGGGGCGAACGATGCGTCCCAGCTTCTTGGTGTCCATGTGCAGCAGCTCGCCCGGCGCCTCTCGCTCATAGCGCACCACCGGCTCCACCGGATCGAGCGCTTTCAGGCTGGACAGGCCCAGGCCTGCGAGCAGGCGGCTGACGGTGGCGACGCTGCGCCCGATCACCACTGAGATGCGCCGCATCGGCATGCGGGCCCGGCGCAACTGCTCGATGCGTGCAGCAAGGTCGCCATCCACGGTACTGCGCGTGCGCGCCGGACGCGAACTGCGATCCCTCAAGCTGTTCTCGCCGCCTTGTTCAAAGCGCCGAAGCCACTTGCGCGCAGTCTGGCGGCTGATGCCCGCGGCCTCGGCCGCGGGCATCAGCCCCAGGACAGAAATGCGTTCAACAAGCAATTTGCGACCCTCGAAGGTCAATCTGGCATTCTTATGGCTGTTCATCCGGGGGAATTCCTCTGAGAGTGCTGAAGCGTCGTAACTCCAGTCTCCCAGACTCTTCCGGGTGAACAACCTATTGAAACATCACA
>NZ_JABJVV010000050.1 GCF_013155545.1 Caenimonas soli | reverse complement strand
CGCGCCGGTGCTGACGGACCTGGGCGGCACGCTGGCGTATACAGAAAACGCTGCGGCCAGCGTGATCGACGGCACGATCACCCTGGCCGACGCGGACGACACGCAGATGGTCTCGGCCACGGTGACGATCAGCGCCGGCTTCACCGCCGGCGACGTGCTGGGCTTCACCAACACTGCCTCCATCACCGGCAGCTACAACGCGAGCACTGGCGTACTCACGCTCACAGGCCTGGCCACCACGGCGGCCTACGAGGCGGCCTTGGAGTCAGTGACCTACCACAGCACTTCGGACGATCCGACGGCTGTCAGCGCCAGCCGCACCATTCAATGGACTGTGACCGACGCCAACTCGGACGGCGCGGGAGCTGCCACGAGTGCGGCGGGCACCTCGACCATCAATGTGACGGCGGTCAACGACGCGCCGGTGCTGACGGACCTGGGCGGCACGCTGGCCTATATAGAAAACGCCGCCGCCAGCGTGATCGACAACACGATCACCCTGGCCGACGCGGACGACACGCAGATGGCCTCGGCCACGGTGACGATCAGTGCCGGCTTCACCGCCGGCGACGTCCTGGGCTTTGCCAACACGGCCTCCATCACCGGCGGCTACAACGCGAGCACTGGCGTGCTCACGCTCACAGGCCTGGCCACCACGGCGGCCTATGAGGCGGCGCTGGAGTCAGTGACCTACCACAGCACTTCGGACGATCCGACGGCCGTCAGCGCCAGCCGCACCATTCAATGGACCGTGACCGATGCCAACTCGGACGGCGCGGGCGCTGCCACGAGCGCGGCGGGCACTTCAACCATCAATGTGACGGCGGTCAACGACGCGCCGGTGCTGACGGACCTGGGCGGCACGCTGGCGTACACGGAGAATGGCGCGGCGGCAGCGATCGACAGCGCGATCACGCTGACTGATGTCGACGACACGCAAATGGCTTCGGCCACGGTGACAATCAGTGCCGGCTTCACCGCCGGCGACGTGCTGGGCACGGGCGACCTGACCGGCACGGGCATCA
>NZ_JABJVV010000005.1 GCF_013155545.1 Caenimonas soli | reverse complement strand
GGCGCCGATGCGTTCAACATCGACCTGCCCGATACGAAGAATACGTACCAGGCCAACGCCTTCACGCCGGGCGTCGACAAGCTGGTGCTGCTGGGAGCCAACAGCTTCACGATCGACAATACCGGCGCCAACAGCATCGTGGATATCACCGAAACGGCAGGCGGCCAGCACACCATTGTCACGGTGGTGGGTGTTGATCTTGCCGCAACCGACATCACCACGATCGTCTGAGCGCAGGCCGGGCCGCAAGGCCCGGCCTGATTGCGGATCTCAGGGCTTGGAGATGACGATCTGGCTGACCGTGTTCTGGCTCGCGTCGTAGGTCATGAGCGTGCCCGTGACGCCGGTCCCGGTCAGGGTGGTGCTGGAGGCTGCGTTCGATTTGATGGGGCCGCTGGTCAGCGTGCAGCCGCCGGTGCTGCCTGTCGTGCAGGTCGCGGTTCCGCCCACCGAGAAGCTGCCGGTGACGGCGGCGTTGGCAACGCCGGCGCCGGTATTGATGTCGCGCACGGTCACGGCGGCGAAAGCCTTCCAGTTTCCGCCGGACCTGGCCGCGCTGCCAGCCATGGACTTGAAGGCCACGGTCTGAGCCGTGGGTTGCACGGCGGGGGCGTTGCCGAGCATGGAGTACACGAGCAGATTCGGCGAGCCGGGCCCCATGACGGTCGGCACCAGGCGGTTGGGCGTGGCGCTGGACACCAGAAGCGCCGCCACCGCCGCTGGCGTGGCGCTAGGGTTGCTCGCCAGCGCCAACGCTGCCACCCCGGCCACATGCGGCGAGGCCATCGAGGTGCCGCCAATGGTGTTGCTGGCGGTGGCGCCGGTGTTCCAGGCCGAGGTGATGCCCGAGCCCGGCGCGAAGATGTCCACGCAGCTGCCCCAATTCGAATACGACGCGCGCGCGTCCAGGGTAGTGATGGCGCCCACCGTGATGGCGCTGGGCTCTCGCGCAGGCGAGACGGTGCAGGCATCCGCGTTGCTGTTACCCGCCGCGACGACCACCGTCACGCCCTTGGCGACGGCGCCGGCCACGGCCGCGTCGAGCGAGGCCGAGACTGCACCGCCGAGAGACATGTTGGCCACCGCGGGACGCTGCGGACTGTTGGCCACCCAATCCATGCCGGCAATCACGCCGCTCCATGCGCCGGAGCCCGCGCAGTCCAGTACACGGACGGGAACCAGCGAAGCCCCTTTGGCGACCCCCCAGGTGGTGCCGCCGACGGTGCCGGCCACGTGGGTGCCGTGGCCGTTGCAGTCGTTGGTGCCATTGCCATCACCCACGGTGTCGTAGCCCGCCAGCAGGCGGCCCGTGAACTCGACATGATCCGGGCGAATGCCGGTGTCGACGATGAATGCCGTGACGCCCGCGCCGGTCTGGCCGAAGTGGTACTGGGTGTCCAGCGGACGGTCGGCCTGGTCGATCCGGTCCAGGCCCCAGCTGGCTTGGTTCTGTGGGGACGCGACCTGCTTGAGCGACACCGTGTGGTCCTGCTCGATGTACTCGACATTCGGGTTGTTGCGAATGCCTTGCAAGGCGGCTTCGGGCAGGCTAGCGGCAAAGCCCTTCAGCGCCCCGGAATAGGTGTGGTGCAGTTGGCCGCCTTGACCGCGCACCAGATTGGCGGCTTCGGCAGCGGCGTTCGGCACGGTTTTCTTGAACACCACGATGTAGCGTCCGGGGATCGGCTGCGACTTGGCAAACGGATGGGAGGCGGTATCTGCTGTCTGTGCGAACGAGACCGGCGCGAATACGACCATTGCGGCCGCGGCGAGAGAAAGAAACTTCATGAAGCGAACCCTGTTGATAGACGGCTGTACTGAGGGCTAGCTCAGCCGTCCGGCATGGTAGAGCTCACGAAGGCCAACACGACAGTTTGGCCGGCGGTAAAAAGTAAGCGGTTGAGCTCCGCTTTAACAATTGATGAGCTGCATAGCTCATCAATCAAAGCGAAAGCGACGAGGCGCGGCGCAGCGCCTCGTCTCAAAAGTTACGGGCAGTTTCTTTAGCGATCGTCGTAGCTGACGACCACGCGCTGGCTGCGCGGTACCGCTTGGCAGGTCAGAACGAAACCCTTGTCGATCTCGGCCTGCTCCAAGGTGTAGTTTTTTTCCATCTCGACCGTGCCCTCCATCACACGAGCACGGCAAGTGCAGCAAACGCCGCCTCGACAGGAATACGGAAGGTCCAATCCCGCTTCCAAGGCGGTGTCGAGCACTTTCTCTCCAGCACGCATGAACAAATGGTGGGTTTTCCCGTCGAGCACGATGTCGAGGCGGTGCGCGGCGGCTGGCTGCTCTGCGGCCGGCATGACAGCCGGTTTCGCGACTGGCTTTTTCGCCACGCCCGGCGCGGCCGGAATGAAGCGCTCGCTGTGAATGCGAGCCACGGGAACGCCTGCCGCCGTCAGCGCGCTCTGCGCTGAATCGATCATGCCCGCCGGGCCGCAAAGAAAGGCCTCGTCGATCGAACTGACCGGCACCACGGTGCGCAGCAACTCCGCTACCTTGGCTTCGTCGATGCGACCGTTCAGCAATTCCAGCTCTTGCGCCTGGCGCGACAACAGGTGGATCAGCGAGAGCCGGGCCGGGTAGCGGTCCTTCAGGTCCTGCAGGGCCTCGTTGAACATGATGGTGTTGACGCGCTGGTTGCCGTAGACCAGCGTGAAGCTGGAGTCGGGTTCGCTGGCCAGCGTGCTGGCGATGATGGAAAGCATGGGCGTGATGCCCGAACCGGCGGCAAAACCGACGCGGTGCCGGGCCCCCGCGATCCGGGGGGTGAAGCGGCCGTCGGGTGGCATCACGTCGATGGCCATCCCCGGCTTGAGCTGCGCCAGGGCCCAGTGCGAGAAGGTGCCTTCGTCAACCGGCTTGATGCCGATATCGATTTCCCCGCTCGCCAGGTAGCGCTGGCGCGGGCTGCAGATCGAATAGCTGCGCCGCGTCTCCTCCCCGTCGATGGTGGCACGCAGTGTCAGGAACTGGCCGGGCTGGAAAGCAAACTTGTCACGCAGCGCCTCGGGCACCGCCAGCGTGATGGCGGCAGAGCCCGCGGCGTCCGGGCTGACGCGCTTCACGCTCAACGGATGGAAATGGATGGCCATTCAATAAGGCTTGAAGTAGTCGAAGGGTTCGAGGCAATGGAGGCACTTGTACAGCGCCTTGCAGGCCGTGGAACTGAAGTGCGAGGTCTCGGTCGTGTCGGTCGAGCCGCAATGAGGGCAGGGCACTGAAACGGGTGCGCTCGCCGTGGGCCGCGCGAAACGCACGACGTTGGCCGGAGGCACCGTATGGGGTGGCGAAATCCCGAAGTCGCGCAGCTTCTGCCGGGCCGCTTCGTCTATCCAGTCGGTGGTCCAGGCCGGCGCCAACCGCGTCACTATCTTGGCACTGAGGTCATTGGCGGCCAGGGCGGCGCGCACGTCGTCCTCGATCTGGCCCATCGCCGGGCAGCCGCTGTAAGTGGGTGTGATCACCACCTCCAGCTCGCCGTCCAGCTCATTGATTTCACGCAGGATGCCGAGCTCGCGGATCGACACCACGGGGATTTCCGGGTCGGGGACCGCCTCCAGCACCCGCCAGGCCCGCTGCGTGCGGTTCACCACTGTGCTCCGGGGTGCTGTCTGGCCAGGCTTTGCATTTCCGCCAGCACATAGCCCAGGTGGTCGGAGTGCAGTCCTTCCTTGCCGCGCGGCAAATAGCCGCCGGCCTGGGGCCGGTGCAGCGTGGCCTCGGCCAGCGCTTCATCCACTTCCTGGTCCCAGGCTTCGCGCAGCAAGCGCGCATCCACGCCCGCGCCCGTGGAGACCGCGTCGGCTTCGGCCTTGGACACGGTCCAGAATTCCTGGGTGTAGGGCATCAGGTGGTCGATGGCCGCCTGGGCTCGGGCATGCGACTCATCGGTGCCGTCGCCCAGCCTGATCAGCCAATCGCGCGCATGGCGCAGGTGGTAGCGCGTTTCCTTGATCGACTTCGCGGCGATGGCGGCGAGCTGCGTGTCCTGCGACGATTGCAGCGACTCCCACACCAGCAGCATCAGGCTGCTGTAGAGGAAATTGCGGACGATGGTGGTGGCGTAGTCGCGGTCGGCCGCGGCGTTCGCGGCCAGCGGGCCATGGTGCGGCAACTCCAGCAGCGTGTAATTGCGGAACTGGTTCGCGTCGCGGAAATATGCCAGCTTGTCCTCGGTGGCACCGCCACCCATCAACGCGGCGGCGTGCTGGTAGAGCAGCCGCGACTGGCCGATCAGGTCCAGGCTGATGTTGGCCAGGGCGATGTCTTCTTCGAGTGCCGGGCCGTGCCCGCACCATTCCGCGTTGCGCTGGCCCAGCACCAGCGCGTTGTCGGCCAGGTGCAGCAGGTAGTCCACAGGAGCGTTCGCGCTCATCACATGTGGCCGACTTCGTCGGGGATCTCGTAGAAGCTCGGGTGGCGATAAATCTTGTCGGCGGCCGGATCGAAGAACTCGGCCTTGTCGTCCGGTTCGCTCGCCGTGATGAGCGCCGACGGCACGACCCAGATGCTCACGCCTTCCATGCGCCGCGTGTACACGTCCCGCGCCATCTGCAGTGCCTGCGGCGCGTCGGCCGCGTGCAGGCTGCCACAGTGCTTGTGCTCCAGGCCCTGCTTGCTGCGCACGAACACTTCCCAGAGGGGCCACTCGTTCGTGACTGTGGTCATGCTGCCTCCTTGAGTTGCCTGGCCTGTTGCTTGCGGGCATGGGCCAATGCCGCATCGCGCACCCACTGGCCTTCGCCGTAGGCCTTGACCCGAGTGGCCAGGCGTTCCTTGTTGCAGGGGCCGTTGCCATTGACAACGGCCCAGAAGTCGTCCCAGTCGATGGCGCCGTAGTCGTGGTGGCCGCGTTCCTCGTTCCATTTCAGGTCGGGGTCGGGCAGGGTCACGCCCAGGATCCTGGCCTGCGGCACCGTCGCGTCCACGAACTTCTGGCGCAGGTCGTCGTTGCTGATGCGCTTGATGCCCCAGCGCATGCCTTGCGCGCTGTTAGGGCTGTCGGCGTCGGGTGGTCCGAACATCGCCAGCACCGGCCACCACCAGCGATTGACCGCGTCCTGCACCATATCGCGCTGCGCCTGGGTGCCGGCCATCAAGGTCATCAGGCTTTCGAAGCCCTGGCGCTGGTGGAAGCTTTCTTCCTTGCAGATGCGGATCATGGCCCGTGCATAGGGGCCGTAGGAGCAGCGGCAGATCGGCACCTGGTTCATGATCGCCGCGCCGTCCACCAGCCAGCCTATCGTGCCCACGTCGGCCCAGGTCAGGGTGGGGTAGTTGAAGATCGAGCTGTACTTGGCCTTGCCGCTGTGCAGGCCGTCGAGCATCTGGTCGCGGCTGGTGCCCAGCGTTTCAGCGGCCGAGTAGAGGTACAGGCCATGCCCGCATTCGTCCTGCACCTTGGCCAGGAGGATGGCTTTGCGCTTGAGCGAAGGCGCGCGCGAAATCCAGTTGCCCTCGGGCAGCATGCCGACGATCTCGCTGTGCGCGTGCTGGCTGATCTGCCGCACCAGGGTCTTGCGGTAGGCCTCGGGCATCCAGTCCTGCGGCTCGATCTTGCGGTCGGCGTCGATCTTCACGTCGAACTGGGTTTGCAACGCATCGACCGCGCTCCCAGCCGAAGTCGGCACCGGCTTCAGGCTGCGGCTGTCGGGATCGGGTAAATCCAGGGCTTGGGTGTACATGCCCCCAGTATAGCAATTAACCGACCGAGCGGTCGGTTAATGTGGCTTGCCGCGGCAAGCCCTGCCAGGAAGAGGTCACTCATTCAAGTTTGATACCTGCTTCACTGACTACGCGCTTCCATTTTTTGATCTCGGCTTCAATGTAAGTTGCGAATTGCTCGGGTGTGGTGCCGACCGGCTCGATACCTAACTTCGCAAGGCTTTCGCGGACGTCAGGCTGACCGAGGGCGCGGTTGACTTCCAAATTAAGCTTATCGACGACGTCACGAGGAGTTCCTCCCGGCGCCATCAAGCCGCCCCACGAGCTCGCCTCGTATCCGGCAACCCCGGAATCGGCGATGGTCGGCAATTCGGGCAAGACACTTGAACCCTTGGTGCCGGCAAACGCAATGGCCTTTACCTTCCCTGCCTTTACGTGCGGCAAAGCGACCGGCAGCGTATCGAATGCAATTTGAATATGACCGGCAATGAGGTCAGCCATGGCCGGCGAGCCTCCCTTGTACGCGACATGCGCGAAGTTGACGCCGGCAAGGGACTTCAAGAGCTCCATGGCCAGATGGTTGGACGAGCCGTTCCCGGCCGAAGCATAGTTGAACTGCCCCGGTTTTGACTTCGCGAGAGCGATAACTTCTTTCATGTTCGAGGCGGGGAACGATGGGTGCGCCACCAGAACAATGGGTACTGAAGAGACGAGCGATATCGGGGTGAAGTCCTTGATCGGATCGTAAGGAAGCTTAGGGTAAAGAGCAGGACTGATCGCATTCGGGCCGATGTTGCCCATTAATAGCGTATAGCCATCGGGGGCAGCCTTCGCAACGACGTCGGCGCCAATGTTTCCGCCCGCGCCGGCGCGGTTCTCCACCACAATGCTCTGCCCCATGCTCTCTGACATCTTGTTGGCAAGAGCCCGTGCCAGGACATCGGACGCCCCGCCTGGCGGGTAGGGCACTATGAAGCGAATCGGCTTGTTCGGGTACCCGTGTGCAAGTGTTGCGGTACTCACGGCTGCCAGAGCCAGTACCCCGAATACGAAGCGAAGATTATTTAAAAATTTCATGGAACAGCACTTTTTCCAGCGGTTGTGATTCATCGAAGTCTTCAATTAGCTTGGTACCGTCTGGCGCTGCGACGCCAACCATTCTCTGGCGCTCAGTCCGTGTTTGCCAAAGCGGGTGAAGCCATAACGAACGATGTCGCTCTCGATGTCGCGTACCTCGGGTACTTCGAGCCATAGCCTCAACATATAGCGCTTTTGCTCGGGTTCGGGATGGTCTTCGTACTCCGTTCTTCCATGAAGCACTGTGTAGTTATTCAGGAACTGCATGTCGCCCGGTTCCATCGCGAACTCGAAGCGGAGATCTTCACGCGATGCAACGGCATCGAAGTAATCAAGCACTTCACGCTCCGTAGGCGAAAGGGCGACATGAGTGCTCTTTGGCGCGTGCTCGATGTACGAACGGGCATAGCGGCAACTCAGGACCCCGTCAGTGGTACTAAAAACCGGAATCTTCTCGCTGAAAGCTAACTCGTCCGGTCCGTGTTCGCCTTTACGGTCGTACACGAAACCACTGAAGAGCACGCTGAGATGCTCGGGATGCGTGCGCAGGATTTCGTTGTAAACGCTCATGGAACTCGTAAGCAGCGTTCGACCGCCCGACTTTGCTTGGCGCAGGCAGAGAAGGCCGACCAAATCGGAGTTATCGCAATGGAGTGATAGCTCAGCGCGCACTTGGTATGCACGTACGGTGCGTTGGCTGTAGTTCAATCCACGGTCGTACACGTGGCCAAGCAACTCCGCTGCGGCGTTTTGTGTAACGCCAATGCCCAGATGAGTGCCGATACCCCAGAAAATCATGCTCGATTCTTCTTGAGAATACCGATCGACTGGCAGGCCTTTTACCAGCGCAACGCCTCGCCCACGCAGCAGGCTATCGCGTAACCGCTCAAACAGCGGCTCCATTGAAGGCAGTGCAAAGTCCTCTTTCTCTATCTGCTGAAATTCAAGCCGTTGCCGCATTGCGCTCTTCAGCGCAGCCTCAATCTCGACGATGTTCTCGCTTGTGAGGTGGTAAATCCATGATTGGTCGTCACGAAGGTCGGCATTGCGCCAGGCGCTTGGGTCTTCGACGGGCATCAGGTGAATGGTTTCTTTCATTGTGTCTCCTTGCGTTTCATGGAGCCGGCTCAATCGATTCGCACGCCCGCCTGCTTGATCACGTCGGCCCACTTCACCAAGTCGGATTTCAGCGTATTGCGGAAATCCTCGGGCGAGCTCCCAACCAGCTCGAGCCCCTGGTCACCGAGCTGTTTCTGCACGTCCGGCAACGCCAGCGCATTGCGCAGCGACGCGTTGATGCGTTCGATCACGTCTTTCGGCATGCCGGGCGGCCCTACGATGCCGAACCACGCGTTGACCTCATAGCCCGGCACTCCGGACTCAGCGATCGTCGGCACGTTGGGCATCGCAGGAGAACGCTTGGCCGTGCTCACGCCGAGCGCACGCACCCGGCCGCCCTTCACGTGGGGCACCGCGGTGGCCATCTGGTCGAACAGCAACTCGATCTGGCCGCCCATCACGTCCGTCATGGCCGCGGCATTACCCTTGTAGGCCACATGTTTGATGTCAACCTGGGTCATGGTCTTGAACAGCTCGCATGCCAAGTGCTGCGACGTGCCGTTGCCGCCCGAGCCGCAGTTCAGCATGCCAGGGTTGGCCTTCGCCATCGCCGCCAGCTCGCCCACGTTCTTCGCCTTGAAGTCGTTTTTGACGACCAGCATGATGGGTGACGTTGCGAGCATCGAAATCGGTGTGAAATCGGTGATCGGGTCGTACGGTACCTTCTTGAACAGGCTCGAGTTCGTCACGTGGGTGATCGGCACCACCATGAGCGTGTAGCCGTCCGGACTCGCCTTGGCGACGTGCTGCGACCCGACAATGCCGCTCGCGCCGGGCCGGTTGTCCACGATCACGGGCTGTTTCCATTCTTCGGTCAGCTTCTGCCCGAGCACGCGCGCCAGCAGATCGACCGTGCCGCCCGGCGGGAAGGCGGCGATGATCGTGACAGGCTTGGTCGGATACGCCGCCTGTGCGAGCGCAGCGCTGTTGGCGCCAAGGCAAAGCGCGGTAATGGAGGCCAGGGTTGCCAGAACTTTCATGAGGTGTCTCCTTGATCGGTGATTGGGAGAATGCGCAGTTCAGGCCGCCTTGGCCAGCAGCCGGTCGGCCGCGGAGCCGACATCGATGCTTTGGTCCGCGAGTGCGCGCTGCAGCTCACGCACATCGAGCTCAGTCGGGGTGATGCCCTGCGTGGCGGCGAGGGCGGCGGCGATGCCGGCGATCTGTCCGGTCACGAGACAGCAGTACTGGCCCCGGGTCCACATGTCGGCATCGTGCGTCACCGACAGCACGCGTCCGCCGACGGTCATGCCTTCGACGTTGTTCGGCGTGAACACGCGCCACGGGAGCTCGAACCAGGCGAGGTTGGTGGTCGAGGTGCGATACACCGCGTCGCTCGGGGCACCCTCGCCGCCTTCAGCCTTGTGCCAGTCGACCCCGGCAGCCATGTGCCGCCAGATGCGCACGACGCTGTCGTCGAACGTGCGCTGCGCGGCCAGGTCCTCCTGTGGCAGCACATAGGGGCCGCGAATGCGGCGCGTCTCGCGCACGCCCACCGTCGGGGACGAGTCGATGACATACGCGTTCTCGAAACCTGGGATGTACTTGCGGATTACCGAATGCAGCTTGCGGTTCTGAAGCCGTGCCTCAGTGTCGGCGCGCGAGATGTCCCAGGCGTTGGTGCCATCCACGCCATAGACACGCGAATTGTTGACCGTCACGATGCCATGAGCGACGTCGATGCCCTCGAAGCGAAGGTAGTGGATCTCTTCGGGCAGTTCGCCCGCCGCCCGCGCCTTTTCCGCGATGTGAAAGAAGCCCGACAGGCGAACCAGGCCTTTCTCGGGCTCGAGGATGTGGAAGTTGGGGTCGGCCGTGAAATATTCCTTCGGCTGGCTGCGGCAGTATTCGATGACCTTGGGAAGGTCGACACCTCCCAGACGGAACAGGACACTCATGGGGCGCATCTTGTTGTCTTTTTCGCGTCCCTTGACGTACTCGGCCCCGGCGGCGGCGGCCACGTCTGCATCGCCGGTGGCATCAACAACGGTCCGTGCAAGGATTGCCTGGCGGCCCGACTTGTTGTGGATGAGCACGCCTTTGATGCGCGAGCCATCCATGATCGCGTCCTGAATCGACGTGTAGTTGAGTACTTCGACGCCCGCGCGCTTGAGCAGATCCACCGAAAGCTCCTTGAACGCCTCGGGATCGAACGGAAACGTCGGGCCGCTGATATTGCCTGCGCCGCGCTCGGCCAGTGTGAGAGCAACTTCGCGCGAGACCCCCGTCATCCGGGAGACTGGCACGTTCCAGGTGTTCATGATCACCGCAGTGGCCGCACCGCCCAGGAAGGCGTTGCGCTCGATGACCAGGGTCTTGGCGCCGGCGCGGGCGGCACCGAGCGCGGCGCCGATACCGGACACGCCGCCGCCACACACCAGCACGTCGACCTCCCGCACGATGGGTGTCTGGCGCGGGGGTTCGACGAGGAAGCCCTTGTCGTGGTGGACCGAAGTGGGTTGCATTTGGATGTTGCTCCTGTTGCGGTTGGGGTTGGGTTGCGAAGGCCGGGCTCAGCGGCTGGCAGGGGGTCGGCTCTGGTATGACGAAAGAGTGGCGGCGTACGACAGGCGCACGTGCTCTCGGGCAAGCGCTTCTGCGGCTGCGCCGTCTCGCGCCCGCACTGCATCGAGGATGGCGCGGTGCTCGCGGATCGCCGCGTCGCGCCGGTCCTGATCGGCGCGCAAGGCTGAACGGCGGGAATGCAGTATTTGCCCCTTGAGCGAATCCAGGATGGTGGCCATGCGCTCGTTTTGTGCTGCCGCCACCAATGCGGTGTGGAATTGGGTGCCGATCTTCGCCCACTGCTGCCAGTCGCCTTCGTTTGCATAGAGCACGCACAGCTGCTCGAGCTCGGCGATCGTGGCGTCCGTTGCGCGCAAGGCGGCGCAGCGCGCGGCCATTCCCTCCAGGGACTCGCGAAGCTCGAACAGCTCGCGCAGGTCATCCATCGACCGATGGGGAACGATGTAGCCCCGCGCCGGCACAGCCTGCACGAAGCCGTCGCGTGCCAACACCTTCAGAGCCTCGCGCAGCGGGGTACGGCTCATGCCCATCTTGGCGGCGAGGTGCACCTCGAAGAGCGGCTCGCCCGGAGCGTAATGGCCTTGCATGATGGCCTCGCGCATCTGCTGGTAGGCATTGCCGGCGAGGTCTTGATTCTTTCGGGGGGCTGGCATGTGCGTCATTCAATGTCGACTGTGTGTATACACGGTGTCCACATTCTGAGTCGCACGCAATCCTGCTGTCAATCTCGACAGCGCTAGGTAGTTACCCGGGGATACTTGTTGGTGGCGGGCCGCGCGGTTAGCCGCCGGCTTCCAGCGTCTGGCCCTTGCCGCGTCCGCGGCCCAGCACTTGCAACAGCTGCGGCAGCGCGAGGGTCAGGGCCGGCTTGAGGGTATGGGGCGGGTTGATGACGAACATGCCGCTGGCCGTGAGGCCTTGCCCCCGTCCGGGCTCGCCGGGCACGTTGCGGTCCTCCGCCTGGCCGATCGCCAGGGTGGCGTGCAGCCAGGGCTTGCCTGCCTGGTTGGCCAGGGTCTTCAGGCGGCGCGGGAGTTCATGCGCCTCGGGCCGCGGGATCACCGGATACCAGACGACGTAGGTGCCGGTCGAGAACCGCTTGAGGCTGTCCTGTATGCAGCCGCTCACTTTCTGGTAATCGCTCTTGATCTCGTAGCTCGGGTCTATCAGCACCAGGGCGCGCCGCGAGGGCGGAGGCAGGAAGGCCTTCAGGCCCTCGAAGCCGTCCTGGCGCGCGGCCGCGACCTGACGGCCGGCCTTGAGCTGGGCGATGTTGGCGGCCAGCGCCTTGCTGTCGGTCGGATGCATCTCGAACAGCTTGAGCTTGTCGCGCGCCTCTTCCCTCAGCAGCGCCTGTGCAATGAACGGCGAGCCCGGGTACATCTTCAGCTGGCCGCTGGGGTTGAAGCCGGCCACCGTCTCCATGTAATCCTGCAGCACCGGCGCTATATCTTTAATAGCAACCTTGGAAGAATCGGCGGGCGCCAGCGCGGCAAAAAGCTTGACGACGCCGTCCGTCGCCTCGCCCGAGGTGCCGGCGTAGTCGCCGTCCAGCCGGTACAGGCCTGCTCCGGCGTGGGTGTCGACGACCACCAGCGGAGAATCCTTCTGCGTCAGGTGCCGCAGGATGGCGATCAGCATCGTGTGCTTGAGCACATCGGCGTGGTTGCCTGCATGGAAGGCGTGGCGGTAACTGAACATGCGGCGATGGTAACCGCCGCCCGTGTTTTCCATGGTGGTGTCTCAGTTTGAATGCAAGCGTCCTTGACCTATTTCGCCCCTCTGCTACGGTGAATGCATGAGAGACGAAAACCAGATCGCGTTCGGCATACTGCGGACGCTCACGCTGACTGAGCCCCGGCCTGGTGAGGCCCCAATGGCCCGCGTGAGCCGCGCAATTGCCATCATAGGCGGCGAAGCCAGTGCGGCCAAGGTCCCAGCCGATCAGCGCAAGGCGAACGGATTGAAGGGCGCAATTGCCCGCTGGGGGACCATCCGGGAGCGCGATAATTCGCCCATGCCCGCCCGTCCCAAAAACCTCGATATGAGCCAGCTCGCCAAGCGAATATTGGATGAGGCGACTGGCGACGAGCCTAAGACGGAAGCCCCAGCCGAAGAGAAGAAGAACGCTGCCGCAGTGAAGCTCGGCAAGCTAGGCGGGAAGAAGGGCGGGGCTGCGCGGGCCGCAAGCCTGACGCCCGAGCAGCGGTCAGAGATCGCAAGGAAGGCTGCTGCGGGACGCTGGAAGGCTAAGCCGCAGGGGGAATAGAGCGTTTGATCCTCCGAAGCTGGAGTTCGATCCAGTCTTTGAAGTCTTCGTAGCTGTCCGCGCTCATTTTCTCTGGAAACTGAAGTACCACTTGCCCCTCGTCGAGGGAAAAGGTGTCTTGCTTGACGCCTGCACTTTGTTGAATGGCTGGCGCCGCAACACGCCCTGATCCTTGGGCTTTCGCGGTTTGCTCGACTTGAGCGGCTTGCAACGTCTGATCCTTCACAACTTTATCGGTTTCTGCAAATTCAGATGGCAGATTATCATCGGTCTGAGCAGTGTCCTCGCTGCCAATTGTAGGTGTTTTATCCAGCTTTGCAAAAGCAATGGAACTCCGGAAATCCTTGATGAATGCCGCGATTGATCCTTCGTTGAAGCTCTTTTCTCGAAGCAAGTAAAAGCGCAAGGTCGGATCTGACGGCAGCCCTTCTTGTGGGGGCCACTTCGCCATGATGTCCGCGTAGAGCTTCGGCGCCCCGACGGCGTCCTTGATTGCCTGTAGTCGGCGTGGCGAGTCGGCCACTTCATCAAGCACGATGTCCAAGGCTCGCCCCGTGAGCTTCACCATACGATGCTTGCCTGACCCCGAATCCCCAATCAAGCCATAGTGGAGAAGCGCCGCTACGGTCATCTTCCCTGAGCTGCTAGTGGCGGAGTAGCCCCAATGTTTTGCGACAACCTCAACAGGAGCTGCGTTTCGCTTCTCAGCGGCCCAAAGCTGCTGAGCCTTGCCAATCGCTTCCTCAATACTCATTGACGGGTACGAGGGGCCGCGCACTCCCCTGGGCACCCCCACCTTGTCTGCGTCTTCATTAGCCATGCTGAGATCCCGTTGCTCGATGTAGATCGGCGGATAATACAGCAATCGTTCGTGAATGACCAGTCGCCGCTTGCCAAATAAACCTCACAATCGTTCGGAGCAATCGTTCGCATAATCCGAAATGTGGTACAGTCGCGCTACTGAAAAGGAGAAAAGCCATGATGAGAATATCGGGCGAGCCCGGTGGCTGTAGCCGCCCTGCCGGGTCGGGAAAAGAAAAGGCCCTCAGTTCGACGCATCCCTGAGAAAGATAGCGAACTGAGGGCCGTGGCGGCTCCACTGCTGAAGCGTTGCAGGCACCACCAATCAACGCACCGGACCGCTCTGTTAGCGCAGAGCGAATCCCCGGAGAAGGGAGGTGCTTATGGAACAGTTGAAATTCAACTTCCCCATCCCCGATGGGTATGTAGTCCGCTTCGTGGCCTACATCACCGTCAAGGGCAAGCGCCTGTATGCCAAGGCATACGGGAAACGCGCGTGGCCGATCTTGGTTAAGGCTTAACTAGAACTGCCTGCAACGCTTCCTTGTTTCATTATCTAGCAAAACGGCTAGTAAATCAACTTGAATATGCTTGGTCGATCAAGCATAATTCATTTCAAGTTGATAGGTAACGCCATGAACCGCCTCCCCATCGAAAAGCGCGCACAAGTCATCGGTTTGCTGGTCGAGGGCATGAGCATGCGGGCCGTGTCTCGCATCGTTGGCTGCTCCATCAACACCGTGACCAAGCTGCTGGAAGAGGTCGGCTTCGCCTGCAACATGTACCAATCCGAGCACCTGCGGAACCTCAAGAGCAAGCGCGTCCAGTGCGACGAGATCTGGGCCTTCTGCTATTCCAAGGAAAAGAACGTGGCACCTGCCGACAAGGGCGTCCTGGGCCATGGCGATGTGTGGACCTGGACCGCCATTGATGCCGACTCCAAGCTGATCGTTTCCTACCTGGTTGGCAAGCGCGATGCCGAGTACGCCAATATTTTCATGACCGACGTTGCCGGTAGGCTCGCCAATCGCGTGCAACTGACCACGGACGGCCACGCCCCCTATTTCTACGCCGTGGAAGGCGCTTTCGGCGCTGACATTGACTATGCGATGCTGGTGAAGCACTACGGTGTGCCCAGCACCCCGGAGCAGCGCAGGTACAGCCCGGCCCAGCTTATAGCGACCGAGCAACGCCCCATCAACGGAGCCCCGGACGCCAAGCACATCAGCACCAGCTTTGTGGAGCGCCAGAACCTGACCATGCGCATGGGCATGCGCCGGTTCACGCGCCTGACCAATGGCTTTTCAAAGAAGGTGGAGAACCTAGAGCATGCCGTGTCGCTGCACTTCATGCATTACAACTTCGCTCGCATCCACAAGACGCTGCGCGTGACTCCCGCCATGGAGGCGGGGCTTACCGATCACGTCTGGTCGCTTGAGGAAATCGCGGAACTGGCCCAATGAATGTTGGCTGGCTGACCGCCGGTTGCGTATCCCTCGGGTACTGATCCTGTAACGCTGTCGCGTGGGTTACCCAAGACTCGCGAAACGTCTTCCGCTCGGTATGAGCCAGTCCGCTGATAGTCGCGCTGCATGCGCGCTACTGCTTCTTGCAGCGTTCTTGGCTCTCGGGGTTCAGGTAAAGTGTTTGGCATGGCGGAATAAGTCATCTTTGATATCTCCATCATTAATTGCCGCGTCCCAGGATTTGTGTCGGACCCATCTGAATTTACGGTCGGTTGTAATGACCGCCAGCTCAACTGGACCGCCACAAGTCTGCGCCAAGCTCGAAAACTTCAGCGCTTTGATCGTGCAATAGATTGATGAATGAACGTAGTCAACAGCATCGCGAATAGGTAACGTGGCATGACTCAACTTGTGGGCCTGAACAAGCTGATCGAGTTCTTGCTCTGAGCCCTGCCATTTACCGGAATCGATGACGGCTTTCTTTAGTGCGGGGTCGATACCATATACCAGCCGCTG
The DNA here is from genome assembly GCF_013155545.1 of Caenimonas soli. GTDB lineage: Bacteria > Pseudomonadota > Gammaproteobacteria > Burkholderiales > Burkholderiaceae_C > Ramlibacter > Ramlibacter soli. The sequence goes on along the minus strand of NZ_JABJVV010000005.1, from coordinate 315,751 downwards.
GATGATGTTCGGAGCGCCGGACCACGACCATCCTTCCGATGTAGTCATCTTCGGCGTGGGCTTAGGGGCCGCGGGATCAAACAGAATTGTCGCCGCCGCAACTGATCGGTTCGGCAACACAAAACCCGCAACACAAAATCCGATCACCAAAGCTTCCTTCAGCTTAGTGAGTTCCTTATCCTCGTCAGCGGTCCTGTTCGCCGCATTCTTCGGGTCGGCGGGATTGTGGCTGGGTTTGGCCGCAAGGTCGTCATATCGCTTCTTGAGGCTAAAGCTGTTGAAGGCCAGCCAAACCTTCTCGATAAGGCGTTCCGCAGCCTCTTGAACGGTCTTAAGGGGCTTCTTCTTGATGTCATCGCCAAGCTCAGCGATCAAAGTTCGGTAGCTCTTCGCGCCCAGCCCGCCGAGGCCCCAAGTCACAACACCCAAGGTTCCACCTTCACCGACTTCGAAAATCTTCTGGTTGAAGTCGAAGTAATGCATGCCAGTGGGCGTCAAGGCCGAAGACGTACTATCTGCACCAAGGACCACTCCTTCCGGACACAGGTAAAACCCGGCGATTGTCACAATGCGTTACCTCCCCCACTTCGGGCGCGAGCTTATAGGTCATTGACGTGAACGTCAATTCGAACTGATAGGCGGCGTTGCTTTCGCGCATTGGCCGTACAACGCTGGCGGGCATGGTACTGCCTACTGACTGTAGGACAGCATGCCGCAAAGGGCCGCAAAGGGCCGCAAAGACCGTTACTTCCAAACTGAGACACCACCTTTTCCATCCCCGCCTTGCGCTAAGTCCTTGATTCTTCGTATAATCTCGGGCTCTGCAGCGCCTTGTGGCCCCGCGTCAGAGCGTATTCGAAGGGAAAACGACACTACGTTTTCCTGCCAAATGCAACCCCACCTAAGAGATTCCCGCTAGAGGAACGCCGACCGTGGAAAAGGGCCCGCCAAACCGCATCGAAAGATACTCATGAAAACGTTCAGCGCAAAACCCGCTGACGTGACGCACGAGTGGTTTGTGATTGACGCGACCGATAAGGTCCTCGGACGAGTAGCCAGCGAAGTTGCTCTCCGTTTGCGCGGCAAACACAAGGCCATTTACACGCCTCACGTCGACACCGGTGACTTCATCGTCATCATCAACGCTTCGCAGATCCGCGTGACGGGTACGAAGAACCAGGACAAGGTGTACTACCGCCACTCGGGTTACCCGGGCGGCATCAGCGCCACCAACTTCCGCGACATGCAAGCCAAGCACCCCGGCCGCGCGCTGGAAAAGGCCGTCAAGGGCATGCTGCCCAAGGGCCCGCTCGGCTACGCGATGATCAAGAAACTGAAGGTGTACGGCGGTGCAGAGCATCCCCACACCGCACAACAGCCCAAAGTGCTGGAACTTCCTGAAGCCCAAATGGGAGCGAGAACATGATCGGTGAATGGAACAATGGCACCGGCCGTCGCAAATCCAGCGTCGCTCGCGTGTTCATGAAAAAAGGCACGGGCAAGATCACCGTCAACGACAAGGACATCCAAGAGTTCTTCGGTCGCCAGACTTCGATCATGATCGTCAAGCAACCCCTGTTCTTGACGAACCACGTCGAGACGTTCGATATCAAGATCAACGTCCACGGCGGCGGCGAGTCGGGCCAGGCCGGCGCGGCGCGCCACGGCATCACCCGCGCGCTGATCGACTACGACGCGGCGCTCAAGCCGGCGCTGTCGCAAGCCGGTTTCGTGACGCGTGATGCTCGCGAAGTGGAACGTAAGAAGGTCGGCCTGCACTCCGCACGCCGCCGCAAGCAGTTCAGCAAGCGTTAAATCGTTTCCTTACTGTCGATACAAAGCCGCACAAGTTCGCTTGTTGCGGCTTTGTCGTTTTAGGGCAGTATTGATGAGCTACAACTAGAAACTGTCTGGATGCGATTCAAACTGCTAAGACGCCGCCTCACCATCAGCGCACCGCGCATGTCTGTGCGCAGTGCAATGCCATGGCCCCTGCGCTGGGCCGGCGTGGCGATCATGCTGGGCCTCTGTGCCGCCATCACCCTGTGGTCCTTCGAATTCGGTAAAAGCATCGCAGGCCTGGACAGCGGTGCGAAGGAAGAGTTGCTGCGTTTGCGCGCCGATGCCGAGAAGCTGCGCGAGGAGCGCGACAAGGCCCAGTCGGTCTTCAATACCTCGGCCAGCCTGCTCACTGCCGAGAAAACCGCGCAGGAGCGTATGCTGGCCCAGCTCAAGTCACTTGAAGCCGAGAACCGGTCCCTGCGCAACGACCTGGGTTTCTTCGAAAAGCTCATCCCTACCAGCGGCGCCGAGGGCGTGGCCATCCGCGCCCTGCAGGCGGAAGTGCTGGGCGGCACCCAGCTGAAATGGCAGGTGCTCGTGATCCAGCCGGTGAAGAACGCCCGCGAATTCCGCGGCAAGCTGGAGTTGAGCATCGGCGGCATGCTGGACGGCAAGCCCTGGATGATGGATTTGCCCAGCGGCGGCGCCCAGCCGCTGCAGTTCAGGCAATACCGCCGCATCGAGGGAATGGTCGACCTGCCCGCCCAGGCCGTGGTAAAAAACGTCTCCGCCAAAGTGGTGGAAGGAACGGCCACCCGTGCCGTGCAGAGCATCAAGCTCTGAATAACAAGTTGTTGGAGGAAATCCCATGTTCGGCAAAAAAGCGCAGCCACCGATCAGGAGCCTGATCGCGCAAGGCAGTCGTATCGAGGGCAACCTGCGGTTCACCGAGGGCCTGCGCATCGACGGCGAAGTCGTGGGCAATACCAGTGCCAACCCCGAACAGCCCAGCATCCTGGTCATTTCAGAAGCCGCAGTGGTGGAGGGCGAACTGCGCGCCGACCACGTCATCATCAACGGCACGGTGCGCGGTCCCGTCCATGCGACGGAATTGCTGGAACTGCAACCTCAGGCGCGAATCGAAGGGGATGTGTACTACAAAGCACTTGAGATGCACCGGGGCGCGATGATCACCGGCCAGCTCAGGCCCACGGACGCCGGGGAAGAAAAGCCCTTACTCAAGCTGGCGGCAAACAACTAGTGAGCGTAATTCCCGAGCAATTTGCAGTACTATTGCCCGATAGACCCCAGATCCCGGAGTAACCCATGAGCGCAGTTGCCGAAAACGTACAGACCGATATGCCCGCCCCGTTGGTTTTCACCGATAGCGCGGCAGCGAAGGTGGCCGACCTGATTGCCGAGGAAGGCAATCCCGAGCTGAAGTTGCGCGTCTTCGTTCAGGGCGGTGGTTGCTCGGGTTTCCAGTACGGCTTCACTTTTGACGAGATCACCAACGAAGACGACACCGTGATGTCGAAGAACGGCGTTTCGCTGCTGATCGACGCGATGAGCTATCAGTACCTGGTGGGTGCCGAGATCGACTACAAGGAAGACCTGCAGGGCGCCCAGTTCGTCATCAAGAATCCGAATGCCACCAGCACCTGCGGCTGCGGCTCGAGCTTCTCGACCTGAGCTTCACGCCGGCTAAGCCGGATAGATGCATCCCAACACACGGGCGCCCTTGGCGCCCGTTGTGCTTTGCAGCTCCAGCTTCTCACCCAGTACGGTCTTGCGCGCCAGCCAGGCGAATGCCGTGGCTTCTACCTGCAGCGGCGGCAAGCTCCAGTCCGCGCTGGAGGCTACCTGAGCATGGGGCAGCAGGTCCGCCAGGCGCCGCATCAGGTGGGTATTGAGGGCGCCACCGCCGCACACGATCAGTCGGCGAAGATCGGGCTGGTAACGCAGCACATCGGCGCTGCAGGCACGCGCCGTCAGCTCGGTCAGGGTCGCTTGCACATCGACGGGTGCGGCATCGGCGAAGGCGCTCAGATGGGCCTGCAGCCAGGCCTGGCTGAACAGGTCGCGCCCCGTGCTCTTCGGTGGCGGCTTGCTGAAGTACGGCTCAGCCATCAAGTTCTCCAGCAGCGGCGGCAAAACCTTGCCGCTAGCGGCCCACGCGCCCTCCGAGTCGTAAGGCTTGCCAGTGTGTAGCGCGCACCAGCTATCCATCAGCGAATTGCCCGGACCGCAGTCGAAGCCCAGCATCTCGCCATTCGCGCGTAGCAGCGTGATGTTGGAGATGCCGCCGATGTTGAGCACGCCCACAGTCTCGCCGGGCCGGCCGAACCAGGATTGATGGAAGAACGGCGCCAGCGGGGCACCTTGGCCGCCGGCAGCGACATCGCGGCTGCGGAAGTCGGCGACGACAGCGATGCCCGTGAGCTCCGCCAGCAAGGCCGGCTGGCACAGCTGGAGCGTGTAGCCGGTGCCGTCGAATTCCTGCGGCCGGTGGCGCACGGTCTGTCCGTGGGCACCGATGGCCCGCACCGATGCGGCAGCCACTCCGGCGCCGGCCACAAGCGCCGTCACGACCTGCGCATAGGCGCGCATCAGCCCGTTGCCGGCCAGGGCGGCGCGGTGAAGCTCGTTGGCGCCCGGTGTGTTCAGCGCCAGCAGTTCGGCGCGAAGCTTGGCAGGAAAGGGCGCGCAGGCGTACTGGACCACGACGGGCGTGCTGGCGGAGAAATCGACCAGGACGCCGTCCACGCCGTCCAGCGACGTGCCGGACATGAGGCCGATGTAGAGATCAGGCATGCGGCGATGTTAGCCGCTATGCAGGAGCCAGGATCAGTCGGCGCTGGCCAGGACGGTGGAAGTGCTTGCGGCGGCCAACTGAGCGCGCATGGAACGGGCGATGCGATCGAACTCGGGCTGGGCTGCGGCCGATAGCGGTTGCGCCTGGCTGTGCTTGGCCATCTGCACGGGATCCTGGTGGACGCCATTCACGCGGAACTCGAAGTGCAGGTGGGGCCCGGTGGCCCAGCCCGTCGCACCGACAGCGCCGATGTTCTGGCCCTGCTCCACGCTCTGGCCGGGCCGCACGTGGATGCGGCTCAAATGTGCGTAGAAAGTCTGGTCGGTGCTGTTGTGCTTGACGATCACGACGTTGCCGAAGCCGTTCTGCTCGCCGGCAAATTCGACGACGCCGTCGCCCACGGTGCGCACCGGCGTTCCCGTCACGGCGCCGTAATCCACGCCCAAGTGGGCCTTCCAGCGATGCAGGACCGGGTGGAAGCGCATGGCAAAGCCGCTGGTCACGCGCGAGAACTCCATCGGCGACGCCAGGTACGATGTGTCCAGGCTCTTGCCGTCCAGCGTGTAGTAGCCGCCCTTGCGGCCCGGCTCTTCGAACCACATGGCCTGGTGCAGCTTGCCCTTGTTCATGAACTCGGCCGAGAGGATGCGGCCGGTGCGCATGGTTTCGCCATCGGCTTCCAGGGCCTCGTACACCACATTGAAGCGGTCGCCGCGTTGCAGCGAATGGTGGAAGTCGATGTCGCTGGAGAAAATCTCGACGATCTTGCCGACGACGCCGTCCGGGATGCGTGCCTCGTCGGCGGCGGCGAACAGGGAAGTGCGCACAGTGCCGCTGCCCATACGGGTAGCGGCGACGAGCGGAGCGGTCTCGACGCGCGAAGCGAACCGGCCTTGCGCCGTGCGCTCGATCACCAGGCGCTTGAAGGTGCCGTTGTCCTCGGCGGCCCAGCGCGCGCTGAGCTTGTGCAGGGCGTGGCTGTCGCTGGCCTCCGCGGTGACGGTGCGGCCGGCCTGTCCCAGCACCTGGGCGCGGAACATCGGATCGGTGCGCAGGAACGATGCCGCCTGGGGATCGTCCACGCCCAAGCGGGCCAGCAGTGCTTCCGCCGTGTCACTGGCGCGCGTCGCTTCCGTGCGGAAAAGCTTGAAGCTGTGCACGTCCAGCACATTCATCTGATCCTGCACCGGCAGCGGCGCGACCGATTCCAGAACCTGCCGAACGACAACCGTGTCAGGTTCAGGATCCAGTGACGCAACAGCGAATGCACCACCACCACCGCCAAGCATCAGCGCGGCGAGCAGCGCCGTGACGTGTTTCGGGTGATGTTCCAGCGCGTGGGCCGCGCGGGACAGGAGCAGTTCGCCGGCGGCGATCAAACTGTTTTTCAAAATGGGACGATCCTCAACAAAGGTATTTACTTTGTCCTACAGACTAGTAGGCGGTTCCCCACGTTTACAAGCGCAAGCCGAAAGCGGGGAAAAATGCCCGAATTAGAATCAGGCATCTCAAAAGCTGGCGCGAGTATATCCATGCTTGCCAGGCCCAGCCCAAAAAAACCCTTATGAATCAAGCGCTTGTTACAAGGTTTCCGGTTACAGATCGTGTCCGCGAGGCGCTGGCGGTCACCTTGCGCGGCGCCCAGGAGCTGATTCCGGCGGAAGAATGGGCCCAAAAACTGGCGAAATCGGAGGCCACGAAGGTCCCGCTGCGCATCAAGTTGGGGCTTGATCCTACAGCGCCCGACATCCATGTCGGACACACGGTGGTGCTCAACAAGATGAGGCAATTGCAGGACCTCGGGCACACCGTGATCTTCCTCATCGGCGATTTCACGTCGATGATCGGCGATCCGTCCGGGCGCAACACCACCCGGCCGCCGCTCACCGCCGAGCAGATCAAGGTCAACGCGGAGACTTATCGGGCCCAGGCCGACAAGATCCTGGACCCGGCCAAGACCGAGCTTCGCTACAACAGCGAGTGGAGCGATCCGCTGGGTGCGCGCGGCATGATCGAGCTGGCGGCCAAGTACACCGTGGCGCGGATGATGGAGCGCAACGACTTCCACGATCGCTTCAAGGCCGGCGCCTCGATCAGCATCCATGAGTTCCTGTACCCGCTGATGCAGGGCTATGACTCGGTCGCGCTGAAGAGCGACCTGGAACTCGGCGGCACCGACCAGAAATTCAATTTGCTGATGGGCCGGCACCTTCAAGCGGAATACGGCCAGGAGCCTCAGTGCATCCTGACCATGCCGCTGCTCGAAGGACTGGACGGTGTGGACAAGATGTCCAAGAGCAAGAACAACTACATCGGCATCAGCGAAGACGCGAACACCATGTTCGCCAAGGTCCTGTCCATCTCCGACGACCTGATGTGGCGCTGGTACACGCTGCTGAGCTTCCGCAGCGAGGCCGAAATCGCCGCCCTCAAGAAGGAAGTGGAGGGCGGCCGCAACCCCAAGGACGCCAAGGTGCTGCTGGCCAAGGAGATCACCGCTCGCTTCCACAGCGCCCAGGCGGCGGATGCGGCCGAGCAGGACTTCGTCAATCGCAGCAAGGGCGGCGTGCCCGACGAGATCCCTGAAGTGCAGCTCAGCGGTGCGCCGCTGGGCATTGCCCAGCTGCTCAAGCAGGCCGGCCTGGCACCGTCGTCGTCTGAGGCTAACCGGTTGATAGACGGCGGTGGCGTGCGCGTGGACTCCAGCGTGGTCGTCGACAAGAGTCTCAAGCTCGAAGCGGGCGACTATGTGCTGCAGGTTGGCAAGCGCAAATTCGCCAAAGTCCGGCTGAGCTGAGCGCTGACTTGGATATGGCTTTTTTGTACAACGCATGTACAATTTATCGCCATGATCACCAACATCGACATTGACGATGCCGTCGTGGCCGAAGCCATGAAGCTGTCGGGCGCGCGCACGAAGCGTGAAGTGGTGGACCGCGCCTTGCGAGAGATGGTGGCACGGGCCAAGCGGCCTTCCATCAGCCAGCTGTTCGGCATCGGGGGCGTCGATCCCGACTACGACCCGAAGGCGCCTTGGGCTCGCGGCGAGGAGGTCGGACAATACCGGGTGGAACAACCGCGCGCCATTTACGCAGCCGAGGCTGCGCCTGCCAAGCGCAAGCGCGCTAGTGCGCGGCCTAAAAAAGCCTGATGCTGCTGGTCGACTCGTCAGTCTGGATCGACTGGCTGCGCGGAGCGGACACCGAGGGCGTGCGGTTCGTGCAAGCGCGCGAAGCGCAAGAGGAGCTGGCGCTGACCCAGATGATCTATCTTGAGGTCCTGCAAGGAGTTTCCTCGCCAAGGCAGCTGGCGCAGACGAAGCAGGTCCTGGCTGCGCAGACCCTGTTGCTGCCATTGGACGCGCTGGCAACGTTCGAGGCAGCTGCCCAGCTCTACCGCCAGGTTCGGGTCAAAGGTTTCACCATCCGCAAGTCGACCGATTGCCTGATTGCCGCGATCGCTCTCGAGCAGAATGCCTTGTTGGTCCACAACGATCGCGACTTTCTCGCCCTGGCGCGCGCCCAGCCGCAGCTGCGCATCTACCCTACTGGCAAGCCCGAATCTTCGCATTGACAAGGCAGGCCTCGCGTGCCCCGGCAGCGCTATTTCGCGCCGGCCTTTTCAAGCATGGCGATCATCTCGCGGTAGCCGCGAGCCCGGGCCAGTTGCAGCGGCGTTTGCCCCTGCCGGTCGGTGAGCTGCACGTTCGCCCCGGCATCGATCAATGCCTTGAGCGTGGACTGGTGGCGCGGTCCGCCATTGCCCAGCACGATGGATTCGATCACGGCCGTCCAGTACAGGTTGTTCACGTGGTCCAGCGGCGCGCCGGCCGCGATCAGCTGGCGCACCACGCCGTCATGGCCCAGGTGCGCCGCGGCGATGAGGGCGGTGCCGTCGTACCGGCTGGTGACCTGTTTCGCGCTGGCGCCGAGGGCCAGCAGGGTGCGAAGCGTTTCCTCGTCGTCGGCCACCGAGGCGATGGTGACGGCGTCGTAGCGGTCGCTCTCCAGCAGGTTGAGGTCGGCGCCGGCTTTCGCCAAGGCGCGGATCGCCTCCCGTTGCCGGGCAAACGTCGCCAGATGCAGCGGCGTACGGCCGTTGCCGTCCCGGGCATGGAGATCGGCCTTGGCCGCCGCCAGTTTCTGGATCTGGGCCACGTCCCCCTTGTGCGCAGCCGCATGCAGGCCGCGGTAGGCGGAGGCTTCGGCGGGCGTGGGGCCGACCTGGGCCGAGGCCGGCAAGGCCGTCAGGGCGCCGACCATGCTGGCAACAGCCAGCACGGCGACCCGCAGCGAATGGGCAGAAGGGCGCAGCTTCATGGCTTACTTCAGCTGGTCCTTGACCTTGTCGAGCGCGGCCATCGCGCACTGCTCGTCCAGGTGGCCGCCGGGCGCGCCGCCGACGCCGACCGCGCCGATGGTGTCATTGCCGATCTTGACCGGAACGCCGCCGCCCAGCAGCAGGAAGCCCGGGATGTGGACCAGGTTGGCCGCGGCGGGGTTCTTCTGCGCCGTTTCCATCATCGCCAGCGTCGCATTGCGGGCCGAGGCCGAGGTGAAGGCTTTGTCCAAGCTGGCGGCCAGGGTGTGCGGCCCCGCGTTGTCGGCCCGCTGCACCGCGCGAATGGTGCCGGCGCGATCCACCACGGTCGCAGCCACGGCATGGCCGTTCGCCGCGCAGGCCGCCACGGTATCGGAGGCGATCTGGTTGGCCAGGGCTAGCGACAGGGTTCTTTCAGTCCGCACCCCTTGCGCATTGGCGGCGATGGCGACGAGCGACAGGGCGAGGGCGGAAGCGGATACGAGGGTGCGCATGAAGTTCTCCAGGGTAAAGCGGTTCGATCAACCGTGGGAGGAACTGTAGGAAATGCGGCGCCCGGCGACCATTCGTACGGCTACGCGAGGAGCTCCGTAGAACTACGGAGCGTTTTCGTCGACCAGTGCGGCGTACTGGCGGATCAGCTGGGCCAACGAGGTCGCCTCCAGCTTGGCGAACAGGTTCGCCCTGTGCGTCTCCACTGTCCGCGGCGACAGCGCGAGGGCGCGGCCGATCTCCTTGTTGGTCAGCCCGGCAACGATCAGGCCGAGTACCTCGCGCTCGCGCTGCGACAGATGCGCGTAGCGCTCGCGGGCCTGCCGGTCCGCGGCAAGGTGTTCCCGCGACTTCACATGACGGCGCACCGCGGTCTGCAGGGCCTCCAGCAAGGCCTCGTCGTCCACCGGCTTCTCGAGGAACTCGGCCGCGCCGGCCTTGAACGCCCGGCGGCACATCTCCACGGTGCCGTGGCCGGTCAGCATGATGATGGGCTGGTCCACCCCTTGCGCCACCAGCGTGTCCAGTACCGTGAGGCCGCTGGTGCCGGGCATGCGCACGTCGAGCACGATGGCGCCTATGCCTTGCCGGTCGAAGCCGGCGATGAATGCTTGCGGATCGCTCCAGGCCTGCACCCGCAAGCCCACGGTGCCGATCAACAGGGCGAGCGCGGAACGGACGGCCTCGTCGTCGTCGATCAGGTGGATCAGGGGCGAAAGCGGCGTGCTCATGGCGCGGCCAGCGGCAGTGTCAGGCGGAACTCGGCGCCGCGGGGCGAGCGGGGGCGGGCTTGCAACTGCCCGCCCATTTTCTGCGCCAGGCTTTCGCACAGGCTCAAGCCCAGCCCCAATCCGTGTTCGCGCGTGGTGAAGAAGGGCTCGAAGATGCGTGGCAGCACCTCGGGCGTGATGCCCGGCCCGCTATCGCTGACGGTCAGCGTGGCGGTTGATGGTTCTGCCGAGAGCGTGATGGTCAGCTCGCGCTGCGCGACGGGCGCCTGCTCCAGTGCCTGCAGCGCGTTCATCATCAGGTTGTGGATGATCTGTTCCAGGGCCACCGGCTCCGCCCGCACGGCGATGGGCCCGGGTTCGGCCACGAGGCGCGGCACGACTTGCCGGCGCGCGGATTCGGGCTCCAGCAGGTAGAAGGCATTGCGCACGGCATCCTGTAGCACAACGGACTGCAGTTGCGCCGCCAGGTCGGGCCGTTCGACCGCGCGGCGCAATCGGCCAACCACCTCCGCGGCCCGCCGGCCCTGTTGGACGGCCTGCTGCATGGCGTCGCGGGCCGCGCCGGTTTCAGGCGGGTTCTCGTCGAGCATGCGGACAGCCGCCTGGGTATTGGCCAGTAACGCCGTGAGCGGCTGGTTCAACTCATGGGCCATGCCCGCCGCCAGCTCGCCCAGGGTGTTCAGGCGTGCCACCTGGCCCAGCCGCAGCAGGTCCTCCGCACGCCGGCGCTCGGCGCGCTGTCGTTCGAAGGACCGGATGGCCGCGAGCAGGGCGGCTGCGCCCAGCGCCCAGACCAGCATCCAGCGCCAGGGCAGGTCGCGCCATCCCACCGTGCGCGCGGCGACCACGTCGAACGGCTGGCTGTCGGCGGCCAGATGCTTGCGGAACTCGAACTGCCAGCCGGTTGCGGCAGCATGCCCGGGCTGCACCACGAAGCTCTGGCCCGCATGGTCCAGGGTCAGCCGCACGGGGCTGGTTTCGACGGGCATCGGCCATTCGCTCCAAGGCACGACGGCGCGCAGATCCATCAGCAGGGCGAAGCTGGCAGGTTGGGCGGCCAGCACGAGGCGGTATCGGCCCAGCGCGAAGTCCGCGTCGGCCAAGGTGGCCCGCCGTTGCGCACGCGACGCGGCCTCGGCCGCTTCCAGGCGCGCGTCGCCCCAGGGCGTGGCGGCATCGCGGCGCTTCACTTCGAGGATCTGCGGATACAGGGAGGGCAGGCGCTGCTCGGCGGGATCACCGGAGGCAGCCGGCTGCAGCAAAGCGAGTGTTGCCAGCACCGCGTCGTGCTGGACGACGCGCTGGCTCAGCAGGCGGTGGGCGATGCGAGCATCGGTCTCGAAAGCCTCGCGTTGCCGGCTCAACTCCGCTCGCGCCAGAGCAATGCCACCGGCGGCCGTGAGGGCCAGCCACACGGCGAACCACAGGCCATGGCGGCTGAGCAGCTTGCGCATGGGGCGCATTCTTGCATGGCCCATGCGCGCCGGCTTGTCCGACAATCGCTGCATGAGCCTTATCGCGCCGCAACACTGGAAGCCGGAGGGCCTGCTGCGCGCCTCCATCGCGGTGGCAGTGCTCACCATCGCCCTGAAGACGTTGGCCTGGTGGATCACCGCCTCCGTCGGCCTGCTGGCCGATGCGATGGAGTCCCTCGTCAACCTCGCGAGCGCGGCGTTCGCGCTGCTGATGGTGACCATCGCCCGCCGGCCCGCCGACGCGGAGCATCCGTATGGCCACCACAAGGCCGAATACTTCTCTTCCGGCTTCGAGGGCCTGTTGATCATCGTGGCGGCGCTGGGCATCGTGTGGGCCGCGATCCAGCGGCTCCTGGTTCCGCAGCCCATCGACCAGCTGGGTTGGGGCCTGACGCTTTCCGTCCTGAGCTCGGTCATCAACGGAGCACTGGCGTGGGCGATGCTGCAGTCGGCGCGCCAGCATCGCTCCATCGCGCTCGAAGGCGACGCCCGCCACCTGATCACCGACGTCTGGACCTCGGCCGGCGTCGTGGTCGGCGTGGCACTCGTTGCCGTGAGCGGCTGGCAATGGCTGGACCCGGCGGTGGCGATAGGGGTGGCGCTGAACATCCTGCGCGAAGGCGTGTCGCTCATGTGGAAGTCCTCGCAGGGACTGATGGACGAGGCGCTGGAGCCGGAAATCATGGCCGACATCGAACGGACCCTGGCCACCTTCAAGCACCCCACCATCCGCTTCGACCACATCTCCAGCCGGCGCTCAGGGAAGCGCCGTTTCGTCGACCTGCACATGCACATGCCGGCAAGCTGGACGCTGGGCCGTGCCGCCGCGGTGCGGGGTTCGGTCGAACAGGCCTTGATGAGCGCCGTGCCAGGCCTGCGCGCCACCATCCAACTGCTCCCCAGCGACGTGGAAGCGCATTTTGACGATGAAGAGGACCTGATTTGATCAGCGTGATCCAGAGAGTGAGCCAAGCCCGCGTCGTGGTGGACGGTTTGACCATTGGCGAAATCGGCGCCGGCCTCTTGGTGCTGGTCTGCGCCGAGCGCGGCGACACCGAGGCGCAGGCCGACAAGCTGCTGGCCAAGATCCTCAAGCTGCGCATCTTCAGCGACGACGCCGGCAAGATGAACCGGAGCGTGCAGGACATGGAGGGTGGGCTGTTGCTGGTGAGCCAGTTCACGCTGGCCGCCGACACCACAGGCGGCAACCGCCCCAGCTTCACCAATGCGGCCGAGCCGCTGGAGGGACGGCGGCTCTACGACTACCTGGTGGCGCAGGCCCGGGCGGCGCATCCCGTCGTGCAAACGGGTGAATTCGCCGCCGACATGAAGCTGCACCTGGTCAACGACGGGCCGGTGACGATTCCGCTGACCGTTCGCTAATACGGGTTGTCGAGGCCCAGCGAGCCCAGCAGCAGGATTTCCAGCGCTTCCATCTCCAGCGCGTCGCGTTCATTGCTTTCGTGATCCCAGCCCTGCGCATGCAGCGTGCCGTGCACCAGCAAATGCGCGTAATGGGCCTGGAGCGGTTTGCGCTGTTCGCGCGCTTCGCGCTCGACCACCGGGCCGCACAGCACCAGGTCGGCCATCACCACGGGTTCGCGCGCGTAGTCGAAGGTCAGCACGTTGGTGGCGTAGTCCTTGCCGCGGTACTGCAGGTTGAGCGCGCGGCCTTCGTCCTCGCCGACGATGCGCACGGCAATTTCGCCGGGCCGCGCCAATGCGTGAGACACCCAGCGGGCCACGTCGGCTCGCTTGAGCAGTGTCCGGTGCGCAGCCGCTGCCTTGAATTGCCCGAACTGCAGCGTGAGGTCCAGCGGTAGGGTGGCGCTACTTCGCATCGCTCTTGCGCGCGGCGTCGTAGGCATCGACGATGCGCGCCACCAGCGGGTGCCGCACCACGTCGGCGCTGGTGAAGCGGGTGTGGGCGATGCCCTTGACCCGCTTGAGGATACGTTCCGCCTCGATCAGGCCGCTCAGTTGGCCCTTGGGCAAATCGATCTGGCTGATGTCGCCCGTCACCACCGCCTTGGCGCCGAAGCCGATGCGCGTGAGGAACATCTTCATCTGCTCGGGCGTCGTGTTCTGCGCTTCGTCCAGGATGACGAAGGCATTGTTCAGGGTGCGGCCGCGCATAAAGGCCAGCGGCGCGATCTCCAGCGCCTGGCGCTCGAAAGCCTTGACGACCTTATCGAAACCCATCAGCTCGTACAGCGCGTCGTACAGGGGGCGCAGGTACGGATCGACCTTCTGCGAGAGATCGCCGGGCAGGAAACCCAGCTTCTCGCCGGCTTCGACCGCCGGCCGCGTCAGGACGATGCGCTGCACTGCGCTGCGCTCCAGCGCATCGACTGCGCAGGCCACGGCGAGGTAGGTCTTGCCGGTGCCGGCGGGGCCGATGCCGAAGGTGATGTCGTGGTTGGCGATGTTGTCCAGGTACACGCTCTGGTTGGGCGTGCGGGCCCTGAGGTCGCTGCGGCGCGTGTGCAGTATCTGCGCGCCTTCCTCGTCTTCGTCCATCGCCGAGTCGCCCGCCACCATCAGCTGCACCTTGTCGGGGGAGATCGGCCGACCGGCGATCTCGTAGAGCGCCTGAAGCACGTCCAGGGCGCGCTGCGCCTTCGCCTTGGCGCCGTCGATCTTGAACTGCTCCTGCCGGTGCTGGATGCGAACCTGCAGCGCGGTTTCTATAGTGCGCAGGTGCTCGTCGGTGGGGCCGCAAAGATGGGCCAGGCGGGAGTTGCTGGGCGGGCTGAACGAATGACGCAGAATCAACGGATGGGCTTTCAAGCTTGGTTTGGAGGGACGATTGTCGGGTCAAATCGCACGGCGCGGTTGTGGCTGGCCTTCGCGTTCATCGTCGTAGCGGCCGGAGCCACCCTGTACCGTGCGCTGGCCGAGCCCTCGCTGGGCTGGCGTTTCGTGGCGGAGTCGTCGGGCGTGGTGGCGGAGCCGGTACAGCCGGAGCGCCTCCCTTTGCAGGGCGTCACCGCGATCGAGGGCAATGGCGCCAAGGTGCCGCTTACCGCCGCACTCCTGATCGAGAGCGCCGCCTTCCACAACCTATATCGCGAGCACAACGCCTTCTTTGCCGAACACCGCAGGCTCTGGCAAGCGCTGCAGGCCCGGGAGGTGCAGGTTCACCACGCCACTGGGGTGGCTCGGGTGGCACCGATGGAGCGGGAACTCGCCGAGTTGGGGCCCAGGTTCTGGTTCCCCTGGGTGGTGGCCCTGCTGTCCTTGTCCGTCGGGCTGGGCATGTGGGTGTACCAGCCTCGCAGTTCGGCCACGGCCTGCTATCTGATGGCCAGCACCGGTTACGGCCTTGCCATGCTCGGCGCCGCGACCTGGGGTTCGCGGCTGCTGACCCAGCCGCCCGGGGGCTGGCAGGCGCTGCACCTGGCTACCCACACGTGTCAGTTCATGGTGCTGGGTGGCTTGTGCGCGCTGCTCTGGTTGCATCCGCGACGGCTCGGCGGCAACTGGCTGCTCTGGCTGCTGGTCGCGATCACGAGCGTCTCGGCGTTTCTCGATGCCGGCCAGTGGGTGTCCAGCTTTGCCTTGGCTTTCCGTCTGCCCATGGTGCTCGTGAGCGCGTTGTTGGCCACGGTGTATGTCTTGCAGTGGCGCGCAACGCGAGGCGACCCGGTGCTGCGCGCGCAGCTCAAGTGGTTCGGGCTGCTGCTCTTCGCCGGCTTGTCGGCTGTTTCCGTGGCCTACGCCATCGGGGCCACTGGCCACGTCATCGTGGTGATTCCACAAATCTACGGCCTGGGGATCGTGGCACTGGTGTTCATAGGGCTGGTGCCCTTGGTGACGCGCATCGGCCTGTTTCAGCTCGAGGCCTGGTGGCCGCGCGCATGGCTGTGGTTCCTGGGCGGGCTGCTCGTCGTGGTCTTGGACTTGTTCCTGCTCATGGCCTTGGAGTGGCGCGAAGATATCGCCTTTGCGCTGGCACTGGCGCTGGCCGGCTGGCTGTATTTCCCCCTGCGCCAGACGCTGTGGCGCCGGATGCAGCGAGGTGCATTGCCCGACACGCGGGAGGTCCTGCCGCTGATCCTGGAACTCGTCACCCAGGGCCACGGGGATCGCGCACGGCTGAACCAGCTCTGGCAACGGCTGTGGGAAACGGTGTTCCAGCCGCAAAGCATCTCCGTCGCGGCGCCGGGCGCGGCCACTGGCGGAACGGCGCAAGGCCGGCGGCTGTGCGTAGCGGCCGGGCCTGCGCTGGAACCGCTGGAACTGGGCCTGCCCGAGCGGGGCGCGCGGCTGTTCAATCCTGCGGATGCACGGCGCGCGCAGGAGATCTGCAACCTGGTACGCCATGGCGTCGCGTCGGCCGAGGCCTTCGAGTACGGCGCCCGCCAGGAGCGGCGGCGCATCGCCTCCGATCTGCACGATGACCTGGGAGCCCAGCTGCTGACCATCGCCCAGGCCAGCAGCCATGCAAGCCGCGAACGCATCGCCGGCATGGCGCGGCAGGCGCTGGACGAGATGCGCCTGTCGGTGCGTGGATTGGCCGGCGAACCCGCCGGCGTGGACGATGTGCTGGCGGATTGGCGCGCGGAATCGGTCACCCGCCTGGCCGCCGCGGGTTTCCAGGCCGACTGGCTGGCCGAGGAGTTGCCGGCGGGACTGGTGCTGCCTGCGCGGACCCACGTGCAGCTCACGCGGATCCTTCGCGAGGCCTTGTCCAACGCGATCCGGCACAGCGGGGGCACGCGCTGCAGCGTCCGTTTTGGCCTGGCCGATGGCGAGCTGCACATGACGATCGAAGACGACGGACGCGGCCTGGCCGCCGCGCCGCATGACCGCGGCCTGGGACATGGGCTGGCCAACATCGAGCGGCGCGTGCGCAGCCTCCAGGGCAAGTATCGCTTCGAGCACCCGGACAGCGGCGGCACCCGGCTGCGGGTCTGGATTCCCCTGGCAGGGCAATCCGCTAATATCGACAGCGTATGAAAAGCGCCCTGGTGATCGAAGACCTGCCGGAAATCCGCAGTTGGCTGGCCGAGGTGGCTCGCGAGGCCTTCCCCGGCTTGCGCGTGGTCGAGGCCGCGCGACTGGACGAAGGCCTGGCCTGCGTGGAGCGCGAGAGCTTCGACCTGGCGCTGATCGACCTCGGACTGCCGGACGGCAGCGGCATCGACGTCGTTTCCGCCCTGCATGGCCGGCAGCCGAAGGCCCTGCCGGTCGTGGTCACGATCTACGACGACGATGAGCACCTGTTTCCCGCCTTGCAGGCCGGGGCTTTCGGCTATCTTCTGAAAGAACAGCCACGCGAGGCGCTGGTCGCGCAGTTGCTGCGCATGACCCAGGGCGAGCCGCCCCTGTCGCCACCGATCGCGCGGCGTGTGCTCGCCTATTTTGGTGATGCGGCCCAGAAGCGGGAGGCGCTGCTGCGCCAACTGGACAAGGACGCCGGGCTGACGGAACGCGAAACCGAGGTGCTTCAGCGTGTCGCCAAGGGCTACACGCTGCCCGAGGTCGCCCAGCAATTCGGTCTGTCGCGCCACACGGTGGCCACGCACATCAGACAGATCTACCGCAAGCTCGACGTTTCCTCCCGTGCCGAAGCCACGCTAGAGGCCGCCCGGCGCGGGCTGGTCAATCTCTGAGCACAGCATGATCGGACGACTGCAAGGCGTGCTGGCGGACAAGAATCCGCCCCAGATTGTTGTGGACTGCAACGGCGTCGGCTACGAGGTCGACGTGCCCATGAGCACTTTCTACAACCTGCCCGCTGCGGGCGAGAAGGTCACGCTGCTCACGCACCTGGTGGTGCGCGAGGACGCCCAGTTGCTCTATGGCTTCGGCTCCAGCGGCGAGCGCGAAGCCTTCCGCCAGCTGATCAAGATATCGGGCGTGGGCCCGCGCACGGCCCTCTCGGTCTTGAGCGGCATGAGCGTCGCCGACATCGCGCAGGCCGTGACAGCGCAGGATGCCGGCCGGCTGGTCAAGGTGCCGGGCATCGGCAAGAAGACGGCCGAACGCCTGCTGCTGGAACTCAAGGGCAAATTCGGCCCCGACCTCGGGCTGGGCGCGGGCGGTGCCACGAGCGATTCGCAAACCGACATCCTGCAGGCCCTCGTGGCCCTGGGCTACAGCGACAAGGAGGCAGCTGCCTCGCTCAAGGCGCTGCCGAAGGATGTGGGCGTGAGCGAGGGCATCAAGCTGGCCTTGAAGGCCCTGAATAAATGAGCATCCAGACCGACGACTTCGAGCTGCCTCCGCCCAACCGGGTGGTGTCGGCCGCGCCGGCGTCTCCCAACGAAGAGGCGATAGAGCGCGCGCTGCGGCCCAAGCTGCTGGACGAATACGTCGGCCAGTCGAAGACGCGCGAGCAGCTGGAGATCTTCATCGGCGCGGCCCGCAAGCGCGGCGAGGCCATGGACCACGTGCTGCTGTTCGGCCCGCCCGGCCTGGGCAAGACCACGCTGTCGCACATCATCGCGCATGAGCTGGGGGTGAACCTGCGGCAGACCTCCGGGCCGGTTCTGGAAAAGCCCAAAGACCTGGCGGCGCTGCTCACCAACCTCGAGAAGAACGACGTCCTCTTCATCGACGAGATCCATCGGCTCTCTCCGGTGGTCGAAGAAATCCTCTACCCGGCGCTGGAGGATTACCAGATCGACATCATGATCGGCGAGGGCCCCGCGGCGCGGTCGATCAAGCTGGACCTGCAGCCTTTCACGCTGGTGGGCGCAACGACGCGCGCCGGCATGCTCACCAATCCGCTGCGCGACCGCTTCGGCATCGTGGCGCGACTGGAGTTCTACACCGCCGAGGAACTGGCCCGCATCGTCAAGCGCAGCGCGGGCCTGCTCAAGGCGCCGATGGAGGAGGAGGGCGGCGCCGAAATCGCCAGGCGCTCACGTGGAACGCCGCGTATCGCCAACCGGCTGCTGCGCCGCGTTCGCGACTACGCCGACGTCAAGGGCACGGGCCACATCACCAAGGATATAGCGAACAAGGCGCTGGCCATGCTGGACGTCGATCCGCAGGGATTCGACGTGATGGACCGCAAGCTGCTCGAGGCCGTGATCCACCGCTTCGACGGCGGGCCGGTGGGCCTGGACAACATCGCCGCCAGCATCGGCGAAGAGCGCGACACGATCGAAGACGTGATCGAACCCTATCTGATCCAGCAGGGCTATCTGCAGCGCACGCCGCGCGGCCGCATCGCCACACTGGCCGCTTTCCGTCACCTGGGCGTGGCGCCGCCGAAAAGCGAGGGCGAGCTGTTCGCCGAGTGAGACGCAACGGCCGGGGCCGCAGGCATGGCGTTGCAAGCGATCAAGATTTGTGCGACGTAATACGTTGCCAATACCCAGAACTGCGCCATCGGAAGTGGCAAGGCGAACTTGTTGGTGGCGAGCAGTGAATCGCTCAGCATGAAGAAGCCGGCACCCACAGCCACCGCGATCGATGCCTTGTTGCGCAGCACCGTCGCCCGGCCGATGGCCTGCGCGGCCATCAGCGCAATCACCACCACATAGGCCGCGACGGCGATCCTGAGCACGGGGTCGAGGCCGTTGAAGAGGAAGGCGTACATCGCCACGCCCAGTCCCAGCGTGACGACGAGCGCGCGCCGGCTCGGGAACCAGGGCAGGCCCTGCTTGAACAGGGCGATGTAGAACAGGTGGGCGATAAGGAAGGCCACCAGCCCGGGAATGAAGAAGCCCGGGAACATCAGGAAGCAATCCCCCGCCAGCGAGAACGCCAGGCCGGCCACCAGGAGCAGGCCGAACCGGTTGCGGGTGGCGAGCAATTGCATTGCGTTGGCCACGTAGAAGAGGGCCAGCAGCATGGCGAGCGGCTTGAATACCCGATGCAGTTCCACCAGGCCCTCCGCGCCCGTTGCCGTCGCCAGCGCCGCCGCCTCGATCAGCAGCGCCGCCAACACCGTCAGCCGGCCCTGCATCACCGCGCCCACTGCCCACAGGCCCGCAGCCAAGACGGCCAGCCAGACGCTCGATTGGGAGAGTGGCATGCTGTCGGCGTGCCACAGGAACAAGGCCACGCCCTGCAGCAGCACCACGAACTGGATCGCGCCGAACCAGGCGGCTGCCCGGCTGACGGGCGGGTGATAGCGCTCCAGCCCAGCGATGTCGAACGCCGGCTTGGGAAAGCGTGCCGCCACGTCGGCCGGCCGCCAGCCCGGCGGCTTGAACCAGACGCGCAGCTTGTCCAGCCAGTTGCGCGCGTGCCAGGAATCCTTGGCCAATGCCCAATAGACCTCGGCGTTCGACCAGAGCGGGTCCCAGCTGTTCAGGGGGCTGCGAGTGCCGTAGATACACTTCTCGTCCTCTTCCTTGAAGCTGCCGAAGATGCGGTCCCAGATGATCAGGATGCCGCCGTAGTTGCGGTCCAGGTAGCGGTCGTTGACGGCGTGGTGCACGCGATGGTTGGAGGGCGAGCAGAACCAGCGGTCGAACCATCCCAGTTTGGGCACATGCTCGGTGTGGACCCAGAACTGGTAGAGCAGGTCGATCAACGCCACCACGCCGAAGACCAGCGGCGGCACCCCGGCCAGCGCCATCGGCACGTAAAAAATCCAGCCCAGCAACGCACCGGAGCTGGTCTGGCGCAAGGCCGTGGAAAGGTTGTAGTCCTGGCTCTGGTGATGCACCACATGCGCCGCCCAGAAAATCGCGGTCTCGTGGCCGGCGCGGTGCAGCCAGTAGTAACACAGGTCGTAGAACACCAATGCCAGCAGCCAGCCGTACCAGGTGGTCCAGAAGGCCTCGTTATGGATCAGCGCCACCGAGCCGTAGATGGCCGTGTAGATGCCAATGCGAAACAGCCGCGTGAATACGGCGCTGATCTGGCTGAGCATGCCCAGGCTGATGCTGTTGATTGCGTCGTTCAAACGGTAGGTGTTGCGCTTGCGCGCCCAACCCCACGCGAATTCGATGGCGATCAGCAGGAAGAAAACCGGCGTCGCGAGGACGATGACCTGACTGGGACTCATGCCCCGGATTCTCCCGCGATCAGGTCAGGGCGCCTCTGGCGTCAACCCTGATGATGGTCTCCACCGTGCCTTTGCGCAGCCCGCCGGCGACGCCGATCATGAAGTCGTGCAGGTTCACGGTCGGGTCGCAATGGCCGGGAATCAGCCACAGCATGCGGCCGATCGCGGGTACCCGCCGGCTGGCCCCGGCCGGTTGCAGGATGCCGTGTTCGTCGCCGCCATTGAGGTAGTCCAGTTCGCTCTCGGGGTCGAAGGCAAGCACCTTGGGCAGGCCCGAATCGATCGCATGGCTCTTGTGGCCGGCGTCGCACACTGCATAGTCCGCGCGCGAACTGATGACCTGGCTCTTGACGAACAAGGCGTGCTCGAAATGGGGCTGCGCGGGATCGCGCTCGTTGGCGGCATAGTCGGCATCCATGAACATGAAGGAGCCCGCCTGGAGCTCGCCGAACACGCCGCTGGCCGCCTCGCACACCATGGTGCCGGTGCCTGCGCCGGTCACCAGGTCAACCGGCATGCCTTCGGCCTCGATCAGCTTACGGGTATAGACGACCTCGTCCATGACGATGGCGATGGCGTCGCGCCGCTCTTTCGCGCCGCGCATGTGCTGCGCCTTGCCGTGATAGGCCTGCAGCCCGCCGAATCGCAGGGCGGGGTGTTTGCGGATCTCCTGCGCCAGCGCCACGGCGGCTTCGCCCGGCGGAACTCCGCAGCGATGCTGGCCGACGTCGATCTCCACGAAAACATCGATCACGGCGGCCGCGCCGTGATGGCTGCGTGCCTGGTTCATCGCCTGGGCCAGGCGGATCACGCCCTCGGTGCTGTCCACGGCTATCGCCAGCCGGCCGTTCTCGGCCGACACCCGGTGCGCCAGCGCCGCTACGCGCGCCAGCTTCTGCGGGGCGATGACTTCGTTGCTGATGTAGATGTTGTAGATGCCGCCGGCGGCCATGGCTTCGGCCTCCGCGGTTTTCTGCACGCACACGCCCACGGCCCCGGCCTGCATCTGCAGCTTGGCCAGCGCCACGCTCTTGTGCATCTTGGCGTGGGGGCGCCAGCGCACGTCGTGCTTGCGCGCGAACTCGGCCATGCGCGACAGGTTGCGCTTCATCGCGTCCAGGTCCACGACCAGGGCGGGGGTATCGATGTCGTTGACGCTTTGCCCGACCAGCTGGGCCAGGGATTCAGAAGGAGTTTTCGTCGGCGGCTTCATGGTCCAGATGCTGAGTATCTGACCAGCCTACCAGAGTAAAGCCTTCGGGGGTCCACAACAGGCGGTTGATGGCGCCGTTGGGCAGTTCCCAGGTTCGTGGGGAATTGACTTCCTGCCCGGTCGCGACCCGGTAGAGGGTATCGAGCACCCCGCCGTGCGCCACCACCACGATCTGCTCGCCGGGATGACGCGCAGCCAGCGATTGGATGGTGCGGGTCACCCGCTCGCGCAACTGCAGCAGCGACTCGCCGCCTTCGGGAGGTTCCCATTCGGGAATGCGCTTGCGCCAGTTGTGCGCATGGTCCGGCCAAGTCTCGTGGATCTCATCGAAGGTCTTGCCTTCGAACATGCCGAAGCTGCGTTCGCGCAGGCCCTGTTCCGGTACCACCGGGATGCCTGCAACCTCGGCAATGGACTGCGCGGTTTCCTGAGCTCGGCCCAGGTCACTGGAATACACCGCGCTGATCTCTTCGGTGGCAAGTGCTTCGCTCACCCGTTTGGCCTGCCATCGGCCGGTGTCGTTCAAACCGATGTCGCGTTGACCCTGGATGCGAGCGTCCACATTCCAGGAGGTTTCGCCGTGGCGAACGGCAATGATTCGGGTGGCTTCCATCGGGTTTGATTGTAGGGAACAAGCCATCCATGGCAACCTCTATGGGTTGCCAAGTGTTAGCGACCTACCTGGATGTCTACCCGCCTGGGCCCGGCGGGCGGGGTGGGAAACCCCTGAAGGGCTGCCTCGAACATAACGGGAAAGACTGAGCCGTTATCCATCCAGGGCCCCGCGTTGAGTGCCCGGGTTTCATAGACTGCGCGATTTGAAGGCAATTCGCGAATGATGACGGATACTTCGCGCTGGTACCAAGGGGATTCCATGCGTCCGAACGGGAAACCGAAGCCAAGCCCCATGCCCCGGTGGCCGACGCCGAACGCTCCCCAGCCATAACCATCCCAGGGATTCGCCCATGGCGACAGAACCCGCTGAAGCTGGGCACTAACTTGCACGCTGTATCGAGGATTTCCGTCGTCGCGCCGCAGTCCGGCTTTGTGTAACGCCGGGTCGGCCATTGCTTCGAGCTGCGCCTGCGAAGGGTGCTGCTGCGAGGGCAGGCGCTCAAAGCGATAGGTGGGCTGAGTGGGCAGCGCGGTGAGGTTGGAGAAGGATTGGACGCTGTTGTCCAGCAGGTAGCCGCCGGCGCAGCCTGACAACAGCCAGCCGGCAATGGCGGCCGCTCCCAACAGCCGCAGCATCGAAAACCTCATACGTGCCTTCCCGCGAGGCACCAGCCTCACATCTTGATGACTTGCAGGCCTGGCAGGGGAGCGGCGGTGGCGAATTCCTGCGGATCGAAGGCCTTGTCACCGTCTTCGCTGGCCACGCCAGTGACGGTCAGACCCTTGAAGTCGTAATGTGTTCCGTCCGCCAGATGCGAGGGAACGACATTTTGTAAAGCCGTGAACATGGTGTCGACCCGCCCCGGGTGCTTGCGGTCCCACTCCTGCAGCATCGCGGCTACCTGCTTGCGCTGCAGGTTTTCCTGGCTGCCGCACAGGGTGCACGGAATGATGGGGAACTGCCGGTGCTCGGCCCAGCGGATCAGGTCCTTCTCGGCGACGTAGGCCAGCGGCCGGATCACGATATGGCGGCCGTCGTCGCTGACCAGCTTGGGCGGCATGCCCTTCAGCTTGCCGCCGAAGAACATGTTGAGAAAGAAGGTCTGGAGCATGTCGTCGCGGTGATGCCCCAACGCGATCTTGGTCGCCCCCAGCTCGTCGGCCACGCGGTACAGGATGCCACGCCGCAACCGCGAGCAGAGGCTGCACATCGTCTTGCCCTCGGGGATCTTGTCCTTGACGATCGAGTAGGTGTCCTGGTTCTCGATGTGGAAGGGCACCCCCGTCTTGGCCAGGTACTCGGGCAGCACATGCTCGGGAAAGCCGGGCTGCTTCTGGTCCAGGTTGACGGCGATCAGCTCGAAATTCACCGGCGCGCGCTGCTGCATCTTCTGCAGGATGTCCAGCATGCCGTAGCTGTCCTTGCCGCCGGACAGGCACACCATGACCTTGTCGCCTTCCTCGATCATGTTGTAGTCGGCGATGGCCTGCCCCATCAGGCGGCACAGGCGTTTTTCGAGCTTGTGCGTTTCGCGCTCGATCTTGCGTTCCCTATCGATGGGGACGACTTCGGTTTCAGTCCAGACTGCGCTCATGGCGGTATTGTCGCCTTTATCCGGAACGATTGAATCTGCGGAACGGGTCAGCCTAGCGGGGCGATGCTGACAATTTCCGTCAGCGGGTGTTCTTCCAGGTTGCAGCCCGGACCGCCGCGATCGATCACGATGAAGTCGCCAGCTTCCCGTAATGCCAGCAAGGGGTGGTGCCAGACCCCCTTGCCGTAATTCACGCCTTGCCAGCCGCGGGTGACGAAGGCGTGCAAAGTCCCGGGCCGGCCATCAAGGTCGTCGGCGACCACGATAAGGTAGGGCTGCCTCGTCAGGGGCATGAACGCCTGCGAGCCGAGCGGATGCCGCTCCATGAGAGTCAGCTGTACTGGCTCGGCGCGTGGCATGGCCCTGAACACGCTGATCAGCGGCCGGCCCGACTGGTCTTCCACATCGACCTGCGCCAGGTCATGGAAACGTTGGGCGTTGCCGCCGTTGATGTCGAAGCTGCTTGCTACCGCATCAATTTCGATGACCTGACCAAACGGGCTGAAAGCCTGCTTGCTGAGCGGCTGAGCTGTCAGCAGCATCATGACGATGCCACCGGACGAAGGCGCTGGCGCATGAAGTTGCGTACGTGCGGCGTGAATTCCATGAAGCCTTTGACGGCGTTGAATTCGGGAGTGTCGTAGGCCCAGTCGCCGGCGACATCGTAGATTGCGGCGTACTTGGGGCCGTCTTCGATCGAAATGAAACGACGCGCCGATAGCCAACCCGGGCAGGCCAGCAGGGCAGGCACATGCACTTCGTCATACCAGCGGTTGAAGGCCTGCTCGTACGCCGGGTCGATGTCGACGCGCACGATGTGCAGGAAGGCGGTGGACTCCTGGGGGCTCTGGCTCATGGCGGGCTCGTTTCAGCTGGTGGACTGCTTGGGCTTGACGCGGGGAAACTTCAGCGTGGCCTCGGCCTTCAGGACCTCACGATCCTCCTCGTTGAAGGCGCTGGCTTTCCAGGTGACGGTGCGGGTCTCGCTGTCCATTGCGGAAATCCAGACCCGAAAGCGAATGGTGTCGCCGTAGAAAACCGGGCCGGTGAACCAAAAGCGGTCTTCGATCGACACACCCAGGGTGCCGGCGAGCTCGGCCGTGAGGACGCTTGTGCAAAGGCCGGCGACCATAATGCCTGGCGCCAGGCGACGGCCGAAGCGGGTGGTCTGGGCATAGCTGTCATCGACGTGGACGGGGCCGAAGTCGCCAGTGGCCGCGATGTACATCGCCCCATCGGCTTCGGTCACGGTCTTGCTGACCGTGACCTCGTCATCCACGTGCAGGCTGTCGAAGGGCTTGAGTTCGTACATTTCAGCTCCCGATACGGACAGGGACCATGCGGGCCGTCCCCTCGGCTACAGTCGCGCCACCCGCCACCGTGCAGCGCACGCGGCAGGCGAGGCTGTGGGCGTCGGCGGAAATGATTTCCACCGCTGACTCCACGGTCTGGCCCACCGTGAGCGGCGCGCTGAAATCGATCTGCAGGCCGCCCAGTCGCCAGCCTGGCCCGGTCAGGCGGTTCAGCGCGGTGGTTGCCAGGGCCACGGCGTTCAACTCGAAGGCCAGCATCGCATCGAAGCCGGCTTCGCGCGCCGCGCGCAAGTCGACGTAGAGCGGGGCGAGGTTGCCGCTGATGCCGGTGAACATGGCCTGCTCCGCCACGGTGAGGGTCTTGCGAAACGACATCTTGTCGCCGGCTTGAAATGTGGGCATGGGTTTTCCTGTCGGATGGGATGGAAGAGGGGACTGAAAAAATCAGAGGCGCAGGCCGCGTTTCATAACGCTGCGCGCAATCAGCATGCGATGGATTTCGGAGGTGCCGTCGTAGATTCGGGTGACGCGGCAGTCGCGGTAGATGCGTTCCAGCGGCATCTCCTTCGTAAAACCCATCCCGCCGAATACCTGGATGCCGCGATCGGCCACGCGGCCCAGCATTTCCGAGGCGTAGAGCTTGACCATGGAGACCTTGTCGCGGCAGTCGATGCCCTGGTCCAACTCCCAGGCGGTGTTGAGCACCATCATCCGGGCGGCGAACAGCTCGGTGGCAGAGTCCGCGATCATCTGCTGAATCATCTGGAAGTCGCCGATGGGCTGGCCGAACTGTTTGCGGTCGTTGGCGTAGTTGCGCATCAGCTCCAGCACGCGCTGGCCCATGCCGACCGCACGCGCGCCGATGTGGGCCAGGCGGATGCCCGAAACGCTGCTCATGATCAGCTTGAAGCCTTCGCCGACCTCGCCCATCACGGCATCCGCCGGGATGCGGCAATTCTCGAACACCAGTTCGGCGTGGCCGTAGCCGCGATGGCCCATCATGGGCTGCACGCTCGTGACCTCGAAGCCGGGAGTGCCCTTGTCGACCAGAAACAGCGTGATGCCGCCGCGGGCGCGCTTGTCCTTGTCGTTGACGGCCATGACGATCACGTAGTCGGCGATGTCGCCGTCGCTGATGAAATGCTTGCGGCCGTTCAGCACCCAGTGGTCTCCGTCGAGTCGGGCGGTGGTGCTTATCGAAGCCGCGTCCGAGCCGGCGCCCGGTTCGGTGATGGCCATCGCGCAGATCTTTTCGCCACGTACCGTGGGCAGCAGGTACTTCTCGCGCTGCTCGCCCGTGCACGCCAGGAGCATGGGATACACCTGCCCGAAAATGCGGCGGATCAAGGCGTCCGAGGTCTTGCCCAGCTCTTCTTCCACTAGGCACATGTCTACGTGGCTGAGGCCCCCGCCGCCAGTTTCAACCGGCATGTTCATGGCAAATAGGCCGAGTTCCTGCGCTTTGCCGCGCACGCGCTGCAGCGCTTCGGCGGGCACGCGGCCGAGCGTCTCGACTTCGTTTTCCAGCGGCTGGACCTCCTGGGTCACGAACCGCCGGACATTGTCAACCAGCATCTGGCTGTCAGAGGGAATGGAAAAATCAAACATGGGTGTATCGGTGGGTTGGAAAGGAATGAAGCGGCTGCGTATCACCGGCCGGAAGGCGGCACAGCCACCACGCGGTCCCGGATTAGCGTTTGCAGTGTGGCGTCGTCGATGCCCAAGCGGGTGAGTATTTCGGCGCTGTCGCAGCCCGGCTGGAACGGCATGCGCCGGTATGCCGGCAGTTCGCCGTCGTATCGCAAAGGGTGATTGACCAGGACCGCCTTGCCGCCGCCGGGAACGTCGATTTCCCGGAAGGCCTCGTTGTGCACGGCCTGCGGATCCCGACGCAGTTCGTCGTAACTTTGCACCCGCTCGTGCCAGATCGCATGCGCGTCGAAGACGGCCGACACGTCGGCAAAC
Organism: Caenimonas soli; assembly: GCF_013155545.1. GTDB lineage: Bacteria > Pseudomonadota > Gammaproteobacteria > Burkholderiales > Burkholderiaceae_C > Ramlibacter > Ramlibacter soli. Next base: position 288,461 of record NZ_JABJVV010000005.1, on the reverse strand, counting down.
CGGCGGCCCGCCAGTTCGACAGCGACGGCCTGGGCATAGCGGTCGCGCTCGGCATAGCGGTCGATGGTCTGCAGGGCGCGCAGTGTTTCGCTGTCCAGGGCCTCGGCCAAGCGCACGGGATCGTTCATGGAAAGGACGAGATGGCAGTCGGCAAGCGGGTACACGCCATAAGGCGCGTCGTGGTACCAGCTGCCGACGTGGGCGTCGCGGCTGAAGACGTCGGGGCTGTGCTGCACTGCATAGAACTTGGTCAGCGCCTCGGTCTGCAGGTCGATGCCGGCGGCGAACAGGCTGCTCTCCACGCGTGTCCCGGCTCCGGTCTGCAGGCGCCGCACATAGGCGCCGAGGATGCCCATGGCCAGCAGGGCGCCGCCATGCTGGTCGACGACGGCCGCTCCGACCGCCGACGGGCCCTGGGCGCCGCTGCCGGTGGCCGATATCAGGCCCGAGCGTGCTTGCATCAGCAAGTCCTGGCCTGGCCGGCTCGCGGCCGGGCCCGTGCGCCCGAGGCCGCTGGCGGATGCATAGATAAGGGAGGGCTTGCGTTCGCACATCACGTCGTAGCCCAGGCCGAGGCGCTCCAGCACGCCGGGGCGGAAGTTTTCGATCACCACGTCGGCCTCGTCGATCAGACGCAGCACGATCTCCACGGCGCGCGGCTGCTTGAGATCGATTGCGAGGCTCTGCGTGTTGCGATTGGCCGACATCAGGAAGGCGCTGACCCCGTTAACGTAGGAGTTCCCCCCCGACCAGTGGCGCTCGAAAGCGCCCTGCAGCGGCTCGATCTTGATCACCTCGGCGCCCATGTCGGCGAGGTACTGGGTGCAGGCGGGTCCCTGCAGGTAGTGGCAGAAGCTGACGACCTTCATTTGGAGTTGCATGGCGGCTCCTTAAGCGCTAGCGTCGGCGCTGTGCACAGCGCCTGCGCCGACGAAACCATCGACCTCCGCCTCGCTATAGCCCAGTTCCTCGAGGATGTCCCGCGTCTGGCTGCCCAGGCGCTGCGGCATTAGCACCACCGGCGGTGCCTTGCCGTCGTAACGCAGCGGATGACCGAGCAGGGTGACCGGCGTGCCCTCGACACCGGTGCCGCTCACAAAGGTGTTCAGGTGGGCCAGCTGGGCATCGTCCTGCAGGTCCTCGTAGTCCTTCACCGGCATGTGCCAGATGCCCTGCTTCTCCAGAGCGGGCAGCCACTGCGCGGTGCAGCGCTGGCCCAACCGAATGGCCACAGCCTCGGTGATGCGATCGCGCTGGTCGAAGCTGGCGCTGTCGGGCAGCGCGGCCAGTTCGGGCAACTCCAGAGCCACAGCGAGGTCGGCCGGCGAAGCCATGGAAATCGCGAGGTGTCCGTCGGCGGTGGCGTGGATGCCGGAAGGCCCGGCGCTGCACCAACTCGCGAGGCCGTGCCTGCCGCGCGAGGTATCGGAACGCGCCCCATTGAGCCAGGCCGTGAGGGACTCGGACTGCAGATCGATCGCGGCCTGCAGCAGGCTGCCTTCCACCAGGCGGCCCTGACCATTTTTCTGGCGACCCAGCAGCGCGGCCAGGATGCCCATGGCCAGCAGCGAAGCTGCGTGCTGGTCAACAATCACCGGGCCGGTGGGTGTGGGGGCGCCCTCCGCCGACCCGGTGCGCGCAGCCAGGCCGGAGCGCGCCTGCAGCAGGAGGTCCTGGCCCGGCTTGTCGCGGTCGGGGCCGTCCGCGCCGTAGCCGCTGACAGACGCATAGACGACGCCGGGGTTGAATGCCTTGACCTGCTCGTAGCCCAGGCCCATGCGGGCCATGGCCCCGGGACGAAAGTTCTCCATCACTACGTCCGCTTTTTCCAGCAGGCGCCGGGCGATTTCGCGGCCGGCGTCCGACTTCATGTCCAGCGCCAAGCTGCGCTTGTTGCGACCGGTCGTCAGCAGGCAGACGCTCTGGCCATCGACGAATCGATTGGCGACCGCCCAGTTGCGGTGGAAAGCGCCGCCGACTGGTTCGACGGCGATCACGTCGGCTCCCAGGTCAGCGAGAAACTGCGCGGCCATGGGCCCCGCATGGAAGTGATTGAAACTGATGACCCGGATTCCAGACAGCATGTTGACTCCAAAAAATGCATCGCGCCGTGCCACTGCATGACGCCGCACAGCTCGCGTGTGGCATCTGCAGAATATCGGAGGAGCGCCTTTTGAAGGGTGTTTTGGCCTATCAGATGTCGGGGCGGAACTATCAGTCCGTGGCATAACCAACCAGGGGCGGCAAGGGCGCCTGGCGCTATAGGCCGGACTTATAGTCCTGCCTTGGTTTGGCATTGGCGCAGTCTCGTCGGCAAGGATATGGTCGCGCGAGTCACATGCCCCGAATCGCCATGCTACCCACTCATCCTCATCCTCATCCTCATCCTCATCCTCATCCTCATCCTCATCCTCATCCTCATCCTCATGAACGCTTTCGCGGCATCTACGCCGCTACCATCTGTCCGATGCGCGAAGACGGCGCAATCGACGCGTCGACGCTGGCCGCACACCTGAGCGAAGTCGCGGGGACAGAGGGGATGACCGGTTTGCTGATCAATGGCCATGCCGGCGAGAACTTCATGCTCAGCCGCGGGGAAAAACAGCGAGTGATCGAAATCGCCCGCGCTGCGTGTCCCGCCGCCAGCGTGATCGTCTGCGGCATCAATGCCGAGGACAGCCGCGAGGCGCAGCGCCACGTAGCCGACGCCGAGGCTGCTGGCGCCGACGCGGTACTGATCTTCCCGCCTTTTTCCTGGGCGCTGTCACAAGACAACGAGGTCGCGGTGCGTCACCATCGGATGGCGATGGAGGGAAGTCGACTGCCCCTGTTCCTGTACCAGGCGGGTGTGGGCGCGGGCAAAATGGCCTACACGCCCGATGTGCTGGCGCGGCTGGCTCAGTTGCCCGGCGTGGTCGGCATCAAGGAGGGTAGTTGGGAAGCGGCGGCCTATGAGGCCAACCGCCGGTTGGTGGCTGAGGCCGCGCCGGCGGTGCTGATGATGGCGTCCGGTGACGAGCACCTTTTTACCTGCTTCGCGCTGGGCACCGAGGGCAGCCTGGTGAGCTTGGCCTGCGTGGTGCCGGCGCTCATCGTCAGCCTGTACCAGGCCCTGCAAGCCGGCGACCTCGCCGCGGCGCGCCAATGGAACGAGCGCATCTACCCTCTGGCCAAGGCTGTTTACGGCACGGCGCCGTCCGGCCACGCGGCGGCGCGATTGAAGACCTGCCTGAAGCTACTAGGCCGGCTCGAACACGACACCATGCGCGCGCCGATGGCGCCGCTGCCTGCCGCCGAAGTCGGCATGCTGCAGCGCGCGCTTCAAGCAGCGGGCCTGTGAGCCGAATGCCCACCCTTGGCTCCATGGATTGGAAGACCCAATGACCGCCACCCTGATTCGCAACGGCCGAGTCGTCACTGCGGTGGACGACTATCGCGCCGACATCCTGATCGAAAATGGCCAGATCGCAGCCATCGGTAAACAGCTCGCCGTCGGCCCGGCGGTCCGCATCGTCGACGCAGATGGCCTGCTGGTGCTGCCCGGAGGCGTCGATTGCCACACCCACCTGGAAAACACCTTTGGGGAATCCACCACCTGCGACGACTTCGAGTCTGGCACGCGCGCTGCGGCTTTCGGCGGCACCACGACCATCATCGACTTTGCCTTCCAGGACAAGGACACCAGCCCGCTCGATGCGATCGTACGAGCACAGGCCAAAGCACAGGCGGGCGCGAACATCGACTATGGCTTCCATGTCATCGTGACGCAGGTCGACGCGAAAGTGCTGGGCGACATGCGCCATGCGATCCGCCATGAGGGCGTCAGCAGCTTCAAGATGTTCATGGCCTATCCCGGCACCGTGATGGTCGATGACGCGGCCATCTTCCAGGCCATGCGGATGGTCGGCGAGCACGGTGGAATGATCGCCCTTCACGCCGAAAACGGTACGGTGATCGACCTGCTGATCCGCGAGGCGCTGGCCCAGGGCAACACCTCGCCCAAGTACCATGCACTGACCCGGCCCTCTATCCTGGAGGGCGAGGCGACGCACCGCGGCATCAAGCTGGCCGAACTGGCGCAGGCGCCGGTCTACTTCGTCCACCTCTCCGCAAAGGAAGCGCTGGCGCATGTCATAGAGGCGCGTGACGCCGGCATACCGGTCTTTGCAGAAACCTGCCCGCACTACCTGTTCTTCGACGAGTCGCTATACGACAGCGACGATTTTTCGCTCGCGAAATATGTAATGAGTCCGCCGCTGCGGTCGAAGGAGGCGCAGGACGCACTGTGGACGGCGCTGAAAACCGACGACCTGCAGCTGGTCTCCACCGACCACTGCCCGTTCTGCATGAAGGAAGGTCACAGGGGGCGGGTGCGCCAGAAGATGCACGGCAAGGACGACTTCTCCAAAATTCCGAACGGCGCGCCGGGCATCGAGACCCGCATGACAGTGATATACGACGGCGGTGTGCGGACCGGCCGTATCTCGCTTAACCGCTTCGTCGAGCTGATCGCGACCGCACCGGCCAAGCTGTTCGGCCTGTTTCCGCGCAAGGGCACCGTCGCTGTGGGCGGCGACGCCGATCTCGTGCTGTTCGACCCGAACGCGACCCAGGTGCTGTCCGCCCGTACCCACCACAGTCATTGCGACTACACCCTGTTCGAAGGGCACCAAGTGCACGGCGCTGTGCGCAAAGTGTTCTCGCGGGGCGACCTTCTGGTCGATGGCGAGCGGTGGCTGGGCCGTCCCGGGCGCGGCCAATTCCTGCGGCGCGGGGAGGCTGGTGGGTTCTGAGCTGGCCGATGGCCTGATCTATCCCAATCCGGTCCGTGCAATTGAGCTCGCCGTCCGCCGCCGCCCTGGCCCGGGCCGCAGGTCAGTGCGTCATGACCTGCTTGAGGAAATTCTGAGTCCGCTCGCTGCGCGGCTTTGAGAAAAACTCGGCCGCCGGCGCGGCGTCGATCAGCTCGCCCTTGTCCATGAAAACCACGGTGTCAGCCACCTTGCGGGCAAAGCCCATCTCGTGCGTCACGCAAATCATGGTCATGCCCTCGCTGGCCAGATCCGTCATCACGTCCAGCACTTCCTTGATCATCTCGGGATCCAGCGACGAGGTCGGCTCGTCGAAGAGCATGACCTTGGGCTGCATGCACAGAGAGCGGGCGATGGCCACGCGCTGCTGCTGGCCGCCGGAGAGCTGGCCCGGAAACTTTCCCGCCTGTTCGGCGATGTGGACCCGGTTCAGGTAGAGCATGGCCATGTCCCTGGCCTCGGCCTTGGACGCACCGCGCACCCAGATGGGCGCCAGCGTCAGGTTTTCCAGCACGGTCAGGTGCGGAAACAGATTGAATTGCTGGAACACCATTCCCACCTCCCGCCGCACGGCAACCACGTTGCGGGCCTTGGCCTTCGCGGTGAGTTCGACGCCATCGACGATGATCTGGCCCTTTTGGTGCGACTCGAGCCGGTTGATGCAGCGGATCAAGGTGGACTTGCCCGAACCCGAAGGTCCGCAGATCACCACCCGTTCGCCCTTCTTGACATTGAGGCTGACGTCGTTGAGGGCGTGGTACGCCCCGTACCACTTGTGCACGTGCTCGATAGCGATCATGGTGTTTCCTCGGTCAGAGGTTGTCGGGCGGCCGCCAAGCCCTGGCGCAGCGCGGCACGGGAGCCCTCGGAGAAGGTGGTCTTGCAGGTACGCGAGAAGGCGCAATCGATGACGCCCGCCTCCATCAACGCGAGCTTGATGCGCGCGTACATGTCGGAACGCGGCAATTCGTAGACGGCGCGCACCAGCGGGTACAGCGCATCGTTGAATCTGCGCATGGCGTCCAGGTCTTTGCGCTCGCTGGCTTGCCACAACCGTACCAGGCTGAGCGGTGCCAAGCTGGCCAGTCCCGAGAGAATGCCGTCGCCGCCTACGGCCAGCTGGGGCATGAACCAGTCGAAATTGGAGGGCATGACCGCCAGCTCAGGCTTGATGGCCTTGAGCGCGCGCAGATTGTCTTCGTACAGCGTCATACTGTCGGACCCTTCCTTCACCCCCACGACCCATGGCATGCGCGCGAACTCGCACAGGGTCGAGGTCGCGTAGGTGGCGGGCGAGCTGAAAGGGTATTGGAAGATAGCCAGCGGCATGGTCGCCGCCTCGCCGATCGCGCGCACGTGGGCCAGTTGAGCCTTGACAAGCGGTTCGCCCGCCAGCCCGGGGTGCGCCAGCGGAAAAACGGTGAGCACGTCTGCTCCCGCAGCCTTGGCTTGCCTGGCCTGAAGCACGGCGTCGTCTATTGAATCGGCAACCAACCCGGCCACCAGGCATTGCTGAGGTGCGATGTGCTTGCGCGTGAAGTGGATGACCTCGGCGCGCTCCCGTGGGTTCAGCCCCGAGCTTTCGCCGGCGTGGCCGTTCACGAAGACCGAACTGATGCCTTCCGGCGTTGTGCAGTAGTCGAGGAGCCGGGCGTAGCTGTTCCAGTCGATGGTGCCATCGACCCGAAGTGGCAGGACGGTCGCCACGGTCACGCCCCGCAACCAGTGATTTTTCATGGGAATTCGATCGTGAGATTCGCGGTGCATCGGTGCGGGGGTGGTCATCGCAGGACGGTCAACTGCGGGGTGCAATGGAGGCGCCGAAGTGCCTTTCGAGCTGGTCCTGAATCAGCCCCCAGGAGGTTGTGAGGATCAGATAGAACACAGCGGCTGCTGCAAAGACTTCCAATACCTCGAACTTCTCCTGCATGATCATTTGGCTGCGGCGCATCAGTTCTTCCATCGAGATCACTGAGGTGATGGATGTGGCCTTAAGCAGGCCGTTGATGGAATTGCCCAGCGGCGGAATCATCAGGCGGAAGGCCTGGGGAAAGGTGACCTTCCAGACCACCAGCCAGCGCGGCAGACCCAGGGAATCAGCCGCTTCGCGTTGACCCGCGGCCACGCCCATGAAGCCGCTGCGGACGATCTCGGCTAAGTAAGCGGCCTCGTTAAGGATCAGCGCTAGCAGGGACGATTCGATCACGCCCAGCTTGATGCCCAGCTGGGGCAACCCGGTATAGATGATCACCAGCTGGATCAGTAGGGGCGTGCCCCGGAACACCCAGAGATAAAAGCGCGCCAAGTTCTGCAGCAGCGAATTTTTGGACATGCGCACGAAGGCGATGACCAGGCCCAGCAACAGGCCGCCTATCACCGTGGCCACGGTCATACCCAAGGTGACCAGCACCCCTCTGAGCAGGAACTCGTTGGTCAGGTAACCCAGAAAGGCGTCGAACTTGAAGAACTGCATGGGTTTCCGGCCGACGGCTTATTGCGGGCCGGGGCCGCGGATCGCGACGACGCGCGCGGGTAGCTTGGTCATGCCGTACTGGTCCAGGATGCGGTCGTAGGTGCCGTCTTTCATCATGTCGTTGTAAGCCTTAACCACGGCATCGGCGACAGATTTAGAGCGGAAGCTCATCATCGTGGGCGAGCCGCCCTGTTCAGGCAGCACCATCACGGCCTGACCATTTTTGACAAAGGCGTTGCCGGCGTAGCTGGGGAAGGCGGCAATATCGAACTGGCCCGCGCGCAGGGCGGCCATCACGTCGCTGGCGGTTGGAAAAGCCAGGATCTTGATGCTCTTGCGGCCCTTGGCCACGTTGTCCTTCTCGCGTTCGCGCAGCCAGCGTTCCTGGTAGGAGTCCGTCTCCACCCCCACGCTCACCCCTGAAATGGCGTCGGCCGAGGCGAGGCTGACCTTGCTCCCCGGTGCGGCCACGATGTCGATCGCGGACATGGCGTACGGCACGGCCCACATGAGCTTGGCGCGCTCCTCGGTAAAGAACATGCCGGTATTGATTCCGTCGAAGCGGCCGGCCTTGAGCGCCGGGATCATTGCGGGGAAGTCCATCCGGACCAGGTCGGCCTTCAGGCACAGGCGCTTTGCCAGCTCGTTGGCCAGGTCAATATTCATACCCTTGAGCTCGCCGCTGGAGTCCACGTATTGCAGGGGCCGCAGAGTCGGATTGGTGGAAAGCATCAGCTTGCCCTCCGAGATCAGGTCCGCCTTGGGAATGGTCGGTACGCAGCTTTGCGCCACTCCCAAAGTGGGGACCAAGCTGGTGCCGCCAGCGATGGCGCAGAGCACCAGCGCCGAGCGCAAACGATTGGAGATCATGGGGGAAGCCCTTTCAAGAGTAGTTCCAGCGAACTGGATAAAAGCAACGAAGGTGCTAGGATAAATCCGCTTGCATGGCCTCCCTGATTCAGTTGGTGCCGTCATGTATAAGTGGGGGCTATAGACGATTTGTGGTGCGCCCGCCCTCGGGTACGCACCATGCTGGCGCCTCTGGCGGTGCACCACAATTGGATCCTGAAAGCGCGCAACAAAAGACACTGTCATGTCCGACACCTCCACCCGAACTCTGATCAACCTGCGCCAGTTGGAGGTTTTGCGGGCAGTGATGCGTTACCGCACCACCATCGGCGCTGCGGAAGAACTGGGTATGTCACAGCCTGCGGTCAGCAATGCCATCAAGCTCGCCGAAGCCAAGATCGGCGTCGCATTGTTCGACCGCATCAACAGCCGCCTGGTTCCGACCGAAGATGCACGCATTCTGGTAGCTGATGCTGAGCCGCTTTTTCGCGTGCACGAGGCGATCCAGCGCAAGGCCTGGGATCTGCGCACCGGCCGCGCCGGGGTGCTGCGGATCGCCTCGACAGCGGAGCTGTCACAGTTTCTGGTGCCGCCGGTGCTGAGCCAGTTCATCCGTGAGCATGCGGAGGTGCGAATTGCGCTGGAAACCCTGCGCATGGACGAATTGCTGGAATGCGTCGAAAGCGGCAGCGCGGACGTTGGCCTGGCAATGCGGCCCCCGGCGCGTCCGAGCATGATCCGCGACGTGCTGAGCGAGGCGGAGATCGTCTGCATCTGTCCCTCGGGCGATGCGCTGGCGGATCGGCCCGTGATCACACCGTTTGACCTGGCCGGCCGCGTGGTCATCGGCCCCGCCCCGGGCAGCCCGCTCGGAGCGTCCATCGACGCGGCCTTTGAGCGCGGCGGCAGCCAATACAACCCTGACATCGAAGTCCGCTTTTCCAACGTGGCAGCGCCGCTGGTGGACCAGGGGCTGGGGCTGGGTCTGGTCGATGAGCTAACCGCCAGGTTCAGGCCGGAGTCGCGCTTCACGACGCACCGGTTCAGTCCACGCGTGCCGGTCAAGATTTGCGGGCTCGTGATGCGCGGCAAACCGGTTCCGCGGTTGGTTCAGGCGTTCCTGGAAAATGCGCGAGCCTACCTGCAATCGGGTCTGGATAGCCGCGAAGAATTGCGTGCGTCCGAGGTCGAGGACTGATAAAACCCTGAAAACTGGGCTTTGTCTCCGGGCTGCCCCCACCATTTCGGTGACAGTCCGCCGCCATGAGCTTTTGCCGACGGCCTTCCTACCAAAGTCCCGCCTCGACCCGGATCGCCACTTCGCAGTCGTCGAAGATTTCGAGCTTGACGATCTTGACCCGAACGCCCAGCACGCCGGGCAACTGCATCAGCCGGTTGGCCAGCTTGCCGATCAGGCTTTCCAGCAGGTTCACGTGTTCGGCCGTGCATTCGTCGATGATGATCTTGCGCACCTTACGGTAATCCAGCACATGACCGATGTCGTCATCGCGCGGCAGCAGCGGCTGCGGGCCGAGGTTCAGCTCGGCATCCACCATGATCGGCTGGGGGCTGGTCTTCTCATGGTCGAGGATGCCCAGGTTCGCGTCGAAGCGCAGTCCCGTGAGGCTAAGAATCTGGTTGCCAGCGGTCATGTATACCCCACGCTCTCACATTAGCGAAAAATCGCGGTCGAATTTCATCAGGTGCTGGCCGCCGTCCACCAGCAAGGTGGTCCCGGTGATGGACTGGTTTTCCAGCGCGAACTTCACGGCCGACACCACATCCTCGGGCGTGGAAGAGCGGCCCAGCGGCGACAGGCGATGCAGTTGGTCGAACTTCTCGGCCGACAGCAGGTGGCTGGTGATGGTCAGGCCCGGCGCCACGCCGACCACGCGCAGCTGCGGCGCCAGGGCGATCGCCAGCACGGTGTTGGCCGCTTCCAGCGCCGCCTTGGACAGGGTGTAGCTCAGGAAATCGGGGTTCTGGTTCCACAGCTTCTGGTCCAGCAGATTGACCACCACCCCCGTGCCCGACCTTTGGCAGACATGCTCGTGCAAGGCCTGGGCCAGCAGCACGGGCGCACCCGTGTTGGTTCGCATGTGCGCCTGCAGGGCTTCATAGCCGAAGCTCTTGGCGCTGTCGTGCTCGAAAATCGAGGCGTTGTTGACGAGCGCATCGACGGCGCCGAAATGCTGGACCACTCGTGGCAGCAGGCCGCGGGCCTGGGCTTCGTCGTTCAGGTCGGCCTGGAAAGACTCGATCAGCGCGCCGGGGGCCAGCTTCCGGCAGTCCTCGACGGTCTTGGCCGCGTCGTCGGCCGAGCCGCGGAAATGCACGGCCACCTGCCAGCCCCCGGCCGCGAGCGCCAGCGCGATCTCGCGGCCCAGCCGCTTGGCGGAGCCGGTGACCAGTACCGTGCGCTTGGGGAGCGAATCGCTCATTCGGGGACAATCCGGGTGTGACGACAGAAGCAAAGAGTTTAACGAGGGCCTTGCAGTCCCTGGTGGAAGAATCGATCCGCCGCGCCGGGGGCTGGCTGCCCTTCGACCGGTTCATGGCATTGGCGCTTTACGCGCCGGGCCTGGGCTACTACGCCAACAATTCGCGCAAGTTCGGCCAGCTGCCGTCGTCGGGCAGCGATTTCGTCACCGCACCGGAGATGACGCCGCTGTTTGGGCAGGCGCTTTCGGCGCAGATCGCGGATGCCTTGCAAGCCACCGATACCGACGAGGTCTGGGAATTTGGCGCCGGGTCGGGCGCGCTGGCCCTGCAACTGCTTGAATCCCTGGGGGAGCGCGTTCGCCGCTACACCATCGTCGACCTCTCGGGCACGCTGCGCGCGCGCCAGCAGGAAACGCTGGCCGCCTACGCCGGCCGCGTGGACTGGGTCAGCGAGCTGCAGCAGGCCATGCGCGGCGTGGTGGTGGGCAACGAAGTGCTGGATGCGATGCCGGTCAAGCTGCTGGTGCGCACGGCCGGCGTCTGGCATGAGCGCGGCGTGGCGCCGGCAACGGGCGGTGCATTGAGCTGGGAGGACCGGCCGACGGACCTGCGGCCGCCGCTGGAGATCGGCGGCCCCCACGACTACCTCACCGAGATCCACCCCCAGGCCGAGGCTTTCGTGCGAACCCTGGCGGACCGCCTGACGCAGGGCGCGGCGTTCTTCATCGACTACGGCTTCGCCGAGGGCGAGTACTACCACCCGCAGCGCCACATGGGCACGCTGATGTGCCACCGCGGGCATATGGCCGACACCAACCCGCTGAGCGATGTGGGTGGCAAGGACATCACGGCCCATGTCAATTTCAGTGGCTTGGCGCTGGCTGCGCAGGAAGCTGGCCTGGCCACCCTCGGCTACACCACCCAGGCGCGCTTTCTGATGAACTGCGGCCTGGTGCCGCTGTTGGCTGAAGCGCCGCTGGCCCAGCGCGTGGCGGGGCAACGACTGATCGCCGAGCATGAGATGGGCGAGCTCTTCAAGGTGATCGGTTTCCACCGGGGAGCGTTCTGGGACGCCATCGGTTTTCGCGAAGGCGACCGCACCCACGTTCTTTGACCTAGCGGCCAAATAGGGGTTTATCCGGATAATTCGACAGATCAGGTCATCATACCATCACGTCACTACTTAACTTGGAGATGGCTGATGAAGACCGTGATCGCGCTGCTGGGCGCCGGGGGCAAGATGGGCGCGCGGCTCGCGAAGAACCTGGCGGGTTCGCGCTTCGAGGTGAGGCACGTGGAGGTCAGCGAGGTCGGCCGCAAGCGTTTGCGTGATGAACTCGGCGTGGAGTGCGTGGACCAGGCCAAGGCGCTGGACAACGCCAATGTGGTCATCCTCGCGATCCCCGACACGCTCATCGGCAAGGTGGCGGCCGCCATCGCGCCGCAACTGGCTCCGGGCACCATGGTGATGACCCTGGATGCAGCCGCTCCGTTCGCCGGCCACCTGCCGCAGCGCGACGACCTGGTGTACTTCGTTGCCCATCCCTGCCACCCGCCAATCTTCAGCGCCGCGCTGTACAAGGACGGCAAGCCCGATTTCTTCGGTGGCGGCCACGCGCCGCAATCGATCGTCAGCGCCCTGATGCAGGGCAAGCCGGCCGACTTCGACCTTGGCGAGGAGATCGCCAGCACCATCTACGCGCCCGTCCTGCGCTCCTACCGCGTGACGGTCGAGCAGATGGCACTGCTGGAGCCTGGCCTGTCCGAGACCGTGTGCGCCACCTTGCTGGACGTGATGCGCGACGCGATGGACGAGGTGGTCGCCCGCGGCGTTCCGCGCGACTGCGCCCGCGACTTCCTGTTGGGCCACATGACCATCCTGAGCGCGGTGATCTTCCGGGAGATCCCCGGCGCGTTCTCCGACGCTTGCAACAAGGCCATCACCTTCGGCAAGCCGCGCCTCATGCGCGACGACTGGAAGAAGGTGTTCGACCACGAAGAAATCGCCGAGAGCATCCAGCGCATCACCTGACCGACCCCCGAGACTTTCCCCCACCACCCCCTGAGGAGACAGACATGACCATTCGCCAACCGGTGCGCGCCAGCGTGGCCGCTTTACTGTTCACCCTGTCCGCCGGCGCCATGGCGCAGACGGTGCTGAAGATCGGCTACACCCCCAGTAAGGAGTCGCACTACGGGGTCGGCGCCACCGCGTTCTGCTCCGAGGTCGAGAAGGGCACCCAGGTCCGCTTCAAGTGCCAGCAGTTCCCGTCCGGTGCGCTGGGCGGCGAGCGCGAGATGATCGAGGCGGTGCAACTGGGCACGCTGGACGCAGTCATCACCTCCACCGGCCCGGTGGGCAACTTCGTGCCCGAGGTCAAGATCGTCGACATTCCCTTCCTGTTTCGCGACTACGACCATGCCCGCAAGGTGTTCGACGGCCCGATCGGCCAGGACCTGCTGACCAAGTTCCCGTCGAAGAACCTGGTCGCGCTGGCCTGGACGGAGAACGGCTTTCGCCACATCACCAACAGCAAGCACGCCATCCTCAAGCCCGAGGACACCAAGGGCCTGAAGGTGCGCACCATGGAAAACAAGGTGCACATGGAAGGCTACCGGGCCTTTGGCATGCAGCCCACCCCCATGGCGTTCCCGGAAGTGTTCGGCGCGCTGCAACAAGGCGCGGTGGACGGCCAGGAGAACCCGATCCCGGTCATCATCAGCTCCAAGTTCTGGCAGGTGCAGAAGCACCTGTCGCTGACCGGCCACGTGTACTCGCCGGCGCTGGTGCTGGTGTCCACGCGCACCTGGGGCAAGCTCAACGAAGCCGACCGCAAAGTCTTCCTCGACGCGGCCAAGGTGAGCGCGGCCGCGCAACGCAGGAAGGTGGATGACGACGACGCCAACGGTGTGGCCCTGCTGGAGAAAGAGGGCATGAAGGTGGTGCGCAACGTCGACAAGAAGGCCTTCCAGGACGCCCTGAAGCCGGTGTATGCGAACTTCGCCCAGGAGTTCGGCGCCGACAACATCAAGAAGATCCAGGACGTCAAGTGACGCTGGCGGCGCAGGTCGGCACGCCGGCCCTCCCCAAGCACCTCGAGGGCGGCCTGGCGGCGGCCTTCGAGCGACGGTTCCTCGCCGCCAACCGCTGGGCCCTGATCCTGCTGCTGGGCGCCATGTCGATCATCGTCTTTGCCAACGTGCTGACCCGCTACCTCACCAACGTCTCCATCCCCTGGAGCGAAGAGGTGGCGCGCCACATGATGATCTGGCTCACCTTCCTCGGCGCCGGCCCGGTGCTGCGCGCCGGCGGGCACATCGCGGTGGAGAACCTGCAGGACGCACTGCCGCGCCCTGCGGCCATCGGCGTGCGCGCCGCCGTCGCGGCCTGCCTGCTGGTGTTCTTCGGCCTCCTCGTGTGGTTCGGCTCGGCCTACTTGCTGCGCACCACGACACAGCTGACCGCCGCAACCCAGATCCCGTTTGCCTGGATCTATGCCGCGATCCCTGTAGGCGGCGTGCTGCTGGTGGTGCATTTCGCGCTGGTGGTGCGCGGCTATGTGTGCGACGGGCAGTTCGCCCCGGACGATCACTTCGACGCCACCGCCAGTGCCTCCCTCTAAGGCCCCCACGCCATGAATCCCTGCATCATCCTGATCGCTGCCGCCTGCGGCTACCTGACGCTGGGCGTGCCGGTGGCCATTGCACTCGGCCTGGCGACGGCCACCGCGCTGGCACTGACCGACAGCTACCCCTTGCTGGTGCTGATGAAGGAAACCTTCACCGGCATCGACAGTTTCCCGCTGATGGCCGTGCCCTTTTTCATTCTGGCGGCCGAGCTCATGAGCGGCGGCTCGCTGACCGACGTGCTGCTGCGTTTCGCGGGCCAGTTCGTGGGCCACAAGCGCGGCGGGCTGGGCTACACCAACGTGGTGTCGCTCACGTTTTTCTCGGGCATCTCCGGATCGGCGCTGGCCGACGCGGCGGGCCCGGGTTCGATGCTCATCCGCATGATGGACAAGGCCGGCTACAAGCGCTCTTACGCGGCGGCCCTGACCGCGTCGACCGCCATCGTGGGGCCGATCATCCCGCCTTCCATCACCATGATCGTGTACGCGCTGCAGGACGAGGCGGTTTCAGTCGGCGCGCTGTTCGTGGCGGGCGTGCTGCCCGGCATCCTGATCGCCATCGCCATGTGCGTGGTCAACTGGCACGTCTCGCGCCAGCGCAACTACAAGGGCGACGGTGGGCGCCCGGTGCTGGCGCAGATCTTGTCGACCACCTGGAAGGCACTGCCCGCGCTCCTGCTGCCGGTGCTGATCCTGGGCGGCATGCGCGCGGGCTGGTTCACTCCCACCGAGGCGTCCGTGGTGGCGGTGTTCTACGCCCTGCTGTGCGGCAAGTACGTCTACCGTACGCTGGAATGGAAGGCCGTGCCCGACATCCTGGCGCGCTCGGCGTTGCTGACGGCGTCGGTGCTGATCATCATCGCGATGTCGGCCTCGTTCGCCTGGCTGCTGACCATCGAGGGCCTGCCGCAACAGATGGCCGACTGGTTGATCGGCATGAAGCTGTCGCCCTGGACCTTCCTGATCGCGGTCAACATCCTGCTGCTGATCTTCGGCATCTTCATCGAGCCGCTGCCGGGCGTGATGGTGCTGGTTCCGATCCTGGCTCCAGTGGCCGCCAAGCTGGGCGTGGACCCGATCCACTTCGCGATGATCGTGATCTACAACCTCACGCTGGGCATGATCACGCCGCCGGTGGGCGGGCTGCTGTTCGTCACCTCCAACGTGTCGCGCGTGCCGCTGTCCGAATTGGTGAGCGAGCTGCGCCCCTTCCTGTGGGCGCATGGCGCCGTGCTGGTGCTGCTGACCTTCATTCCGGCGCTGAGCACCTGGTTGCCCCACGCGCTGGGCTTCAAGTAGCAGCCACCGAAGATTTTCATCTCAAGAGAGTTCATTCCATGGACATGACTATCCCTTCCCTGTATTCCAACATCATCGGCGGCGAGCGCCTCCAGGCCCGCACGGGCGACACCATCGAGGTGCTCGACCCCTCGGACGGCCAGGCCTTTGCCACCATCCCGCGCAGCGGCGCGGCCGAGGTAGACGAGGCGGTGCGGGCCGCGCACGCCGCCTTTCGCGGGCCCTGGGGCCGGCTCACCGCCACCGAGCGCGGCCGCGTGCTCACCCGACTGGCTGAACTGATTCGGGCCAATCATGAGGAACTCGCGGCGCTGGAATGCCGCGATACGGGCAAGCCGCTCGCGCAGGCCAAGGTCGACATCCAGGCGTGCGCGCGCTACTTCGAGTACTACGGCGGCGCGGCCGACAAGCTGCATGGCGAGACCATCCCCTACGCCGCGGGCTCCACCGTGATGGCGATCCGTGTGCCGCACGGGGTCACCGGCCACATCATTCCGTGGAACTACCCGGCACAGATCTTCGGCCGCTCGGCAGGTGCGTCGCTGGCCGCGGGCAATGCTTGCGTGGTCAAGCCCGCCGAGGACGCCTGCCTGACGCCGGTGCGGCTGGCCCAGCTCGCGCTGGAGGCGGGCGTGCTGCCGGGCGCGCTCAACGTGGTCTGCGGCCTGGGCAGCGAGGCCGGCGCCGCGCTGACCGCGCACCCGGGCATTGCCCACATCTCGTTCACCGGCTCCACCGAAACCGGCGCCTTGGTGGCCGAGGCGGCCGCGCGCCGCCATTCGCCCGCGACACTGGAGCTGGGCGGCAAGTCCCCGCAGATCGTGTTCGCCGACGCGGACCTGGAGCGCGCCGTTCCCGTCATCGTCAACGCCATCATCCAGAACGCCGGCCAGACCTGCACCGCGGGCAGCCGCGTGCTGATCGAACGGCCGGTCTACGAGCGCGTCATGCAGATGCTGGCCGAGCGCTTCACCGCGCTGCGCGTGGGCCCCGGCGGGCGGGACCTGGATTGCGGCCCGGTGATCAACCGCAAGCAGCGCCTGAAGATCCAGGCCATGGTGGATGCCGCGGCCGCGGATGGCGTGCGCATCGCCGCGCAGGGCCGCCTGGCCGACGGCGCGCCCGAGGGCGGACACTACGTGATGCCCACGCTGCTCGGCGAGGTGCCGGCCGATCACATCATCGCGCAGCAGGAAGTGTTTGGCCCGGTGCTCGCCGCCATCGTGTTCGACACCGAGGAAGAAGCCGTCGAAATCGCCAATGGCACCGACTACGGGCTCACCGCCGGCGTGTGGACCGAAAATGGCGGCCGCCAGCTGCGCGTGGCGCACGCCGTCGAGGCGGGCCAGGTGTTCATCAACAACTACGGCGCGGGCGGCGGCATCGAGCTGCCCTTCGGCGGCATGAAGCACTCCGGCTACGGGCGCGAGAAGGCCTTCGAGGGCCTGCGCGGCTTCACCACCGTCAAGACCATCGCGATCCAACATGGCTGACGAGGCGCCATTGCGCACCGACGACGGCCGGGTCCGCGCGCGCTACTGGCTGGAGACCGGCGACGACCCGCAGCGCGCCGCGGGCGTGATCGCGGGCGAACAATCCAGCGGCACGTTCACCGCGGTGCCTGGCGAGACGGCGGCGCTGAAAGAGCGCTCGGGCGCGCGGGTGGATCGCATCGACGTGATCGGGCACGCGAGCGAGCCCAGCCTGCCCGTCAACGTGCGTTCGGACCGCTACACCCGCTGCATCCTCGAACTCTCGTGGCCGGTGGCCAACTTCGGCCACTCGCTGCCGAACCTGCTGGCCACGGTGGCCGGCAACCTGTTCGAGTTGCGCCAGGTGTCGGGCCTTCGCATCCTCGACCTGGCGGTGCCGCAGGCGTTCGCCGATGCCTGCCCGGGACCGGCCTTCGGCATCGCAGGCACGCGCGCGCTGGCGCAGGTGCCTAGCGGACCACTCATCGGCACCATCATCAAGCCCAGCGTTGGCCTGTCGCCGCGGGAGACGGCCGACACCGTGCGTGAGCTGGTGGCGGGCGGCATCGATTTCATCAAGGACGACGAACTGCAGGCCGACGGGCCGCACTGCCCCTTCTACGAGCGCGTGCGCGCTGTCATGGCGGTGGTGAACGACGCTGCCGGGCGGAGCGGCCGCAAGGCCATGGTCGCCTTCAACATCACCGGCGAGATCGACGAGATGCGCCGGCGCCATGACCTCGTGCTGGCGCAGGGCGGCACCTGCGTGATGGTCAGCCTCAATTCAGTGGGGCTCACGGGTCTGCTCGCGCTGCGCCGCCACGCCCAGCTGCCCATCCACGCCCATCGCAACGGCTGGGGCTACCTCAGCCGCTGCCCCGCGCTGGGCTGGGACTACGCGCCCTGGCAGGCGCTGTGGCGCCTGGCCGGCGCCGACCACCTGCACGTGAACGGCCTGGCCAACAAGTTCAGCGAGCCGGACGACAGCGTGATCGCCGCCGCGCGCGCGGTGTTGCGGCCGCTGTCCGCGGGCAAGCCGATGGTGGCGATGCCGGTGTTCAGCTCCGGCCAGACCGGGCTGCAGGCCGCACCGACCTATGCGGCGTTGGGCACGACGGACCTGATCCATGCGGCCGGCGGCGGCATCCTCGGGCATCCGGGGGGCATCGCCGCCGGGGTGTCGGCCATGCGCAGCGCATGGGACGCGGCCGTCGCGGGCGTGCCGCTCGCGCGCCATGCCGCCGCCCACCCGGCCCTGGCGCAGGCGATGGAGGTGTGGTGAGCGCGCGCGACCTGCTGCTGGCGTACTACGGCGACGACTTCACCGGCTCCACCGACGCGCTGGAAGCCTTGACCACGGCCGGCGTGCCGACAGTGCTGTTCTTCGAAGCGCCCGATGCCCAGGCCCTCGCACGCTTTCCCGGCGTGCGGGCGGTGGGCATGGCCGGCCACGCGCGCGGACGCAGCCCGCAGTGGATGCGCGAGCACCTGGCGCCGGCGCTGGAGGCGCTCGCGCGGCTCGGCGCGCCAATCCTGCACTACAAGGTTTGTTCCACGTTCGACTCCTCGCCGCAGGTCGGCTCCATCGGCTGTGCCATCGATCTCGGCGTGCCGCTGATGACGGGTCGCTGGTCGCCCATGGTCGTGGGCGCTCCGCGGCTGCGCCGCTTCCAGGCTTTCGGGCACCTGTTCGCGGTCGCCGAAGGGGAGGGCCACCGGCTCGACCGCCATCCCACCATGTCGCGCCACCCGGTCACGCCGATGGGCGAGTCGGACCTGCGTCGGCACCTGGCCGCGCAGACACCCCGCCGCAGCGGCCTGGTGGACTTCCCCCGGCTCAAGCAGGGCGAGGGTGCCGCCGCGGTGCGCGCCATCCATGAGGCCGGCGCCGACGTGCCGGTGGTATTGATCGACGTGCTCGACGACGAGACGCTGCGCGAGGCCGGCCGCCTCGTCTGGGAGGGCAGGGGCGATGGGCTCTTCAGCGCATCCTCGTCGGGCCTTCTGTACGCGCTGGCGGCGCATTGGCACGCAACGGGCGTCGTGCCCATGCCCGAGCCGCTTCCCGAAGCATCGGCGGTGCAGGCCATCGCCGTGGCCAGCGGCAGCTGCTCGCCCGTCACCGCCGCCCAGATCGAGTGGGCGCAGGCCAACGGATTTGCGACGCACCGGCTCGACATTCCACGCCTGCTGGGCGGCGACGGCGCGGAAATCGCCCGCGCGGTCGAGTCGGCCTGCGAGGCCTGGGCGCGCGGCCTCAGCCCGCTGGTATTCAGTGCCCAGGGGCCGGACGATCCGGCGGTGCGGGCTTTCGAAGACGCCGCGCGCGCCGCGGGACTGGATCGCGCGGAAGCGGCGCTGCGCACCGGCCGCGCGCTGGCCGAAGTCATGTGCGCCATCCTGGATCGCCTGCCGCAGCTGCGCCGCATCGCGGTCGCGGGCGGCGACAGTTCGGGTGAAGTGGCCGCCGCCCTGGGCGTGCAGGCGCTCACCATGACGGCCCGGCTCGCGCCCGGCGCGCCGCTGTGCCGCGCCTGGTCGCGCGAGCCGCGGCGCGACGGCCTGGAGATCGTGCTCAAGGGCGGCCAGATGGGCGGGACAGGGGTTTTCGGCTCTGTGCGCGACGGGGCCGCGACGTGATAATCACCATAACCGGCACGGCCGGACCGATGCTCTTCAACCAGGACCCGCATGACGGCAGTCAACCCGATCCAGAAACGCAAGCTCTACCAGGACGTGGTGGAGCGGCTGATGCAGCGCATCCAGGCCGGCGAAATACGCCCCGGCGACCAGCTGCCGCCGGAGCGCGAGCTGATGGACGTCTACGGCGTGGGGCGGCCCGCGGTGCGCGAGGCGCTGCAGGCGATGGAGCGGTCCGGCATCGTCGAGATTTCCCATGGCGAGCGCGCCAAAGTGGTGGTGCCTACGGCGCGCGACCTGATCTTGCAGATCGCCAGCGGCACGCGGCACTTGCTGCAGTCGCAACCCGACATGCTGGACCACCTGAAGGAAGCGCGGCTGTTCCTGGAGGTCGGCACCGCGCGCATGGCGGCGCAGAAGGCCGAGCCGCAGGATGTCGAGGCGCTGCGCGCGCGCATCGAGGATCAGCGCGCGGCGCTCACGCAGATGGAGCGGTTCCTGGCCTGCGACATGGCGTTCCATCGCGAGATCGCGCGCATCAGCGGCAACCCGATCTTCCCGGCCGTGATCGAGGCGGTGTTCCAGTGGGCAGGCGACTACTACCAGCCGCTGGTGCGGGCGCCCGGCGCCGAGCAGCTCACGCTCGAGGAGCACACCCGCCTGGTCGATGCGATCGCGGCGCACGACGCGGATGCGGCCGAGGCGGCCGTGCGCGCGCATGTGACGCGCTCCAACGAGCTGTACCGGCGCATCGAGCAAGAGCGCGCGCACAGCTGAAGCTGTCCCCGGCGGCGTCGGCAACCACCGCCGCGCCGCTTCCTTTGTGCCTCCAAGCCACAGCATGACTACTTACGACATTGCCACCATCGATGGCGACGGCATCGGCCCCGAAGTGTGCCGCTCGGCCGTCGCCGCCCTGCGCGAAGCCTGCGGCGAGCGCCTGCGATTCACTTCCTGGGAGGGCGGCGCCGCGCACTACGCGCGCACCGGCGCCGTCCTGCCGGACGACACGTTCGCGGCCTGCCGCGATGCCCACGCCATCCTGCACGGCGCCGCCGGCCTGCCCGGCATCACCTACCCGGACGGCACCGAAGTGGGCAACGACCTGCACCTGCAACTGCGTTTCCGGCTGGACCTGTTCGCCAACGTGCGGCCGATCCGCCTGTACCGGGGCGCTCGCTCGCCGCTGTCGGGCTGGGAGCCCGGCCAGATCGACTACGTGATCGTGCGCGAGAACACCGAGGGGCTGTACGCCAGCCGCGGCGCCGGCGTGGTCCTGCGCGGCGAGCTCGCCACGGACACTCTGGTCGTCACGCGCAAGGGCGTGGAACGCGTGGCGAAGTTCGCCTTCGACCTGGCACGCCGCCGCAAGGGCGCACCGCGCGACGGCAAGCGCCGCGTGACGGTGTGCGACAAGGCCAACATCCTGCGCAGCTACGCGTTTTTCCGCGCCGTGTGCAATGAGGTGGCGCGCGATTACGCCGACGTGGAGATCGACTACGCCTACGCCGACGCCATCACCGTCCACATGCTCAAGAAGCCCGACTTCTACGACGTGATCGTGGCCGAGAACATGTTCGGCGACATCATCTCGGACCTGGGTGCCGGCACGGTGGGCGGGCTGGGCATCGCGGCATCGGCCGAAGTGGGCGAAACGCACGGCCTGTTCCAGGGCGCGCACGGTTCCGCCCCGGACATCGCGGGCCAGAACCTCGCCAGCCCGGTGGCCACGATCCTGTCCGGCGCGATGATGCTGCGCTGGCTGGGCGAGCGCCACGGCGACGAGGCGATGCAGCAGGCGGCCGACCGCGTGGAGCGGGCGGTGGAAGAAGTACTGGCGGCGGGCGAGAGCGTGCCGCGTGACCTGGGTGGTAGCGCCACCTGCACGGAGATGACCGATGCCATCCGCCGCCGCCTGCGCTGACACCGCGCCGCGAGCCCCTACCGGCCGGCCCAGCGCGTTCCTCTGCCGGCGGTTCACGCCGGGCGTGGAGGCGGTGCTGCGCGAACGATTCACGCTCACCACCAACGAGGACGACGGCATCCTTACGCCGTCGCAGATCATGGCGCGCGCCCGGGATGCCGAAGTGCTGTTCGTGACAGCGACGGAATCGCTGCGCGCGGACACGCTCGCCCAGCTGCCGCGGCTGCGCATCATCGCCACGCTGTCGGTGGGCCACGACCACATCGACCTGGCCGCCGCGCGCGCTGCCGGGATCGCCGTGCTCCACACGCCGGACGTGCTGAGCGACGCGTGCGCGGAGATCGCCATGATGCTGCTGCTCAATGCCTGCCGGCGCGGCCTCGAGGGCGACCGCCTCGTGCGCAGCGACGCCTGGCAGGGTTGGGCCCCTACCCAGCTGCTGGGCATCGGCCTGCCGGGGCGGGTGCTCGGCATCTTTGGCATGGGACGCATCGGCCGCGCCATCGCGCACCGCGCGCGCGCCTTCGGCCTGCGCATCGCTTATCACAACCGTTCCCGGCTGGAGCCCTCACTCGAGGAAGGCGCCAGCTACCACGACACTCTGGAGGGACTGCTGGGCGCCAGCGACCTCTTCATGGTGGCCGCGCCAGGCGCACCCGCGCTGCGCGGTGTGCTCGATGCCCGGCGGCTGGCGCTTCTGCCGCCGGGCGCCGTGCTGGTGAACATCTCGCGCGGCGACCTGGTGGACGACGAGGCGCTGATCGCCGCGCTGCGCTCGGGCCGGCTGCGCGCGGCCGGGCTGGACGTATTCGCCAACGAACCGCGCGTGCACCCGGGCTACCGCACGCTGGATAACGTGTTCCTCACGCCGCACATCGGCAGCGCCACCGAGGAGACGCGCGAGGCGATGGGGTACATGCTGATCGAGGGCATCGAGGCGCTCGGTCGAAACGAGACACCGCTCAACCGGCTTTGCTGACGCTGGGCCGGATTTCAATTTCAAGACAGGAGTACAGGATGAAAAAGTACGTCGGCATGATCGGCATCGGCATGATGGGCCATGGCATTGCCAGCAACGTGGTCAAGAAGGGCTGGCCGCTGGCAGTGCTGGAGCATCCCGGCAACCAGCCGCTGGAGGCGCTGACGGCCGCCGGCGCCCGGATCTTCCAGCGTCCGGCCCAGCTCGCGGCCGAATCCGACATCATCATCCTGGTGCTGACCGGCTCGCCGCAGGTTGAGGCGGTGCTCACCGGCGAAGACGGAGTGCTGCAGGGCCTGCGCCCGGGCACCATCGTGATCGATTGTTCGACCGCGGTGCCGGCCTCCACACAGCGCATGGCCAAGGCGGTCGAGGCCGCCGGCGGCCGCTTCCTGGACACGCCGATGACGCGCACACCCAAGGAAGCCGCCGAGGGGCGCCTGAACCTGCTGGTGGGTGGCGATGCCGCGCTGCTCGAGGAATGCAGGCCCTTGCTGTCGTGCTTCGCGGAAAACATCACCCACGCGGGTGCGGTGGGCGCGGGGCACAGCATGAAGCTGCTGCACAACTTCGTCTCGCTGGGCTTCGTCACGCTGCTGTCCGAGGCGGCGGCTTGCGCGGCTCACCACGGCGTGGCTCCCGACGTGTTCCTGGAGGTCCTGGGCAAGGGCGGCGGCGGGGGTGCCGCACTGGAGCGCCTGCGCCCCTACCTGATGTCACGCGACGTGTCGGGGCTGCGCTTTTCAATCGCCAATGCCTGCAAGGACCTGGGCTACTACAACACCATGGCGGCCGAAGGGGGCTGCGATATCGCCGTTGCGGCCGCCGTGAAGGCGACGCTGGATCGGGCCGGCAGCGAAGCGCCGCAAGCGCTCATGCCCGAACTGATCGACATCCTCGCGCGGCACCGCTGAGCCGCTGGGCCGCGCCGGGGCGGACCCAAGTTGCGTATCATGGACCGCACCATGATTCGCTGGATCATCGTCATCTTCCTGGCCCTGATGCTCATTAACTGGTTCAGCCCGTTCCTGCAGCGCATGGGCTTTGGCAAGCTGCCGGGTGATTTCCGCTTCAAGCTGTTCGGGCGCGACTGGTTCATCCCGATCACGACCACCATCCTGCTCAGTTTGCTGGCGGGGGGCATTTCGAAGCTCATATGAAAGCCTGCATCGACATCGGCGGCACCAAGGTCGCCGTGAGCTTGAACAGCGGTGCGGGGCTGGAGCTGCTGGGGCGCCGCAGCGAACCCACGGCCAAGACCGGCACCAACGATGCGCTCGCCCGCCAGGTGCTGCGCATGATCGATGAAGCCTGCGCCGATACCGGCATCGCCCCGGCCACCGTGGAGCGAGCCGGCGTTTCTTCCTGCGGCCCCTTCGTCATCCGCGACGGCATGGTCGAAGTGGCAGCGCCCAACATCTGCGGCGGCATGGCCGGCCCGGCGCGCGGGCTTCCGAACGACTGGGAAACCGCCTTGCTGGAAGCCCCGCTGCGCACGCGCTTCTCGCAGCTGCGGGTGGAGAACGACTGCGTGGCGGCCCTGGAGGCCGAACGCCGCTGGGGCGCCTTGCAGGGGTTCGATCACTGCGCCTACCTCACCTGGAGCACCGGCATCGGCGTGGGCCTGTGCGTGGATGGCCGGATCCTGCGCGGCAAGAATGGCAACGCGGGCCATGCCGGCCACACCTTCGTCTCCGACAACAACGAAGCGCTTTGCGGCTGTGGCAATGTCGGCGATGTCGAAGCGCTGGTGGCCGGCAATGCGGTGGCGCGGCGATTTGGCGCCGACGCTGCCACACTCCTCGCCCGCGCCAAGGCCGGGGACCCGAGTGCCCAGGTCACGGTCGATGAGCTGTGCCGGGTGTTGGGCCGTGCGCTGTACAACCTGGTCGCCACACTGGACCTGCAGCGCATCAGCCTGGGCGGCAGCGTGTTCTGGAACAACCGGGACTATCTGCTGCCGCGTCTTTCGGCGCAGGTGGCGGGCAAATTTCCCGCGCTCACTGCCGGCAGCGAACTGGTGGGCGCCGGGCTGGAGGACCGGGTGGGGGACTACGCAGCGCTCGCGCTGGTGGTGTAGCTAGCCCCCCTCGACGCCCACGAGCTGGGCCACCGCCTGCACGCGCGCCTTGTGGATCATCTCGCCGATCTTGGGCCCTTCGAGCTGCGCCTGCTGCGCCTGCGTTGCGATTTCATGCGTGGCAACGGCCTGCGCCGCGGCCAGGGCCGCCAGCAGGCGGGCGCGCTGGAAATAGGGGTTTTCCTCCAGGCCCAACCGGCCACGCGCGTCGCATTCACAGGCCAGCAGCGCCTGGTCGAAACGCTGGGGTTTGCGAAAGGCGTCACAACGCTCGAGCAGTCGCACCAGTGCCGTTGCGCCGAACTCGCCGCTGCGGTGAATGTTCCCGTGCTCCCGCGCCACCACGTCCGCCAGTTCCCGGCATTCCGTTGGGATACGCAGGCGGTCGCAGACCTGGCGCAGCAGCCTGGCGCTGCGCTCCTCGTGCCCGATGTGCTTGGGCAGGATCTCCACCGGCGTCGTGCCCTTGCCCAGGTCGTGCGTGAGGCAGGCGAAGCGCACGGGCAAGGGGCATTGCAATCGTGCGCTCATGTCCAGCACCATCATCAGGTGCACGCCGGTGTCGACCTCGGGGTGATACTCGGCGCGCTGCGGCACGCCCCAGAGGCGGTCGACCTCGGGCAGCAGCCGCTCCAGCGCCCCGCACTCGCGCAGCATTTCGAACATGCGCGAAGGCTTGGCCTCCATCAGGCCGCGGGAGAGTTCCTGCCAGACGCGCTCGGCCACTAGTGCATCGGCTTCGCCCGCTTGCACCATCTCGCGCATCAGCGCCAGCGTTTCCGGCGCCAGGCTGAAATCGGCGAACCGTGCGGCGAAGCGCGCCACCCGCAGGATGCGCACCGGGTCTTCACGGAAGGCCTGTGTCACGTGGCGCAGCACGCGGCTTTTCAGGTCGGCCTGGCCGCCGAACGGATCGATCAGCCGGCCCTTTTCGTCCTGGGCCATCGCGTTGACGGTGAGGTCGCGCCGGGCCAGGTCCTGTTCCAGGGTGACGTCGGGCTCCGCGTGGAAGGCGAAGCCGTGATAGCCGCGCGCCGTCTTGCGCTCGGTGCGCGCCAGCGCGTACTCCTCGCGCGTCTCGGGATGAAGGAATACCGGGAAGTCCTTGCCGACCGGCAAGTAGCCGCTCGTGATCATTTCCTGGGGAGTCGCACCCACCACCACCCAGTCGCGGTCGTTGACGGGCAAGCCCAACAGGGCATCCCGCACCGCACCGCCGACCATGTATGTTTGCATGGCGCCAGTTTACGGCGCGGCGCGCCGGTACCGCTATCCGTTCAGCCCAGCCCAGACCTGGCGCGCCCTCTGCTCGACTTCGGGCGGCGTGGGCGGCAAGGGGAGGCGGCACTCGCCCACCTCCTGGCCCAGGGTGCGCAGCATGGCCTTGATCGACATGGAGAACACCGAGGCCTCGCTGTTGATGAATTCGAATGATTCCATCAAGGCGGCGTTGATCTCGCGCGCCTTGGCCATCTGGCCCGCTTGAAAGGCGGCGACCATCTGCTGGAATTGCGGACCCGTCCAATGCGTGCTGGTGCCGACGACGCCGACGGCGCCCACCGCCAGCAGCGGGAGCGTGTACGAGTCGTCGCCGGAGTACAGGTCGAAGTGCTCGCCCGCCTGCGCTATCAGGGCGGCCGAGGCAGGCGGGTCTCCGGTTGCGTCCTTGAAGGCGACGATGTTCGGCACTTCACGGAAGAGGCGCAGCAATACTTCCTGGCTGACCCGTTTGCCGGTGCGCACGGGCACGTCGTAGATCATCACCGGCAGGTCGGTGGCGGCCGCTGCGGCGCGAAAGTGCGCCTCGATGCCGGCCTGCGGTGGCCGGTTGTAGTAGGGCGCGACCAGCAACACGCCCGCCGCGCCCAGGCCGCGCGCTTTTCGGGTCAGCGCGATGCTGTGCAGTGTGTCGTTGCTGCCGGTGCCGGCGAGGACCGGAATCGTCACCGCTTCGGCGACGGCGCGGACGAGGTCGCAGCGCTCATCGTCGGTCAAGGTCGAGGCTTCGCCGGTCGTGGCGGCGACCACCAGCCCGTCGTTGCCACGTTGCGCCAGCCAGCGTGCCAGGCGTTGCGCGGCGTCCAGGTCCAGCTGCCCATGCTTGTCGAAAGGCGTGACCATGGCGCTCATGACGGCGCCGAAATGGCGCGGCGCCGTCATCGGGAAGTTCGGTAAGGCTCGTCGAAAACGACGAAGTCCTTCTCGGCCAGGGCGTCCTCGATCCAGGCCTTGACGCCGGACAGGGCGCCGACGCGCCGGACGTAATCGGTGATGTGGCCCGGCACGGGGAGCGCGTAGTTTTTCAGGCGCATGCAAACGGGAGCGAAATAGGCATCCGCAATACTGAATTCGCCGAACAGCATCGGTCCTTTGTGCTCCTCCAGCAGTTCGGTCCACATCGAGACGATGCGTTGGACGTCCTTGCGCACGGCCGGCTGGTCGCGCCATACCAAGGCCCCAGCCTGCGGCAGGGAGGCTTCGATATTCATCGGACAGGCGCTGCGCAGGGCGGCAAACCCCGCATGCATTTCGGCGCACACGCTGCGGGCCCGCGCGCGTGCCTTCGCATCCTGCGGCCAGAGCTGCTTCTCGGGGAATTTCTCGGCCACGTATTCGGCGATGGCCAGCGTGTCCCAGACCGCCAAACCATCGTCCATCAGCACCGGGACGCGCCCCACCGGGTTGATGGACTCGATGGTCGTCTTGAAGGCAGAGCCCTCTTCGAGCGAATCGAAGCGCACCATGACCTCCTGGAACGGCATGCCCGCCTGTTTGAGCAGGACCCAGGGCCGCATGGACCAGGACGAGTAATTCTTGTTGCCGATATAGAGCTTGAGCATGGTGCCTCCTGAGTAGTCCGGATGCTACCGATGCGCCGCGCCGCGATTGATGCAAAAAAACGCGGGAATTGATGCGCTAGCAGCGCGGCTCAAGGCAGTTCGCGGTTGGGCTCGGGCCGGCTGGCATCGCGCGGCCCCACCATGCCCAGCCTGTCCTTGATCGACTGGGGCTGCCCGCTCAGGATGGCGGCATAGATAGTGGTGTTGGCCAGCACCTTCTTGACGTAGTCGCGTGTTTCATTAAATGGCACGTTCTCAGCCCAGGCTGCCGCCTCGATCACCGGGCCGTTGCGCCAGCTGCGCGGACGGCCGGGACCGGCGTTGTAGGCTGCGGCGGCCAAGGGCATGGAGCCGTCGAAGTCGTCGAGCACCAGCTTGAGGTAGCCGGTGCCGATGGCGATGTTGGTCTCGCGGTCGTTGAGCTGATCCACACTGAAGTTGGGCAGGCCGATCTTGCGTGCCGTCCAGCGGGCGGTAGCCGGCATGACCTGCATCAGACCGGAGGCGCCGACATGCGACCGCGCGTCCATGATGAAGCGGCTTTCCTGCCGGATCAGGCCATAGACATAGGCCGGCTCGAGGCCGATCTCGCGGCTGCGCCGCACCACCGATTCGCGGAAAGGCAGGGGAAAGCGCTGGTCGAAGTCGAGTTCGGCCTTGGTTCTGTCGCTCGTGTTGATGCAGCGGTCCCACACCTCACGATCGCAAGCGAGCTGGGCGGCCGCCAGCAGCTCGCGGTCGGTCATGCCGCCAGGGCGGGTCAGGTTGGTGGCGTAGTTCCACTCACGCACGCCTTCGGCCCTGATCCCCAGACCGATCGCCTGCAGGGCCCGCGCCAGGCTGGGGTTCTGGAGAGCCGCCTCTTTTTCCTGCGGTGTCAGCGCCGCAGGCCGCGCCGGCACGGTGATCTTTTGCCCCAGTTCCTCCAGGGCGAGCTGCTCATAGAAGCCGCGCACCGAGGCGATCGATTCGAGCAGCCGCTGCGCTTCCGCGCGGCGGTCGTCGCCACCCTGCGCCAGCAAGGCGCGTGCCTTCCAGTACACCCAGGTCGGTTCGCGGCTCACCTCGTCGCTCATGGCGCTGATGGCCTTGGCCAGCACCGGCCATTGGCCGAGCCGCATCGCAGCCCGCGCCTTCCACGCCAGCATGTCGTCGGTGAGGTCGTCGTCGCGGCTGACTTTGGCGAAGTACAACAGCGCGTCGTTGCCCAGGCGTTGCGCCGCCTGTTTGCCGATCACGCCCCAGACCCAGTTGCGCTCTTCGGGCGAGAGTTGCGGCCCCCATTTGTTTTCGAGCTGGCTGGCCGCGTTGTCCGCGTCGCTGGAAGCCAGCTTGATGAGCGCCAGGGAAATCATTTCCTTGCGCATCTTCGAGGCGACCGTCACCCGGCTGGTGAGGAATTTGGCCGGGCTGTTGTTGAGCTCGGCGAGCAGGCCCACCGCCTCCGGCGCCGCAATCTCCACCGCCGCAGCGGCGGCGCGAGGCCGGTTGGCCTCCACCGCCAGTCGGGCCTTGCGCCATGCATCGTTGACCGTCATGCGGCGCGGCCCCTGGCTATCGGCGATGAGGCGCGACGCGGCAAGGGTACAGCCGTCATCGGGTTCGCGCTGGGCCAGCCAGTTGCGCCGCACTTCCTCGGCAAGGCCCGGCGGCGCCGACGCGCCCTCGCGCACGTAGCTGACCAGCAGTGCGTAGCAACGCACCTCGCGGTCGTCATTCATCCGATACTTGGGGTATTCGGCGGCGAAAGTCGTCCAGTCGCGACGCTGGCCCAGCAGCAGCAGCCAGTCGTTGCGCAGGCGGTCTTCCTGGTAGGTGCCCGGGTAGCGCGCGAAGAAGTCCTGGATCTCTTGCGGCGTGGCAGTATCGAGGCGGCTTTTCAGCTCCCAGTAGGCGGCCCAGGGCTCGAGCCCGTGGCCGCGGACGGCGGGTAGCAGTTGTGCGAGTTTTTGGCGGTTGCCCTGGCGCTGTGCCTGGTTCATTTCCAGGATCAGGTCGTCTGTCTTGGTAGGGCTCTGGGCCTGGCAGGCCGCGGTCATCGAGATCAGTGTCAGAATTCTTAGCAACTTCATCTGGGGATTATGGACAAGTCACAGGAAAAAAGGGCCTTGCGCAAGCAGCTTGTCGAACAGCGGCTGAACATGCCCGATCGGTCGCTGCGGTCCGACCTGCTGCAGCGGGTCATGCGCATCTGGCTGGTCAACCGCCCCGATATCGTGATCGGTGCCTATTGGCCGATCAAGGGGGAGTTCGATCCGCTGCCGGCCCTGCATCGGTGGAAGGAAGACGGCGAATTGCTGGATGAGCCGCAGCCGCGGCGCATCGGGCTGCCCGTGGTCGACAAGCTGCATAAGACACTGAAGTTCCACGCATGGTTCCCCGGCTGTTACATGGAAGAGGATGCCTACGGCATTCCCAAGCCCAAGGACACCGAGGTCATCGTCCCCACCTTGCTGTTCGTCCCCTGCGTCGGCTACGGCACCGGTGGCTTTCGCCTGGGCTACGGCGGCGGCTTCTACGACCGCACACTGTCGACGCTGCAACCCAAGCCCTACACCGTGGGCCTGGGCTTCACCACCGGCTTCCTGGAGGACTTCGAGCCCGAGCCGCACGACGTGCCGCTGGACGCCATCCTGAACGACAACGGCGTGGTCTGGCCGATCGGCTAGTCCAGATCGTCGATGGTGTCGGGGTCGGGCACTTCGCCGATGGTTTCGCGAGTGGCCTTGCTCTGGGCCATGAGCCAGTCGCAGAAAGCCTTGATCTCAGGGCGCTGGGCACTGCGCGGGCCGATGATCAGCCAGTACGCCATGGGCGAATCCATGCGCTGATTGGGCAGGGGCTCGACCAGGTCGCCATTGGCCAGGCTCTCGGCCACCATGGGCAGCCGCGCCAGCACGACACCCTGGCCGGTGAGGGCGGCCTGCACCATCTGGTAGGCGTAGTTGAAATACAGCCAGCGCTTGGGCTGCAGCTTGGGAAAGCCGTGCTCGTCGAACCAGCGCCGCCAGGTCAGCCACTCCAGATGGGTCTGATGCGCGTCCCCTGCCTCGATGAGCGCGAACTGGGTGAGGTCGGCGGCCTTTTTCAATGGCGCACCGCTCTTGAGCAGCCAGGGGCTGACCACCGGCGTGAGCTGTTCGCCGAACAGCCGGATCGCGTGGGCCGGCATCGCGGCCGTGGGCCCATAGCGCAGGGCCAGGTCCACGTCCGCGGTTTCAAGATCCACCGAGGTGTCGGAGGCGTCGATGCGGATGTCGATGTCGGGGTTGTCGCGCTGGAACTGTTCTAGCCGCGGGATCAGCCACATCGAGGCGAAAGAAGCGAAAGTGGTCAGCGCCACCGCGCGGCGGCCGGCGGTCTGGCGGATCTGGCGTATCGCGCCGTCGATGCGGGGCAGGGCCTGCGTCACCGCCAGCAGCAGGTGCGCGCCGGCGCTGGTCAGCTCCACGGCGCGCGTGTGGCGCAGGAACAGGCTCACGCCCACTTCTTCTTCCAGTGCCTGGATCTGGCGGCTCACGGCCGACTGGGTGAGGGCCATTTCCTCGGAGGCCGCGCGGAAATTCAGGTGTCTTGCCACGGCTTCGAAGGCGCGCAGGTGGCCGGCCGAAATGGGGCGGGTGCGCAGGTGCGTCTGGGAGTGCTGCATGGGTGCCAGTTCTTGTCAGTAGGAATGCCCGCATTGATGCGAATCGGGAATCAATAGCGTAGCCGGATTTCATTGGACTGCCAAGCGCCTGTCAACGATCATTCAATGCCACGAACGCCTAACTGGAGAAAACCATGGCCTCGCAAACGCTCACCCAAACGCATCAATCCTTGTCCGCCCCGGCCCTGCCCGGCACCTGGAAGCTGGCGGCCGGCCGCGCCATCACGCTCCAGCCGAGCGAGGCAGGCATCCTGCGGGTGGCGCACGGCCAGATGTGGGCCACCTTCGATGGCCCGCACCATGGGCCGCGCAATGACCTGGGCGACCATGTCATCGCCACCGGCGGCCAGCTGCGCTTGCGCGCCGGCCAGCGACTGGTGGTCGAGGCCTGGGATGGGCAATCGCCCGCCTATTTCAGCTGGGACCCGTTGTCCGCACCCGTTCGCGTTGGCGCGCTGCGGCTGGCGCAGGTGGTTCAGCCCTTGTCGGACTTGCGCCTGGCCCTGGCGCTGGGCGCCGGCGCCGTCGGGCGGCTGGTTGCCGGCCTGGCGGGCCTGGCCTGGGACCTGGTGGCAGGCCGCAGCCGCGAAGGCCTGGCCGACTGCGCCTTCGGCGCCGAAGCCAGGGCCTGCCGCGCCTACGGTGCATGACCTGAGCCGCGCCTGCTGCGGCCATAATCCAGCGCATGGCGCGGCCCAAGTCATCCCAACACGAACTCAAACGCGATGAGATCCTGGATGTAGCCGCCCAGTGCTTTGCCGACCGCAGCTATGCGGCGGCCAGCATGAACGACATCGCCGCGGCCGGGGGCACCTCCAAGGCGCGGCTCTACCACTACTACGAGAGCAAGGAAGCAATCCTGTTCGACCTGCTGGATCGCTACACCCAGCGTTTGCTGGCCGTCATCGGCCAGGTCGAGGCGACGGCGCAACGCCGCAACCTGGACGACCGGGCGGCCCTGCACGAGCTGGTGC
The DNA here is from genome assembly GCF_013155545.1 of Caenimonas soli. Taxonomy (GTDB): domain Bacteria; phylum Pseudomonadota; class Gammaproteobacteria; order Burkholderiales; family Burkholderiaceae_C; genus Ramlibacter; species Ramlibacter soli. The sequence continues at coordinate 256,400 of NZ_JABJVV010000005.1, read as the reverse complement.
GCAGTTTCCTGGAGGAATACGAGAATTCGGCTACCCGCCATGTGGCGCTGCTGCACGACACCAAGTTCCTGGGCGAGACGCAGCGCGACTTGATCCTGAACCGCCAGCGCGATGTGGTTTCCGCGGTCACGCGTTTCCTGCGGCGCGCCTATCCGGTGCGGGTCGGCGAGGCCAACCAGACCCCGGTGGCGATGATGCTGTTCGGCATGATCAACTGGACCTTCACCTGGCTGCGGCCGGGCGGTCCCATGAGTTACACGGCCTTTGCCGAGGAAGTGATCGGCATGCTGGAACACGGGCTGGTGTCATGAGTGCAGTGCATGTCGTGGTCATGGGGGTGGCCGGCTGCGGCAAGTCGGCCGTGGGCCAGCGGATCGCGCAGGGCCTGGGCTTGCCGCTGATCGAAGGCGACGAATTCCATCCCGCTTCCAACGTCGACAAGATGCGCCAGGGGCTGCCCCTGACCGACCAGGACCGCGCAGGGTGGCTGCAGCTCCTGGGGCAAGAGCTTGCCCGCCACCCCGGCGGGGCGGTCCTGACCTGCTCGGCGCTCAAGCGCAACTACCGCGACAGCTTGCGGGCAGCGGTGCCGGAGCTGCGCTTCGTGCACCTGGCGCTGTCGCAGGAACAGGCACTGGGGCGCGTGGCGTCGCGCGGCGGGCATTTCTATCCGCCCAGCCTCGTGGCCAGCCAGTTCCAGGCGCTCGAGGATCCGGCGGCCGAGGCCGGCGTGCTGGTGATCGACGCCTGCCTGCCGCTGGAGGAGGTGGTCCAGCGCGCCGTCGCGTGGCTTGCCCAGCCCTCGCAGGCTTAATTCAACAATGCGTAATTGATTACGATTAGGTAAAATCGCTGTTTTCGTCGCGCGAGCCCGCGCAGCAGGAGACAAGATGTCCAAAGCCTTTGCCAGCCAGGCCGACCTGGCGGACAAGAAGATCACGTTCGAACAGCTCAGCGCTCATTGCTGGGCCTACACCGCCGAGGGCGATCCGAACTCGGGCGTGATCATCGGCGAGAAGTTCATCATGGTCAGCGACGCGACGGCTACGCCCGCGATGGCGCAAGACCTGATCGGCCGCATCCGCCAGGTGAGCAAGAAGCCGATCAAATATGTGCTGCTCACGCACTACCACGCCGTGCGCGTGCTGGGCGCCAGCGCCTACGCCGCCGAAGGTGCCACCGAGATCATCGCTAGCCAGGGCACGCTGGACCTGATCATCGAGCGTGGCAAGGAAGACATGCAGTCGGAGATGGAGCGCTTCCCGCGCCTGTTCCGCAACGCCGAAAGCGTGCCGGGCCTGACCTGGCCGACGATGGTGATCGGTGGCGGCAATCCGGTGAAGGGCGAAGTGCCCGGCAAGTTGACGGTGGACCTGGGCGGCGTGAAGGTGCAGATCTGGCATCCCGGCCCCGGCCACACCCGCGGCGACACCATCGCCTGGGTCGAAGACGAGAAGGTGCTGTTCTCCGGCGACCTGGTGGAATACGAGGCCGGGGTCTACACCGGCGATGCGCACCTGGAGGAATGGCCGGCGACGCTGGAAGCGCTGCGCGCGCTGCGAGCGGAGGCCATCGTGCCCGGGCGCGGTGAAGCCATGAAAGGCGCGGCGGAAGTGAACAAGGCGCTGGACTACACCAAGCGCTGGGTGGAGACCTTGTATGCCTCGGCCAAGGAAGCGGCCGCCGCCAACATGGACTTGAAGGCGGCCATGGAGCACACGCGCAAGCGCATGGACCCGGTGTTCGGCCATGTCTTCATCTACGAGCACTGCCTGCCGTTCGACGTGAGCCGCGCCTACGACGAGGCGCGCGGCATCAAGAACCCGCGCATCTGGACCGCGGAGCGCGACAAGGAGATGTGGGAGGCCTTGCAGGCCTGAGCGCGCCTTGTAGGCCGGCGCCGACAAGCCGGCCGCTTGGCAGACGACACAATTGATGGGCTGGCCCTCCTAAGCTGGTTCCTCCCAACAGGAGTGAACCAGCATGTCCAAATCCACGCCGCGCATCCTGCAGCAGCAGCCGGCGCGCCAGAGCGATGCCCAGCAGCAACAGTCGGGCTCGAACGACTTCCAGCCCAAGCCCGCAGCCCAGAAAAAGGAGCAGCAGATGGGCGAGGGCAGCTATGAAGCCAGCCGCGACTTCAAGCAAAGGGCCGAGGAATACATGAAGAAGGCCGACATCGAGAAGGATGCCGCAGCCGCCAAGCCCCGCTCCGAGGAGGAAGCGCGCGAACTCGAGAAGGCCGAAGAGGAAGGCCGCTCGCATTCCAAGGGCGAGCGCTAGTCAGGCCCGCTGGCGCCGGCCGATCCTGCGTGCCGCCCAGAGGGTGGCCACCGCCAGTGACGACAGCGCGGCCGACAGGCCGACCACGCCACCCCACTGCAGGGCACTGCCGCTGGCCAGCGGACCCACGGTGCCCCCCAGGGTATAGCCCGTGATCATGGCGGCCGCACCGCCGGCTGTGGCGCGGCCCGCGAATTCGTGGGCCACGCGGATCATGGCGAGCGTGTAGAGCGCGCCCCCCACGCCGCCCCAGACCAGACCGACCAGCCAGAGCAGCCAGGGCGCGCGGCCGGCCAGCGCGAACGCCAGGCTGGCGGCGAGCAACAGCAGCGCCGCCGAAGAAAACACGCTGGAGGCCTTGAAGCGGTCCGCCGCAGCGCCCGCCGGATACTGGCAAAGAAAGCTGCCCACGCCGATGGCCCCGGCCACGCTGGCGGCGGCGCTCAAGTTCAGCCCGGTGCCGGACGCATAAGCCGCGCTGACCGAGCCCAGTCCCGCCTCGAACACGCCGCCGGTGAAGGCGATCCCCGCCAGCACGGGCACCGATCGCAGGGCATGCCAGGTGCCGCTTTGCGCGTGGGGCGGTGGTTCGCTCGTCGCATGCCGGGGGATGGCCAGCGCGATCGCGCAGCACACCACCACGACCACGGCCGCGGCCCACAGCACGGGGCGAGCGCCCCAGCCCAGCAGAGCCGGAACGAAAGGACCCAGCGCCAGCGCCGCGCCCAGTGAGGTCTGGTACAGGCCCATGACCCTGCCGCGCCGCTCGGGCGGCGCCTCGCGGGCCAGCAGCGCCTCCGTCGCATTCCACAGCGCGGCGGCGCCCATGCCGCTGGCCACGGAGGCGGCAGACCATACGCCCAGGCTGTCTCCGGCGGCATAGCCCAGGGCGCCGCCCAATTGCAGCAAGCAGCCCCATTGGTAGGCGCGCACTATGCCCCAGCGCGCCAGGACCGTGGGCACGACCGGGATCAGAAGGGCGATGAGCGCGAAGGGGATCATGGCGAAGGCGCCCACGGCGGCAGTGCTGTAGCCGGCTTGCTGCAGGCTGATGGCCATCACCGGCGCCGCCATGGCGAAGGCCAGCACGATCAGCGTCGTGCAGGCGCCGAGGCGCCAGACCACCCACATGGCGGAAGCGCCCTTCATTGCTGTGCCGAGAGTTCGCGCAGATCGCGCTGGTAGGCCCGCAGCCTCTGGACGGCGGCCTCGCGCTGTGCCCCGACCGTGCTGTTGTGCAGTACCGAAACGCCGCGGCAGGCTTCCTCCATCAGCGCTTGCTGGTAGCTGCGGTAGGCCGGGTCGGGCGAATACTGGGCCCGCTGGAGGTAGCCGCGCAGCAGGCCCCGTGCCTCGCTGAACGGCACCGGCTGGCCCGCGAGCTTGCGCAGGGTCTGCAGCGCGTCCTGCTGGCGGCGCTGGCGCTCGGCCAGGATCCGCTGCGGATCGAAGATGGATTGCTCGATGTGCCGGCGCAAGGCGCTGCGCTGTGGCGCGTCGAGCCGGCCGTAGATCATTTCGCTGCGCTCCAGGAACTGCTGCAAGCGCTTGTCGATCAGCTCGGAGGGCGAGAGCTGCCCCCACGCCTTGCGAAAGTCGGCATTGTTCTTCTGGTACTTGCGTTCCAGGTGCCGCAGCTGCTCGGGCCCGAGGCCCATGGCCAGCGTGACCACGGCGGGCTCGGCACTCTCGGTCACCGCTTGCAGGCGTTCGCGCAACTGGGGGACGAAAGCGCAGGCCTGGGCGGCGCTGATGTCGCCGGGCACGAGTTCTTCAAAGGCGCGCAGCACCGCCTGCAGGCGAGGCAGTTCCTGGGTGCGGTGCCACAGGTGCAAGCGGCCCAGGTCTTCCCGCACAGGCGCGGCCTGCTCCTCGGTGAAGTCTATGTAGCCATCCAGCCACCAATACGCCACTTCTCCCAGGTTGTTGTACCCCAGCTTGATGGCGCTGCAGCCCGCCAGCGCCGCGGCGACTGCCAGCAGACCGATAATCCGGGCAACTGTTGACGAGATGGTCGTCAAGAAACAAGGAAAGTGCATGACAGCGATCGATGTGGTCATCATGGCCGCGGGCAAGGGCACGCGGATGAAAAGTCGCCTGCCCAAAGTGTTGCATCGTCTGGGCGGCCGCCCATTGTTGCAGCATGTGATCGACAGCGTGGCGGCGCTCCATGTGCGGCGCATCGTCGTCATCACGGGCAACGGGGCCGAGCAGGTCGAGGCGGCGGTGGCGGGCTGGCCCGCGGCGGACGGCAAGGCGGAAACGGTTTTCGTGCGCCAGGAGCCCCAGCTGGGAACGGGCCACGCGGTGCAGCAGGTCGTGCCGGTGTTGCCCGACGACGGCACCACGCTGATCCTGAACGGCGACGTGCCGCTGATCGCCGCCGCCACCTTGCAGAGCCTGGTGGAGCGCAGCGCCGGCAAGCGGCTGGCGCTGCTGACCGTGGACATACCCGATCCCACCGGCTACGGCCGCGTGCTGCGGGCCGGCGAGGCCGTGCGGGCGATCGTGGAGCACAAGGATGCGAGCGAGGAACAACGGCGGATTCGCGAGGTTTACACCGGCTTCATGGCGGTGCCGAACGCCTCGCTCAAGCGCTGGCTGGCGGGCCTGAGCAACGACAACGCCCAGGGCGAGTACTACCTGACCGGTATCGTCGAGCTGGCGGTGAAGGAGGGCGCCGAGGTGACGGCTGTCAAGGCGCCCGACCAGGTGCAGGTCGACGGCGTGAACAGCCCGATCCAGCTGGCCGATCTGGAGCGCGCGTTCCAGCTGCGCCAGGCCCGCGAACTGATGGAGGCCGGTGTGCGGCTGGCGGACCCCGCGCGTTTTGACCTTCGCGGCCGGCTCGAATGCGCGCAGGACGTGGAGATCGACGTCAACTGCGTGTTCGAGGGCCGGGTTTCGCTGGGCGAAGGCGTGAAGATCGGGGCCAACTGCGTGATAGCCAATGCCAGCATCGCAGCCGGCGCGGTGATTCATCCGTTCACCTTCATCGATGGAGAAAGGTCCGGCGCGCGCGTGGGCGAAGGCGCGCTGGTCGGGCCATTTGCCCGCCTTCGCCCCGGCGCCGATCTGGGGCCGGAGGTGCATGTGGGCAACTTCGTCGAGATCAAGAATTCCACCCTGGGACGCGGCGCCAAGGCCAATCACCTGGCCTATCTGGGCGATGCCACGGTGGGTGAGCGCGTCAACTATGGAGCGGGCGCTATCACTGCCAACTACGATGGCGCCAACAAGCACCGCACCGTGATCGAGGACGACGTGCACATCGGCAGCAATTGCGTGCTGGTGGCGCCGGTCACCATCGGCCGCGGCGGCACCGTGGGCGGTGGCTCGACCATCACCAAGGACACGGCGCCCGGCACATTGGCGGTGGCGCGGGGCAAGCAGGCCAGCATCGCCAACTGGCAGCGGCCGAAAAAAGCCGGCAAATAGGGCGGCTAGGCGCGGGCGCCGCCCAGGGGCAGCCTCGGCTCGAATTTCGCGCGGCGGATCGAAAAGAACGCCTTGACGTTGCGCACGTTGGCATCGCTCGTGAAAAGCCGCTGCGCCAGCGCCAGGTAGCCCGGCATGTCCTGGGCGTGGACGATCAGGATGAAGTCCGGTCCCGGCGACACGCGGTAGCACTGCTGCACGGCTTCGTCGGACACGATCCGCGCCTCGAAGGCCTCCTGCTCTTCCTGCCCCTGGCGCTCCAGCGTGATCTCCACCACGGCTTGCAGGCCGTGCCCCAGCAAGGGCGCCAGCCGGTCGGCGCTGAGGATCGCGATCTGGCGCTCGATGAGGCCGGCTTCGCGCAACCGCTTGACCCGGCGCAGGCAGGTGGGTGGCGACACGTGGACGCGCTGTGCCAGATCCTGGTTGCTGAGCGATGCGTCGAGCTGGAGCTGGTCGAGCAGCGCCAGATCGATGGTGTCCAAAGACAATTGTTCCGAAACTTGATCCATGAAGAAATTATATTTCTCATTAGAACTGTAGAGAAATAATGTTCCTAAATTGAAGAAAAGTAGATCGCATATTTCACATGGTCGAGCCTACAGTAGCGGCTCAAGCAAACGGAGCTCCTCATGTGCGGTATCGTCGGCGCGGTCTCAACACGCAACATCGTCCCCATCCTCGTCCAAGGCCTGCAGCGGCTCGAGTACCGCGGCTATGACTCGTGCGGCGTCGCGGTCTACGCCGAAGGCCTGAAGCGCGCCCGCAGCACCGACCGCGTGGCCAAATTGTTGACCCAGGTGGATGAAGAGCATCTGCAGGGCACAACCGGCATTGCCCATACGCGCTGGGCTACCCACGGCGCCCCGGCCGTGCACAACGCCCATCCCCACTTCAGCCACGGCCCGGGCAAGAGCGCCAGCGGCAAACCCGGGCGCGTCGCGCTGGTCCATAACGGCATCATCGAGAACCACGATGAATTGCGGGCCGCCCTCAAGGCCAAAGGCTACGAATTCAACAGCCAGACCGACACCGAGGTGATCTGCCACCTGATCGACAGCCTGTACGAAGGCGACCTGTTCGAGGCAGTGAAGGCGGGCATCTCCCAGCTGCATGGCGCCTACGCAATCGCAGTGTTCTGCAAGGACGAGCCGCACCGTGTGATCGGTGCCCGTGCCGGCTCGCCGCTGATCCTGGGCGTCGGAAAGGAAGGCGGCGAGCATTTCCTGGCCAGCGATGCCATGGCGCTGGCGGGCGTGACCGACCAGATCGTCTACTTGGAAGAAGGCGACTTGGTCGACATGCAGTTGGGCAAGTACTGGGTGATCGACAAGGCCCACAAGCCGGCGGCCCGCCCGGTCAAGACCGTGCACGCGCACAGTGGCGCGGCCGAGCTGGGCCCGTACCGCCACTACATGCAAAAGGAAATCTTCGAGCAGCCGCGCGCCGTGGCCGACACGCTCGAGGGCGTGCAAGCGATCGTGCCCGAGCTCTTCGAAGCATCCGGAAATCACCGTCCCGGTGAGGGCGCTCACCGCGTCTTCAACGAGATCGATTCGGTGCTGATCCTGGCCTGCGGCACCAGCTACTACAGCGGCTGCACCGCCAAGTACTGGCTGGAGAGCATCGCCAAGATCCCGACCCAAGTCGAGATCGCGAGCGAGTACCGCTACCGCGACACCGTGCCCAACCCGCGCACGCTGGTGGTGACCATCAGCCAATCGGGGGAAACCGCCGACACGCTCGCAGCGCTGCGCCATGCACAAAGCCAGGGGATGACCCATACGCTGACGGTGTGCAACGTGTCCACCTCGGCCATGGTTCGCGAATGCAAGCTGGCCTACATCACGCGGGCGGGCGTCGAGATCGGCGTCGCTTCCACCAAGGCCTTCACCACCCAGCTGGCCGGCCTGTTCCTGCTGACGCTTGCCCTGGCGCAGGCGAAGGGCCGGCTGACCGAATCACAGGAGGCGGCGCACCTGAAGGCCATGCGGCACCTGCCGGCGGCGCTTTCCGCCGTGCTGGCGCTGGAGCCGCAGCTGATCAGCTGGTCGGAGGATTTCGCGGGCAAGGAGAACGCCCTATTCCTGGGCCGCGGCCTGCACTATCCGATCGCGCTCGAAGGCGCGCTCAAGCTCAAGGAGATCACGTACATCCACGCGGAAGCCTATGCCGCCGGTGAGCTCAAGCACGGGCCGCTGGCCCTGGTGACCAGCGAGATGCCGGTGGTGACCGTGGCGCCGAACGATGCACTGCTCGAAAAACTCAAGAGCAACATGCAGGAAGTGCGCGCCCGCGGCGGCGTGCTCTACGTGCTGGCCGATGCCGACTCGCGCATCGAAAGCGAAGAAGGCATCCACGTGATCCGCATGCCCGAACACTACGGACCGCTCAGTCCGCTACTGCATGTGGTGCCGCTGCAGTTGCTGGCGTACCACACCGCTTGCGCGCGTGGCACGGATGTGGACAAGCCGAGGAACCTGGCGAAGAGTGTGACGGTCGAGTGATTCTCGGGGGTGGCGGTACTTTTTTTTTGGAGGTTGATCCGACCAAACAAAGTCGAAAACACAGCTCAACGTGATCCGCGAGTCGGCGAATTGCGGCGGCGAGACAACGCCGATTCTTGATACAGATCAACACGCGCCGATCCGCCGCCTCCTAACATCGTCGCCTTTGGCTTCCGCGCTCGCGCAATCCCAATGACCGTCGACTTCACCCGGCCTGTTCCCCCCGATGCTCCGCTGCCCCACCGCAAGGTCCTGCGCCAGTGGCTGCTGCCGCTCTCCGCCAAGGCGACCACGCTCGCTTTAGTGCTGCTGTTGGTCGACTGGCTGCTGCTCGCCGCGGCGATCGCCGGCACCGTGCTGCTGCAGCCGGCCTGGGCGAAGCTGATGTGCGGGTTGGCGGCCGGCTTCGTGATCGGGCGCCTGTTCATCATCGGCCACGACGCCTGCCACCAGAGCTTGACGCCCCACCGGACCCTGAACAAATGGATAGGGCGTATCGCCTTCCTGCCCTCGCTCACGCCCTATAGCCTCTGGGACATAGGACACAACGTCGTGCATCACGGCTACACCAACCTCAAGGGCTTCGACTTCGTGTGGGCGCCCTACACGCGCGAGGAGTTCGCCGCGCTGTCACCGGGACAGCGCCTGCTGGGCCGCATCTACCGCAGCGGCTGGACGCCGGGCTTGTACTACATGGTGGAAATCTGGTGGAAGCGCATGTTCTTTCCGAACCGGCGGCATATGCCCACCAGCCGTCCGATGTTCCTGCTCGACAACCTCTTGGTGAGTGCCTTCGGCCTGTTCTGGGCTGCCGGCTTGGTCGCGACAGCCCTGGCGACGGGGCAGTCCGTTACCGTGCTGCTGCTAACCGGTTGGGTGGCTCCGTTCCTTTTCTGGTGCGCCATGATCGGGTTCGTGGTGTACGTCCATCACACGCACACGGCGGTCTCTTGGCACGAGGAGCGCGGTGCCTGGTCGAGAGCTCAGCCGTTTGTATCGACCACCGTGCACCTGACCTTTCCGCCGGCGATAGGCGGCCTGCTGCACCACATCATGGAGCACACGGCACACCATGTGGACATGGGCATCCCGCTGTACCGCCTGCGTCAGGCGCAGGCCACGCTGGAGAAGATGCTGCCTGGTCGCATTGTGGTGCAGCGCTTCTCCTGGCGCTGGTACTTCGAAACGGCGCGACGCTGCAAGCTCTATGACTTCACGCGACGCTGCTGGACCGACTACGCCGGCCGCGCCACCAGCGAGCCGCTAGGGGCCTGAGGCTCGCGCCACGGCCCGTGCGCCGTTACCTCCCGCGCATTGGACAGTAAGTTGCGTGGCTGCGATCTCACCAGCGTGAGAGTGCGCGACGTCGTCTTAGGCGGGACTTTGGCATCTCGCGCGATCGGGGCAACCTGTGTTCGAGTCGCGACCGCAGACGCCAGACGCGAGTCTGAGTCGCAAGAACGTCCTCAGCCTCCGAGGTGCCTAATGATGTGATGCACTTCGACCCGGATGGCATCACTTCCGAAGACCACGCGCTTCTCCGACATTTCCTGCATTTTCTGCATGAGGTGCGTGCGATCGGTTGAATCCGCCGCCAAAAGCAGCCCGTTCTGGGGCTGTCTGGCTCCTAACACATTCGGGCGGTCCGGATGTCCATGCCCACCGGGGATAGGGGTGTTGATAACCTTGTAGACATCCTCTCGGATCCGCATCAGGCCTGGCTTTGCGGGCTGTGCCACTTCTTTAGGCAGCTGCTAAAAATATTTGGGCCATCCTCCGCGATGCGACTACAGGCAGAGTGACCGATCGGCCGAAGCAAGGGGACCACTACTACCATTGGAAATGGGCGAGGCTGCGTATAAGCAACCCATGCGATTGCTTTCCCTGTGGGCGCGTGTTCTGGTCGCCTTGGGCTTAGGGCGGCCGCACCGAAGTCGCATCGCCTTCCGTTGGAAGAACGTGCTGCACCAACAACGGCGCCTTGACCACACGGCGCACCCAAGGGCGCGCGGCAACCAGCTCCCGAACTGCGCTCACCATCGCCTGCCCGCACAGGTCGGCAACAACCAGCGAATGCAATTCGTCGGTGAATCCGCCCGTGGACATTTTCACGATAGCGTCCGCGCTCCAGGCGTGGATCGGCTTCGAACTGCACACCTTCGCGTAGCCGTAGAAGAGACCCTCGAACTCGGTTGTGTACGCGATCACGTACAGGCCGCGCCAGGGGCCGGAGATAGATTCCAGGTTCAGGCTGCGCTCCTTAGCCCACTGCCCAGCGCTATGCGCTCCGGCGCGAGGAGACCTTGGCGGGCGCCCTGGCACTTAGGGAACGAAACGCCGTGGCCGGGGGTGAGGCTTCCACCTGCTGTTGCACTGCCGCGCCTATGCTATCGGCTGCTGCGCGCCACCGCGTCAGGGCCTCTGCATATGCAGGGTCGGTGCGCTGCAGGCTGTGAAGAGCGTTCCAGGTTTGGCGCTCTTGCTCCAGGGCGCGAGTGTAGGCATCGCGGGGAGGATTCATGTGGGTCTTCCGTCTGTTTTATTGGTTACATCAGGTTACCTTTATAGCAAATTGACGCAAACAGGTAAACCCTAAAGTGACAAAGACGTACCCTGCAGCCGACGGTCACGAGCACTCCTTGTACGCCACTGTTTCGGAATCTGATCATTCCAGCCGGCTGGGCTCGGTGCGCAGGTACATGGGCTGTGTCGCTTCGTGGTCGGGAGCGCCCTCACCGTGCCGCTTGAAGTCCGAATCGCGGACGGCCAGGAGCTGATCGAGATCGGCTCTAACATCCGATCCAACCCCTGCGGCCGGGCTGGCATGGTCGGCGATGCGCACAGGTCCTGCGATCACGTCGGCGACTCCGCCGGAAACGGCCTGGAGTGGCGTCGGGCGGGGCGTGGGCGGGTCGGCAGTCCAGAGGCCCGGGTGAGGCATGGGCGGGCTGATCAAATCATCCGGCAGGGCGAATTGCCAAGAGATGCCCATCAGCCAGTTGCCCGCAAGCGGGTCGTAGGTGGTCATGCGTTTGATCAGGCTTTGCTGCAAGGCGAAGCCGTGCGTCAACAGGCGCGGGTCCCAATGCCTAATCACCAATCGCCAGTGCAGGCCGCGCTCGCCCGTGCGTGAAGTCGCAACGAGCACGTCTGCGCCCAGCCAGTGCACAGGAATCCCATGACGGTTGAGGGTGTCGCGCAACACCACGCGCAGCAGTTCGCGCCTGGACGCGTTATCGGATGCCTGCGCGCCCCGGGAATGCTTCGAATGGCCCGACGCCAGTTGTGAATGCGGCTCGCTGGATGCGGGAGGGGCGGGGGCGCGCGCCCGGGAGAAAAGTCGGGCCAGAAAACTCGATGCGCTAAATCGGCCGTGCTGGGGCATCGCTCACCTCTTCCTCTATTGTGCAATACGTATAACCTGCCTTGATTGCTAGCGCATCCTCCGTTCGGGGGATGTGTGCTTTTCACCTAAAGGTGGACTGCCTCGTCGAGGTTCGCCCAACAAGCGCATTACTTGAGCGCGGTGATGGCTGCGGTCAGGGACGGCTTTGATTTCAGTACCCCGCCCAAGGGTCAACGTTCACCCGCTGCAGGTAGGTCAGCGCGGTGGTGATGGTCCAGCGAGCGCCACTTTTCACATCAAGCAGTTGCTCCCACGCAACTGGCATGGACACCGAAATCCCCGGCCTGGCACGCCGAAAACGTGGCCGCCGTGAACTGTGACTGCCCGTTGCGCAGGAAGTCGATGAAGATTTTTCCCTTGCGGTTCGAGGGCCCCGACTTCGCCACGAACCGCTGCGGGATGGCCGCCGTTCGCATGTCAGCTTGGGCGGGAATTGGGCGCCGTATGCGCAGAAGGGTAAGAGCGGCGGGAAGCGGTCGGTAATCGGAGGGGGTGTGAAGAAGACCCTAGGGCCCTTCACGCCGAGCAAGCCTGAAGCCGATCGTTTTGAGGGCGCGGTGTTTGATCAGCGCTGGTACGTGCAGCTGTTTCCGAAGAAGCAATAGTGAGTCAAGCGTATTGGTGCCACCCGTGGTCGATGACCCGAGAGCCTGTCTAAGACGTTGCTTATGGGCGTACGAATCGGGGACTCCAGTCGTGATCCGTCGCGTGCCCTTTTTAGGGTGTTCACGTGGGCTCCTTCGATATGTTGGAGCAGCCGCAGCCGCCGTTTGCACCAGCGGGAAGTGCCGGTGCAGCGCACTTCATGGCGGCTTTGCGGCGCCTGTGCCACCGCCATAGTCCTGATCATGTTGCCCCTGGTCTCTGGCGTGTGCCTCCAGTCCTTGCCGTCCTTCGTCGTTTTGATCGGTGCCGACTCCATGGTCTCTCCGATATCAGGTCAAGTCTTAATTGGCGAGGAAGCCGCCATCCACCGAGATGGCTGCTCCTTGGACGAATGATGAAGCATCAGACAGCAGCCACTTGGCCGCTTCGCCAATTTCGGAGGGCTCTCCGAAGCGTCCGACAATATGGCGCTGCCGCGAGCGGTCGAACATCGCTGCGAACGCAGGGTCTTCCGAGAGTCTCGCAATCATGGGTGTGCGAATGACTCCTGGAAGGATGGCATTCACCCGGATGCCTCGCGCCCCATAATCGACGGCCGCGGAGCGCGTCAGGCCGAGCACGCCGGCCTTGGCCGTCACGTATTCCCCGCCGTTCGGGAATGCGATTTGCGCCGCGCCCGACGACGTATTGACGATGGCGCCGCCACCCGAGGTCAACATGGCGCGGATCTGGTGCTTCATGCAAAGAAAGACCCCTGTCAGGTCCACGCGCATCACGCGTTCCCACTCGGCCAGGGTCAGGTCCGCAAGCGGCTTGTTTGACTGCTCGATCGCTGCGTTGTTGAAGGCGCCATCAAGTCGGCCGTATGACGCGATGGTGCCTTTCACCAGTTCCTGCACGGAGTCTTCCGAGCCCACGTCCGCCGTGATCAGCACTGCTTCATGACCGTCCGCGCGGAGAAGATCCACCGTGCCCTGGGCTGCGCCTTCAGAGATGTCGCTTACCACCAACCGCGCGCCTGCGGCAGCCAGTACGCGGCAGCTGTCGCGCCCGATGCCTCCACCTGCGCCCGTGACGATGATCACCTTGTTCTCCAGGCTGCGGGTCATGACAGGGCCCTCGGCAATGCACGGGCGGGGATCGGGATGGGTGCTGGTGGGTTTGTCATGTTTTTTGCAATGGCGATAACGGGAACCGTAGTTTGAAGGCGGAGGGCTGAAAGCACCAATGCGCGTCCTGAATTCAAGTCATCACCGAAGGCAATTCGGATGGTTGGGCCTCGCATGGATTTCCATCACTGATTACGGCCATTCCCAAGCTTCATTCGACGCAGGCAACCGGTCGAGATAGATTCCAGCCGTCGTCACGCACCACACCTGTCACGGGCTCTCAGATGATCGATCTTCATTTCGCGGCTACGCCAAACGGGCACAAGATCAGCATCGCACTGGAGGAGCTTGGTCTGCCCTATACCTTGATGACCTACGACATGTTCGACGGCCACCAGCACACGGCAGCGTACGGGGCAGTCAACCCCAACCACAAGCTTCCCGCCATCGTCGACAACGATCCCGTTTTCGGCGGCGTGCCGCACGCGGTGTTCGAATCGGGTGCGATCCTGATGTACCTTGCTGAAAAGTCGGGCCGGCTGTTGCCGGTGGACCCTCGTCAGCGCAGTGTCGCTATCCAATGGCTAACCTGGCAGGTGGCGGGCCTTGGACCGATGGTGGGCCAGGCAGCGCATTTCATGCGGTACGCGCCGGAGCCGAATGCCTATGCGATAGAGCGCTACACCAAAGAGACCGCACGGCTGCTGAGCGTTCTCGAGCGGCGTCTCGGCCAAGCCGAATACCTTGCCGGGGAAGAGTATTCGATCGCTGACATCGCGGTCTTTCCCTGGGCCAAGCCGTCGTTCTCACCCGAGCTGCATCCCGCAACCCGACGTTGGGTAGATCAGGTCTCGCAGCGGCACGCGGTGATCCGCGGCCAGTCAGGCGACCTGGCTACGCCGGGTAAGTACCTCCAGCAAAGAGCAGAGCTGTCGCCGGTCGAGTGGTCCAACATGTTCGGCGAGCGAATGCACAATGCGGTTCGGCTCTAGGTCTGGTGCGTGGAAAGAGCAGACTTCATGACCGAATCTCAGAAGCTCCAGTACCTTTTCGACCGGGCAGCGATCACTGATCTCATGGTGCGGTTCGCGGTAAGTATCGATACACGGGATTGGGCGCGCTTTCGCAGCTGCTTCGCCGACCGGGTGGAATTTGACTATCCCGCCACCATTGGCGCGGTGACACTTGCGGCAGATTCGCTTCTCGAGATATCCCCTCAGTTCTTCGGACAGCTGGACGCTACACAACATCTGAGCGCCAATCATCTGATGGAGATCGATGGTGACCGCGCAGTGTGCCTCTCGACTCTCCACGCGCAGCACTACCTCGCAGGCTGTCCAGGGGGCTCGGTCCAGCGCCAGATCGGGTACTACCGCACGATGCTCGAACGGCTAGGCAACTGGCGCATCGTTCGCAGCGAACAGAAGGTCCATTGGAATGAGGGCAACGAGGAGGTTTTCCTCCAGGCGGCCGCTCGCGTTGGCCCTGGAACCTCTTGATTTGAAGGAACTGAATGCCTACCGCACTCGTCACCGGTGCCAACCGTGGCCTCGGCCTGGAATTTGTCCGCCAACTGGCCGCGCTCGGCTGGCACGTCCACGCTTGCTGTCGCCAGCCCGGCGTCGCGGCGGACCTGCAGCAGGTGGCAGCGGTGTCGGACGGCCGTGTCGCACTGCATGCCCTGGACCTGGGTGACCTTGCTAGCATCGATCGTGTGGCTGCCACGGTCGGAGGGAGGCCCTTGGATCTTCTCGTGAACAATGCCGGCGTTCTCGGCAACCCCGGCACGCATTTTTCGGAGAGGTCGCGCAGCATGCTGCAATCGGTTGGACGATTCGACTACGACGAATGGCTTGAAGTGTTGCGCATCAATGTGATCGGCACGGCGAAGGTCAGCGAGGCATTCGTCAACCACATCGCTGCCAGCGAACGCAAATGCATCGTCATGGTGTCCAGCGTGATGGGCAGCATCGGCTGGAACGATCGCAGCCGCTTTCCGCCGGGCGGCGGCATCCACGCATACCGGTCGTCGAAGGCGGCGCTCAACATGCTTGCGCGAGGCCTGGCAGCCGACCTGCATGAGAAGGGAATCGTGGTGCTAACGCTGAACCCTGGCTGGGTGAAGACTGAAATGGGTGGCGCCGACGGCATGTTCGAGGCCAAGGACAGCGTGCATCGCATGCTCGGCCTGGTGATTCGGTCCACACCCGCTCACAGCGGCGTATTCCAGTCGCACGATGGCACCGAAATCCCCTGGTAAGACCGACGCGCTCATGCCAGTGCCCTGGCCAATGCCGCCATGGACGCGGCGGTGAATGCGCGGGTGACGGGCGCGTCCGCGACCATCATGAACCCGTGCGGCGCGCCGGGATAGATGTGCAGCTCGGTGGGTACGCCGGCGCGCACCAGCCGCCGCGCATACGTCATGTTTTCTTCGGCAAAGAGATCCAGCGATCCGCAGGCGATAAACGCCGGCGGCAGCCGGGACAGATCGCCGGCGCGTGCCGGCGCCGCATAGGGGGAGACTTCGCCGGCGCCAGGAGCGAATCCCAGCAGCGCGCGCCAAGCGAAGCAATTGGCATCGCGGGTCCAGGCAAACTCGCCCACGTAGGGCGACGGCTCGGCTTCGCTGGCGGTACGATCGTCGAGCGCGGGGAAGACCAAATGCTGAAACACCAGGGGAATCTCGGCGCGATCGCGCGTCACCAGGGCGAGTGCCGCCGCCAGACCGCCGCCCGCGCTCTCGCCGCTGACGGCGATGCGGGCGCGGTCCACGCCCAGCTCGCCGGCATGCTCGTACAGCCAGCTCAATGCCGCGTAGCAGTCTTCGACGGGGCCGGGGTGGGGCGTCTCGGGCGCCAGGCGATAGTCCACAGAAACGACCACGGCCCCCAGTTCGCCCGCGTATTGCTCGTGGGTCGCCGCGTTGTCGCCCGGCGCGCCCATGACGAAGCCGCCGCCATGGATATGCAGGATGGCCGGGCGTATGCTGCCGCTAGCTAGTGGCCGGACGATCTCCACCCGCAGCTTCGAGCCGTCCGGGCCGGGAATGAGCCGTGCCGAGCGCTGCACGTCGGCGCGCGGTGGCGGGCGATTGGCGCCAAGCATTTCGCCGACCATGCGGCGCATCGGCGCCAGCAGCGACGGATCCGACAGCATGGCGTCGTCGAACCGGAAGGGCGGGAGCTGTTCGAACAGCGGGCGCAGGTCGGGGTCCAGCAGATGATTGGAACTCATGGCTGCAGTCTGCCGCAGCGCCGCATTGAAAACCAATGCACGCCGTGAATTCAGGCCATCACCGATCGCAATTCCGCCGCGTGAGGTGCAGCCGTCAGCACCGGCGGCATGTCCGCAGCGTGCGATGAGTCTGGCACTGCCCCCCAGAGATCGAATTCCTCAGGCGTGATCGTGAAGCGCCTGGGCGGCCGGGCACCTTGTTCCGCGAACTGCTCCATGCCCAGCGTGTACTCCCAGACGATGTGGTCGGGGTCGTAGATGTAGAGGTGGATGCTGCCCGACGTCGGATGCCGGCCGATGCCCCATTGCACCTGGACGCCGTAGCGCTTGACCCGGTTGAGCAGGCGGCCGATGTCGTCGATGGTCTGCACCATGAAGGCAAGGTGATGAAAGCGCGGGCCGGCGCCGGGCGATTCAACGAAGGCGATGCTGTGGTGGTTGGGGTTTGGCCAGGCACGCATCAGCGAGAGCACGTTGCCTTCGAAGTAGTCCGACACCAGAAAGCCCAACTGCTGAATGGCATGACCTGTCATGGCCTTGCAGTCCGGCACCGCCATGCCGAAGTGCTTGCCGCCCTGGAACGTCGTGAGCGTGTTGGTGCGCGGCGTCGACAGGTAGGTCATCTCGGCGTAGTACTCCCAGGTCGCGCCCGCGACCGCATCGGTAACGCGAAAGGCGCGCTGCAGCCGCAGGCCCGCGCACTCCTTGTCACTCATCCACTGCGGCTGCATTCCGGCGCCGCGGAAGTGATCGAAGGCGATGTCCAGCTCAGCGTCGCGTTCGAGCTCCCAGGCGCTGCGCACGAACCCCGGCTTCCCGGCGGGCGCCACCACCACGTCGTGATGGGCCTGGCCGGATCGGAAGAAGCGCGTGCCGTCGGCCGCCTCCGCTACCTGGTCGAGGCCGAAAACCTCGGTCGCGAAACGCGAGGTCTTGTCGATGTCAGAAACGTTCAGGGCGACATAGCCCAGGCGTCGATAGCGAAACGGTGCGCTCATGCTCATCACTCCAGTGGCATTTGACAGATCAGGCGTCGGACTTTACGATAGGTGAATGCACTCGTCAATGGTGAATGAAGTGCAAAAGCAGGAGACAGTAGTGAATACGGCCAATGAAGCGCTCTGCCGCGAGTTCCTCAAGACCATGGATGCCCAGGGCGACGTGTTCGCGCTCCTGACCGACGACGTCGAGCTGCTCTTCCCCAAGTGGGGTCTGGCCCGCGGCAAGGAGGACTTGGGCCGGCTGTACCAGAGCCTGGGGCCCTACATCCGCTCGATCTCTCACGACGCGTCGTCGTTCCGCTATCTGTCGGACGGCGACCGTGTCTGCATCGAAGGCGTGAGCTCGGGCGAGCTGGTCGATGGCCGAAAGTGGCAACCCGACGGCGGCACTGCGGGGCGCTTCTGCACGACGTTCCAGGTGCGCGACCGGTTGATCAGCCGCGTCTTCATCTATATAGATCCCGACTACACGGATCAGACAGCCGGCTTCTATCCCTGGCGCAAATAGCGCCGCGCACCTCGCGGAGGCTTGCCCGTGAACATCAATACGCTGGACCTGAACCTGCTGGTGGTATTCGACGCGGTGCAGCGCACGCGCAGCACCACGATCGCCGGCGAGCAGATCGGGGTGACGCAGTCGGCGGTGAGCAATGCGTTGCGGCGGCTGCGGGAGGCCTTCGGCGACGAGCTGTTCGTTCGCACCGAGAAGGGAATGATGCCGACGCCGCTGGCGCAATCCATGGCCGACCCGATCCAGGCCGCCTTGCAGCAGATCCGCCAGACCGTCGAGCATCGCGGTTCGTTCGACGCGCGCGAGAGCGACAGGCACTTTCGGCTGGCCATCAGCGACATGGGGCAAATGGGCCTGTTGCCACTGATGCTGGGGCACCTGCAGCAGGTGGCGCCCAAGGTGACGATAGAAACCGTACCGCTGTCGCGCCACGGCATTGCGGAGCTGATGACCAGCGGCGACATCGACTTGGCGATCGGCGCGCTCAACCCGCTCGGTGCGGGATTTTTCCGGCAGCGGCTGCGCACCTCGCGCTTCGTATGCGTCGCGCGGCCGGACCATCCGACGATCAGCGAGGTGCTGACGCTCGAGCAGTTCATGACCGCTTCGTTCATCGAGTACCACCCCACGGGTGGAAGCTATGCGGTTTATGCGGAACACGCCGATCGGTTGTTCGCCACGCAAGGGGCCACTCGCCGCGTCGCCGTCAAGCTCGCGCACCTGGCGGGCCTTGATCGGATGGTCGCCTGCTCGGACATGCTCGCCGTGCTGCCGGAGACGCTGGCGCAGGCGTTCCGGCAAGAGGTGGGCCTACAGGTCCTCGAACTGCCGTTCGAATGCCCGCAGATCAATGTCACCCAGCAGTGGCACGAGCGCTACAACCGCGACCCCGCGCAAGTTTGGCTGCGCGAATGCGTGGCACGCCTCGCCGGCGGAACATCCGTTGAAGCGATTTCGGCGGCTGATTCCGGCCATTCGCACTCTTCATTCGACGCGGCCCGGTCCGCCGGATAAATTTCATGCAGT
The DNA here is from genome assembly GCF_013155545.1 of Caenimonas soli. Lineage (GTDB taxonomy): Bacteria > Pseudomonadota > Gammaproteobacteria > Burkholderiales > Burkholderiaceae_C > Ramlibacter > Ramlibacter soli. The sequence goes on along the minus strand of NZ_JABJVV010000005.1, from coordinate 237,276 downwards.
GGTCACGCGATGTACGTGACACAGGAGACATGAATGCCATTTGAAGTTACGCTGGCGCCCAGTGGCCGCCGGTTCCAGGTGCCCGACGGCCAGAGCATCCTGAAGGCCAGCCACGATGCGGGTATCGCCGTTCCCTACAGCTGCCGTGCAGGTGCCTGCCGCACCTGCCGCGGCCGCATCGTGCAGGGCCGGGTCGATCACGGGCACGTGCATCCCCTGTACCTCTCGCTTCAAGAGCGGGAGCAGGGCTACGCGCTGCTGTGCCAGGCGCAGCCGCTGGGAGACCTGGTGGTCGAAGTCCAGGAACTGGACGTCATGGCCAGCATTCGCACCCGCGTCACGCCGGGCCGGGTGATGCAGATACACCGGGCAGCGCCGGATGTGATGGTCCTGCGCATCAAGCTGCCCATGAACGAGAACCTCACTTTCCTGGCGGGGCAGTACATGGAGGTGCTGCTTCCGGGCGGCGAGCGGCGCGCCTACTCCATCGCCTCGGCGCCTTCGATCGAGGGCGCACTGGACATCGAGCTTCATGTGCGGCACACCCCCGGCGGCGTGTTCACCGACCATGTGTTCGAGCATATGAAGGTGCGCGACCTGGTTCGAATGGAAGTGCCGCTGGGGACTTTTTTCCTGCGAGAGGACAGCGACAAGCCGGTCGTCTTCCTGGCCAGCGGCACCGGTTTTGCTCCGATCAAGTCGATTCTCCAGTATGTGGCGCACAAGCGGCTGGCCCGCCCCATGACGCTCTACTGGGGCGGCCGCACGCGCGCCGACCTGTACGACCTGGCGTGGGTCAAGCAATACGCATCGGACAACCCGGCGTTCCGCTTCGTGCCGGTGCTGTCGGATGCAACACGGGGCTGCGACTGGCGAGGGCGCGCCGGGTTCGTTCATCGCGCCGTGATGGAGGACTTTCCCGATCTGTCCGGGCATCAGGTCTATGCCTGCGGGGCGCCGGTCGTCGTCGACTCCGCCAAGCGTGATTTCCCCTCGCAGTGCGGCCTTCCCCCCGGCGAGTTCTTCGCCGACTCGTTCCTCGACGCCGCCGACCGGGCGCGGGCGCGGATCTGAGCAGCAACAAGGAGCTGACGATGAAGACAGCAGACCCAATCGATCCGGTGGTACGGCCTCGCGTCCTGAGCCATGGCACCCTCGAGGTTTACGACCTCTCTGCCACACGCAGGTTCTACGAGGAATTCCTTGGCCTGGAGGTGGCCCGCCATTCCTCCGGCGCCATGGTGACCCGCTGCGGCCCGTCGTCGCACGTGGTGTGCATCCAGTCCGGCGACAAGCTGCATCCTGTCACCGTGATGAACCACTGGGGGCTCGATGTCGAGTCCCGGGAGGCGGTGGATGCCGCCCACGCGGCTGCACTGGCCCACAAGGACCGTTACGGCATCCGCAACGTCCGCGGCACGCAGTTCCAGCACGGCGTGTATTCGTTCTACCTCGAGGACCTGGACCACAACTGGTGGGAGATCCAGTACTACGAGGGCGACGAAACCGAGGATATGTTCGATTTCGGCGACCGCTTCGCGCCGGACGGCACACCTCTTTAAAGCCACACCGCACAACCGCAAACGGGAGCCGGCCGGACTCCCGCGGGCGACGCTTTGCCCAAACACACCCCAACCAACGAGGAGAACGCCATGCAGATTCAATCGACAATCAACGCCCGTCCTGGGCGGCGCCGCAAGGCGGCGAGGCCGCCCTGGCGGCTCGGCGCGCTCGCGATGGCCTTGTGCACCGCGCCCGCGGCCATGGCCATGGAATTCGATATGGGCGGGGGCGATACGAAGCTGCGCTGGGACAACACGTTCAAGTACAGCACGATGCGGCGCCTCAAGAGCCAGGACCCGAAATTGGTCGCGCCGGCCAACCTGGACGACGGGGACCGCAGCTTCAACAAGGGCATCGTCTCGAACCGCGTGGACTGGTTGACCGAGTTCGACGCGTCGTACAAGGACGTGGGCCTGCGCGTCAGCGCCGCCGCCTGGTACGACTCGGTCTACAACAACCGCAACGACAACACCTCCGCGGCCACCTGGAACGCCTTGAGCGTGCCTTTCAACCAGTTCCCGGGAGCCACGCGCGAAATCCACGGACGCAAGATCGAGCTGCTCGATGCCTTCGTGTTCGGACGCACGGAGTTCGCCAACGGCATGGCCGGCAGCTTCCGCGTGGGCCGGTTCGCCCAGACCTGGGGCGAAAGCCTCTTCTTTGGCGATAACGGCATCGCCGGCGGGTTGGCGCCGCTGGACATCATCAAGCTCGTCACGGTTCCCGGCTCGCAGTTCAAGGAGATCCTGCGGCCGGTCGAGCAGGTATCGGGTCAGCTTGAATTAAATCCTAGTCTTTCCGTGGCCGCCTACGTGCAGGCCCGCTCGCCCATGATCCGCTTACCGGAGGCCGGCAGCTACTTCTCAGGCGGAGACGTGCTGCTCAATGCGGGCGAGCGGTTGATCGTCGGCGCGCCCATGGCGCCCGGTGGCGGGCCGGCGGCATTCTTCCGCGGGCAGGACCAGAAGGCCAAGCGCAGCGGTCAGTGGGGTACCCAACTGCGCTTCCGCCCCGAGGGCGGGGAGATTGACTACGGCTTGTACGCGATCCGCTACAACGCCAAAGCGCCGGTCACCTACCTGCGTGCGGGCAATGGTTTTAACGCGGCGACCGGCCAGGTCGGCGACTTCATCTTTACCTATCCGGAGGGCATCAAGGCCTTCGGCGCCAGCGCCACCACGACGCTTGGCGGCATCAACTACGCGGCCGAAGTGTCCGTTCGCCGCAACATGCCGCTCGCCAACCCAGGCGTGTCCACCAGCAACCTGTCGGACAACCGCTACAGCCCCGCCTACCCCGTCGGAAAAACAGCGCACGCACAGGCTTCGATGATCGCCGTCAACGGACCAGCCGCTTTCTGGCGCAGTTCGTCCTTGCTCGCGGAGGTTGCGTGGAACCGGCGCACCAGCATCACCAAGAATGCCGCCGCGCTGGACCCAAGCGCCGACCGTGATGCGGCGGCCATGCGGATGATCTTCACGACCAACTACTTCAACGTGCTTGTCGATGGTTTGGACGTGAGCGTGCCCATCGGCCTGGGCTACAACATCAGCGGCAACTCCTCGGTGACCGGGTGGGCGGCTAAAACCGGCGACCTGAGCATCGGCATCAACGGCGTCTACCGGCAGGCGTGGCGCTTCGGCCTGAACTGGACTCACTACCTCGGCCCCGCAGGCCCGTACTTCAATGCTTCCAACACGCTGGGCTACAAGCAGTACTTGAAGGACCGCGACTTCGTGTCCTTCAACCTGCAGCGCAGCTTTTAGATAGACCTGACAGGAGACAATGATGCCCAACACCAGCAGACTCAAGCTTGCACTCGTGGCCGCCCTGGCCTGCGTCCCCATGGCGCGGGCGGCGGTGACCGCCGAAGAGGCGGCGCAGCTCAAGACCACGCTCACCCCGATGGGGGCCGAACGTGCCGGCAACAAGGAGGGGACCATTCCCGCGTGGACCGGAGGCTACACCTCGGTTCCCTCGGGCTACAAATCGGGCACGCCGCGCCCGGACCCCTTTGCCAGCGAGAAGCCGCTCTACGCGGTGACGGCTGACAACATGGGCAAGTACGCGGACAAGCTGCCGGACGGCGCAAAGGCCTTGCTCACGGCGCACCCCAAGACCTTCCGCATCGACGTCTACCCCACGCATCGCACGGCCGCCGCGCCGCAGTGGGTCTACGAGAACACCTTCAAAAATGCCACCCGGGCCAAGACCAGCGCCAATGGCGTCTACCTCGAAGGCGCTTACGGGGGCATTCCCTTCCCGGTTCCCAAGACCGGGCACGAGGCGATGTGGAACCAGAACCTGATGTACCAGGGCGACACGGCGCTGCTGCACTACTCCAACTACATGTCCACGGCCGAAGGCAAGCGCACGCACATCTCGCGCGGCTGGGTGATGTGGCAGTTCCCCTACTACTTCAAGGATGGTTCGCCCGAGACCCTCAAGAGCGGCACGCATACCCGCGCGCTGCTGCGCCAGAGCGAGCCCGCTTTCAAGGCCGGCGAGTCCTTCCTTCTGCACTTCGGCATGACACATGACACCCAGGCCTGGCAGTACCTGGCCGGGCAGCGCCGGGTGCGCAAGGCACCCACGGTGGCGTACGACACGCCCAACGACGTCACATCGGGCCTGGAGAACTACGATGAGACGCAGATCTACAACGGTGCCTTGGACCGCTACAACTACAAGCTGATCGGCAAGAAGGAAATGCTCATTCCCTACAACACGCACAAGTTCCACCTGCAGCCAGTGGAAGGACGGATGGGCTCGCGTCACCTCAACCCCGACGCAATGCGCTGGGAACTGCACCGCGTATGGGTCGTGGAGGCGACTTTGGCCGACGGCAAGCGGCACGTCGTGCCCAAGCGGACCTTCTACCTGGACGAGGACACCTGGGGCGCGGTGTGGGCCGATCTGTGGGACGCCCAGAACCAGCTGTGGCGCAGCAATCACGGCCTGCCGATGATCGTCTACGAAGGCCCGTTCGTGCATACCAAGGCCGCCTACTCGTCGCACAACCACCTGACGGGCGCCTTTGTCATCTCCGGCCAGGCGGACTACACCAGCGGCCCGTTCTGGGGACTGGTCGATCGCAAGGGCGACTCCTTCTTCACGCCGGACGCGCTGGCGGCGATGGGGCGGTGACACCATGAGTGCGCGCCTGCAAGACAAGGTGACCGTGATCACCGGTATAGGAAGCGGGATGGGACGCGCCGCGGCACTCCTGTTCGCCGCCGAGGGAGCGCGCGTGGTCGGATGCGACATCGACCCCGTCGCGTGCCAGGCAACGCTCGAGGCGATCCGCGCGCGCGGCGGCGAAGCCGTGGGCCTGCCGGATTGCGATCCTTGCGATCCGGGGCAAGCTCGCCGGCTGGTCGAGTACGCGGTGAACTCGTTCGGCGGCGTCGACGTGGTCTACAACAACGCGGCTGTGGCCCGTATGGCCTGGATCGAAGACATGACCTGCGAGATGTGGAGCACCACCATGCGCGGTGAACTTGACATCGTGTTCAACCTGGTCAAGGCGGCATGGCCGCACCTGAAGCAGCGCGGCGGTGGCTCCATCATCAATTGCGGCTCGGTCTCGGGAAAGATGGCTTACGAGGTGCTGCCGGCGCTGGCGCACGCGGCGGGGAAGGGCGGCGTTATCGCCATGACCCGCCAGCTGGCAATGGAAGGCGGAACGCATGGCATCCGCGCCAACAGCATCTCGCCCGGCCTGGTCCGCACCGGCGCCACCGCGCCGCTGATCGACGACGCCAACTGGTTCGCGCCGATGAAACGCAAGCTGATGCTGAACGGGCGCGTGGGCACGCCGGAGGACGTCGCCTATTGCGCGTTGTACCTGGCCAGCGACGAGTCGGCCTGGGTGACCGGTGCGGATTTCGCCATCGACGGAGGTACCACGGCATGGTGAACCGCTCCCCGTTCCGTTGGCCTGCGTTGGCGGCGGCCGTGCTGTTCGGCGTCTTGCAGCTGCCTGTGCGGGCTCAGGTAGACCCGCTGCAGCGCCCGGCGCGCTCCAGCGCCAAGGCGGCGGGCGTGGCGCAGCTGGCCGTGACACAGGCCGGCCGCCGGCTGGTCAGCGTGGGCGAGCGCGGGGTCATTCTGTACTCCGACGATGACGGAGTCTCGTGGAAGCAGGCGGCCGTGCCGGTCAGCGTCACACTCACGCAGGTGAGTTTCCCCGCGCCGGAACTGGGCTGGGCGGTGGGGCACGGGGGCGTGGTCCTGCACAGCACGGACGCGGGCGCGACGTGGAGCCGGAAGCTGGACGGCGTGCAGGCCGCGCAGCTCGTGCTCGACGCCGTCAAGTTATCTTCCGACCCCACCATCGCGGCCGGCAAGGCCATGCTGGCCGATGCGCAACGGCTGGTGACGGAGGGCGCCGACAAGCCGTGGCTGGATGTTCTCTTTACCACCGGCAAGCGCGGCATCCTGGTGGGCGCCTACGGCCTGGCGCTGGCCACCGAGGATGGGGGCATGTCATGGCGTTCGTGGACGGGGCGCATCCCCAACCCCAAAGGGCGGCATCTCTACAGCGTCGCCGCGGTGGACGAGCGCATCGTGCTCGTCGGCGAGCAGGGCTCGGTTTTCTCCTCGGATGATGGCGGCAAGACCTTCGCCGCGCATCCCACACCCTATTCAGGAACCTACTTCGGCGTACTCATGCTCAACAAGGAACGATGGCTGGCATACGGCATGGTGGGCAACGCCTGGTTGACCACTGACAGCGGTATCAGCTGGACCCAGGTCGATACGCGCGACGCCGGCGGCGCCAGCTTCACCCACGGGCGGCGGCTGCCCGACGGCACGGTGCTGCTCGGCACCAATGGCGGCGACCTGCTGGCCAGCCGTGACCACGGCCGCAGCTTTCGCAAGCTCGGCGCGACTCGCGCCGGGCCCGTGCTCGGGTTCGCGGCGCTGGCCGATGGTGCCCTGGTGCTCACCGGGCTGCGCGGACCAACGCGCGTCTCGGCCGCCGGACCAGGGAGCGCCCGATGATCGCCGGCACGCAAAACCCCATGAGCGACGCGGAAGATTTCGACCCGAAAACCGGATCGCTGGTCGAGCGAGCGCTGTTCAACCACCGGGCCGTCGTGGTGTTCATCTGTCTGCTGCTCAGCATCTTGTTCGGCCTGCAGGCCAGCAAGTTGACGCTCAACGCCGGTTTCGAAAAGATGATCCCGGCGCGCCATCCTTTCGTGCAGAACTACGCGGCCCACAAGAGCGAACTGGCCGGCCTGGGCAACACGCTGCGGATCGCAGTGGAACACACCGGCGGCACCATCTTCGAAGATCAGTATCTGCAGACGCTGCGCAAGATCAGCGATGAGCTGTTCCTCATGCCCGGTGTGGACCGGCCGTACGTCAAGTCGCTCTGGACCTCGTCGACGCGCTGGATCGGTGTCAACGAGGAAGGGCTGATCGGCGGCACCGTGATGCCGCAAGACTACGACGGCTCGCCGTCCAGCATCGATGCGCTTCGAACCAACGTGCTGCGCTCGGGCCAGGTCGGGCAGCTGGTCGCGCTGGACTTCAAGTCGAGTGTCATCATGCTGCCGCTACTGGACCGCGACCGCAACGGCGTGCGACTTCGCTACGAGGACTTCGCGAAGAAGCTCGAGTTGGTGCGGCAGAAGTACGAATCGGATTCGATCCGCATCCACGTCACCGGTTTCGCCAAGGTGGTCGGCGACCTGATCGAGGGGCTGCAGCAGGTCCTGTGGTTCCTGGCGCTGGCGATCGCGATCTGTGCGGCGGTGCTGTACTGGCACACCCGCTGTATCCGCAGCACCGCGCTGCTGGTGCTCTGCTCCCTGGTGGCGGTGGTCTGGCTGCTGGGCTTGCTGCCCACGCTCGGCTTCGAGCTGGACCCGTATTCCATCCTGATCCCGTTCCTGGTGTTCGCCATCGGCATGAGCCATGGCGCGCAGAAGATGAACGGCATCATGCAGGACATCGGGCGCGGCCTGGACAAGCGGGTGGCGGCGCGCTTCACTTTCCGGCGCCTGTTCCTCGCGGGGCTCACCGCGCTGCTGGCCGATGCGGTCGGCTTTGCCGTGCTGTTCGTCATCGACATTCCGGTGATCAAGGACTTGGCGATGACGGCCAGCCTGGGCGTGGCGATTCTGGTCTTCACCAACCTGGTGCTGCTTCCCGTCCTGCTGTCCTATGTGGGGGTCAGTCCGGTGGCGGCCCGGCGCAGCCTGAGCGCCGAGTGTCCGCCCGGCCAAGGGGACGCGAAGAAGCACGCCTTCTGGGCCTTCCTGGACAAGTTCACGCAACGCCGTTGGGCTACCGTCGCGGTGGTCACGGCCGCGGTGCTGGGATTGGGCGGGTTCGTCGTGTCGCAGCAATTGCGCATCGGCGACCTGGATCCAGGCGCGCCGGAGCTGCGCGCGGACTCGCGCTACAACCGGGACGTGGCGTTCATGCTCTCGCACTATGCGGCCAGCAGCGACACCTATGTGGTGATGGCCAAAACGCCGGAGGGCAAGTGCTCCACCTATGGCGCGGTGGCCCAGATGGATGCACTGGAATGGGAGCTGCAGCAGCTCCCCGGCGTCGAGGCCACCAACTCGCTGGCACAGTTGACGCGCGTCATGACCACGGCGCTGAACGAAGGCAGCTTCAAGTGGTACGACGTGCCGCGGGTGCAGGAAGTCATCAACGCCACCGTGGTGCGCGCGCCGCGCGAACTGTTCAACCAGTCCTGCGACCTGGCGACGGTCTACGTCTACCTCAAGGATCACCGGGCCGAGACCCTGGAGAGCGTGGTCGCCGTTGTCGAAGCCTTCGCAAGCAAAAACAACCGTCCTGAGCAGACCTTTCTTTCCGCCGCCGGCAACGCGGGTTTCGAGGCGGCGACCAACATCGTCGTGCGGGACGCCAACCGCCTGATGCTGGTGTACGTCTACCTGGCCGTGATCGCGCTGGCCTACATCGCCTTCCGCTCCTGGCGGGCGGTGCTGTGCGCCGTGCTGCCGTTGATGCTGACCACGGTGTTGGCCGAGGCGCTGATGGTGGTGCTGGGCATCGGCGTGAAGGTCGCCACGCTGCCAGTAGTCGCGCTCGGCGTGGGCATCGGCGTGGACTATGCGCTCTATGTGATGACGGTGACGCTGGCGCTGCTGCGCCAGGGACGCAGCCTGTCGGACGCCTACTACGCTGCCCTGATCTTCACCGGCCGCGTGGTGGTGCTGACCGGGCTGACGCTGGGCGCCGCAGTGGCGACCTGGGCTTTTTCTCCTATCAAGTTCCAGGCCGACATGGGTATTCTGATGGCTTTCATGTTCATCTGGAACATGCTGGGCGCCCTTATCCTGTTGCCGGCGCTGGCGCACTGGCTGCTGCAGCCTGCCGCCGCGCGGGAAACGCAACTGGCCGTCGCGCGATGAGAAAAGTGAGTTTCAGCCGCTTCGGCGGCGTGGAAGTGCTGGAGATGATCGACGAACCAGTGCCGGCGATCGATGACCACGGCGTCCTGGTGCAAGTCAAAGCCGTCTCCATCAACCCGGTGGACTGGAAGATCCGGCAAGGCGAGATGAAGCTGATGTCGGGCCGCAGGTTCCCCAAGGGCGTGGGCATCGACTTCTCCGGCATCGTGGCGCGGACCGGCTCTTCCGCGAGCAGGTTCCACGTTGGGCAGGCTGTATTCGGCGCGCTCGATCCGTTCAAGGGCGGGGCGATGGCCGAGTACGTGGCCGCGGGCCAGGACGCTCTCGCGCTTAAGCCCGAAAGCATCTCTTTCGAACAGGCGGCGGCGTTGCCGGTCGCCGGCTGCGCCGCGCTCCAGGTTTTCGACACGTTGGATGTGCTGCGCCACGGCAAGGATATTCTCATCAACGGCGCCGGCGGCGGTATCGGCATGTTCGCGGCCCAGATCGCCAGGGCGCGCGGTGCCGTCGTCACCGGCGTAGGATCGAGCCGGGCGCTGCCGCTACTGCGGCGCTGGGGCTGCGACCACGTGATCAGCTATGAGTCGGGGAGTGTTCTATCTTCGATGAGACAGTATGACGCCGTGATCGATCTGTCGGGGCGCATGCCGTTTGGCTTGGCGTCGGCGTTCATGAAACGCAGATCGGTCTACGTGAACGTGATCCCCGGTCCCAGGCAGATCGTCGGATCATTCTTTCACAACCTGCATGCCAGCAAGAAGAGCCGCGTGTTGCTCTCGAAGAACTCATCCTCCGACCTGGCAACGCTGGCACAGCTCGCTGATGGCGGCATGGAGATCGTCGTGGGAAGAACTTACCCCCTGGAGGCCTTCAAGCAAGCCTACCAGGAAGTGCCGCGAAGAGGCTTTGCCGGCAAAGCCGTCGTCGTGATCTGACTCGGCGTCCTAAGCCTTGAGCCACTGCGCCGCGGTTTCTGCGGCGAACTCGAGATAGCTGCGCAGCGGCCGGCCCAGGAGCGTGGCGAGCCGATCCACATCCTTGCCCGTGGCCGCCATCCCGTCCTGCTGAAAGCGCTCCATCATCAGGCGCATGTCATAGGCCATCCAGCCCGGCGCGAAAGTCTTGAACTGCTGCTCGAAAGCAGCGGCGTCATTGCCCGCGTGGGGAATCGGCTTGCCCAGCACCTGGGACCAGATGCCGGCGACGGCCTCGCCGGTGAGCACGTCCGGGCCGACCAGGTTGATCACCTCGCGCGGCAGCGGGCCCGCTGATTCATTGCGACGCAGCAATTCCAGCGCGGCGGCTTCGGCGATGTCGCGTGTATCGATCATGGACAGGCCGATGCCGCCGATCGGCATCGGATAGACGCCATAGCCCAGGATCACGTCCTTCAGTGTCGCGTCGTTCTGCATGAAGTAGGCCGGCCGCAGGATGGTCGCCGGCAGGTCCAGCTGCTCGATCATGCGCTCAACGGTGTGCTTGCCGGTGAAGTGGGGCACGTTGGTGTAACGGTCGCTGTGCATGACGGACAGGTACACGATGCGTTCGATCCCTGCTTCGCGGGCGAGGTTCAGCGCGATCAGCGCCTGCGTTACTTCGTCTGGTGTGACGGCGTTGAGCAGGAACAAGGTGCGCGCCTTGGCCAATTCGGCACGCATGGAGTCGACGTCCATGAAGTCGCCCTGGACCACGGTGACCGCGTCGGAAAAATGGGCTTTGGCCGGCGTGCGGGCCAGGGCGTGGACGTTGGCGCCTTGGGCGGCGAGGCGGTTTACCAGCTGGGTGCCGATGGTGCCGGTGCTGCCGGTCACGAGAATTGTCATTTTGATTTACCTAAGGATGTGGATGGTGATGGCCCGCCCCCACGGACGGGCCTTGGCTTCAATCCCAGCGCAGGTGATAGCCGCGCTGGGCGTAGTCGAAGCCGACCAGCTCGCCCATGTGGGTGCCATGCACCAACGGGAGCTCGCTCGTCGCCTTGACGGCCGGTGCCGCGTAATACGCCCGGATTTCCTTGATGAGCCCACTGACGGGATCGAACTCGTACCATTCGTCGCCGCGTTGCGCGGTGCTGGTCTGGCGTTTCCAGTGGGTCCACTCCAGCACCGCTTCGGGCGAGTCGTGGCTGAACAGGATCTTCTCGATGGTCCAGTGCGAGCCGAGCGTCTCCACGCACCACTGCCACTTGCGCGCGATGGCGTCGGGGCCACGCCACGGCACTTCGGGCAAGCCGGGCGGGAAGTAGTGCACGGCGTCGGGGGTGAAGCAGCTGACCAGGGCGTCGTAGTCGGCGGCGTTGCACGCCACGTAGTAACGGCGCAGCAGCGCTTCCCAATCGGCGGGGCCGTATTTTCCGGCCATCACAGCTTGCCATCCTTCATCAGGGCGCGCGTGCGCGTCAGGGTGGAAAGCAGGGCGGCCTTGTAGCCGCGGTCCTCACTGTCCATCATGGCCTGCGCCTGCTTCTCCTGCTCGCTGCCCGGCGCCGCGCCCAGCAGGCCGAGGTAGGCGTAGAACTTCAGATGCAGCTCGCCGGACGAGTCCTCGAGGATCTCGTTGACGATGACGCCTTCGCGCGGGCTCTTGACCTGGTGGAATGACACCTTCGTCTTCGGCACGAAGCTGATGATCTCGGTGATGGGGTCGTTCATGATGACGGCCTCGCGCATGATGAAGGCGGGGTTGTCGACCACGACTTCGCATTGGGTGCAGGCGCCTGGCGGCAGAAACAGGCGGGCGTCGCGCGCCTTAAGCACCAGGCCGGCCCAGAGCTGGTCGCGCGTGAGCGGCTCTGCGCCGGGTGGGTTCACGGGTACGGTGGCAGTGGAGAAAATCATGGTGGCTTCCTTCGGTGCGTGAGACATTCATGATAGGCCGGTTCGCTGCTATCATTCATTAACAGTGAACATACTGATTATTTGTGAATGAGTTTCCCATGGCAACGAAGAAACCCGCAGTGAAAACCAAAGCATCCAAGGCGCAGGCCGAGCCGGCGCGCCCGCGCCAGGCCGGCATCCAGTCCATCGAGATCGGCATGGCGGTGGTCGAGGCGCTGGGACGCAGCGCCGCGCCCATGTCATTCAAGGAGCTGAGCCAGGCCACCGGCCTGGCGCCGAGCAAACTGCACAAGTACCTGGTGAGCTGGGTTCGCACAGGCATCTTCACGCAGTACCTCGCCACGGGCCGCTATGACTTCGGTGAGACGACGCGCAGGCTGGGGTTCGCGGCGATGAGCCGGCTGGACGAGTTCGCGGTGACCAGCGACTACCTGCTGCGCCTGCGCGATGAGACCGAGCTGACGGCGATGCTGGTGGTCTGGGGCGGCGACGGGCCGCGCGTGGTGCGCTGGGAGGCGGGCCTTCAGCCCCTGATGATCAACGTGCGCGTCGGCTCGACGGTTCCTCTGGGCAACACCGCCACGTCCTTGCTGTTCCTGGCCTACCTGCCGGACGCCATGACCCGGCCGGTGCTGGAGCTGCAGCGCAAGCAGCTCACGCCCGAAGAGCGCGGGCCCGAGATCACGCGGCAGGAACTGGAGCAGGTGCGTTCGCAGGCCTCAGTGGTCACGCGTTCGGCGCTGATCCGCGGCATCGACGCGATCTCGGCACCGGTCTTCAATGCCCAGGGCGCGTTGACGGCGGTGATCACGCTGCTGGGGCCGCACGAGCAGATGCGCGGGGCCACCGGTCGCAAGGCCCAGGCCGCGATCGAGGCGACATCGGCCTCGGTCACGCGCGCGCTCGGCGCCAAGGCCCCCGCGCCGATGGCCGCGTTCGGCTAGCGGCGACCGCTGGGCCGCGGCGTATTGCGGCCGGTAATTCCCTGAATTCACGGCGCTTGTTGGTGTTTGCCGCCGTGCCTCCCTAGACTGCGATCCGATCGACAGCCAAGGAACGCACGATGATTGAAACCGCACCCCCCGCGATACCCGAGATCGGCAAATCCATCACCGCGATGGGTCTGCGCACCAACTACCACGACGTCGGCGAGGGCCGGCCGGTGGTGTTGCTGCATGGCTCCGGACCGGGCGTCAGCGCCTGGGCGAACTGGCGCCTGACCATGCCGGTGCTGGCAAAGCAGTTCCGCGTGATCGCCATCGACCTGGCCGGGTATGGGCATACGGAACTGGATCCCTGTGCCGTCTACACGATGGACTATTGGGTCGCGCACCTGAAGGCGGTCCTGGACGCGCTCAAGCTCGACAAGGTCGCGTTCGTCGGCAACTCCTTCGGCGGCTTGCTCGCCGTGCGGTTCTGCCTGCGCTACCCCGAGCGGGTTTCGCGCATCGCCTGCATGGGTGCCAATCTGCTGGGTTTCCCCATCGGCAAGCCGCTCGATGAGCTGGCCTGGGGCTATGAGCCTTCGCGCGACAACATGAAACGGCTGCTGGAAGTCTTTCCCTACGACAAGTCCATCATCACCGACGCTTTGGTGGATGGCCGCTACCAGGCCAGCAACCGGCCAGCCTACCAGGCAGCCTATGCCGCCATGTTCCCGGCGCCGCGCCAGAAGGTGCTGGACGAGATGGTTCTCGAGGAGGCGCAGCTTTCGCAGCTGGCTTGCGAAACCCTGCTGATCCACGGCCGGGAGGATGCATTCGTGCCGCTGGACGTGAGTGTGCGCGCCCAGGCCGCGATCCCGCGCGCCCAGCTGCACACCTTCGGCCAGTGCGGGCACTGGGTGCAGATCGAGCATTCGCGCACATTCTGCGCGCTGCTGGAAACGTTCCTGGGCGCGCAGGACGCCAGGTAAGCACAGGCGCCGCGATGACTTACCGCCTCGCCGCCTTCACCCGCTTTGTCGCGCTGGTCGTCCTCGCGGCCATCTCATTGCAGCACGCGATCGCGGGCGGACCTCCGCTCGTGATCGGGCAGTCCTTGCCGCTGACAGGCTCCAGCTTCACCGCGGCCAACCGCATCGCGGCGGGGGCCAACGCGGCCGTGGCGGCGGCGAATGCCGCCGGGGGGATCAAGGGACGCCAGATCAAGTTGGTGACGCTGGATGACGCCAACGACCCGCGCCGGCACCAGGAAAACCTGCGCCGGCTCGCTGGCGAATGGAAGGCCGTGGCGCTGCTCAACTGCCTGGGCGACAAGCTTTGCCAGGCGGCCGCGGAGGCAGCCACGCAGCTCAAGGTGCCCTTGATCGGGCCGATCTCCGGCGCGCCGTCGCTGCGCTCGCCCAAGCTGCGCTACGTGTTCGGCATTCGCTCGGGCTACGATCGGGAAGCCCCGGCCTTGGCCCGGCAGATTCGCGCACTGGGTATCTCGCGCGCAGCCATCCTGTCCGATCAGGCGCCGGACGCCGAGCGCCCCAGCGCGCTCAGGGTAGCGTTCCAGGCTCAGGGGATCACGCTGTTGCCGGTGACCGTGGACACCATTGACACGCCCGCCGTCATGGCCGCGCTCGATCGGGTGGCCGCGGCCAAGGTTCAGGCACTGGTGGTGGACCTAAGCCCGGAGGCGCTGGACGAGATGGGCACGCTCAGGCCCGCGGAGCTGGATAAGGTGCCTTCGCTGCTCGCGGCGCTGGCCACGCCAGGCCTCACCTCCTTGAACAAGCTGTTCCCCGAGAAAGTCATCGGCTTCACCAGCGTCATGCCCAATCCGGAATTCCAGAGCCTGCAGCTGGTGCGCAACCTGTCGCGCGACGCCGAATCCTTTGGCGCCAATGCGTTGACCTTCGAAGGCCTGGAGGCCTACGTCAACACGCTGGTCTGCCTAGAGGCGATGCGCCGGGCGGGCTCGCTCGCCGGCGCACAGGACGTCGCCGAAGCGCTGGAGGTGTTGGGCGCCTGGGACATCGGCGGCATCCAGCTGGTGTTCAACCGCGAGCATCGCAGTGCCTCCGAATGGATCGACATCGGCATGCGTTCGCGCCAGGGCAACTTTCTGAAGTAGCGGGCGAAAAGCCGACTTGAACCACCATCGATCAGAAACACAAGGGAATACAAAAATGAGTTATCGGCTTTTGAGTTTTCGCGGCGACACGGGCGAGCCCGTTGCCGGCCTGCTGGTCCAGCAGGCGGTGTACACCGTGGCCGTGCTGCCGGGCCTGGCAGGCTACCGTAGCGTTGCGGACCTGTTGAACGACTGGACGCGCGCCCAACGGAAACTGAGCGACGCTGCAATGTCCATTGCCGCGTCGGGCACGCCGGGCATGGCGCTGGACCAGGTGCAACTGCTCCCGCCTGTTCCCAGCCCCGGCGCCGTGTTCTGTTCGGGCGGCAACTACACGGACCACGTCGAAGAGATGCGCGCGCTCAGCAAGCTGCCCGCCGAACTGACAATCGCCGACGTCTGCGGCGACTCGCCCTGGCACTTCGTCAAGACATCGCGCGGCTCGGTCGTCGGGCCCGGCAGCAGCGTCGCCAACCCCGGCGACTCGAAGATGCTGGATTGGGAACTGGAGTTGGTCGCCGTCATCGGCAAGCCCGCGCGGGCGGTTCCGGTCGATCGCGCGCTGGAGCATGTGGCGGGCTACATGATCGCCAACGACCTGTCGGCGCGCGACCGGGCGGTGCGGCCAGAAATCCACCAGTCAGTGCCGTTCCGGTGGGACTGGATGGCGCACAAGTGCTTCGATGGCTCGTTCCCCTGCGGGCCGTGGATCACCCCGGCCGAGGACATTCCGAACCCGCAGCAGCTGGCGATGAAGCTGTGGGTCAACGACCAGCTGATGCAGGACTCCAATACCAGCCGGATGATCTTCAGCGTCGCGCAGCAGATCGCCCATCTGTCCAGGCAGCTGACGCTCAACCCGGGCGACCTGATCTCCACCGGCACACCCGCTGGCGTGGGTTCCGGCCGCGGCCGCTTCTTGGCAAGGGGCGACGCGCTGCGGCTGGAGATCGAGCGCATCGGCGAGCTGCGCCACACCATCGCGGAGTAGGCATGGCCACGGAGCAGCAGCAGCGGACAGTGCGCCAGATGGCGCGCGCCCTGGGCCGCGCCGGCCTGTCGGGCGCCTTCGGGCATTGCAGCCTGCGGCTGGACGCGACGCATTTCCTGGTGTGCGCATCGCGGCCCATGGGACTCATCCGGCCCGGTGAGCGGGGCACCGTCGCCAAGGTAGAGGGACCGCTGCCCGAAGGCGTGTTCGGCGAGGTGCGGCTGCACCAACAGGTGTACCGGCGGCGCCCGGAAGTGCAGGCGGTGTGCCGCTTCACCTCGCCGCATGTGCTGGCACTCTCGGCCATGGGCATGGCGCCGGTGGCCCGGCATGGTTTCGGCGCGTATTTCCATCCGCAGGTTCCGTTCTTCCCGAATGCGAAGCTGGTGCGCGACGATCAGACCGCCGCGGATGTGGCCACGCTGATGGGAACTGCGCCCGCCATCGTGGTGAACGTCAACGGGGCCGTGACCGCCGGCACGTCGGCGCCGCAGGCGCTGGCGCTCGCCTGGTTGCTGGAGGAAGCCGCGCGGGTCGAGCTGGCCGTTGTCGCGTCGGGCATGGCGCAGACCGGTCCCCGGTTGGACGCCGTGACGGCCCGGGCGCGCGCGACCTGGGACGAAGGGCGCACCGCCGGACGGCTGTGGGAATATCTTTGCGATGGAGACCCGGAGTGAAGGACGAACTGGATCCGGAAAACCTGCGTGATGATTCCGGGCGACTGCAGCCGGCCTGGGCCGCGACGCTGGCGTCCTTCGTCGGGCTGACGCTCGGGCCCAGCACCATCCTGGTGTTCTGTTTCGGCAGCTTCGTTTCACCGCTGGAGAAGGAGTTCGGTTGGGGCGTCGGCGCCATCTCGCTCGGCGGAACGCTGATCGGGGTCATGGTGGTGGTCACGGCGCTGCTGGCGGGATGGATGATCGACAGGTTCGGGGCGCGCGTCCTGGTGCTCACGAGCATCCCGCTGTTCGGCGCGGGAGTCGGCGCACTCGCGTTCCTGCCTGCGAACATTGCCATGTTCTACGCGGGGCTGGCACTGGTCTCGCTGTTGGGCATCGGCATCTGGCCGGTTTCCTACAACAAGCTTGCCGCCGGCTGGTTCGACAGAAGACTGGGTTTGAGCCTCGGCATCGTCAATGCCGGCGTGGGCGTAGGAGCCGCCCTGCTGCCCATGCTGGTGGCGTACGTGATTGCCGCGCACGGCTGGCGCGCCGCCTATGCGGTGCTGGGCGTGCTGGCCATCGCGATCCCGTGGCCGGTTGCCGCGCTCCTGCTGCGGGAGCGCCGCCGCTATCCTTCGCTGCCGTCGCTGGTGGAAACCCGCCTGGAAGGCCTGACCCTGGGCCAGGCGACCGGTACCCGTGTGTTCTGGCTGTCTGCCGCCGGTTTCGCGATCCTGGGCGCGGCAAGCGGCGCCATCGTCTTTCACCAGGTCCGCATCCTCGTCGACGCCGGAATGGCCGTCGGCCAGGCAGGTGCCATGCAGTCGGTGCTGGGCCTGTCGCTGATTGTGGGCCGCGTGGGCACAGGATGGCTGCTCGACCACGTCAAGGTGCCCGTGTTGATGGCCGTGCTGTGCATCGTTGCGGCCGCCGCGCTCGCGCTGTATGCCCTTGGGCTGCCCTACAACACAGCGGCTGCCTGCGCCATCCTTGCCGGGCTGCTCATTGGGGCCGAATACGATGTGCTCGCCTTTTCGGTTGCGCGCTATTTCGGCCGGCAATCGTTCGGCGCCATCTACGCAGTGCTCCTGGCATCGATGCAGATCTCGGGCGCCGCCGCCGTCGCGGCCGTCGGCTATATGAGGAGTTCCTCCGGCGGGTATTCCAGCAGCTTGGCCGCGCTGGCCGCAAGCCTCATGCTTGCTTCATTCCTGTTCGCGCGGCTGGGGCCGTACCGATCGATGGTGACCGGGGCCCGACTCGCCGGAAGGTAAAGAGTGTGTGCTTTGGACGCACGAACCTGCGCTGTGCATGGAGAGGTGGCCGCCACCATGAAATGCCGCAAAGGTTTGAATTGATCAGATCCAAACCAAGCATGCCTGTCACTTCAGGTCGCTGACCTTGATGTTCTTCTCCTTGATGATCTTTCCCCACAAGGAGATGTCGTCGCGCTGGCGTTCGGCAAGTTGCGCGGGCGATCCACCAGAGGGCTCGATGCCGCCCGCAGCCAGCTGTGAACGGGCCTCCGGCGTTGCGAGCCAGGCGTTCACCTGTACGTTGAGGAGTTCGACGATACGGGGCGGGGTTCCCTTGGGAGCGAACAGCGCGAGCCACTGTTCCGCGGCATAGCCGGCGAATCCGATTTCCGACAAGGTCGGCACGTCGGGTGCCAGGGCGCTGCGCCGCGGCGACGTCACGCCCAGCATCTGGACGCTTCCGTCGCGGGCCGTCGCTACGGCCCAGCTCACCTGGGCCAGCGCCAGGTCGACGTGACCGCCCAGGACCGCGGCGTACGTCGGCGCGCCACCCTGGAAGGGAACGTGGTTCAGTTCGATGCCCGCCTGCTTTTCCAGCATGGCAAAGGCCAGGTGCGCAACGCTGCCGATCCCCCAGGTGCCGTAGCTGATCTTGCCCGGCGCCGCACGCGCGGCGTTGGTCAGCTCGGCCGCCGACTTCACCTTCAGGCCTTTGCGCGCAACCAGCACCATCGGCAAGCGCCCGATCTCGGCCGCGAGGGCGGGACTTGGAGCTACGCGAACATGGCCACAGCGAAAGCGGGCCAGCGCCAGCGACCGCGCTTTGGGATTGTGTGAAGTGCGTCGTCTCGTGCCAATCGCCTTTCATGGGCTCGTTCAGGCGATCCACGCCGAAACTCGGGAGACAATCTCACCCACTAGGGGAAAGCGTGTCTCTGAAGTCCTGTCTTGAATCGTTTCGCGCGGAGGCGGTAGTCTTCGCACGCCGGCCCCTGGTCCGCGAAGGAGCCCGTGATGCCGTACCGATGGCGATCGGGATCGCCGCATGGGGCGTTGTCGCGGGCGTCGCCATGGCCAAGAGCGGCATGGGCGTGCCGTTGGCCATCTTCATGTCCGTCCTCGTGTACGCCGGCTCCGCGCAGATCGCAGTACTGCCGCTCATCGCTGCCGATGCGCCGATGTGGGTGGTGTGGGCCACCACGCTGTGCGTCAGCTTGCGGTTCATGGCATTCAGCTTCCACTACCGTCCTTACTTCGCCCACCTGCCGCGCGGGCAGCGCGTCGCACTCAGCTTCCTGATGGGCGACACGAACTTCGCGCTTTTCATCCGCCGCTTTCCTGAACCGGTGCCAGGCTGCAGGCACGAGGAATACTTCGTGGGCAGCGCGCTGATGACATTCGCTGTGTGGCAAGTTTCGATCATCAGCGGGATCGTCGCGGGGCACGGGATTCCGGCCTCGTGGGGCCTCGGGTTCGCCGGGACGATGGCCCTTCTCGCGCTCACGTGCACGCAACTGCGCAGTCCGTCAAACTGGGCGGCTGCCGTGGTTGCTGCCTGCGCCGCGGTCGCGGCCTACGCGCTACCTCTGAAGTTGAACATCGTCGTCGCGATCGCGGCGGCGGTTGCGGTGGGCATCTTGGCTGATCATGCGCGGCCCGCGCGCAAGGGGGCGAAGTCGTGAGCGCGCTGGAAATCTTCATCACTTCGGTGGGCATGGCTGTCATCACGCTGTTGTGCCGTGCGTTCTTCCTGCTGTCGAAAGAAGACCTCCCGATGCCGCGGTGGCTGCGCGAGGGGCTTCGGTATGCCCCGACGGCAGCCCTTGCGGCCGTCGTGGCGCCGGAACTGGTTATCACACAGGGACACCTGATCCACACTTGGCGCGACGCGCGCATCTTCGGCGCCCTGGCTGGCCTGGCTTTCTATGCGTGGCGGCGCAGCCTGTTCGGCACAATCGTTTGTGGCACCGTGGTCATGCTGGCTTTGCGGTTCCAGTTGGGGTGGTAGGGGTGACTGCCTTCGGCTCATTTGCTGCGCTCGACGACAACATGCACCGTGAGCTCGCAGCCAGCGCGGGCTCGAGAATACCGGGCACCTTGCGCACCCCCGGCCAGCGGTCCCGGGCACCGTAGCTGGCGACGATCGGGCAGGCGCGCGGCAGCGCGCGCTTGGAATCGGGGGTGAGCCCACCATCAGCGCAAGTCCGCCGCCCATGCAGAAGCCGATGACGCCGGTCTGACCGGTGCATTCTTTGCGTGCGGCGAGCCAGGCACGGGCGGCGTCCAGGTCAGGCAGAGGATGGGTCGGATCGCGGATGGCAGCGAACAGGCATGTCCACCGCTTGCCCCAGTAGAACAAGTTCGGCGCAAGGGCGAGGAAGCCTTCGGACGCGAGCCAGTCTGCTTGCTCATGCAGGTCGCGGGTTACACCTGCTGCATCATGGATGACCACCACGCCCGGCCACCGACCTGAGCCAACGCAGCCTGCTGTGCCCCGGCAACCGCAGAGGCCTGTACCCTTTCCGAACTTGCCGTCAAGCCTTCGCGGGTTGATCGTCGCCGCGAATGACCAACACAGGCACCGGCGCTGATCGAACGATCTGCTCGGCGCCGCTACCCAGCAGCACGCGACCGATTCCACGGCGGCCGTGGGTGCCAACCACGATCAGGTCGGCCTCCCATTGCCTCGCCTCGCTTGCGATCGCCTCTCCCAGTCGGACGCCTGGATCTTCGACCAGCTGCTGCTCGGCCGTCACGCCAGCTGACTGGGCCATAGCAGCTGCGCTATCCAATACCTTCGATGCCTGCTCGCGCGCCAGCGTAAGGGCGTCACCGCGGTACTCGTAACCCCAGAGATAGGCCAGCTCGTCCAGCGAATGCACTAGACGGACACGGCCGCCGCTTGCGCGCGCTAGCTGTAGAGCAATCACCAAGGCCTTGTTTGCCGTTTCGCTTCCGTCTATGGGAATGAGGACTCGCCTAAACATGAGTATCTCCTGGTGATTGAGGTTCCAGTATTGGCTTGGCGCATACGGGCAGCATTGACGAAGGTCAAACGCGTAGAAGGAAATTGGGTTCACCATCGTGAGCCGTTCCCGGCAACAGTTCGGCTTGCTAACGACCAGGCCCACGGACCATGAAACCGCAACCGCGTAACCCGAGCAGCATGCAAACGCCAACGCCGGCGCGCGATGGTCTGCCTGGGCTGACTCGGGCCACTGTTCTGAGCGGGGTGCGCGCCTTCATGGCGAGCGCGGCACTTGTTGTCGCAGGGCTGGCCCATTCAGGGTCTTCGCTATCCGCGGTCTGCACCCCCCAATCAACTACTGAGTCGTCGTCTCGTGGGTTTGTTCAGGCGACGTTGCGCAATGCCCCTTCGGTGGTCAGCGTCGTCGTTCTGCGCGCCCGCCGCGACCCACTGGAGGACATCGAAGGCTTCGACTTCTTCCATGCCGTGTCCGGCCTGCCATTGGGGGACGGGGCCGGCGCAACGCTGGAGCGCTCGACCTCTTCCGGCTTCGTGATCGGCGCTGATGGCTACATCCTCACCAATGCTCACGGAGTGTTCGACGCACGAGAAACGTGGGTGGTCACCACAGACGGGCGCCGCTTCAGGGCAGGTATTGTGGGACTGGACCGAAGCAGCGACGTTGCATTGCTGAAAATCAGTGCCTCTGGTCTTGCAGTGGCGCAGGTGGCGTCACTCGGACATGTTTGCCCTGGCGAATGGGTGGCAGCCTTGGGCGCTCCGTTCGGTTTCGATCACAGCCTCACGGTGGGCATCGTGAGCGCCTACCCGAGATTTCTGCCCGGCGGCGGCGCAGGAATGCCGCTTATCCAGTCGGACGTCGTCCTGAACCCCGGCAGTTCCGGCGGGCCGCTATTTAACACCGACGGTCTGGTGGTGGGAATGAATTCGATGATCTTTTCGGCCAGTGGCATCTATATCGGGGTTTCGTTTTCATTGCCGATAGACCGGGTAATGCGCATAGCCGCCGGATTCCGCTCGGGCACGCCACGCGGCCACGTAGGGCTCAGGACTCAGCCCGTGACGCCGGAACTGGGTCAGGCCTTTGGCCTTGCACAGCCGCGAGGCGCCCTGGTGACGCGGGTGAGTGCCGGCAGCCCGGCCGAGGAGGCAGGGCTTCGCAGCGGAGACATCCTGCTCGCTGTCGACGGGAAGAGTTTCGATTCGCAGTTGGAGTTCGAGGAGGCCATCGGGGGCGCTCGACCCGGGGCTGTGCTCGCGTTGCAGGTTTGGCGCCACAAGGCATTGCAGCGAGTGGCAGTCAAGGTCACTGCGCCGACCAGCGACTTGCCGCCACCGGGCGCCCCGGTGCCGGCCGGCGATGCGGCACGCCTTGGGCTGGTGTTGTCGCCTGTGAGCGCAACGAAGGGCATGCCGGCCGGCGCCTACGTCGAAACGGCATCCGGCGCTGGATTGCTCGCCGGGATCGAACCAGGCGACAGGATCACCGCCGTCAACGGCATCGATGTCGCAAGCTCCGGCGATTTCGACACGGCGCTCGAGTCCATCGGCAAGAGCAAGGTGGTGGCGCTGCTTGTGGCGCGTGGCCCGGCCAGGATCTACATTCCGGTGATCCGGCACGATCAATAGCCAGCGCGAATCGCCGAAGCCGACGCGCGCGCCAGGAACTTGCGCAGCTCCTCCGCCGCCAACACGGCGCTGGCCAGTCCGGCCAGGAGCAGCACTACTGGAACCGGCAGCGCAACCGTGTGGAACAGCGTGTTCATGGCGGGAACATAGATCACGGCAAGCTGCAAAATCACGGACGCGGCCAGCCCGACCACCAGCCAGCGATTGCGGAACAGACCCGTCCCCAGGGCGGTTCGGGAGGGGGACTGGCAGTTCAGCACGTTGAACCACTGGCACATGGCCAGCAGCGTGAACGTTTCGGTGCGGGCCTGCGCCAGGTCCGTGTCCATTCCCATGCGCCAGACGAACCAGCCGAAAGTGACCGTCACCGTCACCAACGCCATCAGCGCGACGCGGCGCAGCATCCCGCGGTCGACCAGCGGATCGTCCCGGGGCACGGGCTTGCGCCTCATCTCGTCGCCGTCTGCCGGTTGCATCACCAGGTTCACCGTGAGGGTGCCCTCTGTGACGATGTTGATCCACAGGATCTGCACCGCCGCCAACGGCAGCGGAAAACCGGCAAGGAGCGCCAGCAGCAACAGCGCGACCTCGTCGATGGAAGTCGCGAACAGGTAGAGGATGACCTTCTTCAGGTTGCCGTAGACCACGCGCCCCTGTTCAACCGCGCGAACGATGGTGGCGAAATTGTCGTCGGTGATCACAATGCGGGCCGCGCTTTTGGCGACCTCGGTGCCGGTGATGCCCATGGCCACGCCCACATCCGCGCGTGCCAAAGCCGGCGCGTCGTTGACGCCGTCGCCGGTCATTGCCACCACCTCGCCGCGGGCCTGCAGCGCCTCCACGATGCGCAGCTTTTGCGCCGGGCGCACGCGGGCGAACACCGCAATGCCGGGCAGTTCGTCGCGCAACTCCGCCTCGCCCATGCGCTCGAGCTCGGTCCCGTCTACCGCGCGGTCGCCGTCGCGTGCAATGCCCAGCGCTCGCGCAATGGCCAGGCCAGTGAGCTTGTGGTCGCCCGTGACCATGACCGGCCGGATGCCGGCCGCCCGGCAGTCCGCGACCGCCGCCTTGGCCTCGTCCCGCGGCGGATCGATCTGGCCGGCCAGTCCCAGCAACCGTGCCCTTCCGATCAGTGCGTCGAAGCCGGCCACCGGATCCAGCGTACCGTCCTCCACCACAGCGAATGCCAGCACGCGCAGGGCCTGCGCCGCCATCTCGTCTGCCGCCTCCCGGGCGGTGCGCAGCGTTTCGGGCGCGGCGCCGGCGCACAGGCGCAGCACAGCCTCCGGCGCGCCCTTGACGATGACCCGGCGCGGGGCGCCATGCAGCCTGTGGCGGGTCGCCATCAGCTTGGCGTCCGAATCAAAAGGCAGCTCCGCTTCGCGCGGTGCCAGCTCGCGCAGCGGTTCCAGGTCGATTCCGGCCTTGGCCGCGAGCACCAGCAAGGCGCCTTCGGTGGGATCGCCCACCACAGCCCAGCCGTTGTGGCCATCCCGCGGCGGCAAGATCTGCGCATCGTTGCACAGCACCGCAGCCTCCAACAACGAAGCCAGCGCCGGCGCTTGCGCATCCACCGGTGCGCCGGCCTCGGACAATTCTCCTTGCGGCCGGTAGCCGATGCCGGACACATCGATACGGCGCGCCGTCTGGCCTCCCGCAGGGGGAAGCCACAGTGCCGTCACCGTCATCTCGTTGCGCGTCAGGGTGCCCGTCTTGTCGCTGCAGATCACGGTGGTGGAGCCCAGCGTCTCCACGGCGGACAGCCGGCGGATGATGACGCCGCGTGCAGCCATCCGCTGCATGCCCACCGCCAGCGCGATGGTCATCGCCACCGGCAGTCCCTCGGGCACCATGGAGACCATCTGGCTGATGGCCACCATCAACACCTCGGAAAGGGGTAGCTCGCGCCACACGCCGAGCAACACGACCAGGACAAACAGGGCGAATGCCGCGGCAACGAGCACCCGGCCGAATTGGCCGATGCGCTCCTGCAGCGGCGTCTGAGGTTCGGCGGCGTTCTGGGTCAGGCCCGCGATGCGCCCGACCTCCGTATGCGGCCCTGTCGCTACGACCACGCCAATCCCGCGCCCCGCGGTGAGGTAGGTCCCGGAATAGACCATGTTGCGACGATCGGCGAGGCTGGTTGCTTCGGGCAGCGGGGCAGCCGACTTGGATACCGGCACCGACTCGCCCGTGAGCGCGGCTTCGGCCGCCTGCAACTGGGATTCTTCGAGCAGGCGGGCGTCGGCGCCGACCGCATCGCCCGCAGCCAGCAGCACGATGTCTCCCGGCACCAGGTGGCGCGCTTCCACCATGCTCTCGCGGCCATTGCGCAGCACGCGCACCTGTACGGCAGCCAGGCGCCGCAGCGCGGCCATCGATCGCTCCGCCCGCCCTTCCTGGAAGGTTCCGATCAGCGCGTTGGCCAGCACCACCGCCAGGATGACACCAGCATCGCCATGGTGGCCGAGCGCCACGGCCATCAAGGCGGCGGCGAACAGGATATAGATCAGAGGGCTGGCGAACTGCCGCGCGAACAGGCGCCAGACGGGCCGGGGCGGTGGCTCCGGCAGTGCGTTGGGCCCATGGGCCCTGCGCCGTGCCTCGACCTGCTCCCCAGTGAGGCCGTCGTTCGCGCGGACTGCAAGGCGGCGCAGAACATCCCTGGCGGACAGCGCATGCCAGTGATCCTCGGCCGACCTGTCACAGAGGTCGGCCGAGAGAGCGGCTACCTCAGTGGGCGAGGAGGCTGCCATCGATCGGGTAGTGAGCACCGGTTCCACCCGCTTTGCAGATCAGGCCGACCGGCTCTTCCCCACCCGCGGAATTGGTGTCGGACACGACGACCTTGGCGCCGGCGGCGGCATAGGCGAGGGCAACGGCACGGCCAATCCCCGACGAGGCCCCGGTGACCATGGCGACTTTGGATGAAAGCATGGAGAGCTCCTTGATGTTTTCATCCTAATGCACGCCCGGGCCGCGAGCACTTGACGAAGATCACACGCTCGCGTCCTGTCAGCGCAAGGTTCGGTCCGATGGTTCTGCTTGACATGGGTCAACTGGCGACGTCGCGGCATCCGCTAGGCTGAAACTGTCATGAATATCCTGAAGGATCCACAGTCGTACCGTCGAGCCGCGAAGGGTGCCCTCTGGGTTGCTGCAGGTGTCGCTATCCTGCTGGGCTTTGGCTGGTTCGCGAGCCGCAGCGGACCGCTCGCATCCACCAGGGTGACGCTGGCGCAGGTGGTGGAAGGTACGCTCGAACCTTCGCTCTTCGGCATCGGTGTCGTGGAGGCAAGGCGCGCATACTTCATCGGCCCGACGACAGCCGGGCGGGTGCAGCGCGTGCTGGTCGATGTCGGCGACCACGTCCGGGCCGGCCAATTGCTCGCCGAGATGGACGCGGTGGACCTGGATGCCCGGCTGGCGTCTTCATCAGCCGCGGTCGCCCGCGCCCGGAGCGCCGTGGCCGCGGCGCAGGCCCAGGTGCGCGATGCGCACAGCCGCCTGGCCCTGGCCGAGGGCGACGCCGCACGCTATGTCGACCTGGGCCGGCAGAACTTCGTCAGCATCAGCGTCGTGGACGCCAAACTGCAACTGCTGCATTCGGCGCGAGCCCAGCTGGCGGCTGTGGAGTCGGCGTTGGCCGGCGCGCGCGAGGACCAGGTCCGTCTGGAGGCGGAGCGGGAGGCTGCGCGGCAGCAACGCGGCAACATCCGGCTGCAGGCGCCCTTCGACGGCATCGTGACGGCGCGCGTCGCCGAGCCCGGATCCACCGTCGTGGCCGGCCAGGCCGTGATCAAACTGTTCGACCCGGGCAGCCTCTGGGTCACGAGCCGGCTGGACCAGAGCCGCGCCGCGGGCCTCGGCCCGGGTTTGCCCGTCCAGATCACGTTGCGCTCCAGCTCGCACGCCCCCGTGCCGGGCAGGGTCGCGCGCATCGATCCCGCGAGCGACAGCATTACCGAGGAGCGCATCGCTCAAGTCACTTTTGACAGCCCGCCGGCAGGCTTGTCGACTGGCGAAATGGCCGAGGTGCTGGTGAGACTGCCCGCCGTGCATGGTGCGCTGCTGGTTTCCAATGCCGCGCTAAGGCAACGCGGTGCCCACACTGGCGTATGGGCGCACCAGGAAGGCAAGCTTCGCTTCGTCAGCATCGATGTCGGTGCCGAGGGTGACAACGGCATGCTGCAGGTCACTCGCGGGCTGAAGGCCGGCGACGCCGTGGTGATTCACAGCGAAGCCGAGTTGGGCGAGGGCAGCCGGGTCCGGGTCGTCGATTCGCTGATCGGCGGCCCGCAGTGATCAGCCTGGCCGGCCGGGACATCCTGCACTCGCGGGGAAAGTTTGTCCTCACCGGGATCGGCCTGGGACTGCTGATCGGCGTCACGCTGACTTTCGCCGGCGTCTACCGCGGCATGGTGGATGACGCCAAGGTTCTGCTGAACAACAGCGGCGCCGACCTCTGGGTGGTGCAGAAGGATACGCAGGGCCCCTATGTGGAATCGTCCAGCCTGCGCGACGATGTGTACCGGGACGTGCTCGGGCTGCCGGGCGTGGCGCGGGCCGCGAATGTGACCTACCAGACCCTTCAGGTGCGCGGTAGCGCCGGGGACGTCCGGGCCATGGTGGTGGGTTTCGAGCCGGGCCAGCCTGGCGAGCCCACCCACCTGGTGGCCGGCCGGCGCACGACCCGCAGCCACTATGAGGCCCTCGCCGATGTCAGGACCGGGTTCTGGCTGGGTGAGCGCATCCGCATCCGCCGCCACATCTACACCGTGGTGGGCCTGACCCGCCGCACGGTGTCCTCCGGCGGGGACCCCATGGTGTTCATTGCCCTCAAGGATGCGCAGCAGGCGCAGTTCCTCAAGGACAACGATGCCATCGTGAGCGAGCGGGAGCGCATCGCCGGCAATCCGGCTTTTGACCGGCCGGGCCTGCCGGGTCTGCTGGAGGCCGTCACCGCATTGCAGACCAGCAGCCACCAGGTCAACGCCGTGCTGGTGCGCATGGCTGAAGGGCGGTCCGCCGACGTGCTGGCACAGACCATCCGGCGCTGGAAACACTTGCAGGCCTATTCACGCGCGGAGATGGAGGAGCTGCTGGTCGCCAAGCTGATCGCCACGGCGGCCAGGCAGATCGGCATGTTCCTCGTCATCCTGGCGGTCGTGAGCGCGGCGATCGTGGCCTTCATCATCTATACGATGACCCTGGGGAAGTTGCGCGAAATCGCAGTCCTCAAGCTGATCGGCACACATGACAGGACGATCGCCTCGATGATCCTGCAGCAGGCGCTCGGGCTGGGCGTGATCGGCTTCATCGTCGGCAAGCTGGCCGCCAGCGCGTGGGCGCCGCTGTTTCCCAAGTACGTGCTTCTCGAGAGCGGCGATGCCGTAACAGGTTTTGCCATGGTGATGGCCGTGTGCGCGCTGGCCAGCACCCTGGGCATCCGCGCGGCCCTGAATGTCGACCCGGCTGCGGCCATCGGCGGCTGACATGACCCCCACGCTCCCCGCTTCGCGTGGTTCGCTGCCCCCCGAGGGGGCTTCAGCCTCCTTGAGGCGGCTCGGCGGAGGCTGAGATGGCCGACGGCATCCGGATCGAGGGCTTGAGCAAGCGCTACGGCGCGGGTGCGGCTGCCGTCGACGCTCTCAAGGATGTCAACATGAGCGTGGCGCCCGGTGAGGTGGTCGGATTGATCGGGCCCAGCGGCTCGGGCAAGACCACGCTCCTGAAGTGCCTGGGTGCCATCACGACACCGACAAAGGGCCGGATGACACTTGGCGGCGACGTCATCTTCGATCAGGCCTGGAAGCGTCAACATCAGCAGGTTGTCCGTGTAGGTCGAGTGGATGCCCCACTTCTGGTGGGGCGTGATGAAGTTCAGCGCAATCTCCGGATTTCCGTTGGAACGGATGCCCCGGATGCCACCCGTTGTCTTCAGGTCCACCGGCGGGCGGTACGTGCTGAACCCCTCGCCGAAGGCGATCATCCAGGGATGGTCCATGTAGAACTGCTGGCGCCCAGTCAGCGTCCGCCATGGGATCAGTTCGTGGACGTTCGTGTAACCGGCGTTGTACGACACCGTCTCGCTCTCGATGCCGCTCCAGGTCGGGGAGCTGATGATCTTGCGCGGTTGCGCCTGCACGTCGCGGAACCGGATCTTCTCGTCCTGCCGGTGCAGGGCCAGGTGGGCGTGGTCCCGTCCGGTCTGCTTGCCTAGCGCTTCCCACGCCTTCACGGCCACGTGGCCATTGGTTTCCGGCGCCAGTTGCAGGACGACCTCGCACGCGTCGATGTCGGTCTCGATCTTCGGCAAGCCCTTGGTGGCGCCTTCTTCCTTGACGAGGCCGTTCAGTTCGCCCAGCTGCTTGACCTCGGTCTGCGTGTTCCAGCCGATACCCTTGCCGCCGTTGCCGGCCTTGGCCATCAGCGGGCCCAGCGCGGTGAAGCGCTTGAAGACATTGGGGTAGTCGCGCTCGACGACCTGCATGTTCGGCGCCGTCTTGCCGGGAACGAGCTCGCAGTCGCCGCGAGCCCATTCCTTGACGTCGAAGGGCTGTGCCAATTCGGACGGGCTATCGTGCATCAGGGGCGACAGCACCAGCTCGCGCTCCACGCCCAGGTGGCCCACGCAGACCTCGCTGAACTTTTTCGCGAAGCCCTTGTAGATGTCCCAGTCGCTGCGCGACTGCCAGGCCGGGTCCACCGCGGTCGACAGCGGGTGGATGAAAGGATGCATGTCGCTGGTGTTGAGGTCGTTCTTCTCGTACCAGGTGGCCGTGGGGAGCACGATATCGGAGTAGAGGCAGGTGGTGCTCATGCGGAAGTCGAGCGTGACCAGCAGGTCCAGCTTGCCTTCCGGCGCCTTGTCGCGCCAGACGACCTCGGTCGGTCGCGCGTCTTCGGCGCCCAGGTCCTGGCCCTGGACCCCGTTGCTCGTGCCCAGCAGGTGCTTGAGGAAGTACTCGTGTCCCTTGCCGGACGAGCCCAGGATGTTGGAGCGCCAGACGAACATGTTGCGCGGCCAGTTGTCCGGGTGATCGGGGTCGGTGCAGCTCATCTTCAACGAGCCGTCCTTGAGTCCTTTCGCCGCGAAATC
The DNA here is from genome assembly GCF_013155545.1 of Caenimonas soli. Lineage (GTDB taxonomy): Bacteria > Pseudomonadota > Gammaproteobacteria > Burkholderiales > Burkholderiaceae_C > Ramlibacter > Ramlibacter soli. The sequence goes on along the minus strand of NZ_JABJVV010000005.1, from coordinate 207,781 downwards.
CTTCGGGTCCGCGCCCGCTGCCTGGGCGTCGCGGACGACTTGCAACGGATTGGTCTGCAACTGCGGCGCACTCGGCAGCCAGCCCATGCGCTCCGCGCGCACGTTGTAGTCGATCATGCTGCCGCCATAGAGCTTCTTGTCGGCCAGCGGCGAGACCACTTCGTCCATGCCCAGCTTTTCGTAGCGCCACTGGTCGGTGTGGGCATAGAAAAAGCTGGTGCTGTTCATCTGGCGCGGTGGCCGGATCCAGTCGAGCGCGAAGGCGAGGGCGGTCCAGCCCGTCTGCGGCCGCAGTTTTTCCTGACCGACATAGTGCGCCCATCCACCGCCGCTCTTGCCGACGCAGCCGCACATCATCAGCATGTTGATCACGCCGCGGTAGTTCATGTCGCTGTGGTACCAGTGGTTCATGGCCGCGCCGATGATCACCATGGAGCGCCCCTGGGTCTTGTGGGCGTTTTCGGCGAACTGGTGCGCCACCGTGATGAGCTGCGAACGGGGCGTGCCGGTGATACGCTCCTGCCAGGCGGGGGTGTAGGGTGTGTCCTCGTCGAAACTGTGCGCGGCGAATTCGCCCTCGAGGCCCCGCGCGATCCCGTAGTTGGCCACCTGCAGATCGAACACGGTCGCCACGAGAGCGGAACGCTCTTCGCCGGCCTTGCCGAGCGAGATGCGTTGGACCGGCACCGTGCGCACCAGCACGTCCGATTGCTCGTTGTTCGGGAAGTGCTCGCTGGCGATCCCCCCGAAATAGGGGAAGCCGACCCGCGCCGTTTCGCAGGCGCCCTGCTGCTCGCCCTCCATCACGGACAGCTTGAGCCTCACGTCGCCGCCGCTGCGGGCTTCCTTCGCCTCCAGGTTCCACTGGCCCTGGTCCGCCCGTCCGTCGGGCCCCCACCTGAAACCGATGGCGCCATTGGGCAGCACCACCTTGCCGGATTCGTCGAAGGCAACGGTTTTCCACTCGGGATTGTTGTCCTGCCCCAGCTTGCCGTTAAAGTCGCTGGCGCGGACATACCGGTGGGGCACCATGACCACCTCACCGGAGAGCAGGGCGTGCTCCTTGAGCATGACCAGCATGGGCATGTCGGTGTAGCGGCGCACGTACTCGTCGAAGTACGCGCTGCGCTCGCGCCCGCCGCCCCCGAAATAGAAGTCCCTGAGGATGACGTGGCCCATGGCCATGGCCACGGCCGCATCGGTGCCCTGTCTCGGGTTCATCCAGATGTCGGCCAGCTTGGCCACTTCCGAATAGTCCGGCGTGACCGCCACGGTCTTGGTGCCCTTGTAGCGGACCTCGGTGAAGAAGTGGGCGTCCGGGGTCCGCGTCTGGGGCACGTTGGAACCCCAGGCGATGATGTAGCTGGAGTTGTACCAGTCGGCCGATTCCGGAACGTCCGTCTGCTCGCCCCAGATCTGCGGGCTGGAAGGAGGCAAGTCGCAGTACCAGTCGTAGAAGCTCATGCAGACGCCGCCTATGAGGCTCAGGTAGCGCGACCCGGCCGCGTAGCTGACCATCGACATCGCCGGGATCGGCGAGAAGCCGATCACGCGATCCGGCCCATGCCGCTTGATCGTATGGACGTTGGCGGCCGCGATGATCTCGTTGACCTCGTCCCAGCTCGAGCGAACGAATCCACCCAGTCCACGAACGGATTGGTAATCACGCCGTTTCTTGTCGTCGGCGACGATGCTGGCCCAGGCCTCGACCGGTCCGAGCGTCAGGCGTGCCTCGCGCCAGCTCTTGAGCAGGCGGCCGCGGACCATGGGGTACTTGACCCGGTTTGCACTGTACAGGTACCAGCTGTAGCTGGCGCCGCGAGCGCACCCCCGTGGCTCGTGGTTCGGAAGGTCCCAACGCGTCCGCGGGTAGTCCGTCTGCTGGGTTTCCCAGCTGACGATGCCGCCTTTGACGTAGATTTTCCAGGAACACGAGCCGGTGCAGTTGACGCCGTGGGTGCTGCGCACGATCTTGTCGTGCGCCCATCGATTCCGGTAGGCATCCTCCCAGGTTCGGTCTTCGCCGGTCGTCTGGCCGTGGCCGCCGGAGAAAGGCTCGCGCGGCTGCTGGAAATAGGTGAGGCGGTCGAGAAAGTGGCTCATGGACTTTTTTCTCTCATTCGATGGGAAGGCGACTCACGGGTTTTTGACGTAAGCCCCCTTGCGCAGGTAGAACCACCAGTTCAGCACCAGGCAAAGGGCATAGAAGATTGCGAAACCGTACATCGCGTACTGCGGTGTTCCGGCCTTGATCTGGTCGCCGATGACGATGGGCGCCACGAAGGCGCCATAGGCGGCGACCGCCGAGGTCCACCCCAGTACCGGCCCGGCCTGCGTGCGGTCGAAGATCACGCCGATGGTGCGGAAGGTCGATCCATTGCCAATGCCGCTGGCGGCGAAAAGCACGATGAACAGGCCCAGGAACGCAGGAAAGTGCTGCTCGGGGGTGGGCGAGGCGTAAGCCTGCATCATCACGTAGCCGACAGCGACCGAAGCGACCACCATCACGGCGGAGATGATCTGGGTGACGATGGAGCCGCCCACCTTGTCGGAGATCCAGCCGCCGAGCGGGCGCACCGCGGCGCCGACGAAGGGCCCGATCCAGGCATAGGCCAGGATCGTGGGCGCGTTCGGGTTGTTCAGGGTGTGCTGCATGACGCCGGCCGCGTCGGGCACATGGCTGACGCCGAAGATCACCTTCATCGAAAGCGGCAGCGCCATCGAGAAGCCGATGAACGAACCGAAAGTGACGATGTACAGCGCGGTGAGCGACCAGGTGTGCTTGTCCTTGAAGATCGCGAACTGCTTGGTGACGTTCTCCTTCATCGGGCCGAAAGCCGCGAGCTTCATGATCAGCAGCGCGCTCACGATGTCCAGCGGGATCGCCACCCACATGCTGATGAGGCCCAGCCCGGTGGGTTTGGGCAGGTACAGGTAGAGGCCCAGGATCGACGGGATGAAGGCCAGCGTGTAGAGCCAGGTGATCTTGGCGAAGGCCACCAGCGGATGGCCGGAATCGGGTGTCACCGTCTTGAGGTTGTTCATCCCGAACCAGCACAGGACGGAAAGCGGCACCAACGACAACACCCAGGCAAAGCCGGCGTTCTGAATCCACGTGGGCGTGCCCGCGGCGATCTTGCCGAAGATCCAGCCGCTGTCTTTCAGAAGGGTGGTGGAGGCGCCGCCCAGGCTGCCGAAGATGGAAAGCGTCATCACCAGCGGAATGACGATCTGCATCGTGGTCACGCCGAAGTTGCCTAATCCGGCGTTCAGGCCCAGCGCCGTGCCCTGCAGCCGCTTCGGAAAGAACGTGCTGATGTTCGACATCGAGCTGGCGAAGTTGCCGCCGCCCACGCCGCACCACAGCGCCATCAGCTGGAAAGTCCAGAGCGGCCACTCCGGGTGCTGCAGCACGATGCCGGTGCCCAGGGCCGGCGCCAGCAACATGGCAGTGGTGAGGAAGATGGTGTTGCGCCCCCCCGCCAGGCGGATCAGGAACGAGGCGGGAATGCGCATCGTCGCGCCGGCGATGCCCGCGATGGCCGTAAGCGTGAACAGCTCGGCCTGGGTGAACGGGAAACCCAGGTTGAGCATCTGCACCGCGATGATGCCCCACATGCCCCAAACCGCGAATCCGCACAGGAGCGCGGGCACCGAGATCCAGAGGTTGCGGTAGGCGACCCGCTTGCCGGTCGATTCCCAGAACTCGGGGTCTTCCGGGCGCCAATCGGCAATATTCGCGCCGCTGGCGCCCTTGCGCAGCGGCGACACCAGCGTGGTTGTCGTTGTCATGTGGTTCTCCAGTGTTCCTGAAGGCTGGGGCCCTGAATGGCTGCAGGGTTCGTTCCATGCATCTGCGCCAGCGGCGAGGGCGGTGCGTGCTCGCCCATCACCTGCGTCTTGCGCACCTCGCTCCAGTACATCCAGACCAGAGAGACCCAAACCACGCCATACATGAGCATGAAGGCGCTGGAGCGGATGCCGGTGATGTCCATCAATGCGCCGAACATGATGGGCAGCACGAAGCCGCCCAGGCCGCCCGCCAGACCGACGATGCCGGAAATGGCGCCGATGTTGGTGGGGTAGTCGTCGCTGATGTACTTGAAGACACTGGCCTTGCCGAACGCCCAGGCGATGCCCAGCACCAACATCAGGATGGTGAAGGTGTAGACGTTCAGGCCGATATGGAAGGTACGCGGGCCGTTGACAGTGAATACGGTGAAATCGGTTTGCGGATAGGAGAGCAGGAACAAGCAGATCCAGCTCACCCACATCACCCACCAGGTGACGCTGTGGGCGCCGAACTTATCCGACAGCCAGCCGCCGATGGCGCGCAGCACGCCCCCAGGCAACGAAAAGCAGGCGGCCAGGAGGGCGGCGACGCGAATGTCCAGGCCGAACTCGCCGACGTAGTACTGCACCATCCATAGCGACAAAGCGACGTAGCCGCCGAAGACGATGCTGTAGTACTGGCAATAGCGCAGCACTTTGGGGTCCTTCAGGGCCTTGATCTGGTCGATGAACTTGACGCTGCTCGAAACCTGGTGTGCGGGATCGCTGTAGCTGAAGAACCAGAAAAGCAGGACGGTACCGAGCATGACGGCGGCATAGACCTGGGGGACGAGTGTCCAGCCGAAGGCCACCAGCAGCACAGGCGCGACGAACTTGTTGACGGCCGCGCCGGAATTGCCGGCGCCGTAGATCCCCATGGCGAAGCCCTGCCGCTCCTTCGGGAACCAGCGGGCGACGTAAGGCGTGCCGGCAGAAAAGGAGCCGCCGGCCAGGCCAACGAACAGGCCGATCACCAGAAAGTGCCAGTATTGGGTCGAATACGACATCAGCCAAATGGCTGGCACGGTCAGCGCCATCAGCAGAGTCATCACGATGCGCCCGCCGTAGCGGTCGGTCCAAATGCCCAGCGGTACCCGCACCAGGGAGCCGGTTAGCACCGGCATGGCGGTGAGCAGGCCAAACTGCGTCGCATTGAGATTCAGCGTCTTCTTGATCGGGATGCCGATGACGCCGAACATCATCCAGACCATGAAGCACACCGTGAAAGCCAGCGTGCTGACCGCAAGGACCGACCAGGCCTGCGCGCCGACGGGTACGTTGGCAGTGGGGGAAACTCGTCGTCGTGCGGCCACTGGCTTTGCTCCCTGGTTGGTGCCACCGCTGTGGATGGGGCGATGGTTGGAGCTTAGGTTCGGGGCATCGACGATGCGTTGACAAATATCAAGTTCGTGTGCCGACGTTGGGCCTACATTGAAGCGTCATCTCCAAGGGCCGAACCCCATGACCGACAGTTCAGCAGTTCAAATCCAAGTCGAGCCTGACACGCCCATCGCCGGTTTTTCCCGGTGCCACGTGGGAATCCTCTCGGGGCTCGCGACTTTCGCCGAATTGCCCGCGCTCGTTCGCGCCGCCGAGCGTGCACGCCGCGTCGCCGCAGCCACGCTTGCGCTGTTCGAGGATTCGATACTCGAGCATCACGCCGACGAGGAAAGCGAGCTGTTCGTCGCGGTGCAGCGCAGCGCAGCGGCCGGCCCCGAGAGCGATCTCGTGCAAGCCATGGTCCAACGCCTCACCAGCGAACACCGGACGATCGAAGCGCTGTGGAAAAGAGTCAAGCCTGGCGTCAAGCTCGCTGCAAGCGCGAGAGCCGCTGAGCTCGACACCGAAAGCCTGGCGGAGCTGGTATCCGCCTACACGGCCCATGCCCGGTTCGAGGAGCAGGAATTCTTGCCCCTGGCCCAGCAGATCCTCGGGCGCGACGGCAACCACCTGGCAGCGCTGGGTATCGCCCTGCATCTGCGGCACGTGCCGCCGCCTATCGGGTACATCTGATGCATCAAGACATCAACGAAAGCCTCTGGGTTCGGCGCGAGCCGCCTCGGGCCATCGGTTCGTGCACCGCCTGGCATTCGGTGCAGTAAGACGTGGCGGGCATCGCGGCCAGCCGCCCCAGGTCGATCTCCTGGCCGCAGTCCAGGCAGTTCCCGTACACATGGTCCTTGAGGCGGCGGCGGGCGGCCAGTACCTGTTCCAGTTCATGGCCCGCCTGCTCCGCCTGGGCTTCATCCACAGCCGCTAGGCTTTGCACGCTCGCCATGTCCTTGAAGTCCGTCACGCCGCGCCCGTCGTCAGCGGTGGCGATCGCCAGTGCGTCACGCGCACCCAGCACGGCACACAGCTCGCGTTCACGCAGGGAAAGGAGCTTTTCAAAGTGGGGAGCCATGCTGATGTCGAATGTCTTCATATGAACCTCATTTCGGAGGAGGTCAGTGTGGATTGCAAACCAGCCGCAGTCGTTGATCCACATCAATCATCCGTGCCTGCGCCGCGGAGCATGGCGTCGGCCCGGCGGCCCAATATCTCTGGTTCAGTGCCCGCTGGATTGCGGGTTGTCGACGATTCTCTGGAGCGCTTGCAGATCCAGGATGCGGAGGTGACGCTGCCGCACTTCCACCAGACCCAGCTCGGCAAACCGGGAAAATGTCCGGCTGACGGTTTCGAGCTTGAGCCCGAGATAGCTGCCCATCTCTTCGCGCGTCATTCGCAGCACCAGCTCCGTTCGCGAAAACCCTCGCGCGTGCAGCCGCTGCACCAGGTTCAGCAGGAACGCGGCAAGCCGCTCCTCGGCGCGCATGGTGCCTAGCAGCAGCATCACGCTGTGCTCGCGGACGATCTCGCGGCTCAGTACGCGATGGACGTGATGCTGCAACGCGTTGATTTCACGCGAGAGCTCGCCGACACGGTCGAACGGCATGACGCAGACCTCAGCGTCCTCCAGCGCCACCGCATCGCAGGTGTGGCGCTCGTTCACGATCCCGTCCAGGCCGACGATTTCGCCGGCCATCTGGAAACCGGTCACATGGTCTCGGCCGTCGGCAGATGCCATGCAGGTCTTGAAAAAGCCAGTGCGGATCGCGTAGAGGGATTCGAAGCGCTGGCCACTGCGGAACAGGGCGGCGCCGCGCTTGACCTTGCGCCGCGCCGAGACGATCGCGTCCAGGCGCTCCACCTCTGCGGCGCTAAGGCCGATGGGCATGCACAGCTCGCGTAAATTGCAGTTGGAGCACGCTACCTTGAGGGTGTTCGGCTCGAGCGCCGGCGCATCGCCGGATTGATGGGGCTTGAGGACTCGTGACTGCACCGGGGTCTTCCGTGGTGTACCTGCGCGTTTCTGATCTGGGTCAAATTGTGGGCATCGTGAGCCCGGCGCGCTTGATCCAGATCAAGCGGCAGCGCCTCCGGTCGTCGCACAGTCAACGCTTACACCCTCCCAGGCCCGCGATGATTCCAGTTTCACCCGATTTGATGAGCCGCTTCGATATCCCGGGGCCGCGCTATACCTCCTACCCGACAGCCGACCGGTTCGTCGAGGCGTTCACCGCCGCTGACTACGGTGGCGCCCTGGCGCAGCGAAAGGCCGGTCCTGCGCTCCTGGCCTCGCCGCTGTCGCTGTACGTTCACATCCCGTTTTGCGAATCGCTGTGCTACTACTGCGCCTGCAACAAGATCATCACCAAACACCACGAGCGCGGTGCGGTTTACCTACGCTTGCTCTCGCGCGAAGTGGACTTGCACGTAGCCGAACTTGGTTTGGGCCAGACCGTAACCCAGTTGCACTTAGGTGGCGGCACGCCCACGTTTCTTTCCGATGACGAGTTGCGCGAGCTGATCGCCATGTTGCGGCGCAGCTTCGCCCTTGCGCCCGGCGGCGAGCATTCGATAGAGATCGATCCGCGGACCGTGAACGGCAAGCGGCTGGCGGTGTTGGCGGAACTGGGCTTCAATCGGATCAGCTTCGGCGTGCAGGATTTCGACCCGGAAGTCCAGAAGGCCGTGCATCGCATCCAGCCGGCGGAGCAGGTGTTCGAACTGATGGCCCAGGCCCGCGAGATCGGCTTCGATTCGATCAACGTGGACCTGATCTACGGCTTGCCGCTGCAAACCCCTGAGACGTTCGCGCGAACGCTGGAGCAGGTGCGCCAACTGCACCCCGACCGGATCGCGCTCTACGGCTATGCCCATTTGCCGGAACGCTTCAAGCCGCAGCGCCGCATCGTGCCGGCGGAGTTGCCGGCCGCCGCCGCCAAGATGGCCATGCTGTCGCAAGCGCTGGCGGCGTTCAAGGAGGAGGGCTACGACTACATTGGCATGGACCATTTCGCGCTGCCCAATGACGCGCTGGCGGTCGCCAAGCGCCAGGGGCGCCTGCATCGCAATTTCCAGGGCTATAGCACCCAGCCCGATTGCGACCTGATCGGCCTGGGGGTCTCGGCCATCGGCCGTATCGGCGCGACCTACAGCCAGAACGCGAAGACGATGGCGGAGTACTGCGACCACCTCGACCAGGGCCGGCTGCCGGTGGTCCGCGGCCTGGCGCTCAGCCGCGACGATCTGGCGCGCCGCGCGGTGATCATGGCGCTGATGTGCCAGGGCGAGGTGCTATTCGAGGCCATGGAGCAGGCCTGGCTGATTGATTTCCGGCGCTACTTCGCGGGTGAACTGGAACAGCTGCGCGAACTAGCCGACCAGGGTTTGGTGACGCTGGACGAGTCGGGCATCCAGGTGACAGCCCCTGGCTGGTTTCTGGTGCGCGCCATCGCCATGGTGTTCGACCGCTACCTGCAGGCCGATCGCACGCGCGCACGGTTCTCTCGGATTATCTGAGATGCCGGTATCGACTTGAATCGTGCCCCGCTGAGCTAGGCCCTCGGAAATCCAGCGCGGCGTTGGCTCTCCGTTCTCCAGAGCCAAGGCCCGGACCAGGGACGAAAGTTCCAACTACCCCAGGACAAATACGGGACGTTTATCCCGTACTGGTTTCCGCTCTATTCCCGTCTAATTACCTAGCGGCCCTTTGATGTAGTAGAGGTCGACGATGAGGAGCTTAGTTGTGGAAGAGCACACCGAGAGCTGGCAGCTCCGCTCGGGTACGTGGTACCGCGATCCAGATTCTGAGACGTGGCACCTTGCCGCGTCCCCCAATGGAACTGCCGTCAACGTAAAGCTCTCGACTCAAGACGTCGGGCGGATGATCGGCGCCAGGAGAGATATTTCCACTGGCCAGTGGTTTCCATCCGACTTCAATTACTCACCGCAAACCGGCACTCCACTACAGGATCCGGTCACGTGCCTGGACTCGCCATGGGTTCCGCCCTTTGGTGCACCCGCGCTCTCCGACATGACCAGGCCTCCAACCAGAGGCCTGAGACAAACACCTGCGCAGCTGACCTTGGCACGATCGAACGGGCGCCTTGACCCGGACAGAACCTTGCCAGCCTTACCGCCGGGGCATTATCGTTTCCTGGTCGACAAGTTCGATGTGGCCTCATCCACTTTGATGGCCATAGAGCCGGAGCAGGGCAAGCTCCTCGTACTCCTGCCCGAATCGAAAATCTGGAGCCCGCTTGAGCGCCCGGCCGGCGGAATCCTGGCGCAGGGCCTGAAGAATTTCCGCGGATGGCGCATGGAAGTTGTCGAGGGAGTCCGCGGCGCAACGTTGTACTTCCCGACTGCTATCGGATTAGCGGTGGTAACACCGACCCTGATCGGTTTGTCGTACGCAGTAGAGTATTTCGGAGAAGGCCCTGCGCTCGGAGGCCCGGTTGCATGGGCGGGCGAAGTTTGGCTGCCGGTGCTTGGCAAGAATGGTGCTGTCAACCTCGTCGGCAAACCCCCGGGGGCGGCCGAACCAATCGTCTTGCCAACAAGCGTCCTCGCTCCAAAAAATGGCTATGAAGCGCCGGTTTTCGATCCCCATCATGTGATCTGGCCAAGCGAGGAGGGACAGCTCATTGTTCGCCTGGATCAAACCGGCAAGAAAAAGGCTGAATGGATCGCCTGGCCCGATGGGCTGAGGCCGACGTTCTCGTTGGGCTGCCCATTGCTTTTCGGATTCTTCTGGCAGCAATGTTGGAGAGGCCAAGACGAGTCGCTCGAGTACGTGCAAATGGGCAAGCTGTTCCCCGAGAGGGCGGCCATCGATGCGCCGCGGCTGTGCACAGGGCACGTCAGCTACAAGAACGAGCAACGGATCGAGGGCGATCCCTGGATGCAGCCCGAACATGTTTCCGATGGGACGTCTTCAACGATCGTTGTGCCGCTTCTCGAATCCGAGCTTGAGCACGCGGTAGTCGGACTACGGATCGATGCACCCCAGGGGGTCCTCGCTCTGCTCGAGTCCGATCAAGAAAGACACCGTGCTGTGCTGCAACTGCAGGCAGAAAACCGCGCCGACGCGCTGTTCGGAACTTTGAGCGTCGCAAGGCCGTGGCTGACCTCGCTGTTCGTCTACGACGCTCATTTGTGGGTGTACCACCCCGAGCTCGCGCAGGCATATGGCTGGAAACTGGAGAGCCGGATTGAACGTCCAGATGAATAAATGGGCTCAGTCGGCGCGGGGTGAGAACCTGTGTGGCTATTGCCTTCAGCCGTGGTTCGGCTTGGTGGCCTACTGTCCCTATTGCGGACGCAAGCCCAGCTTCGCGACGATCAGCCAGGAGCCCGACGATCTTCCCCAACGTGATGAAGTTGTGGCAAGTGCACAAAGGACCCTGGAAATGCCGAGTGGCGAACTGCCCTGGGCGCTTCTGTTCAAGAGCGTCATAGCTGGCGTCGCCGCGTTGCTTCTTTTATGGATCGTGCCCAAGCTTCTTGCACCCAGGACCAGCGAGGAAGCGTCAGCTCATCCGCCAGTATCTACCGCAGGTATCGCGCCCCCACCAACGCGGAGCGCGGTGATGGGCGCAGCACAAGCGCCATCGATGCCGCTGCGCAGCGAGAGCGCAGTCCCGCCGCGATCAAGCAGGCCGCCGTGCTCCGTAGCGCACGAGAAGGCAGGGTTGTGCAAATCGCAACAGTGAGTTTTTTTCAAAGAGAGGATACGCCATGCGAGCAATGACCCGAACGGCCCACTTGTGGCTTGATTTGATGAAAGGTGTGCTTGTGTTCGCAGCGGTGGCGGTGGCCGGCGCGCATGCGGAAGTCATCGTGACGGGTGGGAAGACGGGCACCTATTTCCAGATAGGCAACAACCTCAAAGAGTTCGTTTCCCCGGCGCTGGAAGTGCGGGATTCCAAGGGATCCTGGGCGAACGTAGAGGACATGAGCCAGACGGAAGGAGTTAGCCTGGCGATTGTTCAGTCGGATGTTTACGCCGCTTTTGTGTACTTGCGCGACAGCCGCGACGTGCCCCCGGAAACAAGGCGGCAGTACGGCAAGCTCCTGGCGCATCTCAGGGTCTTCATGCCGCTGTACAGAGAGGAGATCCATTTCCTGGTGAATAAAGACAGCCCGCTTGAATTCATTCACCAGATCCAGGGTAGGCGGATCTGGATGGATGCCGAGAAGAGCGGGACTTATCTCACCGCCCTGAACATCTACAGCAAGATGTTCAATGAGCGGCCGACCGTCGTGGCTCCTTTCATCAATCCCACGGTTACGGGCGACGATGAAGGAACTAAAACGCGGCGGTCGGCATTGATGGTACTAAGTGACCCGAATTTTTACGCGAGCTTTCCCAAGATCGATGTGCTTGTGCTTGTTGGCGGCCAGCCTCTCAAGTTGCTCGAAACGAATGTACCGCCGAACTTGAGGCTCCTGAAGTTCGATCCGGCGCATGGCACGTCAGCCAAGGTTTTGCAGGACTACAGGAGGGCGGAGATCCAGAAGTCCAGCTACCCATCATTGAATATCGTTGACGCCGCCCTGCCCTCGCTCGCCGTTGATTCGTACCTGATCACGGCCAACTTCATCAAGGAAGATCGCAACAAGTTCATCACCACTATGGCCGGTCAGTTTTGCGAGAAGTTCAATGACCTCCAGAGCAAAGGCCATCCGAAGTGGAAGACCCTTAGTTGGAAGCCAGGTTCGCCTTTGCCTCCACTGGCCGTAGGGTGGCAGTATTCCGTAAGAGTGAAGGATCGTTTGAGCCAGTGCCAGGTGCAAGGATCCAACGGGGTGCCCGCCAGCGGCGCCTGCAAGCCGCAAGACCGCTTCGCTGGGCTATGCCGATGAGCGTACGAAGCGGTAGCGCTATTGAAGTTGACAAGCCGTTGCGGCGTGAAATACTCTTGCATGATGACTTCGAGCGCGCCCAAAGTGCAAGAGCCGGCGCCTGCGCAAGGCGCGGCCGGCTTGGCGGAAGCGGCGCGCTACGCCCTGCTGCGCCGCCTGGCACCCTCGATGCGGCATCACCTGGTGGTCAACCTTCAACCCATCGGCATGATCTATGAGGTGATGGAGAGGCGTTTGCGAGCCCCCGAGCCGGACCTCGCGGATGTGCACGAGAGCGCGCACAAGATCAATGGCTTCGCGCGGGCGGCGCTCAATTCCTGCCTGGACGTTGTCACCTGGCTGGCGCCGGAAGAAGAGATGCTGACCACGGCCAGCGAGGGCGTGCGCGAATGCCTGGGCCTGCTGGCCACCAGCCTGACCTTCCGGGGCTACGCATTGCGCAGCGAGGTGCCGGCGGTTCCCGGCGAGGTCAGGCGCTCTGCCGTCCGCAACGTGCTGACCGCGGCCATGATCCATGCCACGGATGAAAATCCAGCACCGGCGGATCTGGTGCTGTCGGCTGAGCCGAGTCCTGCCGCGCTGGTGGTGACGCTCACGGTGCGGCCGACCCAAGGGGACGAGGGGTTCTCCGCCGAGGCCGGCTACCGGCGCCTGGAATGGAGCGACGTCGCTGCGCTCGCGGCTGCCGAGGGCGTGGAGCTTCAGCGCGAAGGCCGGCAACGCCTGCAGCTGGCTATTCCCTGGGCGAAAGCCTGAGCTGACCCGGCGGCCGCAGCCGGCGCAGCAAGCGCGGAATCTCCCCGGGCAGCTCGCGCGCCAGGTAGCCCAACGGCCCCAGCCGCCGCGCCAGCTCTTTGCCCGCCAGCGCATGCAGGACCACGCCCCAGGCACAGGCTTGCTCCAGCGGTACCTGCTGGGCCGCCAAGCCGGCGATCAGGCCGGCAAGTACGTCGCCCGAGCCCGATGTGGCGAGGCCGGGATGCTCGGCCTCGTGCCGCCAGCGGCCACCGTCCGGAGTCGCAATCAGGGTGGCGGCGCCCTTGAGTGCGACCACTGCGTTCCATTCACGCGAGGCAGCGATGACGGCTTGCTCCGGGTCCGCCAGCACCGCCTCTTTGCTCAATGCGCACAGATGCGCCATCTCGCCCGCATGCGGCGTCAGCAGGACGGGCTGGTTCAGTCTTGGGCCGGCCCTGACGACATTCATCGCCAACGCATCGAGGATCACCGGGGCATGGGCCAGCATGGGCAGCAGCCGGGCAACGAAGGCGTCGGTGCCGTCCTCGTCCATCAGGCCAGGCCCGATGAGCACGGCGTCCGCGCCCTGCGCGCATTCATCGAGCAAGTCGATAGCGTGGGCTGCAAAGGCGCCCGCCGCCGTTTCAGGCAAGGCGATCACGCGCGCTTCCGGCATGGCCAGCGCCAGCTTTAGCGCGACGGACTGGGCGGTGGCGATCACCAATTTCCCCGCCCCAGCGCGCAGTGCCGCCGTTGCCGCCAACAGGGCCGCGCCGGGGATCTCGCGGCTTCCCGCGATCACCAGGACGCGACCGCGCTCTTCCTTGTCGGCCTCAGGCGAAACCTGCGGCAGCGGCCAGGTGCGCAACAGCCGGGCGTCCACATCGATCCATGGTGTCGCGGCCTGCATCGCGTCAGGGCTTGGGTGCGGCCGGCGTGTCGGCTTCCACCGTCACGGGAGCGCCGGCCTGGCGCAACGGGGCCACAAAATTCACGAGGTCGGAAACAAGGGCGTCGCGGCGCGGATCGTACTCATAGGACGTTACACCGCAGTTCGGCACGTCGGCCAGCTTGTCGATCGCCAGGATCTCCGCCTCGTCCATGCACTCGATCAGGTAACGCATGCAGTTGACGATGACCTGGTGGGCCACCACCAGCACGCGTTGGCCCGCGTGCTCGCGGGTCATCATCTCCAGCAAGCTGCGCAGGCGCAGGATCACGTCGCACCAGCTCTCGCCACCGGGCGGACGGAAGTAGAACTTGCCGACGTGGGCGCGCTGCTCGCCCAATTCGGGATATTTCTGGCGGATGCCGAAATGGGTGAGGCGGTCCAGGATGCCGAACTCCTTCTCGCGCAGGCGCTCGTCCACTCGCAGGCGCAGGCTGTTCGGTGCGATGCGGGCGCCCTCCAGCATTTGGTGCGCCGTCTGGCGCGCTCGCACGTAGGGCGAGCACAGCACGACTTCGGGCCGCCTCCCCGGCGACAGTTCGCCAAACCAGTGGCCCAGCGCGCGCGCCTGTCGGCAGCCCAGCTCCGACAACGGCGTATCAATGTCCCGCTCGGCGATGTCGATGACCGGCAGGCCCGCCGCCTCCGCGGCATCACGTGCCACGTTGCCGGCGCTCTGGCCGTGCCTCACGATCCATAGGGTGCGCGGCCATTGTTCCTGCATGGGTAGTGGGTGCTCCGCTTCAGCGCCGCTTGAAACCCAGCGCCTTCATGGCCGCCGCCAAGCCGGTTCGACTGGCTTCGTACTCGCTCCACGGCGCGTTGCCTTCGTCCAGCCGGGTGTGGACAGTGCCCACCGTCCAATGCGCGCCGCTCTTCAGGCCCTCGAGTTCGTCCCACCGGACCGGCACTGAAATCCCCAGGCCCGGCCGGGAGCGCGCCGACCACGCGCACACCGTGGTCGCGCCAAAGCCGTTGCGCAGGTAGTCGATGAAGATCTTGCCGACCCGGTTGCTGCCGCCACTCTTGGCGACAAAGCGCTGCGGGATGGTTTGCGCCAGGTGCTGCACGATCGCCTGCGAGAAATCCTTGACCGTGTCCCAGTCGAATTGCTTCTTCAGCGGCACCACTACGTGCAAGCCCTTGCCGCCACTGGTCTTGAGAAACGCCGGAAGGCCCAGCTCGGTGAGGAAGGCGCGCACCAGCTGCGCTGCTTCCTGCACTTGCGGCCAGCCGACGCCTTCTCCCGGGTCGAGGTCGAAGGTCATGCGGTCGGGCTTGCCGATGGCGGTCTTGACGCCGTTCCAGGTGTGGAACTCGATGACGTTCATCTGGGCCGCCGACAGCAAGCCATCGGGCGAGGCGATTTCGAGCAGGCGCGGATGGTCCGGGTCGATGGCCTGATCGAGCTGCTCGACACCCGGCATCTTGTAGCGCTCGGCGTGCTTCTGGAAAAACAGTTCTCCGGCGATGCCCTGAGGTGCGCGCACCAGGGCGACCGGCCGGCCCTTCAGGTGTTCCATCATCAGCGGCGCGACCAGCGCGTAATAGCGCACCAGTCCGATCTTGGTCGTTCCGGACTCGGCGTCGATGACCCGGTCGGGATTGCTCACGCGCAGCGAGGCGGGCAGGGCGGCCGTTGCGGACTGCGCGACCTTCGCGGGCTTGTCGACCGGGGCAGTGTGGCGCGGCTCCTCGCGCGTGATCGACTCGGGCGGCTTGTCGGCGCGCAGGCCGTGAAAGACCGAGTGCCGGATGCGCCCGCTGCGGGTCCAATCGCCGAACGCCACCTCGCAGATCAGCTCGGGCTTGACCCAATGGGCATTGCGCGGAATCTCGGCGTCGGGCGCAAAGGGGCTGGCATCCGCATGGAGGCCGCCCAGTTCGGCGCGCAGCTCACGCAGCGTCAGCTCGTTGAAGCCGGTGCCCACGTTGCCTGCATACCTGAGACGGCCTTCCTTGTCGTGCACGCCCAGCAGCAGCGAGCCGATGCCCGTGCGCGATCCCTTGGGGTCGGTATAGCCGCCGATGACGAACTCCTGGCGCTGGCCGCACTTGAGTTTGACCCAGTCGGACGAGCGCCGCAGCACGTAGGCGGATTCCTTGCGCTTGGCAATGACGCCCTCGAGTCCGAGCCGGCAAGCCGAGGCGAGGACGTCTTCAGGTGTGGCGTCGAACACGGCGCTGAACCGGACCTTGTCGTGCGGCTTGCGCTCCACGATGCGCTGAAGCACGTTGCGGCGTTCCAGCAGCGGCACCTCGCGCAGGCTGTAGCCGGCGCAGTAGGGCACGTCGAAGAGGTAATAGACGATGTCCGCTGTGCGGGATGTTTCGAACGCGCCCTGCAGGGCCTGGAAATCCGCCGGGACCCGCTCGCCCGGCATGATGATTTCGCCGTCGTACCAGCCGTCGGGCAGGTCCATGGATTCAAGCGCTTTCGCCAGGTGCTCCAGCTTGTGGGTCCAGTCGTTGCCGTTGCGGGTGATCAGGCGCACGCGCCCGCCCTCGGCGCGAGTGAGCATGCGATAGCCGTCGAACTTGATCTCGTAGATCCAGTTGTCGGCGTCCTTGGGCGGCGCATCCACCAGCGTCGCGAGCTGGGGCTGCAACTGCGCCGGCAGCGCGGCTTTTCGTGCGCCTGCGGGCGGGCCCGACGCCGATGAAGGCGTGGTAGTACCAACAGCCGGACGGTCGGCCAGCGCCTTGACGCTGTCGGGCATCTCGTCCACTACGCTGAATTCCGAAGCGGGCCGCACATAGTCGTCTTTCTCCTTGATCAGCAGCCACGGTTCCTGTCGTTCTTCACCGCGGCCCTTCATGCGCACCAGCGTCCAGCGCCCGTGCATCTTGTGCCCGCGCAGCTCGAACTTGAGCTTGCCGTCGCGGTATCCCTTGTGCGGATCCTCCAGTGGGACCCACACACCCTTGTCCCAGATGATGACCTTGCCCGCCCCATAGTTGCCAGGCGGAATCGTCCCCTCAAAGGTGTTGTAGGAGATCGGGTGGTCTTCCACATGCACGGCCATCCGCTTGTCGGTTGGGTCGAAGCTGGGGCCCTTGGGTACCGCCCAGCTTTTCATCGTGCCGTCCAGCTCCAGCCGGAAGTCGTAGTGAAGCCGGGTTGCCCAGTGCTTCTGGATCACGAAGGTGCGGGCCCCTTCGTTGGGCACGCCGCCGTCCAGGGGCTCGGGCGTGACGTCGAAGTTGCGCTTCTCGCGGTAGGTCTTCAGGGAAGGGCTGGAACGCTCGTCACCCATACACAAGTACGAGGCTCGGGGCAAGCCCAGAGCCTCGTTATCCTCCGTTACAAAGCGCGGATCTGGTCGCGCAGCATCTTGATCTGGTCGTGATTGCGCTGCACGCCCTGCATCTGGCGCTCCACGATCAGTTTGATACCGGCCGGAAGCGGTTGCTTCAGCGCCTTGCGGTAACGCGCCATCGCGTTGTCCTCCCCGCGTTCGCACTCTTCCAGCACCGCCTTGTCGTCGTAGGTGGACAGCGTGGCCTTCACCGAAACCCAACCGCGGTGCATGGCGCCGGCTGCGCTGCCGCCTTCGTCCACGTCACCGCCCAGGCTGCGTATCTGTTCGTACAGTTCCTGGGCCGCGCCGCGGCAATCGTCCGCGCGCTGCAGGAATACCGACTTGAGGTCCGAACGCTCGGCCTGTTCGGCGCAGGCGCGGAAGCCATACTCGCCGTCCTTGCAGCACTCGGCCAGGTCGTTCAGTGCGTCGATCACATCCTCGTTGTCGCCGCTCATGTTGCCGGCGCTTTGCGCTTCGCCGACCATGGCAGCGGCGCCGCCGCCCTGGCTCTGGCTCTGGCTTTGGCGCTGGCTCGAGCCCATGCCCATGCGACTGTCGGCAGTGCCGTCCATGCCCGGCATGCCGCCCGCACGCTTGGAGTCGATGCGGTTCCATGCTGCGCGGCTGGCCGGCCGCGCCTCGGGCCAGCTCAGGCTGGAGCCGCCGCGGGCCGTTTCCCACTCGGATTCGAGGTTCGGCTCGGCGCTGTCCCAGTCCTGATAGCGCGTGCGCCCCGTCAGGCCCAGGCGATAGGCCGGCCCATAGTCGTCGAAACTACGGCCCTGTTGGTAATAGGATTCGCGGTTGTAGTTCTCGCGCCAGTGGGCCTCTTCGGCCGTGGGATTCACGGCCTCGGCGGCGGCCTTGCCCGCCAACCCGCCGATCACTGCGCCCACCACGCCGCCTATCGCGGCGCCCACCGGACCGCCTATGGAGCCCGCCGCCGCGCCTGCCACGGCACCGCCGGCAGCGCCAACACCCGTCCCCACCGGGTGCGCGCCCGGCTCGTCGGTGATCGGATCGCGATTGAGGTCTTTGTCTTCAGCAGCCATGTGTTTGCTCCTAGTCGATGATTGAATGAACTTGCGCGAGGCCCACCTTGCGGCGGCTGCTCGCTGCATGCATTCGCCATCTTCGGTCGGCGGCCAGACGAGGCAGTCAGCGAATCAGGAGACTGCCTGTAGGAGAACTCCCCAACGGTGAAAACGACGAGCAAGGCCGGGCTGCTCACAGGCGAATCCAGCCTTGTCCTACAGCGGCCAAAGACGCCGCGGCGCAATCTTTCGTGACGCCGCAATAGCGGCAACAGCACCATGAAGTACTCGCTACGCAAGACGCCTTCGCACCTGCACCTGGCCTACAAGTACGGTGAAGCAAGCGATGGTCTGATGGGCCGGCATTTCATGCTGGAAATTCAGGACCGGGTGCTGATGTTGAGCATCGATCTCACACCGAACTTCCATACGCGCAACAAGGGCGCCTCGGCTTACCTGGACGCGGTCAACTTCGCGCACAACCACCACAAGCTGCGTTACCTGCAGTGCAGCGACAACCTGGTGCGCGCTCGGCTGATCAAGGCCTGGGAGCAGGTCCAGCAGCCTCTATTGCGCATGTGCCTGGAACTAGGGGCCCGCGGGCGTTATCTATACGCGGTGCAGCCCCATTCGCTTTTCATGGGCGGCATACAGTTCGACGTGGAGGAAGTGCTCGAAGAGCAGGCGACGCGCATTCGCGCTCATTCGCCGGAATATCACGGAACCAGGAATCACGCATGAACAAGCTGATGGATACGATGAAGAGGACGGCGACCCGCCTGCTGAGGCTGGGCGCAGCCTGCCTGCTGGGTTTTGCATCGCTCAATGCCATGGCCGACGCCGGCGCGCTGCGCGCCAAATATGGGGAGATACGCGAGCAGCTGCGCGACAACAACTTCCAGCGCGCGATGCATATCGATTCGTCCGAAGCCGGTGATGTGCTCAAGGGCGACGTCTATGCCGTGCTCGACCACCCGTTCGGCGTGGTCGGCAATGCCTTGAAGGAACCGTCGGACTGGTGCGACATCCTGATCCTGCCGTTCAATACCAAGTACTGCCACGCCGTGAGCGCCAACGCCGGCGTGGCGCTGCATGTGCGTATCGGCCGCAAATACAACCAGCCGGTCGAGAAGGCTTATCGGCTGGAGTTCGCCTTGCGTCCGGTCGCCGCAAGCTCCGACTACTTCGAGAGCAGGCTCAATGCCCAAGAGGGTCCTATGGGCACCAGGGACTACCGCATCATCGTGTCCGCGATCCCGCTGGACGGTGGCCGCACTTTCATGCACCTGAGCTATTCGTATGGCTACGGCATAGCCGGGCGCATGGCGATGCAGGCCTATCTTGCGACCGCGGGCTTGAACAAGGTCGGCTTCACGGTCACCGGCAAGGATGGCAGCGGCCAGCCGATCTACATCGGCGGAATGCGGGGGGCGATCGAGCGCAATGCGATGCGTTACTACCTGGCGATCGACGCCCATCTGGCATCGTTGCGTTCACCGGCGGACCAGCAGGTGGAAAAGCGAATCCAGACCTGGTTCGACGCCACCGAGCGCTACTCGCGCCAGCTGCGCGAAATGGACCGGGCCACCTACGTGGCCATGAAACGCGGCGAATACGAGCGCCAGCAGGCGCTCATCCAGTAACTTCGCTTACTTGAGGCCTGCCGCGGCGCGCAGCGCCTGGGCTTTGTCGGTGCGCTCCCATGTGAACTCGGGTTCTTCGCGGCCGAAGTGGCCGTAGGCCGCGGTCTTCTCGTAGATCGGTCGCAGCAGGTCCAGCATCTGGATGATGCCCTTGGGCCGCAGGTCGAAATACTCGTGGACCAGGGCGGCAATCTTGTGATCGGGGATCACGCCCGTGCCCTCGGTGTACACCGTCACGTTCATCGGCTTGGCAACGCCGATCGCGTAGGCAACCTGGATCTGGCACTGGCGCGCGATGCCGGCAGCCACGATGTTCTTGGCCACATAGCGGGCGGCATAGGCAGCCGAACGGTCCACCTTGCTCGGGTCCTTGCCCGAGAACGCGCCGCCGCCGTGGGGGCACGCGCCGCCGTAGGTGTCGACGATGATCTTGCGGCCCGTCAGGCCGCAATCGCCCTGCGGACCGCCGATGACGAACCGTCCGGTCGGGTTGATCAGGAAGCGCGTTTCCTTCAGCCATTCCTTGGGGAGCACCGGCTTGATGATCTCTTCGATGATGGCCTCGTTGAACGAGGGCAGCATGTGCTTGCCGTCGCTCTGCTCGGGGCTGTGCTGGGTGGACAGCACGACGGTGTCGATGCTGTGGGGCTTGCCGTCCACGTAGCGCATCGTCACCTGGCTCTTGGCATCCGGGCGCAGGAAAGGCAGGCGGCCGTCCTTGCGCAGCTGGGCCTGGCGTTCCACCAGCCGGTGGGCGTAGTAGATCGGCGCGGGCATCAGTTCCGGCGTTTCGTCGCAGGCATAGCCGAACATCAGGCCCTGGTCACCGGCGCCGATATTCAGGTAGTCGTCGCTCGCATGGTCCACTCCCTGGGCAATGTCGTTGGACTGCTTGTCGTAGCAGACCATCACGGCGCAACCCTTGTAGTCGATGCCGTATTCGGTGTTGTCGTAGCCGATGCGCTTGATCGTGTCGCGCGCCACCTGGATGTAGTCCACATGGGCGTTGGTCGTGATCTCGCCGGCCAGCACCACCAGCCCGGTGTTGGTCAGGGTTTCGGCGGCGACGCGGCTGCGCGGGTCCTGCGTGAAGATCGCGTCGAGGATCGCATCGGAGATCTGGTCGGCCACCTTGTCGGGGTGTCCCTCAGAGACCGATTCGGAGGTGAAAAGAAAGTCGTTCGCCATTTGAATAAACTCCACAGGTTTGCTTGAAGGCGCGTTGCCTTGTGCCGGAGCTTTGGGCGAACGCTTTAGCAGAATTTTTTTAATGTCGCCCTGCAAGTAGTTCATAACTCGGCGACGAGGGCATTCTAAACGCTTGTGATAACCCTGTTCCGCCTGCTAGCGCTATTGCCGCTGCCGATCCTGCATGCCGTGGGCGCAGCTTTGGGATGGGTGACCTTCCTGGCCTCCGGCACTTACCGCCGGCGCTTTCTGGAGAACGCCCGGCAGGCAGGTTACAAGCTGGCGCAGGTCCGCTCTGCCGTGGGTGAGACAGGCAAGCTGCTGGCCGAGCTGCCCCGGCTCTGGTTCGGCCGGCCGGCTGCGATCGAGTGGGACGGATCGGAGTTCATAGAGGCCGCGCAGGCACAGGGCCGGGGCATCGTCTTTCTGACGCCACATCTGGGCTGCTTCGAGGTGGCGGCGCAAGGCTATGCCGCGCGGTTCGGCGCTGTGACGGTGCTGTACCGGCCGGCGCGCAAGCCCTGGTTGCGGGGCCTCGTCGACAGCGCGCGTGGCCGGGCGAACCTGGCTACAGCCCCCACGACGCTGGCGGGCGTGCGCCAGATGCTCAAAGCCCTCAAAAAGGGCGAGGCCGTGGGCCTGCTGCCGGACCAGGTGCCGCCCGAAGGCCTGGGTGTCTGGGCGCCGTTCTTCGGGCGCGAGGCCTATACCATGACGCTCTCCACGCGCCTGGCCCGCCAGACCGGCGCCGCCATCCTGTTGGCCTGGGGTGAGCGCCTGCCCTGGGGCCGCGGTTACCGCCTGCACTTCCGGCCATGGCCCGGTGTCGTGGCCGAGGAGCCCGAAGCCGCTGCGGCCCAGGTGAACGCACAAATGGAGGACCTGATCCGGGAATGTCCGCAGCAGTACCTCTGGGGCTATGCCCGCTACAAGCAGCCGCGCCGCGCGGACGGGACTCAATGAGCAAACTGGGCATTCTCTTCATGCGCCTGCTGGCGCATCTTCCCCTGGCCTGGGTGCGCGCGCTGGGCTGGCTCCTGGGCTGGTTCCTGTACCTGGTGGTACTGCCGCGCCGACATGTGGTGCGGGTGAACCTTGCCCTGTGCTTCCCGCAGTTGACGCCGCAGGAGCGCGCGCGGCTGGTGCCGAAAATCTTCGTGCGCTTCGCGCAGGCCTGGCTGGATCGCAGCTGGCTGTGGCACGGAAAGCCCGAGGTCACGCGCAGGAGGCTCAAGTTGACCGGGGCGGTGGAGGAGCTGGACGGCTCGCAGCCCACCGTGCTGTTCGCACCTCACTTCATCGGCATGGACGCCGGCTGGACGGCGCTCACGCAACAGCTGCAGCGCGATTTCACCGGCATCTATACCGGCCAATCGAACAAGGTGCTGGACGCCTGGATGCTGTTAGGGCGCCAGCGCTTCCGCTCGGGCCGGCCGTTCGGCCGCGCCGACGGCGTCAAGGCCATCGTCAGTTCGCTGCGCAGCGGCGCGCCGCTCTACCTGCTGCCCGACATGAATTTCGGCCCCGAGGAATCCATCTTCGTGCCCTTCTACGGTATTCCCGCAGCCACCGTGCCGTCGCTGTCCCGCTTTGCCCGGTTGGGAAGGGCCAAGGTGGTTCCGGTGGTGACGCGCATGACGCGCGAGGGCTACGACGTGCAGGTGCTGGCGGCCTGGAAAAACTTCCCGTCAGACGATGTGACTGCGGACACCGCGCTGATGAACGAACGACTGGAAGGCTACATCGACACCATGCCCGACCAGTACTACTGGGTGCACAAGCGCTTCAAGACGCGGCCGGCCGGGTTGCCCCCGGTTTACTGAGGAACTGTCCGAGCCGCTGCGCGACCAATGCCGGCTGCTCATGGATGATCCAGTGGGTGGCCCCCTCGATCTTCTCCAGCGTGAGCTGAGAGACGTACTCGTCGAGGCCGTCGATCAGTTCGGGCGGCAGGGCGGCATCGTCCATCGCCCACAGCACCAGCGTGGGCAGGTCCACGGTGAGCATGTCGCGCGGCAGGTCGATCCCCGCTGCCCCTGGGTCCTGCGCACTCGGCGGCCGCACGGGTGAGGCGCGATAGTAGTTGCAGCCGGCGGTCAGGCTGGCATCCCAGACCTCGCGGTATTGCTGCTTCACGTCTTCGGTGAGCCAGGGCGCGCCGCCCCAGTTGGTGAAGAACTGCCAGAGCCGGCGATAGTCGTCCGCGCGCAGCAGCTGTTCCGCGTCCGGGCGAATGAGGAAATTCATGTAGGCGCTGGCGGCCTGCTGTTTCGGGTTGGACTTGAGCTCGCGCAGGAAGGTGCCGGGATGGGGCGAGTTGATGATGGCCAGCTTTTTCGTCAGTTCCGGCAGTTGGTTGGCCAGGTTCCACGCCACCGCGCCGCCCCAGTCATGCGCCACCAGGCACTCGAGGGGCGCGCCCTCGATCTGGATCAGCGCCGCGATGTCCTGCACCAGCAATTTGGCCCGGTAGGCTTTGACGTCGGCCGGCTGGCTCGATTTTTCGTAGCCGCGCAGATTGGGCGCCACGCACCGGTAACCGCCGTTCTCCGGCCGGGCGAAATGTTCCAGCAGGTCATCCCAGACAAAAGCCGCCTCGGGAAAGCCGTGCAGGAACATCAGCACGGGCCGGCCGCGCGCGCCGGCGGCGCGGCAGCTCAGCGTGATGTCATGGGACAGGGTTTGCTGGAATTTCTCGATCATGGGGCGGCTCCGGGTGCGCCCACTGCGAAAGCAGCACGGCGGTTTCTTCCACGCCCTGCTTCTTCAGGGCCGAGAAGAGTTTCACCTCGCCGCCGCCGGCTTGCAGTCGCGCAATGGACAAGGCCTTGGCCTGCTCGCTGCGGTTGAGCTTGTCCGCCTTGGTCAGCAGCAGCAGGAACTTCAGGCCCTCCTCGACGCGGGGCCTGATCACCTCCAGCAGGATGTCGTCGAGTTCGGTCAGTCCATGGCGCGGATCGCACAGCAACACCACCGCCTGCAGGTTTTCCCGGGTAACCAGATAGTTCGCCATGACCTGCTGCCAGCGCAGCTTGTCCTGCTTGGGCACGGCCGCGTAGCCGTACCCGGGCAGATCGGCCAGGATGGAGTCGGTGATGCCCTGCTTGCCCAGGGCGAACAGGTTGATGCTCTGGGTTCGTCCCGGGGTCTTGGATGCGAAGGCCAGCCGCTTCTGCTGGGTCAGGGTGTTGATGCAGGTGGATTTGCCCGCGTTGGAGCGCCCCACGAAGGCGATCTCCGGCACGGCCAGGGCCGGCAGAAACTCGAGTGTGGGCGCTGTGGTCAGGAAGCGGGCGGTGTGCATCCAGCCCATGGCCAGGGCGGCGGCGGTCTTGGTTCCGGCGGGTTGGGCCGGGGCGGAGCTCATGGGGTGCCTTTGGGTTTGCGGGGAAACCCCGAGTGCGGCATTGTAGAATCACGAGGTTTTGCGCCAACGAACACGAACCGATTCCCCCGATATGAAGCCGCTTGCCACCTTGCTGATGGCTGCCGTTCTGGCAGTTCCCGCGTTGTCCTTCGCCGACGAGAAGGCCGCGCCCGCGCCTGCTCCGGCCGCCGCGCCTGTCGCTGCCAAGCCCGACCTCAACCAGGGGAGCGCCAAGTTCGCGGCCGTGTGTGCCGCCTGCCACGGCGCGGACGGCAACTCCGGCACCCCGGCCAATCCCAAGCTGGCCCAGCAGCACCCGGAATACCTGGTCAAGCAGCTGCAGGAATTCAAGAACGGCAAGCGCCCCAGCCCGGTTATGCAGGCCTTTGCCGCGCAATTGTCGGACGCCGACATGAAGAACATCGCTTACTGGGCCGGCTCGCAAAAAGCCAAGTCCGGCTTCGCCAAGGACAAGGAATTGGTCGCACTGGGCGAGCGCATCTACCGCGGCGGCATCGCCGATCGCCAGGTGGCCGCCTGTGCCGGCTGCCACAGCCCCAACGGCGCCGGTGTGCCCTCGCAGTACCCGCGCCTGTCCGGCCAGCATGCCGACTACACCACGGCACAGTTGATTGGCTTTCGCGACGGTGCCCGCAAGAACAGCCTCCAGATGACGCAGATCGCGGCCCGCCTGAACGACCGGGAAATCCGGGCCGTGTCCGATTACATCGCCGGCCTGCGCTGATCCGCAGGGCGGACCGTTGAACTAACCGCCGCAAAACAACCCTAAAAAAGGCGGGCACCTCCGTGGAGGGCCCGCCTTTTTTTGTTCTACCCCAACACTGCTTTTTTCTCGATGTCAGTCTCCACCCAGGGCCTTCGCCTGCGCACCGAATCGCACACCATGCGATCGACGGTGGAATTGCTGTCGTCGATGCGGTTCTCCATTTCGCTGCTGACGGTCATCTGCATCGCATCGGTGATCGGCACGGTGCTCAAGCAGCACGAGCCGGCGGTCAACTACGTCAATCAGTTCGGGCCGTTCTGGGCCCAGCTGTTCATGGCGGTGAAGCTCAACGCCGTCTACAGCGCCTGGTGGTTCCTGCTGATCCTGGCATTCCTTGTCGCGAGCACCTCGTTGTGCATCGCCCGCAACACACCCAAGATCATTGCCGACCTGAAGGCCTACAAGGAGAACTTGCGCGAGCAGAGCCTGAAGGCCTTCCACCACCGGGCCCACGCGACGCTGGGCGAGACACCCGAGGCCGCGGCGCAGCGAATCGGCAAGACCCTGGCCGGTGGTGGCTGGAAGGTGAGGCTGCAAAAGCGCGACAACGGCTGGATGGTTGCCGCCAAGGCCGGCGGCGCCAACAAGCTGGGCTACCTGGCCGCGCACAGCGCCATCGTGCTGGTCTGCATCGGGGGCCTGCTCGATGGCGACCTGATCGTGCGGGGCCAGATGTGGCTGGGCGGCAAGACGCCCTATACCGGTGGCGGCATGATCGCCGACGTGAAGCCGCAGCACCGGCTGCCGGCCACCAATCCGACCTTCCGCGGCAATATCCTCGTGGCCGAGGGTACGCAGTCGGGCACGGCGATACTGAATCAGTCGGACGGCATCCTGCTGCAGGAGCTGCCGTTCTCGATCGAGCTGAAGAAGTTCATTGTCGAGCACTACTCCACCGGCATGCCGAAATTGTTTGCCAGCGAGATCGTGATCCACGACCGGGACACCGGGGAAAAGATTCCGGCGCGTGTGGAAGTGAATCACCCGGCGCGGCACCGCGGCATCGAGATCTACCAATCCAGTTTCGACGACGGCGGCTCCAGCGTGCGCCTGTCGGCCGTGCCGATGCACGGCAATGCCAAGCCCTTCGAGATCGAAGGCGTCATCGGCGGGTCGTCCCAGCTCACCAAAGGGCAGGGCGACGGCGCCGAAAAGATGACGCTGGAATACACCGGCCTGCGCGTCATCAACGTCGAGAATTTCGCGGGCAACGACAAGGCGGGGACGGATGTGCGCAAGGTGGACCTGCGCGACTCCCTGGAAGCGCGCATGGGCGCGGCCAACAAGACGGCGACCAAGAAAGAACTGCGCAACGTCGGCCCCAGCATCACCTACAAGCTGCGCGATGCCGCCGGGCAGGCGCGCGAGTTCCACAACTACATGCTGCCGGTGGACATGGGCGATGGCGCGCCGGTGTTCCTCATGGGGCTGCGCGACACGCCGGCCGAGCAGTTCCGCTATCTGCGCGTACCGGCCGACGACCAGGGCGGCCTGGACGGTTTCCTGCGGATGCGCGCCGCTCTTGCCGACACCGCGCTGCGCGAGCTCGCCGTGCGCCGCTACGCCGCCAAGGCGACCGATACAGCGCGGCCCGAGCTGGCGGCGCAGCTGTCGGCCTCGGCCGGGCGCGCCCTGGCGCTCTTTGCCGGAACCGATTCCACGGCGCAGGGCGGCAAGGCCGTTGGCGGGCTGCAGGCGCTGTCGGATTTCATAGAGGCCAACGTGCCGCAGGCCGAGCGCGAGCGCGCCAGCGAGGTGCTGGTGCGCATCCTCAATGGCGCCCTGTTCGAGCTGGCCCAGATCACCCGCGAGCGGGCCGGCCAGAAGCCTCTCGCGCCCAGCGAGAAGACACAGGCGTTCATGAGCCAGGCGGTGCTCGCACTCAGCGATGTGCACATCTATCCCGCGCCGGTGGCCTTCCAGCTCAAGGACTTTACGCAGGTGCAGGCGAGCGTGTTCCAGGTGACACGAAGCCCCGGCCGCAGCATTGTCTACCTGGGCTGTGCCTTGCTGATCCTGGGTGTTTTTGCCATGCTGTACGTGCGCGAGCGCCGGGTCTGGTGCTGGCTGAGCGGCAATGACGCCGGCGCCGAGGCGACGATGGCGCTGTCCAGCAACCGCAAGACCATGGAAGCCGACCGCGAATTCGCGCTGCTCAAGGAGCGGCTTTTGAGGATACAAGCATGAACACGGCCACCACCACGCTAGACCTTCACGAGGGTTTTTTCTCGCGCCGCAACTGGTTCGACTGGCTCTTCGCCCTGGTCGTGGCTGCCGGCGGCGCCTATGCGTTCGCGCGCTACGCCAGCTACATGGACGTGTACGAGAAGGGCATCCTCATTGGCGCGGTTCCGGCCGCCATATGGATCGGCTGGTTCTGGCGGCCACTGCGCGTGCTGATGCTCGCTGTTGCCGCATCTTCCTTGCTGGGCATCGCGCTTTACGAAGGCAGCCTCGGGCGCGCCGAGAGCGTGTTCTGGCTCAAGTATTTTCTCTCCAGCCAGTCGGCCATCCTGTGGATGAGCGTGCTCTTTTTCATGAGCACGGTGTTCTACTGGATCGGCATGTTTTCGCCCCGGCAGGGCACGGCGATGGAGCGCATCGGCTCGCGCCTGGCCTGGGTCGCGGTGGGCATGGCCTTGATCGGCACCATGGTGCGCTGGTACGAAAGCTACCTCATCGGTGCTGACGTGGGCCATATCCCGGTCAGCAACCTGTACGAAGTGTTCGTGCTGTTCTGCTGGCTCACCACCGCGTTCTACCTGTACTTCGAAGACCAGTACGAAACGCGCTCGCTGGGCGCATTCGTGATGCTGGTGGTCAGTGCGGCCGTGGGCTTCCTGCTTTGGTACACGGTGGTTCGCGAAGCCCACGAGATCCAGCCGCTGGTCCCTGCGCTCAAGAGCTGGTGGATGAAGCTGCACGTGCCGGCCAATTTCATCGGCTACGGCACCTTCGCGCTGTCGGCCATGGTCGCCTTCGCCTACCTGATCAAGCAACAGGCCGGCGAGACGCGTTGGTACAAACTGACCCCGCTCTGGCTGCTGGGCATGGCACTGTGCTTCGTACCCATCGCCTTTCGCCAGCGCGGCATAGCGGAAGCGGGCGGCAGCTACTGGGTGGGCTACGCATTGATCTCGGCCCTGATCGCCGTGGGCATCCTGCTGGGCCGGCAGCGGATTGCTGCCAGACTGCCTTCGTTCGAGATCCTGGACGACGTGATGTACAAGTCCATCGCCGTGGGTTTTGCGTTCTTCACCATTGCCACCGTGCTGGGGGCCCTGTGGGCTGCCGAAGCCTGGGGCGGCTACTGGAGCTGGGACCCCAAGGAGAC
The DNA here is from genome assembly GCF_013155545.1 of Caenimonas soli. Taxonomy (GTDB): domain Bacteria; phylum Pseudomonadota; class Gammaproteobacteria; order Burkholderiales; family Burkholderiaceae_C; genus Ramlibacter; species Ramlibacter soli. Next base: position 179,412 of record NZ_JABJVV010000005.1, on the reverse strand, counting down.
CTGGGCACTGATCGTCTGGCTGAATTACGCCGCCTGGCTGCACATGCGCCTGATGAAGGGCCTGCGGGGGACCGTATCGGCCTGGTGGGCACTGGCCGGCCTGGCCGTGACGACTTTCGCCTTCCTGGGCGTCAACATGTTCCTGTCGGGGCTGCATAGCTACGGAACGTTGTGATCGCGGGCTGAATCCTTGTAAGAATGGCCGGCGTATTCAGACCAACGGCCATGACTAGGAAAGCCCCATGCTGATCAAGACCCACCGCGACGGTTTCATCCACCCCATCGGCAGCGAGATCACGCCGCAATCGGCCTACCAAGGCCGGCGCGACATGCTCAAACTCATGGCGAGCGGCCTTGCAGGCGCGGCACTGGCCTCCTGGGCTTCGCGCGAGGCCCTGGCCCAGGCGCAGCGGCCCGGCAAGCTGGCGGCGCTGGCCGCTGCCAAATCGAATGCCGCTGGCGCCGTGACCATGGAAAAGTTGACGCCGTACAAGGACGCAACCACCTACAACAATTTCTACGAGTTCGGCACCGACAAAGCCGATCCCGCCAGGAACGCCCACACGCTCAAGACAACGCCCTGGACGGTCGAAATCGACGGCTTGGTGAAGAAACCGGCCAAATACCAGCTGGAAGACCTGCTCAAGCTCAGTGCCCAGGAAGAGCGCATTTACCGCCTGCGCTGCGTCGAGGGCTGGTCGATGGTGATCCCGTGGGTCGGTTATTCCTTGTCCAAGCTGATCGAAAAAGTCGAGCCGCTGGGCAACGCCAAGTTCGTCGAGTTCATCACCCAGGCCGACCCGAAGACCATGCCTTTCGTCGGCTCGCGCGTTCTCGACTGGCCCTATGTGGAAGGCCTGCGCATGGACGAAGCCATGCACCCGCTCACGCTGCTTTCCTTCGGCATGTATGGCGAGGTGCTGCCCAACCAGAACGGAGCGCCCGTGCGGCTGGTGGTGCCATGGAAGTATGGTTTCAAGAGCGGCAAGAGCCTGGTGCGGATCCGCTTCACCGACCGCGAGCCCAAGACCGCCTGGAACAAGGCCGCGGCCAACGAGTACGGCTTCTATTCCAACGTGAATCCCGACGTCGATCATCCGCGTTGGAGCCAGGCCACCGAGCGGCGCATCGGCGAGGATGGCCTCTTCGCCAAGAAGCGCAAGACTCTGATGTTCAACGGCTATGAAGCCCAGGTCGGCCAGTTGTACGCCGGCATGGACCTGAAGAAGAACTTCTGATGTCGCCCGCCAAGGCGCTGCTTCACCCGGCGGCCAAGCCGCTGGTGTTCATGATCGCTCTGCTGCCGTTCGCGTGGCTGCTGTATGGCGTGATCACCGATAACCTGGGTGCCAACCCGGCGGAGTACCTGATCCGCTCGTTCGGCGACTGGACGCTGCGCTTCCTGTGCATCACGCTGGCGGTGACACCGCTGCGCGTGATCACCGGCACGCCGGCGCTGGCCCGCTTTCGCCGGATGTTCGGACTGTTCGTCTACTTCTACGTTGTGATGCACCTGTTGAGCTACAGCTGGTTCGACATGGGTTTCGATGTGCCGGAGATCGCCAAGGACATCGCCAAGCGCCCGTTCATTCTGGTGGGCTTTACCGGCTTCCTGCTGCTGACGCCGCTGGCCGCGACTTCGTTCAACCGCGCGGTCAAGGCCCTGGGCGCAAAACGCTGGCAGGCCCTGCACAAGCTTGTCTACGTGATCGCCGGCCTGGGCATCCTGCACTTCTTCTGGATGCGCGCCGGCAAGAACGACTTTGCCGAGGTGGCGGTCTATGCCGCCATCCTGGGCGCGCTGCTCGGCTGGCGCCTGCTTCAGTGGACTAGAAAGCGGGCCGCTCCAGGCGCATCTGGTCGGCCGCGGTTTCCCGTTCGCGGATGAGGTAGGTGCGGGCCCCGTCCACCAGGACTTCAGCGGCCCGCCCGCGCGTGTTGTAGTTGCTGGCCATGCTCATGCAATAAGCGCCGGCGGAAAGCACTGCCAGCAGATCGCCCGCCTTGACCGCCAAGGCGCGATCGCGCCCGATCCAGTCGCCGCTCTCGCAGACCGGTCCCACCACATCGTAGGTTTGCGGCTGATCGCCGCCGCGCGACAGCGGAACGATGCCGTGATAGGCCTGGTACATGGCCGGCCGGGGCAGGTCGTTCATGGCGGCATCGACGACGCAGAAATTCTTCTGTTCGCCGGGTTTGAGGTACAGCACTTCGGTCAGGCACACGCCCGCATTGCCTATGAGCGAGCGGCCCGGTTCGATCATGAATTGCCGGTCGCCGAAACCGCGCGCATCGAGCTTGGCGAAAAGCTTGGCCCACAGCGCGTCGGCCGCCGGCGGCTGGTCGCCGTTGTAGTTGATGCCCAGGCCGCCGCCGAAGTCGATGTGGTGCAGCGCGATGCCGGCGGCTTCCACCGCCTGCACCAGGTCCAGGACGCGATCCATGGCGTCGAGATAGGGCTCATCCTCGGTGATTTGCGAGCCGATATGGCAGTCGATGCCCACCACCTTCAGCCCTGGCAAGGAAGCCGCCCGCTGGTAAGCGTGGACCGTGCGCTCATGAGCGACGCCGAACTTGTTGCCTTTGAGGCCGGTCGAGATGTAGGGATGGGTCTTGGGGTCCACGTCGGGATTGACCCGGATGCTCACCGGCGCTACCTGCCCTGCGGCCACGGCGACTTCGCTGAGCACTTCGAGCTCGGCCTCGCTCTCCACGTTGAAGCAGCCGATGCCGATCTCGAGCGCACGCCGCATTTCGGCGCGGGTCTTGCCCACGCCGGAAAAGATGATGTCCCCGCCCTTGGCGCCGGCGGCGAGGGCACGCTCGAGTTCGCCGCCCGAAACGATGTCGAAGCCGCAACCGGCCTGCGCGAAGACCTGCAGAACGCCGAGCGAAGAGTTCGCCTTCATCGCATAGCAGATTTGCGCCTTGCGCCCCGCGAAGCCGCGCTGGTAGGCGGCCAGGGCCGCCAGCATTGCGCCTTTTGAATAAACGAACAGTGGCGTGCCATGATCGCGCGCCAGGTCTTGCAGCCGGACATGTTCTGCGAACAGCTCGCCGTCGCGCAGCGCGAAATGGGGATGTCCCGGCAGTGGGGTCGTGGTCATGGTCTGGGAGCGGGCGTGGCGGTGCCCGAAGTGGTGGGCGCCGAGGCGGGCGCGGCCGGGTTCAAGGTCTGGGGCAAGGTGGCTCGGCCCGCGGCCGCTTCCCCGGTGGGCAGGAACAGCGGGCCTCTTTGCCCGCAGCCGGCCAATGCCCCGGTCGCGCAGAGGGCCAGGGCAAATCGCGCAAAGCGAGCGCTGACTAGAATTTGGAAAACATTCAACATGGTGAAATTGTAATGACCGACCCCGAATTCATGGATAGAGCCGAAGCCCTGCTGGGCCGCATCGAAGCTTGTTGCGACCGCATCAACGACGAAACCGATGCGGACATCGACAACCAGCGGGTCGGCGGGATGGTCACTCTCACCTTCAGCGGTGGCAGCCAGATCGTCGTGAACCTGCAAAAGCCCTTGCACGAGATATGGATGGCGGCGAAGGCCGGCGGCTTCCACTACAAGTTCGACGGGGCGCGTTGGATGGACACCAAGGGCAACGGCGAGTTTTTCGCCAACCTCACGCGCTACGCGGGCGAGCAGGCGGGCCTGCCCCTGGAGTTCTCGGCCGCCGCCTAATTCCTGAACAGGTCCAGGATGCTCTTGCGGTCCTCGGACGGCGGCGCAGGTGGCCGGCTGGGCGGCAGGCCATCCGAGTTCAAGAGGCTCTTGTCGTCGGACGGACGAGGGGGCTCGGTCGTTCCGCCGCCGACATTGGCGACCCCGCCGCCACGCGCATACTCTTCGTAGTACCACTCGCCGCCGACATTGAGCACACCCTCGGGCGCGGACGGTTCCATCACCGGCACGCCCTTGAGAGCAGCTTCCATGAAGCTGATCCACACCGGCAGGCTCAAGCCGCCGCCGGTTTCGCGGTCGCCCAGGGAGCGCGGATTGTCGTAACCCATCCATACGACGGCCGTGAGGGTGGGCTGGTAGCCCGCAAACCAGGTGTCGATCGAATCGTTGGTCGTGCCCGTCTTGCCGTACAGATCCACGCGCTTCAGATCGCGCTGGGCCCGGGCGGCCGTGCCGGCGCGGGTGATTTCCTGCAGCAGGCGGCTCATGATGAAGGCGTTGCGCGCATCGACGGCCCGCACGGATTCGTTGGGCAGCGGCGGCTGGCTCTCGACGATGGCTTTGCCCCTCTGGTCGGTGATCTTCGTGATCAGCCAGGGATTGATGCGATAGCCGCCGTTGGCGAACACCGAATAGGCGGTGGCCATCTGCATCGGCGTCACTGCGCCGGCCCCCAGTGCCATGGTGAGGTAGGGCGGGTGCTTTTCGGCATCGAAGCCGAAGCGGGTGATCCAGTCTTGGGCGTTCTGCGTGCCGACTGCCTGCAGCACGCGGATGGACACCATGTTCTTGGACTTGGCCAGGGCCGTGTGCAACGGCATTGGGCCTTCGAACTTGCCGTCGTAGTTCTTGGGCTCCCAAGGCTGGCCGCCGGTGACACCGGCGTCGAAGAACAAGGGCGCATCGTTCACCACCGTGGTGGGGGTGAAACCCTTTTCCAGCGCTGCCGAGTAGATGAAGGGCTTGAACGACGAGCCCGGCTGCCGCCAGGCCTGCGTGACGTGGTTGAACTTGTTCTTGTTGAAATCGAAGCCGCCCACCAGCGCCTGGATGGCCCCATCGCGCGGATCGAGCGCAACGAAGGCCCCCTCGACCTCGGGCAGCTGGGTGATTTCCCAGGTGTTCTTGGGCGTCTTGGCCACGCGGATCACCGCGCCGCGGCGAATCTTGATCTTGGGCGGCGCCTTGTCGGAGAGGCCCGACTGGGCGGGCCGCAGGCCCTCGCCGGTGATTTCGAAGCGCTCGCTGTTCAGGCGCACGGCGACGATCTTCTTGGGACTGGCTTCGAGCACGACCGCGGACATCACGTCCCCGTTGTCGGGATGCTCGGCCAAGGCGTCGTCGATGGCGTCCTCAGCGTCCTTGGCGTTCGCGGGCAGATCGACGAACTCCTCGGGGCCGCGGTAGATCTGCCTGCGCTCGTAGTCCATGATGCCCTTGCGCAGCGCCTTATAGGCGGTTTCCTGCTGCGCTGCCTTGACCGTGGTGTACACGTTCAAGCCGCGGGTGTAGGCCTCGTCGCCGTACTGGGCATAGACGAGCTGGCGCACTGTTTCGGCGATGTATTCGGCATGAACGCGCGTGTTGTCGACGCCCGTGCGGATTTTCAGTTCCTGCTTCTTGGCGGCTTCGGCGTCCGCGGCCGTGATGAAGCCGTTCTCCTGCATCCGCTCGATGATGTAGAGCTGCCGTGCCCGCGCGCGGTTGGGGTTGACGATCGGGTTGAACGCCGAAGGCGCCTTCGGCAAGCCGGCCAACATGGCTGCCTCGGCGATGGTGAGCTCCTTCATGGGTTTGCCGAAGTAAGCGTCCGCTGCTGCCGCGAACCCATACGCCCGGTTGCCCAGGAAAATCTGGTTCATGTAGATCTCGAGGATCTGGTCCTTGGTCAACAGGTGCTCGAGCTTGAAGGTGAGCAGTACCTCGTAGAGCTTGCGGGTGAAGGTCTTTTCGGAGGACAGGTAGACGTTGCGGGCGACCTGCATGGTGATGGTCGAGGCGCCCTGGCTTTTCACACGGCCGAGGTTGGCCAGGGCCGCGCGCAGCAGTCCCCGGTAGTCCACCCCCCCATGTGAATAGAAGCGCGAGTCCTCGATGGCCAGCACGGCGTCCTTCATCACCTTGGGGATCTCGGCTATGGGCGTCAGGTTGCGCCGCTCCTCGCCGAATTCACCGATGAGCACGCCTTCGGCGGAAAAGACCCGCAGGGGCAACTTCGGCCGGTAATCGGACAGGTCCGAGATGTCGGGCAGGTTGGGATAGGCCACCGCGAGGGCGACGCCCACGATGATGACGACGGAGGCCAGGCCCGCCAGCGCAACACCGGCGCCCCACAGGACGACGCGCAGCAAAGCGCCCTGCCAGCCGCGCGGGCCTTTGCGGCTCGGACGTACGGATGACTTGGCGGACTCGCCGGAGTTGGGTTCAGAAGGCATAGATGTACAGATCGAGAACTCTTCGGTTAGTGCCCTTCAGGACACCCCCGGGGTAACCAGTATGGCAGGTTCCGTCGTCGGTTTTTGGCAACGGTTGGTAGGGGCCAAATCGGAAAATCTCTTTGCGTGACAAGGATGTTACTGCTAGCATTGAAGTGAAATCTTAAGTTTGTTACGCTTTGAAATACGGCGTTTCAGGAGGACGGAATTGATCGATTTGGGCTCATTGTTTAGTCGCCAGCCAGCCCCACTGCTGGGCTTGGATATCAGCTCATCCAGCGTCAAGCTGGTTGAGCTGGGCCGTGACAAAGACGGCAACCTGGTGCTGGAGCGCTGCGCCATCGAGCCCCTGGAGCGCGGCTGGATCACCGACGGCAACGTCGAAAAGTTCGACGAGGTGGCCGAGGCCATGCGCCGCGTGGTCAAGAAAAGCGGCACCCGCACCCGGAATGTGGCGATGGCGCTGCCGCCCTCGGCCGTCATTACCAAGAAGATCATCCTGCCAGGGGGCCTGTCCGAACAGGAGCTCGAGGTTCAGGTCGAAGCCGAAGCCAACCAATACATCCCCTTTTCGCTGGACGAGGTCAGCCTCGATTTCTGCGTGGTCGGGCCCAGCCCCAACTCAACCGGCGACGTGGAAGTGCTGATCGCCGCGTCGCGCCGCGAAAAGGTGCAGGACCGCCAGGGCCTGGCCGAAGCTGCCGGCCTGAAGCCCATCATCATCGATGTCGAGTCGTACTCGTCGCGGGTGGCGGCGGGGCGCCTCATCCAGGCCTTGCCCAACCAGGGCGTGGACACCATGGTCGCGTTGTTCGAGGTGGGCGCTTTCACCACCAGCATGCAGGTCATCCGCAATGATGAGGTGCTCTACGATCGCGACCAGGCCTTCGGCGGCGCCCAGCTAACCCAGCTCATCGTGCGGCAGTATGGTTTTTCGCCGGAAGAGGCCGAAACCAAGAAGCGCAGCGGCGATCTGCCCGAGGACTACCAGTCCGGCGTACTCAAGCCGTTCGTGGACAGCATGGCCCAGGAAGTGGCCCGGGCCCTCCAGTTCTTCTTTACCAGCACCCCGCACAACCGGGTCGACTACGTGATGCTGGCCGGCGGCTCGGCGGCATTGCCGGGGCTGACCGACGCCGTCACGATGCAGACCTCCTTCCCCTGCAACCTGGCCAACCCGTTCGAGGGAATGCAAGTAGGCGACGGAGTGCGCGAGAAAAAGATGCGCAGGGAGGCACCCTCGTATCTCACCTCGTGCGGCCTGGCCATGCGGAGGTTCCTGCAGTGATCCTTATCAACCTACTTCCGCACCGCGAAGCGGCCCGCAAGCGCAGGCGCGAAGCTTTTTATGCGGCGCTCGGTGCCTCCGCCGTGGCGGGCGTCGTTGTCGCCGGCGCCATCTATCTCTGGTATGCAGCCCAGATTTCCGGCCAGCAGAGCAAGAACATGGTGCTGCAGACCGAGATCAAGCTCCTCGAAGGCCAGATCAAGGACATCGCCAACCTGCAGGCCGAAATCGCCGCGTTGCGGGCACGCCAGCAGGCGGTGGAAGACCTCCAGGCCGATCGCAACATGCCCGTCCACCTGTTGAACGAACTGGTCAAGCAGCTGCCGGATGGCGTTTACGTGAGCAGCCTCAGGCAGGAAAACCAGGTCGTGACCATCCAGGGCACGGCGCAATCGAACGAGCGGGTTTCGGAGCTGCTGCGCAATCTGGGCAGCAACAGCCCCTGGCTCACGAAGCCGGAACTGGTCGAGATCACCGCCGGTAACGTGACCCTTAGCCCCCGCGACCAACGCCGCGTGGCCAACTTCAACATGCGGGTCAGGCTGTTGCGCGCGAGCGAGGCCCAGAAGGCCGCGAGTGCCGCCCACGGCGCTTCGGCCCCGACCGCAGGCGCTTCCGCACCAGCCAAGACCTGACCATGGCCACCAAGCAGACCCCCAAGTTCAATTTCGCAGGCGCCCAGCAGGCCCTGTTGAGCCAGTTCCGAGGGCTCAATCCCCACGATCCCTCGTCGTGGCCGCTCGTGCCGCGGCTGGCGCTGTGCCTCGCCCTCATGGCGGCCATCGTCGTCGCCCTGTGGTTTGTGTGGCTGACCGGCTCGAACGATGCGCTGGAAGCCGAGCAGAAAAAAGAAATCGCCCTGCGCGAGGACTACAAGAAAAAGCTGGCCCAGGCCGTCAACCTGGACGCGCTCAAGAAGCAGCGCGAGCAGGTCCAGCAATACGTGACCCAGCTGGAGAAACAGCTGCCCAGCAAGGCTGAAATGGACGCACTCCTGTCGGACATCAACCAGGCGGGGCTGGGTCGCAGCCTGAGCTTCGAGTTGTTCCGTCCCGGCACAGTGGGGGTCAAGGAATATTACGCTGAGCTGCCGATTGCGCTTCGTGTGACCGGCCGCTTCCATGACGTCGGGTCATTCACGTCCGACATCGCCAACCTGTCGCGCATCGTGACCCTCAACAATCTCAACATCACACCGGGCAAGGATGGCCTCCTGGCGATGGAAGCCACCGCCAAGACATTCCGCTACCTGGACGGCGACGAAGTCGCGGCCCAGCGCAAGGCGGTCGCGCCGGGAGCCCCGAAAAAATGACACGCATAACCGCAGCCACGGCAGTTTCCATGGTGGTTTTGCTCAGCGCTTGCGGCTCGTCCGGGCAGGATGAGCTGCAGGAGTGGATGAGCGCGCAGAAAGCGCAGACCAAGCCCCAGGTCCAGCCGATTCCCGAGCCCAAGAAATTTGCGCCCCAGGCGTACACGCAAGAGGCGTCCACGGACCCCTTCAGCAACCTGAAGCTGACGCAAGCCCTCAAGCGCGAGTCGGCGCAGTCGGCGTCTAATGCCGCCCTCGTGGCGCCCGAACTGGCGCGCCGCAAGGAACCCCTCGAGGGCTTCCCGCTGGACAGCATGGCCATGGTGGGAAGCCTGGCCAAGGAAGGGAAGCCCGTAGCCCTGGTGCGCGTGGACAACCTCCTGTACCAAGTGCGCCCGGGCAACTATCTGGGACAGAACTTCGGAAAGATCGTCACGGTGGGCGAAACGGAAGTGGTCTTGCGCGAGATCGTGCAGGACGCGGCAGGTGAATGGATCGAACGCACAGCCAAATTGCAATTGCAAGAGAGGTCGAAATGAACAAGAACTGGACAAATTGGCGGAGGGCGTGTGCGCTTGCGGGTGTCTTTCTCGCAGCCGGCTTCTCTTTCGCTGCCGGGGCGCAGACAGCCGTTGAAGGTGTCAGCAGCTCGATGCAGAGCGGAGTGGAGGTGGTGCGGATCGAGTTTTCGCAGCCGCTCGCGGCCGTTCCTGCGGGATTCACAGTGCAGGCGCCCGCGCGCATCGCACTCGACATTCCGGGTGCGACCAACGGCATGGGCCGCTCCACGGTGGACATCAACCAGGGTAATCTGCGCTCGGTCAATGTCGTGCAATCCGGCGATCGCACGCGCCTGGTTCTGAACCTCAAGTCTGCTGCGGGATACAAGGCGCAGTTGCAGGGGAAATCTCTGCTCGTGGTGCTCGAGCCAACGGCGGCGGCCGGCCCGGCAACGACAGCGCAACCCGTGTTCGCGGAGAGCCGAAACGCCGAAACCCAGCCCATCAAGGATCTGGATTTCCGGCGCGGCACCGACAGCTCGGGCCGGGTCATCGTGGCTTTGCCGAATAACCAGGTCGGTGTCGATATCCGCCAGCAAGGCCAGAGCCTGGTGGTCGAATTCCTCAAGTCCTCCCTGCCCGAGGGCCTGCGCAGGCGGCTCGACGTGTCGGATTTCGGCACGCCGGTCCAGTCCGTCACTACCTTCCAGGCGGGTGACCGCGTGCGCATGGTGATCGAGCCCAAGGGTGCGTGGGAACACAGCGCCTACCAGAGCGACAACCAGTTCGTCGTGGAGGTGCGGCAGCTCAAGGTCGATCCTTCCAAGCTCACGCAAGGTACCGGCTATGCTGGCGAGAAGCTCTCACTGAACTTCCAGAACATCGAAGTGCGGTCGCTGTTGCAGGTGATCGCGGACTTCACCAACTTCAACATCGTGACTTCCGACTCGGTGACTGGCGCAGTCACGCTCCGCCTGAAGGATGTGCCGTGGGATCAGGCGCTCGACATCGTGCTGCAGGCCAAGGGCCTGGGCATGCGCAAGACGGGCAACGTCATCTGGATTGCTCCCAAAGACGAGATTGCATCCAAAGAGAAACTTGATCTGGAATCCCGCGTTGCCATCCAAAGCCTGGAGCCGGTTCGCACGCAATCTTTCCAGTTGAACTACACCAAGGCAGCTGACATCGCTGTGCAGTTGACGTCGGGCACCGGAGCAGCACGCATCCTGAGCACACGCGGGAGCGTGATTGCAGAGCCGCGCACCAACCAGCTCTTCGTTACCGACATCACCTCGCGCCTGGAACAGGTTCAACAGTTGATCGGCAAGCTGGACATCGCGGTGCGTCAGGTCCTGATCGAGGCGCGCATCGTGGAAGCTTCGGACACCTTCGGCAAATCGCTGGGCGTGCGCCTGGGTGGTAGCGACCTCAGGGGCCTGCGTGGCGGCGATCCGGGTTATTCCATCTCGGGAAATCACCGGCTCGCTTTGGGCGGCACCTACAATGCCGTGAGCGGGACGACCGGCGAAAGCTCGACGCAGCTCGATACCGTCAACACGACTTTCGTCAATCTTCCCGCGGCCGGGCAGGGCGGTTTCAGCCCCTCCAGTTTCGCCATCTCGCTGTTCAGCGCGGCAGCGAACCGCTTCCTGAATCTGGAGCTTTCAGCGCTGGAAGCGGACGGCAAGGGCAAGCTGGTTTCCAGCCCTCGGATCGTCACCGCCGATCAGACCAAGGCCATGATCGAACAGGGCACCGAGTTCCCGTATCAGCAGGCCACGTCGAGCGGCGCCACTTCGGTGGCGTTCCGCCGGGCGACGCTGAAACTCGAAGTGACGCCGCAAATCACGCCGGAAGGCAACATCATCCTGGACCTGGATATCAACAAGGACAGCCGTGGTGAAACGACGGCTGCCGGCATCGCGATCAACACCAAGCACATCAAGACGCAGGTGCTCGTGGAAAACGGCGGAACGGTCGTGATCGGCGGTATTTTCGAACTGACCGAATCGGAGAACGAAGCCAAGGTTCCGTTGCTGGGCGACTTGCCCGCAGTCGGCAACCTGTTCAAGTCCAAGACGCGCAGTTCCAACAAGCAGGAAATGCTGGTGTTCATCACGCCAAAAATGATCGCGGACCGGGCAGCCGCACGTTAATCACAAACAAACTCAAGAAGAATTGGACGGGGAAAAACTCATGTACGTGAATTTTCTGAAAACTCTGGTGAGCCTTGTGCTGCTCGCCATGCTGGCTGCGTGCGGTGGGGGAGGCGGCAGTGCGGGCACGACGGGCACGACGGGCACGACGGCCACGACCGGCACTACTGGCACGACCACGACAGTCACGACGACCACAACGGTCACCCTGTCCAGCTTCATCTACCAGCTGGACAAGTCGGCCCTGAACAACGGCGGCAGCGACAAGGCCCTGTTGACCGTCACGGCCCTGGATGCCAACAACAACCCCGTCCCCGGCGCAGCCTTGACGGTTTCAGTGGATACCGGCATCTACACACCGGTTTCTTCGACGACAAACGCGTCCGGACAAGCTTCCGGCAATATTTCCATCGGTGCCAACAAGGCCAACCGCAACATTACGGCCACCATCACCATAGCCGGAAAAACGGCGACCGCTGTTATCCCGGTGACCGGAAGCGCGATCTCCGTGACCGCGGTGCCCGCGACGCCTGCTCCCGGTGCCAGCGTCACCACGGCTATCAAGGTCACCGACTCCACCGGCGCTGGAGTGCCGAATGTGGCTGTCCAACTGTCGGGTAGTCTTGGCTTTACTCAAAGCGTCACGACCGACATCAACGGCAACGCATCCGCGATTCTTGGCGCTGCTCCGGCAACGGACGGGACCTATTCCGTCAACGCGGCCGCGCTTGGCGTCACCGCGACTCGCGCAGTACAGGTCGTGAGTGGTGGCGGCGGCGCCATACCGGTCGCGGCGGGTCCGATCAGTTCGCAAAGCCTGGCGATTGTCCCGAACACGATTTCCCCGAACACCAGCGGCTCCACCACGAATCGCGCCGGCCTGAAGGCCAAGTTCCTCAATGCCGGGAATGTGGCGATCCAGAATGTCCGGGTTCGCTTCGAAATCGTTGCCCCTGCCTTGGGTAGCGGCGAGCAAATTTCCACCGGCACCGCCACGGTCTACAGCGACGTCAATGGCGAAGCGATTGCGGACTACATCGCTGGAACACGCTCGAGCCCCACCAATGGCGTCGTTATCCGGGCATGCTATGGCTTGGACGATGCCTCGATCGCTGCAAGTGCGTGCCCCAACGCCGTCACGCAAACCTTGACCGTCGCCAGCCAACCCCTTTCGATCACCTTGGGCGACAACAACCTTTTGACCAAAGGCAACAACGACTTGACCTATATCAAGAAGTTCGACGTCGCGGTTGCCGATTCGGCGGGCAATGCAGTCCCCAATGCCATTGTTTCCGCCAGCGTCGACATCACGCACTACGGCAAGGGCGAATTCCATTTCGTAGACAGCGCGGCTACCACTACCTCTACCTACCAGGTGACTGGAAACAATCCGCCGAATAGCTCCACTACCGGCCTCAGTACCACGACCGTGCCGACCGCGACCACCGGCCGGGTATGGTGTCCGAACGAGGACACGAACCGCAACGCGTCGCTGGATACCGGCGAGGACATCAATGGAAACGGCAAGCTGGAGCCTCGCAAGGCCGACGTGATCCTGTCTTTCCTGGGTTCGAACGCTACTGGCTCGAACGGGCGGATGACCATCCAGGTCGAGTACCCGCAGAACGTCGCCACGTGGCTGTCCTACACTGTTAGGGTAACGACTAATGTGGCTGGGTCCGAAGGTACGGATACCAAGAGCTACATCACCTTCTTCGTCGAGGGTGACCAGGCCAATGGTTCCTTCCTGACTCCGCCGTACGGTGCGAGCAGTTGCAACAGTCCGAGCTAACCACTTCAACAGCTGAGCGGCAACCGGGGATAGTTCTCGTCGGCCTGCCCGGCTCGGGCAAATCAACCGTCGGGCGTCAACTCGCCCGGCGGTTGAGCCTTTCATTCACCGATTCCGACCACGTGATCGAGCAGCGGATCGGCTGCTCGATTCGCGATTTCTTCGAACGCGAAGGCGAAGCCGCCTTTCGCGACATCGAGCAATCGGTTATCCACGATCTCACGGAAGGCCTCGCGGGAGTTCTGGCCACAGGCGGCGGCGCCGTGCTCAGGTCTGCCAACCGCGAACGCCTGCGCGGGTCGGGCCAAGTGATCTACCTGAGGTCCACGCCGGAAGAGGTGTTCCGGCGCGTCCGCCACGACGGCAATCGGCCTTTGCTGCAAGTTGCCGATCCGCTGGGCCGCTTGCGCAGCCTCTACGAAGAGCGCGATCCGCTCTACCGCGAAACATCTCACTTCATCATCGAAACCGGCCGGCCTTCGGTGCCCACGCTGGTCAACATGATCCTGATGCAACTGGAGCTGGCCGGGGTGATATCGCCGCGCCCTTAAACTTGGGGCCATGCCAGCCGCTTCCACCGCTTCCGTTTTGCACCAGGTCCCGATCGAGCTCGGCGACCGCAGTTACCCGATCAACATCGGCGCCGGCCTGCTGGGCGACACCGCGACCTGGACGGGCGTTCCCGCAGCGGCCCAGGCCCTGATCGTCACCAACACCACCGTGGCGCCCTTGTATGCCGCCCAGCTTGAGCGGGCCATTTCCGGGCGCCATCAGGCGGTGCATGTCGTCGCCTTGCCGGACGGCGAAGAACACAAGACCTGGCAGACCCTCAACCTGATTTTCGATGCCTTGCTGCAAAAGGCCTGCGATCGCAAGACCGTGCTCTACGCCCTGGGGGGCGGTGTGGTGGGGGACATGACGGGTTTCGCGGCGGCTTGCTACATGCGTGGCGTGCCCTTCGTGCAGGTCCCCACGACACTGCTGGCCCAGGTGGACTCTTCCGTTGGCGGCAAGACGGCCATCAACCACCCGCTGGGCAAGAACATGATCGGGGCCTTCTATCAACCGCGGCTGGTGGTTTGCGACCTGGACACGCTGGCGACCCTGCCGGCGCGCGAGTTCAGCGCGGGGCTGGCCGAGGTGATCAAGTACGGACCGATCGCCGACATGGAGTTCCTCGCCTGGATCGAGACCAACATCCAGGGGTTGATGGATCGCGACGCCACCCTGATGGCCCATGCCGTCCGGCGCAGCTGCGAGATCAAGGCCTGGGTGGTGGCCCAGGACGAGCGTGAATCCGGCCTGCGCGCCAACCTCAACTTCGGCCATACCTTCGGCCATGCGATCGAAGCAGGGCTGGGATATGGTCAGTGGCTGCACGGCGAGGCCGTGGGATGCGGCATGGTGATGGCCTTGCATCTGTCGCAACGCCTCGGCTTGGTCGACGCGGCCTTCGTGCAACGCGTCACTGCACTGATCGAACGGGCGGGATTGCCTGTCGTCGGTCCCGCACTCGGGGCGCACCGCTACCTCGAACTGATGCAGGTCGACAAGAAGACCGAGGCGGGGGAAATCAAGTTCGTGGTCATCGACAGGCCGGGCAGTGCGGCAGTGCGGCCTGCGCCGGAAGCGATGGTGCGTGAGGTCATAGCGCGCTGCTGCAGCGCTGCCTGACATGACCCTGGCCCGCTACGCCTGCGATCCTGCCCGGTCGCGCGGACGGCGCCACGCGGAGCAGGCCGCGCCGACCCGAACGGAATACCAGCGCGATCGCGACCGCATCGTTCACTCCACGGCGTTCAGGCGATTGGTCTACAAGACCCAGGTGTTTCTCAACCACGAGGGGGACCTGTTTCGCACCCGCATGACCCACTCGCTGGAGGTCGCGCAGTTGGGGCGTTCCATTGGCCGTGCTTTGCATCTCAATGAGGACCTGGTGGAGGCGATCGCCCTGGCGCACGACCTGGGCCACACCCCTTTCGGCCATGCGGGCCAGGACGCGCTGAACGACTGCATGACGGGCCGGGGCGGGTTCGAGCACAACCTTCAGAGCTTGCGGGTGGTGGACGAACTGGAAGAGCGCTACCCGCGCTTCAATGGGCTGAACCTCACATTCGAAACCCGCGAGGGCATCCTCAAGCATTGCTCGCGCAACAACGCCGAGCGTATCGAGGCCGCGGAGCCGGGGGGCGTGGCACGCCGCTTCCTCGACCGCAGCCAGCCCAGCCTGGAGGCGCAGCTTTGCAACCTGGCCGACGAGATCGCCTACAACGCCCACGATATCGATGATGGCGTGCGCTCCGGGCTCATCTCTCTCGAGCAGCTGACTGAAGTCGAGTTGTTCGATCAGTTCCGCCAGGAAACCTTGCGGGAGTTCCCCACGTTGCAGGGGCGGCGGCTGCTGTACGAAGCGATACGCCGCATGCTCAGTGCGCAGGTGTACGACGTGATCGACTCAACCCGTGCCGCGGTCCAGCAGGCGGCTCCACTGACCGCGGACGACGTGCGCGCGGATGCCGCGCTCGTCGGCTTCAGCGACGGCATGCGTCTGAAGTCGGCGGCGCTGAAGCGTTTTCTGTTGCACAACCTGTATAGGCATCCCCAGGTGATGGCTACCACCGGGCAGGCCAAGCATGTGGTGCGCGAACTGTTCGCAGAGTACCTGGACGATCCGGGCCAGATGCCGCAGGACTTTGCCACGCGGCCGGACACGGCGCGCGCGGTTGCGGACTACATCGCAGGCATGACCGACCGATTCGCTGCGCGGGAGCACGAGCGGATGACGGGGCGCAAGCTGCTGCCGTGAGTGCGCTGCAACGTAAAATCCTTGCACGATGAGCAATGCCGCCGACACTGTAGTGAGCGACACGCGCAACTGGCTGGAGCGTGCGGTCATCGGCCTGAACCTGTGTCCCTTCGCCAAGGCGGTTCACGTCAAGGACCAGGTGCACTATGCCGTCAGCGAGGCTACGCAGCCGCGGCAACTGCTTGAAGAGCTGGATAAGGAGTTGGCAGCGCTGGTCGGCATGGATCCGGCAATTCGCGAAACCACCCTGTTGATCGCGCCTCGCTGCCTGGAGGATTTTCTGGAGTTCAACGATTTTCTGGCGACGGCCGACCGCCTGCTTCGCCGGCGCGGGCTGGAAGGCGTGATCCAGCTCGCGAGCTTCCACCCCGCGTACCAGTTTGCAGGGACTCAAGCAGGCGACATCTCCAATTTCACCAACCGTTCGCCGTATCCCACCATCCACTTGCTGCGCGAAGCGAGTATCGAGCGGGCGGTGCAGGCTTTTCCCCAGCCGGAGGCCATCTACGAAGCCAATATGCGGACGCTGCAAGGATTGGGTCCGGAGGGCTGGGCCGCCCTGGGCGTCGGGCCTTCGCCATGAAGCAGGAGCAACTGGAGCTGCGGCCGGGCCAATCGACCGAACTGCTCAAGGAACTGCACATCCTCACCCGTGATGGGCGGATGAACCAGGACTCGCGCCGCAAGCTCAAGCAGGTCTATCACCTCTATCAGTTCATCGAGAAATTGCTGCTGGAACTGCCAGCCACCGGGAACAGCCCGACGCTGGCAGACCATGGGGCGGGCAAGTCGTACCTCGGGTTCATCCTCTATGACCTGTTCTTCAAGGAGCGGGGCAGCGGGCACATCTACGGTGTGGAGACGCGGCCCGAGCTGGTGGAAAGATCGAGTGCGCTGGCTGCAAGGTTGGGGTTCGAGCGCATGTCGTTCCTCAACCTGAGCGTGGCCGAAGCCGCCGATGCGGCGGTGCTGCCGGAACGAATCGATGTGGTGACGGCGCTCCACGCCTGTGATACCGCGACCGACGACGCGATCGCTTTCGGTCTGCGCAAGCAGGCTCGGTTCATGGTGCTGGTGCCCTGCTGTCAGGCCGAAGTGGCGGTGTGCCTGCGGCAGAACAAGGCCTCTGCGCTTTCGCGCACACCGCTGGCTGAGCTGTGGCGCCACCCCTTGCACACGCGGGAGCTGGGTAGCCAGTTGACCAACGTGCTGCGCTGCCTGTACCTGGAAGCCTGCGGTTACCAAGTGACAGTGACCGAACTGGTGGGCTGGGAGCACAGCCTGAAGAACGAACTCATCCTGGCGCGGTACAACGGCCAGCGAAAGCGCAGTGCCGCGGAGCGGCTGCGCGCGGTGTTGTCCGAGTTCGGCTTGCAGGGCCTGGAGCCGTTGCGCTATCCCGGGCTGGAAGCCTAGGTACCCGGCGAACCTCTAATTGGGGTCAGATTCCAATTTATGATGCGTTGGCGCAGCTCAATCATCCATGGCCCGACTCCCTCGACTCACAGTCCCCGGTTTTCCGCACCACATCATCCAGCGTGGCAATAACCGGCAGGCGATCTTTGCTGCCAACAACGACTATGAGACGCTGCTGGCCATGATCGAGGAACACTCGCGCAAGGCGGGTGTGGCCATCCATGCCTATGTGCTGATGAGCAACCATTTCCACTTGCTCGCAACTCCTGAGACCGCTGAGGGCATTCCCGAGATGATGCAGGCCGTGGGGCGGCGCTACGTTCGCTACTTCAACCAGCGGGAGGGACGCACCGGCACCTTGTGGGAGGGCCGCTACAAGTCCACCTTGATCCAGGCGGAACGCTATTTGCTGGCCTGCATGGCCTATATCGACCTCAACCCGGTGCGTGCAGGTATCGCTTTGGAGCCGGGCGACTATCCCTGGTCGAGCCATCGTCACTACGTGGGGCTTCGCAACGACCGGCTCGTGTCGCCTCATCCGCTCTACTGGGAGCTGGGCAACACGCCATTCGCCCGGGACGCCGCCTACGCGGATTTGGTGCGGTCCGGCATCTCGGCTCAACAGCAGCATGCCTTGACGGACTCGGCCTTGCGCGGTTGGGCTCTGGGGGAGGCCGATTACGTGGCGGACCTGCAAAAGCGAACCCAGCGGCGCGTCAGCAAGACCCGGGCGGGGCGGCCCTCCTTAGCCAAGGCACCAATTTAATCTGTCCCCAATTATCGGTGCGTCATTTTGGTGCCAAATTAATTGGAATCTGACCCCGATTGTTTTGCTTGGCAAGATTGCTGCGCTGCATTATTCTTGACCCCCACGAAAAACCTCCAGGAGTGCGCCATGACGACGGCCGCTGAAATTTCCTATCTGCAAGAACACGGCCTGTATTCGGGCGCCAACGAACACGACGCGTGCGGCGTGGGTTTTGTGGCCCATATCAAGGGCGAGAAGAGCCATGCCATCGTCCAGCAAGGGCTGAAGATCCTGGAGAACCTGGACCATCGCGGCGCCGTGGGCGCGGACAAGCTGATGGGCGACGGCGCCGGCATCCTGATCCAGCTGCCCGACGCGCTGTACCGCGAGGAAATGGCGGCGCAGGGCGTGGAACTGCCGCCGCCCGGCGAATATGGCGTCGGCATGATCTTCCTGCCCAAGGAGCACGCGTCCCGCCTGGCCTGCGAGCAGGAGCTCGAGCGGGCCATCAAGGCCGAAGGCCAGGTGCTGCTCGGCTGGCGCGACGTGCCGGTTGACCGCGACATGCCGATGTCGCCGGCCGTGCGCAAAAAGGAACCAATCCTGCGCCAGGTCTTCATCGGCCGCGGCAACGACGTGATCGTGCAGGACGCCCTGGAGCGCAAGCTGTACGTGATCCGCAAGACCGCCAGCGCCGCCATCCAGAACCTGCGCCTGAAGTACACCAAGGAATACTACGTTCCCAGCATGTCCAGCCGCACGGTGGTCTACAAGGGCCTGCTGCTGGCCGACCAGGTGGGCACCTACTACCTGGACCTGAAGGACCCGCGCTGCGTGTCGGCCCTGGGCTTGGTGCACCAGCGCTTCTCCACCAACACCTTTCCCGAGTGGCCGCTGGCCCACCCGTACCGCTACGTCGCCCACAACGGCGAGATCAATACCGTCAAGGGCAACTACAACTGGATGAAGGCGCGCGAAGGCGTGATGTCGTCGCCTGTGCTGGGCGCCGACCTGAAGAAGCTGTATCCGATCAGCTTCGCCAACCAGTCCGACACGGCCACCTTCGACAACTGCCTCGAGCTGCTGACCATGGCCGGCTATCCGATCAGCCAGGCCGTGATGATGATGATCCCCGAGCCGTGGGAACAGCACACCACCATGGACGAGCGGCGCAAGGCCTTCTATGAGTACCACGCCGCCATGCTGGAGCCCTGGGACGGCCCGGCTTCCATCGTGTTCACCGACGGCCGCCAGATCGGCGCCACGCTGGACCGCAACGGCCTGCGTCCCTCGCGCTACTGCGTGACCGACGACGACCTCGTGATCATGGCGTCCGAGACCGGCGTGCTGCCGGTCCCGGAGAACAAGATCGTGCGCAAGTGGCGACTGCAGCCCGGCAAGATGTTCCTGATCGACCTGGAGCAGGGCCGCATGATCGACGACGAGGAGCTCAAGGCCAACCTCGCCAACAGCAAGCCCTACAAGCAGTGGATCGAGAACCTGCGTATCAAGCTCGATGACCTGTCCGACACCTCGGGCACCATCCCGCACAGCGACGTCGAACTGCTGGATCGCCAGCAGGCGTTCGGCTACACCCAGGAAGACATCAAGTTCCTGATGTCGCCCATGGCCCAGGCCGGCGAAGAGGGCATCGGCTCCATGGGCAACGACAGCCCGCTGGCCGTGCTGTCCACCAAGGACAAGCCGCTCTACAACTACTTCAAGCAGCTGTTCGCCCAGGTGACGAACCCGCCGATCGACCCGATCCGCGAAGCCATCGTGATGTCGCTGGTGTCCTTCATCGGCCCCAAGCCGAACCTGCTGGACATCAACCAGGTCAACCCGCCGATGCGGCTGGAAGTCAGCCAGCCGATCCTCGACTTCGCCGACATGGCGAAGCTGCGCGACATCGAGAGCAACACGCACGGCAAATTCCGTAGCTACACGCTGGACATCACCTACCCGCTGGACTGGGGCCACGAAGGCGTGGAGGCCAAGCTCGCTTCCCTGAATGCCGAGGCGGTGGACGCGATAAAGAGCGGCAAGAACATCCTCATCATCAGCGACCGCGCCGTCGGCCCGACGCAGGTGGCGATCCCCGCCCTGCTGGCCCTGTCCTCGATCCACCAGCATCTGGTGCGCGAGGGCCTGCGCACGACGGCCGGCCTGGTCGTCGAAACCGGCACCGCGCGTGAAGTGCATCACTTCGGCGTGCTGGCCGGCTACGGCGCCGAGGCGATTCATCCGTACCTGGCGATGGAAACCCTGGTGTCCATTCACAAGGACCTGCCCGGCGACCTGAACCCCGACAAGGCAATCTACAACTACGTCAAGGCGGTGGGCAAGGGCCTGTCCAAGATCATGTCCAAGATGGGCGTGTCCACCTACATGAGCTATTGCGGCGCGCAGCTGTTCGAAGCCATTGGCCTGAACACCGACACGGTGGAGAAGTACTTCACCGGCACCGCCAGCCGCGTCGAAGGCATCGGCGTGTTCGAGATCGCCCAGGAAGCGATCCGCATGCACAAGGCGGCCTTCGGCGATGACCCGATTCTGGCCGGCATGCTCGACGCCGGCGGCGAATACGCGTGGCGCGCCCGCGGTGAAGAGCACATGTGGACGCCGGACGCCATCGCCAAGCTGCAGCACGCTTCGCGCGCCAACAACTGGAATACCTACAAGGAATTCGCCCAGTTGATCAACGACCAGAACCGCCGCCACATGACGTTGCGCGGACTGTTCGAGTTCAAGATCGATCCGGCCAAGGCCATCTCCATCGACGAGGTCGAGCCGGCCAAGGAAATCGTCAAGCGTTTCGCGACAGGCGCGATGTCGCTCGGCTCGATCTCGACCGAGGCTCACGCCACGCTGGCCGTCGCCATGAACCGCATCGGCGGCAAGAGCAACACCGGCGAAGGCGGCGAGGATCCGGCGCGCTACCGCCAGGAGCTCAAGGGCATCCCGATCAAGCAGGGACAGACCATCGCCGACATCGTCGGGCGCGAAGTGATCGAGGTGGACTACCCGCTCAACGCGGGCGACTCGCTGCGTTCCAAGATCAAGCAGGTCGCTTCGGGGCGCTTTGGCGTCACTGCGGAATACCTGTCTTCCGCCGACCAGATCCAGATCAAGATGGCGCAGGGCGCCAAGCCGGGCGAGGGCGGCCAGCTGCCCGGCGGCAAGGTGTCCAAGTACATCGGCAAGCTGCGCTATTCGGTGCCGGGCGTGGGTCTGATCTCGCCGCCGCCGCACCACGACATCTACTCGATTGAGGATCTGGCCCAGCTGATCCACGATTTGAAGAACGTCGCTCCGCACGCCTCCGTCAGCGTCAAGCTAGTCTCGGAAGTCGGTGTTGGCACCATCGCCGCGGGCGTGGCCAAGTGCAAGAGCGACCACGTGGTGATCGCCGGTCACGACGGCGGCACGGGCGCTTCGCCCTGGTCGTCGATCAAGCATGCCGGCAGCCCCTGGGAAATCGGCCTGGCCGAGACGCAGCAGACCCTGGTGCTCAACCGCCTGCGCGGCCGCATCCGCGTGCAAGCGGACGGCCAGATGAAGACCGGCCGCGACGTCGCCATCGGCGCGTTGCTCGGCGCCGACGAGTTCGGTTTCGCCACCGCGCCCCTGGTGGTCGAGGGCTGCATCATGATGCGCAAGTGCCACCTCAACACCTGCCCGGTGGGTGTGGCGACGCAAGACCCGGCGCTGCGCAAGAAGTTCGCCGGCAAGCCCGAGCACGTCGTCAACTATTTCTTCTTCGTCGCCGAGGAAGTGCGCCAGATCATGGCGCAGCTGGGCATCCGCAAGTTCGACGAGCTGATCGGGCGCGCCGACCTGCTGGACGTGAAGAAGGGCATCGCCCACTGGAAGGCCAAGGGCCTGGACTTCAGCCGCCTGTTCGCGCAGCCGAACGTGCCCGCCGAAGTGCCGCGCTTCCATGTCGAAGAGCAGGACCACGGCCTGGCCAAGAGCCTGGACCGCATCCTGATCGAGAAGTCGCGCGCGGCCATCGACAAGGGCGAGAAGGTCCAGTTCATCGAAGTCGCCCGCAACGTCAACCGCTCCGTCGGCGCGATGCTGTCGGGCGCGCTGACCAAGGTGCATCCGGAAGGATTGCCGGATGACACCATCCGCATCCAGCTTGAAGGCACCGGCGGCCAGTCCTTTGGCGCGTTCCTGGCCAAGGGCATCACGCTGTACCTGATCGGCGACGCCAACGACTACACCGGCAAGGGCCTGTCGGGAGGCCGCATCGTGGTGCGCCCCAGCATCGATTTCCGCGGTGTTGCCACCAGCAACATCATCATCGGCAACACGGCGTTGTACGGTGCCACCACGGGTGAAGCCTTCTTCAGCGGCGTGGCGGGCGAACGCTTCGCCGTGCGCCTCTCCGGCGCCACCGCGGTCGTCGAAGGCACGGGCGACCATGGCTGCGAGTACATGACCGGCGGCACGGTGCTGGTGCTGGGCAAGACCGGCCGCAACTTCGCGGCCGGCATGTCGGGCGGTATCGCCTATGTCTACGACGAGGATGGCGAGTTCGCCAGCCGCTGCAACACCTCCATGGTGTCGCTGGAACGCGTGGGAACGGCCGCCGAACAGAAGGCTGGCAAGACCCGCTTGCACAAGGACCAGGCCGACGAGACCCTGCTCAAGAAGCTGCTGGAAGAGCACAACCGTTGGACCGGCAGCAAGCGCGCGCGCGAATTGCTCGATACCTGGGCGACCGCGCGCACCAAGTTCGTGAAAGTGTTCCCGAACGAGTACAAGCGCGCCCTGGCCGAGATGTACGACCGCGAAGTGGAAGCCGCGAGCAGCGGCAACAACGCCCATGTGGCAATGAAGCACGACTCTGTCGCTGCGGCCTGATAGGACGGGAAAACAATCATGGGAAAAATCACCGGCTTCATGGAGTACGAACGCGTCGAGGAAGGCTATCGGCCTATCGCCGAGCGCGTGAAGCACCACAAGGAATTCGTCATTGCGCTCAACGACGAACAGGCCAAGATCCAGGGCGCGCGCTGCATGGACTGCGGCACGCCGTTCTGCAACAGCGGCTGCCCCGTCAACAACATCATTCCCGACTTCAACGACCTGGTGTACCGGCAGGACTGGCAGAACGCCTGGGCCGTGCTGGACTCCACGAACAACTTCCCGGAATTCACCGGCCGCATCTGCCCGGCGCCTTGCGAGGAAGCCTGCGTGCTGAACGTGAACGACGATCCGGTGGGCATCAAGTCGCTGGAGCACGCGATCATCGACCGCGCCTGGCAGCAGGGCTGGGTCGCGCCGCGTCCGGCCAAGATCCGCACCGGCAAGAAAGTGGCCGTGGTCGGCTCCGGCCCGGCCGGCATGGCCGCTGCGCAGCAGCTGGCCCGCGCCGGTCATGACGTAACGCTGTTCGAAAAGAACGACCGTATCGGCGGCCTGCTGCGCTACGGCATCCCCGACTTCAAGATGGAGAAGATCCATATCGATCGCCGCGTCGAGCAGATGAAGGCCGAGGGCGTTACCTTCCGCACCGGCGTGATGGTCGGTAAGCTGCCCGAAGGCAGCAAGGTCATCAACTGGGCCAAGGAAACCGTGACGCCCGAAGAGCTGCAAAAGCAGTTCGACGCCGTGCTCCTGACCGGCGGCGCCGAGCAGTCGCGCGACCTGCCGGTGCCGGGCCGCGACCTGGATGGCATCCATTTCGCGATGGAATTCCTGCCGCAGCAGAACAAGATCAACGCGGGCGACAAGGTCAAGGGCCAGATTCGCGCCGATGGTAAGCACGTCATCGTGATCGGGGGCGGCGACACCGGTTCCGACTGCGTGGGCACCAGCAACCGCCATGGCGCGGCCAGCGTCACGCAGTTCGAGCTCATGCCCCAGCCGCCCGAGGAAGAGAACAAGCCGCTGACCTGGCCCTACTGGCCGTACAAGCTGCGCAGCAGTTCCAGCCACGAGGAGGGCTGCGAGCGCGAGTTCGCCATCGCCACCAAGGAATTCCTGGGCGAAAAGGGCAAGGTTACCGGCCTCAAGACCGTTCGCGTCGAGTGGAAGGACGGCAAGATGATCGAGGTGCCCGGCAGCGAGCAGACGCTCAAGGCCGACCTGGTTCTGCTGGCCATGGGCTTTGTCAGCCCCGTCGCCACCATCCTGGACGGCTTCGGCATCGAGAAGGACGCTCGCGGCAACGCCAAGGCCGGAACCGACTTCATCGGCGGCTACGCGACCAACGTGGCCAAGGTCTTCGCCGCGGGCGACATGCGGCGCGGCCAGTCGCTGGTGGTGTGGGCCATCCGCGAAGGCCGCCAGGCCGCGCGTTCGGTGGATGAATTCCTGATGGGATTCAGCGACCTGCCGCGCTAAACCGGGGCTAAGGCAAAGCCTCGTATCATTGCAGGCTTTGCCATTTGCGGCCGGGCTCAAGTCCCGGCTCTTCCTGCTGGATGACCAATTCCGAATCCACGGCACTCGTCGAATGCCGCCACCTGAGCTTTGGCTACGGGGATCGCCGCATCCTCGACGACCTGAGCTTCACCGTGCCGCGAGGCAAGGTGACGGCGCTGATGGGCGCCTCCGGCGGCGGCAAGACCACGGTGCTGCGCCTGATCGGCGGGCAGGTCAGGGCCCAGGAGGGCGAACTGACGTTCGACGGGCAGGAGGTGGGTGCGCTCGATGCCACCGGGCTTTATGCGGTACGCCGCCGCATGGGCATGCTGTTCCAGTTCGGCGCCCTGTTCACCGACCTGAGCGTGTTCGACAACGTGGCGTTTCCCTTGCGTGAGCACACCGACCTGCCGGAAGGGCTGGTGCGCGACATCGTCCTCATGAAGCTCAATGCCGTCGGCCTGCGCGGTGCGCGCGACCTGATGCCCTCGCAGATTTCCGGCGGCATGGCCAGGCGCGTTGCACTGGCCCGAGCGATCGCGCTGGACCCGGACCTCATCATGTACGACGAGCCGTTCGCCGGGCTCGACCCGATTTCCCTGGGCACGGCGGCGCAGTTGATCCGCCGGCTCAACGACACGCTGGGCATCACCAGCATCGTGGTCTCGCACGACCTGGAGGAAACCTTCAGCATTGCCGACCAGGTGATCGTGCTGGCCAACGGCAAGGTGGCCGCGCAAGGCACGCCCCAGGAAGTCATGGCCTCCGGCGATCCACTGGTGGACCAGTTCGTCCATGCCAAGCCGGATGGCCCCGTGGCTTTTCACTATCCGGGGCCGACGGT
Source organism: Caenimonas soli (assembly GCF_013155545.1). Lineage (GTDB taxonomy): Bacteria > Pseudomonadota > Gammaproteobacteria > Burkholderiales > Burkholderiaceae_C > Ramlibacter > Ramlibacter soli. Next base: position 154,061 of record NZ_JABJVV010000005.1, on the reverse strand, counting down.
GGCGCACGACTTCGGCGGGGGATTCGAATGAGCGGCGCGGGACCGCTCCAAGGCGCGAAGGCCCCCTCGGGGGGCAGTGCAGCGGCATCGCCGCAAGCGTGGGGGCCACATTCATGAGCTGGTTCAGTCCTGCAGACGTCGGCTACGCGACCCGGAGCAAACTCGCCGACCTGGGGCAGGGCGCGCGGCTGTTCCTGCGCCTGGTCGCCCTGTTCGGCGCCAGCATGCGGCGCTTCGGCCTCATCCGCGACCAGATCCATTTCCTGGGCAACTATTCGCTGGCCATCATTGCGGTGTCCGGCCTGTTCGTCGGCTTCGTGCTGGGACTGCAGGGCTACTACACCTTGCAGCGCTACGGCTCCTCGGAAGCCTTGGGCCTGTTGGTTGCGCTCGGCCTGGTGCGCGAACTCGGGCCCGTGGTCACGGCCCTGCTGTTCGCGGGGCGCGCAGGCACTTCCCTCACGGCCGAAATCGGCCTGATGAAGGCCGGGGAGCAACTGAGCGCCATGGAGATGATGGCGGTGGATCCCGTGCGCCGCATCCTGGCTCCGCGTTTCTGGGCGGGGATCATCGTCATGCCGCTGCTGGCGGCCGTGTTCAGCGCCGTGGGCATCCTCGGCGGCTGGGTAGTCGGCGTCGTCATGATCGGCATCGACACCGGCGCTTTCTGGGGCCAGATGCAGGGCGGGGTGGACGTCTGGCGCGACGTCGGCAACGGCGTGGTCAAGAGTTTCGTATTCGGCGTGACGGTGACTTTCATCGCCCTGCTGGAGGGGTTCGAAGCCCAGCCCACGCCCGAGGGCGTGTCACGGGCGACCACGCGTACGGTGGTGGTCGCGTCATTGTCGGTTCTGGGGCTGGACTTCATCCTCACCGCGCTGATGTTCAGTATTTAAGGGAAAGTTGAAAATGGAACGCTCCAAAAACGATGTCTGGGTGGGCCTGTTCGTGCTGATCGGTGCGGTCGCGGTTCTCTTCCTTGCCCTGCAGTCGGCCAACCTGTTGTCCCTGAGCCTGCAGCCCACCTACCGGGTGGTGGCCAAGTTCGACAACATCGGCGGGCTCAAGCGCCAGGCCGCCGTCAAGAGTGCGGGCGTGGTGGTCGGCCGTGTCGAGTCCATCAGCTTCGACGACAAGTCCTACCAGGCCCGCGTGACACTGGCCCTGGAAAACCGCTATGCCTTTCCCAAGGACAGCTCGCTGAAGATCCTCACCAGCGGCCTGCTCGGCGAACAGTACATAGGGGTGGAGGCGGGGGCCGACGAGAAAAGCATCGCCGCGGGCGATACCATTACGAGCACGCAGTCGGCGGTGGTGCTGGAAAATCTGATCGGCCAGTTCCTGTATAACAAGGCTGCAGACGGCGCCAGCTCTGCCGGGAGTGCTCCGAAAAAATGACACCGACATCACTCATTCTCGTTGCGCGCACAGCGCGGCTGTGGGCCGCGTTCGCGTGCATGGCGGGCCTGCTGCTCGCGCTGGGCGGTTGCGCCACCGGACCCAACGCCAGCGCGCGCGATCCCTTCGAGCCGCTTAACCGCAACGTCATGAAATTCAACGAAGGGGTCGATGCCATCGTCCTCAAGCCCGCGGCGACCATCTACAAGGAGACGGTGCCGCCGCTGGTGCGCACCGGCGTCAGCAACTTCTTCGGCAACCTGTCCGACATGTGGTCGTTCGTCAACAGCTTGCTGCAGCTGAAGATTCAAGATGCCGCCGACAACTTCGGCCGGGTGCAGCTCAATACCTTCTTTGGCCTGGGCGGCATCTTCGATATCGCCAGCGAGTTCAACATCGATCGGCACAGGGAAGACTTCGGGCAGACCCTGGGCCACTGGGGGATGCCTGCCGGCCCGTACCTGGTGCTCCCGTTGCTTGGCCCCTCCACCTTGCGCGATACGCTCGCCTTGCCCATCGACCGCAAAGCCGACCCCCTGCATGATGTGGATCCTGGAGGCCAGAGCGCGCTCTACTTCCTGCGCGCCGTGGACATCCGTTCCAACCTGTTGCGAGCCAGCTCCGTCCTGGACGAAGCGGCGCTCGATAAATACAGCTTCACGCGCGACGCCCATTTGCAAAGGCGGCGCGCCGAGATCTACGAGAGCACCACCTCGGATTCCAGCGGACAGGAACCCAAGGCGGACGAGCCGACTCCCCCGTCCGGCGCCCCCTCGCAAGAAGCTCCCCCCAATCCTGGTGCACCGGCCCCCACGCCCGCGCGTTAACGGGTTGCATACTGTTTCAAGGCCCTGAAGGCTGCCGGAACCCGGCCATGGTCCGGCGTTCCAATGATGACCGCGGCTGTGTCCGCACGAAAGGTAAAGAATGAAGCGACGTTTTGTGGTTCAACTGTGCGCCTCCCTGGCGGTCGTGGCTGCTTTCGGCGGCCTGGCGCCCCTGGCACAAGCCGCCGATGAAGCGCCGGATGCGATGGTCAAGCGGCTGTCGGACGAGGTGCTCGGGGCGATCAAGGCCGACGCATCGATCAAGGCGGGTGATACCAACAAGATCATCGCTCTGGTCGATAGCAAGATCATGCCCAACGTGAATTTCCAGCGCATGACGGCGGCCGCGGTGGGCCCGGCCTGGCGCCAAGCTTCGCCGGAGCAGCAAAAGCGCTTGCAGGACGAATTCAAGATCCTTCTGGTGCGTACCTATTCGGGCGCCTTGGCCCAGGTCGACGAGCAGGTGATCAGCCTCAAGCCGATGCGCAGTTCGCCGCAAGACACCGACGTGCTGGTGCGCACCGAAATTCGCGGCCGCGGCGACCCGATCCAGCTGGATTACCGGCTAGAGAAAACACCGGGCCAAGGCACCGGCTGGAAGATCTACAACCTGAACGTGCTGGGTGTGTGGCTGGTGGAAACCTATCGCAGCCAGTTCGCGGCCGAGATCAACGCCAAGGGCCTGGACGGCCTGATTGCCAGCTTGACAGAGCGCAACAAGTCCAACTCCAAGAAGGGTTGAGGAATCACACCCATGCTGGTTCTGCCCGCCGAACTCACGCACGACCAGGCCGGAGTCTGCTGCCGCATGCTGGCGCAGGCCCTGCGCTCACAGCCTGAGCCGGCCGTGGTCGCGGACGCGGGCGCTCTTTCCAGGTTCGATTCATCGGCCCTGGCGGTGCTGCTCGAGTGCCGGCGGGAAGCGCTGGCATTGGGCAAGAGCTTCTCGGTCAGCCGCTTGCCGGCGCGGCTGCGCGACCTCGCGAACCTGTACGGGGTAGCCCAGCTCCTGCCGGCCGCGGCATAGGGCCTAAGCCCCCGGCGGGAGCGGCCCAGGGGCGCGGTCGCTAAAATCGTGGGCTCCCCATGCCCGCGATCTCCTTCCAATCCGTCTCCAAGCTCTATCCAACCGCCCGTGGTGGCTCGCTCAAAGCCCTGGACGGCGTGAGCTTTGACATCGAGGAGGGCGAGTTCTTCGGCCTCTTGGGGCCGAATGGCGCGGGCAAGACCACGCTGATCAGCATCCTGGCGGGCCTGACCCGTCCCAGTTCCGGCCAGGTCAAGGTGCATGGCCTGGACGTGCAGGCGGACTACGCCGCTGCGCGCCGCCACCTGGGCGTGGTGCCGCAGGAACTGGTGTTCGACCCTTTTTTCAACGTGCGCGAGGCGCTTCGCATCCAGTCGGGCTACTTCGGCGTCAAGAACAACGAGGCCTGGATCGACGAATTGCTCGAAAGCCTGGGCCTGGCCGACAAGGCGAATGCGAACATGCGCCAGCTCTCCGGCGGCATGAAGCGCCGCGTGCTGGTGGCCCAGGCGCTGGTGCACAAACCGCCGGTCATCGTGCTGGACGAACCCACGGCGGGCGTCGACGTGGAGCTGCGCCAGACGCTGTGGCAGTTCATTGCGCGCCTGAACAAGCAAGGCCATACGGTGCTGCTGACCACCCATTACCTGGAAGAGGCCGAAGCCCTGTGCAGCCGCATCGCCATGCTCAAGAACGGGCGGGTGGTGGCGCTGGAGCGCACCAGCGATCTGCTCAAGGCCGCCTCCAGCAACGTGCTGCGCTTCAAGATCGACGGTGCGCTGCCGCCGGAATTCGAAGGCAAGGCCCGCGTCACCGGGCGGATCGTCCAGCTGCCCGCTCATGACGCCCACGAGATCGAACGCTACCTGGGCATCATCCGGCAAGCCGGCCTGCGGGTGGAAGACGTGGAAATCCGCAAGGCGGACCTGGAGGATGTCTTCCTGGACGTCATGTCCAAGCATTCCGAGCCGCTGGCTGTGGAGGTCGCTCCATGACCGGGTGGCAGACCCTGTTCTACAAGGAAGTGCTGCGCTTCTGGAAAGTGAGTTTCCAGACCGTAGCGGCGCCGGTGCTCACCGCGGTGCTGTACATGCTGATCTTCGGCCACGTGCTGCAGGACCATGTCAAGGTGTACGACCAGGTCAGCTACACCGCCTTTCTGGTTCCTGGGCTGGTGATGATGAGCGTGCTGCAAAATGCCTTCGCCAACAGCTCGTCCTCCCTGATCCAGAGCAAGATCATGGGCAGCCTGGTGTTCGTGCTGCTCACGCCGCTGTCGCACTGGAGCTGGTTCTTCGCCTACGTGGGCTCCTCCGTTGCACGCGGCCTGGCCGTGGGGCTGGGCGTGTTCGCGGTCACGGCCCTGTTCGGGCAACCCGGCTTCGTCGCCCCGCTGTGGATCCTGGTGTTTGCGGTGCTGGGCGCGGCCATGCTCGGCGCACTGGGCCTGATCGCCGGCCTGTGGGCGGAGAAATTCGACCAGATGGCGGCGTTCCAGAACTTCGTGATCATGCCCATGACGTTCCTGTCCGGCGTGTTCTATTCGATCCATTCGCTGCCGGTTTTCTGGCAACGCGTGAGTCACCTCAATCCGTTCTTCTACATGATCGACGGATTTCGCTACGGCTTTTTCGGTGTCAGCGACGTTTCGCCCTGGCTCAGCCTGGGGATCGTGGGGACGGCCATGCTGGCCGTCAGTGCCATCGCGGTACACCTGCTGCGCATCGGTTACAAAATCAGGAGTTAGCCATGACCAGCGACGAACTGCGCTCGATCATCGCCGCGGGGCTTGCCTGCGACCATCTGGAAGTCGAGGGCGACGGGCGCCACTGGCAGGCTGTCATCGTTTCGCCCGAATTCCAGGGGAAACGCCTCATCCAGCGGCATCAGCGCGTTTACGCCACGCTGGGTGAGAGAATGCATACCGACGAGGTGCATGCACTCTCGATGAAGACCTACACGCCGGCCGAATGGGCGGCGCAACCAAACTAAGTACCAATGGACAAGCTCTTGATCCGCGGGGGCCGCCAGCTCCACGGCGAAGTCCGGATTTCCGGCGCCAAGAACGCCGCGCTGCCCGAACTGTGCGCCGCACTGTTGACCGACCAGCCGGTGGTACTGCAGAACGTGCCGCGCCTGCAGGACGTCGCGACCATGCTCACGCTGATCCGCAACATGGGCGTGACCATAGAGCGCGGCGAGAACGCCACGGTGACCATTGATTCGGCCAAACTGAGCTCGCCCGAGGCCCCCTACGAGCTGGTCAAGACCATGCGCGCCTCGGTCCTGGCGCTCGGGCCCTTGCTCGCCCGTTTCGGCGAGGCCACCGTGTCGCTGCCCGGCGGTTGTGCGATCGGCTCGCGGCCCGTGGACCAGCACATCAAGGGCTTGCAGGCCATGGGCGCCGAGATCGTGGTCGAACACGGCTACATGATCGCCAAGCTGCCCAAGGGATGGAAACGGCTCAGGGGCGCCAGCATCCGCACCGACATGGTCACCGTGACGGGCACCGAGAATTTCCTCATGGCCGCCTCGCTGGCCGAGGGGCAGACGGTGCTGGAGAACGCTGCGCAGGAGCCCGAGATCAGCGATCTGGCCGAGATGCTGATCAAGATGGGCGCGCGCATCCAGGGCCACGGCACGAGCCGCATCACCATCGACGGGGTCGAGAAGCTGGGCGGCTGCACCCACCAGGTGGTGGCCGACCGCATCGAGGCCGGCACCTTCCTGTGCGCGGTCGCGGCGACCGGCGGTGACGTCGTGCTGCGGCATGGCCGCGCCGACCACCTGGAGGCTGTGATCGACAAGCTGCGCGAGGCCGGCGCCACGGTCGCCGCCATCGAGGATGGCATCCATGTGCGCTCCCAGGGGCGCCTGAAGGCGCAGGGCTTTCGCACCACCGAATACCCGGGCTTTCCGACCGACATGCAGGCGCAGTTCATGGTCCTCAATGCGATAGGCGAGGGCTCGTCCAAGGTCACCGAAACCATCTTCGAGAACCGGTTCATGCACGTGAACGAACTGGTGCGCCTGGGCGCCCGGATCCAGGTGGATGGAAAGTTCGCGCTCATCGAGGGCGTCGAGAAGCTCTCGGGTGCCACGGTGATGGCAACCGACCTGCGCGCCTCGGCCAGCCTCGTCATCGCCGGCCTCGTGGCCGAAGGCGAGACATTGGTGGACCGCATCTACCACCTGGACCGCGGCTACGACCAGATGGAAGCCAAGTTGCGCGGAATAGGCGCGGACATAGAACGAATCAAATGATCACGTTAGCCCTGTCCAAGGGACGCATCTTCGACGAGACCCTGCCCCTGCTCAAGGCGGCCGGCATCGAGGTGCTGGAAGACCCGGAAAAATCGCGCAAGCTGATCCTGGCCACCAGCCAGCCCGATGTGCGTGTCGTGATCGTGCGCGCCAGCGACGTGCCGACCTACGTGCAATATGGCGGCGCCGACCTCGGCGTCACCGGGCTGGACACCCTCATCGAGCACAGTGCCGACTGGGGCCGCGGCGCGGGCCTGTATCAGCCGTTGGACCTGCAGATCGCCAAGTGCCGCGTCAGCGTGGCGGTTCGTGCCGACTTCGACTACGCCAGCGCCGTCAAGCAGGGCTCGCGCCTGACGGTCGCCACTAAATACGTGAACATCGCGCGCGAATTCTTCGCCGCCAAGGGCGTGCACGTGGACCTGATCAAGCTGTACGGCAGCATGGAACTGGCTCCGCTCACGGGCCTCGCCGATGCGATCGTCGACCTGGTGTCCACCGGCGGCACCCTCAAGGCCAACCACCTGATCGAGGTCGAGCGCATCATGGACATCAGCTCGCGCCTGGTCGTCAACCAGGCTGCGCTCAAGCTCAAACAGGAAGCGATCCGCCGCGTCATCGATGCGTTCGCGGGCGCCATCGGAAAGAACTGAGCGGCCGTGGACTGGACTGCCAAGCCCGCCCGCCTATCCACGTCAGACGCTGGATTCGAGGCTGCATTCCGCAAGCGGCTGCACTGGTCGGCTGAAACGGATGCGCAGGTCGAACAGCGCGTCGCCGAAATCCTCGCGGACGTGCAGCAGCGCGGCGACGCGGCGGTTCTCGATTACACCAACCGCTTCGATGCGCTGGCAGCCGCCTCGCTCGCGCAGCTTGAACTGACCCAGGCCGAGCTGAAGGCGGCGTTCGACGGCTTGCCCGCTGCGCAGCGCGACGCGTTGCAGGCGGCAGCGGCCCGCGTGCGCAGCTACCACGAGGCCCAGAAGAAGGCCAGCGGCGAGAGCTGGAGCTACCGTGACGCCGACGGCAGCTTGCTGGGACAGAAGGTGACGCCTCTGGACCGCGTGGGCATCTATGTGCCGGGCGGCAAGGCGGCCTATCCCTCGTCGGTGCTGATGAATGCGGTCCCGGCTCAGGTGGCCGGCGTCGGCGAGATCATCATGGTGGTGCCGACGCCGCGCGGCGAAAAAAACGCCCTGGTGCTGGCGGCGGCGCATGTGGCGGGCGTGAGCCGCCTGTTCACCATCGGCGGGGCGCAGGCGATAGCCGCGCTGGCCTACGGCACCCAGACGGTGCCACGCGTCGACAAGATCACCGGCCCGGGCAATGCCTATGTGGCGAGCGCCAAGCGCCGGGTGTTCGGCATCGTCGGCATCGACATGATCGCCGGCCCCAGCGAGATCCTGGTGCTGGCCGACGGCAGCACGCCGCCGGACTGGGTGGCCATGGACCTGTTCTCCCAAGCCGAGCACGATGAACTGGCCCAGAGCATCCTGCTGTGCCCGGACGCCGCGTACATCGACAAGGTGCAGGCCGAGATCGACAAACTGCTGGCCGGGATGCCGCGCGCCGAGATCATCTCCAAGTCGCTCAATGGCCGTGGCGCGCTGATCCAGACCCTCAGCATGGAAGAGGCGTGCGAGATCAGCAACCGCATCGCGCCGGAGCACCTGGAAATCGCCAGCCGCGACCCGCACAAGTGGGAGCCGCTGCTCAAGCACGCCGGCGCCATCTTCCTGGGCGCCTTCACCAGCGAATCGCTGGGCGACTATTGCGCCGGCCCCAACCATGTGCTGCCCACCAGCAGCACCGCACGCTTCTCCAGCCCCCTGGGCGTGTACGACTTCCAGAAGCGCAGCAGCCTGATCGAGGTCAGCGAGGCCGGCGCCAACAAGCTCGGCGCGATTGCCGCCGAACTGGCCTACGGCGAGGGGTTGCAGGCCCATGCCCGGGCGGCCGAAATGAGGATGAAGCGATGAGTGCGCGCGACCTGAAAAAACTGATACGCCAGGACGTGCAGTCCATGCATGGCTATGCCATCCAGCCTTCGGCGGGCATGATCAAGCTCGATGCCATGGAGAACCCGCACCGGCTGTCGCCGCAGCTGCAGGCCGAACTGGGCCAGCGGCTGGGCGCCCTGGCGCTGAATCGCTACCCCGGCGAACGGGTGAACGAACTGCGCCGCGCCCTGGCCGCATACGCAAGGATGCCCGAGGGCTTCGACATCATGCTGGGCAACGGCTCGGACGAGCTGATTTCGCTCATCGCCATGGCCTGCGACGTGCCCGGCGCGTCCATCCTTGCGCCGCTACCGGGCTTCGTGATGTACGAAATGAGTGCCCGGCTCCAGGGATTGAAATTCATCGGCGTGCCGCTGACGCCCGACTTCGAACTGGACGAGGCCGCGATGCTCGCCGCGGTCGCCGAGCACCGCCCATCGATCATCTACATCGCCTATCCCAACAACCCGACCGCCAACCTCTGGGACGACCGGGTTATCGACGCCATCATCGAAGCGGCGCCGGGGCTGGTGGTGATGGACGAGGCCTACCAGCCCTTTGCCAGCCGCAGCTACATCGACCGCGTCGCGCGCCACGGCAACGTGCTGCTGATGCGCACCCTGAGCAAGTTCGGCCTGGCCGGAGCCCGCATCGGCTACATGATCGGCCCGAAGGCCCTGATCGCGGAGATCGACAAGGTCCGGCCGCCCTACAACATCAGCGTGCTCAACTGCGAAACCGCGTTGTTCGCGCTGGAACACGAAACCGTGTTCGCGGCCCAGGCGAAAAACCTGCGCGAAGAGCGGGCGCGCATCCAGGCGGCGCTGGCCGGCCTGCCGGGCGTGAAAAGCTGGCCCAGCGACGCCAACATGATCCTAGTGCGCGTTCCGGACGCGCAAAACACCTTCGACGGCATGAAATCCCGTGGCGTGCTGGTCAAGAACGTTTCTAAAATGCATCTATTGCTGGCCAACTGCCTGCGCCTGACCGTCGGAACGGCCGACGAGAACGCGCAGATGCTGGCGGCCCTGCAAGCCTCCCTATGACCGACCGCACCGCCGAAATCACCCGCAACACCGCGGAAACCAAAATCACCGTCCGGGTCAACCTGGATGGCACAGGCCAGGCGAAGCTCGCCACCGGCATAGGCTTCTTCGACCATATGCTGGACCAGATCGCCCGGCATGGCCTGATCGACCTGGACATCCAGGCCCAGGGCGACCTGCACATCGACGGCCACCACACCGTGGAGGACGTCGGTATCACGCTGGGCCAGGCGGTCTACAAGGCCGTGGGCGACAAGAAGGGCATCCGTCGCTATGGCCATGCCTATGTGCCGCTGGACGAAGCGCTTTCGCGGGTGGTGATCGATTTTTCGGGACGCCCGGGCCTCGTCATGAACGTGCCGTTCAAGAGCGGCATGATCGGCACTTTCGACAGCCAGCTGGCGCACGAGTTCTTCCAGGGCTTCGCCAATCACGCTTTCGTCACGATGCACATAGACAATCTGCGCGGCGAGAACGCCCACCATCAATGCGAGACCGTGTTCAAGGCCTTCGCCCGCGCCCTGCGCTTCGCGCTGGAGCTCGATCCGCGCAGTGCCGGCACCATTCCCTCTACCAAGGGTTCGCTCTGATCGTTCTTCGCGGATCGCTATGAAAACTGTAGCAGTCGTCGATTACGGCATGGGCAACCTGCGCTCGGTGGCCCAGGCCGTCATGCACGTGGCCCGGGGCAGCGGTTTCGACGTGGTGGTGACGGCGCGCCCCGAAGACGTGCGCGCGGCCGAACGGATCGTGTTGCCCGGCCAGGGCGCCATGCCCGATTGCATGCGCGAACTGCGCGACTCGGGCCTTCAGCAATCCGTGCTGGAGGCGGCCGCGGCCAAGCCCCTGTTCGGCGTCTGCGTGGGCATGCAGATGCTGCTCGATCGCAGCCACGAAGGCCCCACCGACGGCTTGGGCCTGATCGCGGGCGAGGTGCTCAAATTCGAGCTCGCGGGCCGCCTGCAGCCCGATGGCAGCCGCTTCAAGGTACCGCAAATGGGCTGGAACCAGGTTTTGCAGACCGGGCCGCACCCCATGTGGCAGGGCGTTCCCGACGCAAGTTACTTCTATTTCGTACATAGCTACTACGCCAGGCCGTCGGATGCGCGCCACAGCGTAGGGGAGACAGACTACGGCACGCGCTTTACCTCAGCGATTGCACGCGATAATATTTTCGCGACCCAATTCCATCCCGAAAAAAGCGCAGACCAAGGCCTCGCCCTCTACCGAAACTTCCTGCAATGGAACCCTTGACACCGGGTTGCTGCGCCATCCCCCGTTATGCTTCTTATCCCCGCGATTGACATCAAAGACGGCCACTGCGTGCGCCTCAAGCAAGGCGACATGGGCCAGGCCACGACCTTCGGCGAGGATCCGGCAGCGATGGCCAAGGCCTGGCTGGACAAGGGCGCGCGCCGCCTGCACCTGGTCGACCTGAACGGCGCCTTCGCCGGCAAGCCGCAGAACCTGGTGGCCATCAAGTCCATCCTGAAGGCGGTGGGCGACGACATCCCCGTGCAACTGGGCGGCGGCATCCGCGACCTGGACACGATAGAGAAGTACATCGACGGCGGGTTGCGTTACGTCATCATCGGCACGGCGGCCGTCAAGAATCCCGGATTCCTGAAGGACGCCTGCACCGCCTTCGGCGGACACATCATCGTGGGCCTGGATGCCAAGGACGGCAAGGTGGCGACCGACGGCTGGAGCAAGCTCACCGGCCACGAAGTGGTGGACCTGGCGCGCAAGTTCGAGGACTGGGGCGTCGAATCCATCATCTACACCGACATCGGGCGCGACGGCATGCTCACCGGCATCAACATCGATGCCACGGTGAAGCTGGCACAGTCTCTGCACATCCCGGTCATCGCCTCGGGTGGCTTGTCCAACATGGCGGACATCGAAAAGCTGTGCGCCGTGGAAGACGAAGGCATCGAGGGCGTGATCTGCGGGCGCGCCATCTATTCCGGCGACCTTGACTTCGTCAAGGCCCAGGCCAAGGCCGACGAACTCGGCTCTTGAAGGGGCCTACCGTGCTAGCCAAGCGAATCATTCCCTGCCTCGACGTGACCGGTGGCCGCGTCGTCAAGGGCGTGAACTTCCTGGAGCTGCGCGACGCGGGCGACCCGGTGGAAATCGCCGCGCGCTATAACGAGCAGGGCGCCGACGAACTCACCTTCCTGGACATCACCGCCACCAGCGACGGCCGTGACCTGATCCTGCCCATCATCGAGGCAGTGGCGTCGCAGGTGTTCATTCCCTTGACCGTCGGGGGCGGGGTGCGTACGGTCGAAGACGTGCGCAGGCTGCTCAACGCGGGGGCCGACAAGACCAGCTTCAACTCGGCCGCCATCGCCAATCCCGAAGTGATTTCCGCCGCGTCGGACAAGTACGGCGCCCAATGCATCGTGGTGGCCATCGATGCCAAGCGCCGCAGTGCGGAAGACGCGCAGGCGCGCGGCCCGGGGTGGGATGTGTACAGCCATGGCGGGCGCCGCAACACCGGCATGGACGCCGTGCAATGGGCTATGGAAATGACGCAGCGCGGCGCCGGCGAGATCCTGCTCACCAGCATGGACCGCGACGGCACCAAGGCAGGCTTCGATCTCGAGCTCACCCGCGCCGTCAGCGACGCCGTCAGCGTGCCCGTGATCGCTTCCGGCGGGGTTGGCAATCTGGACCACCTCGCCGACGGGATCCAGCAAGGCGGCGCCGACGCGGTGCTAGCCGCCAGCATCTTCCACTACGGGGAATACACGGTGGCCCAGGCCAAGGCTCGCATGGCTGAGCGCGGGATTGCCGTGCGCCTGTGAATCGGCCGGTGCCATCCGGCACAATAAGGGCCATGGATTGGCTCAATCAGGTCAAGTGGGACGCGCAGGGCCTCATCCCGGTCATCGCGCAAGAGGTCGGCAGCAACGACGTGCTCATGTTCGCGTGGATGAACCGCGAGGCATTGCAGAAGACCGCCGAACTCGGCCGCGCCGTGTACTACAGCCGCTCGCGCGGCAAGCTGTGGTTCAAAGGCGAGGAGTCCGGCCACGTTCAGACCGTCCACGAGATCCGGATGGATTGCGACAACGACGTGCTGCTCTTGAAGGTGACGCAGCTGGGGCACGATCCGTCGATCGCCTGCCACACCGGCCGGCACAGCTGTTTCTTCCACCTTTACAAGGATGGGGCGTGGCAGGCGGTCGAGCCTGTCTTGAAAGATCCGCAATCCATCTACAAATGACGCCATGAATCCTGCCTCTCCTTCCAGCGACGCGCTCGCGCGCCTGGCCGCGATCATCGAAAGCCGCAGGCCCGGCCAGGGCGGCGACCCCGGCACCAGCTACGTGGCGAGGCTGCTGCACAAGGGCCCGGACGCCTTCCTCAAGAAAATAGGCGAGGAGGCGACCGAGGTGGTGATGGCCGCCAAGGATGCGGACCGCGCCGCAAGCCCGGAAGCCAGCCGCAAGCTGGTGGGCGAGGTCGCCGACTTGTGGTTTCACACCATGATCGCGCTGGCCCACTATGGGCTGAAACCGGCCGACGTCATCGCTGAGCTCGAGCGCCGCGAGGGCACCAGCGGCATCGAAGAGAAGGCCTTGCGCAAGGCGCAGGGACGCGAAGCAGGGGGATATTGATGGCCGAGACCGATTTCGCACAATTCGACACCAAGACGCCGACAGACCGCACGGTGATGCATGTGCTGTACGGCCTGCACACGGTGGCCTGGGCCAGCATGGGAACGCTGGCCGTCATTGCGCTGATCGTCAATTACATCAAGCGCGCGGACGAAAACGACGCCGTCTACGTCAGCCATCACAATTACATGATCGCGACCTTCTGGTGGACCGTGCTGTGGCTGGTCGTGACTTCGCCGCTGTACCTGCTGTTCATCCTGCCGGGCGCGATTGCCCACACCATCGTCCTGCTGTGGTACTTGTACCGCTGCATCCGCGGCTGGCTGCGCTTCACCGACGGCCGCACGCCTTTCTGATCTACTCATCCATGACGCCATGAGCCCAGCCGCCGATCCCAGCTGCCTTTTCTGCAAGATCATCGAGGGGAAGATTCCCTCGAGCAAGGTCTACGAAGACGACGACATGCTCGTGTTCCACGACATCCATCCCTGGGCCCCCGTGCATTTCCTCATGGTGCCCAAGGTCCATCTGGCATCGATGGCCCAGGTCGGCCCCGAGCACGAGGCGTTGCTGGGCCGCATGATGAGCCTGGCGCCCAAGCTGGCGCTGCAGGAAGGGTGCCGGCCGTATCCGGAAGGGGGCTTTCGCGTCGTGATCAACACCGGCCAGGAGGGCGGGCAGGAAGTGCAGCATCTGCACGTCCACGTCATCGGCGGGCCCAGGCCCTGGCTTAAAGGCTGAGCAGGCCCTGGCAGGCCCTGAACTTCGCCTGCCGACTAGAATCGACCTCATTCGTACAGGAGTAATCCATGGGTTCATTTTCCATTTGGCATTGGCTGATCGTCCTACTGATCATCGTTCTGGTATTTGGCACCAAGAAGCTCAAGAACATCGGCTCCGACCTCGGTGGCGCCGTCAAGGGCTTCAAGGACGGCATCAAGGATGGCGCGGCGCCCGAGACACCGGTTCCCCCCAGCCAGGTGAGCACCACCGCGCAGCCGGGCCCGACCGACAAGACCACGATCGACGTGGAAGCCAAGAACAAGAGCTGAACTTGGCGACAAGCCTGTGATTGATCTCGGCATAGAAAAGATGCTGGTGATCGGCGCTGTGGCGCTGATCGTCATCGGGCCCGAAAAGCTCCCGAGGGTGGCGCGCACCGTGGGCACGCTGCTGGGCAAGGCCCAGCGCTACGTGGCCGACGTCAAAGCCGAGGTCAGCCGTTCCATGGAGCTGGAAGAGCTCAAGAAGATGAAGGAGACGGTGGAGACCGCGGCGCGCGACGTCGAAAGCTCCATCCATGGCGGGGTCAGCGAGATCGAGAGGCAGCTGCAGGATGCCACCAGCACCAGCGCCCACATGGCGCTCGGCGAGCCGGTTTCCGTTTCCTATCCCGAATACCGCCACCCCAAGAAGAAGTGGCGCATCAAGCAGGGCACCACGCCCAACTGGTACAAGGCGCGCAACGGCATCCGCACCAAGGCGCTTTCGGGCGCCGCGCGGGTGGCCAGATACCGCCCGCATAAATTCAACTGATGTCCGATCTGAACAAAGAAGACGAGCTCGCCGGTACCGAGCAGCCTTTCGTCGCCCACCTCGTGGAGCTGCGAGACCGGCTGATCAAGGCCATGATCGCCGTGGGCGTCGTGGCGGCCGCGCTGTTCCTCTACCCGGGTCCGGGGGCGCTCTACGACATCCTGGCGGCGCCGCTGGTCGCCCATCTGCCCAAGGGCGCGACCCTGATCGCCACCTCGGTGATTTCGCCTTTCCTGGTGCCGCTGAAGATCCTGCTGATGTCGGCGTTCCTGATCGCGTTGCCGGTCGTGCTCTACCAGGTCTGGGCCTTCGTGGCGCCGGGCCTTTATTCGCACGAGAAAAAGCTGATGTTGCCGCTGGTCATCTCCAGCACCCTGCTGTTTTTCCTGGGCGTCGGCTTTTGCTACTACTTCGTGTTCGGCCAGGTGTTCTCGTTCATCCAGAGCTTCGCGCCCAAGAGCATCACGGCGGCGCCTGACATCGAGGCGTATCTGAGCTTCGTGCTGACCATGTTCATCGCCTTCGGACTGGCGTTCGAAGTGCCCATCGTGGTGATCGTGCTGGCTCGCCTGGGCATCGTCAGCATCGAGAAGCTCAAGCAGTTTCGCAGTTACTTCATCGTGCTGGCCTTCATCATCGCCGCGGTGATCACGCCGCCCGACGTGGTGTCGCAGCTGGCGCTGGCGGTGCCGATGGTGCTGCTCTATGAAGTCGGCATCTGGGCAGCCCAGCTGTTCATCAAGCACACCAAGGCGCCCGAGGAGGGCACGGCCCCCGCCGACCAGTCCCGCTAGGCCGCTAGCGTTGCTGCGGCATCCTGGGCGGCTTGGGCCGCAAGCCCGGTGTGACGTTCAGTTCCAGGGCCTCTTCGCGGCGCAGCACGCGGAATTTCGCCGCGGCCCCGGGCTTCAGCGCGGCGACGCTCGAAAGCAGCTCGGAGACATTGGCAATCTGCTTGCCCGCCACCTCCACGATCACATCCCCCGGCCGGATGCCGGACTGGGCCGCCGGCCCGTTCTGCAGTACGCCGGTGATCAGCACCCCGCGCTTGGCCCTGACGCCGAACGTCTCCATGAGTTCCGGCGAAAGGTCGGCCGGCTCGACGCCGATCCAGCCGCGCCGCACCACGCCGTCTTTCACGATGCCCTCGAGCACCAGTTTGGCCGTGGACACGGGAATCGCGAAGCCGATGCCCATGTTGCCGCCCGAGCGGGAATAGATGGCCGTGTTGATTCCCATCAGGTGCCCGTTCACGTCGACCAGTGCGCCGCCCGAGTTGCCCGGGTTGATGGCGGCGTCGGTCTGGATGAAGTTCTCGAACGTGTTGATGCCCAGCTGGTTGCGCCCCAGCGCGCTGACGATGCCGCTGGTGACGGTCTGGCCCACGCCGAAAGGATTGCCGATCGCCAGGACCTGGTCGCCCACCTGCAGTGCGTCGGAGTTGCCCAGGGTGATGACCGGAAGGCGGTCCAGCGATATCTTGAGGATGGCGAGGTCGGTATCGGGATCGGTGCCTATCACTTTCCCGCGCACTTTGCGGCTGTCGTTGAGGACGACTTCGATCTCGTCGGCGCCTTCGACCACGTGATTGTTGGTGAGGATGTAGCCGTCGCTCGTGATGATGACACCGCTGCCCAGGCCGGACTGCGGCTGCGAGCCGGGGTCGCCGAAGAAAAACCGGAACCAGGGATCGTTGGCCTGCGGATGGCGTTCGGGCGCCTTGCTGGTGTTGATGCTCACCACTGCTGCGGACGCCCTCAGTGCCGCCTGCCGGAAGCTGCCCGGGGGCGGCGGGCCCGATACCGTCGCGGCAGGTGCTTCCACCAGCGCGACGCCATGGCTGACAGCCGCGCCTGTTCGACCGAGCCACTCGGGCTTCAGTGTGCCCACCACGAAGTAGGCCGCCAGCAACACGGTGACGGCTTGAGCAAAAACCAGCCAATAGCGGCGCATGATGTCCCGGGCGCACCCAAAAGTTGAATTCGCAAGTGTAGACCGCGCGGCTCGGCCATGGGCCGCGCGGCGGGCGGAAAATGAGCCCGGTTCGCCGACAATGGCAAATTTCGGAAATCACTCAGCATGGCCAGCGCACAGCAACTCCTGCAGGCATTCGATGGCCTGCTGCAGCCCGACCGGTTCAAGGACTATGGGCCCAATGGCCTGCAGGTCGAGGGCAAGGCCGAGGTGCGCCGGCTGGTGTCCGGTGTCACTGCCAGCCGCGCGCTGATCGAGGCGGCCGTCCTAGCCCGGGCCGATGCCATCTTCGTGCACCATGGCCTGTTCTGGCGCGGCCACGATGGACGGATCACCGGCTGGATGAAGCAGCGGCTGGCGCTGCTCCTTGAGCACGACATCAACCTGTTCGCCTACCACCTGCCGCTGGATGCCCACCCCGAGCTGGGCAATAACGCCCAGCTCGGGCTCAAGTTGGGGCTGCGGGCGAGTGCGCGTTTCGGTGAGCAGGACCTGGGCTTCCTGGGCGGCCTGGCCGATGGCGGCAGCTACCGGAATGTGCATGAGCTGGCCTCCCATGTGGAGAAGGTGCTGGGCCGGCACGTGACAGTGGTGGAAGGCGGACAGCGGGAGATCAGCAAGATCGGCTGGTGCACCGGCGGCGCGCAAGGCTATTTCGAGTCAGCCATCGCAGCGGGCGCCGATGCCTTCATCACGGGTGAGATTTCGGAACCGCAGGCCCACTATGCCCGCGAGAGCGGGGTTTCGTTCCTGGCCTGCGGCCACCATGCGAGCGAGCGTTATGGCGCCCCGGCCGTGGCTGCGCATGTTGCGCAGCAGCTGGGCGTGGAGCATCAGTTCATCGAGATCGACAATCCGGCATGAGATCAATTGCGATCACCATGGGCGATGCGGCTGGGATCGGGCCGGAGATCATCGCCAAGGCCTTCAGGGACGCGCCGGACGCAACCAGGGGATGCTTCGCGGTCGGCGACGTGCCGACGCTGCGGCGCGCTGCGCAGGCGATCCGCGCGCATGAAGCCGAGCTTCCAGTGGCGCTGATCGAATCGCCGGCCCAGGCGCTCGCGGCGCCGCCGCGTTGCCTGCCGGTGCTGCAGTTGGCCGCGCCGTCCCAGCCGGTGGCGTGGGGCCAGGTCAGCGCCGCGGCCGGCAAGGCTGCGGCCGACTGTGTCGTCTGGGCCGCCCGCGCCGCCTTGCGCGGCGACATCGCCGCGCTCGTCACCGCGCCCTTGCACAAGGAGGCGCTGGCGGCGGCGGGCGTGCCGTTTCCGGGCCACACCGAGCTGTTGCAGGCCGAGGCTGCCGCATGGCTTGGCAAGAGCGTGGCCGACGTGCCGGTGCGCATGATGCTGGCCAACGACGAGCTTCGCACGGTGCTGGTCAGCATCCACGTGTCGCTGCGCGACGCCATCGCAGCGGTGAGTGCCCAAAACGTGTTGCAGACGCTGCGCATCACGCACGAGGCCGTCGGCCGGGCGCTGGGGCGTGCACCGCGCATCGGCGTAGCGGGCCTCAACCCCCATGCCGGCGAAGGCGGATTGTTCGGCCGCGAAGAGATCGAGTCGATCATTCCCGCCGTCCAGGCCGCCCGCAGCGAAGGCATTGTTGCAAGCGGCCCGTTCGCGCCGGACACGGTGTTCATGCGTGCCCGCGCGCGGGGCGGCCAGCCCGGTGAGTTCGACGTGGTGGTGGCGATGTACCACGACCAGGGACTGATCCCGGTGAAGTACCTCGGGGTGGAGAAGGGCGTGAACGTCACGCTGGGCCTGCCGCTGGTGCGCACCAGCCCGGATCACGGGACGGCCTTCGACATCGCAGGCACGGGCCAGGCCGACCCCTCCAGCCTGCTCGAGGCGATCCGGGTCGCGCGGCAGCTGAGCGGAGGTTAGGGCCGGCGCAGGCTGTCGCGGATCTCGCGCAGCAGCACGACATCTTCCGGCGGAGCCGCGACGGGCGCGGGCGGCGGGCTCTCGCGCCGCAGCCGGTTGATCTGCTTGACCATCAGGAAAATGATGAAGGCGAGCAGCACGAAGTTCACGGCGACGGTGATGAAATTGCCGTAGGCCAGTACCGGCACACCGGCTTTCTTCAGCGCATCGAGCGTCATGGCCGTGCTCGGCGGTACCTGGCCCAGGACGACGAAGAGGTTGGAGAAATCCAGCTTGCCGAAGATCGCGCCCACCACCGGCATGATCACGTCTCCCACCAGCGAATCGACGATCTTGCCGAATGCCGCGCCGATGATCACGCCCACCGCGAGATCGACCACGTTGCCCTTGATCGCGAACTCCCTGAATTCCGCCAGCATCGCCATGGTTGTGCTCCAGTTTTTGACGGCGCCAGTATGCAGGCAAAGGCGCGCGCGTGGGGGCGGTGCGAGTGTTGAATTCGCCTGACACGGTCAGCTACAATCGCGGGTTGACCCTAATAAGCGACATCCTCGAGGACCCCCATGAGTGACACCCCAGTGGACGCCAGCAAACGCACATGGCTGATTGCGTCCGGTTGTGCAGGCGCGGTGGGCGGCGCGTTTACCGCCGTGCCCTTCGTCAGTAGCTTCCAGCCCTCCGAGAAGGCCAAGGCCGCCGGTGCCCCGGTGGAAGTGGATATTTCGGCCCTGAAGCCGGGCGAGAAACTCACGGTGGAATGGCGCGGCAAACCGGTGTGGATCATGAGGCGTACCCCGGAGCAGCTGGAGTCGCTCAAGAAAACCGAGGGCGAGTTGGCGGATCCCAACTCCGACCGCAAGACCTACCCCACGCCCGAATACGCGAAGAATCAGTACCGCTCCATCAAGCCCGAAGTCTGGGTCGGCGTGGGTATCTGCTCGCACCTGGGCTGCTCACCTTCCGACAAGCTCCAGCCGGGCCCGCAGCCCTCGCTGCCCGATGACTGGCTCGGTGGCTTCCTTTGCCCCTGCCACGGCTCGACGTTCGACGTGGCCGGCCGCGTGTTCAAGAACAAGCCGGCGCCGGACAACCTGGAAGTGCCCAAGCACATGTATCTCTCGGACAACCGATTGCTGATCGGTGAAGACAAAAAGGCTTGAGCACCAACATGGCTGAATTCAAGGAAATTTCCCCCAACGCCACGGCGACGGCGAAACTCACCAACTGGTTCGACAACCGCTTTCCTTCCGCGGGGTCCTTCTACAAGGACCACATGTCGCAGTACTACGCGCCCAAGAACTTCAACTTCTGGTACTTCTTCGGCTCGCTGGCGCTGCTGGTCCTGGTGATCCAGATCGTCACCGGCATCTTCCTGGTGATGCACTACAAGCCGGACGCGGCCACCGCGTTCGCCTCGGTCGAGTACATCATGCGCGACGTGCCCTGGGGCTGGCTGATCCGTTACATGCACTCCACCGGCGCATCGGCGTTCTTCGTCGTGGTCTACCTGCACATGTACCGGGGCCTGATCTACGGCAGCTACCGCAAGCCGCGCGAGCTGGTCTGGGTCTTCGGCTGCGCGATCTTCCTGGTTCTGATGGCCGAGGCCTTCATGGGTTACCTGCTGCCCTGGGGCCAGATGTCCTATTGGGGCGCCCAGGTGATCATCAACCTGTTCTCCGCCATCCCATTCATCGGCCCGGACCTGTCCGAGTGGCTGCGCGGCGACTATGTGGTGTCCGACGCCACCCTGAACCGCTTCTTCGCGTTCCACGTCATCGCCGTGCCGCTGGTGCTGCTGGGCCTGATTGCCGCGCACATCCTGGCGCTGCACGACGTCGGCTCGAACAACCCCGACGGCGTGGAGATCAAGGGCCCCAAAGCCCCGAAGAACCCCGATGGCACGCCGGTGGACGGCATCCCGTTCCACCCGTACTACACGGTGCACGACATC
This sequence comes from Caenimonas soli, assembly GCF_013155545.1. Classification (GTDB taxonomy): domain Bacteria; phylum Pseudomonadota; class Gammaproteobacteria; order Burkholderiales; family Burkholderiaceae_C; genus Ramlibacter; species Ramlibacter soli. The sequence continues at coordinate 133,517 of NZ_JABJVV010000005.1, read as the reverse complement.
TTCGGCGTCTCGGTGTTCCTGATGGTGTTCTCCGCCATCATCTTCTTCGCGCCCGAGCTCGGCGGCTACTTCCTGGAATACAACAACTTCATCCCGGCCGATCCGCTGAAGACGCCGGCACACATCGCCCCGGTCTGGTATTTCACGCCGTACTACTCGATGCTGCGTGCCATCACCACCCAGATGATGTATGCCCTGTCCGCCATCCTGCTCCTGACCGTCGGCTGGGTGCTGGTCAGGACCGCGGCGCCGGCGCTGGTCAAGGGCCTGCTGGTCCTGCTCGCCATCGCCTTCCTGTGGATGTTCAATGCCTTCGGTTTCACGGGCATCGGCCTCCTGCAGGGGATCGACGCCAAGTTCTGGGGCGTGGTCGTGATGGGCGGCGCCGTCATCATCCTGTTCTTCCTGCCCTGGCTGGACAAGAGCCCGGTCAAGTCCATCCGCTACCGGCCGGGCTGGCACAAGTGGGTGTACGGCGTCTTCGTCGTCAATTTCATCGTGCTCGCCTACCTGGGTGTGCAGCCGCCGTCACCGATCGGCGAGCGTGTGTCGCAGGTCGGCACGCTGTTCTATTTTGGTTTCTTCCTGCTGATGCCGTGGTGGAGCCGCCTGGGCGAATTCAAGCCCGTGCCCGAGCGCATTACCTTTGCCGCGCACTAGAGCTGGAGCCACAACAATGAAAAAACTCATCCTCACCCTGATCGCGGCGCTGGGCATCGCCACCGGCGCCCAGGCGGCCAGCGAAGGCATTGCCTGGGACAAGGCGCCCGACAACCTGAACGACCTGCCGGCCCTGCAGCACGGCGCCAAGCTGTTCGTCAACTACTGCCTGAGCTGCCATTCGGCCGCGTACATGCGCTACAACCGCCTGCGCGACATCGGCCTGTCGGAGCAGCAGATCAAGGAGAACCTGCTGTTCTCCACCGACAAGGTCGGCGAGACCATGAGGGCCGCGATCGATCCGAAGCAGGCCAAGGACTGGTTCGGCGGCAATCCGCCCGACCTGACCCTGATCGCGCGTTCGCGCTCAGGCCATGGCGGCACCGGCGCCGATTACCTCTACACCTACCTGCGCACCTACTACCGCGACCCGACCAAGGCGACCGGCTGGAACAACCTGGCCTTCCCGAGCGTGGGCATGCCGCACGTGCTGTGGGAACTGCAGGGCGACCGCGAACCGCAGTTCGAGACGCGCCAGGAGCACGGCCACGAGGTCAAGATATTCAAGGGCTGGAAGCAGATCAGCCCGGGCACGATGACGCCGCTCCAGTACGACCAGGCGATGGGCGACCTGGTGGGTTACCTGCGGTGGATGTCGGAGCCGGCCCAGAATTCGCGCGTGCGAATCGGCGTCTGGGTGCTGCTGTTCCTGGGCGTCTTCACGGTAGTTGCCTGGCGCCTGAACGCTGCGTTCTGGAAAGATATACGTTAGGGGATAACGCGGTCCGGCGTCGCCGGGCACGCGTCCTTGAACACGGTCCGGCTCTTGCCTGACCGTGTTTTCACTTTGTTAAGGAGTCGCCATCATGATGGTCTTGTATTCGGGAACCACCTGCCCTTTCTCTCACCGCTGCCGCTTCGTGCTGTTCGAAAAGGGGATGGACTTCGAAATCCGCGACGTCGACCTGTACAACAAGCCGGAAGACATCAATGTGATGAATCCGTACGGACAGGTGCCGATCCTGGTCGAGCGCGACCTGATCCTGTATGAGTCGAACATCATCAACGAGTACATCGACGAGCGCTTTCCGCATCCGCAGCTGATGCCCGGCGATCCGGTGGACCGCGCCCGGGTACGCCTGTTCCTGCTCAATTTCGAGAAGGAACTGTTCGTGCACGTGAGCACGCTCGAATCGCGCGCGGCCAAGAGCAACGAAAAGGCGCTGGAAAAGGCCCGCTCGCACATTCGTGACCGCCTGACACAACTTGCGCCGGTGTTCCTCAAGAACAAGTACATGCTGGGCGAGAATTTCTCGATGCTCGACGTCGCCATTGCCCCGCTGCTGTGGCGCCTCGATTACTATGGAATCGAGCTGTCCAAGAATGCGGCGCCGCTCCTTAAATACGCCGAGCGCATTTTCTCGCGCCCCGCGTATATCGAAGCGCTCACGCCTTCCGAAAAGGTCATGCGCAAATAATGGCGCGCCGGCGCCCATCGACCGGCGCCTTTTGACTTGTGAAGATGAACGCACTCGAATCGACGTCCACGCGCCCCTACCTGATCCGTGCCCTGTATGACTGGTGCACGGACAACGGCCTGACCCCGTACGTCGCGGTGTTGGTCGATGACACGGTGCAGGTGCCGCGCGAGTACGTGAAAAACGGGGAGATCGTGCTGAACATCAGCTTCGACGCGACCAGCTCCCTCAAGCTCGGCAACGAGTTCATCGAGTTCAAGGCCCGGTTTGCCGGCTCGGCTCGCGAAATCATGGTGCCCGTCAGCCGCGTGATCGCGATCTATGCGCGCGAGAACGGACAGGGAATGGCATTTCCGGTGCCCGTCTCCTCGGGTGCCGGCGAAGAAGTGCCCAAGGGCTCGCCGCTGTCCAGCGTGCCGGCCGCCGGCGCGCACGGCGAGGGCGACCCCAAAGTCGTGCAGCTGGTCACGCCCGAGCCGCCGATTTCCGACGACGGTCCCGACGGTGAGCCGCCGCGCCCGCCCAGCGGACCCCGGCCGGCGCTCAAGCGCGTGAAGTGAAGCGGCGCCGGCACCGGGGCGCGTCTAGAATTATTCCCATCGCCGATTTAGCTCAGGGGTAGAGCAACCGCCTTGTAAGCGGTAGGTCGTCAGTTCGAATCCGACAATCGGCACCATCTCTTGCGGGTCGCTCGGTCCCAGCTAAACTTGGCGCCTTACGGCCGGGCATCGCCACCAGTGCGCGTGGCAACCCCACTCTTCAAGAGGAGACTGCACCTAAACGTCGGTTGTGCAGAAGTCAACGGCTTTGGGCCGCTGCTCAAGCGCGACTTGCCCACCTCGCCGGTGCCAAGAGAGTTTGAAAAAGAGCTGTGCTCCGTGTGTGGCTGCCCAGCGGTGACGTAAGAAAACCCTGAGAACTACCTGGCCATTGACTCGCACCCCGAACTGCTGTGAGATACGTGCCCAGATTGCCCATACGAAAGCGCTTAGCGGCAGTAGTGTGGGCAGCAGCCCTTGGTTCCACGATTCGCTTCCGGCATATGGAGGACCAAACCATGGAAGAAAGTCCGTTCGCTAGCCTCAAAGCCGCCCTCCGCGGAACGCTGATCACTCGCGAAGACGAGGACGCTTTCACAGCCGCGCGCTCGCGCGGATGGAACCGCGACCTGAACTTGCGAGCGAACCCGCTGGCCTTCGCCGTCGTCTCGGGTGTGCGTGACATCGTGACGACCGTGAACTACTGTCGGTCGAACAAGATCCCGATCGCGGTGCGAGGAAAGGGCGCGCATTCGCCCTACGGAATGGCCAATAACGCAGTGGTGATCGACCTGATGAAGATGACTGCTGTCAGCGTCGATCCCGAGAAGAAGCTGGCGTATATCCAGGCGGGCGCCGACGGGGGCGATGTCGATCACGAGACGGCCCTCCATAACCTTATATGTATCACCGGCTCGGTCTCCCACACGGGATTTGCGGGTGTCGCGCTGGGAGGCGGCCTTGGTCATCTGAGCCGTTGGCTGGGACCTGTCGTTGACAGTATCGTCAGTTACGAGATGGTCACCGCAGCGGGAGAGGTCATCCGTGTGGACGAGGCGAGCGATCCGGAGCTGTTCTGGGGTATGCGTGGCAACGGCGCCAGCTTCGGCATCGTGACCGAGTTCGTAGTTCGACTTCGCGACATGCCCAACGGCGGAATCATCCGCAGCGCGCCTATCTTGTGGGCAGCGGACAAGGCAAAGGAAGTGATGACGTCATGGATGGGGCGTATCGGCCGTGGCGACCGCAAGGAGACCGAGACGCTTCAGTTCGTGTTCATGCATTCCCCCGATGGTCTGCCGGTATGTGGTGTGGTGCCGCTGATCGTCGGTGAGACCGAAGCCGCGGCCAAGGCCACGTGCGACGAGTTGGCGTCATTCGGAGGCGGGGCCCAGGTGCGCCACGACACGCAGCTGCCATACACGGCCCTTCAGGCGGCGCTGGATACGTTGGTTCCATTCAACACCAACTACTGGGACAAGGGCGTGTTCATCAATTGGGATCCCCGCGACACCAGCGCGGTGAACAGCATCGTGGATGTGGCGGTGAAGCACTGGAGCGAAAAGCCGGAGTTTGCCTCGAAGCTTTCGACGTTCATCCTCTTTATGGAGGTCGATGCAGCGGTGGGCAGGGCTGATCCGGCCTCCACTTCCTTTGCCGGCCGCAAGGGGCGCCTCTGGTGCAGCTGTATCACCAGCTGGCCGGACGACGACGCCTCACAACGAGCGGCGAGCAAGAGGTGGTGCGGTGAATTGGTGGCGAAGCTGAGCCGCTTTCATGTGACCTCCTACCTGAACAATGCGATGCCCGAGAGCGAAGCGGAAATGCTGGAGGTGTTTCCGCAAGACACCATGAAGCGGCTGCGGGCCCTTAAGGAAAAGGTCGATCCCAACAACGTCTTCAAGACGGGCGCCTGGCAGTACGAGGCCAACAAGTAACGGTGGCTGCACGGGACGAGCCCGTAATCGAGGCGACACGCTCGAAGGCTTTTTCAGGAATGCGAGGCCGAGCCCTCGGCGGCAACGATCACCAGGGGCCCCCTTCATTGATGAGCAAGCCCGCCGAGCGCACGGCGAGCGACATCGGGTCGTCCGACCGCGCGAGACGGTGGCCAATGAGTAGCCGAGGGTGCAGAATTTCCGCTCTGGTTCGGAGTCGACAGGCCCCTCGACCCGTTACGCGCAAGGAGGCGAAAGCATGGAACATCAGCACGCGATTGCAGAGCACTGGGCCAAGGGCGACGGAAGGCCCCATACGCATCCGGTACAGGTGATTTTGCCGCAAACGCATGTGAGGCGTCCACCCGGAGAGAACGGGCCGGTCGGGGCTCTCGTATTCAGCTTCTCAAAGAGAGCCAGCGGATCCTCAGCGACTTTCGATTAACTCAAAGCGTGGCTTGTGCTTCGGCCATCTCCATCAACTACTTTTCTGCCGGAGAGGAATTCGAGCGTCATGTCCGCTTTCGGCGGCGGATTCAACCGGTCGATGCGGTAGGTCGTCAGTGCGAATCCGACAATCGGCACCATCCCCAGCCTGCGCGGGCGCAGCGGACGACCACGCTGGCGCCAACTGGCTGGCCGCACCGCGGGCCGACAGCAGGTGGTTGCGCATCTCGCGGTAGGCTGAGGCCGCATCGTGCGCCAGCAGCGCATCGACAATCGCGCAGTGCTCGACGAAGGATTCGCCGATGCGCTCGAGGTTGCGGAACTGGGTCCGGCGGAAGGGCGCGACCCGCTGGCGCAGGGAGACAGCGGTTTCCGTGAGCACCGCGTTGTGCGCGCCCTGAAGGATGGTGACGTGCAGCTCTAGATTCAGGGCGTCGTAGCCATCGAGGTCGCGCGCCTGCATGGCCTGCCGCCCGCGTGCATGCAGGCTGCGCAGGGTTTCCCGCTCGCTTTCGGTCATGCGCAGCGCCGCATGGCGCGCGCAGGCGGCCTCGAGTTCGCCGATGGCCTCGAACATGCTGTCCAGCTGCGCCGCGTCCAGGCTGGCCACCACCGATCCGCGGTTGGGCCGGTATCCCACGAGACCGGTGCTGACGAGTTGCTTGAGGGCTTCGCGCACGGGGGTTCGCGACACCCCGAACCGATTCGCCAGCATGGCCTCATCCAGGCGCGAACCCGGCTCGAACCGGCCCAGCACGATTTCATCGGCGATCTGCCTGCACACCTCGTCGGCCAAGCGGCCCCGCACGCGAGTCTTCACGCCCCGGCCGTTCCCAGCGGCAAGGGATGCCAGCAAGCCAGCGCCTGGGTTCCTTCGTGCGCCAGCGGCGGAAGCTCCGCGCGGCATCGGGCCCGCGCCGCGCCGCAGCGCTGGGCAAAGGCACAGCCGGGCGGCAGGGCGGAAAGGTCGGGCGGCGAGCCGCCTACGGTCGGCAGCGGGCGGCCCCGGCTGGCAGTGCCGATCGCCGAGGCCAGCAGGCCGGCCGTGTAAGGGTGGCGCGGCGATGCGACCAGGGCGCCGACCGCGTTTTCCTCGACGATGCGGCCGGCGTACATCACCGCGATCCGGTCGGCGACCTCGACCGCGGCGCCGATGTCGTGGGTGACGAAGATGACCGACATGCCCATCTCGCGTTGCAGCTCGCGCAGCAGCAGGAGGATCTGGATCTGCACCGTGGCATCGAGCGCGGTCGTGGGCTCATCGGCCAGCAGCAGACGGGGCCTGCAGGCCAGGGCCAGTGCAATCATCGCCCGCTGGCGCATGCCGCCGGACAGCTCGTGGGGGTAGGCGTCCAGCCGGCGCCGAGCCTGGGGAATCTGCACCCGCTCCAGCATTTCCAGCGCGCGAGCGCGCGCTGCCGCGCCGTCCACTGCCTCATGCGCGCGAACGGACTCGGCAATCTGCGCACCGATGGTGTAGACCGGATCGAACGCCAGGCCCGGCTCCTGGAAGACCATCGCCACCGTGGCGCCGCGGTAGCGCTGCAGCTCGGCGCCGCCCAGCGCGAAGACGTCCTGCCCGCCCACCGTAACCTGCCCCGTGATGCGCGTCGTGCGGGGCGCATGCAGGCGCAGCAATGTGCGCAGGGTGACGCTCTTGCCCGATCCCGATTCGCCCAGCATGCCCAGCACTTCGCCGGCGCCGAGGTCGAAGCTCAGGTCGCTGAGAGCCTCGACCTTGCGCTCCCCGCCGAACTGGACGCCGAGTCCGCGCACCGACAGCAGTGGCGCCGGCTTCATGCGGCGGCCTCCAGGGCCGCGGCGGCGCGGGAATTCCACCCAGGTGCCAGGTCCAGATGGCAGGCTGCCCAGTGATCCGGCGCAGTCTCGCGCAGGACCGGCGCCTGCGCCTCGCACGCCGCATGGGCTTGCGGGCAGCGGTCGCGGAAGCGGCAGCCGCCGGTGGAAGCGGCGGCCTCGGGCGGGTCTCCCGACAGCGGCGGGCGCTGGGTTCGCCGTGCAGGGTCCATGGACGGCACCGCCGACAACAGCGCCAGGGTGTAGGGGTGACGGGGCTGGCTGTACAGCTGTTCGACTGGAGCGATCTCCACGACCTGGCCCAGGTACATCACCATCACGCGGTCGGCCAGGTAATGCACGACATGAAGGTCGTGCGAGATGAACAGGTAAGTCAGGCCCCGTTCGGCCTTGAGTTCCTGCAGCAGGTTGAGGACCTGGGCCTGGACCGACTTGTCGAGCGCGGCCACCGCCTCGTCCAGGATCAGCAGCCGCGGCTCGTACGCCAGCGCGCGGGCGATGTTGACGCGCTGGCGCTGGCCGCCTGAAAGCTCGTGCGGATAGCGCGATCCCATCAATTCCGGCGGCAGGCCAACCCGTGACATCAGGGCGCGCGAGCGCTCGTTGGCGGCGGCGCGGCTGACGCCATGGACTTGCGGCCCGTAGGCGATCGATTCGAGAACCGTCAGGCGCGGGTTGAGCGAGGCAAACGAGTCCTGGAACACCATCTGCAGGTTGCGCCGGAATTCGCGCAACGCCATGCCTCCGTATTCGCCGACGCCTTCACCGTCGAAAACCACCTCGCCGCCTTCGGGTTCGATCAGTCGAGCGATCAGGCGCGCCGTGGTGGACTTGCCGCAGCCCGATTCGCCGACGATGCCCAGGGTTTCCCCCTTGGCGACGTTGAAGCTCACGCCGTCGACGGCGCGAACCACGCGCCGCCGGCGCTCGAACAGGCCGCCACCGAGCGAGAATTGCTTGCGCAGGTTGCGCACCAGCAGCAACGGCTGGGCGGGGCCGCCCCGGGCGGTCGGCAGCGGGGGAATCGGGGACTGTTTCATCGGCGGATGTCCATGGCCGAACGAACGCCGTCGGCCAGCAGGTTGAAGGCGATCGAGGTCATGAAGATCATCGCGCCGGGCAGGGCTGCGACCCAGGGGTTCAGGTAGATGGCCGAGCGCAGGGTGTTGAGCATCAGGCCCCATTCGGGCTCGGGCGGCTTGACGCCCAGCCCCAGGAAGGACAGGCCCGAAGCCAGGATCATGCTGACACTGACCAAGCCGGTGGCGTACACGAAGACCGGGCCGAGTACGTTGCCCAGCACGTGGACGCGGATGATCGACAGCGTCCCCGCGCCGCTCATGCGGGCCGCGTCGACGTAGTCGAGCTTGCGCACCTGGGTGGTCACGCTCTCGGCGACGCGAACCACTTGCGGCACGAAGACCAGGGTCAGCGCGATCAGGCTATTGCTCATGCCCGGTCCTAGCGCGCCCGCTACCGCCACCGCCAGCAGCACTGAGGGGAAGGCGTAGAAGACGTCGAGCGTGCGCATGATGACCATGTTGGCGCGGCCGCCCACGTAGCCCGCGAACAGGCCGATGGAGGTGCCGATGCCGAAAGCCAGCAGCACCGGCAGCACGCCCATCAGCAGCGAAAGCCGGCCGCCGTGCAGCAAGCGGGCCAGCATGTCGCGGCCCAGTTCGTCGGTGCCCAGCGGGAAGCCGGCACTGCCGATTGGCAGCAGGCGGCGCAGCATGCTGGCTTTGTAGGGGTCACCCGGCACGATCCAGGGCGCAAGCACGGCCGAAGCGACGATCAGCAGCACGAGCAGCGCGCTGGCGACGGTGACGGGGTCGCGGCCGAGCTGGCGCAGGACCAGGCTCCAGTAGCTGCGGCTGCGCTTGTCGCGCGACGCGGCGATCGCGGGACGGGCTTGCCCGCCGGCGGGAAGGGACGGATCGAGCACGGTAGACATTGAGGTATTCACGCGCGACCCATGCGCGGGTCGATCAGGGGCTGGACCACGTCCACCGTCAGGTTGATCACGACGAAGAACAGGCACAGCACCAGGATGGTCCCCTGGAGCAGGGGGATGTCGCGCTGGAAAATCGCGGTATTGAGCAGGAAGCCGGTGCCGGGCCAGGCGAAGACGGTTTCCACCAGGATGGAGCCGCCCATCAGGTAGCCGACCTGCAGCCCGGCGACGGCGAGCACCGTTGGGGCCACGTTGCGCGTCACGTGGCGAAAGACCGCCCGGCCGCCGAGGCCGCGGGCCCGTAGCGCCACCACGAATTCCTGGTTCAGCATGTCCGCGACGAGCGCGCGCACCGTGCGCGTGATGATGCCCATCGGGATGACGCAGAGCGTGGCAGCGGGCAGGACCAAGTGCCGCAAGTGCGCTCCATCCCAGGCCCATGCAGCAGATCCGCCCGGACCGGCGCCCATTGCGGGCAGCCAGCCGAGCCGGATCGAGAACACGATGGTGAGCACCAGGCCGAGCCAGTAATGCGGCACGCTGACGCCCACGACTGAAATGGCGCTGGCCACCCGGTCGATCCAGCCGCCAGCGTGGTAGCCCGCCAGCCCGCCGAGCACGCAGCCCACGCAGACACCCGCCAGCGCCGCCATCGCGGCCAGCACCAGCGTGTTGCTCACGGCGCCCAGCACCTCCGCGATCACCGGGCGGCCGGTGGCGATGGAGGCGCCGAGGTCGCCCTGCACGGCCCGGGCCAGCCACAGCGCGTAGCGCACCGGCATCGGGCGGTCCAGGCCGTAGCTGGTCTTCAGCGCGGTGATTACTTCGGCGGGCGCGTCGGCCGGGGCGATGGCATTGAGCGGATCGCCCGGCGCGAGGTAGACCAGCAGGAACGAAACCACGGTCACGCCCAGCGCGATCGGCAGCGCATACAGCAGGCGCTTGAACAGGTAGATCAGCATTGGTGGAAGCCCGGGCTCTTACATTCCGATGGTGGTCAGGTCCTGGAACCAGTGCTGAGCCTGCACGAATTGCTTGACCTTGGGCGACAGCGCGTGCGGGTTGGCATCGTGCACCACCCACAGCATCAGCGCTTCGTCCACCATCTGCTGGTGCACGTTGGCCAGCAGCTTGTCCTGCACCTTGGTGTCGAAGCTGGTCCGCACCTTGTCGATCGCGTCGTCGACCTTGGCGTTCACATAGCCGCCCCAGTTGACGCCGTTCGGCGCGATGTAGCGCCCGTAGGCAAAGCGGGTGAGCGCGTAGAACGGATCGGCGGTGACGTAGCCCAGGTTGATTGCGGTGATGCCCTTGCCGGCGTTCATGTCGGCCTTGGCGCCGCTGCGCCAGTGCAGGTACAGGTTCTCCAGTTCCACCACCTCGAACTCGAGCTGGATGCCGATTTCGGCCAGGCTCTGCTGGAGGTACTCGTTCATCGGCAACGAGAGCATCTGGCCCGTTCCGCCTTGGGCGATGATGATCTTGGTTTTGAGCGGATTGGTCTTGCCATAGGGGGTTTGCGCCATCAGGGCGCGCGCCGCCGGCAGGTCGTACTTGAGGTCGAAGCTCGGCTTGCCGAACCAGGGGCTGGTCGGATCGAGCTGGCCCTTCGCCGCCGTGGCCTGGCCATTGAGCAGCTTGACGATGGCGTCGCGGTCGATCGCCAGGTTGGCCGCCTTGCGCAGGCGGATGTCGGTCCAGGGCGAGCCGGGCTGGGTGCTGAAATGGTAGGGCCAGACATGGGGCGTGACGTTCTGCACCAGCTTGAAGCCGGAGCTTTTGAGTTGCTGCATCATGTCCGGCGGGGGCGTCTCGATCATGTCGACCTGGTCATTGAGCAGCGCGTTGGTGCGCGTCACCGCGTCCGGGATCGGGACCAGCACGATGCGATCGGTCTTGGCGATGCGCGTCTTGTCCCAGTAAGCGGCGTTCTTCACCAGGTCGGCCCGCTCGCGCGGCACCAGCTTGTCGAGCCGGAACGGCCCGGTGCCGGAAGGCTGGCCGGCCACCTTGTTCCAATCGCGGCCCAGCTTTTCCCACTGCGCGGGGCTGCCGATCAGGAACCAGGGCAGCTGGTAGGGGAACAGCGCGTCTACATCCTTGGTCGTGATCTCCACGGTGTAGTCGTCGATCTTGCGGAACGAGGCGATCGAGGGGATGCGCGGGCGCACCTGGGCGCTCTGCTTGGCGTCGAACTGCGCCGATTTGTCGTTGAGGACCTTCTCCAGGTTCCAGACCACGGCGTCGGCCTTGAACTCGGAGCCGTCGTGGAACTTCACGCCCTTGCGCAACGTGAAGCGCCAGATCTTGTTGTCCTTGGGATCGACCTTCCATTCGGTGGCCAGGCCGGGGACCAGCTTGCCCGGACGCGTGCCGATGTTGGCTTCCCATGCGATCAGCGGGTCATAGAGCGTATGGCCGGTGAACTGGTAGGCGCCGGCGCCCCGATCGGGTTGCCCCGTCGTGAGCGGAATGTCGGCCATCGAAATCCCGTAGCGGGCCACGGTCTCGGCGTGCAGGCCGGCCGCGGCGAGCACCAGCTGCGCCGCCAGCAGCCATTGCGTCCGGCGCTTGAATTCAGTAACCATTGCAGGACCTCCAGTGTGTGATTCAGCTGGAGTTGCATGCAACGTGCCAATCGCTTCGCGATCCGGAAAGTTTTTCCCAAATGGCTGTGAACACTCAGCTTTCTCGGAAATGCACGCGAGTCCGGCGGCGCCTTCACGCGATCGGCGTCGGGACCGGCCCGGCGACGTGCATGGAAGAGCACTGGTTTGGGGAGGATTTCCGGGGCGCCTGCATGCAGGACACTTGCGTAAGTCCCGGACAAAGAACAGCCTGGGCTTGTAACCGTTTTGTAAGCGGTAGCTCGTCAGCCGACGATCGGCACAATCCAAGGTCCGAGCGGTGGAAATGTTTACTTTCCGGCTATTTCGACCTTCAAACGGATTGAGTTAACCTGCCATCCGCGGCCACACAGATGAGCTATCAGAGCAGGGACTACCTGCCTAAGCTTCGCGGCCGCGGCGTTGCTGTCCACCAGCAGGCACCAGGCAGGTCCATCGATCGGCCCGGGCCTCACGGCGGAACGCAATGAAGGTGGGATCAACAGTTCAACCGCCTTGAGCCGTTCGCCCGATTCGCGGGCGAGCTGCGAGAGCCGCGCCAATGTGGGCGAGTCTTCAGCAGCTTGCAGCAGCGTCACAGGATGCAGGCGACGGTTCGGGGAGGGCGTTGTCATGAGGGGATAGCAGTGCATTTCATTATCACGGATGCGTGGCTGGCCAAGAGTCGTGCCGTTCATCTGAGCGGCACCAGGCTCATGGCGGCGCTCATGGGCCTGTCGCTGGTACTGATGATGCTGGCCGCCGGCCTGTACCACTGGGTGTTCCTCAAGGGCGCCCGCGAGGGCTGGCCCGTCGTCGGCACCTTGGTGAAATTCGTCGTCAAGGACGAGTTCGAGCAGCGCGATCGCTTCATGCGCGAGAACCTCGACGCCATGGCTCGCAAGCTCGGCGAGATGCAGGCCAAGCTGGTCCAGCTCGAAGCGCTGGGCGACCGGGTTTCGGGGCTGGCGGGCATCAATCCGGGGGACATCCGTGTGGCTGCGGCGCAAGGCGGCGCGCTGATTTCCGGACGGCCGCTGTCAATGGAAGAACTCCAGGCGACCCTGGCCGACCTGGACAAGCTGACCGGCCACAACACCGACCTGATGACCGTGGTCGAATCGCGCCTTCTGGACCAGAAGATTCGCAACATGATGTTGCCCACGCAGCAACCGGTGCGCAACGGGCATGTGGGCTCGGCGTTCGGCTGGCGCATCGATCCGTTCAACGGCCGTTCGGCGCTGCACACGGGGCTGGATTTCCAGGCCGACCAGGGCACACCCATCCTGGCCGCCGCCGGCGGGGTCGTGGTAACGCAGGAGGCCCATCCCGCCTACGGCAACATGGTCGAGATCGACCACGGCAACGACCTCATCACCCGCTATGCCCATGCCTCCAAGGTGTGGGTGAAAAAGGGCGACCTGGTCAAGCGCGGCCAGAAGATCGCCGACGTCGGCACCACCGGGCGCTCGACCGGGCCGCACCTGCACTTCGAGGTGATGGTGCAGGGGGTCCCGCAGGACCCGCAGAAGTTCCTGGCGGCCGGACGAGACCTTCCTGGCGTGCGGACCGCCTCCCGCAGGTAAAATCCCCAGCTTTCCTGCTGATAGCGGCTATTGCTTTGGCCGCCGTCAGCCCCATTTCATCCTGACAACAACTGGGATCGCGCTGCCCTGCTGGCTCCAAACGCTTGGCAGGGCAGCACTGCATTCATGGCCAAGAACCTCCTCACCCAAATATTCGGCTCCCGCAACGACCGACTCCTCAAGCAGTACCGCAAGACGGTGGAGCTGATCAACGCGATGGAGCCGCAGTTCGAGAAGCTCAGCGACGACGAGTTGCGCGGCAAGACGCAGGAGTTCAAGGACCGCGTCGCCAAGGGCGAGGCGCTCGACGACATCCTGCCGGAGGCCTTTGCGATCGTGCGCGAGGGCTCCAAACGCGTCATGAAGATGCGCCACTTCGACGTGCAGCTGCAAGGCGGCATGGCGTTGCACAACACCAAGATCGCCGAGATGCGCACCGGTGAAGGCAAAACGCTGACGGCTACGCTGCCGGTTTACCTGAATGCGCTGACGGGCAAGGGCGTGCACGTGGTCACGGTGAACGATTACCTGGCCAATCGCGATGCCAAGTGGATGGGCAAGCTCTACAACTTCCTGGGCCTGTCCGTCGGCGTCAACCTGCCGAACATGCCGCGCGAGGAGAAGCAGGCCGCTTACCGCTCCGACATCACCTACGGCACCAACAACGAATTCGGCTTCGACTACCTGCGAGACAACATGGTCTACGAGGTGGCGGACCGCGTGCAGCGCGGCCTCAACTACGCGATCGTCGACGAGGTCGATTCGATCCTGATCGACGAGGCCCGCACACCGCTGATCATCAGCGGCCAGGCCGAGGACCACACCGACCTGTACATCGCGATGAACAAGGTCGTGCCGCTTTTGACCAAGCAGGAAGGCGAAGCCGACCCGCGCACCGGCGAGGGCATCATCAAGCCGGGCGACTTCACGCTCGACGAAAAGACCCATCAGGTGTTCCTCACCGAGCAGGGCCATGAAAACGCCGAGCGCATCCTGTTCAACCTGGGAATGATCCCCGAGGGCGCGACGCTGTACGACCCGGCCAACATCACGCTGATGCACCACCTGTATGCGGCGCTGCGGGCCAATCACCTGTACCACCGCGACCAGCACTACGTGGTGCAGGAAGGCGAAGTCGTCATCGTCGACGAGTTCACCGGCCGCCTGATGTCGGGCCGCCGCTGGAGCGACGGCCTGCACCAGGCCGTGGAAGCTAAAGAGGGCGTGGCGATCCAGGCCGAGAACCAGACGCTGGCGTCGATCACCTTCCAGAACTATTTCCGCCTGTACGGCAAGCTCGCGGGCATGACCGGCACGGCCGACACCGAGGCCTATGAATTCCAGGAAATCTACGGCCTGGAAACCATGGTGATCCCTCCCAACAAGCCGAGCCGCCGCGACGACCAGCTCGATCGCGTCTACAAGACCACACGCGAGAAGTACGAGGCGGCGATCAAGGACATCCGCGAGTGCTACGAACGCGGCCAGCCGGTGCTGGTGGGCACGACCTCGATCGAGAATTCCGAGATCATCGACCAGCTCCTGAACAAGGAAGACCTGCCGCACCAGGTGCTCAATGCCAAGCAGCACGCGCGCGAAGCCGAGATCGTGGCGCAAGCCGGCCGGCCCAAGATGATCACCATCGCCACCAATATGGCGGGCCGAGGCACCGACATCGTGCTGGGCGGCAACGTCGAAAAAGCCGTCGAGGCGGTGGAAGCCGACGAGACGCTGGATGCGGGCACCAATCAGTCGCGCATTGCACAGCTACGCGAGCAGTGGGCCAAGGATCACGCGTTCGTGGTGGAACAGGGTGGCCTGCGCATCATCGCGACCGAGCGTCACGAGTCGCGCCGCATCGACAACCAGCTGCGCGGCCGGTCGGGGCGCCAGGGCGACCCGGGCTCCTCGCGCTTCTACCTGAGCCTGGACGATCCGCTGATGCGCATCTTCGCCGGCGAGCGCGTCAAGGCCATCATGGAGCGGCTGAAGATGCCCGACGGCGAGGCCATCGAGGCGGGCATCGTCACGCGCAGCATCGAGAGCGCGCAGCGCAAGGTCGAGGCCCGCAACTTCGACATCCGCAAGCAGCTGCTCGAATACGACGACGTGGCCAACGACCAGCGCAAGGTGATCTACCAGCAGCGCAACGACATCCTCGACGCGGCGGATCTTTCCGCGCAGATCGCGTCGCTGCGCCAGGGCTGCTTCACCGACCTGGTGCACCAGTACGTGCCGGCAGAATCCGTCGAAGAGCAGTGGGACCTGCCGGCACTGGAAAAGGTGCTGGCCGGCGAGTGGGGCATCCCGCTGTCGCTGCAAAAAGAAGTGCAGTCGGCCAGCAGCATCACCGACGAGGACTTGCTGGAGAAGGTGGTCGCGGCGGCCAACCAGGCGTTCGACGTCAAGGTGGAGCAGGTGGGCCCGCAGAACTTCACGCAGTTCGAGCGCATCGTGCTGCTACAGAGCATAGACACGCATTGGCGCGAGCACCTCTCGGCGCTCGACTATCTGCGCCAAGGCATCCACCTGCGCGGCTATGCGCAAAAGCAACCCAAGCAGGAATACAAGCGCGAGGCCTTCGAGCTGTTCGGCCAGTTGCTCGACTCGGTGAAGAACGAAGTCACCAAGGTGCTGATGACGGTGTCCGTGCAGTCGGGCGAGCAGCTGGAACAGGCCGCCGAGGACCTGGAAGACCGCGCCGAGCGCATCGCCAATGTCACCTACACGGCGCCCACCGAAACCGGAGAGGCGGAATCCCGCGTGGACGAGAGCACGACGCGGCAGCAGGCGCCCGCCGTCGGCGCGGTGCCGCGGGTGGGCCGCAACGATCCTTGCCCATGCGGCAGTGGTAAAAAATACAAGCAGTGCCATGGCAAGCTTGCGTGAAATCCTCGAGCCTCGGTATCTGACTTGGAACCTTTTGGCTAATCAGTAACTGGTTGCATCAGTACCAGCGAGCTTTTTGGGCACCCCCCTGTCAGACCTGACAGGGGGTAGGCGGCGAAAATTCCCAATTGCCTCTTCAATGGGCGCACCCATTTCTATACAGGTGCACCATGGAAGTAGTTGAAGCCGTCGTTCAGACCCCCTCCTGCGAGCCCCGTCTCCCCGCCGCTCTTCGCAATCGTATCGACCGGGAGTTCTCCGCGCGCTGGACGCAGCAGTGGGGCGGCAAGTTCGTCCTGCACGGAAGACCCGCCGGCCCCGGGGCCGTCCGCCTCGATGGCAACGATTACCTGGGCGTGACCGGCCACCCGGAGATCGTCCAGGCGCAGGTTTCTGCGCTGCGGCAGGACACCGAGGCGGTGGTCCAATCCGGCGTCTTCCTGCTGGACAGCCACCCGGCGCATGCCCTGGAAAAAGGGCTCGCCCACTGGATCGGCAAGGAGGACGGCTTTCTCTGCCAGTCCGGCTATGCGGCCAACCTGGGCCTGCTGCAGATCATCGCCGACGAGCAGACTCCGGTGTACCTGGACAGCCTGGCCCACATGTCGCTGTGGGAAGGCGCGCGAGCGGCCAAAGCGCCGGCCCATGCATTCCGCCACAACGACCCGGCGCACCTCGAGCGCATGCTTCAACTGAAGGGGCCCGGCGTCGTGGTCGTGGACTCGGTGTACAGCACCACCGGAGCCTTGTGTCCCCTGCGCGAGATCGTCGAGGTGGCCGAGCGGTACGACAGCATCATCGTGGTGGACGAATCCCATTCGCTGGGCACCCATGGCCCCGCAGGCGCCGGCCTTTGCGCGCAGCTGGGCCTGACGCACCGCGTCCACTTCATCACTGCGAGCCTGGCCAAGGCTTTCGCCGGACGCGCGGGCTTCTTCACGGCACCGGCCAGCATGCGTTACTACACGCTCATCTCGGCCTTCCCCAACATCTTCAGCTCGTCGCTGCTGCCGCATGAAGTGGCGGGCCTGGCGGCCACTCTGGGGGTGATCCGCCGCAGCGACGACGCCCGCGCCCGCCTGCACGCGAACACTGCGAGGCTGCGCTCGAGCCTCAGTGATGCGGGGTATCCGATCCATCAAGGCACCGAGCAGATCATCTCGCTGGAAGCCGGCACCGAGTCCGCCGCAATGCGCTTGCGCGATGTCCTGGAAGAGCGCGACGTCATCGGTTCGATCTTCTGTGCACCGGCCACGAGCAAGAACCGCGCGATGGTCCGCCTGACCTTGAGCGCCGGCCTGACCGAAGCGGAAATGGCGCACGTCGAGCGCGTGGCGCGCGAGGCGGCGCCCATTCTCCAGCCGTGGGACTGGCCGATCGCCCGCCGCGCGCGGGCGATGGCGGGCCGGAGCTAGACGCATGAAGGCAGGCTGGGCCTCAGCCTTGCACATTGCGCTTGTCCTGGCGCGCCAGCCAGCTGCTGTAGCTGTTGGCTGGGTCCGGGCAATGGGCCGGGTCCACCGAGAACACGGCGCCCAGCAAGGCAGCATCCTGGCCCACGGGGAAGGCGGCGGTCAGCTCGGGCGGCTCGGTCCGGCCGAGCGACTGCCGCAGTTCGAGATTCGCGAGTTTGCGGCCCGAGCGGATGTCGTCCAGCCCGGCGGCCCGGACACCTTCCAGTTCGGCCAGCTCCGCCAGTGCCGTGAGGCCGTCCAGCGTCTCCAGCTGCAGCCAGCTCACGTTGCCTGACGCATCCATTCCCAGCACGCCGAAAGGATCCCCGATGACCACGTGCTCGATCCAGCGCTTGGCCGCAAACCCGGCGAGGTCGCGCGCCACCGAGGGGATGCGCAGCAGCGCGTTCTGGGCCGGACCGAGAGATGCCCTCCAGGTCTGGGCGTGACGCGGGTTCGGTGTGCCCAGCAGATGTTCCACAGCCTCGATCAACCGGCGCGAAATGTCCGGTGTCTGCTTGGCGATGAACTGGTCGATCAGGCCGCGGTTGAAGGCGCGGACGGCCACCTGCTCGTCCGCCTGGCCTGTCAGGAGCACCCGCGAGCCAGGCCAGTCCCCCAATTCGCCCAGGGCCTGCAAGCCGTCCATCGCCGGCATGGAGTAGTCGACCACGCAAACCCGCGTGAGCGCGTAGCGCTCGGTGTACTTGGACCAGTAGCCCAGCACCTGCGGTATCAGCGGCCGGCCCGCCCGCCACTGGTCGATCAGCTGCTGCTGGTTCCAGGCGTCCGCTTCCCAGAACGGCGGCTCCTGCTGCAGGTAGTTGATGCACTCGACCGGCCGCAGGAACAGCTTCACGTGCCAGTGCCGGGGCAGCACCATGGCCAGCATTTCCAGGTAATCGGGATCGTCGTCCAGGAAGACCACGGTGCCGGGGCGGTGAAAGATGGGAAAGCTCATGAGGCGGGCGCGGCGAGCGTGTGGTTTGTATTCATTGTGCTAATTCAGGATGGGCAATTCAATGGTGAAAGTCGCCCCCTGTCCAGGTTCCGACTTGACTCGTATGGTCCCGCGCGCGCTGTGGATCACCTGCTGGCAAAAGGCCAGGCCCAGGCCATGGCCGGTGCCGCGATTGGTGGAGAAGAACGGCTCGAAGATGCGGGACTGGGCCTCGACGCGGATGCCCACGCCCCGGTCGGCCAGGACGATGAGGCCGCGAGCGGGCAGCGTGCTGACTTCGATGGCCAGGTCGCCCGGCTGCACGGCGCTGCTGGCCGCGGCCAGCGAGCGCAGCGCGTTTTTTATCAGGTTGTCGATGACCTGGGTAAACAGGGCGCGCGAGCCCTCGAAAATGAAATCGTTGTTCACGCGGACGGTCACGCAGTCGTGCTCGCGGACACTGCGAAAGGGGTAGTTCGCCACTGCCTCGCGCACGAGTTCCCCGGCCGATACGGCCTCCTTGTAGCCGGGCAGCCGCGTCAGCCGCGCATTGGCGATCTGCGTGTCGATCTGGTGGTGCATGTTTCGCACCAGGGTGTGCAGCCGCGTCGAGAGCTGCTCCAGTGTCCGTGTGGTGTCCGGGTCGCAGTTCGCGGCGGCGCTGCGGACCGCATCGCCCACCAGTGCCATCGTCGCGAGCGGCGTGCGCAGCTCGTGCGCCATGATGCCCATCGTGGTCAAGGTGTGGGCCAGGTGCTCTCGCCGCAGGTTGGCCGACGAAACGCCCAGCAGCAGCCCCATGCTGACGCAGAAGGCGATCACCATGGTGTTGGTGAGCAGCAGCTCCGTGCTCATGGGAGGCAGTGCCGGGCCGAAGAACTCGAACAAGATCCGCGCCAGGACCCCGCCCGCGGCGATGCCGACCGTGGCGATGCGCCAGTCCGTGGCGAAGTAGTAGGTCAGGATCATCGCCGCCATGCTGGCCAGCCAGGCATGGTTGCCGGCGTTGCACAGGTACATGTAGCTGAAAAGAAAAGGCAGCTCGAACCAGAATACGGCGGTGAAGACCTGGCCGGACAGCCGGCTGGTCGGATCGCCGCTGATGCGATTGCTGAGCAACAGCAGCCCCAGCGATGCCGTCGCGAGGCGCAGGGGCAGGTTCTCATAGGGCTGCGGCAGCCACACCGCCCATACGAACCAGAACAAGGGATGGCCGAACAGCGTGAACAGACCGAGCCCCTTCATCCGCAGCGGCGAGGGATGCAGCACCGGAACCAGGGGGGCGGTGACCACTTCCTCCTTCAGCCAGCGTCCCATCCGATGCCACGCCGATGGCCCGGCGGCGGGCGCCGTCATGGCGGGGGAAATATTGCGGGCGCTTTCTTGTGGCACAACCGGCATTCAATCAGATGGCAAGGAGCGTGCTATTGTCCCGGTTCTTTGAAAACACGTCGATGCAGTTACCTGTTAACTTTGACAGTGTGAGCCTTGACGGGCTCCTGAGCGACTGGGTCGGCGCGCTGCGTGAATTTTCGGTAGAAGCCGTCGCTGTATTGGGTCCTGACCCCTTTGGCAGCAGCGAGGACCGCCAAGTCGTGGCCGTGCACCCGCCCATAGTCGCAGACGCCGCCAAGGCTCTTGCGGAAAGCCGCGACTTCGGCGCGCCCTGGCGCGACTCCGATGCGCCCCTCGTCGCCTGGCAGTACATCGCCAAGTCGGATCATCTGAGTTCCAGCCGCTGGCGCCTGTTGTGGCTCGCCCACGGCTTCCAGACCGTGGTGCGCGTGGAGTTCTCGTTGCCGGCGGGACGGGCATTCGAGTGCTTCATGTTCAGCCCGCGCGAACTCACCGATCGCGCCGAGGCGGCTTCGCTGGTCTGGTCGGCCCTGAACATCTGGCCGCTGGTCAAGCGTTCCATCGCGCTCGCGCGCTCCACGCTCAGCCCCCGCGAGCGCGAATGCCTGGTGCTGGCCTTCCAGGGCCTCACGGCGCGCGAGAGCTCGGTGCTGCTGCGATGCACCGAGCGGACGGTGAATTACCACCTGGCCAATGCCATGGGAAAGCTGAAGGTAGACAACAAAATGGCGGCTATCCAGCGGGCTTGCTGGCTGGGCGCGATTTGAGGGTGTCCCCCGAAGGGTTTATATTGCGGCAAACACCCGAAGCGCACGCCATGGCCGATCACGACCGCACAGCCTCCCTGATGACCCCCTCCAAGCTGGCGCAAGTCAAGCCCAAGGGTCCCGCCACACCGGCGGCATGGCTTGACCAGATGGCGGCCGACGCCGGGCATCAGCACGCGCGGCGGCTTGCGGAGCTGTGCAAGGACCTCCGGGCCCAGGCGCAGCAGCGGGACATTTCGCCCCTGATCTCGGAACTGGCTCGGCTGGGCGAGGCCTTGGCGGGGCTGGATTTCGGCTTGCTCCAGGCCCGGGGCTGGTGGGCGCGCACTACCGGCAAGAGCCGTACCGCGGGCGCGGAGTTCACCAGCCAGTTCGAGCAGATCGAGTCAGTGGCCGAAGGGCTGCTCGCACAGGCCCAGGCCGTGCAAAAAGGCCAGCTGGACAAAGTCCCGGCCAGCGAACGCGCGCTGCTGGAGCTGGAAGTCGAGTTCCGGGCCATCGACAAGATCATCGACCAGGCCGCCCGCTGGTTGCAGGACATGCGAAACCAGATCAAGGAGCGGCAGGCGGCAACCCCCGATGAGTCCGCCCAGCAGCAGATCACGGACGACGCCGCGCGCTGCGAGATCCTGGTGACCCGGCTCAAGGCGCTGCGAGCCGTGAGCTCGGCCGCGCAGCAGGCGCACCAGCAGGGGCAAGGCGCCGCCGCCCGCCGCGGATCGCTCTCCAAGCTGCTGCAGCAGGTGTCCGCCGAGGTGAAGTCCTGGCAGGCGCATATCTCGGCCCTGGCCTCGGCAGCGGGCAATAGCAGCGCACCCTCGCTGAAACTCGACGATCCGATGGAAAGCCATCGCGAGCTCCAGCTGCGCATCAAGCAGGCCATTGCCGATTGCACCCAGCTGCAAGGGCAGGAAAAAGTGGTGGCCGACAGCCTGGGCGCGCTGGGCGCGCAACTCGAAGCCTGACCCGTGGCATTTCTAGCCGTCGACGTCGGCAACACACGCCTGAAATGGGCGTTGTACGAGTCCCACGCTCGCGGCGCGGCCCTGCTCACTCACGGCGCCGAATTTCTTGAAAACATCGACAAGCTGGCGGACGGCGACTGGAGTGCGCTGGCCCATCCCGAGCGGATGCTGGGTTGCGCGGTGGCTGCGGATGCGGTCAAGCGCCGCGTCGAGGAGCAGATGGAGGAACTGTGGGACGTGCCGGCCCAATGGGTGGTGCCCGGCATAGCCGAGGCGGGGCTCGTCAACGGCTACGACCATCCGACGCGGCTCGGATCGGACCGCTGGGTCGCGATGATAGGCGCTTGGCACCGCATGCTGGCGCAAGGCGCGCCCAGGCCCTTGGTGGTCGTCATGGTGGGCACAGCCGTGACGGTCGAAGCCGTGGATGCCACCGGCAAGTTTCTGGGCGGTTTCATCCTGCCGGGCCACGGCATCATGCTGCGGGCGCTGGAATCCGGAACGGCCGGCCTGCACGTGCCGACCGGCGATGTCCGCGAATTCCCGACCAACACCAGCGATGCGCTGACCAGTGGGGGCACCTATGCGATCGCCGGCGCGATCGAGCGCATGGTGCAGCACGTGCGCAGGCATTGCGGCGCCGAGCCCGCTTGCTTCATGACCGGGGGTGCGGGCTGGAAGATGGCCCCGCACATGTCGGTGTCCTTCGAACTGGTGGAAAGCCTGATCTTCGACGGCTTGATGGAGATCGCCCAGAGCCGGCTGGCGCCCTGAGATTACTCAGCTCGCCAGGCCGTCGGCCGCCTGGAACAGCACCTCGCGGCCCTGCCTGAGTACCTCGTTCTTCCACTCGTCCGTGTCGGTGTAGAAGGCGTCCTTCATCTGCTGCTTGATCTGCGCCGCCAGCGCCGGCGGCGCCTCGGGATGCACGTGCAGCCAGTGCTCGCCGCGCAGGGCCTGGAGCGTATCCAGCACGGGGACAGTGCCGTATTCCAGGGCAATGCCCGTGTATTGCGCCTGCGGGCACTCCTCGTAGGCCGCGCCCCACATCAGGCCGGTGAGAAATGCCGAGGTGGAGGAGCCGTCGTAGATCGATGTCACGGGAGTCGCCCCCTGGCCGCTCCACCAGGCCCGGGCGCGGGCCACCGCCGCCTGGTCGTCGCGGCCGGCGAAGATGCGCTCGCCCACGCCGCTGGGGCCCAGCCCGGTGTGGATATCGATCCAGGCGATGCGCGTCGCGCGCCGACCGTGCGCGCGGAGAATCTCGCGCAAGGCCAGGTTGCTCCAGGTGGGCTCCGTCCCGCCGAAGAACAGCCCGTCCGGAAAGTCGTGCTGCCCGCGCGTGATCGCCGCCTGCAGCGACGCCTCGCCATGCGTGGCGATGTAGTTGCCGATGGCGGCGCCGTTGGCCGGCGAGGGCGGCCATTCGTCCGGCAGCAGCAAGGGCTGTATGTCGCGATAGGCCTGGTTGACCGGCAGCGGCTTGCTGAAGTCCTGGAAGTTGCGGTTCAGGTCCACGTTCTCATGGGTGGCGCGGCGGATGTGGGAGAAACCGTAGGGATTGAGCGCGTGGACGTAGAGCACGGCCACGCCGCGCCGGGCGGCGTGCTCGCGCCACTGCGCATCATGCAGCGCGGCTATCTGCACGCCGCTGCCGCAAAAGCCTTCCACGCCGTGGCAGGCGCTGCTGACGATCAGCAGCTTGTCGGCGCCGGGATGGCCGTCGCGCGCGACGTCCATCGCCAGCTCCTCGCCGTCGCGCCCCTTCAGCGGATGAGGCTTGCTCTCCACCT
Source organism: Caenimonas soli (assembly GCF_013155545.1). Classification (GTDB taxonomy): domain Bacteria; phylum Pseudomonadota; class Gammaproteobacteria; order Burkholderiales; family Burkholderiaceae_C; genus Ramlibacter; species Ramlibacter soli. The sequence goes on along the minus strand of NZ_JABJVV010000005.1, from coordinate 110,328 downwards.
GCAGCCCCGCGGCGGCAGCAGCGGCCAGGAACCGGATGCGAGCTTGCGCGTAGGAGGGCGAGAAGACGTCGTGAGCGGTTGTTCCACTCATGCCTTGTCCTTTGCCAGCCAGGCCTCGGCCAGCCGCACCCAGTAGGTCGCCCCCAGCGGGATCAGGTCGTCGTTGAAGTCGTAGCTGGGGTTGTGCAGCATGCACGGGCCGGCGCCGTGGCCCATCTCACGGTGGCTGCCGTCCCCATTGGCGATGAAGCAGTAGGCCCCCGGCTTGGCCTGCAGCATGTAGGCGAAGTCCTCGGAGCCCATGGTGGGCTCCTGGGACTCGACGTTGTCCTCACCGACGATGGACGCCATGACCTTGCGGGCGAACTCGGCCTCGGCGGCGGAGTTGATGGTGGGGGGATAGTTGCGAACGAACTGGAACTCGCAGGCCGCGTCGTGTGCCGCGCACACGTGCTCGGCTATCTGCTGCATCCGCTTTTCGATCAGGTCCAGTACTTCCAGCGTGAAAGTGCGCACGGTGCCCTGCAGCTCGCAGCTGTCGGGCACGACGTTGGTGGCCTCGCCGGCATGGATCATCGTCACGGAGATCACGCCCGCGTCGATCGGCTTCTTGTTGCGGCTGATGATGGTCTGGAAGGCCTGCACCATCTGGCAGGCGATCGGCACCGGGTCGATGCCGTTGTGGGGCAGGGCGGCGTGGCTGCCCTTGCCGCGGATCGTGATCTTGAACTCGTTGCTCGAGGCCATGACCGGCCCCGCGCTCACCGCGAACTTGCCCACCTGGCTGCCGGGCCAGTTGTGCATGCCGAACACGGCTTCCATCGGGAACTGGTCGAACAGGCCTTCCTTGATCATCTCGCGCGCGCCGCCGCCGCCTTCTTCGGCCGGCTGGAAGATGAGGTACACGGTGCCGTCGAAGTTGCGGTTCTTGGCGAAGTGCTGGGCCGCTGCCAGCAGCATGGCGACATGGCCGTCGTGTCCGCAGGCATGCATTTTTCCCTGGTGCTGGCTGGCATGGCTGAAGGTGTTGAACTCTTGCATGGGCAGCGCGTCCATGTCGGCGCGCAGGCCGATGGCGCGGTCGCTGTTGCCGGCCTTGACGATGCCGACCACGCCGGTTTTGCCCAGCCCGAGGTGAACCGGGATGCCCCATTCGGTCAGCTTTTTGGCCACCACGTCGGCTGTGCGCACCTCCTCGAAACACAGTTCGGGATGGGCATGGATGTCGCGCCGGATGGCGGCGATGGCGGCCGCCTGGGTCACCAAGGAGTCGAGGATATTCATGACAAATGTTTATCGCTGGGGAGTCCTCCAGTCTAGCCCGGCGGGTGGTTCCACGCTGAGTCAGGATATCCGCGAAAATCCCTAGATGAACCCAATGACTACCGCGGTTTCTCCGCGTGCACTCGAGCTGGCGCAGGCGATGGTTCGCATGAATACCGTGAGCGCCAATTCGAACCTTCCGCTTATCCACCTGGTGCGCGATGAACTGGCCCGGCTCGGTGTCGCCAGCCGCCTGACCTTCAACCAGGAAAAGACCAAGGCCAACCTGTTCGCCACCTTGGGCGAGGGCAAGCCGGCCGGCATCATTCTTTCCGGTCACACTGACACGGTGCCCTGGGACGGCCAGAACTGGTCCGGCGACCCGCTGAGCGCTCAGGTGCGTGACGGCAAGCTCTACGGCCGAGGCTCGGCCGACATGAAGAGCTTCATCGCCATTGCGCTGGCCCATGCCGAGGTCTTCCTGCGGAGCAACGCGCCCTTCGCCATCCATTTCGCTTTCAGCTATGACGAGGAGGTCGGCTGTTTCGGCGTCAAGGAGCTGATTGCCGACATGCGCGACGCCGGCGTCAAGCCGCTGGCTTGCATCGTGGGGGAGCCCACCAACATGGTGCCGGCCATCGCGCACAAGGGCGTCTATCGCTACAAGTGCTGCGTGCGCGGCAAGGAAGCGCATTCGTCGCTGACGCCGCAGTCCGTCAACGCCATCGAGATGGCGGCGCGCGTGATCGGCAAGGTGCGCGATATGGCCGAGGGCTTCGAGCGCAACGAGCCGCGCTACGAGGGATTCGACGTGCCGTTCTCAACGGCGAGCGTCGGCCAGTTCCACGGTGGCATCGCCGACAACGTGGTGCCACGCGACGCCGAGTTCCGCTATGAATTCCGCGACCTGCCCACCGCCGACGCCAGGGCGATGCAGGAGGAAGTGCTGGCCCATGCCCGCTCGCTCGAGCCGGCGATGAAGCAAGTGGCGCCCGACGCCGGCTTTCGCTTCGAGACCATCTGCGAGATTCCCAGTTTCCTCGGCACGGCCGAAAGCAGTATCACCAAGCTGGCCCAGCGCCTGTCGGGCGAGCAGCGAACCACGCAAGTGGCCTTCGGTACGGAAGCCGGGATCTTCAAGAATTCCGGCATCCCGACGGTGGTGTGCGGACCCGGCAGCATCACCCAGGCGCACCAGCCGGATGAATACGTGAGCCTGGAGCAACTGGCCCGCTGCGAGGCCTTCATGCGGGGACTGGCTGCGACGCGCGAGATCGGCTAGGGAAATCCGAGCAGGAATGCGGAGGCACGCGGCAAAGGCGTGTCCGGGCAGGCCGCGTCGCATCGACAAGGCGGTCGGTGCTTCGCACCGACTTCCCTGGGTTTGCTCGATTTCGCGGCCCGTCGCAGAACTCGCTGCGCGCCCTGAGGCCGCTTCGCTCAAACAGCTGCGACAAGTCGCGACGCCGACCCCAGGCCGAGCCTCGCAGCGGAGTCGGCGCAAAGCGCCGACCGCCACAGTATGAGCCCCTGCCGGGTACCGCCTGCCGCGACGCGAGGTACAGCTATTCCCGAACCTTGCCCTGCGAGTCGATCAGGCTCAGTTCGACCATCCTGGAGGCGACGCGGTCTTCGGCGAAGTGGACGCGGAAGCCGCCGACGTTGACATCGTCGAGCCCCTCGATCGCCTTCTTCAGGCGCGCGCGGTTGGGGTCGCGCTGGATGCGGCGCAATGCCTCGGAATACACGCGCGCGGCGATGTAGCCCTCCAGCATGTACACGTTGGGCTTGCCCAGCTTGGCGGCTTCCGCGTCGGCCAGCAGGTCGCGCACCACGGCAACTTTGGGGGTGTCGCTCTTGGGTACCACGCGAACTACCACGACGCCGGCCCCGATAGACCCCAGCTCTTCGGCCAGCAGGCTCTCGCCGGTGTTGGAGAAGCCGTAGATGGGGCCGCGGAATCCCTTGGCGCGAATATCGCGCACGGCGCTGGCGGCGGTGTTCGAGTCGCCGATCACCAGCACCGACTCGGGCTTGGCGGCCACGGCTTTGTCCACGCTGTTGGCGATGCTGCCGCTGGACATCACCGCATTGGCCACGACGTTCGCGCCGAGGCTGGACATGGTTCGCTGCGCGGAGTCGAGCGCGGCGAGCGATTCGCTGTCATTGCCGTGCAGGATGGCGAGCCGCCTGGCGCCCAGCGTTTCGGCATGGCGCGTGATGGCGGCGGCTTCCTCGGAATAGCCCGGCCGTATCGAATAGACGTTGCCGTACATCGCACCGCGGAATTCGTCCGCCGCGGACATGGGCGCGAACATCAGTACGTCGCCGTCCCTGATCATCGGATAAGCCGCCGTGACCTGGGGCGACCCGTAGTAGCCGAAGAGCGATAGGATGCCCTGGTCCAGCAGCTTCTTGGTGTTGGCGGCGGTCTGCTGGGCATTGCCCCGGTCGTCGAGCGTGACCAGTTCGATCTTGCGGCCGTTGACGCCGCCGGCGGCATTCACCCGGTCGAAGTAGAGCTTGGCTCCCTGATGGAAAGGCAATGCAAGCGCCGACCCGGGGCCTGTGAGGGCCACCGACTGGCCCAGCACGATGCTGGTCTTGCTCACACCGTCCTGGGCCTGGGCAGCCACACTGGCAAGGGCCAGGGCGGCTACCATCAGGCTCCGGGCCAACGATTTGATGTTCTTCATGCTTTGTCTCCTGCAAAACCCGTGTGAAAAGCTGAGCTTGCGCGCAAACTATAGGGTTACCTCATGAGCGGCACCATCGGCATCTCCCCTAGACTGGGTCCAGTGACAGCCTCCCGTCAGGTAATAGGCGCCTGCCCCCACGACTGTCCCGATACCTGTTCATTGGTGACGACGGTCGAAGACGGGGTCGCGGTCAAAGTCCAGGGCAACCCGGATCACCGCCATACCGATGGGGTTCTGTGTACCAAAGTCTCGCGTTACACCGAACGAACCCACCATCCAGAGCGCTTGCTGCATCCCATGCGCCGCAGCGGCCCCAAGGGATCGGGCCAATTCGAACGGGTGAGCTGGGGTGAAGCGCTGCAAGACATTGCCCAGCGGCTCGAGGCCATAGCGGCGCGCGACCCCCAAGCGATCCTGCCATACAGCTACGCCGGCACCATGGGGCTGGTGCAGGGCGAGGGCATGGCTGCGCGCTTTTTCAACAAGCTCGGCGCATCCTTGCTGGACCGCACCATCTGCGCCAGTGCCGGCGGCGAGGGCCTGACCCAGACGCTGGGCGGCAAGGTCGGCATGAAGGTGGAGTTCTTCGCGCAATCGAAGCTGATCCTCATCTGGGGAAGCAACTCGATCGCCAGCAACCTGCATTTCTGGCGCCTGGCCCAGGAGGCCAAGCGGGCCGGCGCCAAGCTGGTGTGCATCGATCCGCGCCGCAGCGAGACCGCGGAAAAATGCCACGAGCATCTGCAACTGCGGCCCGGGACCGACGCCGCGCTGGCCTTGGCGCTGATGCACGAGCTGATCGTCAACGACTGGCTGGATCACGACTACATTGCCCGGCACACGCTCGGATGGGACGGCTTGCGCGAACGGGCGCTGCGCTGGAGCCCGGAGCGGGCCGCAGCGGTGTGCGGCATTGCCCCTGAGCAGATACGCTCGCTGGCGCGCGATTGGGGCACGACGCAACCAGCCGCCATACGCCTGAATTACGGCATGCAGCGGGTGCGGGGCGGGGGCAACGCGGTGCGCGCCATCGCCTGCCTCCCGGCACTGACGGGGGCTTGGCGCGACCGCGCCGGCGGCGTCCTGCTATCGAGCTCGGGCATGTTTCCTGTCGACAAGGCGGCGCTGCAGCGGCCCGACCTCTTGGCGGGCCGCTCGCCGCGCACCATCAACATGAGCACCATCGGCGACGACCTGCTGCGCCCGGCATCGGCGCAGTTCGGGCCGAAGATCGAGGCGCTGGTCGTCTACAACAGCAACCCGGTCGCGGTGGCGCCCGAGTCGTCCAAGGTGGTGGCGGGCTTTGCGCGCGAGGACCTGTTCACCGTGGTGCTGGAGCACTTCCAGACCGACACCGCCGACTACGCCGACTACATCCTGCCCGCGACCACCCAGCTGGAACACTGGGACGTGCACGCTTCCTACGGCCACACCGACGTGCTCTTGAACCGACCGGCGATCGCGCCGCTGGGCGAGGCGCTGCCCAACACCCAGATCTTTCGCGAGCTGGCGCAGCACATGGGTTACACCGAAGCCTGCTTCGCCGAGGACGACGAGAGCCTGTGCCGCAGCGCCTATGGGGACAAGGTCGATTTCGATCTGCTGCTGGCGCAGGGCTATGCCACGCTGGCGATGCCCGATGCGCCGTTTGCCGAGGGCGGGTTTCCCACGCCCTCGGGCAAGTGCGAATTCTTCAGCGAACGCCTCGCCCGGCAAGGCCAGGACGGCCTGCCTGACCATCTGCCCAACTACGAGGTGGCCGATGCAACGGGGCGCTTCCCGCTGGCCATGATCTCGCCGCCGGCGCGCAACTTCCTCAACTCGAGCTTCGTCAATCTGCGCAGCCTGCGCGACATCGAGGGCGAACCGCTGCTCGAGATCCACGCCAGCGATGCGGCGGCGCGCGGCATTGCCTCCGGCTCCGTGGTGCGGGTCTTCAACGATCGCGGCGAATACCGTTGCAAGGCCAAGGTGTCCGACCGCGCGCGACCCGGCGTCGTCAACGGGCTCGGCATCTGGTGGCGCAAGCTCGGCCTGGATGGCACCAACGTCAACCAGCTCACCAGCCAGAAGCTCACCGACATGGGGCGCGGCCCGGTGTTCTACGACTGCCTGGTCGAAGTCGAATCGGCGTGAGGCGCGGGCTGATCATGGCACTCACAGGGGTCGTGGCGGTGGTGGCGGCGGCAACGCTGTGTCTCTCGGGGTGTTCCAACCTGGGTTATTACTGGCAGTCGGCCAGCGGCCACATGAAGATGATGGGCGCGGCCAAGCCGGTCGACGAGTGGCTGGCGGATCCGCAGGCGCCCGAGCGTCTCAAGACACGGCTGGCCCTCAGCCAGCGCATCCGCGATTTCGCCGTGTCCGAACTCAAGCTGCCGGACAACCCCAGCTACCGCCGCTACGCGGACCTGCGGCGCAGCGCCGTGGTCTGGAATGTGGTGGCCGCTCCCCCGTATTCCCTCACCTTGAAGCAATGGTGCTTCCCCGTCACGGGCTGCGTGGGTTACCGCGGCTATTTCGACGAGGCCGAGGCCCGGGCCGAAGCCGCCCGGGTCTTGGCCGAAGGCCTGGAAACCAGCGTCTACCCAGTGCCCGCTTATTCCACGCTGGGCTGGATGAACTGGGCCGGCGGCGATCCGCTGCTCAACACCTTCATCAACTACCCGGAAGGCGAACTCGCGCGCTTGATATTTCACGAGCTGGCCCACCAGGTGGTCTACGCCAAGAACGACACGATGTTCAACGAGTCGTTCGCGACCGCCGTCGAACGCCTGGGCAGCGCTCGCTGGCTGGCGACGCAGGCCCCCGATGCCGCGCGCCAGGAATACGCGCAGTTCGATAGCCGGCGCAACCAGTTTCGCGCCCTGGCCCGCGACACCCGCAAGCGCCTGGAACAGATTTACCGGGACAACGAGGGTGTCGAGCGGATTGCCTTGAAGGCAGTGGCCCTCGAAAAATTCCGGCAGCACTACGAGCAGCTGCGAGACAGCTGGGGCGGGGACCCCACGCGCTTCCGCGCCTACGATCGCTGGGTGGAAGGTGCCAACAATGCGTCGTTCGGCGCGCAGGCGGCCTACGACGAACTGGTTCCCGGCTTCGAGGCCCTGTTCGAGCGGGAGGGCCGGGACTGGAAGCGGTTTTATGATGCGGCAAAGGCTTTGGCCGCATTGCCCCAAAGCGAGCGCCACAAGCTGCTAAAAGGAGACACAGGTGCCTGACATCCATATCACACGCGAACACTCACTGGGCTTGCCGGAGGCGCGCAAGCTGGCCTTCAGATGGGCGGAGGCGGCCGAGGAGAAGTTCGACATGGAGTGCACCTACGAGGAGGGCAAGAGCGCGGACCTGGTGAGCTTCACGCGGTCGGGCGTGAATGGCGAACTCAAGGTGACCAAGGACAGGTTTCAGCTAGACGCGCGGCTGGGATTCCTGCTGGGCGCCTTCAAGGACCGTATCGAAGGCGAGATCGTGAAGAACCTGGACCTGCTGCTGGCGGAGAAGGAACCTGCGAAGGCTTTCGATCACGCGCTGGCGAAACGGGCCGCCGCCAAGAAGGCACCGGCAGCGAAGAAGACTGCCGCGCGCAAGAAATAGCCCTGCGGTGGCCGCCCCCTACAACCTGGCGCGTTTCGACCTGGTGTCGATCCGCCTCGCGGTTGCCTGCGCACAGACCGGCAGCCTGACGGCCGCCGCCAGGGAATCGCACCTGGCGCTGGCGGCCGCCAGCCGCCGCATCCGCGAGCTGGAGGACGCGCTGGGGTCGGTATTGTTCGAGCGCCACGCACGCGGCCTGCTGCCCACTGCGGCCGGCAGGCTTTTCGTCAAGCATGGCCTGGCGTTGTTGCAGACGATGGAACAGCTGGGCGGCGAGCTCACCGATTTGCGCCAGGGCATTGCCCGCCATGTGCGGCTGTGCGCCAGCACTGCGGCCATCAACCAGTTCCTGCCCCCGCTGCTGGCGCGTTACGCGAAATTGCATCCGCATGTCCGCGTGGATCTGGAGGAGCATGTCTCGGAAGCGGTGGTGGCCGCCCTGCGCGAATCGCGGGCGGATGTCGCCGTGTTCGTCGAAGGGCCCGACGTCACCGGCCTGGAAACCCGGCTGTTCCGACACGACGAGCTGGTGCTGGTCTTGCCCGCGGGCCACCGGCTGGCGGGCGCGCGCTCGCCGCTGGCGTTTGTCGACGCCCTGGACGAGGACTGGATCAGCCTGAACACCGGCGCCGCCATGCTGCAACAACAGCAGCAGGCAGCGCTGGCGGCGAACAAGCCGTTTCGCCTGCGCATGCAGGTGCGCAGCTTCGACGCGGTGTGCCATCTCGTGGCGTCGGGCCTGGGTCTGGCCATATTGCCCAAGGCGGCAGCCGAGCCGATGATTCGCGCGATGCGGCTGCAATCGAGAGCGCTGGCCGACCCCTGGGCCAAGCGGCGCCTGCTGGTGGCCACGCAGGCCGGGCAGGGCGATGCCGGCATTGCGGCGCTGGTGGATTTCCTGGTCGAGCCTTCGCAAAAGCCGAAGGCTGCCGCTCGCAGGAAGTAATGGACCTTAGGGGCCCGCCGCGCGCAGACTGCGCGGCATGGCTACCTTACTTTCTTCATCGACAAATCCCCCGGCCGGTCCCCTCGCCGGGCTCAAGGTCCTGGAACTCGGCCAGCTGATCGCGGGCCCCTTCGCCGCCAAGTCGCTCGCCGATTTCGGCGCCGAGGTGATCAAGATCGAACCGCCCGGCGCGGGCGACCCCCTGCGCAAGTGGCGCCTGCTCAAGGATGGCACCTCGGTGTGGTGGCAGGTGCAGTCGCGCAACAAGCGCTCGATCGCGCTGGACCTGAAGTCGCCTGACGCGCAGGACATCGTGCGGCGCCTGGCGCGCGAGTCGGATGTGCTGATCGAGAACTTCCGGCCCGGCGCCATGGAAGGCTGGGGCCTGGGGCCCGATGCGCTGCTGGAGCTCAATCCGCGCCTCATCGTCCTGCGCATCAGCGGCTATGGCCAGACCGGGCCGTACCGCGACCGCCCCGGCTTCGGCGTGGTGGCCGAAGCGATGAGCGGGCTGCGCCACCTGACAGCCGAGCCGGGCCGCGTGCCGGTGCGCGTCGGTGTGTCGATCGGCGACACCCTGGCGGCGCTGCACGGGGTCATCGGCATCCTGCTCGCGCTGCAGCACCGCCATGTGTCGGGCAAGGGCCAGGTGGTGGATGTGGCTCTGTACGAAGCGGTTTTCAACTGCATGGAAAGCCTGTTGCCCGAGTACAGCGCGTTCGGCGCGGTGCGCGGTCCGGCGGGCAGCGCCTTGCCCGGCATCGCGCCCAGCAATGCGTATCCGTGCAGCGACGGCGGCTACGCGCTCATCGCCGGCAATGGCGACAGCATCTTCAAAAGGCTGATGGCCGTGATAGGTCGTCCCGACCTCGCGGCCGATGCGCGGCTCGCCGACAACGCCGGCCGGGTGGAACACGTGGAGCGGATCGATGCCGCCATCGGCGAATGGGCCGCGAGCCGCACCGTCGACACCGTGCTGGCCGAGCTGGACAAGGCGTCGGTGCCGGCAGGCCGCATCTACACGGTGGCCGACATCGCCGCCGATCCGCACTACAAGGCGCGTGGCATGCTCGACCAGATCACCATGGATGACGGTAGCGCTCTCGCGATGCCCGGCATCGTGCCCAAGCTGTCGCTTACGCCCGGCGGCCATCGCCGCAACGCGCCGGCACTGGGGCAGGACACCGACGCGGTGCTGCATGAACTCGGGATCACGCAGGTTCAGATCGACGCGCTCAAGGCGCGCGGCATTGTCGCTGGGAGCACGAAATGAAACAGCGTATCTATTTCAACGAGGTGGTGACGCGCGACGGCTTCCAGATGGAGCCCGACTTTGTCGCCACCGATGCCAAGGTGGCGCTGGTCGACGCCTTGAGCGAATGCGGCTACGCCAAGATCGAGGTGACCTCGTTCACTTCGCCCAAGGCCATCCCGATGCTGCGCGATGCCGAGGAAGTGATGGGCCGCATCCGCCGCGTCGCCGGCGTTGAATACACCGTGCTGGTGCCCAACCTGCGCGGCGCCGAGCGCGCGCTGGAGTCCCGCGCCGACGAATTGAACCTCGTCATGTCCACTTCGGAGACGCACAACCTCGCCAACCTGCGCATGCCGCGCGAGCAGAGCTTCGCCGCCCTGTCCGAGGTCGTGCGCAGGGTGGATGGGCAGGTGCCGGTCAACGTATCGCTCTCGACTTGCTTTGGCTGCCCCATGGAAGGCGAAGTGCCCGAGCAGGAGGTCCTGGGATGGGCGCAGCGGTTCGCCGACCTGGGCGTGCGGGGCCTGACGATCTGCGACACCACCGGCATGGCGCATCCTGCCCAAGTCGCCCGGATGGTCGAAGCACTGCGCCAGCGCTTCGACAGCCTGCAGTTGACGCTTCACTTCCACAACACGCGCGGCATGGGGCTGGCCAACCTGCTGGCGGCGGTCCAGGGCGGCATCGTCCGCTTCGACGGGTCGCTCGGCGGCCTGGGCGGCTGCCCCTACGCCCCGGGGGCCAGCGGCAACATCAGCAGCGAAGACGCCATCCACATGCTCGACGCCATGGGCTTGGACACCGGCATCGACCTGGACAGGCTGCTCGCGGTGGCGCGGGAGTTGCCGCGGCTGGTCGGCCACGAAGTCCCCGGCCAGCTGGCCAAGGCCGGCAGGATTTCCGATCTGCATCCTGCGCCCGCCGTCGCGTAACGACTCACCGAATCACAAGGAAACTCAGCATGACCCTCATTTCCCGCAGAACCTTCGTCGCCGCCGCAGGCCTGGGCGCAGCCGCTTGCGCGCTGCCGGCCCGCGCCCAACTGGCCGGCCGGCCGATCACGCTGGTGGTGCCCGCCACTGCCGGTGGCACCACCGACATCGCGGCGCGCATGCTGGCCGAGCCGCTGGGCAAGATCCTGCAGACCTCGGTGGTCGTTGACAACCGCGCGGGTGGCAACGGCAACATCGGGGGCCAACTGGTCGCGCGTGCGGCGGGCGACGGCACGACTTTGCTGGTGCAGTACTCCGGCTACCAGAGCATCACGCCGCTGGTGCAACCGGTGCCGGGCTTCGATCCCGGTCGCGACCTGAAACCGATCGGCCACCTGATCGACGCGCCGCAGCTGCTGGTGGTGCGCGGCGATTTCCCGGCCAACAACTTCGCCGAGTTCGTCCGCTACGTCAAGGCCAATCCAGGCAAGGTCAACTACGCTTCCAGCGGCAATGGCTCGCTGCAGCACGTGACCACGGAACTGCTCAAGGACCTGACGAAGACCTACATGACCCACATCCCGTACCGTGGCACGGGCGCGGCATTGAACGATCTGCTGGCGGGAACGGTGGATCTGACCATCACCACACCCCCGCCGTTGCTGCCGCACATCCGGGCCGGCAAGCTCAAGGCCTTGCTGGTGACGGGCCGCACCCGCATGGCGGCCTTGCCCAACATCCCGACGGCGATGGAGAGCGGCCTGTCGCTGGTGGCTTCGTCCTGGTTCGGGGTCTATGGGCCAAACAGCCTGCCCGCGGACGCGGTGACCCGGCTTTCCGCCGCCGTGAAGCAGGTGGTGGAGTCGGAGCCGTTCCGCAAGCGCGCCGAAGAGCAGGGTGCCAAGGCGCTGTTCCTGGACGGACCGGCGCTGGGCAAGATGGCCGCCGACGAACGCAACATGTGGGCGCGCATCGTGCGGGCGGCGAACATCAAGGCCGACTGAGGCCTGGGGCCGGGGCTTTAGCTGAGGGAGCCGATCAGGTCGATGTATTGCTGCATGGCGTCGTCCTGCGACGTGCCCTTCAGGCCGTTCCAGGCGTCCCACTTGGCGCGGCCGACCATGTCGCCGAAGCCCGGCTTCTTCTCGCCGTTGTCGCCCGCGGTCGACTGCTTGTACAGCGCATAGAGCTTCAGCAGCGTGGCGTTGTCGGGACGCTCGCTCAGGTTCTTCGAGTTGGCGACAGCGGATTCGAACGCGGCTTTCAGGTCGGCCATGGATGCTCCTTGCTTGTTTTTGCGGTGGGGAACCGCGTCTACCTTTTCCTGGTGTCTGCGGGTAACTTCGCGGTATCTTACGGCCAGCCGGCAACCCAGAATAGAGGCCGGCCCCGAATAACAACCACCCGCCACAGCCCACCGGAGACACCATGGTCACGCGCATCACCGCCCAACAAGCAGCCCGGCGCGCGGGCAAGACAGCCCGCAAGGCGGCCAGCGGCGTGCTGGGCCTCACGGGCGAGCGCATGACCAAGGTGGACACCGCCTGGCTGCGCATGGATTCGCCCAGCAACCTGATGATGATCGTGGGCGTGTGGACGCTCCGGCCCGGCATCGGCTACGAAGCCCTGTGCCAGCGCGTGCAGGAGCGGCTGCTCAAATACAACCGCTTCCGCCAGCGCGTCGAAGAAGACGCGGCCGGCGCGACCTGGGTGGACGATGCCGATTTCGACATCGCGCGCCATGTGATCCGCGAAAAGCTGCCCAAGCGCGCCAAGGGCGAGGAGCAGTCCGCGCTGCAGGACCGCGTGGGCGAGCTGGCGATGCAGCCTCTGGACCACAAGCATCCCTTGTGGCAGATCCATCTGGTCGAGGACTACCGGGGCGGCAGCGCGCTGCTGGTGCGCATTCACCATTGCATCGCCGACGGCATCGCGCTGATCTCGGTGACCATGTCGCTGGTGGATGGCGGGGCGCCGCCCCCGGAGCGCACGCGCAAGGCCGCCCCCAACGGGGCCGAGGACTGGATCACCGACACCCTGATCAAGCCGTTCACCGACATGACCGTCAAGGCGCTGGGCGCGGCGGGCGAGGGCGCCGTCCGTTCGCTGGGCCTGCTGCGCGACCCGCAGAAAGGCCTGTCGGGCTCCCTGGACCTGGCCAAGCTGGCCTATCAGGTGCTCAGCGATGCAGCTTCGCTCGCATTGATGCCCGACGACTCCCGGACCCGCCTGAAAGGCAAGCCCGGCACCGCCAAGCGTGTGGCCTGGTGCGAGCCGATCCCGCTGGAAGAAGTCAAGGCCGTCGGCAAGGCGCTCAACTGCTCGATCAATGACGTGCTGCTCAGTTGCGTGGCGGGCGCCATCGGCGAGTACCTGAAGTCGCTCGGTGACGACGTGACGGGCCAGGAAATCCGCGCCATGATCCCGGTGAACCTGCGGCCGCTGGACCAGGCCTACAAGCTGGGCAACCGCTTCGGGCTGGTGCCGCTGGTGCTGCCGATCGGCATGGAAAATCCGATCGAACGGGTGTACGAAGTGCGCCGGCGCATGAACGCCCTCAAGGGCAGCACGCAACCCTTGCTGGCCTTTGGCTTGCTGGCGGTGGCGGGGCTCTTGATCAAGCCGGCGCAAGAAGCCATGCTCAGCCTCTTTGGCAAGAAGACCACGGCGGTGATGACCAATGTGCCGGGGCCGCGCGAGAAGCTGAAGTTCCTGGGCTCCACCCTGGAGCAGAGCATGTTCTGGGTGCCGCAGTCCGGCGACATCGGGCTGGGCGTTTCGATCCTGAGCTACGGCGGCGGCGTGCAGTTCGGCGTGATCACCGACACCCTGCTGTGTCCCGATCCGCAGAAGATCATCGACGAGTTCGAACCGGAATTCGCCAAACTCTCGCTGGTGACCCTGATGCTCCCCTGGGGGGAGTAGGGAATGGATCCCGGATCAGGTCCGGGATGACAGCTTCAGGCTTCCTTCACCCGCAGCGTCAGGAACTCCGCTTCGTATTCCTTCGCCAGCGACAGTTTCTGGGCTTCGGTCAGAACCTTGCCGGCCTGCTGGAAGAACTTGGTTTCTTCTTCGGACAGGTGGTGCGCGATCTTTTCGCACAGCTTGCGCGCACTCTCCATCCACTGGGCGGAATCGCCGACCAGTTCTTCCAGGTCTTCCACCATCTCGTCCATCTCATGGTGTTCCGCGATGGCATGCCTGGACGCCTCCACCGTGACGTCGTGGTCGAACAGGGGCACGTAGAGGCAGCGCTCTTCCGCGGTTTCGTGCGCGAGCAGCTCGGACTTGAGTTCCTCGAAGATGTCTTGCCGCTCGGGGCTGTCGGCCTGGCTGGCAAGCAAACGGGCCGACAAGGCCCGCTGGGTTTCGTGGCTGACGCGAAGTGCTTCAAAGATGTTCATCCGCGCCATTCTGCGGATGAACGGCGGGCGCGTCTGTAGGCGCGAGGCGCGAAAAACCCGCAGCTAGTCTTGAAGTTCGGCCGTGGCCAGTTCCACGTCCAGCCGCTCCGTGGCGTCCAGGGGCTGGCTGGCCGCGGCCTGCTCATAGAGCTTGGTCGCTTCCTTCATCTTCCTGTCACCTTCGAGCATGACCAGCCCGTTGGCGTACTCGATCATGCCGATGGCTGAAGCAGGGTTGATCTTCAGTGCGTCCTGAAACAATTTCAGGCCCACGTCTTTCTTGGCGCCGTAGGTCATGCCGCCGATCAGCGAGCCGACCTTGTCGATGACTTCGGCATGGAAGGCGGCCAGGGCGATGTGCGCATCGGCATGCTTGGGCTGCAGCTTGATGGTTTTCTCCAGCGCTTCCTTCACCTTGCTGCCAAGGCCCTGTGCCAGTGCCTTGGCGACGCTGATGCCCTGGCTGTAGCGCCCCAGTGCATAGGCCTGCCAGTACCAGGCGTTGGCGTTCTTGGGGTCTTGCGTCGCTTGCGCCTCGGCGCGCTGCGCCACCGCCATGAACAAGTCGAGCTTGGTCTTTTCTTTTTTCTCGAGGTAGTTGGCGTAGATGGCCGTGGCCTTGTTGGCCACGGTGATGCCGTCGCCCCCGCACTTCAGGCCCGCCTCGGCGGCCTGCTGGAACTCGCCGTTGTGGAAGAGAGCCCAGGCTTCCAGGACCTCGAGGTCCTGGGGTAGGGGCTCAGCGTCGCCGGCGTGCAGCCGCGCCCAATGCTTTTTCAGGTTGCCGGAGTCGAACTGGTAGTCGCCCAGGTGGGGAAATGCTGTCCACTTGGCCATTCTGTCTCCTGTTCCTTATGTCTCAACTGTCGAGTTGCTGTAGGCCGCGACGAGCCCCAGCAAATGCATTCGCTGGCCTTGTTCGAGATAGGGTACCAGTAGATTGAGGACATGGTGAGCTCCTCGCAGCAGAGCCACCTGGGCGCTCTCGGGTTCGAGCGCCCGCCGCGGGTCGCGCACGTACTCGTAGCTCAGCCAGTAGGTGAGCACCACCACCATGCTGGTTGCCGTCGCCGGCGCCTCGCGCGAATCGATGCTCACCGCGCCCGAGCGGCTCATGCTGTCGAGCATGGCCTTGATGGCGCGCGTCTTGTTCTTCAGCACCCACTGGAAGTGGGTCTCCAGGCGCCGGTTCTTCGACAGCAGGTCGTTCAGGTCGCGGTAGAGAAAGCGGTACTGCCAGATCAGCTCGAACAGGGTGTGCATGAAGAACCAGGCGTCTTCCACATCGCGCACCCCATCGCTGGCGTTGAGCAGCTCGCTCAGTGACCGTTCGTAACGATCGAACAGCGAGTTGATCAGTTCGTCCTTGGCCGGATAGTGGTAATAAAGGTTGCCCGGGCTGATGTTGAGTTCGGCCGAGATCAACGTGGTCGATACGTTCGGCTCGCCAAAGCGATTGAACAGGTCGAGCGTCACCTCCAGGATGCGCTCGGCCGTGCGGCGGGGGGCCTTTTTTGCCATGCTCAGCGCGCCCGCTCCAGCGCCGGCTGCATCGCGCGGCCGAGATCTTCCATCACCTCCTGCAGCGAGACGATGGCTCGGCCGATACGAGTGGGCGGCTTGCGCAAGGCCACCAGGTGCCTGCGCGGGTCATCCAGCACATCGCCGCGCAGGCTGATGCCGTGGCGGGCCAGTTTCGTGCCGAGGCTGGTGCGGCGCGAACGCAGCATGGCGCGCGTCGTCTGGTACGCATGCTCGGCCAGCTGGCGGCGCTGGCCGTAGCTGAAGGTGTTGGCAAGGTACAGCTCGGGGTCGCGATGGTCGGGCTCGATCAGCACGATGTCGGTCTTGGGGTAGGCGCGCTCATAGTGCTTCATGCCCAGCTCCATGCGCGAATGAATCATGGAACGGAAGGTCTGGCTCAGCACTGCAGGCAGGCCGCCATCGACGATGCGCGGAATGCGGCGCTTTTCGCGCGGCAATCCGCCCTGCATGACCTTGGCCGCAGTCGATTCTGTCGAGTTGAAGGGCACCAGGGGGTTGAGGCACAGCATGAGGTCGATGCCGTCGTCCAGTGCCACCGAGGCGTGCAGGGTCTTCTTCAAGGCGCCGTCGACGAAGTAGTGGGCGTCGATCTCGACCGGCGGAAACAGCCCGGGGAGCGCGGAACTGGCCTGCACGGCCTTGGAGATCGGCACATGATCCCAACCGGGCCGCCCGAACGGCGCCGCTTCACCGGTGTCCAGGTTGGTGGCTACCAGGGTGAGCTGGGCCTTGAGCTTGCGAAAATCGTTGGTTCGGCCGTCGCGCGAGAACAGCAGCGCCAGCCGCCGGTCGATCAGGTCGTTGGAAAAAATGCCGGTGGGCAGGCTGGGGCCGAGGCGCTCCAGCGAATGGGTGAGCGACCTGCGCCCTAGCGTGCCGCGCCACAGCGCCGATGCGGCCAAGCCGGGGAACATGATGGCGCGCCGGGCGAACTCGCCATAGGCCGGCACCATCAACCACGAAGGATCGAAGACGTCGCTGGCCCGGTCGTCGTTCTCGATGAAGGAAGCGCAGAGTTCGCGCGGCGACATGCCGTTGGCCAATCCGGCTGCGATGAATCCGCCTGCGGACACGCCGACATAGTGGTGCAGGGCCGTGAGGTCCAGGCCTTCCAGGGCTTCGTCCAGCGCGCACAGGGCGCCAATCTCATAGATCGCGCCCAACGGACCGCCTCCAGCAAGTGCAAGCGCTACTTTCGGCGAGGGCGATTTTTTGATACTCATGTGCGGGCAGTGTAGGGGGCTTGGTTAGCGTTCCGTGCTGCATTGCAGCAAAGCAAGCGGGCATACTCAACCGCCCTCGGTTGCGCATTCACTAACAACTGCGAAGCTTGTTATGTGAATGCAAAAAGGGCGCCGAAGCGCCCTGCATGCAAGTGTTCGAGTCTCAAGCCGACTTGCGGGCCGAAGCGCGCTTGGCAGCCGGCTTGGCGGCGCCGTTGGTGGCGCTTCGCGGAGCGGCACCGGTCTTGGCGCTCAGCTTGGAGACGTTGCGATTGAGCTCATCGATGCGAGCGATCAGCACATCGATGTCTTTGGCGGACGGCACGCCCAGCTTGTTGAGGGCCTTGGATACGCGGTCTTCGAAGATGTTTTCCAGCTTGTCCCACTGTCCCGACGCCTTGGAAGAGATGTCGGTGGCCATCGTGGCCATGCGATTGGTGGCTTCCGAGATCTTCTCTTCGGCAGCGGCCTGGGTTTTGCGCTGGATGGACATACCTTCCTTGACCAGGGAATCGAACACCTTGGTGCCTTCTTCCTGCGCCTTGGCGAATGCGCCCAGGCCGGCCAGCCAGATTTGCTGGGCGGATTCCTTGACGGTGCCCGACAGCTGGGCGGCGGTGTTCTTTTCGGCGGATGCGGATTTTTGGGTTTTCTTGACCATGGTGAACTCCAGACAAAATGAATTGGGGATGGGGGCACTTTAAGGCTTGGGCCTGCCCCCGTTTAGGTGCCGCTTCCTAAACCGCTAGGCGGTCAACCCTAGCCGGCGCGCGGGTTTGTGCGGAATGATCGCGGCTTGGCTTTGCGCAAGAATGCCCGCAAAGCAAAATCAGAAAACCAATTCCTCCGGAGATCTTCCAATGCACTATTTCGTCACCGGCGCGACCGGTTTCATCGGCAAGCGCCTGGTCAAGAAGCTGCTCGAGCGCAAGGGCTCGGTGGTGCATTTCCTGATCCGCAAGGAGAGCGAGGGCAAGGTTCCCGCCTTGCGTGAGTACTGGGGTGTCCCGGCGGCCCGCGCGGTGCCCGTGTTCGGCGACCTCACCAGCAAGAAGCTGGGCGTGGCCGCCGACGACGTGAAAAGGCTCAAGGGCCAGATCGACCATTTCCACCACCTGGCCGCGGTATACGACCTGTCCGCCGACGAGGAAAGCCAGATCGCCGTCAACGTCGAGGGCACGCGCAACACGGTGGAATTCGCCAAGGCCATCGATGCGGGGCACTTCCATCACGTCTCGTCGATCGCCGCCGCAGGCTTGTATGAAGGCGTGTTCCGGGAAGACATGTTCGACGAGGCCGAGAACTACGAGCATCCGTACTTCCTGACCAAGCACGAGAGCGAGAAAATCGTCCGCAAAGAGTGCAAGGTGCCCTGGTCGGTCTATCGCCCCGCCATGGTGGTGGGCGACAGCCAGACCGGCGAGATGGACAAGATCGACGGGCCTTACTACTTCTTCAAGCTGATCCAGCGCATGCGCCAACTGCTGCCGCCGTGGCTTCCGGCCGTGGGCCTGGAGGGCGGGCGCGTCAACATCGTGCCGGTGGACTTCGTCGTCAACGCGCTCGACTACCTGAGCCACAAGGCCGACATCAACAAGCGCTGCTTCCACCTGGTGGACCCGGTGGGTTACCGCGTGGGCGACGTGCTGGACATCTTCAGCCGCGCGGCCCACGCGCCCAAGATGAACCTGTTCATCAATGCGGCCTTGCTCGGGTTCATTCCCAAGAGCGTGAAGAAGGGCTTGATGGGCGTGGCGCCGGTGCGTCGCATCCGCAGCGCCATCATGAAGGACCTGGCCTTGCCGGAGGACATCCTCACCTTCGTCAACTACCCCACGCGCTTCGACAGCCGCGAGACGCAGGCGGCGCTCAAGGGCTCGGGCATCGAAGTGCCCAACCTGAAGGATTACGCCTGGCGGCTGTGGGACTACTGGGAACGCCACCTCGACCCGGACCTGCACATCGACCGCACGCTCAAGGGCACCGTGGGCGGCAAGGTGGTGCTGATCACCGGGGGCTCCTCCGGCATCGGCCTGGCGGCTGCGCACAAGTTCGCCGAGGCGGGGGCGATCACGGTCATCTGCGGCCGGGACCAGGACAAGCTGGACGAGGCCTGCAAGGAGGCCAAGGCGAAGGGCTATCAGTTCGTCGCTTACGCGGCCGACATCGCCGACATGGCCGATTGCGACCGCTTCATCCACCTGCTGGTGGAGAACCACGGCGGCGTCGATTTCCTGATCAATAACGCCGGCCGCTCGATCCGCCGGGCCATCGAGGCCAGCTACGACCGTTTCCACGACTACGAGCGCACCATGCAGCTCAACTATTTCGGCTGCCTGCGCGTGACCATGGGGCTGTTGCCGGGCATGGTGGAAAAGCGCAAGGGACACGTGGTCAACATCAGCTCGATCGGTGTCTTGACCAACGCACCGCGCTTCTCGGCCTACGTCGCCTCCAAGGCGGCGCTGGACGCGTGGACCCGCTGCGCGTCCAGCGAATTCGCCGACCAGGGCATCAGCTTCACCACGATCAACATGCCGCTGGTGCGCACGCCCATGATCGCGCCGACCCAGATCTACAAGAATGTGCCGACGCTGGCACCGGAAGAGGCGGCCGACATGATCGCCGAAGCCTGCATCGCCAAGCCGGTGCGCATCGCCACGCGCCTGGGCATCACCGGCCAGTTGCTGCACGCGCTGCTGCCGCGCGTGGCGCAGATCGCCATGAACACGAGTTTCCGCATGTTTCCGGATTCGTCGGCCGCCAAGGGCGAGAAGGGCGCCAAGCCCACGTTGTCGCCGGAAGCGATCGCGATGCAGCAGATGATGCGGGGGATCCACTTCTGACAGCGTAACGCCGCACCCCTGCAAAGGCGCCTTTGGGCGCTTTTTTGATGTGAAATGCCAATGAGATAATGATTCTTCATGATTTTTGTCACCGGCGGCGCCGGCTTCATCGGCAGTAACTTCGTCCTGGACTGGCTCGCGCGCAGCGAGGAGCCGGTTCTCAACCTCGACAAGTTGACCTATGCCGGCAATCCCGAGAACCTTGCTTCGTTGCAAGGGGACGCGCGCTATGCCTTCGTTCACGGCGACATCGGCGACGGGGAACTGGTCGCGCGGCTGCTGCGCGACCACCAGCCGCGGGCGGTGATCAACCTCGCGGCGGAGTCTCACGTCGATCGTTCGATTCACGGCCCGGCGGCATTCGTCCAGACCAACGTGGTCGCAACGTTCCATCTGCTGGAGGCAGTACGGAACTATTTCGCGGGGCTGCAAGGCGAGCCGCGCCGGCTGTTCCGCTTCCTGCATGTGTCGACCGACGAAGTCTTCGGCTCGCTCCAGGCCTCGGATCCGGCGTTTCGCGAGGACAACGCCTACCAGCCGAACAGTCCGTACTCTGCCAGCAAGGCGGCCAGCGACCACCTGGTGCGCGCCTACCACCACACTTACGGCTTGCCGGTGCTCACGAGCAATTGCTCGAACAACTACGGCCCTTTCCAGTTTCCGGAAAAGCTGATCCCCCTGATGATCGTCAACGCGCTCGCGGGCCAGAACCTGCCGGTCTATGGCGACGGCCTCCAAAGGCGGGATTGGCTGCATGTCGCGGATCATTGCGAAGCTCTCCGGCGGGTGCTGGAAGCGGGGCGGCCAGGCGAGACCTACAACGTGGGCGGGCGCAATGAGCTCGCCAACATCCAGATCGTCCAACGGGTGTGCGACCTGCTCGATGAGCTGGCGCCCAGGGCCGGGGGCAGCTTTCGCGGTCTCATCACCCACGTCGCCGACAGGCCTGGGCACGATCGCCGCTATGCCGTCGATGCGAGCAAGATTGCGACCGAGTTGGGCTGGCGGCCCGCGCATACCTTCGAGGAAGGGATTCGCCAGACGGTGCAGTGGTACCTCGACCGGCCGGGTTGGGTGGAAAGGGTGAAGACAGGGGCTTACCGCGAGTGGGTCCAGGCCCACTACCAAGGTTCCCTGCAGTGAGGCCGCAGTGAAGATCCTCCTGTTTGGCAAGAGCGGCCAACTGGGCTGGGAGCTGGAGCGCAGCCTGGCGCCCTTGGGGGAGGTGGTTGCCCCGCGCAGGCAAGACTCCGAACTGTGTGGCGACCTCGTTGACCTCGAAGGCGTTGCACAAACCGTGCGCAAGGTCCGGCCGGAGGTCGTCGTCGTGGCCGCCGCATACACGGCGGTGGACCGCGCCGAAGACGAGGCCGCAATCGCAGGCACCATCAACGCCGAGGCGCCCGGTGTCCTTGCGGCGCAGGCGCAGGCCTTGGGAGCGTGGCTGCTGCATTTCTCGTCCGACTACGTGTTCGATGGAAGCGGCACATTGCCTTGGCGTGAAGCCGATGCCGCACGGCCGTTGAGCGAATACGGCAGATCCAAGCTGGAGGGTGAGCGGCGGGTGGCAAGCCAATGCGAGCGCCACCTGATTCTTCGCACGAGCTGGCTGTACTCCGCCCGTGGCGCCAATTTCGCCACCGCGATCCTGCGGCAGGCGAGGGAGCGCGACCACATGCAGGTGGTCGACGACCAGGTCGGTGCGCCGACCAGTGCCGAACTGCTGGCAGACGTGTCGGCGCATGTGTTGCGTGACGCCATGGCCAAACCCGGCCTCGCGGGCCTCTATCACGTGGCCGCCGAGGGCGAAACCACCAGGCACGGCTATGCGCGCTACTTGCTGGAACGGGCGGCCCAGGCCGGCGTGCCGCTCAAGACAGCCCCCGGGCGGATCGAGCCGGTGCCCACAAGCAAGCTCCCCGGCGCAGCCGAGCGGCCTCTGAACTCACGGCTCGATACGACCAAGCTGCGCAGCGCGTTCGGTTTGCGCCTGCCTCACTGGACGCAGGGTGTCGATCGAATGGTGGCGCAAGCCATCGGGACGGTGGAGACGAAGGCATGAGGGTGGTGCCCTGTTCCATTCCAGATGTCCTCCTGATCGAACCCAGAGTGTTCTATGATGCTCGGGGATTTTTCTTCGAGAGCTTCAATCAGCGTGAGTTCAACCGGGCGACCGGGCTGGATGCCTCGTTCGTGCAGGACAACCATTGCTGCTCGCACGAAGGCGTGCTGCGCGGCCTGCACTACCAGTTCGCGCGGCCCCAGGGCAAGCTGATTCGCGTCGTGCGCGGCGCGGTTTTCGACGTGGCGGTGGATCTTCGCAAGTCATCGCCCACGTTCCGCCAGTGGGTTGCAACCGAACTGAGCGCACAAGAACACCGGCAACTCTGGATACCACCGGGTTTCGCGCACGGTTTCCTCGTATTGAGTGAAACCGCCGAATTACTCTACAAGACGACCGACTACTATGAACCTGCGGACGAACGGCGTATTGCCTGGAATGAGCCGAGCATCGGCGTCCAATGGCCGCTGCGGCGCGAGCCGGTGCTGTCAGCGCTCGACGCCGCGGCAGGCGGGCTGGACACGGCATCCCTATTCGACTGAGAGCGGCATATGACCCAACGCAAAGGCATCATCCTCGCGGGCGGACTGGGCTCACGGCTCCATCCCGCTTCATTGGTGGTCAGCAAGCAGTTGATGCCGGTGTACGACAAGCCCATGGTGTATTACCCCTTGAGCACCTTGATGCTTGCCGGCGTTCGCGAGATCCTGCTCATCAGCACGCCCCGCGACTTGCCGCTGTTCCAGCAACTGCTGGGTGACGGCTCGCAGTGGGGGCTCGACCTGCAATATGCGGAGCAGCCCTCGCCGGGCGGCTTGGCGCAGGCATACCTCATCGGCGAAAAATTCCTGAACGGCGCTCCGAGTGCGCTGATCCTGGGCGACAACATCTTCTATGGCCACGAACTGGGCGGCCTGCTGACGCACGCCGCCGCCAATGCGGGTGCGACGGTTTTTGCCCATCGGGTGAGCGATCCCCAGCGATACGGCGTGGTGGCCTTCGGCCCCGACGGCAAGGCCATCAGCATCGAGGAAAAGCCCAAGCAGCCCAAGAGCCATTTCGCCGTGACGGGGCTTTATTTTCACGACCAGGATGCTCCCACGATCGCCCGCACCCTTCAGCCGAGCGCGCGTGGTGAACTGGAAATCACCGCGTTGAACCAGGTCTATCTGGAGCAAGGGCGGCTGCAGGTCAAGATCATGCATCGCGGCTACGCCTGGCTAGACACCGGCACGCACGAAAGCTTGCTGGAGGCCGGCCAGTTCATCGCTACGCTCGAACACCGGCAAGGCTTGAAGATCGCCTGCCCGGAAGAAACCGCCTGGCGCTGTGGCTTCATCTCCTCGGCCCAACTGGAAACCCTGGCCCAACCGTTCATCGGCAATGGGTACGGCCAATACCTGCTTCAACTCCTGCACGAGACTGCCACCCGCTGATCGGCCTCGGTTACTACTGAATCAAAGACAAAGCATGCAAGAACAAGTTGTACCTACATCCCCGAGCGCTGGCAGGGACGTGCTCGACACCCTGCTGGTGCTGGCCAAGAATTTAAAGCTCCTGCTCGGGGTGCCGCTGGCGGTGGGGCTGGTCGCTCTCGCGGTCGCCTATGCGCTGCCGCAGGGTTACGCCAGCACGGCGATAGTCGGCGTCCCCACTGGGCCCACCGCAACGATCACGCCGCAGCAGGCAGCCTCACTTATTGTGTCGCCTGTTGTGCTGGATTCCGTGATCGATACGCTTCGACTGAGCCCCGGCCTGCCACGCGACGACGCCCGACTCGCCCTGGCCGAGCGGGTCAAAACCAGCGTCGGGAAAGATCTTCTCGTGCGGCTCGAGGTGATAGCCCCCACCCCTGAGCAGGCGCAGCAAACCGCCAACACCATTCTGAGCGCCTGGCTGAAAAGCACCGTGCCCAGCGACCGGGAAAAAGCGGACCTCAAGCAAAAACTTGCCCACGCCTCCGCTGCGCTAGCCAACGTACAGCAGGCGCTCAAGCAGCTGGTCGTCGAAAACCCCGCCGCCGCGGGCCCGGCCGGCCGCAAGGAAGGCAGCCTCTCTTTGGTGGCCATCGGCGAGTTGGGGGATCGCTACCTGGAACAGGTGCTTGCGATCCCGCGGCAACTGGAGGGCCTATCGCCGGACGTGATCAAACAGGCGCCCACCTTGCCCACCAAGGCCGTAACGCCCAGAAAGGCCAGGATCGCCGTCATCGCGGCCCTGGCCGCCGGCGCGGCGGTGCTTGCTTACCTGTTGCTGCGCCAGATGCTCGACGCGGCCATGCAGGATGCGCGCACTGCCGAGAAGTTACGGCGCCTGCGGCAGTCGTTGCCCGGCGGGCACAAGAACCGGGACCGCATCGATGGGTGATGCTGCAATTCTTACCCTGGTGACGCCCGCGTACAACCAGGGCAATTACCTTGCCGAAACCATCGACAGCGTTCTGGCCCAGGACTACGCCGCGATTGATTACCAAGTCATCGACGACGGGTCCACCGACAGCACACCCCAGGTTCTCGAGCGGTACGCGGGACGTCTGCAGGCGGAGCGCCAGGCCAACCTGGGCCAGGTGCGCACGCTCAACAAGGGCTGGGCACGCGCGTCCGGCAAGTACTTGGGCTATCTCAGTTCCGACGACACGCTCTACCCTCGCGCTGTCAGCAAATTGATCGCCGTGCTCGAAGCCGACCCGGGCATCGCCTGCGTGTTCCCCGACGCCGACCTGATCGACGAGCAGTCGCGAGTGATCAAACGAGGCGTCTGCAGGCCCTTCGATCTCGCAGAACTTGTCGTGAGGCAGGAGTGCTACATAGCGCCTGGTGCGATTTTCCGGCGCTCGGCGTTCGAAGCCGTTGGCGGATGGAAACCCGAATTGCGGCTCGCACCCGACCGCGAGTTCTGGATGCGGCTGGCCACGCAGGGGCGCATCCACTTCCACCAGGAATCGCTTGCCGGCTACCGGATGCACCCCAAGTCCATCTCGTACAAGGACGTGTCGGAGGAGACCTCCCGCGAATACATCCGCGTGCTGGACGACTACTTCAGCTCGCCGGGCGTTCCGGCAGACATTGCAGCGCGCAAGGCTGAGGCCTATGGCTACGCGACCCTCATCCTGGCGCGCAACCGTTTTCGCGCCGGGGATCTGCGGCGCGGGGCGCAGCTCTACCAAGAGGCATGCTCCCTGCACCCGCCCTTGGGCGCCGCCGGCGTCAAGGCGCGCCTGCTGCGTAACGTGATCAGCAAGCCAGTCCGGATCGCGATTGCCGGGCTGCGCTCCGCTTTCAGAGCCGCCGGTTCATGAACTCCGGCGGGCTGACGCGGCGCAAGTGGCTGCTGCCGCTGATATTTTTTCAGCTGTATCTCACCGTCACCGTCGTCCTTTTCTTCTGGGGTCCCTGGCCTTGGGAGCCCAGCCAGCCCACCGTGCTTTTCGCCTATCTGGTGCTTGCGCAGTTCGCAATCGCCTTCGGCTACCTGAAGGCGTGGAAGAGGGTCAATGCGATACCGGCGTCGACTTTCGATACTGCCGAAAGTGACCGCCGTGCCGTCGCCTTCATCAAGCTGGGCGCGATAGTCACCTTCCTGCTGCTGGTACCCACTTCGCTTTCGCGAACAGGCGAGTTGCTGCCCGGCCTGCTGGCTGGGATCGCCGACCCGGGCGCGGTCTACAACGCCAATTTCGAACGGCTGCAGGCCGGCAATCCCTACGTGATCGTCGAGTACCTGCGAATGCTGCTGTCGCCGCTGCTGGTGGGCATCGTGCCCTTGGCCGTGGTCTATTGGTCCCGCCTTTCCGGCGGGCTGAAACTGGCCTGCCTCGTCGCCATCGCCTTTCATCTTTCGCTCTACGTGGCGACCGGAACCAACAAGGGCATTGCCGATTTCGCCATCAGCGTGCCGTGGCTGATCTTCCTCGGGGTGTCGATCGGAACGCTGAAACTTCCGGTGTCCAACCGCACGCTGGGCATCGCCTTTGCCCTGCTGTTCATGGCTTTCCTGGCGTTTTTCGGCGCAGGACAGACACAGCGCGAAGGCGGAGTCGGCGAGCTCGGCGTCTTCAACACGGGCTTTTCCATCATCGAAGCCGATCGCTTCGACAGCGTCTCCGTCCACATGAGCGAAGCCCAGCGGGTTATCTATGAATCCTTGGCGCGCTACCTGGGGCAGGGCTACTACGCGCTGTCCATGACCTTCGAGCTGGATCACTCGACAACATGGGGTTTCGGCCATTCCATGTTCCTGGCCCGAAATGCCGATGAACTTTTCGGCACGACCCACTTCACTGCAGGTTCCTTGCCGGGCCTGCTGGAGGATGAAACCGGCTGGGGCATGCTCGCCCTCTGGCACTCCATCTATCCCTGGCTGGCCTCGGACTTCGGATTTACCGGTGCGCTGGTCGTGCTGGCGGGGTTCGCCTACATCTTCGGCCTGAGCTGGGGCAGGGCACTCGCGGGTGCCGGGCACTGGCCCGTCATCATGGTCTACCTGCTGTTCGTGCTGTTCTACTACGTGCCCGCCAACAACCAGATCTTCCAGACCGCAGAAACCTGCGCCGTGTTCTTCCTGGTGCTTATGGGCTGGGCGCTGAGCGGCGCAGCAGCTCGCATCCAGCCCGCAGCCCAGAGTCCCGACCTGCCGCCGGAGCAGGAGGCCGGTGCCTTGCGGTAATCGCAGGCTTAGACCGCCAAGGCCTCGGCCAGCGCTGCCGCTGTTTGCTCCAGGTGCTCTTGCTTCAGGCCCACCCACATCGGCAAGCGGACCAGCTGGCTCGAGATGGTGTTGGTCACCTTGAGGTCGCCTGATGCCCGCCCCAATCGAAGCCCGGCCGGAGCGCTGTGCAACGGCACGTAGTGGAATGCCGCGCCGACGCCCGAGCGCTTGAGCGACTCCAGCACGGGTTGCCGCGCCATGCCTGGCTTCAACAGCACGTAGTACATGTGGCCGTTGTGCTGGCAGTCGGCCGGAACGATGGGCCGGCGCAGCAGGCCCCGGGCTTCCAGCGGCTCGAGCAAGGCGTGGTATTTCTCCCAGATAGCCAGCCGCTCGTCCGTGATCCGCCTGGCTTCTTCGAGCTGGGCCCACAGAAAAGCTGCCACCATCTCGCCCGGCAAGAAGGAGGAGCCGACGTCCTGCCACGTGTACTTGTCGACCTCGCCGCGGAAAAATCGGCTGCGGTCCGTGCCTTTCTCTCGGATGATTTCCGCGCGCGTGGCAAGCGCCGGATCGTTGACGAGCAGGCTGCCGCCTTCGCCCGAAATCACGTTCTTGGTTTCGTGGAAGCTGTAGGCGCCCAGGTCGCCGATGCCTCCAAGCACCCGCCCTTTGTAGGTAGCCATCACGCCCTGGGCCGCATCCTCCACGACCCTCAGCCCATGGCGCCGGGCGATGGCCATGATCGCGTCCATGTCGCACGACACGCCGGCATAGTGGACCGCCACGATCGCCCGCGTGCGCGACGTGATCGCTTCCTCGATCAGGCTCTCATCGAGATTGAGCGTGTCCTGGCGCACATCGACGAAGACGGGCACGGCGCCTCGCAGCACGAACGCATTGGCCGTGGATACGAAGGTGTACGAGGGCATGATGACCTCGTCGCCCTGCGCAATATCGAGCAGCAAGGCGCACATTTCGAGCGCCGCCGTGCACGAATGGGTCAGAAGAGCCTTGCGGGTCCCGGTGTTTTGCTCCAACCACGCATGGCAGCGCTTCGTGAACGGGCCGTCGCCGGCCAGCATGTGGTTGAGGTTGGCTTGAGCAATGTGTTCGAACTCCTTGCCGGTCATGTAGGGACGGTTGAAGGGGATCACGTCAGGTGCACTCCATCATGGAAGTTGGGTCAACCGCGGGCGGCGACGATGGTGCCGGCCACGATCAATGTGACGCCCACCAGCTTTTGCAGCGACAGGGGTTCACTGAGCAGCCAGCCGCTCAGCAAGACCACCAGCACGAAGTTCAGGCTCATGAACGGGTAGGCATGGCTCAAATCGAACTTGGTCATGGCGGCCATCCAGGCCAGCGAAGCCAGAAAGGCGGCGGCGAAGCCGGAGAATATCAGCGGGTCCAGCAGGAGGTTCAGGAGGAACCCCAGCTTCTTGCCATGTTCGACCGGCATGGAGCCGAAATGTGCGATGCGCCACTTGAGAATCAGCTGGCCATAGACCGTGAATCCCATGGTGGCGGCGATGTAGAGGTAGTCGGCCCAGCGCTGGGTCATTCCGCCTCCAGGACGGCCAGGCCGAATCCGGTCTTGCCGTACCCATTTCCGTTATAGAGCATGTAGCGCTTCCCGCGATGATCGAACACGAAAGGATATTCGATCATTTCACTGTCCCAGCCGCTTGCCGATACGTCGATGCCGGACTCACTGTCCTTGCGCAGCCAGGTTCGTCCGTCGGGGGATTCCGCATAGCCGATGCGGTACGCTTCACCTCGGTGGGAGTACCACATTTTCCAGAGGTCGCCGTCGCGCAGGACGCAGGGCCGCGAGATGGCGTACTCGCCCGGCCCCGAGAAGTCGATCGCGACAGAGCCCTCCCTGAGCCAATGGATGCCGTCGCGCGACTCGGCATATTTGATGTGATAGCTGTGCCTGGGCTGTCCGGGTGCGCCTGACCATCCCGTGCACGACAGGTACCACATGCGCCAGAAGCCCTTTTCTTCGAGCACGCAGCAACTGGCACAGAAATGGGGTTCGGTCATCGTGCGATCGACGATGGGGCCGTTGGCGAACCGGCTGAAAGAGCTGCCGCCGTCGCTGGTGGCCAGTCCGATCGAATTGCGAAACGGGACGGTGACGCCGAGATTCCAGCCTATGTAGTACAAGTGCCGCCTGCCGGCGCTCTGGGTCAGCCAACTCGCCATGGCTCCGCTGTCATCGAATTCGCCCAGTTCGCCGGGCACCAGCACGGGGTCGGGCGCTATCTCGATCACTTGCGTCGGGCGGGTGATGTCGAGGACCAGGGAGCCGGTATGCGACCTGTTGGCCGAGTCACGCGTGCTGAAGTAGATGCGAAACAGATCCCCGCCAAGTGCCTCGGCGATAGGAACCGCCGCATGCGAGCGCATCCATGGCACATCTCCAGCTGGAGCGAAAACGCGACCGAGCTTCTTCCACCTCATGGGAGCTCAGATCTTGCGCAGGCGCGTGCTGGGCACTCGCGAGCGCTCGGTTGCGCTGCCGATGTAGACGCCCTCGGGGGGAGCGTCGCTCAGCAGCAGCGCGCCGGCGCCGACGATGCAGCGCTCGCCCACCTGAATGTGATCGCGCAGGGTGGCGTTGACCCCGATGAAGCAGGCCTCGCCGATGTCGACCCCGCCGGAGACGACCACGTGCGAGGAGATGAAGCAGTGGTCGCGAATGGTGCTGTGGTGGCCGATATGGTTGCCGCTCCACAGCGTCACGTTGTTGCCGATGCGCGCGAACGGCTGGATGGTGTTGTCTTCCAGGATGAAGCAGTTGTCGCCGATCTGGCCGCCATTGAGCACCGTCGCGCGGGGGCTGACATAGCTCGCCAGGCGATAGCCCAGCGCAAGCCCGGCTAGGTACTTCTGCTTTCGCAATTCGTTCAGGCCCGCATAGGCGAGTGCCACGAAAAGGTCGTGGGTCGCCGCGGGAAAGCGCTGCTCTATCTCCTCGAAGGCAACCACGGGAAGCCCGCAGAACTCGTCGGATTTCTGGAATGCGCGATCCACCGCGAAACCGGCAACCTGTCGCGAATCCTGGGTGAAATAGTAGTGGGCAAGTTGCGCGATCTCGCCGGTTCCGAAGATGACCAGGGGCTTGTTCATTGCGGCTTTCTCACCAGCATCGTGAATTCGTACAGGCCGTAGTCATGCAGCAACGCAACCTGGCGCGAGTAGCGGCGCTTGCAGAAATCGAACAGGCGGCAAGGGTCGGCATAGAAGAGATGGTCCCGCATCTTGTCAGGATCCGAGTACGAAGTCAGGCAGTTGAATGCAAAGCCGCGCCGGCTGGTGCGGTCCAGCGTGTCGAGGGTGGCCAGCAGGTACTCTTCCCATTGCGCATTGTCCCGCCCCATCCTCACGTTGAAGATGCCGCTGGCAATGCCGAAGTCCGCCACCCCGGGCGGCTCGGACGCCACCACCAGCCGGATGCCCGCCGTTTCCTTCGGCAGGCGGCGCGCCGCGGCGTCGATCATCTCCGCCGCGACATCGCAGCCGGTATAGGAGAAATCCGACCAGCCGTCCCGCAGGAAGTCGTACAGCGCGCCATAGCCACAGCCGAGGTCATTGACCGAAAAGCCCGCGGGAACGTCCACGATGCGCGCCAGCTGCTCGAAGCGGAGGCGCTGACTCTCCTCGCCGTTCCAGTCGACCCCGCGCGCGGTTTCTCCGTGCAGAGCAAGCGTGGAGGCATAGTAGCCGGCCACGTCGGCCAGGATGCTTTCGTCATTAGCGGCCATAGACCTGCCTTACGATCGTGTAGGGGCGCTGCTTCGTCTCTGAGAATATCTTGGACAGGTAGATGCCCACGACGCCGATGAAGGAAATGACCAGACCGCCCAACAGCCAGATCGAAGCCATCACCGAAGTCCAGCCACTGAGTGGCTTGGCAAAGAAGGTCCAGCTGACCACCAGCCAGAACGCGTAGCCGCAGGCCACCAGAAAGATGGCAAGGCCGATGTAGAAGATGGCTATGAGAGGAGCGTTACTGAAGGAGGTGACGGAATTGACCAGGAGCGACATCTTTCGCCGCAATGTGTAGGTGGTTTCGCTGGTGCCGCCCTTGAGCACCACCTGCGGATGCTGGTCGAATCCGGTGATGAACCACAGGCCGGCCATGAAGACCTCACGCTCGCCGTGCGTCAGCAGGCTGTCGACGTAGCGTCGCGTCATCAATCGCGCGGTCACAACGTTCTCGGGGAGCGCCAAGCCGGTCAGCGCCCGGAAGAAGCGGTAGAACCATTGCCCGCTCCAGCGCTCGAACAGTCCGCCTTTGCGGCGCTCCTGCACGCCGTACACGACATCGCAGCGCTCCTCATCCATCTGCCGGGCGAAGGACAGCAGCCACTCCGGCTCCTCTTCGAGGTCGCTATCGATCAGCCACACGCGCTCGCCGCGCGAATGTGCCAGCCCGGTCATCATCGCCTTGTGGTGGCCGAAATTTCGCGACAGGTCCACGACGACGATGTGCGGGTCGGATGCGCCCAGGCGCACTGCCCGTTGCAGGCTGTCGTCTGGGGAGCCATCGTTGACCAGGACCAATTCGTAATCTTCACCCGCAAGCTGGCGCGCCGCCGCGGACGCGCGCGCGCAGAACTCATCCACATACGGGCCCGACTGGTAAAGGGTCGCGACGATTGACAGTTTCATGCCGTAACGTGTTTCATGTAGCGAGGAGCTTCACTGCCGCAATTGAACAACAGGTCGAGGATCGAGACATTGTGGACAAACTCGCCCCACAGCTGGGGGTAGGGAGGGTAGCCGCCGTACTCGAACCAGGCGAGGTCCAGGCCGCGCTCGGTGAACACATTTTCGTCGATGTAGTCCTTGGCCGAAGGGCCCGATACATATCGGGCGCCACCTGCCTGGGCGCAAAGGCCGGCAAGCCGCTCTGTCTTCCCTTCTTCCAGCTCGTAGTCCCATGAGTTGGTGATGAGGGTCTTGATCCCCAGAAAGCGGCATACCGCCTCGATGAGAGTTCGGTTGAGCGTGCTCAGGTGGGCGGGTGGCTCAGCGAGAAAGATGGGTTCAAGCCAGGCAGCCACCTCGTCGAAACGCTTCGCCCGGCGGTAGTTCTGGCAAAGCGCCTTCCAGTGCTGTGGCGCCCATTCGGTGCCGTCGATCTCCGTTTCCCGGATGCTCTGGTGATACTTGCCCTTGACCTTCACCGGCACCGTCAACCAGTGCAGCCCTTGCGGCGTCTTGATCTGGTTGCGGTTTCGCCAATCGCGCCGGGTGTACTGCATGTCGTCGAAGAGGATGAATTCATCCACCGACGCAATGAGGTCGAAATATCCCTTCCACGGAATGTAGTTCGACTGCAACACGGCGACGCTTTTCATATGGCGCTATTGTCGTACAGGCGCTGCGGGCCGCTGCCGGCGGGACTCAGACGAAACGGCGAGCGGGTTTGATCAGGCGAACCGCGAAGATGATCGCGAATGAAACCACGAAGACCCCGGCTGCGACGGCGGGGGTGACGAGCCAGGGATTTCCGGCGGCGGCAGTCCACCCCTTCCTCTGGAACAGCGGGTCGATCACGAACACGTGCAGCCCATAGATGCCGAGCGAGCAGTCGGCAAGGGTGGAGAGCAGTTTCGAAGGCGCCCCGGGGCGCATGGCCATGACAGCCGAGAAAAGGCCATAGGCGGCGGCCACCACAAATGGCGACAGGTAAACGAGGAAGAAGTCGCAGGACTTGCCGAAGTGGCGCGACAGCAGATAGTTTCCGGCCATCGTCGCGACGGATGCGGCCAGGAAAATCGCGAATCCGGTCGTCCTGCCGGCCTTCCCCTCGGCGATGTAGGCCCCCAGCATCAGGTAGCCCACATAGCCGCCGAAATACGAGAGGTGGTAGGTGACCGGAAGGCGGTCAAAGGCGATGTAGCCTTCGCAGTGCAGGTTGAATAGCAGGTTCTGGGCCGTCGGAATCAGTGAGGCCACAACGAGCCACACTGCGATGAACCAGCCTTGTTCGCGCCGGGTGCTGTGCTGATGAAACTTCCGCAGGACCGGCACCAGTGCATAGAGCCCAACCAGCGCATAGAAATACCAAAGGTGGAACATGGTGGGGCCCTTCAGGATCGCCAGGGCCCAGTTGCCTGTGGCCACGCCGTTCCGGTGCAGCCACCACAGGTAAAACACCGACCATAAGAGCAGCGGCGGCACGATCCGCAAGAAGCGCTTGCCGAAGAAAACGCGTAGTGGCTCGTCCACGCGCAGCAGGCTGGCCCCGGCGATCATGAAGAACAGCGGTACGCATGAGCGCACCAGCGAGTCATATACGTTGCCCGCCCACCACCGGCCGTCCCAAGTGCCGAAAACCTGGCCGGAGACATGCAGCATGACCACCATGAAACATGCCAGGACCCGCAGCAGGCTCAGTCTTCTATCCATTTGTTTTTTTCCGGTTTTCCCGCTGAGGGGGCATGGTAGAGTCACAGCCCCCTATCTCTAACCCACAGCGCCGTGCTCAGGAACATAGGCAGCAATATCGTAGGCACGATTCTGCCAGCCGCCGCTGCGCTCATTGCAGTCCCCATGCTGGTGGGCCATCTGGGTATGGGCGTCTTCGGCGTCTTTTCCATGCAGGTGGCGGCGCTGTTCTTCTTCGGGTTGTCCGATTTCGGCATCTCGCGCGCCATCGTGCTGCTCTCGTTCGACGACCGATTCTCGGCAGGCGAAGGCTGGCTGCGTCCCTACCGGATCGGCTTGCGGTACAGCGCCGCGCTGGCGGCGATCGTTGCGATCCTGGGGCTTCCGGTCAGCGCGCTGCTATACCGATGGCATCCCGCGCACGTCGATGGGCAGGATTTGGCGCTTTCCACGGGCCTCATGTTCTTGAGCGCGGCAATCATGCTGCTGTCCCAGGCGCCGCGCGCGGTGCTAGAGGCGCAGCAGCGTTTTCTGCTGGCCAATCTGATCCGCGGCCCGGCGGCGGCGGCGATCTTCATCGCTCCGCTGGGCGCCCTGCTGGTCAGCAACACGTTGACTTCGGCAGCCCTGAGCATTCTTGTCACACGGGTCATGGCCGCAGCATGCTACTTCTGGGCGTGTGGCGTGGTGCCGGCGGGCGCGGCGACCGCGGACCGCGAGCTTCGGCTCGCATTCCTGCGCAAGGCGGGCTGGCTGGGACTCACCAATGTGCTGTCGATGCTCATCGCCTACATCGACCGATTCATCCTGGGCGCCATGGGTTCCACGATCATGGTGGGCCAGTTCGTCATCGCCCAGGAAGTGGTCACCAAGATGTGGATCGCCTCGGGGGCGGTCATTTCCGCCGCCATGCCGCGCCTGGCTTCACAGCGCGAGGCCTCGCAAGCGGGGGAACTGCGCAAGACGACACGCCAGCTGGTAGCCATCATGTGGATCGCCGGGGTTTTGCCCGCCGTGATCCTGATCCTGTTCGGCGGGCCCATCCTCAAGCTCTGGTTACGCGGCAACTTCGACCCGGCTTCGGTATTGCCGCTGCAAATCATGGCGGCCGGCGTGGGCATCAACAACCTCACACAGATCAACTTCTCGCTGCTGCAAGTGCACGGGGGCGAGCAGCGGGGAGCTTTTCTGCAAGTCTTTCACGTGCTGTTCGTGTGCGTGGCTCTGGCTTTGCTGGTCCCGCCATTCGGCATCAACGGCGCGGCGATCGCCTTCACCGCCCGGTTGATGGTCGACTCGCTGCTGGTGCGCCAGCTCCTGAGCGGCTGCGATGAGAATGGCCGCACGATGGGTGTCGGGAACCTCATGCTGGCCGGCTGCGGCAGTTTACTGTTGTGCCTGTTGGTCGTTGCCTGAGCGGGTCACGGCGCCGCCCGCCTGCGCAGCAAGGTGGCGAAGCCAAGGTCGGCGAAGGGCCGGTACTCGCCATCGCTCCTGAGCCGGTCGACCAGCGGATCGCCGGCAAGCGCTGATTTCCTGAGCAACATGACGACGTCTGGCCGTTGGCCGGTGGCCTCCCAATACCTGAACGTGGGCGTCCGGTCGTGGGCTGCGCTGGCCGAAGCGGGCGGCAGCCATACCGAGTTCACCGCGGGGCGCACGCCGGCCAACAGATAGCCCGCCGGAAAATCACTGAAAACCAGGATGCGGTCCCGCGGACCGATCAGCGGGAGGGCATCCCGGGCGAAGGTCTCGATGAATGAGAGCTTCTCCGGCGTTGTGCGGATGCCCTTGAAAGGGCCCGCCGCGACCCGCTCCGTCAGCTTGGGCAGTTGCACAGGCTCGCCGTAGAAGTCCGCATAGCCGCCCTCGAGCAAAGGCACGATGACGACCAGGGGGACCGCCAGGGCCGTGGTTTCAAGGACGAGGGCGGCCAGCCGGTTCGCAGCCGGAAGCTCGCGCAGGGCCAGCTGTATCAGAACAACAGCGGCCAATGCGGCCGGGAACATGCCGATGCATGCATTGGCCGCGCCATTGCTGCTGGACCAGGCCGTGGCGAAGCCGCCGGCGAATGAAGGGATCCAGACCCAGCGCATCAGGTCGCGAGCGAAGGGATGGCGCGCGAGGAACGGGTAGGCGAGGCCCCCCAGGAGCGCGATCGCGACGATCATGTAGAGCGAGGCCGTGCCGTTTGCGCCATTGTTGTAGGCCGCGAGCAGCAAGGGCGGCGCATCGCGCCAGAATCCGAACGCCACATCCGCCAACTTGCCCATGCCGCGCCCCTGGCCGTCAAAGGAGGCCAAATAGGCGGCCATCGGCGGCAAGCTCTCCAGACCCGCCCGCCAGAGCAGCCAAAGAGGAACCATGGCCGCTGCCAAGCCGCCGCCCAGGTAGGCGGACCAGAGCCGGCGGTGCCTGCCGGGCCTGCGGCCAAAGAGCACCATGACCGCAAAAACGAGCGCGGCGGCCGCCAGCGGGGGATAAACTAAAATGGCCAGGCTGTGGCTGACGCCGCACAGGAACCAGGGCCAGGCATGCGCCGGGCGCTCCTCGCGGGCGCACAGGCTCAAGAAGCAGCCCGCCGTCAGGAAGCCGCAGCCCATGGTGTTGTAGCTCAGCCCATGAATGTTGAAAGGGACGAACACAAGGCATATGCAAGCCGTGAGTAGCGCAGCCTGCCAGTGCAGGGCGCGGCGAACGGCCAGGAAGACCGAAAGCCCGACCAGCGCCGTGAAGCCAAGATGAAGGTGGCGTGTGAACAGGACGATGCCCTCGGCGCCGCCCGAGAGCCAGAGAAACAGGCGAACCAGCGGCAGGACCAGCACCCCGGCAAATTGCGCCAGGCTTTGTTCGTCTTTCAGAGGGATGTCGCCCAGGGCGAACCGCAAGGGCAGTGCCACGTAGAAGGCCTCGTCCGTGAAGTCGACGCCGTAGTAGAGGCGGTGCCAGCTCAGGAGCAGCGTTGCAAGCGCCGCCGCGAGGGCGACGGCAGTTCCGACGTGGCGAGCAGCTCCGATCGTGTCTGGCAGGGCGGGCTGCGGCTGATGTTTCCGTTCCAAGTGTGAATCCAAACTGTTTTACCGGCGGCGCAGCGCGCGCTGCAAGAACTCTCGATTATGAAGAATGGAAGCGATCCGTTTGAGCGTGGCGTGCCTCGCGACCCCATGACCGGCAATGAGCGGCCGGGCCGTGTGTTCCTGAGCGCCTTCGCGGTGCATTTCGGCGGCGGCTTGGTGCTGTTGAAGGCCCTCGTGCAAGGATTGGGCGGCTCGCTCAAGGACGCCTTGATCGACGAGCGCGCGGGCGCCGAAATCTCGATCCATCCGGAGACGGTTAGCGTTCAGTACGTGCGGCGAAGCATGATTGCGCGATGGTTGGGGCTGATGGCGCTTTCTGCGCGCACCCGGCCCGGCGACGTGCTGTTCTGCTTCAACAGCCTCCCGCCAGTAAGAAGGCCGCTTGGCCGCGTCGTGAACTATGTCCATGCGCCCTATATCGTCGGCCGCGATCCCCAGGTTCGATATCAGTGGTTCTCGGCACTGCGCCAGTCGATCGAACGCATGTGGTTTCGCGCCGGAGTGCGCAACTGCGACGAGGTCTGGGTGCAAACACCGACCATGGCGCGGGCCATGCGGGCGGCCTACCCCGGCACCGTGGTCCACGTGGTGCCGTTCGTCGACGATCAATTGGCCGAGGCGCTGCGCGCACTCGCCGCCGATGACCCCAAGGCAGGAGCGAGCGCGGACCACGCCGCGCACAGCTTCTTCTATCCGGCAGACGGTGTGGCGCACAAGAACCATCCCAACCTCCTCAAGGCCTGGACCTTGCTGGCGGCCGATGGCCTGTACCCCAAGCTGTTCCTGACGCTGCGGCCCGGCGAGATGGAAGCGGCGCTGCTTGGCGCGGGCGTGCGGAGTGGCGAGCTGCCATCGGTGGAAAACCTGGGGCGTTTGCCCAGGCAGGAAGTGCTGGAGCGGATGAGCCAGAGTTCGGCGTTGATTTTTCCTTCGCGGGCCGAGACGCTGGGACTGCCCCTGCTCGAAGCGCGCGCATTGGGCGTTCCAATCCTTGCTTCGGAACGCGATTTTGTCCGTGACGTGTGCGAGCCGGCGCAGTCCTTCGATCCCGGTTCCCCCGCTTCGATCGCCTGCGCCGTGCGGCGCTTCGTCGAAGGACAGGTGGCGCCGACAACTCAGTACTACTCCGCGGATGAGCTCGTCCAGAGGCTGCTGGCCGGCGCACCATGAAGGTCTTGATATTGAGCCAGCATTTCTGGCCGGAGTCCTTCCGCATCAACGAAGTGGCGGCGCAGCTTCGTGACAACGGCTGCGAAGTGAGTGTGCTGACCGGCAAGCCCAACTATCCCCAGGGGGATGTGTTTCCGGGGTACCGGGCAAGCGGGACCCAGCGCGAAGACTTCGCGGGCATTCCCGTCTACCGCGTACCGCTGGTCGCGCGCGGCCGGGGCCGGGCGGTTGAACTGGCGCTGAACTACCTGTCGTTCATCTTTTTCGCCAGCCTGCTCGGTCCCTGGCTGCTGCGCGGGCAGCGCTTCGATGTCATCTTTGTCTACGGCACTTCCCCGATCCTCCAGGCCATCCCGGGCGTCTTCCTGAAGTGGCTGAAAGGAGCGAAGCTGGCCGTCTGGGTGCAGGACCTGTGGCCGCAAAGCCTGGAGGTGACTGGCTTCGTGCGCAATCGCCGCGTTCTGGCCGCGGTCGCCAAGGTGGTGAGCTGGATCTATCGGCGCGCCGATCTACTGCTCGTGCAGTCCCATGCATTCATCGGCGCCGTCAAGGACATGGCCGGCACCACCCCCGTGGAGTACTACCCGAACCCTGGGGAGGCCGCACTGCACCAGCGCGGCCTCGTGGACGAGCCTGGCCCGCAGCTGGAGCCGGGCTTCAACCTCGTCTTCGCCGGAAACATGGGCACGGTGCAGTCCCTGGATTGCGTTCTGGACGCGGCCCAGCTGCTCTTGCCCTACGAAGACGTGCGCGTGGTCCTGGTGGGCAGCGGCCGCCGCAGCGAGTGGCTCGAGAACGAGGTGGCCCGTCGGAGCCTGCGCAATGTGCAGCTCGCCGGCCGCTTCCCCCCACAGGCCATGCCGGACCTGTTCGCCCAGGCGTCGGCCCTGCTGGTGAGCCTGGTGAGCGATCCCGCCATGAACCTGACGGTTCCCAGCAAGCTCCAGGCCTACCTGGCCGCCGGACGGCCCGTGATCGCGTCGCTGGACGGCGAGGGCGCCCGGGTGGTGAGTGAAGCAGGGGCGGGGTTTGCCTGCAGGGCGGAGGACCCGGCAGCGCTGGCCCAGGCGGTGCTCAGCCTGCGTGCGATGGCGCCAGCCGAGCGCGAAGCCATGGGGCGGGCCGGGCGCGACTATTACCTGGCGAATTTCGACCCGGCGCCCCTGGCGCTGCGGCTGGCGGCCCGTTTTCGTGAGTTGCAATAATGATGGTTTTTGATTTTTCGAACGAAGGGACTGTTTCATGACCCACAAACCCGCGGTCAAGGTGCTCGTATTGGGCGCCTCGGGCATGCTGGGCAATGCCGTTCTACGCCTGTTCGGCGCCAGCGATGGCTATGAAGTCAGCGGTTCCGTGCGTTCGGCTGCGGCTTTGCGCCTGCTGCCGGAGGCTTTGCGCCCCCGTATCGTCACCGGGGTGGACGTGGAAAACAGCGACAGCCTGGCGGCGCTGCTGGCCCGCACCCGTCCCGACGCGGTCATCAACTGCATCGGCCTGGTCAAGCAGTTGGCCGAGGCCGACGACCCGCTGGCCGCCATACCCATCAATTCGCTACTCCCCCACCGCCTCGCGCGCCTTTGCGACGTGGCGAGCGCCCGACTGGTGCACGTCAGCACCGACTGCGTGTTCTCGGGCAGCAAGGGCATGTACCTGGAGTCGGACTTCCCCGACGCCAACGACCTGTATGGCCGCAGCAAGTACCTGGGCGAGGTCGACTATCCGCACGCCGTGACCCTGCGCACTTCGATCATCGGCCACGAACTGGCCGGCGCTCACGGGCTGGTGGGTTGGTTCCTGGCCCAGCAGGGCGGGGTGAAGGGATTCACCAAGGCAGTGTTCTCCGGCCTGCCCACCGTCGAATTGGCGCGCGTGATCCGGGACCATGTGCTGCCGCATCCCGAGCTGCGCGGCACCTACCATGTGTCGGCGGCGCCGATCGACAAGTTCGAGCTCTTGAGCCTGGTGGCCAAGGCCTATGGACGCGACACCGAGATAACACCCGACGCGCGGCTCGTCATTGACCGCTCGCTCGATTCCACCCGTTTTCGCCAAGCCACCGGCTACCAGCCGCCGTCGTGGCCCGAGCTGGTACGCCGCATGGCGGAATTCAGCTGACCTCGCCCAAGATTTACAGGATTAACTGATGTTCAAAGACAAGACCCTCATGATCACCGGAGGCACCGGCTCTTTCGGCAACGCCGTGCTCCAGCGCTTCATCCATTCCGACTTCGCCGAGATTCGCGTGTTCAGCCGCGACGAGAAGAAGCAGGAGGACATGCGCATCCACCTGAAGAGCGACAAGGTCAAGTTCTATATCGGCGACGTGCGCGAGTACGACGCCGTCCATGACGCCATGCGCGGAGTTGACTACGTCTTCCACGCCGCGGCGCTCAAGCAGGTGCCGTCCTGCGAGTTCTATCCCATGGAAGCCGTGCGTACCAACGTCGTGGGCGCTGAAAACGTCATGCGCGCGGCGATCGATCACGAGGTCAAGCGCTGTGTGGTGCTCAGCACCGACAAGGCCGTGTACCCCATCAATGCCATGGGCATGTCCAAGGCCATGATGGAAAAGGTCATGGTGGCCAAATCCCGCTTGTGCGACCCCGGCAAGACCGTGCTGTCGGCCACCCGCTACGGCAACGTGATGGCCTCGCGCGGATCGGTGATCCCGCTGTTCCTGGACCAGCTGCAGCAGGGCAAGCCGCTCACCATCACCGACCCCAGCATGACCCGCTTTCTCATGTCGCTCGAGGAATCGGTCGATCTCGTCCTGTATGCCTTCGAGAACGCCCGTCCCGGCGACATCTTCGTGCAGAAGGCCCCCGCCTCCACCGTGGGCGACCTGGCGCAGGCCATGAAGGAGATGCTCAGCGGAAAGAGCGAGATCAAGATCATCGGCACGCGTCACGGCGAGAAGCTGTACGAGTCGCTGGTTTCCCGCGAAGAGATGGCGCGGGCCGAAGACCTGGGCGGCTACTACCGCATTCCAGCCGATTCGCGCGACCTCAACTACGCCAAGTACTTCGTCGAGGGCGAACTCGAGATCGCCCAGATCGACGACTACACCTCGCACAACACCCGCCGGCTCGACGTCGAGCAGGTCAAGCAGGTACTCATGCAACTCGACATCATCCGCCAGGCCGTCAATGCGTAAACTCAAGGTGATGACGATCGTCGGCACGCGGCCGGAAATCATCCGTCTGTCGCGCGTGATCGACCGGCTGGACCGCCATTGCGACCATACCCTGGTCCATACCGGCCAGAACTACGACTACGAGCTGAACGAAGTGTTCTTCAAGGACCTGGGCATTCGCAAGCCCGATGCGTTCCTCGAAGCGGCGGGCCAGAGCGCGGCGGAAACCATCGGCAACGTCATCATCGCCGCGGACAAGGTGATCGAGAAGTACGAGCCCGAGGCGCTGGTGCTGCTGGGCGACACCAACAGCTGCCTGGCGGCCATCGCCGCGAAGCGCCGCAAGGTGCCGATCTTCCACATGGAAGCCGGCAACCGCTGCTTCGATTTCCGCGTTCCGGAGGAGATCAACCGCCGCATCGTGGATCACACGGCCGACATCAATCTCACCTACAGCGAAATCGCGCGCGAATACCTGTTGCGCGAAGGCCTGCCGGCCGACCAGGTGATCAAGACCGGGAGCCCGATGCGCGAAGTCATCGCGCATCACCGCGACGGGATCGAGTCCTCGGACGTGCTGGAGCGCCTGCAACTGGTCGAAGGCGGCTATTTCGTCGTCAGTTCGCATCGCGAGGAAAACGTGGACTCGCCCGACAGCCTGCGCAAGCTGTTCGGCGTGCTCAATGCGCTGGCTGAGCAGTTCGACAAGCCGGTGATCGTTTCCACGCATCCGCGCACCCGCAAGCGCATGGATGCGCTGGGGCTGCAGGCGCACGCGCGGGTGCAGTTCCACAAGCCTTTCGGCTTCCTGGACTATGTCAAACTGCAGATGAAGGCGCGGGCGGTGCTTTCCGACAGCGGCACGATCACCGAGGAATCGTCGATCCTCAATTTTCCGGCCCTGAACCTGCGCGACGTCCACGAGCGGCCCGAAGGGTTCGAAGAGGCGAGCGTCATGTTCGTCGGCATGGACGTCGAGCGCGTCATGCAGGGTCTTGCCATCCTGGAAGACCAGCCGCGCGGCGACGAGCGGCTGCTCAATCTCGTTGCCGACTACGCTGCGTTGAACGTGTCCGACAAGGTGCTGAGGATCGTCCTCAGCTACACCGGCTTCGTCAACCGCAAGGTCTGGGGCAAATGATCTTCCTGATCTTCGTCAGCTTCGCCGCAACGCTCATCATTGCGGTCTTGATGATCCGCA
The DNA here is from genome assembly GCF_013155545.1 of Caenimonas soli. Taxonomy (GTDB): domain Bacteria; phylum Pseudomonadota; class Gammaproteobacteria; order Burkholderiales; family Burkholderiaceae_C; genus Ramlibacter; species Ramlibacter soli. Next base: position 68,917 of record NZ_JABJVV010000005.1, on the reverse strand, counting down.
GCGCGCGCGGCCATGCAAAACGCTATGCCGCCGACATGGTCCAGCGCTTTCACGCCGGCGATATTCCGCGCGTCGGCGGCATTGCGATCCTGCTCGGCCTTTCGATCGGGTGGTTCGCCGCCGCGATCGCGGCGAGCTTGGGGGACAGGCTGAACGTGCACATCACGTTCTACAACGCCCTTGTCTGGCTGGCGATGCTGCTGCCGGCCGTGCTTGGCGGAGCGTTCGAAGACTTGACCCAGCGCATCCCCGTACGCTTCCGGCTTGCCTTGACGGGCCTGAGTGCGGGCCTGGCGTGCTGGCTGCTGGGCTTGACGGTCAGCCGCATCGGCATTCCGGGCGTGGACGCATGGCTGCTGACCATGCCCTGGGTGGGCGTCATGCTGGCGTTCCTGGCCATCTGCGGGCTGCCTCATGCGTTCAACATCATCGATGGCTACAACGGCCTGGCCGGAACGGTCGCCATCCTCATCTGTCTTGCCCTGGCGCACGTGGCCCTGCAGGTCGGCGACCGGCAATTGGCCGCGCTGGTGCTCTGCCTCGCCGGTGCGACAGCAGGCTTCCTTTTCTGGAACTATCCGCGCGGCCTGATCTTCGCCGGTGATGGCGGTGCTTATCTCTGGGGGCTGGTGATCGCGATCTCCTCCATCCTGCTGGTGCAGCGCCATTCACTGGTATCGCCCTGGTTCCCGATGCTGCTGGTGATCTACCCGGTGTGGGAAACGCTGTTCTCCATCTATCGCAAGCTCGCGCGCGGCGGCTCGCCGGGCGTGGCCGATGCCCTGCACTTCCACCAGCTGATCTATCGGCGGATCGTGCGCGGCGTGTTCCACGACGACGAGGCGCGGCGCATGCTGACGCGCAACAACCGCACTTCGCCCTACCTCTGGGGCTTCACCGTCCTCACGGTCGCGCCCGCCCTGCTGTTCTGGTCGAACACGCCGGTGCTGATGTTCTTTTGCGCGCTTTTCATGGTTTCCTACGTCTTTGCCTACGTCAGCATCATCCGCTTCAAGGTGCAACGCTGGGTGAGGAGCAAGTTCTGAAATTCGGCGAGCCCGACCTCGCCGCCCTGTGCCGCATCGCCGAGCTGGCGGCACACGAGGTGATGGCGGTGTACGCGGCCGACATCGCCAGCTGGAACAAGCAGGACAGTTCACCGCTCACCAACGCCGACCTGCGTTCCGACGCGGTGATACGGGAGGGATTGAACCAGGCCTTTCCCGGCGTATTCATCCTCTCGGAAGAGTCGATCTCGGGCCAGCCATCGGATCGCGATACCTTCTTCCTGGTCGATCCCCTGGACGGCACCAAGGAGTTCATCCAGCGCAACGGCGAATTCACGGTGAACATCGCGCTGATCCATCGGGGGGAGCCGGTGGCCGGTGTGGTACTGGCCCCCGCTCTCGGCGAGTTGTTTTTCGCCGCGCGGGGAGTCGGGGCCTGGATGAAGGCTGCGGGCGCTGTGACGCCGATCCGCGTTGCTCGCAATGTGCCCGGCCAACCGCTGCGAGTGATCGGCAGCCGCCGGCACGGCGGGGAAGCGCTTGCGGCCTGGCTGGCTCGGCTGCAATGTGAGCACTGCTTCGTGGCCGCCGGCAGTTCCCTCAAATTCTGCCGCTTGGCACAAGGCCAGGCCGACATCTACCCGCGCATCGGCCCCACCTGCCAATGGGACACCGCAGCCGGGCAGGCGGTCTTGCAGGAAGCGGGCGGCGCGGTCCTCGACCAGGATGGGCGACCGCTGGCCTATGGCCTGCTCAAACCCGTGTTGAACCCCAATTTCGTCGCCCTGGGCGACATTAGCCTGAGCTACCCCCCGCTGATCTGAGCGGGATACCGGCTTGCGGCACAATTTGGGCAATTGCACCAGCCCACCGCCATGACCGACCTCCTGAATATTGCCCCCCGCGACAAGGCCGAGATCCTCGCCCAGGCGCTGCCCTACATCCGCAGATTCCATGGCAAGACGATGGTGATCAAGTACGGCGGCAACGCCATGACCGATCCCGAACTGCAGGCCGATTTCGCCGAGGACGTGGTGCTGCTCAAGCTGGTCGGCATGAACCCGGTGGTGGTGCATGGCGGCGGCCCGCAGATCGAAGCGGCGCTGGGCCGCTTGGGCAAGAAGGGCGAGTTCATCCAGGGCATGCGCGTGACCGACGCGGAAACCATGGAAGTGGTGGAATGGGTGCTGGCCGGCGAGGTGCAGCAGGACATCGTGGGCCTGATCAACCAGGCCGGCGGCAAGGCCGTGGGCCTGACCGGCCGCGACGGCGGCCTCATCCGGGCGCAAAAGCTCAAGATGGTGGACAACAGCGACCCGACCAAGGAGCACGACGTGGGCCAGGTCGGCGACATCGTGTCCATCGATCCCAGCGTGGTGATGGCGCTGCAGGACGACCAGTTCATCCCCGTGATCTCGCCGATCGGCTTCGGCGAGAACAACGAAAGCTACAACATCAATGCCGACGTGGTGGCCGGCAAACTGGCCACCGTGCTGAAGGCCGAAAAGCTGGTGCTGCTAACCAACACGCCCGGTGTGCTCGACAAGTCCGGCAAGCTGCTCACCGACCTCACGGCCCGCGAGATCGAGGAGCTCTTCGCCGACGGCACCATCTCGGGCGGCATGCTGCCCAAGATCAGCGGCGCGCTCGACGCGGCCAAGAGCGGCGTCAACTCGGTGCACATCATCGACGGCCGGGTGCCGCACGCCATGCTGCTGGAAATCCTGACCGATCAGGCCTACGGCACCATGATCCGGTCACACTGAATATGCGTCTGCTCCTGGTCGAAGACGACGTGATGGTCGCCAGCGGCATCAAGCTGGGGCTGTCCGACGCCGGCTATGCCGTGGACTGGGTCGGCAGCGGCGAGCGTGCCGAAGAAGTGCTCAAGGGCGAGGTGTTCGACGCCGCCATCATCGACATCGGGCTGCCGAACATGGATGGCCTGGAGTTGACCAAGCGCCTGCGCCGCCCCGACATGGCCAGCCAGGGGATGCCGGTCCTGATCCTCACCGCGCGCGATGCCTTGCACGACCGCGTCCAGGGGCTGGACCTGGGCGCGGACGACTACATGATCAAACCCTTCGAGCTGCCCGAGCTGCTGGCCCGGCTGCGCGCGTTGCTGCGGCGCTCGCAGGCGGCGACAACCGCGGTGCTGAGCTTCGGGCCGATCGAGCTGGACACGGCCAACCGCCGGGCCGCCGCCCGCCACGACGGCCAGACGGCGGCGATCGAGCTGGGGCCGCGCGAATGGACCGTGCTGGAGTACCTGCTGATCAACGCGCCCAAGCCGGCCAGCAAAGAGAAGCTGCTGCAGGCGCTGACCGGCTGGGACAAGGAGATCACGCCGAATGCCGTCGAGGTCTACATCTCCCGGCTGCGCGGCAAGCTGGAACCCCATGGCGTGGCGCTGCGATCGATCCGCGGGTTCGGCTACCGGCTGGAACTCAACGAGCCGCAGGCGGAGTGAACTTCCATTTCATGGCGAACCGAGGCGCCGCCCGCAAGAGCGGCGGCGATGGGCTGGGCGTGACGTCGGGCCTGCGGAGGCGGCTGCTGGTGATGCTGATCACGCCGCTGGTCCTGCTGGCCCTGCTGAATGCCTGGTTCGATTACCGCTCTGCCGACAACGTGGCGCTGCAGCAGGATCAGCGGCTGCTGGCTCTGTTGCCGCTGCTGGGCGATTCCATCATTGGCGAGGGGTTGAACCAAATCGACCCGCCGGTGCTGCTGCTCGCGCCCGCCGTCGAGGAGTTCCTGAACAATGCACCGGCCCACGCCGCCTTTGCGGTCTCCGATGCCGACGGCAAGGTGTTGCGCGGCGAGCCGTGGCTGGCAGGACTGGCGCCCACCACGCTGGAGCCCGAGTTCCACAGCGAAGAAAACAGCGGCATCACCTGGCGCATCGTGCGCCAGCGCCAGCAGACCGTGCTGGGCGAGGTGGTGGTCGCGCTGGCCGACGGGTCCGATCCGCGCCAGCAGTGGGCGCGCTCCATCCTGTTCAAGGTGCTGCTGCCCAATCTGGTGCTGGTCACCGCCGCTGCGTTCGCCGTGCGCTGGGCGGTCCAGCGGGCGCTCAAGCCCTTGCTCGACCTGCGCGAAGCGGTGGAGCGAAGATCGCCACGCGATTTGAGCTCCATCGACGAAAGCGCCTCGCCTGAAGAGGTCAGGCCGCTGGTCAATTCGCTCAATCGCCTGTTCGGGCTGGTCAATGCCCAGGCGGAAAGCCAGAGGCGCTTCATCGCCGACGCGGCGCACCAGCTGCGCACGCCGCTGGCGGGCCTGCAGGCCCAGGTGGAGGCCTGGGCGCAGGCTGCCAATATCGCAGGCCCGGGCGACGGGACCGTGCGGCTGCGCACCGAGCAGGTCAACAAGCTGCGCGGCGCGACCCGCCGCACCTCGCAGCTGGCCAACCAACTGCTGGCGCTGTCGCGGGCCGACGCGCGCTCCATGCAGGCCCAGCCCATGCAACGGGTCGATCTGAAGGAGCTGTGTGCGGACATGCTGGAGACGCACCTGGACGCGGCGACGGCCAAGCGCATCGATCTGGGCCTGGACGCCCAGGCGGTGCAGGTCATGGGCCACGAGTGGCTGCTGCGCGAGCTGCTGGCCAACCTGGTGGACAACGCCGTGAAGTACACCCCCGAAGCCGGCACGATCACGATCCGCTGCGGCCGGCGGCCGGATGGCGCGTTCCTCGAAGTCGAGGACGACGGCCCCGGCATCGCACCCGCCGAGCGGCAGCGCGTGCTGGAGCGCTTCTACCGTGTCCAAGGCACGCAGGGCGAGGGCAATGGCCTGGGGCTTGCCATCGCCGACGAGATCGCGCGCGTGCATCACAGCCACCTGCAATTGCAGCCGGCAGCGAAGGGCCGCGGCCTCAGGGTGACGCTCTCGTTCGCGGGGTAAGTGCGCACTTGGCGCGCAGGCCGCACAAATCGGAAGGTGCCCCGCGAAAACCCTAGGTCCGGGTATGCGAGAATCAAATCAACACATATCTTTCAAACTATGTCCGACGCCGATTTCGCCAGCCCCGGTTCCACCGCCGCCCAAGAGGCCCCGGCTGTCGCGCGCAAGCGTCCCAAGCCGGGCGAGCGCCGGGTGCAGATACTGCAGGCATTGGCCACCATGCTGGAACAGCCGGGTGCCGAGCGCATCACCACGGCGGCCCTGGCCGCGCGGCTGGACGTGAGCGAGGCGGCGCTGTACCGCCATTTCGCGAGCAAGGCCCAGATGTTCGAGGGCCTGATCGAATTCATCGAACAGAGCGTGTTCTCCCTGGTCAACCAGATCGGCGAGCGCGAGCCGGCCGGCACCGCCCAGGCCGCCAAGACCGTCGCCATGTTGCTGCAGTTCGCCGAGAAGAATCCCGGCATGACCCGCGTGATGGTGGGCGATGCCCTGGTGTTCGAGAACGAGCGCCTGCAGCAACGCATGAACCAGTTCTTCGACAAGATCGAGTCCACGCTCAAGCAGAGCCTGCGCGCCGGCCTGGATGCCGACAGTTCTGCGACGCCGAGCCTCGACGCCCAGGTGCGCGCCTCGATGCTCACCGCGTTCGTCGTGGGCCGGCTGCAGCGCTTCGCCCGCTCGGGCTTCAAGCGCGCCCCATCGGAGCACCTGGAAGCCAGCTTGGCGCGCATGCTCTAGGAAAGCCCTGATGTTGAGGATTCGGGTCGCGGGGGCGGACGTCGTCCTGCATCCCAGCGGAGCGGCCTTGCTCTCGGCCGAACAGACCTTGCTGGTTGCCGATGCGCATTTCGGCAAGGCCGTGAGCTTTCGCCAGCTCGGGGTGCCGGTGCCCAGCGGCACGACCGCCGAAACCCTGGACGGACTTTCCGCTGCGCTGGCGGACACCAAGGCGCGGCGCATCGTCTTCCTGGGCGATTTCCTGCATTCGCGCCGCTCACATGCCGCCGGCACCATGGGCGCGCTGGCAGCTTGGCGGGCCCAACATGCCGACCTGGAAATGACGCTGGTGCGCGGCAACCACGACGACCGGGCCGGCGATCCGCCCGCGAGCCTGGACATCGCGGTGGTCGACGAGCCGCTGCCGCTGGGGCCTTTCGCGCTGTGCCACTACCCCAAACCTTCGCAGGACGGCTACGTGCTGGCGGGCCATTGGCATCCCTGCATCAGCGTGGGCGGACGGGCCTTCGAGCGGCTGCGCCTGCCTTGCTTCTGGTTCGGCGATGACACGGGCGCGTTGCCCGACAACGCGGTCGGGGTCTTGCCCGCCTTCGGAAGTTTCACCGGCATGCACCGGATCGAGCCGCGCACCGGCGACCGGATTTTTCCGGTGGCCGGTGATGTGGTGCGCGCGATCCCGATCCTGCCGGTGGTCTGATCAGGGCGGCCTGCGGGCTCCGCGCCATTCCGCAGGGACGAGGTCATACAACGGCGTGGGGTCGCGTTGCAACGCGGCGGTGACCGTGGGCGGCAGCAAGGTGACCCCGCCGACGGCCGAAACATCCATGCGCGCCAACTGCTGCATCCATGCGATATCGACTCCACCGCCGGGGGCGGGACGCGAGAAGATCAGCTCGAGCATGCGGCGTGCCTGCGGGTGGCCTTTGGCCGCCGCCATCTCGTACAGCCTCATCGCCTCGGCATAGTTGGACGGCACCCCCTCTCCGCGGTGATAGCGCCTCGCTTGCAGGAACCATTGATCCGCCTGCGAGCCTGGGGGACCGGCGCCGAGGCCCAGCCTTTCCCCGATCAGCGCCGCATTCGCGGCGGCCGCCGGAGATCGCCGGCTGGCCGCCCGGAACTGATCGATTGCCTCCTGCAGCCGGCCTGCGCCGGCGCTTTCAATGCCCAGCTCTGTCTGTGCGTGGACATCGCCGGCCCTCGCGGCCCGGAGCAGCAGGTCGCGCCGCGGCAGCGGCGGCAGCGAGTGGCCCCGTAAATCCGGCGTGGCGACCTGCAGCGGCGCCAGCCGGTTCTCCATCAGCCATTCCAGATACAGCGCCCGCCCGGGGTCGAGTTCCCGCAGGGGTGCGAGCCATTGCCGAGCCGCAGCGGGTTGCGCAACGCCCGTGCAACCGTCGATGGCGCACCACGCGAGACCGGCCGGCGCCAACGGGTGTCCCAGTTGCCGGGCCTGCTGGAACCAGGTTTGCGCCTGGGCAGTGTCCTGGGGCATGGCCAAGCCGTGCAATGCAAGCAGGCCCAGCAACCAGGCGGCGTCGCGCGCCGCAGCGGGGCGGGACCGCGCAGCAGCCGCATCCGCGCGCAGTCTCTGCACGGCCCGCTCATGGACGCCATTCGGCGGTTCGATGAACTGCGGTGCGGCCTCGCCCAGCCGGGAGGGGTCGAGCACCGGCGGGCTGACGTCCTGCCCCGGGCCGGTTCGGCCGGCCCCAGCCAGCGCGAACACCGCGGCTGCCGCCAGCAGGCGGCGCAAGGTGGAAGCCGCCCCAAGCATGGCTTCGTGCCTCTATCTATTGCGCAGGCGCCGGGGGTGCGCGCCGCGGCCCTACTTGCCAGCGCAGCGTACTGCTGGTGTAGCCGTCCGGGCCCCATGCGTCGGCGTAGGCCTTGTCCACCTGGTCCAGCGACGAATACCCGGGGATCGGCTTGAAAGACAGGCCGCGCATGGCTTCGGGCAACTTGGCCGTGCCCTCGTCGTCGGTAGCGAAGCAGGCCATGCCTTCCACGCCCGGGCTGGTGGCATCCATGATGAAGCCGGGATTCGGGGCCATCCAGTCGGGTATGCGGATGGCGTGGTTGGCCGCTACCCACATGGAGCGATTCGAGTTGTTGGGGATCAATCGGGTGATGCCTCCGCGCGCATCCGAGTAGTAGCAGGACAGGAACGAGGAACGCGAGATGGTGGCCGACACGAAGATCTGCTCGCCGACTTCGAACGTGCTGCGATCCTGCTTGACGTTTTCGATCTGCATCTCCAGGGTGCGTGCCTGGCTGCGCGTGGGCGCCGTCTCTGTCCAGCCGATGCGAAGCAGCTTGCCGTCCTCGCCCAGGCCCACGAAGTTGCGCAGGGACCGCTCGTAGGTGTTGAAATCGAGCACACCGGTCACGGCGACTCCGCTGTCTGCCTGGAACCGGGCCAGGGCTTCGCGCAATACGGGGCTGTTCGGGGCCAGCCCGTCGTCGCCCGGACGCAGGTAGCCGCGGCTGATCAGGGACCGCTTGATCAACTGGCTCTGCGCCGCAGCCCCGCCCTCGTCATACCAATCGCGCAGCTGGCGCTGGAAATCGGGATGGGTCTGCTCGAGGGTCAGGCACTGCCAATACGGGACGCGCGCCCATTTGCCGATCAACTCTATGGTCGCCAGTTCGACGAGGGTGCGTACGGCGGCGCCTGCGCCCTGGGTGTAGTCGCGCCCCACGTTGAACTGGACGCCATAGGAGCGGATGCGTCCTGCGAGATCCAGCCCCTGGCCGCCGGTGCCGACGATCACCTCGTTGGCCGAGTCCATGCCGGGTATCAGGGTGCGCGAGCGGAAGTCGCCCAGATGCATCTCCAGGCCGATGATCGTTGCACTGCGGTTCTTGCTGAAGGCGGCTTCGAAGCGTGAACCCGACACGGCGGCATCGAAACTGTTGCTCAGGACGTTCTGGTCCACGAAGGCGATCGCGCCCGACAGGTACAGGGCCGGTCGCTGCAACTGGACCTGGTTGGTGTTGAGCATGATGGTGGTCAGGTTCTGCACCGTGTCCTGCCGTGCGATGTCCACTTCGTAGTCGACGAAGCGGAACGCATTGCTCAGCCTGGACATCTGCGACAACGCCGTGATGATCATTTCCTTGGTCGCGACCGATACGCGCCCCGAGACGTCGGGGATGTGCTTGCTGCTGATCAGCGTGGTGGGAATCTCGCTGCTGCGCAGCATGTGGTCCATGCACACCAGCGACTCCGAAAAGCTGGAGATCGAGCGCGTCGGCCTGACGACCGGCCGATCGGCGGCATAGGCGTGCGATTGGTAGGCGGCGTCCTTGCGCGCGTTCAGGGGCGTGCTGCAGCCGCTGGCCAGCAGCGCGGCGCAAAGCGCCAGCAGGGTAGCGGTCCGGGCTATCTGCATATGTTGACCAGGTCGCCGCGCAGCACGACGATCTGGGGTGCCTGGTTGGGGCCGTATTTAGTTCCGGGCGTGGGGTTGGCCACGGTATTGCTGCCCACCTCCTGGACGCAGGTCTTGTGCATTCCCTCCGCCGTGGCGGCGTTGACCGCGTCGCTGTCGGTCGCGATGCCCGTGGTGTCGGCTGAGAACGACTTGGCCTCGTAGCGTGCAACGCGGGCCCGCGTCGCCGCCGGCATCCCCGCCTTGCTCTCGATGTTGCCGGACTTGGGCGGCGGGTTCGTGGGCTGCATCTGGATCGACAGCTTGCCCTTCAGGATGACGGGATCTTCGCCCGGCGCCTGGGCCCCGGCGGGCAACACGAAGAGGGCGGCCGAAGCCATTGCCGCCCGCTGCCACCCAATGAGTTTATTCATCATCCTCTCCTGGAAGAACAGGTGGCGCCGTCGCCCGGGTAGGGTTGGGCGCCACCTTGAGGGACGCGACTTGATTAGCGCGGGCCGTTGTTGCTATGACGGTCGGGGCAGCCGAAGCAGCTGTTGTTGCTGGCGATGTTCTGCACCGCTTTGCTGTGCGCGCCGTCCGCGGTATTGGTGACCGAGGAGATGAGCAGGCTGGTGATCTGCACGGAGTCTCCGCCGATCGTCACGTCGCCCATGTTGGAGGACAGGTTCTGGTTGGCGAAGGCTTGGTAGCCGTCAGCCGAATTGGTCACGTAGGAGCCCACGCCCACGACGGCCTGCGTCGAATTGCCACCGGCCCTGACGCGCACGTTGCCGGAGTTGCTGGCCAGGTTTTGCAAGGCAGTGGTGTTCTCGTTCGCCGTGTTGCTCACGGCCGACAGGGTCAGCGAGACCGCCTGGGTAGAGTTTCCATTGATGACGATTTCGTCTGCCGGTTCGACGGCCATGGCTGCGGTCGCCACGACGCTCAGGGCAAACAATGCAAGTGATTTCATGATGGGTTCCTTGTATCGCAGTACGGATGAAAGGCTGCGCCGGGGAAGCTCCGCGGCAAAGCCGGCCCGACAGCGCGATCGGCGTTTGTTTCGCTTTGCGCACTGTCTGGGTTCAGTCTCGGGGCCGCAGGCCAACGAGCCAATGCCTCGCACCGGTTACCGGGATTGACCTCGGCAGTAGTGAGCCCAGCCGCCGGATCGCTAGGACAGGGCTGGCGAAAACCGCGGGGCGCCGAGAACTCATCCAGTAAATTTGCGGTAGTAAGCATCAGAAACCCAGGTAAATCAGCCAAGTGATGAGTTATTTTTTTACACGTCTTTCCCAGAGCGGGTAATCTTTGTCCAAACGGCAATTACCCGCGATCCCATCGGGGGTGAATCATCCAAAAACAACGGAGGCGATGTGTTGAACGAAGTCAGCGAAAGTGCCCCGGCACCGCAGCAACCAGTAGCACCTGGGGCTGGACAATTCCAGTTCGCGACACACAACAATCCGCCGTCGGTGTGGCCCGATTACCTTGCTGGCCAAGCCGAAAAACCCATACGAGTCGTCGTGGTCGACGACGACCCGCACATCCGACGGGTCATATCGCAGGAACTCATGAGCGACCCTCGCACCGTTGTCGTGGGGCAAGCAGAAACGCTGCGGGAAGGTCGGCGGCTGGTACGCGAACACGACTTCGAGGTGATGCTGGTGGACCTCAACCTGGGCGACGGCATCGGTTACGACCTCATCACCTACGCGAAGCACATTCGCGGCACGGCGGAGGTCGTCGTGGTTTCCATACTGGAGGGGGATGACGATGCGATGCGCGCGTTCGACCTGGGCGCCGCCGGGTTTCTGGTCAAAAATTCCTGGTTTGGCAGCTTTGTCCAGGCTGTGCTGCAGGTGGCCAACGGGGGTGCATCGATAACACCCAGCCTCGCGCGGCGGCTCCTGCTGAAAATGGATCGCAACAAGTCCCGGGCCGAAGGCTCATACCCATCCAGCAAAGGTCCGAGCAAGCTATCGGATCGCGAGAGGGAAATCCTGCGAATGATCGCGAATGGTTTCACCAGCGCGGAGATCGCCAGCCGGCTCGCCATCAGCGACCTGACGGTCAATACGCATGTGAAGAACATCTATCACAAGCTCCACGTCAGAACCCGGGCGCAGGCCGTGAGCTGCGCCAGCACCTGGGGGTTTCTGTGACTTCTGACGGAACGAGCTGGCGATGAAATCGCTGCGCGTCGACCTGCTGCTTGCCGTGACCACGGGCTTGATGCTCTGCCATCTGGCGATAGATGTTCTTGCGCGGATTTTCGAGGTCAGGGCCGCAACCGGGTTGATATTGGCATTCGACGTCGGGGCCCTCATCTTGACGATGTTGGCCTATTTCAAGCGGCGCGCGGCGCGCATATCCAAAGAGCTCGAGGCCGAGCGCGTGAGAATCGCGCGTGACCTGCATGACGGGCTGGGCTTCCAGTTGGTAACCGCGCTTTCGCTTGCCCGGAACACCACGGAAGCAACCGCCGCGGATGTTCGGCTCGCGCTCGAACTGGCGGTTCTGGAACTCCACACGGTGGTGCACTGGGCGCAGTCGAATAGCGTTCCCATCGTCGAGGCGATGGCGAACCTGCGCTACCGCATCCAGCCTATCCTGGATAGGCAGGGCCTGGAGTTGATCTGGCAGGTGGACGAAGATATCCCGGACGATGTGCTCGTGGGGCCGGCAGCGCGGCACTTCATCCGGCTCGTTCAGGAGGCGCTGAGCAATGTGCTGCAGCATGCCCACGCCACCCAGCTGGTGGTCAAGCTCAGCTGCCCGCCACGTGGCGGCGTGCTGCTGCTGGAGGTCATAGACAACGGCCGCGGCCTCGCTTCGCCAGAGGACAAGTCGGGGTCGACTTACATGGGCAGGGGCGTGGCCAGCATGAAACAGCGGGCAGAGCAGATCGGGGCGGCCTTGAAGCTGATCGAGCAGCAGGAGGGCGGAACGCGCATCAGCCTCGCGGTTCCGCTTCCTTGCCCTTCAGCCTAGTTTCTTTTCCGCGGCCAGAATTTCCGCCCAGGTCTGGTCGTCTATGGCGATGCCCTCGCGCTCGCGCCGCGTTCGCGCCTCTCGCTCGGGCTCGCCCGCGATGCGCACGCCATCCGACCCCGGTGCCGCCGGTCCCTGCTTGAGCCAGTCGACAAAGGCCAGCGCTTCCTGCTCGAAGCCATCCTGGGTGCCCAGCCTGGCGGGGTCGATCAGGATGGTGAGCATGCCGTTGACGACGGCGCGGGCGCTATCGGGCGCCCGGTGCCAGGTGCCGCCGCCGGTGAGGGCGCCGCCCAGCAGCTCGCAAGCCACCGCCATACCGTAGCCCTTGTGCTCGCCGAAGGTCATCAGTGCGCCGAAGAGGCCGTTCGCCTGCGGTACCACCACGACGCCGGGATCGGTCGTGGGCCTGCCTTGCTCGTCGATCAGGTACCCGGGTTCGACCGTCCGCCCCTCGTTATGGGCCACGCGCATCTTGCCCTGCGCCACGCGGCTGGTCGCGAAGTCCAGCACGAACGGCTCGCTGCCCTTGAGCGGAACGCCGATGCAGCAGGGGTTGGTGCCGAAGCGGCCGTCGCCGCCGCCCCAGGGCGCCACCACGGGGCGTGAGAGGACATTGACGAAATGGAGGGAGACGAGGTTCTGGGCAACCGCCATTTCGGCCCAGTGCCCGATGCGGCCCAGGTGGTGCGAGTTGCCCAGCGCCACGATGCAATTGCCGTGCAGCTTGGCTCGCGCAATGCCGAGCTGCATGGCCTGCTCACCGATGACCTGCCCATAGCCGCGCTGCCCGTCCAGCGTCAGCATGGTTCCGATGTCGAGCAGCACCTTCGCCGAGGCATTGGGCGCGAGCCCGCCTTCCAGCACGGCATCGACGTAGCGCGGAATCATGCCCACGCCGTGGGAATCATGGCCGCTGAGGTTGGCCAGGACCAGGTTGTCGGCAACCAGCCGGGCCTCTTCGGGTGCGCTGCCGGCGGCCTGCACGATGGCGGCGCAGCGGGTGCGCAGGTCCTGCGCCGTGAAAGTCTTGGCCATGGCGCTACATCACCGCACCGACTTGCCAGGGCACGAACTCGTTCTGCCCATAGCCGTGCTTCTCGCTCTTGGACTGCTCGCCCGAGGCCGTGGCCAGCACCAGCTCGAAGATGCGCTGGCCCATCTCCTGGATGGAAACCTTGCCGTCGATGATCTCGCCGCAGTTGATGTCCATATCCTCCTCCTGCCTTAGCCACAGCGCCGAGTTGGTTGCCAGCTTGAGCGAGGGCGAGGGCGCGCAGCCGTAGGCCGAGCCGCGGCCGGTGGTGAAGCAGATCATGTTGGCGCCGCCCGCTACCTGGCCCGTGGCGCTCACCGGGTCGTAGCCGGGCGTGTCCATGTAAACGAAGCCATGGTCCTTCACCGGCTCGGCATATTCGTACACGGCCTGCAGATTCGTGGTGCCGCCCTTGGCCACGGCGCCCAGCGACTTTTCCAGGATGGTGGTGAGGCCGCCAGCTTTGTTGCCGGGCGAGGGGTTGTTGTTCATCTCGCCCTCGTTGACTTCGGTGTAGTGCTCCCACCACTTGATCCGCTCGAGCAGCTTCTCGCCGACTTCGCGCTTGACGGTGCGGCGCGTCAGCAGGTGCTCGGCGCCATAGATCTCAGGCGTCTCGGAAAGAATGGCCGTGCCGCCATGGGCCACCAACAGGTCGACCGCCGCACCCAGTGCCGGGTTGGCGCTGATGCCCGAGTAACCGTCGGAGCCGCCGCATTGCAGGCCGATGGTGATGTGGGCCGCGCTGCACGGCTCGCGCTTCACCGCATTGGCCTTGGGCAGCATCTCCTTGATCAGGGCGATGCCCTTCTCCACGGTTTTGCGGGTGCCGCCGGTGTCCTGGATGTTGAAGACCTTGAGCGACTCGCCCTCGCGCAAGGAGCTGTGGGCCAGCCAGGCGTTGATCTGGTTGGCTTCGCAGCCCAGGCCCACCACCAGCACGCCCCAGAAATTGGCGTGGGTGGCGTAGCCGGCCAGCGTGCGCTCCAGGATCTGCATGCCCATGCCTTCGGTGTCCATGCCGCAGCCGGTGCCGTGGGTGAGGGCCACCACGCCATCGACGTTGGGGTAGTCCGCCAGGGCTTCCGGGTGGTTCTGGCGCGAGAAGTAGTCGGCAATCGCGCGGGCCGCCGTGGCCGAGCAGTTCACGCTGGACAGGATGCCCACATAGTTGCGCGTGGCAACCCGGCCGTCCGATCGTTTGATGCCCATGAAGATCGCCTCGCGCCTGGTCGGCTCGGGCTTGACGTCGGCGCCGAAAGCATAGTCGCGCTCGAATTCGCCCATCACGAGGTTGTGCGTGTGGACGTGCTCGCCGGCAGCGATGGGTTTGCTCGCGAAGCCGATGATCTGGTTGTAGCGACGCACAGGCTCGCCCTGCGCGAGGTCGCGCGTGGCGACCTTGTGGCCCGGCGGGATCAGGCCCTTGATCACCACGTTTTCCGCCCGGGTGCCGCCCACCAGCTGGGCGCGGGCGATCAGGACGTCGTCCTGGGGATGGAGTCGAATGAAGGGAGTCATCGTAAGCTCAGTAGAAGAATTTGGGCAGCCAGAGAACCAGTTTGGGGAAGTAGGTGATGACCACCAGCGACCCGAGCAGAGGGACCAGCCAAGGAAGAATGGCGATGGTGGTTCGTTCCACCGACAGCTTGGCGACCCTGGCCAGGACAAATAACACCATGCCCATGGGCGGATGCAGGAGTCCGATCATGAGGTTGAGCACCATGACCAGGCCGAAGTGGACCAAGTCTATACCCAGCTGCTGGCAGATAGGTACCAGGATGGGTACCAGGATCGTGATCGCGGCCGTGGGTTCCAGGAAGCAGCCCACGAACAGCATCAGCAGGTTGGCCAGCAGCAGGAAGACCCAGGGTTCCTTGGTGAAGCCCAGCACCCATTCGGAGATCGCCGCCGTGACGCCGGTGGCCGTGAGCATCCAGCCGAAGATGCTGGCGGCCGCGACGATGAACAGCACCGTGGCCGTCGTCTCCACCGTATCCAGGCAGACCTTGACGAACATCTTCCAGTCGAGCGTGCGGTACCAGGCGAAGCCCAGCACCATGGCCCAGATGCAGGCGGCGATGGCGCCTTCGGTGGGCGTGAAGATGCCGGTGGTCATGCCGCCGATCAGCAGCACCGGCGTCATGATGGGCAGCACGGCCTGGAAGCGGAAATATTTGTCGGCCATGAACAGCGCGATCAGGCCGGCCAGCACGGTGGTTCTGGGCGGGAAGTCCAGCTTGACGATCAGCACCCAAAGAACCAGCGGCCAGGCGATCACCACGGCGGTCTCGGCCAGAGCCTTGATCACGCGCGGCCATTCGAATTTGATGTCGGCGCCCCAGCCGTTCTTGTGGGCGAAGTACGCCACCGTCAGCATCATGGCGACCGCCATCAGCAGGCCCGGCAGGATGCCGGCCAGGAACAGCGCGCCGACACTGACGTTGGCCATCATTCCGTAGATCACGAAGGGCAGGCTGGGCGGGATGATGGGGCCCAGCGTGGCCGAGGCGGCCGTGACGCCCACGGCAAATTCCGTGCTGTAGCCATGGTCCTTCATGGCCTTGATCTCGATGGTGCCCAGGCCTGCGGCGTCGGCGATGGCGGTGCCGCTCATCCCGGCAAACACCACCGAACCCACCACGTTCACGTGGCCCAGGCCGCCCTTGAGCCAGCCCACCAGCGCCAGCGCGTAGTTGTAGATGCGGTTGGTGATGCCGGCGTTGTTCATCAGGTTGCCGGCCAGGATGAAGAACGGCACGGCCAGCAGCGGGAAGCTGTCGATGCCGCTGACCATCCGGTGGATCACCACGAAGCCCGGCAGCGTGCCGGCCCACCAGATGTACAGCAGCGAGGAGCCGGCCATGGCGATCGCCACCGGCAGGCCGCTGCTCATGAGCAGCAGGAAGATGACTTTGAGCATGTTGGTTCTTGTCGTGGGTTCTTCAGGAGGCGCGCGCCAGACCGTCGTCCATGGTGGACTCCGGCCGCTCCAGCACCGAATAGCCGCGCCGGCGATGGGCCAGGCAGACCTGCACCGAGCGGAAGGTCATGGCGACGAAGCCGAGCAGGCAGACACCGTAGACCCAGTTCATCGGCAGGTCGACCATCGTCATGCGGGAATTGCTGCCCAGCCGGATCATCATCATCGCCGTGAGCACCACTGCGGCGGCGAAGAAGCCGATCCGCAGCAGGTCGGCCAGGGTGGCCATCGCGCGCCCCAACCGGGGCGACATGAAGCGGTAGAAGAAATCGACCTGGATGTGGTTGTTCTTCACCACCCCGATGGTCGCGCCGGTGAAGACCGTGGCGATCAGCAGGTAACGAGCGATCTCCTCGGTCCAGGCTGCCGAGTCGTTCAACACGTAGCGGGTGAAGAACTGGTAGAACACCGTCAGGCCCAGGATCCAGAAGAATCCCAGGGCCACCCAGGCCTCGGGAGCGGTGCCGGACAGGTCCACCGCTTGGTCCTGCGCGTGGAACTGGCCGTCTTCCCCCATCACGTGGGGCATGTCATCAATGGTTTCCATGCTGTGGTCCTGGCCTGAGGCGGCTTTACTTGATGGCCAGGATGCGGTCGTAATCCTGCTGGCGATAACCGTGATCCGTGGGCTTGGTGTTCTTGAGAACGGCCTCGCGGAACGCGTTCTTGTCGACCGTGATCACGTTGTTGCCCTTCTTCTTGAACTCTTCCGTCAGGCGTACTTCGGAGGCGATGATTTCGCGGCCGGTCTTTTCGGCGGCTTCCTGCATCACGTCGGTGAAGATCTTCTTCTCGGCCTCGGAGAGCTTGCCCCACAGCTGGCCGGAGGTCACGGTGAGCAGCGAGTCGACGATGTGGCCGGTCAGCGAGATGTTCTTCTGCACCTCGAAGAACTTCTTGGCCTCGATGGTGGGCAGCGGGTTTTCCTGCGCATCCACGGTGCCGTTCTGCAACGCCAGGTAGACCTCGGCGAAGGCGATCGGGGTCGGGTTGGCGCCCAGCGACTTGGGGAAGGCCAGGTAGGCCGGCGCGTCCGGAACCCGGATCTTCAGGCCCTTCATGTCTTCGGGCTTCTGGATCGGGCGGTTGGACGTGACCTGGCGCGCGCCGTAGTAGGTCAGCGCCGTGATGTGGTTGGATGTCTTGTCGTCGTAGCCCTTGGCCAGTTCACGGAACACATCGCTCTTGGCGTACTTCAGCTGGTGCTCAGCGTCGCGGAAGATGAAGGGGAAGTAGGTGATCGCGAGCGGCTTGTAGCTGCTGGCGGCGAAGCTGGCGCCAGTGAGGATGATGTCCACCGTTCCCAGCGTCAGGCCCTGGTTGATGTCGGATTCCTTGCCCAGCGAGGAGGCCGGGAACACTTGCACTTCGTACTTGCCGTTGGTGCGCTTCTTGATTTCGTCGCCGGCCCACACCGACCACTTATGGAAGGGCTCGGAGGTTTCGTACACGTGCGCCCATTTGAGCTTGGTCTGCGCGTGCGCGGCGCCGAACGGTGCGGCGGCGGCCGCCAGAACGGCGCTGGCCGCGATGAGTTTCAGAGTGAGGCGTTTGTCCATGAAGTCTCCTGTGGTTGGTTGGGTTATGGCTGGTCAGGATGGGTTGGCGCGGCGCCAACTCGCGCTGAATCGGGCGTGGGCCTTGTCCATGTGCTGCTGCATCGCGGCCCGCGCGCCTTGCGCATCGTGGGCACGGATGGCTTCGAGCACGGCCTCGTGCTCGGCGATGGCCATGCGCCAGGACGGAACGGTTTCGAAATAGTCGCCCAGCCGCTCGAACAGCGGACCACGGCGCGCGTCCCAGAAGGTCTGCACGGTTTCCAGCAGCACCACGTTGTCGCAGGCCTGGGCAATGGCGGTGTGGAAGGCGCGATCGCCGGCCAGCGGAGCTATGCCGCGGTCGGTGTCCTGTTGCATCAGTTCGATGGCGTCCTGGATCGCCTGGATGTGCTTGCGCTTGGCCTGGGTGGCGGCCAGGGATGCGATCTCACCCTCGATCACCCGGCGCGCGCGGATCAGCTCGAGCGGCCCCCATTCGGCCGGCGGCACCTTGCGATCGTCGCCGCGCGTGCGTCCGCCGCGCTCCAGCACGTACACGCCCGAGCCGGTGCGCACCTCGACCCAGCCTTCGACTTCCAGCGCGATCAGGGCTTCGCGCACCGACGGCCGGCTCACCCCGAACTGTTTGGCCAGGTCGCGCTCGGCCGGCAGCCTGCTGCCGGGTGTGAATTCGCCTGCCGTCATCAGCGTGCGCAACTGCTCGGCAATCTGCCGGTACAGGCGTTGCGGTTCTACGATTTGCACGGGCATCAGGGTTAGCCAGAAGTGGCCAAGTGGTAAGACCAATTAATATGGCGTCAAACAACGGCCGCGGCATCCGGCAAAACCCTGTAGCAGCGGCTTAACCCGTGGAGAAGCGATGAGACTCAAAGGAAAAACCGTGCTGGTCACCGCAGCCGGGCAGGGCATCGGCCGCGCCAGTGCCTTGGCTCTGGCGGCTGAGGGGGCCGAGGTCTGGGCCACCGACATCAACCCCCAGCTGCTGGAGCATTACCAAGGCGTGGAGCGGGTCCATGCCGCGGCGCTCGACGTGCTGGACAAGGCGGCGTTGGTGCGGCTGGTCGCGAGCTTGCCGGCCGTGGACGTGCTCTTCAACTGCGCCGGCTTCGTGCACAGCGGTACCGTGCTGCAAGCCACCGACGAGGAGTGGAACTTCGCGCTCAACCTGAACGTGCGCGCGCAGTTCTGGACCATACAGGCCGTGCTGCCCAGGATGCTGGCCGCCGGGCGCGGCAGCATCATCAACATGGCCAGCGTGTGCAGCAGCATCAAGGGCCTGCCCAACCGCTTCATCTACGGCACCACCAAGGCGGCGGTGATCGGCCTCACGAAGAGCGTGGCGGCGGACTATGTGGCGGACGGTATCCGCTGCAACGCCATCTGCCCTGGTACGGTGGACACGCCCTCCCTGCAGGACCGCATCAACGCCAACGCCGATCCCGAGGCGGCGCGCAAGGGCTTCATCTCCCGCCAGCCCATGGGCCGCCTGGCGCAAGCCCACGAGATCGCGCCGCTGGTCGTGTTCCTGGCCAGTGACGAGTCGGTGTTCGTCACCGGGCAGGCGTATGCCGTGGACGGTGGCATCACCATATGAACCAGCTGGATTTCCAAGGCCGCCACGCTGTCGTCACCGGCGGCGCCACCGGCCTGGGCTATGCCATTGCGCAGCGGCTGATCCAGTCCGGCGGCAGCGTCACCCTGTGGGACCGCGACGAGGCAGCCGCGGCCGAGGCCGCTCTTGCGCTGGGCGCGAAGGCCCATTCGGTGCCGGTCGATGTTTCCGTCCACGAATCGGTGCAGGCCGCCGTGCAAGCCACCTTGCAGCGGGCTTCTCGCATCGACGCGCTGGTCAACAGCGCCGGCATCACCGGGCCCAACACCAGCCTGTGGGACTACCCGGTGCAAGCCTGGCGGGAGGTGATGGACGTCAACCTCAACGGCCTGTTCTATTGCTGCCGCGAGGTCGTGCCGGTGATGCGCGAAGCCGGCTACGGCCGCATCGTCAACATCGCATCGGTCGCGGGCAAGGACGGCAACCCCAACGCCAGTGCCTACAGCGCCAGCAAGGCGGCGGTGATGGCCCTGACCAAGTCGCTGGGCAAGGAGCTCGCCGACACCGGCATTCGCGTCAATTGCGTTACGCCGGCCGCTGTCAAAACCGCTATCTTCGACCAGATGAGCGAACAGCACATCCAGTTCATGCTGTCCAAGATTCCCATGGGCCGATTCGGCACGCCCGAAGAAGTGGCGGCGCTGGTCGGCTGGCTTTGCACCGAGGAATGTTCGTTCTCCACCGGCGCGGTATTCGACCTGTCCGGCGGACGCGCCACCTATTAAAGAACAACCGAAAGGAAAGAAAGAAATGAAACTGGTTCGCTACGGCAACCCCGGGAAGGAAAAGCCCGGCCTCATCGATCTGGAAGGCAGGCTGCACGACTTGAGCAGCATCGTGCCCGACATCGGCCCGGCCCAACTCGGCAGCGTGGGCATGTCCCGCCTGCGCAAGGTCAACCCGGACAAGCTGCCGCTGGTGCGCGGCACGCCGCGCTTCGCTTGCCCGGTCGCGCAGGTCGGCAAGTTCATCGCCATCGGCCTCAACTACGCCGACCATGCCGCCGAATCGGGCGTGCCGATCCCGAAGGAGCCGGTGGTGTTCATGAAGGCGACCAGCTGCATCCAGGGAGCCAACGACCCGGTGATGCTGCCGCGTGGATCGGTCAAGTCCGACTGGGAAGTGGAGCTTGGGGTGGTGATCGGCACGCGTGCGCGCTATGTGTCCAAGAAGGACGCGCTGGCCCATGTGGCCGGGTACTGCGTGATCAACGACGTGAGCGAGCGCGAGTACCAGCTGGAGCGCGGCCCGCAATGGGACAAGGGCAAGGGCTGCGACACCTTCGGCCCGATCGGTCCCTGGTTGGTGACGCCGGACGAAATCGAGAACGTGCAGCGCCTGGACATGTGGCTGGACGTGAACGGCAAGCGCATGCAGACCGGCAACACCCGCACCATGATCTTCGACGTGGCCAAGCTGGTGAGCTACGTCAGCCACTTCATGACCTTGCTGCCCGGCGATGTGATCACCACCGGCACGCCGCCCGGCGTCGGCTTGGGCATGAAGCCGCCGGTCTACCTCAAGAAGGGCGACGTGATGACGCTAGGGATCCAGGGGCTGGGCGAGCAGCGGCAGACGGTGGTGCCGTTCAAGGCGTAGCGAGAGGGCGAAGCGGCACCTTGCTGCGATCCAGGAATCTCGATGCCATCCCGGGCATTTCCCGCGCGAGCTGGCCCAGGGAATAGGGGTCGAACAGCCTGGCGCGCAACAGACGCCCGGTTTCGCCGCTGTCGGAAAAGAGCGGCCGCCAGGCGGAGGGCCGCAGCAGGGGATGGCGGGTGTGAAATCTGCCTGAGGTGAGCCGCCGCGGGCGCTCTTGCGGTCCCGGCGGCTTGACGCTTTCGGCTACGAAGTTCAGCCCGCATCCCACGGCGGCCACCAGCGAGGCCCAGAAACGCGGGTTGGACTCGACGAGAAAAACTTCTCCGGTGCGCTTGTCGAGGCGCACATCGACATTCATGACGCCGTGGTAGCCGCTGGCGCGGCAGAGCCTTTCGGCCATCTCTTCCAGCTGGGTATGGGGTACGAAGTCCATCCAGGAGCCTTCGATCCGGTGGATGGATAACGCGCCAAGGCGGCCGTGCACCGAAAGCAGGTTGATGTCCATGTCCATCCCATCGACATATCGCTGGGCGATCAGGGGTTCGTGCTGATAGCGCGGGTTGAGGAGTATTTCTTCCTCGAAGATTTCCTGGCTGCCCACGATCTGCACGCCAAGCGAGCCGGAGCAGTTCGTGGGCTTGATCACAAAGGGCAAGCCCAACTGGGCCTCGAGCGCGCTGAAATCCAGATTTTCCTTCGAACCGATCCAGCGGGTTGCGGGCGCCGGAAGCCCATTGGCCACGCAGAAATGGTAGAAGCGCCATTTGTCGTCGAACATCTCGAGAGTCGGCAGGTCGGGCACGGGAATGGAGGAGAGCGCCAACCTGCCGCCTACGCGGTTCACCAGCCTGATGCCCTCGCAGTCGAAGGGGATCAGCATGGCCTGGGGCGCTTTCGCTGCCAGATCGTTGATCCGGCGCACCGACCTCTCGTCGTCGTCGAAGTCGATCAGCACATGGCGCGTGCAAAGCCGCGACCAGCGCAGCGCCGCCGTTTCCTTGCTACCCGCAAGAAAGCAGGTTTCGTCGCCGAAGCTTCGCACCGCCTGAAGCACAGGCAGCGCAATGCGAGCGCTGTTTCCGACAAGCACGAAGGGCAATCGCGGTCTCCTGTGAGCGCGTCATGACGTTTGCTGCGACGAGAGGGACACGTTAGCAAGTTCAGCAATGGCCCGGGCCCTCTTTCGTACTCATCTAGGGTTTACCCGCGAGATCGCTAGAAACACCCCTCTAGAACGCCCACGGTCCGGTTGCCCGGCCCTGTTTCATGCAAAATAGTACGACCGTTCGTTTTATTTTGCCTGGAACCCATGTCCGTCACTGAATTGCCTCTCAAGTCGCCTCGCACCACGCGTGAAGGCCGTGCCCTGCAAAAGGGCCAGCAGACCAAGGCTGCGATCGTCGATGCGGCGCTGGGCCTGGCCACGCAGATCGGCCTGGAAGGCCTCTCGATCGGTGCCCTGGCCGAAGTCACGCAGATGAGCAAGTCGGGCGTGTTCGCCCATTTCGGCTCCCGCGAGGAATTGCAGATCTCCGTGATCCGCGAATACCACTCGCGGTTCGAGGAAGAGGTCTTCTACCCGGCCATGCAGGAGCCGCGCGGGCTGCCGCGCCTGCGCGCGCTGTTCAGGAACTGGATGAACCGCACCTCGATCGAAATCGATTCGGGCTGCATCTACATCAGCGGCGCCGTCGAGTTCGACGACCGCACGGGCCCGGTGCGCGATGCGCTGGTGGGCTCCGTCAAGTCCTGGCTGGCCGCGATGAACCGCGCCGTGGTCCAGGCCAAGGAAGAGGGCCACCTGCGCGCCGACATCGACGAGCAGCAGCTGGCATTCGAGATCCACGGCCTGATCCTGGCGTTGCACTACGAGGCCCGCTTCCTGAAGAACCCCGGCTCGATAGACCGCGCCAACGCCGGTTTCGACAACATCCTCAAGCTGTACGGTGCGCAGGACGCGCTGCCCGCCCGCTTGCCCAACAAGTCCACCAAATCAACCAAAGCCTCGAAGGAGTAACACGATGCCCAGCTACACCCCGCCCCTGCGCGACATGCGATTCGTCATGCACGAAGTGCTCAAGGTCGCCGATGAATTCAAGGCCATTCCCAAATACGGCGATGCCGACGCGGACACGATCAACGCGGTGCTGGAAGAAGCCGGCAAATTCGCTTCCGAAGTCACTTTCCCGCTGAACATGAGCGGCGACGAGGAAGGCTGCAAGCTGAACAAGGAAACGCACGAAGTCACTACGCCCAAGGGCTTCAAGGAAGCGTACGCGCAGTACGTCGAAGCGGGCTGGCCGGCGCTGAGCTGCGATCCCGCCTATGGCGGCCAGGGCCTGCCGCTGGTGGTGAACCAGTGCTTCTACGAAATGCTCAATAGCGCCAACCAGGCGTGGACCATGTACCCCGGCCTCACGCATGGCGCCTACGCCGCGCTGAGCACGCACGGCACGGACGAGCAGAAGCAAACCTACCTGCCCAAGATGACGAGCGGCGAATGGACCGGCACCATGTGCCTGACCGAGCCGCATTGCGGCACCGACCTGGGCCTGATGCGCACCAAGGCCGAGCCCCAGCCCGATGGCAGCTACCGCATCACGGGCAACAAGATCTTCATCAGCGCCGGTGAACACGACATGGCGCAGAACATCATCCATCTGGTGCTCGCGCGCCTGCCGGATGCGCCTCCCGGCATCAAGGGCGTCAGCCTGTTCATCGTCCCGAAATTCCTGGTGAGCAAGGACGGCACACTGGGCAAGCGCAACGGCATCTACTGTGGCGGCCTGGAGCACAAGATGGGCATCCACGGCAATTCGACGGCGCAGATCGTGATCGACGGCGCTTCCGGCTGGATGGTGGGGCAACCGAACAAGGGCATGCAGGCGATGTTCGTGATGATGAACGCAGCCCGCCTGGGCGTCGGCAACCAGTCGCTGGGCCTGACCGAGGTGGCCTACCAGAACGCGCTGGCCTATGCCAAGGACCGCATCCAGATGCGTTCGCTGTCCGGACCCAAGGCCAAGGACAAGCCGGCCGATCCGATCATCGTGCACCCGGACGTGCGCAAGATGCTGCTCACGGCCAAGGCCTACGCCGAAGGCGGCCGCGCGCTGTCGATCTTCTGCGCCGTGCTGCTGGACAAGGCGCACTACCACCCCGACGAAAAGGTCCGCAAGGACAGCGACGAACTACTCTCGCTGCTCACCCCCATCGCCAAGGCCTTCAGCACCGACAACGGCCACATCGCCACCAATGCCTGCATGCAGGTCTTCGGCGGCCACGGCTTCATCAAGGAATGGGGCATGGAGCAGTTCGTGCGCGACAACCGCATCAACATGATCTACGAAGGCACCAACACCATCCAGTCGCTGGACCTGCTGGGCCGCAAGGTGCTGGGCAACAACGGCGCCACGCTCAAGAAGTTCGGCAAGATGGTCGCCCAGCTGGTGGAAGAAGAAGGCGTCAACGAGAAGATGGCCGAGTTCATCAACCCCATCGCCTACCTGGGCGACCAGATGACCAAGTTCACGACCGAGCTGGGCTTCAAGGGTTTCCAGAATCCCGATGAGGTGGGCGCGGCGGCGGTGGACTACCTGCGCGTGGCAGGCCACTTGGTGCACGGCTACTTCTGGGCCCGCATGGCACAAGTGGCGCTGCGCGAGATCGCAGCCGGTAACACCGACCCGTTCTACCAGGCCAAGCTGCAGACGGCGCGCTTCTACTTCGCCAAGCTGTTCCCGGAAACCGCGACGCTGATGCGCACGGCCCGTTCCGGCAGCAAGGTGCTGATGGATACGGATCTGGCGCTGGCATGAAGCGACCAATGACAGCCCTTCTGTGGGTTGCCATGGCACCGGCTTTCGCGCAAGCGACGCCGGTGGGCGTGTGGCACAACATCGACGACAAGACCGGCGAGCCCAAGGCCCAGATTCGCATCGGCGAAACCGCGGGTGGGCTCAACGCACGCATCGAAAAGCTCCTGCGCAAGGACGCCAAGCCCGACGAGAAATGCGACGAGTGCAAGGACGACCGCAAGGACAAGCCCATGGTCGGCCTGGAGATCATCCGCGGGGCCAAGAAGGCCGTGGACAAGGAAGTGTGGGAAGGCGGAAAGATTCTCGACCCCGAGAACGGCCGCGAATACACGCTGCGCCTCACGCCCATCGAAGCCGGCAAGAAGCTCGAAGTGCGTGGCTCCTTCGGCCCCTTCGGGCGCACCCAGACCTGGGTTCGCGTCCAATAACCAATTCAGAAGTTCACCATGTACAAAGAACGTGAAGCACGTGGCCAGGCCGAGCCTGGCGCCAACAGCGAAAGGCCGAGAACCATGAGCCGTTTCCAGGTGAAGAAGGTCGCCGTGCTCGGCGCCGGCGTGATGGGTGCGCAGATCGCCGCGCACCTGGTCAACGTCAAGGTGCCGGTCGTCCTGTTCGACCTGCCCGCAAAGGAAGGCCCGAAGAACGGGATCGTCACCAAGGCCGTCGAGGGCTTGAAGAAACTCAAGCCTTCGCCGCTGGGCGTGGCCGACGACGCCGTGCTGATAGTCCAGGCCAATTACGAAGAGCACATGGAGCAATTGCGCGATTGCGACCTCATCATCGAGGCCATCGCCGAGCGCATGGACTGGAAGCTGGATCTGTACAAGAAGATCGCGCCGTTCATCGCACCGCACGCCATCGTCGCGTCCAACACCTCGGGCCTGTCGATCACCAAACTGTCCGAAGCGCTGCCCGAAGAGATCAAGCCGCGCTTTTGCGGCATCCATTTCTTCAACCCGCCGCGCTACATGTACCTGGTGGAGCTGATCAACACGCCCACCACCCGCCCCGAGATCCTGGATGACCTGGAGACCTTCGTCACCAGCGGCCTGGGCAAGGGCGTCGTACGCGCCAAGGACACGCCCAACTTCATCGCCAATCGCGTCGGCATCGCCGGCATGCTGGCCACGATGAGGGAAGTCGAGAAATTCGGCCTGACCTACGATGTGGTCGACGACCTCACCGGCAAGAAGCTGGGCCGCGCCAGCTCAGGCACGTTCCGCACTGCCGACGTGGTGGGCCTGGACACCATGGCCCATGTCGTCAAGACGCTGCAGGACAACCTGAACGCCGAGACCGACCCGTTCTACGAGAGCTTCGGCACGCCCGAAGTGCTCAAGACCCTGCTGGAGATGGGCAACCTGGGCCAGAAGACCAAGGCCGGTTTCTACAAGAAGGCCGGCCGCGACGTGCTGCGCTTCGACCTGGCGACCAAGGGCTATGTGCCCGGCGGCGAGAAGGCCGACGAGGTCTATGGCCGCATGCTCAAGAAGCCGGCCGGCGAGCGCCTGAAGCTGCTGCGCAACGCGGAAGGCGCGCAGGGCCAGTTCCTGTGGTCCATCCTGCGCAACAGCTTCCACTACGCCGCCGTGCACCTGGCCTCGATCGCCGAGACCGCGCGCGACGTGGACTTCGCGATGCGCTGGGGCTTCGGCATGAAGCAGGGCCCGTTCGAGCTGTGGCAGGAAGCGGGCTGGCTGCAGGTCGCCAACTGGATCAAGGAAGACATCGAATCGGGCAAGGCGCTGTCCAAAGCGCCGCTGCCCGAGTGGGTGTTCAAGGGCCCGGTGGCGGACGCCGGTGGCGTGCACACGCCCGAAGGCTCCTGGAACCCGACCTCGAAGAAATTCGAGCCGCGCCGCGTGCTGCCCGTGTACTCGCGCCAGCATTTCCCCGAGACGGTACTGGGCAGCAAGGCCCAGGGGTTCGAAACCGCGGGCAAGACGCTGCACGAGAACGCCGCGATCCGCCTGTGGACGATCGACAACGAAGTCGTGATCGCCAGCATCAAGACCAAGATGCATGCCATCAGCCCCGAGGTGGCCGAAGGCCTGCAGCTGGCCGTCGAGATGGCCGAGAAAGACTACCAGGGCGTGGTGATCTGGTCGGGCGACGATCCGTTCAGCGCCGGCGCCGACCTGCAAGCCATGCTGCCGGCCTTCATGGCCGTGGGCGTGAGCGCCATCGACGAGGCCGAGCACTTCCTGCAGCAGACCATGCTGCGCCTGCGTTATGCGAGCGTGCCCGTGGTTTCGGCCATCCGCGGCATGGCACTGGGCGGCGGTTGCGAGATCGCCGTGCACTCGGCCAAGCGCGTAGTGGCGATGGAAAGCTACATCGGCCTGGTCGAAGTGGGCGTGGGCCTGGTGCCGGGCGCCGGCGGCCTGGCCTACATCGCGCGCCGAGCTGCCGAGAACCAGGCGGCCTCGGTGCACAAGGACATCCTGCCGTTCCTGACCGAGGGCTTCACCGCCGCGGCGATGGCCAAGGTGGGGACCAGCGCGATCGAATCGCGCAAGCTCGGCTACCTGCTGGACAGCGACACCATCGTGCCGAACAAGGACGAGCTGCTGTTCGTGGCCTTGAACGAAGCCAAGGCGATGTTCACGGCCGGCTACCGCCCGCCCCACAAGCGCCAGTTCGCCGTGGCCGGCCGCAACGGCAAGGCCACCATCCAGGGCCAGCTGGTCAACATGCGTGACGGCGGCTTCATCAGCCAGCACGATTTCCATATCGCATCGCTCATCGCCAATGTGGTGACGGGTGGCGACGTGGACGCCGGCACGCTGGTGACCGAGGAGTACCTGATGGCGCTGGAGCGCCAGGCCTTCTGCTCGCTGCTGACCCATCCCAAGACGCAGGAACGCATCATGGGCATGCTGTCGACCGGCAAGCCGGTTCGCAACTGAGGGTAGGTGGTTGGACCGCGTCGACGACTCCGGCTCCCTCTCCCGCTTGCGGGAGAGGGCTGGGGTGAGGGCGCGGGCCCTGCGAAAAGGCCAGACCGACGCCGAAGCCCTGCTGTGGTCCAGGCTGAGAAACCGGCAGGTTCTCGACTTGAAGTTTCGGCGACAGCACCCCTTGGGCCACTACTTCGCGGACTTTGCCTGCCTGGAGATTCGCTTGGTCATAGAACTGGACGGCGGTCAACACAATGAGTCGGCAGCCGCCGACTACGACCGAGTGCGCGCGGCCGATATGGCCGCCCTCGGCTTCAGGACGCTGCGCTTCTGGAACAACGAAGTGCTGAATGAGACGGACGGTGTGATGGAAAAGATCCGGCAATCGGCCGAGGCCCTCACCCCAACCCTCTCCCGCAAGCGGGAGAGGGAGTGAAGACACACTGAAAAGGAATACTCCTATGAAACAGATTCAAGAAGCCTACATCGTCGCGGCCACGCGCACACCGATCGGGCGGTCGCATCGTGGCTACTTTCGCAACACCCGTCCAGACGACCTGCTGGCCACCGCGCTGCGCGCTGCGCTGGCCCAGGTGCCGGGGTTGGACCCGCACGCCATCGAGGACGTGATCTGCGGCTGCGCCATCCCCGAGGCCCAGCAGGGCCTGAACGTGGCGCGCATCGGCGCGGTGCTGGCCGGCCTGCCCAAGAGCGTGGGCGGCATCACCGTCAATCGCTTCTGCGCTTCGGGCCTGTCGGCCGTGCAGATGGCCGCCGATCGCATCCGCGTCGGTGAAGCCGACGTGATGATCGCCGCGGGCACCGAGAGCATGAGCATGGTGCCGATGATGGGCAACTCGCCGTCGCTGTCGCCCACCATCTTCTCCAACCCCGACGACATCGAGAGCTATGGCATTGCCTATGGCATGGGCCTCACGGCGGAGAAGGTTGCCCAGCAGTGGAAGGTGAGCCGAGACGCGCAGGACGAATTTGCCTATCACTCCCACATGAAGGCCATCGCCGCCATGAAGGCCGGCGAGTTCGCCAATGAGATCACGCCGGTTGAAGTGTCCGAGCGATCGGTCGATCTCGATTCGGCCGAGGTGGCGGTGAAGAAGCGTACCGTCAACCTCGACGAAGGCGCGCGTCCCGACACCACCGTGGAGGGACTGGCCAAGCTCAAGACCGTGTTTGCCGCGCGCGGCTCGGTCACGGCCGGCAACAGCTCGCAGACTTCCGACGGCGCGGGCGCGCTGATCCTGGCTAGCGAAGCGGCTGTCAAGCGCTTCGGCCTGAAGCCCTTGGCTCGCTTTGTCAGCTACGCCAGCCGTGGTGTGCCGCCGCACATCATGGGCATCGGCCCGATCGAGGCCATTCCTGCTGCGCTGCGCTATGCCGGGTTGAAGCACGAGGACATCGACTGGTTCGAACTCAACGAGGCTTTTGCCGCGCAGTCGCTGGCCGTCATCAATACGCTCGGTCTGGATGCGAGCAAGGTCAACCCCATGGGCGGCGCCATCGCGCTGGGCCACCCGCTGGGCGCCACCGGCGCTATCCGGTCGGCGACAGTGGTGCACGCCTTGCAGCGCAAGAATCTGAAGTACGGCATGGTCACGATGTGCGTGGGCATGGGGCAGGGCGCTGCGGGCATTTTCGAGCGGGTGTAAACAACCCAGGAGATCGACATGAAGGCTGAGACGATTCAAGCGGCCGACGGCACGAAGCTGTCGACCCGCATTTACGAGCCGGACAGCCCGGACCGGGGCAGCGTCGTGATCGGCGGCGCCATGGGCGTACGCCAGGACTATTACGCGTCGTTTGCCCAATGGCTCGCCGGCCAGGGCTGGCGCGTCACCACCTTCGACTACCGCGGCTCCGGCGACTCCGGGCCCGGCGGCAAGGGCCTGCGCGGCTTCAAGGCCGACCTGTTCGACTGGACGCGCGACTACGAAGCAGCCATCGACCATGCGCACGCCGCATTGCCCGAGCGCCCGCTGTACCTGCTGGGCCACAGCCTGGGTGCGCAGCTGCCTGGCCTGTTGAATAACCAGCACAAGGTCAGCGGCATGCTGAGCGTGGCCGCCGGCAGCGGCTACTGGCGCGAGAACGCCCCGCAGCTCAAGCGCATCGTTTTCTATTTCTGGTTCGTGCTGGTCCCGCTGGCAACCAGCTTGTTCGGCTACTTCCCCGGGCGCAAGCTGCGCAAGGTCGGCGACCTGCCCGCCGGCGTCGTCATGCAGTGGCGCAAGTGGTGCCTGAATCCCAAGTACAGCGTGGGCGCCGAGGGCGAGGCCGTGCGGCAGCGCTATGCCAATGCCCGCTTCCCGGTGCATGCCTTGTCGATCACCGACGATGAACTGATGACGCTGGTCGGCACCCACAGCCTGATCAACCTCTATGAGAACGCTCCGCGCGACGTGGAGCGCATCGCGCCGGGCGATCTGGGTGTGCGCCGGCTCGGCCACTTCGGCCCCTTCCGCAGCGAACACGAGGCCCAGCTCTGGCCGCGCATGGCCCAATGGTTCAGCGGGCTGTCCGACCCGAAGGCCGCATGAACTCGCACGTGTTCGACGCAGCGATTGCACTGGCCCCGCAGGGCGAGGGCGTTTGGCAGGGCTGCACCAGCCCGGCGTATTCCAACATGATCGGTCCGTTCGGCGGCGTGACGGCGGCGCAGGCGCTCAACGCGGTACTGCAGCACCCCCAGCGGTTGGGCGATCCGGTGGCGCTCACGGTCAATTTCGCGGCCGCCTTGGCCGACGGGCCGTTTGTGGCCCAGGCCCGTCCGGCCCGCACCAATCGTTCCACACAGCACTGGATCGTCGAGGTCCGCCAGGGTGATCAGACCGTGTTGACCGCCACCGCCGTGACGGCGGTGCGGCGGGATACATGGGGCGCCACCGACGTGCCCATGCCGGAGGTGCCGCGTCCGCACGACGTGCCGCCCCGGGAAGGGCCTGGCCGTGTCGCGTGGATCGAGCGCTACGACATGCGTTTCCTGGCCGGCACATTTCCTCCCGCCTGGGACGGCGCAGAGGGCAAGGACAGCCGCACCCTTTTGTGGGTACGCGACAACCCGCAGCGGCCCCTGGACTTCGCGTCGCTCACGGCCCTGTCCGATGTTTTCTTCCCGCGCATCTGGCGCCGGCGCGCCAAGCCAGTGCCGATAGGCACCGTGTCGATGACGATCTATTTCCATGCAGGCCAGGCGCAACTGCAAGCCACCGGCAGCGGCTACCTGCTCGGGCAGGCCCAGGCCCAGGCCTTCCACGACGGCTACTTCGACCAGACGGCCCAGTTGTGGAACGAGGCGGGCAAGCTGCTCGTGACGACGCACCAGGTCGTCTACTACAAGGAATGAAAAAATGAACCCCGTCGCTTTGATCGTAGGCGCGGGCGATGCGACGGGGGGCGCGATCGCCCGGCGTTTCGCGCGCGGCGGCTACACCGTGTGCGCTACCCGGCGCAGCCTGGACAAGCTCCAGCCCTTGCTGGACCGGATCAAGGCCGAAGGCGGCCAGGCCCATGGCTTCGCTTCCGACGCCCGCAAGGAAGAGGAGGTCGTCGCGCTCATCGAGCAGATCGAGTCCACCGTCGGCCCGATCGAGGTGCTGGTGTTCAACATCGGCGCCAACGTGCCCAGCAGCATCCTGGATGAGACGGCTCGCAAGTACTTCAAGATCTGGGAGATGGCCTGCCTGGGCGGTTTCCTGAACGGCCGGGAGGTCGCGAAGCGCATGGTGGCGCGTGAGGGCGACGGGCACAAGGGCACGATCATCTTCACCGGCGCCACGGCCTCGCTGCGCGGCTCGGCCAACTTCGCGGCGTTCGCCGGCGCCAAGCATGCGCTGCGGGCCCTGGCTCAAAGCATGGCACGCGAGCTGGGCCCGCGCGGTATCCACGTCGCGCACACCATCATCGATGGCGCCATAGACACCGAGTTCATCCGCGAAAATTTTCCGGAGCGCTACGCCCGCAAGGACAGCGACGGCATCCTCAACCCCGACCATATCGCCGACAACTACTGGATGCTGCACAAGCAGCCGCGCGATGCCTGGACCCACGAGCTGGACCTGAGGCCCTGGAATGAGAAGTTCTAAATGACCAAGACTGTTGAGTTCTATTTCGACGTCGGCAGCCCGGCGGCCTATGTGGCCTGGATGCGGTTGCCCCAACTGTGCGAAGAAGCCCGCGCCACCATCGCCTACAAGCCCATGCTGCTGGGCGGCGTGTTCCAGGCCACCGGCAACCATTCACCCATGACCGTGCCGGCAAAGGGCCGCTACATGGTCAGCGATCTGGAGCGCTTCGCGCAGCGCCACGGCATCCCTTTCAGCAACAATCCCTTCTTCCCCATCAACACGCTGACGCTGATGCGCGGCGCCACGGGGCTGCAGATGCGCGACGAGGCGCGCCTGGTGCACTACGTTGATTCGATGTACCGTGCGATCTGGGTCGACGGCAAGAACATGAACGACCCGGCGGTCGTCGCCGAGGTGCTGCAACAGGCCGGCTTCGATCCGATGGCGCTGCTGGCCCTGGCCAATGACCCCGAGGTCAAGGATCGCCTGAAGGCGGTGACGCAAGATGCCGTGGTCCGCGGCGTGTTCGGCGCGCCCACTTTTTTCGTCGATGGCCAGATGTACTGGGGCCAGGACCGGCTCGATTTTGTCAAGGAAGCACTGGAAGCAAGCATATGAGCAACGACATCCTCACCCACGTCGAGCGCGGCGTGATGACCATCACCCTGAACCGCCTGGATCGCAAGAACTCGATCACGGCCGCCATGTACGGCGCCATGGCAGACGCCTTGGCCGCGGCCGAGTCCGACGCCACTGTCCGAGTGGCCGTGCTGCAAGGCCACGAAACCGTGTTCAGCGCCGGCAACGACATCGGCGACTTCCTCAACAAGCCGCCGGCGGGGACGGACTCGCCCGTGTTCCGCTTCCTGCGCGGCATAGCGACCTTCCCCAAGCCGCTGCTCGCGGCCGTCTGCGGCCCGGCCGTCGGCGTGGGCACCACCATGCTGTTCCACTGCGACCTGGTCTATGCCGGCGACAACGCGGCGTTTTCCATGCCTTTCGTCAATCTGGGCCTGTGCCCCGAGGCCGCCTCCAGCCTGCTGGTGCCGCAGATGCTGGGTTACCACCGCGCGGCCGAGGCGCTGCTGCTCGGCGAGCCCTTCATGGCCGAGGCCGCGCTCGAAGTCGGGCTGGTCAATCGCGTCGTGCCGCCCACCGAAGCCAACAACGTCGCCCAGGCTGCGGCCAACAAGCTCGCGGCCAAGCCCCTGAGCGCCCTGGTCGAAACCAAGCGGCTGATGAAAAAGGGACAGCAGCAGCTGATCCTTCAGCAGATGGCCGATGAAGGCCAGAGCTTTTCGCGGATGCTGGGCGAGCCCGCGGCCAAGGAAGCGTTCGGCGCCTTCATGGAAAAACGCAAGCCCGACTTCTCGAAGGTGTGACGATTGTCATCCCGGGCTTGACCCGGGATCCACCTCTCGCCCGAAGATGTCTTGGCCGCAGTCGCATGGATTGCGGGTCAAGCCAGCAATGACAACCCCAGGAGATCGACCATGACACTCAAAGGCAAGACCCTCTTCATTACCGGCGCATCGCGCGGCATCGGCCTGGCAATCGGCAAGCGCGCGGCGGCCGACGGCGCCAACGTCGTGATCGTGGCCAAGACCACCGACCCCAATCCCAAGCTGCCGGGCACGATCTACAGCGCGGCCGAGGAGATCAAGGCCGCGGGCGGCCAGGCCCTGCCGCTGGCGGTGGATATTCGCGACGAGGAGGCCGTGCTTGCGGCGGTCGCCAAAGCGGTCGAGACCTTTGGCGGCATCGACATCCTGGTCAACAACGCCAGCGCCATCAGCATGACGGACACCGAGCACACGCCGATGAAGCGCTACGACCTGATGAATGGCATCAACGCGCGCGGCACCTACCTGTGCACCCAGGCCTGCCTGCCCGAGCTGAAAAAATCCGCGGCCGCCGGGCGCAACCCGCAGGTGCTGAACATGTCGCCGCCGCTGTCCATGAAGCAGCACTGGTTTGCGCCGCACACCGCGTACACCATGGCCAAGTACGGCATGAGCATGTGCACGCTCGGCCACTCGGGCGAGTTCGAGAAATACGGCATTGCCGTCAACAGCCTGTGGCCGCGCACCGCCATCGCCACGGCAGCGCTGCAGATGATTCCCGGCGTCGATGTGAACATGTGCCGCACGCCCGAGATCCTTTCCGACGCCGCGTATGTCATCTTCACGGGCCCCGGTACCGGCAGCGGCAACTTCTTCATTGACGACGAGCTGTTGGCGGCGCACGGCATCACGGACCTCGACAAGTACGCGGTAAAGCCGGGCACGAAGAAATTCATTCCGGATTTCTTCATCGACTGAGGCGCTGCTTGAATTGGCGGGATGGCTCGCCTATAAATCTGCTCCCCCTTGCAAGGAGAACGGTCATGATGGTGGCACGCTGGAGCATCGATGCGAAGTTCGGCTACAAGCAGAATGTCGTGGACGCCATGAAGCGCTGGCTGCGCGACATCGGGCCGCAGGCCGGGTTCAAGGACGACCGCACGCGCCTGCTCACCGGCTCGGTCGGTGCGCTGGAGGCGACGGTCCAGACTGAACATCTGATCGAGGATCTTGGAGAGTTGAACCGGGTCTGGGACAAGCTGGCGACGATACCGGCCCACCAGCAATGGAGCAAGGAACTGGAGCCCCATGTGGTCTCGGGCACCAGCCGCTGGGAGATCTTCCGCGTGCTTTGACGGGGCTGTGCACGCGGCGGCGACCGCAGGTATCATTTCGGCGCGACCGGCCCCCCGGCCGGCTTGAACCCGAGGTTGCCGATGCCCTACATGCTTTTGATCCAGGAACCTGTCGGCCAGCGGCTCACCCGCACCCGGGCCGAAGGCGAGGCGGTGTATGAACGCATGCTGCGTTTTGCCGACGGCCTGAAGGCGCGCGGCGTCCTGCGCGCCGTGGAATCGCTGGTGTCGCAGGACGACGCCCAGCGCGTCAAGATCAGCAATGGCCGCGCCCAGGTGCTCGATGGCCCGTTCGCCGAGGCCAAGGAGATGGTCGGCGGATTCTTCCTGCTGGACTGCGAAACGCGTGACGAGGCCGTGGCCATCGCCAAGCAATGTCCCGCAGCTGAATGGGCGACGGTCGAGGTGCGCGCCGTGGGGCCTTGCTACACCTAGGGTTTTTCCCAGGCCGGCGACTTGTCGATTTCGCATCGGTTGCTTCGTCGTGTGTTCAGAGGCGCGCATTTCCTGCCGCTTCCACCCAACAGCAAGGAGAACCGATATGCGATTCATGATCATCGTCAAGGCCACGCCGGATTCGGAAGCGGGCCGTTTCCCCGACGACAGCGACAAGCTGTTCGCCGCCATGGCCGAGTACCACGAACAGCTGGCGAAGGCCGGCGTGCTGCTCGACGCTTCGGGCCTGCAACCCAGCAGCAAGGGCTGGCGCATCCGTTACGAGGGCGACCGCCGCGTGGTGGTAGACGGGCCCTTCACCGAAAGCAAGGAACTCATCGCGGGCTACACCATGATCCAGGTGCGCAACCGCGACGAGGCGCTGGAGTGGTCGCGCCGCTTCCCGAACCCGGTGGGTGAAGGCAAGCCCGCCGAGATCGAGGTGCGCCAGCTCTACGAGATGGACGATTTCAAGGACGTGATCGAACCGGCAACAGCCGATCGGTTCAACAAGATCGGCATGGAGTGAGGAGAGCGCCATGATCAAGACCATCGCCCTCATCGCCGTCGCGGCAATGGCCGTGCCCCTGGTGCTGGCCGCGTTCAAGCCCGACACCTTCCGCGTGCACCGCAGCGCCAGCATCAAGGCGCCGCCGGAGCGGCTGTACCCGCTCATCAACGACATGCGCGTGTTCAACACCTGGAACCCCTACAACCTGAAGGACCCCAACATCCGCGGCGAGTACAGCGGGCCGCAGGCCGGTCCCGGTGCGGCCTATCATTTCGCGGGCAACAAGGACGTGGGCAAGGGCAGCATCAGCATCCTGGAATCCACGGCCCCTGCCAAGGTCACGATGAAGCTGGACATGCTCGAACCCTTCGAAGGCCACAACATCGTCGAGTTCACCATGGTGCCCCGCGGCGATGCCACGGAAGTCACCTGGGCCATGCACGGCCCCAGCCCCTTCATGGCCAAGCTGGTGGGTATCTTCATGAACATGGACCGCATGATCGGCCGCGACTTCGAGGCGGGCCTCGCCAACCTGAAGGCCCGAGCCGAAAAGGCCGTCTAGGAGATCCGCCATGTCACGCAAAATCTTCGTCAACCTTCCTATCAAGAACATGGAGCTCACCAAGGCCTTCTTCGGCGCCCTGGGCTTCTCCTTCAATCCGCAGTTCACCAACGAGCAGGGCGCCTGCATGGTGATCGCCGACGACATCTACGCGATGCTGCTGGTCGAGAGCTTCTTCCAGACCTTCACCAGGAAGCCGGTGGCCGACGCCACCAAAAGCACCGAGGTGCTGATCTGCCTGTCGTGCGAGAGCCGCGCCGAGGTCGATGAGCTGGTGCGCAAGGCCATCGCCGCCGGCGGCACGGCGCCCAACCCGCCGCAGGACCACGGCTTCATGTATGGCCACGGCTTCACCGACCTGGACGGCCATGTCTGGGAGCTGATGTACATGGATCCCAACGCAGCTCCGCCCCAGGCCTGATCGCCAATGCACTCGGCCACCCACCATGCCATCGACGCGGTTTGGCGCATCGAGTCCGCGAAGATCGTGGCCGGCGTCGCGCGCATGGTGCGCGACGTTGGAGTGGCCGAGGAACTGGCGCAGGACGCGCTGGTGGCCGCCCTGGAGCATTGGCCGACCCAGGGCGTGCCGGACAAGCCAGGCGCCTGGCTCATGGCCACCGCCAAGAACCGCGCGCTCGACCGGCTGCGCCGCGACAAGGTGCTGCAGTCCAAGCTGGACCAGATCGGCCATGACCTCGAGGCTCAGGAGGCCCTGATCGTGCCGGACTTCGTTGACGCGCTCGACGAGGCCCGTGCCGACGAGATCGGCGATGACCTGCTGCGGTTGATCTTCACGGCCTGCCACCCC
The DNA here is from genome assembly GCF_013155545.1 of Caenimonas soli. Taxonomy (GTDB): domain Bacteria; phylum Pseudomonadota; class Gammaproteobacteria; order Burkholderiales; family Burkholderiaceae_C; genus Ramlibacter; species Ramlibacter soli. The sequence continues at coordinate 32,277 of NZ_JABJVV010000005.1, read as the reverse complement.
GTGCTCTCGACAGACGCGCGCGTCGCGCTCACGCTGAAACTGCTGGGCGGCCTGACGACCCACGAGATCGCCCGCGCCTACCTGGTGCCCGAACCCACGATCGCCCAACGCATCGTCCGCGCCAAACGAACGCTCAGCGAGGCGCGCGTGCCGTTCGAGCTGCCGCGCGGCGAGGCCCTGGGCGAGCGCCTGGCATCGGTGCTGGAAGTCGTTTACCTGATTTTCAACGAGGGCTACACCGCCACGGCGGGCGAGGACTGGATGCGGCCGGCCCTTTGCGACGAGGCCTTGCGCCTGGGGCGGATGCTGGCCGAGCTGGCACCGGAGGAGTCCGAGGCCCATGGCTTGGTGGCGTTGATGGAACTGCAGGCCTCGCGCGCGGGGGCGCGGGTCGACGCGGCCGGGCGGCCGGTGCTGCTGCTGGAACAGGACCGCACGCGCTGGGACCGCCTGCTCATTCGCCGCGGCCTTGCGGCGCTGGAGCGCGCCGCGTCGATGGGCGGGGCGTTGGGTCCTTACGCGCTGCAGGCTGCCATCGCCGCCTGCCATGCGAGGGCCTCGAGCGGCGACGAGACCGACTGGCAGCGCATTGCCGCAATTTATGACGCGCTGGCCCAGGTGGCGCCGTCGCCGGTCGTCGAATTGAATCGGGCCGTGGCGGTCGCCATGGCATTCGGACCGGCGGCGGGACTGGCGATCATCGACGCGCTCGAGGGGGACAAATCACTGCGCAACTACCAGTGGCTTCCCAGCGTTCGCGGCGACCTGCTCGCCAAGCTGGGGCGCAATGACGAGGCCAGGGCCGAATTCGAGCGCGCCGCCAAATTGGCCGGCAACGCACGTGAGCGCGATCTGCTGCTGCAGCGCGCACAAGGCCTGCGCAGCGTGTAGTCAGACCGGTGGGCGCGGTGCCACGTTCACACGCACGGGCTTGCTGCTTGCGATGACGCCCGAGGCGCCGTCGTTGCCGACCAGTTCCAGCCGCATCGCATAGTCGGCGCGCGGAGGGTTCAGCCACACCTCGGTCTGGCCCTGGCGGAAGCTGAGTACCTCCGGCGGCTTGCCCTGGCGCTCCAGCACCAGCCGGAAATGACCCGTGCCCGGCACCTGGGGACCGGCGTGCGCAACGTTGTAGCCCGTGGCATGGAACTGCACGCGAAATGGCCCGCGCGGGCTTTCCTGATCGGCCGGACTGAGGATCTCGACACGCGCCGGGCCTTGCAGGCTCGCCGCGCTCACCTGGGCGTTCTGCTTGGTGACGGTGATCGTGAGGGGCTTGCTGTAGACGAAATAAGGGATATGGCCCTGGTCGGCCAGCAACAGATGCAGCTGGTAGGTGCCTGGCTTGAGGTTCACCACGGCCTCCATCTGGCCCTTGCCGAAGTGGATGTACTGGTCCGTGAATGGCAGCGGTTTCGTGAAGTCCAGCGGCAGCGCCTGGTTGATCAGCATGTGGTGATGCCCGGCGCGGCCTGCGGTCTTGCCCGCCGGCACCAGCCCGCGCATGGAAAGCCCGAAGCGCAGCACGAACGGCGACTCGCGCTGTTCCCCGCTCTTGATGTTGGTGAAGTAGGCCTCGGGCTGCCGGCTCGGGTGCGGCACGACCCAGGGATGGGAAAGCACTTCGCCGGCGTCGTCGGCATTGGGGCGAGGTTGCGCCCCGACGCGTCCTGAACCGAACCAGATCAGGGCCGCCAGGAACACAAGGGTTAGGCCGGGGACGTTATTGGGGATGACGCGCATGTTGAACCTCCACCAGAAGGCCTGTTTGTACTATGACAAATAAGTAACTTCAAGTAACTATGTCACACATCCGCCGTCCGCGAACCCAGGTTGGTGCGAGGGCGTGGCGACAATGCGCATATGCCGATGACCGAGGTTTCCCCGCAGCCCCTGCCAATTGCCGTGGCCGAGGCGGATAGCGGCATTCCGCGCGCGACCCTGAGGATCTGGGAGCGGCGCTACGGCTTTCCCCAGCCCTTGCGCGATCAACGCGGCGAGCGGGGCTATCCTGCGGCCCAGGTGGAGAAGCTGCGGCTGATGCGCCGCCTGCTGGAGCTCGGTCACCGCCCGGCGCAGCTGGTGGAAATGGGCGTGGACGAACTGGCGCGGCTGGCGCGTGGTCCACGGGCGCGAGGCACCGCAGTTGAAGACGTGCGTGAAGACGCCTTTATCCGGATGCTGAAGGCCCATGACATGCGCCGCCTGGTCGGCCACCTCAGGCGGGCGCTGGACCAGAAGGGCCTCGAGTCCTTCGTCACCCACCGGCTGCCGCGCCTGAATGCCGCGGTCGGCGAAGCCTGGGCACAGGGGCAGCTCCAGGTTTTCGAGGAACACCTGTACAGCGACGGCGTCCAGCAGGTCCTGCGCGGCGCCATTGCGGCGCTCGACGTGCCCGCATCTGCAAGGCCGCGGGTCTTGCTGGCGACATTTCCGCAGGAGTTGCACGGCCTGGGCCTGCTGATGGCCTGGGCCCTGCTGGGCCTGCATGGTGCCAACTGCATGTCGCTGGGCGTCAATGCGCCGGTGGCCCAGGTTGCTGCCGCGGCCGTGGCCCACCGTGCCGATATCGTGGGCCTGAGTTTTTCCGCCGGCATGAACCCGGGCCAGGCCGCCCGGGGCCTGCAGGAATTGCGCGGGCTGTTGCCGCCGAGGACGGAGATCTGGGCCGGAGGTTCCTGCACCTTGCTCGCGCGCCGGAAGATTGGCGGCGCCCTGGTCATGCCGACCCTGGAACAGATCGGGCCCGAGCTTGAGCGCTGGCGGGCGCCGACGGCCTGAGCTTCAGCGGTCGCTGCTCACGCCCTCCTGGGGCCTGACCTCGCGCAGTATGCGGAAGCTACCCTCGCCAGACGATTCCGATCGCTGTTCGGTGTCGCGGCGTTCATCCGCCGGAGCCGCGCCGGGGGCGCGGATCACCAGTCGTGCCGGCCGCTCGGCGCTGCGCTCCGCGTTCCACTGGAACTCGGGATTGCGCTGCGGCACTGGCGACGTTGTAGCCGCCGGCGCGGGCTCGGCAATCACGGCAGGCACGGAGACGACCGCCGGCGCGGGGCTGATGGCCGGCCCGTTGGGCTGCGGCTCGGCCACCAACGCGGGTTGAGCGCCCTGCGGCTCTTGCTGCTGGTTCTGGAAAACGCTGTTCAACCAATCGTTCATCCTGTTCATCACGCCTTGGTCGCGCGGTGCGGAGAAGCGGGCATTCTTGTCAACGACCTTGGCTTTGAGGGTCTGCTGGAAAAAATCTCCGACGATGTTGAGCGCGTTGCGGGCGCCCTGGCCCCACGAGTCGTTGCGCATGGTCACGCGGTTGTCGTTGAAGCCCATCCAGGCGCCGGACACCAGGTTCGGGTGCATCAGGATGAACCAGCCGTCGGTGTAGTCCTGGGTGGTGCCGGTCTTGCCCGCCAGGTCACCCTGGATGCCGAACCTGCTGCGGATGCCCGCACCCGTGCCCTTCTCGATCACTCCGCGCATCACGTCCAGCAAGGTCTGCGCGGCAGCCAATGACAAGCCGTGTTCCGGGGGCTTGGGATGGAATTCCTGGAGCACTTGGCCTTGCTTGTTGGTCACTCGCGTCACCAGCATGGGTTCGACATAGCTACCGCTGTTGACGATGGTGCCGTACGCCGCCACCATTTCCTTGAGCGTTACCGGGCTGGTGCCGAGCGCGAGCGAAGGCACCGGGTCGAGCTTGCTTTGGCGCACCCCCATGTCGTAGGCGGTTTTCGCAACCCGCGCAGGGCCCACCTTCTGCATCAGCTGCGCGGTGATGGTGTTCTTGGACTGGATGAGGCCATCGCGCAAGCTGGTGGGCAGCCCCGTCGCGTCGTGCACGTCGGTAGGCTTCCAGACCGTGCGCTCGTCGATCCGTATTTCCACCGCCTGGTCGATGAAAACCTCGTCCGGACTGATGCCCTGCTCGAAGGCGGCGCCGTACACGAAAGGCTTGAAGGTGGACCCGGGTTGTCGCCTGGCCTGCTGCACGTGGTCGAACTGGTCCTGGCTGAAATCGCGGCTGCCGACCCAGGCCTTGACGTGGCCGTTGGCGGGATCCATGGCCAGGAAGCCGGCTTGCAGCCGCGTCTTTTCTTCCCAGAACGCTTGCATGAATGGCGTGTCCGATTGCAGCTTCTTCAGGGCCTCGCCGTCGGCCAGCCCGGTGTCTCGTGCCGCACGGTATTGCTGCGTCTCGCGCAGCAAGGTGGCCACCAGCTCCTTGTTCGCGGCCGGCTTCCATTGCGCGCTGGCGACGGCTTGCAGCTTGTCGGCCTGCCGGGTCACGGCCTGGTTGGCCATGTCCTGCAGGCGTGAATCGATGGTGGTGTGCACCACCAGGCCGTCGGCATGGATGTTGTAGCCATGGCGGTCGGCCCATTCGATCAGCCAGCGGCGCAGCTGCTGGGCCAGGTGCGGGGCCGGGCCCAGGGGTTCGGCCTGGCGCTCGAAGTCGAGGCCCAGCGGCTTGGATTTGAGCGATTCGAACTTCGCCTGCTCCAGCTTTCCCGACTTCACCATCTGCGCCAGCACGAGATTGCGCCGGTGCACGGCGCGCTCGGGGTTCAGCACCGGGTTGTAGTAGCTGGTGCCTTTCAGCATGCCGATCAGCGTCGCGCTTTCCAGCTCGTCCAGCTTGTCGGCGGACTTGTCGAAATAGGTGCGCGCCGCCATCTCGATGCCGTAGGCGTTGTAGAGAAACGGAACCGTGTTGAGGTAGGTCTCCAGGATCTCGTTCTTGTCGTAGACCGATTCGATCTTGAGCGCCGTGATGGCTTCCTTGATCTTGCGCGTGAGCGTGGCGGCACGGCCCACCTGCTCGGGATAGAGGTTGCGCGCCAGCTGCTGGGTGATGGTCGAGCCACCCTGGAGATCGCCACCGATGCTGCTCAGCGCCGCGCCAGCGGTGCGCCGCAGGTCCAGGCCACCGTGCTCGAAGAAGCGGCGGTCCTCCGTGGCGATAAGCGCCGCCAGCACGTGCGGGGAGATATCGGTGAGCTTGACCCAGTCGCGATTGGCGCGCTTGAACACGGCCAGTTCCTTGCCGTCCGCGGTCATCACCACGGTCGGCTGCTCGGACTTGGCCTTGCGCACGTCCACGATGCTGGGCGTGAACGGAATGTGCGCCACGACGTAGAGCAGCGCCAGGACGGGCAGCGCGGCAATGAACCAGAACGGGTGGCGCCGCACAGCGCCCCAGATCCGTCGAAGGAAATCGGTAACCGTGTTGGCTGCGCTGTGCAGGGCCTGTTTCATATGCCCCCGAATCTAGGGCTGGCCCCAGCGGGGGACTGTAGGACGGTGTCGCTGACGCCGGTCCTCAGACGTTCATGATGGAGACCGAGCGGGTGTTCAGGTAGGCCTCCAGTGCCTCCGGCCCGCCCTCCGAGCCATAACCCGAATCCTTGAGGCCGCCAAAGGGCATCTCGGGCCAGGGCGCGGCCGGCTGGTTGATCCACAGCATGCCCACCTCCAGGCGCTGCGACAGCGCATGCGCATTCTTGAGCGAGCGGGTGTAGGCGTAGCCGGCCAAGCCGAAAGGCAGGCGGTTGGCTTCGGCGATGGCCTCGTCCAGCGTGTTGAAGCTGCGGATGGCGGCCATGGGGCCGAAAGGCTCGTCGTTGAAGACCTTGGCTTCCAGCGGCACATCCACCAGCACCGTGGGCGCCCAGAAGTTGCCGGATTGGCCGATGCGCTCGCCGCCGGCAGCGACCCGGGCACCGCGCTCGACCGCGTCCTGGGTGAACTCCGCCATTGCGGTGAGGCGCCGGGGGTTGGCCAAGGGACCCATCTGGATACCGTCGGTCATGCCATCGCCGACCTTCAGGCCCTGGGCGTGCTTGACCAGCGCGGCAGCGAATTCGTTGCGGATGCTTTCGTGCACCAGGAAGCGCGTCGGCGAAATGCAGACCTGGCCGGCGTTGCGGAATTTGGCGCCGCCTGCCGTCTTCACGGCCAAGGCTACGTCGGCGTCCTCGGCCACGATGACGGGGGCGTGGCCGCCCAGTTCCATGGTCGCGCGCTTCATGTGCTGCCCGGCAAGAGCCGCCAGCTGCTTGCCCACGGGGGTGGAGCCCGTGAAGGTGATCTTGCGGATGATGGGGTGGGGGATCAGGTAGCCCGAGATTTCCGCCGGGTTGCCGTACACCAGGCCGATCACGCCGGCAGGTACGCCCGCGTCGGCAAAGGCCTTCACCAGCGCGGCCGGGCCGGCGGGCGTTTCTTCAGGTGCCTTGACGATGATGGAGCAGCCGGTGGCCAGCGCCGCCGACATCTTGCGCACGGCCTGGTTGATCGGGAAGTTCCAGGGCGTGAACGCCGCCACCGGTCCGACCGGATCCTTCACCACCAATTGGCGCACTGCGAGGTTGCGCGAAGGCACGACGCGACCGTAAACGCGGAAGCCTTCCTCGGCAAACCATTCGATGATGTCGGCCGACGCGATCGCCTCGCCCTTGGCCTCGGCCAGCGGCTTGCCCTGTTCCTGGGTGAGCAGCCCGGCAATGTCGCCCGCCCGTTCGCGCATCAGCGCGGCAGCGCGCCGCATGATCTTGCTGCGCTCGGCCGCAGGGGTGTCGCGCCAGGTTTCGAAGCCTTTCTGCGCGGCAGCAAGCGCACGGTCGAGGTCGGGCTTGCCTGCATGCGCAACGCGGCCGATCTCCTGGCCGCTGGCCGGGTTGAAGACGGCCAGGCTGCGGCCATCCGCGGCGTCCTGCCACTGGCCATCGATGAACAGTTGAGTATGGGGGTAGGTCATGGGGAGTTCCTCTGGGGTCTGGATCTGGGTCCGGCAACCCTCCATTCTGTGTCAAGCCGGCCTGCCGCGCTTTGGCGCGTTTATTGCCCGGCCGTGGTAACAGCTAATTGCTGAGGGGGATACGCGGGGTATCTGTCCGTAAACTTCGAGACATCTACCCCTGGGGGTTTACATGTCAGCCTCTTCGCTGCCGGCCATCCGCACCGTTGCTTCACAGCTCTCGCAGGCGCTTGAGCGATACCAAAGCGACTTCGATGAGATGGTCGAGTCATGGATGGACAGGCATTGCTACCAGACTGTCGCTGCTGAACTTCACGACATCCGGATGATGAAGGGAGCGCTGCCCCAGCTGTCCGAGGAGATGGCCGATGTACTGATGGGCCACGTGGACATGGTGCATTCGGTGTGGAACGCGCAGATCAGGCCTTCGCCGGACGCCACCTTCGAGATGAAGCGGCTGCGCCAGCGGCACCGCGCCGCCGTCGAGGCGATGGGCCGCAAATGCGCGGAGATTTCCTCGCAGCAATAGAGCCCGCGACCGGCCGCTATTTTCACCAAGCGGCCGCTTGCTAAAAATACCGGACTTTGCTATGGTCCGGTCCCATGGAGATATCCGCCGCACGTCCCGTCGATAGCGTCAAGCGCCCACGCGGGCGTCCGCGCAAGACCGTGGAGGACAGGGACGACGGCAACCGCCGCGTCGAGTTGCTGCGATCGGCCGCCAAGCTGTTCCGGCGCAAGGGCTTCGATGCCACCAGCACCCGCGACATCGCGGCGGCGGTGGGCATGCAAAGCGGCTCGCCGTTCTATCACTTCAAGAGCAAGGGCGCGCTGCTGTACGCCGTGATGGAAGAGGGCATGCGCTCGGCCATCGAGCGGCAGCAGCAGGCGCTGCAGCGTGCCGCGCAGGCCACCCCCGATGCCGCCGCCCAACTGCGAACCCTGATCCGCAACCACTTCGACATCTTGCTCGGGCCGGGCAGCGACTTCATTCCGGTGATGTTGTACGAGGCGCGGTCGATCACGCCTCGCCAGCGCGCAACCCTGGCCGAACTGCAAAGCGAGTACGAGGCCCCGTGGAGTCCGGTGCTGGACGCGTTGCATGCATCGGGCCAGCTGCGGGCCGACGTGAAACTGGCGCGCCTCTTGATGTTCGGCGCCCTCAACTGGTCGGCCCAGTGGTACGACCGGCGCAAGGGGGCGTCGCTGGATGAACTCGCCGACGCGGCCATGAAACTTTTCATTGGGGAAATAACTTGAGCGCCCATTATCGTTCTGTCTTCGCGCCCGGTCTCTTCGCCGGCAAGGTCGTTGTCGTCACCGGCGGCGGCTCGGGTATCGGCCGCTGCATCGCCCATGAACTCGCGGCGCTGGGCGCACACGCGGTGCTCATTGGCCGACGGCTGGAGAAGCTGCACGAGACGGCCGGCGAGATCGTGGCCGATGGCGGGCGCGCCAGCTTCCACGCCTGCGACATCCGCGACGAGGAGGGGGTGAAAAACACGGTGCAGGCCATGATCGCGGTGCACGGCCGCATCGACGCGCTGGTCAACAATGCCGGCGGCCAGTACATCACCCCCCTGGAAAACATCAGCGCCAAGGGCTGGGAGGCGGTGATCAACACCAACCTCACCGGCGGCTTCCTGATGGCGCGTGAGTGCTACCTGCAATCCATGCAGCAGCACGGCGGCGCCATCGTCAACATCGTGGCCGACATGTGGGGTTCCATGCCGAACATGGCCCACAGCGGCGCGGCGCGGGCCGGCATGGTGAGCTTCACCGAAACCGCGGCGGCCGAGTGGGCCCGTAGCGGTGTTCGCGTGAATGCGGTCGCGCCCGGCTACATCGCCTCCAGCGGCATGGACCATTACCCCCCGGAAGCGGGGCCCATGCTGCGCGAGATGCGCAATACCGTGCCGCTGGGCCGCTTCGGTACGGAAGCGGAAACCTCGGCTGCCGTGGTGTTCCTGCTCAGCCCGGCGGCTTCATTCATCAGCGGCGACGTGCTCCGCGTCGACGGCGCGCGCCCGCAGGTGCGCATGGGCTGGCCCATGCAGATGCCGGGCGAAGAGGCGCAGCAGCGCAATGCCGTGAAGCCGTTCGAGGGCTTTCACCGCGCCGTGGTGCCGAAGGTCTTCCAGTCATGACGGTGTTCGCTTCTTCCTGGAACGCACAGGGGGCCGTGGCACAGCAGCGGCGCGAAGCCATGCTGGCGCGCATCGCCCAACTGCACGGGCTGCAGGAACGAGCGGCCGCTTCTTCGGCCAGGTCCAAGCCCGTCTTCGACAAGCGCGGCCAGCTGCTCCCGCGTGAGCGCGTCGCCCTGCTGCTCGACGCGGGAATGCCGTATCTGCCGCTGTGCTCCCTGGCCGGCTATCTGCAGGACGTCAAGGACCCGGCCGCCTCGGTGCCGGGCGGCGGCATCGTCGCCGGGATCGGCTTTGTCAGCGGCGTGCGCTGCATGGTGGTGGCCAGCGATTCGGGCATCGATGCCGGGGCGATCCAGCCGATGGGGCTCGACAAGATCCTGCGGGTGCAGGAACTGGCATTGGAGAACAAGCTGCCGTTCATCCACCTGGTGGAAAGCGCCGGGGCCAACCTGATGCGCTATCGGGTGGAAGGCTTCGTGCACGGCGGCGCGTTGTTTCGCAACCTGGCGCGGCTGTCGGCGGCGGGCATCCCCGTCATCACAGTGCAGCACGGCTCGGGCACGGCGGGCGGGGCCTATATGCCGGGATTGAGCGACGTCGTGGTGATGGTGCGCAAGCGCTCCCGCGCCTTCCTGGCGGGGCCGCCCTTGCTGATGGCGGCAACCGGCGAGGTGGCGACCGAGGAAGAACTGGGCGGCGCCGAGATGCACACCGCCGTTTCCGGGTTGGGCGAGTACCTGGCGGAAGACGATAGGCATGCGCTGGGCATCGCCCGGGAGGTCGTAGGCCGGCTGTCATCCCGGACTCGATCCGGGATCCATGGTGGCGCGCCTACATGGATTGCGGGTCAGGCCCGCAATGACAGCCATCCACGCTTCGACGCCGAGGAACTACTGGGCCTGGTGCCCTCCAATCTGCGCGAGCCGGTGGACATGCGCGAGATCATTGCCCGCATCGTCGACGACTCAGACCTGCTGGAGTTCAAGTCGCTGTACGGCCCCGCCACGGTGTGCGTGCAGGCCAGCATCGACGGACACAGCATCGGCATCATCACGAACAACGGGCCCATCGATGTGGCCGGCGCCAACAAGGCCACGCATTTCATCCAGCTGATGTGCCAGCTGGGCCATCCGATCATCTATCTGCAGAACACCACCGGCTACATGGTGGGCAAGGACAGCGAGCAGGGCGGGATGATCAAGCACGGCAGCAAGATGATCCAGTCCGTGACCAACGCCACGGTGCCGCAGATCACCATCCAGTGCGGCGCTTCCTTCGGCGCGGGCAACTACGGAATGTGCGGCCGCGGCTATGCCCCCCGGTTCCTTTTCAGCTGGCCCAGCGCCAAGACGGCGGTGATGGGCGGCGAGCAGGCCGCCCGCACCATGCAGATCGTCACCGAGGCCGGTTTGGCCCGCAAAGGCATAGCGGCGGATCCCGCCCAGTCCAAGGTCCAGTTCGACAAGATCGTCGCGATGTTCGAAGCCCAGGCCGACGCTTTCTACACGTCCGGCCTGCTGCTCGACGACGGCGTGATCGATCCGCGCGATACCCGCGCGGTGCTGGCGCAGTGCCTCGATATCTGCGCGCAGGCGGAGCAAAGGCAGCTGCGGCCGATGCAGTTTGGAGTCGCGCGGATGTAGAAGAACCCGGACTTGTCATTGCGGGCTTGACCCGCAATCCACGTTGGCGCGCCCAGGTGGATCCCGGATCAAGTCCGGGATGACAGAAGAAACAGGAGACAAGAAATGCAATTCACCCACGAGCACCTCGAGATCCAGAAAACCCTCAAGCGCTTCATCGACGAGGAGATCAATCCCCATGTCGATGAATGGGAGGCCGCCGAAATCTTTCCCGCGCATCAGGTGTTCAAGCGCTTGGGCCAGCTGGGCCTGCTGGGCCTTACCAAGCCGGAGGAATACGGCGGGGCGGGGCTGGACTATTCCTATGCCATGGCCATGGCCGAGGCGCTGGGTCACATCGAATGCGGCGGCGTGCCCATGGCCATCGGCGTGCAGACCGACATGGCGACACCGGCGCTGGCGCGCTTCGGCAGCGACGAGCTGCGCCGCCAGTTCCTGGCGCCCGCCATCGCCGGCGACATGGTCGCCTGCATCGGCGTCAGCGAGCCCGGCGCGGGCAGCGATGTGGCCGCCATCAAGAGCCGGGCGGTGAAGGACGGCGACGACTACATCATCACCGGCCAGAAGATGTGGATCACCAACAGCCTGCAGGCCGACTGGATGTGCATGCTGGTCAACACCGGCGAAGGGCCCATTCATAAGAACAAGTCGCTGGTCATCGTGCCGATGCGCGACGGCCCCAACGGCAAGCTCACCAAGGGCATCGAGGTGGCGCAGAAGATCAAGAAGATCGGCATGAACTCCTCCGATACGGGCTTGATCTACTTCGACGAGGTGCGCGTGCCGCAGCGCTACCGCATCGGCGAAGAAGGCCAGGGGTTCATCTACCAGATGCAGCAGTTCCAGGAGGAGCGGTTGTGGGCGGCCGCCAGTTGCCTGCAGTCGCTCACCAACTGCATCCAGTGGACCATCGACTGGGCGCAGGAGCGCAAGCTGTTCGGCGCATCGCTGGCCGACCAGCAATGGGTGCAGTTCAAGCTGGCGGAGCTCAAGACGGAAGTGGAATGCCTGCGCGCGCTCACCTACCGCGCCGGTGAGCTCTATGTGAGCGGCCAGGACGTGCTGGAGCTGGCCTCGATGGCCAAGCTCAAGGCCGGGCGCCTGAACCGCATCGTGCCGGACGCCTGCCTGCAGTTCTGGGGCGGCATGGGTTTCACTTGGGAGAACAAGGTCTCGCGCATGTACCGCGATGGCCGCCTGGGCTCCATCGGCGGCGGCGCCGACGAAGTGATGCTGGGCATCCTGGCCAAGATCATGGGCATCGCCAAGCGGCCGCAGTCGTCGTGAACGCGGCAGTGAAGATCCGCCGCCTCCTCATCGCCAATCGCAGCGAGATCGCCCGCCGGGTGATCAGCACGGCGCACCGCATGGGCATGCAGACCGTCGCGGTCTATTCCGATGCCGACGCCCGCGCGCTGCACGTGACTGAGGCCACCACGGCCTATGCGCTTGGCGGCAATGCTTCGACGGACTCCTATCTGCGTGTCGACAAGCTGATCGCCGCGGCCCGCGCCACCGGCGCGGATGCCGTGCATCCGGGCTATGGCTTCCTGAGCGAGAACGCCGACTTCGCCCAGGCCGTCATCGACGCCGGACTGGTGTGGGTGGGACCGCCGCCGCAGGCCATCCGCGCGCTGGGCAGCAAGTCGTCGGCCAAGCAGATCGCCCAGGCGCGCGGCGTGCCCTGCCTGCCGGGCTATCAGGGCGAAGACCAGTCCGATGCGCGCTTCGCCGCCGAGGCGCAGCGCGTCGGATTTCCGGTGATGGTCAAGGCCGCTGCCGGTGGTGGCGGGCGCGGGATGCGGCTGGTGACCCAGGCCGGCCAGCTGCAGGCGGCCGTGCAAGGCGCCCGCTCGGAGGCGCAATCGGCTTTCGGCTCCGGCGAATTGCTGCTGGAGCGAGCCTTGCTCGAACCACGCCATGTGGAAGTGCAGGTGTTCGCCGACACGCACGGCCATTGCATCCACCTGGGCGAGCGCGATTGCTCGGTGCAGCGGCGCCACCAGAAAATCATCGAGGAAACGCCCAGCCCGGCAGTCGATGCGGCCTTGCGCGAGCGCATGGGCCGCTGTGCGGTGGAGCTTGCGCAGGCGGCGGGCTACGTCGGCGCGGGCACGGTGGAGTTCCTGCTGGAAGCAGGCCAGTTCTACTTGATGGAAATGAACACCCGCCTGCAGGTCGAGCATCCGGTCACCGAGGCCGTGACCGGTCTGGACCTGGTCGAGTGGCAAATGCGGGTGGCGCAGGGTGAGCCCCTGCCGTTGGCGCAGGAGCAGGTGCGGTTCCAGGGTCATGCGATCGAGGTGCGCCTGTGTGCGGAGGATGAGCACTTCACGCCGCATGCGGGCACGGTGGGGCATTTCCGCGAACCGGGCGACGTGCGCTTCGACCATGCGCTTTTCGAAGGACTCGAGGTGCCGCCGCACTACGACTCCATGCTCGGCAAGCTGATAGCGCACGCGCCGACTCGCGCGCAGGCGATCGACCAGCTGGCTGCGGCGCTCGATCGCACGCAGTTGCTGGGGCTGCCGACCAACCGGCGCTTTCTCGCGGCCTGTTTGCGGCATCCCCGATTCCGGGAGGGCGCCGCACTGATCCCCTTCCTGGACCAGGGCGCCGATGAACTGCGCGAAGCCCTGGTGCGGGAAGAGCAGCTTGCACTGGTGCCGGCGGCACTGGCGGCGATCTACGCTGGCCTGGGCGAACGCGGCACCGGGCTGCCTGCCCCGTTCCCGCGGCCATTGCGGCTGCTGCATCGCGGGCGCGTGCTGGCGCTGCAAGTGCGCGAACAAGCCGACGGCACGCTGGACGTGGAGCAGGGCGGCCAGACGCAACTGATCAAGCCGCCCGCCGGCGCCCGCGTTCGCATGGACGACGGCGCCTGGCATGTGCAGGCCGGACCACTCGATCTCGTGGTGGAGGATGTCTCTTTCCAGCCCGCCGCCAACGCAGGCGGTGCAGCCGGCGCGAATGAACTGCGTGCGCCGTTCAACGGCAAGGTGATCGCGATCAAGGCTCAGCCCGGCAGCACCGTGGTGCGGGGCGACACGCTGTTGGTCCTGGAGTCGATGAAGCTGGAGCATGTGCTGGCCGCCTCGCGCGACGGGGTGGTGAAGGCGGTGCACGTGGAACAGGGCCAGCAGGCGGCTACGTCCCAGGTGCTGGTGACTTTCGAGGCTGCGGCATGAACGCCGATCTGAAGCAGGATGTGGAGGCGCTGGCCGATACGGTCCGGCGCTTCACGCTGGAACGCATCGCACCGAATGTGGCTGCCTGGGACGAGGCAGGAGAGTTCCCGCGCGAGCTGTATCGCGAGGCTGCGGCGCTCGGCCTTCTGGGCCTGGGCTACCCCGAAGCGTTGGGCGGCACGCCCGCTCCCTTCGCGCTGCGCAACGCCGTCTCCGCCACCATGGCGCACCACAGCGGCAGCGGCGGACTGATGGCCAGCCTGTTCTCGCTGAACATCGGCCTGCCGCCGCTGCTGCGGCATGGCACGCCGGAGCTACAGCAGGAAGTGATTCCGGCGGTGTTGCGCGGCGACAAGATCGCTGCGCTCGCCATCACCGAGCCGGGCGCCGGCTCCGACGTGGCGGGCTTGCGCACCACGGCCCGGCGCGAAGGCGACGAATGGGTCATCGACGGCGAGAAAGTGTTCATCACCTCCGGCATGCGCGCCGACTGGATCACGATGGCGGTCCGCACCGGCGAGGCAGGAAGCAAAGGCGCCGGCGGCATCTCGATGATCCTGGTGCCGGGCGACGCGCCAGGCCTATCGCGCAGCAAGCTCGACAAGATGGGCTGGTGGTGCTCCGACACCGCGCACCTGCGCATGGACCGGGTCCGCGTCCCCGTGCGCTATCTCCTGGGCGAGGAGGGCGGCGGCTTCAAGATCATCATGAGCAACTTCAATGGCGAGCGCCTGGGCATGTCGGCGATGGCGCTGGGTTTCGCCCAGGCCTGCTTCGACGAAGCCCTGGACTGGTCGCGCCAGCGCAGGACGTTCGGCAGCGCCCTGGTGGAGAAACAGGTGATACGCCACAAGCTGGTGGACATGCAGATGCGCATCGCGTCCACCCGGGCCTGGCTGGATGCCGTCACCGTGCTGGCCGACGAGGGAAAATTGGAATCTGACCCCCATTGCGTTGCCCAGGTTTGCATGCTGAAGAATCACTCGACCCAGACCATGCAGTTCTGCGCCGACCAGGCGGTGCAGATCCTGGGCGGCATGGGTTTCATGCGCGGCACGAAGAGCGAGCGCATCTACCGCGAGGTCAAGGTCATGATGATCGGCGGCGGCGCCGAGGAGATCATGAAGGACCTGGCTGCAAGGCAACTGAATCTATGACAAAACATCCGCCGCAGGTACCGGTCCAATTCGAGCAGGAATTCATCGCCGGCCTCAAGGAAATCTTCGAGGACAAGATCACCTTCAACAAGGTGCTCGGACTGAAGATCACCAGCCTGGCGCCGGAACGCGTCGCCGGGCGCATCGACATGAAGAAGGACCTGGTGGGCCACTACTCGTTCAACCGCATCCACGGCGGCGTGATCAGCGCCGGCCTGGACGCGATGGGAGGTCTGGCCGTGATGGCGGCAATTGGCGCGCGCCACATGGATGAGCCGCCCTTGCAGCGCCTGCACCGCTTCGCCAAGCTGGGCACCATCGACCTGCGGGTCGACTACCTGCGGCCCGGCATCAGCGAGTTTTTCGAGTTGCGGGCCGAGGTGCTGCGCCTGGGGTCGCGGGTCGCCTCCACTCGCATGGAGTTCTATGGGGCCGACGGCAAGCTGATGTCGGCCGGCTCGGGGGCCTACATCGTTTCATGATGCGGGTTTATAGTGTGCCGACCATCCACTCCCGGGAGGCACCATGCCCAAGTTCGGTTTTGACCAGGAAGCCCTGATGGGCCAGTTCGCCGAGGCCTCGGCGCGGCAAGGCGAAGCCCTTCGCAAGTCCGTGCAGGAGGCCACGCTGAAGGCGTTGCAGGGGCGCGAGCTGACCCTGAAGAACATCCAGGCTGTGGTCAAGCAGGTCAGCCAGGCCGCGGCCCAAGGCGCCGTGCAGAACCCGATGGGCGCCCAACAGATGGAGCCGCTGCTGGCCAAGGCCGTCGCCGGCATGGACGAAGCCTTGCTGCAGGTCGTGGAAGCCAATCGCCGCGCCCTGGAGCAGTTGGTGGAATATGGTGCGGGCATGCGTGAAACCCAGGTCAAGAAGGCCCTGTCGGACCTGGAGAAGATGGAGGACATGTTCTTCAGCACGGTCCGCAAGGCGGTGGGCGACGGCTCCAACCCCTTGCAGCTTGCCTGGACCCATGTGCTGGACAAGTTCCAGATGAAGGGCACCGGCACCGGCGCGCACGCAACCCAAACCGTAGAGCAGCTGACCGACCAGGCGCAGGCTGTGCTGCGTGAAGGCCGGGCCATGGGCCTGAAGACGGCGCAGGCGCTGCTGGACAGTTACGCGGCACTGGCCAGTGGCGTGCTGATCGGCATGTCCCAGGGCATGCAGGGGGACGCGGGCGAAGGCCAGGCCGCAGCCAAGTCGAAGCGTTCCAAATAGGAACAGCTGCGCCTTACATCGTGGCCCGATCGGCGGGCCGCTTGGTCTTGCCGGCGGCGGGGGCCCGTTGCGCGGCGGGTCCCTGGCGCGCTTCCGAAAAGATGTCCCAGGCCACGATGAAGATCGCCGCAATGACCGGGCCGATGACGAAACCGTTCAGGCCGAACACGGCCAACCCGCCCAGCGTCGCCACCAGCACCAGGTAGTCGGGCAGGCGCGTTTCCTTGCCCACCAGGATGGGGCGAAGCACGTTGTCCACCAGCCCGATCACCAGCACGCCCCAGGCCAGCAGGCCGAGCGCGGGCCAGATCGAACCGGTGGACAGCAGGTAGAGCGCGACCGGCCCCCACACCAGGGCCGCGCCCACGGCCGGCAGGAGCGACAACAGCGCCATCAGGGCGCCCCACAGCAGCGCGCCCGTGATGCCCAGGAACCAGAAGGCAAGCCAGCCCAGCGCGCCCTGGACCAGCGCCACGACCACGTTGCCCTTCACGGTGGCGCGCACGACGGTAGCGAACTGGTTCAGCAGCCGCCTGTTGTGTTCCGGCTTCAGCGGCAGGGCGCGTTGGGCCTGGGCCGACAGCGTCTTGCCGTCTCGCAGCAGGAAGTACAGCACGTACAGCATCACGAAGAAGTTGACCACGAAGTCCAGTGTGTTCTGGCCGATGGTGAAGGCGCGCGCCGTCAGCGCCTGGCCGCTGCGGGCCAGAGCGTCCACCAGCTTGCCCTGCACGGCGGCCAGGTCGGCCAGGCCGAGGCGGCCCAGGGTGGCGCGGACCCACTCGGGCAGCGCGTCGACACCGCGCTGGAAGTACTCCGCGAGCTGGATGTCACCCGACTTGAAGCGCTCGTAGAAGGCGGTAGCCTCCTGCGTGATCGACGCCGTCAACAAGGCCATGGGCAGCAGCACGCTCACGATGATGACCACCAGCGTGCCGAAAGCGGCCCAGCCCTTGCGCCCGCGGCAAACCAGGACGGACCGGTCCTGCAGCGACGAGAACACGATGGCCATGAAGACCGCCCAGGACACCGCGCCGCTGAGGGGCCACAGCACGACGGCGAACAGCACCGTGACGATCACCACCAGCCACAACAGGGACTTGCTCTGCAAGAGCGGCGAGTTGAGGGGGTCGGGCGGCGTGCTGGGAGGGGGCGGCTGGATCATGGCCGCCAAGGTTAGCACTCCTATCAAGAAAAAAGCCGCCCGAGGGCGGCTTTGTCAGAGTGCGGGCCGTTCAGGGCTTGACGTAGTCCGACACCACTTTCCAACGGCCATCCTGCAGCTGCGAGAGCCGCGAGAACTCGTTGCCCAGGCGCTTTTGCGGGCCGAATCTGGCTTCCGGGCTGCCGAAGATGTCCGGCGGGATCACCATGGTGTCCATGGCCTTGATGAAGCTCTCGGTGGTCAGGGTGGGGCCGGCCTTGCGCGCGGCCGCCGCGAACGCATCGATCAGGGAATAGCCATAGACCGAGAACACCGTCGGGTCCTCGTTGTACTTGGTCTTGTACTTGTTGGCCCAGAAGCGGATGGGCTGGTCGGCCTCGTCCAGGTACGGGTGCTGCGCGGTGTGGGTGGCATACAGGCCGTCCATCGCCTTGCCGCCCAGCTTGTGGATGAGGTCGGTATAGGACGCGCTGGAGCCGATGAAGGTCGGGCTGTAGCCGGTCTTGCGGGCCTCACCGATGGCGCCGATGGTCTCGCGGATGATGGTGCCCAGCACCACCATGTCGCAGCCGGAGGACTTGAGCTTGGCGACCTGCGACGAGAAGTCGGTGGCGCCACGCTTGTAGCTGGTCTTCTCGGCCAGTTCCATGCCCATGCCCTTGAGGCCGGCCTCGGCGCCACGCATCACTTCCAGGCCGAACTCGTCGTCCTGGTACATGGTACAGACCTTCTTGGCGCCCTTGTCCTTGACGACCTTGGGAACGGCGGTGCGCATCTGGTCGTAGTAGGTGGCCGCAAAGGAGTACTTCAGCCGGTGGAAGGGCTCATACATCTCGCGCGCGGCGGTGACCGGGAAGAAATTGATGACGTTCTTCTCGAACTGCACCGGCATCGCGGCCATGTTCTGCGCCGTGCCGATGTGGCCGACCATGGCGAAGATCTTGTCCTGGTTGACCAGCTTCTGTGCGGCCAGCACGGCCTTCTTGGGGTCGTAGGCCGAATCCTCGACGATCAACTTGATCTTGCGGCCGTTGATGCCACCTTGCTCGTTGATCTCTTCGACACGCAACAGCATGCCCAGGCGGACCTGCTTGCCGAAGCCCGCGATCGGCCCGGACAGGTCCTGGATGGAGCCGAGCGTGATCTCGGTCTTGCTCACGCCCTGGTTGGCGTTCTGCGCGCTGGCCAGGCTGGAGCCCAGCGCCAGCGCGGCAAGGGCGGCGGCGGTTCTTAGTTTCATCGTGCGTCTCCTGTGGATCGGGCTGTTGGGTCAGGCGTATTCTTGCCCGCCGCTCCCGGGTGTCAAGCTGTCGTATTCACTTAGACACCAGGCCCGCAACGACGAACTTAATGGTCCTTGAAGAACTCCGACTCGACCTTCCACTTGCCGTCCTTCTGCTGGACCGGCTTCAGGCCGGCGAAGGCGACGTAGTCGGAAGTCACCTTCCAGCGGCCGTCCTGGATCTGCGACAGGCGGGCGTACTGGTTGCCCAGGTGCTTGGTCGGGCTGAAGGTCAGCTCAGCCGTACCGAACATATCTCGGGGGAAGGTCATGGTTTCCATGGTCTTCACGAAGTTGTCGGTGGTCAGGCTCGGGCCGGCCTTGAAGGCGACCTTCAGGAAGGCGTCCATCGCGCCCCAGCCGTACACGGAGAACACGGTCGGGTCTTCGTTGGTGCGGGTCTTGTACTTGTTGGCCCAGAAGCGGATCGGCTGTTCGGCCGCGTCCAGGTACGGGTGCTGCGAGGTCATGGTGGCGAACAGGCCCTCGGCCAGCTTGCCGCCCAGTTTGGGGATGAGGTCGGTGTAGACGGCGCTGGAGCCCACGAACAGCGGGTTGAAGCCGGTCTTTTTGGCCTCGGCCATGGTGCCCACGGTCTCGCGGATGATGGTGCCCAGCACCACCAGGTCGCAGCCGGCGGCCTTCATCTTCGCCACTTGCGAAGAAAAGTCCGTGGCGCCGCGCTTGTAGCTGGTCTTTTCAACCATTTCCTTGCCGATGGTCTTGAGGCCCGCTTCTGCGCCGCGCAGGACTTCCATGCCGAAGTCGTCGTCCTGGTAAATGATGCAGGGCTTGCTCAGGTTGCGGTCCTTGACCAGGCGCGGCGCGGCGATGCGCATCTGGTCGTAGTAGGTGGCGGCGTTGGCCCACTTCAGCTTGTGCACGGGCTCGTACATTTCGCGCGCGGCGGTGATCGGCAGGAAGTTGATCACGTTCTTTTCGAACTGCACCGGCATGGAGGCGATGTTCTGGGCGGTGCCCAGGTGGCCCACCATGGCGAAAATGCCCGGTTCCTGGCTGACCATCTTCTGGGTGGCCAGCACCGACTTCTTGGGATCGTAGCCGTCGTCTTCGATCAGCAGCTTGATCTTGCGGCCATGCACGCCGCCCATTTCGTTGGCCTCGTCCACGCGCATCTGCATGCCCATGCGGATTTGCTTGCCATACGAGGCGAGAGGGCCCGAGAGATCCTGGATCGTGCCGAGCACGATCTCATTCTTGCTCACGCCAGGGGCGGCGGATTGTGCTTGCGCCGCACCGGCAGCAAGTGCCAGTGTGGCTAGAAAAGCGAGTTTCAACTTCATCGAGAGTCTCCGGGAGTGAAGGCGGTGTGTATGGGCAACGCATTCTTTCCGGAGCGCTCGACATTGGCTTTCACCTAGGCGACTTTGCGCATAGGGGTTTCACATAGGCCCCGACCAGTCGGTCAGCGGTACATGGCCTCGATTTGGGGCGCATATTTCTGCTGCACCAGTTTGCGTTTCAGCTTCATCGTGGGCGTGAGCTCTTCGTCCTCGGCGGACAACTGCGTGTCGAGGAGGAAAAACTTCTTGATCTGTTCCACGCGGGCGAACTTCTTGTTCACGCGATCGAGTTCGGCCTGTATCAGCTCCTGCACCTGGGGCGACCTGGTCAGGCTGGCGTAGTTGCTGAAAGGCACGTCGTGGTCCTGCGCGAACTTTTCCACGTTCTCCTGGTCGATCATGACGATCACCGAGAGATAGGGCTTCTTGTCGCCGATGACCACCGCGTCGGTGATGTAGGGAGAGAACTTCAGCTCGTTCTCCAGTTCGCTGGGCGTGATGTTCTTGCCGCCGGCCGTGATGATGATGTCCTTCATCCGGTCGGTGATGCGGAAGAAGCCGTCTTCGTCGACCAGGCCGACGTCGCCGGTGTGCAGCCAGCCGTCCTTGTCGATGGTCTCGGCGGTCTTCTCGGGCTGGTTCAGGTAGCCCATGAAGACGTTGGCGCCCCGCACCAGGATCTCGCTGGTGTGCGGATCCAGCTTGACCTCGTTGTACGAAGCCGCCGGGCCGATGGAGCCGGGCTTGATCTTGTTCGCCGGAACGCCGGTGGCCGCGCCGCACGATTCGGTCATGCCCCAGACTTCCAGCATGGGCAGGCCCAGCGCCAGGTACCACTTCACCAGTTCCGGCGAAATGGGCGCGGCACCCGTGACCAGGAAGCGCGAACGGTGGATGCCAATCAGCTTGCGTACGTTGTTCAAGGCGATCCAGCGCGCCAGGGTGAACTTGAACTTGAGAAAGCCGTCGACCGGTTCGCCCGCCAGCACCTTGTCGGCGATCTTCGTGCCCACGCCGATGCCCCAGGCGTAGGCGGCTTGCTGCAGCGGGCTGGCTTCCTTCAGCGCGATCATCACGGCCGAATAGAACTTCTCCCAGACGCGCGGCACGGCGGTGAACACGGTGGGCGAAATCTCGCGCACGTTCTCGGGCACCGTCTCGGGGTTCTCGACGAAGTTGAGGACGGCGCCGGTGTACAGGGAGAAATATTCGCCGCCCAGCCGCTCGGCGATGTGGCAAAGCGGCAAGAAGCACATGCGCTCGTCGGTGTGGTCCTGCGCCACCAGCGTGTTGTAGCCGCGCACGGTGTAGATCAAACCCTTGTGGCTGTGCATGGCGCCCTTGGGCTTGCCGGTGGTGCCCGAGGTATAGACCAGGATGGCCAGGTCTTCAGGGCGGCAGGCCTTGATGCGCTTCATCAGCGCCTCGGGGTTCTTGGCCATGTACTGGCGGCCGAGGACACGCAGGTCTTCCAGGCTCATCACGCCCGGATCGTCCAGGTCGCGCAGGCCCTCCATGTCGAACACGATGATCTTGGTGAGGCCGCGCAGTTGCTGGCGCACTTCGAGGGCCTTGTCCAACTGCTCGTCGTCTTCGACGAACAGGATGGTGGTGCCCGAGTCCTCGCACAGGTAATGGACCTGCGAGGCGGCGTCGGTGGGGTAGATGCCGTTGGACACACCACCGCAGGAGAGGATGGCCAGGTCGGCCAGCACCCATTCGATGACGGTGTTGGACAGGATGGAAGCGGTGCCGCCACGCTGCAGCCCGAGGCTCATCAGGCCGCCGGCGATTTCGAGCACGGCCTCGCCGGTCTGTTGCCACGACCAGGCGCGCCAGATGCCCAGCTTCTTCTGGCGCATCCAGATCTGCTGGCCACGCTTGTCCACGCCGTTCCAGAACATGGCGGGAATGGTGTCGCCCTCGAGGACGACGGACGTATTCGGTTGGATATGGGACAGGTCCCAGAGATTCGACATCGTTCCTACCTCCAGTTCTTCTTCTTTTTCCAGCGGCGCTCGCCGCGCACGCCGGCTTCCTTCATGCCCAGGTAGAACTCCTTGATGTCGTCCTTCTCGCGCAGGCGCGCGCAGGTGTCTTCCATCACGATGCGTCCGTTCTCCAGGACGTAGCCGTAGTCGGAGGCGTTGAGCGCCATGTTGGCGTTCTGTTCCACGAGCAGGATGGTGGTTCCCCGTTCGCGGTTGATGCGCACCACGATCTCGAAGATCTCGCGGGTCAGCTTGGGGGAGAGGCCCAGGCTGGGCTCGTCCAGCAGGATCAGGTCGGGCGCGGCCATGATGGCGCGCGAGATCGCCAGCATCTGCTGCTGGCCGCCGGAGAGCAGGCCGGCGTCCTGCGTGGCGCGCTCCTTGAGGATGGGGAAGTAGCCGTACACCGCCTCCATGTCGCGGGCCACGCCGTCGCTGTCCTTTCGGGTGTAGGCGCCCATCACCAGGTTGTCGTGCACGGTCAGCAGCGGGAACACCTCGCGCCCCTCGGGCACGTGCGACAGGCCCTGCCGCACGATGTGGGCCGGGTCGTTGGCGGTGATGTTGTCACCCTTGAACTCGACGCTGCCCTTGCGCGGATCGATGATGCCGGAGATGGTCTTGAGGATCGTGGTCTTGCCGGCGCCGTTGGAGCCCAGCACGGTGGCGATCTCGCCCCGGCGCACCTGCAGGCTGACGCCGCGGATGGCCTTGATAGGTCCGTAGGCGGACTCGACGTTGGAGAGCTTGAGGACGGGGGTGTCGCTCACGCTGGGAGGATTGGTCGTCATGCCGGCTCCCTTCTGAGGCTGCTCATGTCGTCGACCGAGCCCAGGTAGGCCTCGATCACGCCGGGGTGGTTTTGTACTTCGCGCGGCGTGCCCATGGCCAGGACTTCGCCCTGGTTCATCGCCAGCACCCGATCGGATACCTTGGAGACGAGCGTCATGTCGTGTTCGACCATCAGCACGGTGATGCCCAGCTCGTGCTTGATGTCCTGGATCCAGAAGGCCATGTCTTCGGTTTCTTCCACGTTCAGGCCGGACGAAGGCTCGTCCAGCAGCAGCAGCTTGGGCTCGGTGCACAGGGCGCGCGCCAGTTCGACCACCTTGCGCACGCCATAGGGCAGGCCGGCGACCATGGAATCGCGGTGCTTCTGCAGGTCGAGGAACTCGATCACGCGCTCGCACTTCTCGCGCGCCTCGATCTCGCCCCGCCTTGCCTTGCCGGTGAAGAACAGGTCGCTCCACAGGCCCGTGGTGCGATGCGTGTGGCGGCCGATCAGCAGGTTGTGCAGCACGGTGGCGTGTTCGAACAGCTCGATGTTCTGGAAAGTGCGGGCGATGCCCAGCGAGGCGATCTTGTGCGGCGGCTGCTCGGTGAGCAACTGGCCCTCGTACTCGATTTCGCCGGTGGTGGGCGTGTAGATGCGGCTGATCAGGTTGAACACCGTGGTCTTGCCGGCGCCGTTGGGGCCGATCAGTGTGAACACCTCGCCGCGCTCGACCTCGAAGCTCACGCTGTTGACGGCCAGCACGCCGCCGAAGCGCACGCTGAGGTTTTTCGCGGAGAGCAGGGGGCCGTTGGTGCCCGCTGCCGCCAGGGGGCTGTTGTGCGTTTGGATCATCTCAGGCGGTCCGATTTCTGGAAGGATTTCTGCCGCTTGAACAGGCCCTTGCGGTAGAAGGGGAAGAGCTGCAGGTAGGTGCGGACCTTGAGCCAGCGGCCGTACAGGCCGAGCGGCTCGAACAGCACGAAGGCGATCAACACCGCGCCATACACCACGCCCTGCAGGCCGGGCGCCTGGCCGACGACGGGCGGCAGGTAATCCTTGGTGAGCGAGATCACCTGCGGCATGGAGATCAGGAAGATGGCGCCCAGGAAAGCGCCGTGCACCGAGCCCAGGCCGCCGATCACCACCATCAGGAGCAGGTCGATCGATTGCAGGATGTTGAACTGGTCGGGCGAGATGAAGGACAGCTTGTGCGCATAGAGCGCGCCGCCGACGCCGGCCAGCGCCGCCGACAGCGCGAACGACAGCGTCTTGTAGCGCGCCAGGTGGATGCCCATGCTCTGCGCCGAGATCTCCGAATCGCGGATGGCGACGAAGGCCCGGCCGGTGGCCGAACGCAGCAGGTTGAGGATGCCCAGGGTGGCCACGATGGTGATGACCAGGCACAGGAAATAGAAACCGATGGCGGAATCGACCTTGTAGCCGAACAGATCGGGCTGCTTGACGTGGATGCCGGAGTTGCCGCCGGTGACCGACTCCCAGCGCGCCAGCACTTCCTCGACGATGAAGCCGAAGGACAGGGTGGCGATGCCTAGGTAGATGCCCTTCACGCGCAGCGCGGGCAAGCCCACGATGACGCCGACCGCGGCCGAGAGCAGGCCCGCCAGCGCCAGGGCGATGGGGAAGGGCACGCCCATGTTGACGAACACGGCCTGCGTATAGGCCCCGACCCCCAGGAAGGCGGCGTGGCCGATGGAGAAGAGGCCGGTGAAGCCCGCCAGCAGCATCAGCCCGAGGCCGACGATGGAGTAGATCAGCACGAAGGTGAGCTGGGCCAGCCAGTACTCGGCGAACAGCCAGGGCGCGGCCAGCAGCAACAGCAGCAGGGCGCTGTACCAGAACACATGGCCGCCATGCTTGGCGAGCTTGACGTCCTGGTTGTAGTCGGTCTTGAAGATGAAGCGCATGGCTGTCTTAAACTTTCTTGCGGAGTTTTTCGCCGAACAAGCCGTTCGGTTTGACCATGAGCATGATCAGCACCACGATGTACGCGGCAATGTCCTTGACACCCTGGGGCAGGTAGAAACCCGAGAGCGATTCGACGATGCCGATGATCAGGCCGCCGACGATGGCGCCGGGCAGGCTGCCGAAGCCGCCCACCACCGCGGCGGGGAAAGCCTTCAGGCCGATGAAGCCCATGTTGGCGTGCACGAAGGTGATGGGCGCCAGCAGCAGGCCGGCGACAGCGGCGACCGATGCCGCGAGGCCCCAGACCAGGCCGTTGAGCTTCTTGACCGGGATGCCCATGTAATAGGCCGCCAGCTGGTTCTGCGACGAGGCCTGCATGGCGATGCCGACCTTGCTGTACCGGAACACGGCGAAGAGCAGCAGGCACAGCGCGGCGGTGGCGCCGATCACGACCATCTGCTCGGCGTTGAGCACCAGCGGGCCGGCATTCCAGACCTGGTCCTTGTAGGGCACGGGCAGGGTGTGGGTCTCGGTGCCGATCGCCGGGATCATGGTGATCAGGCCGCGCGCCACATAGCCGATGCCGATGGTCAGCATGACGATGGAGAACGCCGGTTGCCCCAGGATGGGGCGTATCACCACGCGTTCGAGCAGGACGCCGAACAGCGCCATTGCCGCGATCGCGCTGAGCACGGCCAGCCAGAACGGGAAGCCCAGGAACGTCATGGTCGCCAGGCCGCAGAACGCCCCCAGCATCATGAGTTCGCCTTGGGCGAAGCTCACGGTTTCGGTGGCTTTGTAGATGAGCACGAAGCCCAGCGCGATCAGCCCGTAGATGCATCCCTGCGCAATGCCGCTGATCACCAGTTGTACGAATTGCACTGTCTCTCCATCTTCTGTGTGCCCGGTTATAACTTTCCGGGGCCTGCATCATGTACAGGGTCTGCCCGGATCGGTGTCACTTAGCGGACCGGAGGCGTGCGTTTAAGGTGTAATGACAAAATGGAAGCAAGCGTTCGTGTTGAGAAGCTCGGGCCCGTCACTTTGGTGACCCTGGACCGGCCCGAAGTGCGCAATGCAGTGGACGCGGCAACTGCCCATGCCCTGCATCAGGCCTTCCTTGCCTTCGACGCCGACCACGAAGCGCTGGTCGCCGTGTTCCATGGCGCCAACGGCCATTTCTGCGCCGGCTGGGATCTGCAGGCCGGCGCGCAGCTGGCCGCGCAGCAACATCCCGGCGCGGCGCTGGCCGATCTCGACTTCAGCGCCGGCGATGACAAACCCCAGGGTCCCATGGGGCCCTCGCGCCTGTTGCTGTCCAAGCCGGTCATCGCGGCCGTGAGCGGGGCGGCTGTCGCCGGCGGCATGGAACTGGCCTTGTGGTGCGATATGCGGGTCATGGAAGAGGACGCCTACTTCGGCGTTTACTGCCGGCGCTTCGGCGTGCCGCTGATCGACGGCGGCACCGTGCGGCTGCCGCGCCTGATCGGCATGGGCCACGCCATGGACCTGATCCTTACCGGCCGCAAGGTAGAGGCAGCCGAGGCATTGCAGATGGGCTTGTGCAACCGCGTCGTGCCCCGGGGTGATGCGCGGGAAGCCGCGATGGCTCTGGCACAGCAGCTGGCGAAGTTCCCGCAAAGGACCATGCTGGCCGACCGCATGAACGCCTACCAGCAGTGGGATCTGCCCTTGCCCGAGGCGCTGCGCCTGGAGTGGGAGCGCAGCAAGCACCGCATCGCCGACGGGCTGGAAGGCGCCACGCGCTTTGCCGGCGGCGAAGGCCGGCACGGGAAATTCTGAGGATGGATCCCGGATCGTGTCCGGGATGACATTTCACCTTTTCGGGATAGGCCGGGGCTTTCCGCCCTCGTCGATGGCCACGTAGGTCAGCGAGGCCTCGGTGACCTTCACGTAGCGCCCCTGGGCCCGGAAGCGCTCGGCGTACACCTCCACCTGCACGGTGATCGACGTGTTGCCGATGCGGGTGATGGCCGCGAAGAACGACAGGATGTCGCCCACCCGCACCGGCTGCTTGAAGATGAACTGGTTGACCGCCACCGTGGCCATGCGGCCGTCCACATAGCGCGCCGGCACCACCGAACCGGCCAAGTCCACCTGGGCCATGACCCAGCCGCCGAAGATGTCGCCATTGGCGTTGCAGTCCGCCGGCATCGGAATTACCTTCAGTACCAGTTCCTTGTCGGTGGGCAAGGCCAGGTCGGGTGCGCTTGAATTGGCGGACATGGGCACAATCTCATTCTTAAGAACACAAGTCTGGATTGTCCCCGATGCGCCGTGCCGGCGAACTTAGCTCCTCCTCAGCCTCTTTGCCCGCCGGCGCCGCCGCCGCGCCGCGCACCCACACCGACTGGGCGACGCTGCGGCGGCTGTTCCCCTACCTGTGGCAATACAAGTGGCGGGTGATCGCCGCCCTGGCCTTCATGATCGGCGCCAAGGTGGCCAACGTCGGCGTGCCGGTGCTGCTGAAGAACCTGGTCGATGCGATGAGCTTCAAGCCGGGCGACCCGGCGGCCGTGCTGGTGGTGCCGATGGGCCTGCTGCTGGCTTACGGCCTGCTGCGCTTGTCTACCTCGTTCTTCACCGAGCTGCGCGAACTGGTGTTTGCCAAGGCGACGCAGGGAGCGGCCCGCAGCATCGCCCTGGAAACCTTCCAGCACCTGCATGCGCTGAGCCTGCGCTTCCACCTGGAGCGCCAGACCGGCGGCATGACGCGCGACATCGAGCGTGGGGTGCGCGGCATCGAGTCGCTGATCTCGTATTCGCTCTACAGCATCGTGCCCACCCTGATCGAGGTGACGCTGGTGCTGTCCATCCTGGCGATCAAGTTCGATGCCTGGTTCGCCTGGATCACGATCGCCGCGCTGGCCGTGTACATCTTCTTCACCGTCAGCATCACCGAGTGGCGCACCAAGTTCCGCAAGGAAGCCAACGAGTTCGATTCGGCCGCCCACACCAAGGCGGTGGATTCGCTGCTGAACTACGAGACCGTCAAGTATTTCAACAACGAAGGCTTCGAGGCGAAGCGCTACGACGAAAGCCTGGAGAAGCTGCGCCGGGCCCGGCTGAAGAGCCAGACCACGCTGTCGATGCTCAACACCGGCCAGCAGTTGATCATCGCGATCGGCCTGGTGGCCATGCTGTGGCGCGCCACCGCGGGCGTGGTGGAAGGGCGCATGACGCTGGGCGACCTGGTGATGGTCAACGCCTTCATGATCCAGCTGTACATCCCGCTGAACTTTCTGGGGGTGCTGTACCGCGAGATCAAGCAGAGCCTGACGGACCTGGACAAGATGTTCGTGCTGATGGAAAAAGAGCGCGAGGTCGCGGACAAACCCGGCGCGCAGCCGCTGCAGGGGCTGGAGCAACCGACGGTGCGCTTCGAAAGCGTGAGCTTCTCCTACGAGCCGGCGCGCCAGATCCTGCACCACGTGAGCTTCGAGATCCCGGCGGGCAAGACGGTGGCGGTGGTCGGGCCTTCGGGTTCGGGCAAGAGCACGCTGGCGCGCTTGCTGTATCGCTTCTATGACGTGCAGCAGGGCTGCATCACCATCGCCGGGCAAGACATCCGCGAGGTGACGCAGACCAGCGTGCGCCAGGCCATCGGCATCGTGCCGCAGGACACCGTGCTGTTCAACGACACGGTGGAATACAACATCGCCTACGGCAAACCGGGCGCGAGCCGCGCCGAAGTGGAAGAGGCCGCGCGCGCCGCCCGCATCCACAGTTTCATCGAGTCCACGCCCAAGGGCTATGCCACCATGGTGGGCGAGCGCGGCCTCAAGCTATCGGGCGGCGAGAAGCAGCGCGTGGCCATCGCGCGCACGCTGCTGAAGAACCCGCCCATCATGATCTTCGACGAGGCCACCTCGGCCCTGGACTCGGCCAACGAACGCGCCATCCAGGCGGAGCTGAAAGGCGTGGCGCAGAACAAGACCGCGCTGGTCATCGCCCACCGCCTGTCCACGGTGGTGGACGCGCACGAGATCCTGGTGATGGACGCCGGCCGCATCGTCGAGCGCGGCACCCACGCCGACCTGCTGGCCAGGGGCGGCCGCTATGCGGAGATGTGGGCGCTGCAGCAGCAAAGCAGCGGCGAGCGGTTCGAGGAAGTGATGGGGATGTAGGGCTTGTCATTGCGGGCCTGATTCGCAATCCAGGTTTTTTGCCTCAGGCGTAAGCCATTTCTGGTTCTTTGCACACGGGCGGCGGCAGCAGCGCATCCAGGGGGCTCGACGTGCCGCCGGCGGCCACCTTCAGCACATGGGTATAAATCATCGTGGTGCTCACGTCGCTGTGGCCTAGCAACTCCTGGACGGTGCGAATGTCAGTGCCGGATTGCAGCAGGTGGGTTGCAAAGGAGTGGCGCAGGGTGTGGGCGGAAACATGCTTGTCGATGCCCCCCATGGTGGTGGCGCTACGGAGCGCACGCGATAGGCGCTCCTCGAACAGGTGGTGACGTCGCTCTATGCCCGTGCGTGGGTCCGTAGAGAGCTTTGGAGAGGGAAAGACCCAATGCCACATCCACGATTGTCCTGCCCGCGGATACTTGCTCTCGAGCGCATGGGGCAGGCTCACACCGGGTCGTTGGGCGGCTCGATCCTGTTCCCATAGAACCCGCGAGCGAGCCAGTTGCTCGCGCAGTGGCTCTTGCAACGACCGCGGCAGCATCACCACGCGATCCTTGGCACCCTTTCCTTCCCGCACCACGATCGCATGGCGATCAAAGTCGATGTCCTTCACGCGCAGCGAAAGCCCCTCCATCAGGCGCATGCCTGTGCCATAGAGCAAGCGGGCGAGCAATCCCGTTTCTCCGTCGATGAAACCAAGCAGCCGCTGGACCTCCGCCATTGTCAGCACAGCGGGTATGCGGCGCTTGGGCGACGGCCGGCCGATCTCCTGCAGCCAGGGCAATTCGTGCCCCAGGACTTCCTTGTACAGGAACAGGATCGCGCTCAGCGCCTGTCGATGCGTGGATACTGAGACCTTTCGCTCAGTGGCCAGCATTGTGAGGAATGCCTCGACCTCCGGCTTGCCCATATCGCGAGGATGCTTGATGCCGCTGAAGTGGATGAAAAAGCGCACCCAATACACATACGTCTGCTCGGTGCGCAAGCTGTAGTGCAAATACCGCAAGCGCTCGCGCAATTGGCCGAGCAAACGTGGCGCCTGCAAGGGCGGCCGAAACAGCGGTGTGCGGGGTTTGCCGGTATTTTCGTAACTGGTCATGCATACAGTATTGCCGCGAAACCTAGACGTGGCAAGGCCGGCGGCTACGTTTACAGCGAATATCAAGCGATCGAGGATCGGTGTTATTCCGCGGTGTTGCCGGCTCCCGCAGCTTTTTCGCAACCGGCGCGAGTAGCGGTCCACACCAACTTCCTGATATAAACCAACGACTTAAAGAAGATAGCGGAGGAACTCGGTATGTGCGTTCAGCCATGTTATGCGGCAGGTCTGCGGGCCATATCACGTTAACCCGCAACAATGCGCCCACTCGTCATCCCCCCGGCTGCTCAAAGAGATCCAGACGCGGTGCAAATGCTCAGCGCATGGATCGCAGAGCGTGGCCTTCATTGCACGATGAACATCGGCATGTGGCGCGCGCAAGGAGTGGACGAGCCCGCCGCTTGGGGGACGCTCTTGGCTGACGTTGTCCGCCACCTGGCCGCGGGCACTCGGGAAGAGACTGGTGCCGAACCAAGTACCACGGTCCAGGCTATCGTTGAGGCCTTGCTGGAGGAACTAGGTGAGCCAACCTCGCAAGCTGAAGGAGGGTTCCATCCTGGCAACACGTAAATTGCGCACGCCGGCCATCAGGTTGTGGGTTAACTGGTCGGTCAACACGGACACGCAACTGCAGGAGGCCGCTCCGCGGCGACTGTTGCGGTCCGGTTACCTTCAACGTTAGAGCGCACTCCCTTCAACCGCCTCGCCACTCGCCCGATGCAATTCCTCGTCGCCATCGCTCTGCCATTCGTTGCATGCCTCATGCTTGTTGGTGTCACTTCAGCAATGTGGTGGCGCACGTTCCAGACGCCCTGGCAGTTCGCAATACTTGGAATGCTCGTCCTGCTTGGGCTCCATCGGTTGGTACAGGTTGTCGCCGAGGCAATCAAACTGGCGTCACCTGTGCAAGGCTACTTCTTGGAAGCCCGCGCAAAGCCGAACTTCCTCGAAATAGCACGCGAGAATCTCAACATTGAGGCTCTCTTGGTAACGGCTGTAGTAGTCGTAGCCGGCATACCGCTGCTGTTGTGGCTGCGGAGCGCTTTGCCAAAACTTTAATACCCCTGCCCACGGCCAACATGCGCTCTAACCCCTCCATCGAGCGGACATGCCACGGCAGGCTTCGCCTGCCGCGTCATGCCGCTCATGTCGAACGTTAGAGCGCACGCAGCATGGCGTACTACTGCACGTTCTTCATAAAGTCCGATGACTCACGCGCGGCTTCTCGAATTCTGTGCTCGGAATTGCTCGAAGCGATCGAGTGCGATGACCAGCACTCGCCGGCGCGCTTAGCGAGTGCGGAACGGCTTAGGGCCGCGGGATTTGTTCGGCGGACCGACCTTCCTCGGTATTCCTGGGCTTTCGACTCGGAAGAGGCGATTGGCTCAGACGTGCTGGATCCATACTTGCATGTCGAGTGGCTTCTTAGTCGGCTGAAGCCGGGCGTGTCCCTCTCTGAAGAGCGCGCCGCCGGGACTGAAACTCATCTCGGCTTCTTTTGGGGCGGCAGCGGCACAGGTGGCGGACCCTTCATTTCGGTACCATTAGCCGGGCTTCTCGTGCAGCATCAAATTGCACTTGATGTGGGGTTCTACTACCAAGATCCTGACTAAAGGCACGTCAATGCGCTCTAACTTTTCAATCGACACGGACGCCCAAGTGCGTCCGCTCCCTTCGGTCGCACCTTGTCTTGGTCGCCGGTCATTTTTACGTTAAAGGGCACCAATGGAGCGTGGGGGCGATCAGAGGACCAAAGAAGACATCGCCAAGTACGGCTGCAGCGTCATGCACGTGTTCGATCCGGAAGGCGATCTGCCGCCGTTTGCGTACTCCATCGGAATCCACCGTGAGACCGGTGAACCTGAGGTGGTGGTCATTGGCCTCAAGCAGCCCATGGCCCACTCTGTCGTCAACGAGTACAACAGGCGGGTCCGTGAGGGCGAACGGTTCACGGTCGGACAATACTACGGCGGCTTCCTCGGAGGCTTTGAGATATACATCGGTGCAGTGCCGCGGTCAGTCTATGACGACTACTTTGGCCAGGCCATCGATTTCTATGGAGGCCGAGACTTCGAAGTCGTGCAGGTTGTCTATCCGACGACTAAGGGTGTCTGGCCATGGACTGACGGGGCACCAGAGTCGTTTCTGCAGTGGCAGCCTGTGCTCGCGAAGAAGGGCTAGGAGTCTGCGCGGCAGAGCGTAGTTGTCATGCCCGGGGTTGACCCGGCATCCACGCTGGCAAGCAAGTTTGCTGTTTTGTGGGGTATTAGAGCCGCCATCCCGCGCTCAGACGAACGGCAATGCACGATGCCGGGTGTTCTGGCCCCTCAAGGCAGTTGCAAGCTGCGCATCCTTCGCAGATTCAACGCCATGCAAACGAGTTTCCACTCGGCTTGCACGCGGTGTAGTCCCCTGAGGCTGAACTGCCTGAACCCCAAGACGCTTTTGATCCAGCCGTTGGGTGGCTCGGCAAT
>NZ_JABJVV010000049.1 GCF_013155545.1 Caenimonas soli | reverse complement strand
TCTCCTTATATCTTTCAAATACTTCAAACTTCAGTGGTCAAGACGTGGTCGACAGTCTTGATTGCTGAACCGGTTGACTCACTGCCGCGCAGCCTGTGTCTCCTGCGAGCCCGAGCTCGTATCAAAGCAAAGGGCGCACGGTGGTGGTCTCTTTGTTCTGCTGCATCCCGAATGGTTGACCGAACACATTTCGTATTCGTAAGGCTGGGAGCTGGAGAACTGCTATGAGTGAACCCGTTTATGTAGGGGTCGACGTCGCCAAGAACAGCTTTGAAGTGGCTGTCACCGGCGAGCTTCAGACTCTGAATCTGGGCAATGACGATGCAGGGCATGCCGAGGTTTGCCAGCTGCTGGTGCCGCTCGCCCCACGCCTGGTGCTGCTGGAGGCCACCGGCGGCTACGAGCGGCAGTTGGCCCTGGCATTGGCCGCCGCGGGCCTTCGGGTGTCGGTGGTCAACCCGCGCCAAGCGCGTGACTTTGCCCGCTGCGTGGGCAAGCTGGCCAAGACCGACCGCATCGACGCCCAGGCCCTGCGCGCCTTTGCCGCCATGCTGGACGCCCAGGGGCATGAGCCGCGGACACTGGCTGACGAGCAGCAGCGCGAACTCACCGCCCTGGTCGTGCGCCGCCGTCAGCTCGTGGCCATGCTGGTGGCCGAGCGCCAGCGACTGGCCGTGGCGCACCCCAAGGCCAAGCCAAGCATCCTGCAGATCATGGATGCCATCGCCGCGCAGCTGCACGATGTGGACGGCGAACTGAAGATCCACATCCGCGCCCACCATGCGGACCTGGCCAAGCTTCTGACCTCGGTCAAGGGCGTGGGTCCGACCACGGCCAGCACGCTGCTGGCGCAATTGCCCGAGCTGGGCAAGCTCAATCGCAAGCAGATCACCGCTCTGGTCGGGCTGGCGCCGATGAACCGCGACTCGGGCACCTTGCGCGGCCAGCGCCACATCTTCGGCGGGCGCGCAGACGTGCGCCGTGTGCTGTTCGTGGCCGCCCTGGTGGGCACACGGTTCAATCCCGTTCTCAAGGCCTTCTACGCTCGCCTGCTG
Organism: Caenimonas soli; assembly: GCF_013155545.1. Classification (GTDB taxonomy): domain Bacteria; phylum Pseudomonadota; class Gammaproteobacteria; order Burkholderiales; family Burkholderiaceae_C; genus Ramlibacter; species Ramlibacter soli. The sequence goes on along the minus strand of NZ_JABJVV010000049.1, from coordinate 9 downwards.
GCAGCAGGC
>NZ_JABJVV010000048.1 GCF_013155545.1 Caenimonas soli | reverse complement strand
CCCACTACTGTCCGGAGATATTTTCAAATAGTGAAAACTGCTGAGAAGCCTCGATTTCGTCGTCGAGATCGACGGCTTTGAGCAGGAGCACATCGATCGGTACCCGATCAAAAAGTGACAGGCTCAGTACCTGCAGGATGGTGTGTAGCGTGGCGGTGAGTTGGAGCCGCTTCTTCACGATCGCCACCAGCACATAGGTAGCGATTGCGATCCAGATTTGCGTCTTCACGGCGTTGGCGCTGTTGCCCACAAATGCCTTGATGCGCAGGTTCTGTTTGATCCACTTGAAGAACAATTCCACCTGCCAGCGACTCTTGTACAGCTGCGCGATCTGCGCGGCGTCAAGCTCGAAATGGTTGGTCAGAAATATCAGGGTACGGCCGCGCTTGGTGTCGAAAAATTCGATCCTGCGCAGCTGCGCCGGATAGTGAATTCTGGTGTACCTGCCGGTCAGCAAGATGCGCTCGTCGCGCATCACGCCGGCAGCCTCGTTGACCAGGCAAGTGTGCACGGTGCGGTAGTGCAGCTTGTTCTTGGAGCGGATGACAAAGAACGCTGCGGCATGGGTAAATTTGATAAGTCGGGCAAAGTGAGCGTAGGCCCTGTCCATCACGTAGAAGCTGCCCGCCTCCAGGCGTAGATGGTCCAGGAAGCTCGCATCCGAGATCAGCGCGCCGGTGATGCGGATGAATGCGGGAATATTGCCGCGCAGGTCCAGCAACGTGTGCAACTTGACTCCTGCTCTGGCGTTGGCTGCCGGTGCCCAGGCGAACAGGCTCAGACACAGATCGACGGTGCTGGCATCGATGGCGTACACGGTCTGTGCCAACTGCACTGCCAAGCTGTCCTTGGCGTACAGCGGCCGGGCGATGCCGATCAGATGCAGCGCGAAGTCCTCGAACATGCGACAGTCGCGCCGCTCGTTGGCGTCAGCCAGCGTGGAGCGCGAGATGCTGCCTTGAAAGCCAGCGTGATACAGCTTGGTGGACTGACTGCGCAGGCAAGTGGTGATGTCACGCAAGCCCTCACGCGAAGTCAGTTGCGCAAACATCATGCACAGCAACTGATCCCAATGCGAGAACTTCAGCGGCGCGTGCGAGCCCGAGTAACGCGCCACGCACCGATCAAAAACGGACCGCGGCAGATGCTCCTTCAATTGAGCAAATACCAGCTTGCCTTTGTGCATGGCCGCACCCCCGCAAATCCATACGAGTGTGCGGCTTCGGGAAGCTGAAATTCAAATCGACCCGGCCACGCCCGGCCGTTTAAATCAAT
>NZ_JABJVV010000047.1 GCF_013155545.1 Caenimonas soli | reverse complement strand
CCAGGGGTCACGGGACTGGACATCAATGTGACGGGATTCACGATCGTGCGGCCCAACAGCACGACCGCCACCGGGACGGCCACGTTAGAGCCACTGGCAGGGTCACCGAATGCGAGCGGCGACTTCCTTTTCAGCGGAACGCTCAGCGCTGACTTCGACAACAACCCAGGCACGACCGACGCGCCGATTAATTACTTCCTGACGGCATTGGCCAACGGCACCTACAAGCTGGACCTTGTCGAAGGATTTGTCTCCACCACGAGCACCGTGTCGACGATCGATGGATTGACTGCCGGCGGTCCGGACCCGGTGCAAACCCTGACGCCGGGGGCGGGCCTGCATCCACCCGCACCGCTGAACGACAAGCAGATCGTCTTTTTCAACGTGCTGGCAACCGCCAACGAGAGTCAGGTCGAGAGCCTGATCGGCGGAGACCCCGATCTGACCGAGGCGCAAATCGAGGGCAACTCCGCGTTAACGCCTTTCCTGGGCACCGAGGCCATGAATGTCAGCACTTCCGGTATCGGGGTGGGAAACAACAACCTGAACGGTAGTGACACGTCGTCGAGCGGGCTGGACGAGAGTTTCGTCGCCAACCCCGAATTCGACGTCACCAAGGTGAAGGTGTTTATCGACAACTCGGTATCCGGCTATACGCCGGCGACCGAGAGCCTGTTCTGGACCCTGTACTACACGGACGGTTCTACCTCGGGTGCGCCGGTCAAGGTGCTCGCCGGTGACATCATTGCCGGGGCCAAGTCCAATGATCCGGTTCACTTCGACGTGCAGGCGGCCGCCGGCAAGACCATCGACGCGATCCAGCTGACCATGGACACGGGCACGATCAAGGTTCCGTTCATCGAGTTCGTCACCGAGATCGCCGCCCCGGCCAACGACTTGCAGCTGGCCTTCCAGGCGATCATGACCGACGGCGATGGCGACACCGCCACCAGTAACTTCCTGGCCAATCTCTTCGCCAATGAGCTGGCCGGCAGCTTCAACTTTGTGCAGACGGGCACGAGCGGCGCCGATGCGTTCAACATCGACCTGCCCGATACGAAGAATACGTACCAGGCCAACGCCTTCACGCCGGGCGTCGACAAGCTGGTGCTGCTGGGAGCCAACAGCTTCACGATCGACAATACCGGCGCCAACAGCATCGTGGATATCACCGAAACGGCAGGCGGCCAGCACACCATTGTCACGGTGGTGGGTGTTGATCTTGCCGCAACCGACATCACCACGATCGTCTGAGCGCAGGCCGGGCCGCAAGGCCCGGCCTGATTGCGGATCTCAGGGCTTGGAGATGACGATCTGGCTGA
>NZ_JABJVV010000046.1 GCF_013155545.1 Caenimonas soli | reverse complement strand
GTACTGGATGAGTGGCTAGTTTGCTCAGCAGACGCGATGCGTGCCGTAAGTATGATGTGTCTCCTATTAGTCACCAGGTTCTCCGCAACTTTCTCGCCAAGGCCCGGCGTACCGGAGTCAACGGAGAGTTGCGACCGCCCATGCGAGCTCTTAATCGGCCCGTCGAGGAATGAAATTTAGCACTTGACCCAGGAAATCAACTGCAGACTCGCAGCTTCGGGTGCTGATTTCCGCCACCAAAAACTCAGAAAACGCAGCAATGCTGCGGGTGCCCGAAAAAGCTTCACGAAGATCGCGCGTGCGCCCTGCTCAATAGGGGCCAGTGCGCCATCGATGCGTTGACGAGTTCCGCGCTGCCCTGCGAAAGAGTGTGCGGCACGGTCGCAGAATGACAATCAACATCAGTTGGGCAGCGCTTCCAAGCCTGCCGGAACAATTCTCAAGGGGAATGACTGAGGGATTCGAGAGTACTTATTTCCGGGGCACACGCGCCCAGCCGCTTGCCGACGGGGCGATCACCGGCGGCGTCAGGAAAGACCTGAGACACTGTTGCATTCCGGCCGGCCACTAGGCTTTCTCCTGGGTCATCGACACCAGAGATCGGCTCTGGGAGTTGACGGCTCAAGCCCATGTGGACCTGACGAGCGGGCGGCAATGCCCGGTGAGTGTCGGAAATAAGCGGAAGTCGGGGTTGGTTTGCAGAATTCCTGCAATCGCCACTCGGGTATCGCGGCCTTTGCGCTTCGGTTTCTGCATATATTTGCTCTTCTTCCCCAAAAGAGAATGAGCAGCATCATGGGAAATGCAAAGCGAGCCCCAGAATCAGCAAGCCGTGAGCACCTTGAGTGCGTGCAGGGCCAAATTGGCTTTGCTCGACGTACGCCCGACGAGAAGGGTCAGGCAACTACCCCGACGCCTGGATATGACTTTCCGAAAGTCATCCACGATGTCACGGTTCGCAACGCGCGGCCGATCGCAGACGAGTTGTCGCTCGAGAAGGAGGGCTTCGTTCTCGTTCAGCAGAAGCTATCCTGTCTGAATGAACGCGATCCAGACATCCTGCGCAAGAAGTATATGGAGGAGATGGTTCCATTCATCAAGGATTACTTCAAGGCCTCGTGGGTGCAGACCGTGGACCTTGGCGGTGTCACTATTCGCTCCCTCGGCGGGAACTCCTTCTCCCGGCCCGCGAACGAGACCAAGTTTAGTGTGAGAGCCCACGGAGCTGGGCACGCTCATATTGATTACTCGCCGGTCGGTGGACCCATGATTGCTGCGAGGGACAGTCAACTGCAGGGGATCGAGATTCGGCCGTATTCCCGCTTGATGATCATCCAAGCGTGGCAGGCGGTTTCACCGCCTCCGCAGGATTTCCCCTTGGCGTTCTGCGATGCCTCCTCCATTGAAGATGCTGATCTTCTTGACACTTACTATCGATCCCCCCATGGCGTCACGCACAAGTCCTGGGTTCTTCGCCACAACCCGTCCCACCGCTGGTACTACGTGCCCGACCTGACGCGAGACGAGTTCTTTCTGTTCAAGGGCTATGATTCCG
>NZ_JABJVV010000045.1 GCF_013155545.1 Caenimonas soli | reverse complement strand
CTATTGTGTTGAAGAACTCGCTTTTGGCTGCGCGCGGTAGCGCCTTCGCGGCGCTTGATTGAGTCAATGCAGAAGCGCCTGATCAGTTCGAGGTCATCCTCGCACTTTCATACAGGTATCAGCCTTCCGTTTTCTGCCTTCGGGGCGAGCCACTTAGCCATTCTTCGCAAGTTTTGGACGGCCGCGGCCATCAGGAACTCGTCTCGCGCACCATTTAGGCCCCGCAGTCGCAGCCGATCGAGCTTCAAGATGCGTTTGAGGTGCGCAAATAGCATCTCCACCTTCTTTCTTTCCTTGCGCGACTGCTCATAGGCCGGCGTTGTGCATACAGTACGCGCGACATCGCGCGCACCTTCGTAGATGCTGCGGGCAATCCTGCGATGCGGCGTGTTCGGGCAGCAGCGTTGCTTGTGGGCACAGCCAGCGCAATCCTCATTCTTGGCGCGAAACAGCACTGTGCTCTCGGAGGTTGGCCGTCCGGTCGTGGTCAGCTCCTTGCCGCCGGGACATTCGTAGCTGTTGCTCTGCTCGTTGAACTGGAAGTCCGAACGGCTGAAGGTGCCGTCATCGCGCTGCGCCTTCTCCCACACCGGGATGTGCGGCTCGATCTGCTTGTCATTGACGATCCAGTTGAGCATCGGAGCTGCGCCATAGGCCGTATCGCCCACCAGACGTTTTGGCTTGAGATCGAATCGCTTTTCGACGCGCTCGATCATGGTCTTTGTTGAATCGACTTCTTCTGTCCTGTGCGCTGGCGTTGCCTCCACATCCACGATGATCCCGGCGTCGAGATCGATCAGGTAGTTGGTCGAGTACGCGTAGAACGCGGGGCCACCCGGAGCGGCCGTCCAGCGTGCCGCCGGATCGGTCAGCGAAATGTTCTTGGGTGGATTCGGTGGCGCAGTCGGTGGTTCGGATGGGTCATCTGTCGGGTTGCCCGCATCCAGTGCCGACAGATACTCCCGCACTGCACGGGTCGGGCCATCACCCTGAGCCCAGTCGAAACCCTCGCCGTCCGGCACACCTCGTGTCCGGTTCGCATCCGCCTTGATCACACTGGCATCGATGGCGAAGCCTTCGCCTGCAACCAGCCCTTCATTCATGCAGCGGCGCAACACGGTCTCAAAGACGTGGCGAAATGCATCGCTCTGGCGAAACCGGCCATGCCGGTTCTTGGAGAAAGTGGAGTGATCGGGAATGCGATCCTCCAGACCCAGGCGGCAGAACCAGCGGTAGGCCAGGTTCAAGTGAACCTCCTCGCACAGGCGCCGCTCAGAGCGGATCCCAAAGCAATAGCCAATGACCAACATCCGGATCATCAGCTCGGGGTCGATCGATGGCCGGCCCGTGTGACTGTAGAAGGGCGCCAGGTGGCGGCGCAGATCGCTCAAGTCCAAGAAGCGCCCTATACCCCGCAGCAAATGATCCCGCGGTACATGGTCTTCCAGATTGAACGCGTAGAACAACGGCGCTTGGCTCGCGCCTTGGTTTCCCATCATGGCCCACTCCACCCCTCGAGTTGGTCGTGGCCTAAATCTAGAAGGTCAGCAGGAGTTTTTCAACACAATAG
>NZ_JABJVV010000044.1 GCF_013155545.1 Caenimonas soli | reverse complement strand
GGCTAGGAGTCTGCGCGGCAGAGCGTAGTTGTCATGCCCGGGGTTGACCCGGCATCCACGCTGGCAAGCAAGTTTGCTGTTTTGTGGGGTATTAGAGCCGCCATCCCGCGCTCAGACGAACGGCAATGCACGATGCCGGGTGTTCTGGCCCCTCAAGGCAGTTGCAAGCTGCGCATCCTTCGCAGATTCAACGCCATGCAAACGAGTTTCCACTCGGCTTGCACGCGGTGTAGTCCCCTGAGGCTGAACTGCCTGAACCCCAAGACGCTTTTGATCCAGCCGTTGGGTGGCTCGGCAATCCACTTGCGCTTGCGGTAAGCCGCCTTGCCCGGGCTGCTTTGCAGCTTGGCGACCATTGCCGCCGTGTGGGGGTTTCGATCGGCGTGGAAGTGCAGCGGTTGCTTGCCTTCACGCCCGACGGACACCACCACCTCGGTGGGGCCACCGGCCAGCTGCTCGAACACCGCCTCGGAGCGGTAGCCCGTGTCGGCCAGTACCTGCTGGGGCGCTTTGCCCAGGTTGTTCTTGACCGCCTGCAACAGTTTGGGCAGCTCGGCTGCGTCGCTGCCGCTGTTGGTCAACTCCGCTGCCACGATGATGTGGTTGGATTCATCCACCGCGGTTTGGGCGTTGTAGCTCGCATCGAAGCCGCCGCCTGAGCGCTTCATGATGCGGCTGTCGCCGTCGGTGAAGTTCTCCTGCGCCTTGTCCTCGGGCACGCCGAACTCGCGCTTGTAGCGCCCGCCCCGGGGCTTGTCGTCCGGGTCGCGCCCGCGTGCAAGTTCGGCTTCGCGCTGGCGCTGCTCAAGGCGCTGGCGGGCCTGCTGGATCGCCTCCAGCCGGTCTTGCCGGCGAGCAATCTCGGCTGGGATGTCCAGCTCCGGTTCGCTCTTCTCGGCCTGGTCGGCTGCCTTGGCGCGATTGAGCAGGGCTGCGATCTGCGCCTTCAATTCAGCCTCGGCCTTGATCATGTGGCCGTAGCTCATGGCCTTGTGGCGGCTGGCGTTGGCCTTGACCTTGGTGCCGTCCACCGCAATGGTGCCCAGCTTGACCAGACCCATCTCGCGCGCCAGCCGTACCACCTGCACGAACAGTTCAGAGAGTTCTTTCAGGTGAAACGCGCGGAAGTCGCTCAAGGTGCGATGGGCCGGGGAATTGCCCGCGGCCAGCACCCGAAACGCCACGTCCTCGTGCAGCTTCCTGGCGATCTTGCGCGAGCTGAACACCCCTGTGGCGTAGCCGTAGACCAGTACCTTGACCATCATGGCCGGATCGAACGGCTGGTTGCGCGGTCCACCGGCGGCGTAACGCGCGTGAAAGGCGCTCAAGTCCAGGCTATCGATTGCGTCGCAGACGAAGTAGGCCAAGTGCCCTTCAGGCAGCCACTCCTTCAGTGACGGGGGCAGCAGGAAGTCCTGGTCGGGCTCGTAGGGGATGTAGCTGGCTGGCATTCAAGCTCAACGATTGATCCGTGGCTGGCGATGACCTCCGCACCATCGCCGCGTGCCCCCACCCCAGCCCTCCCCCGGAAGGGGAGGGAGAAATGCGAGCTTCTGCCGCGCAGACTCCTAGG
>NZ_JABJVV010000043.1 GCF_013155545.1 Caenimonas soli | reverse complement strand
CGCGCGATCTTCGTGAAGCTTTTTCGGGCACCCGCAGCATTGCTGCGTTTTCTGAGTTTTTGGTGGCGGAAATCAGCACCCGAAGCTGCGAGTCTGCAGTTGATTTCCTGGGTCAAGTGCTAAATTTCATTCCTCGACGGGCCGATTAAGAGCTCGCATGGGCGGTCGCAACTCTCCGTTGACTCCGGTACGCCGGGCCTTGGCGAGAAAGTTGCGGAGAACCTGGTGACTAATAGGAGACACATCATACTTACGGCACGCATCGCGTCTGCTGAGCAAACTAGCCACTCATCCAGTACGACCCAAGCCAGGTCATCTGTGAGGGCTGCGGCAGCACAACTGGGGGGACAAGCCCTAGGGTCGAACGATGCCTTCGTCAAGTTTGTCGACGTGCAAAAAACGTACGACGGCGAGACGTTGGTCGTCAAGAATCTCAACCTGGAAATCGCGCGCGGCGAATTCTTGACCATGCTGGGGCCGTCGGGTTCCGGCAAGACGTCCAGCCTGATGATGCTCGCGGGTTTCGAGGTGCCTACTGGCGGACAAATTTTCCTGGACGGGCGGTCGATCGATAGAGTGCCGCCACATGTACGCAACATTGGCATGGTTTTCCAGAACTACGCCCTGTTTCCGCACATGACGGTGGAAGAGAACCTGGCGTTTCCGCTCAAGGTTCGGAAACTGGGTGCGTCGGAGATACAGGCGAGAATCAAGCGTACGCTCGACATGGTTCGGCTCAGTGCATATAGCAAGCGCCGGCCGGGCCAACTCTCCGGCGGTCAGCAGCAGCGCGTCGCACTTGCTCGCGCTCTTGTATTCGATCCGAAGCTCGTGCTCATGGACGAGCCGCTTGGCGCGCTGGACAAACAGTTGCGCGAGCACATGCAGCTCGAGATCAAGCACATTCACCAGGAGCTCGGCGTCACTGTCGTCTATGTGACTCACGATCAGAGTGAGGCGCTCACCATGTCGGACCGCATCGCTGTGTTCAACGATGGGGTCATTCAGCAGCTCGCAGCACCCGCCGAGCTCTACGAGCAGCCGCAAAACGCGTTCGTCGCTCAGTTCATTGGCGAGAACAACCGCCTCCGCGGCAAGGTTGTCGCGATGAACGGTAAGACGTGCACCGTTGAAATCCCGGGCGCAGGCAATGTTCAGGCGCTGGCGGTCAATGCCGAGGCGATCGGTCAGCCGACCGTGCTGTCGCTGCGCCCGGAACGGGTGAAACTGAACCCTGCGCCAGGTTCGCTGCCGAATGTCTTTAGCGCCCGCGTCGAGGAGCTGATCTACCTTGGTGATCATGTGCGCACTCGCATCTCAGTTTGTGGCAACGACGACTTCATTGTCAAGCTGCCGAACTCGGCAGGTGTACCGCAAATCAAGCCCGGTGCGGCCATCACCGTCGGCTGGGAGACGCAGGATTGTCGTGCTCTCGATGCGTCGAACGCCTCGGAAATCTCACCACCCTAGCGGCGCGACCGCTGCTATTTCTCAACGCCGCAACCGGCTTTCGGACGGCACACATGGAGAGCCAAGATGATGAAATCATTCGTGAATGTCGTCAGCGCAGCAGCCAGCCTTGCAGCGGTTGCGTTGATGCCGGTGGGGCCTGCTTTCGCGGCCGACCAGCTGACGGTCACTTC
>NZ_JABJVV010000042.1 GCF_013155545.1 Caenimonas soli | reverse complement strand
GTAAGCGTCCGGCGAACCCATCCTTGCCGACTTAGCCCGCTGCGGCGAGCATCGTGTCCACGAGAGGATTGGAATGGACACGAGCGAACCCACCAAGCGCACCCGAGTGCGCGCGTATGCCCCGGAGTTCAAGGCGAAAGTGCTGGCCGAATGCAGCCAGCCCGGCGCCTCGATAGCCAAGGTGGCGCTGGCCCATGGCCTTAATGCCAACATGATTCACACGTGGCGCCGAGACGCGCGCGGGGCTGTCGCCCCGGCGCTGGCGGGCGCCGGCGAGTTCGTGCCTTTGCAGCTCGCGGGCTCGGCTGTTGGCGCCGCTGCGGTGCCGCCAATCCGCATCGAACTGCGTCAGGGCGCAACGTCCGTCGCGATCGCCTGGCCTGCGGAAGCCGCCGATGCCTGCGCGACGTGGTTGCGCGCGCTGCTGAAGTGATCCGCGTCGAAGAGATCTGGCTGGCCGTGGAGCCGCTGGACATGCGTGCCGGAACCGAGACTGCCTTGGGGCGCGTTGTGCGCGTGTTCGGCGCCGCCCGCCCGCACCATGCCTACCTGTTCGCCAACCGGCGGGCTAACCGCATGAAGGTGCTTGTGCACGACGGCATTGGCGTGTGGCTGGCCGCGCGCCGCCTGAACCAGGGCAAGTTCGTCTGGCCCAAGGATGCGGCGGGCACACTGGCTCTCACCCACTCGCAGCTTGAAGCTCTCGTGCTGGGCCTGCCCTGGCAGCGCATTGGCGAGGCGGGCGTGATCACGGTGCTGTAGGGCCGACGCAATTGGCACAACTGCTGATGTATCGGTGCGCGCACATCGGCATCATCGCCTCCTGTGATTGACGAAGCACAACTGCAAGAGTTCGACGCGCAGCAACTGCGCGATGTCGTGCGCACCTTGATCGCCGATGTCTCGTTCAAGCAGACCACCATCGACAAGCTCACCCACGAGATGGCGGTCTTGAAGCGCCTGAAGTTCGCGGCCCAGTCCGAAGCCTACAGCGCCGAGCAGAAGAGCCTGCTGGACGAAACCATTGACACCGATCTGGCCGCTCTGGCCGCCGAGATCGAGCAAGCCTCGCCGCCGCCCAGCCCACAGGACAAGCAAAAGCCCAAGCGTCAGCAGCTTCCCGAGAGCCTGCCGCGCCGCGAGATCCATCACGAGCCGCACAGCACCACCTGCGCCTGCGGGTGCCAGTTGAAGCGCATCGGCCAGGACATGGCCGAGAAGCTGGACTATCAGCCCGGCGTGTTCACGGTGGAGCGCCACATCCGCGGCAAATGGGTGTGCGCAAAGTGCGAGACCCTGATCCAGGCGCCGGTGCCCGCGCACATCATCGACAAAGGGCTTCCCACGGCGGGCCTGCTGGCCCAGGTGCTGGTGGCCAAGTACGCCGATCACCTGCCGCTGTACCGGCAGGAAGCGATCTTTGGTCGCGCCGGCCTGGCGCTGCCCCGCTCGACGCTGGCGCAGTGGGTGGGCCAATGCGGCGTGCAGTTGCAACCACTGGTCGACGCCTTGCGCGCCGAGCTGCTCAAGCACAGCGTGCTGCACGCCGACGAAACGCCAGTGGCGATGCTCAAGCCGGGCAACCGCAAGACCCATCGCGCCTACTTGTGGAGCTACTGCACCACCAGCTACAACCCGACCCGCGCCGTGGTGTTCGACTTCGCCGACAGCCGCGGCGGCCAGCATGCCCGCGCCTTCCTGGGCCTGCCCGGGGAAAGCGGCTGGCATGGCAAGCTGGTATGCGACGACTTTAGCGGCTACAAGGCCTGCTTCGAGATGGGCGTGACCGAGGCGGGCTGCCTGGCGCACGCGCGGCGCAAGTTCCACGAGCTGTGGGTCAATCACCACAGCACGATCGGCGAGCAGGCGCTGAAATTCTTCATACAGCTGTATGACATCGAGCGCGAAGTACGTGAACTGGGTGTCCCCGAGCGAAAACGAATACGGCAAGAACAAAGCCGCCCGGTGGCCGATGCGCTACACCTGTGGCTCACGCAGCAGCGCCTGAAGGTGCCCGAGGGGTCGGCCACGATCAAGGCAATCGACTACAGCCTGAACCGCTGGACAGCGCTGACACGCTACATCGACGAGGGCGATCTGCCCGCCGACAACAACTGGGTGGAGAACCAGATCCGGCCCATCGCCACAGGCAGGAAGAACTGGCTGTTCGCCGGATCGCTTCGCGCGGGCCAGCGCGCCGCGGCGATCATGAGCCTGGTGCACTCGGCGCGGCTCAATGGACACGACCCCTACGCCTACCTGCGCGACGTCCTTGAACGGTTGCCCACCCAACCGGCCAGCCGCATCGACGAACTGCTGCCGCACAGATGGCAGCCGGCTTCGGCGGCAATCTGATACCGCGGCCGTCGTCAAGACGGGATCACCGCGTGCTTAC
>NZ_JABJVV010000041.1 GCF_013155545.1 Caenimonas soli | reverse complement strand
CGGAATCATAGCCCTTGAACAGAAAGAACTCGTCTCGCGTCAGGTCGGGCACGTAGTACCAGCGGTGGGACGGGTTGTGGCGAAGAACCCAGGACTTGTGCGTGACGCCATGGGGGGATCGATAGTAAGTGTCAAGAAGATCAGCATCTTCAATGGAGGAGGCATCGCAGAACGCCAAGGGGAAATCCTGCGGAGGCGGTGAAACCGCCTGCCACGCTTGGATGATCATCAAGCGGGAATACGGCCGAATCTCGATCCCCTGCAGTTGACTGTCCCTCGCAGCAATCATGGGTCCACCGGCCGGCGAGTAATCAATATGAGCGTGCCCAGCTCCGTGGGCTCTTACGCTTAATTTGGTCTCGTTCGCGGGCCGGGAGAAGGAGTTCCCGCCGAGGGAGCGAATAGTGACACCGCCAAGGTCCACGGTCTGCACCCACGAGGCCTTGAAGTAATCCTTGATGAATGGAACCATCTCCTCCATATACTTCTTGCGCAGGATGTCTGGATCGCGTTCATTCAGACAGGATAGCTTGTGCTGAACGAGAACGAAGCCCTCCTTCTCGAGCGACAACTCGTCTGCGATCGGCCGCGCGTTGCGGACCGTGACATCGTGGACGACTCTTGGAAAATCATATCCAGGCGTGGTAGCTTCCTGAGTCTTCTCGTCGGGTGTGCGTCGCGCAAAGGCAATTTGACCCTGCACGCACTCAAGGTGCTCAGGGCTTGCTGATTCTGGGGCTCGCTTTGCATTTCCCATAGTGCTGTTCCTTATCTTTGGAGAAGAAGAAATATATGCAGGAGTCGAAGCTCAAACGCAGCGATACACCACCAGCGATTGCAGAGTTTCTGCAAACCGACCGCGAGATGTGCGCGCTTCCAACGGCGCGGACATGGTTTCCCAGAACCACGCCCTGTATCCGCAGATGACCGTGGAGGCGTTCCCACGCAAGGTTGGAAAAGTTGCTCCGATATAGGAGAGGACGCGCGACCATCTCATCGTCGAACTATTGCGCGATGCGCTTGCAGGGTTGCATCGGCTGCCGCACCTCGCAGCCCGCGAGACCATTCGAGCAGCGCAGCTTCTCCAGCCAACGCGCGAGATCCTACTGATGTCGAAGGGACGAGACCACCCCTCGAATCGTTGGTGCCACTTTTTGGCTGGCGCCGATGGAAGTGTCCGCTGCACTTGAACGGCTACCAAGGAAGTACTTCGCCCCAGAATCTCTGAAAAATGCCACTCGTCTCGGGCGTCAGCTTGGAGATGCAGTCCTTCATGCCGCGCGCGCTTTCCTCGGCAGAAATGGACGTCGCCGTTTCTAGGGCCGACTTGCCTCCCATGTCGGTTCGCACCCAGCCCGGTTCAATGATTCCCACGATCACGCCGAACTCCGCCCAGTCGCGCGACAGCGAACGCATGCCCATGTTGAGCGCCGCCTTTGATGCCCGATAGGCGTATCTTTCGTGCGCAGTGACGGTACGGTCCCAGTCCCTGCCGATGGAGCCGTAGGAGCTGGTGATCGCTACCAATCGCTTAGCCGTGCCGCGCCTAAGATTGGCGAACAATGCCTGGGAAAGAAGCATCGGACCAAGGGCATTCACGCGCACCGCATGAATGTAGTTCTCGCCATCGATGCGCAGGTAGGTCTGCTCCTTGGGTGTGCCGTTGATCGCGGCATTGTTGATAATGATATCGATCGGCTCGTCCGCAAGCACGCGCTTGAGGGATGCAATCGAGACTTCGTCGGCGATCTCGAGCGGAAGGATGCGCACGCGCCCATTTGACGCCATGGCGAACGAATTCAGTGCGTCGGCCTTCGCTGGTTCGCGGCAGGTGGCGATTACCTGATCGCCGCCGGTTGCGTACTCCTTCACGAGAGCCAGGCCGACACCGCGGTTTGCACCCGTGATCAGAACTGTGGTCATGAAAAGCCCTTTGCCAAGTGAGTTAGCGTAGATCGTAGACGAGGCGCACTGCACCGTCACCGCGAACGAATCGCCTTTGGCGCTCAATTTCTGCAAAGGCGATGCCGTCCATGCCGTCTTTCGGCCGAGGCTGCTTTCAGCACTCACGCTGGTCGATCTGTTCACGCGAGAGTGCCTTGCCGATGTTGGTCAGAGCCTGAAGAGGGTCGATGTCGTATTGGCACTCAACGAGATCTGCAGTCATGGTGGGATGCCCAAGATGACCAAGACCGACGACGGCAGCGATCTCCTAGAGATGGACAAGTGGGCCTACGAGCGCGCATCGAACTCGACTCCCTATTGAGCAGGGCGCGCGCGATCTGAGCAGGGCGCGCGCGCGATCTTCGTGAAGCTTTTTCGGGCACCCGCAGCATTGCTGCGTTTTCTGAGTTTTTGGTGGCGGAAATCAGCACCCGAAGCTGCGAGTCTGCAGTTGATTTCCTGGGTCAAGTGCTAAATTTCATTCCTCGACGGGCCGATTAAGAGCTCGCATGGGCGGTCGCAACTCTCCGTTGACTCCGGTACGCCGGGCCTTGGCGAGAAAGTTGCGGAGAACCTGGTGACTAATAGGAGACACATCATACTTACGGCACGCATCGCGTCTGCTGAGCAAACTAGCCACTCATCCAGTAC
>NZ_JABJVV010000040.1 GCF_013155545.1 Caenimonas soli | reverse complement strand
GCCGTGAAGTTCACCGACAAGGGCGAGATCGTCATTTCGGTGCGGGCCAGCGAGCGAACCGAGAAAGACGTGCTGCTGCACTTCCGGGTGCAGGACACCGGCATCGGCCTCACGTCCGAGCAGATGAGCCGGCTGTTCCAGAGCTTCTCGCAGGCCGACACCTCCACCACCCGCAAGTTCGGCGGCACCGGCCTGGGCCTGGCGATCTGCAAGAGGCTGGCCGAACTCATGGGCGGCGAAGTGGGCGTGCAAAGCGAGCACGGCAAAGGCAGCACCTTCTGGTTCAGCGCGCGCTTGGGGCTAGGCGTGCCGGGCGCCTGCCGCATCGAACAGCCGCCGGGCGCGGATGAGCCGGGCAGCGGAGTCGACGAGCGCCTCGCGGCAATACGGGGTGCGCGCATCCTGCTCGTCGAAGACAACGACATCAATCAGCAGGTCGCCCGCGAATTGCTGGAAGACGCGGGCCTCGTGGTCGACGTCACGGACAACGGCCAGGTCGCGCTGGAACTGGTGCAGAAAGTCTCGTACGACCTGGTGTTCATGGACATGCAGATGCCGGTCATGGACGGCGTCACGGCCACCCGCGAAATGCGCAAGCAGGAGCGGCTGGAGCATCTGCCGATCGTGGCGATGACGGCCAACGCGATGGAGCAGGACCGCCGCAGATGCATGGACGTCGGCATGAACGACTTCCTGATCAAGCCGATAAATCCGCAGGACATGCGGGCCATCCTGGCCCGCTGGGTGCGCCCGCGCCGCACCGCGCCGGCCAGGCCGGCGCAGGCCCAGCCCGCCGCGGCAATCCAGGGCAGCATGCCCACCAATGACGGCTTGCCCCACGGCATCGCCGGCCTGGACACGACGCTGGGATTGAGCCGCATGATGGGCAAGAAGCCGCTCTACCTGGCGATGCTGCGCCGCTACGTAGCGGGTCAACAAGATGTGGTGCGCGACATTCGCGAGGCGTTGGCCACCGGCGACATCGCGACGGCCGAGCGCCTCGCGCACACGACCAAGGCAGTCTCGGGAAACGTCGGCGCGACGCTGATACAGGAGAGGGCCACTGCCCTCGAATCGACGCTGCGGCATGGCCAGGGCGCACAGGCCGAGCCGCAGCTCGCCGAACTGGAGGTACCGATGCGCGAACTGCTGGCTGCGCTCGGCGCCCATCTGGCGATGCAGACCACTCGCACCTGAGGCAAACGACGGCTGCGCGATTTTCCTAACTTGCTTAGGCAATTTGCCTAAGCCCGGCCGTACTGCGAATGTTCTCATGGAGCCTCTACCAATAGCGAGAGGTCGCCATGGATCGCGCCCCCACCAACTTGTCCACCGCCCTGGTCCAAACCGGCCATGCGCCGGGGCGCCTGGAAGAAGAATTGGCCCAGGCCCGCATCGAACTGGCGCTGCTGCGCGGCTCGCATGAACTGCTGGTGTCGACCCTGGACGCGGCGAGCGACGGCATCCTGACGCTTCAATACTCCGACGACTCGATGTACTACAACATCAAGTTCGTCGAGCTGTGGGGCATCCCCGAGGACCAGCTCGCCGACCTGGACAGCAAATCGCTGGCAGCGTTCCAGGCATCGCGCGCCAAGGACCCGGAAGACTTGCTGGCCCATGTCGAGCGACGCCGCCTGAACCCCGATGCCGAAGACCTGACCGTGATCGAATTGCTCGACGGCCGCGTGCTGGAGCGCCACGTCATTCCCCAGCGCATCCATGGCAAGTGCGTGGGCAGTGTCATCACCTACCGCGATATCACGGAGCGGCTGCGCTACGAGGAAAAGATGATGTTCAATCATCTGGTCCTGGAAAACTCCAGCCCCATGATTTGGGTCGATCGTGAAACCCGCGCGGTCACGTACGCCAACCCGGCAGCCTGCCGGCACCTCGGCTACAGCGTGGCAGAACTGCTGGCAATGCGAGTCGGCGACTTCGACCCGGCCTATGGCCCGGAGCAGAACAAGTACGTGGTCGAGACGATCAGCCGCACTGGAGGATCGGTCAGCTTGAGCAGCCGGCATCGCCGCAAGGATGGCAGCCTGCGCGAAGTCGACCTGACGATCTTCCTGACGGAACAGGCGGAACGCGCGGTGCACATCGTCAGCGTCAAGGACGTGACCGAACAGAAACGCGCGGAACAGGGAAAGAAGCGCCAGGAAGCGACGCTGAAGTCGCTGATCAATTCGGTTTCGGACCTGGTTTTCTACAAGGACCGCGACGGCCGCTACCTCGGTTGCAACACCGCCTACGCGGCCCTGGTGGGCAGGCCGGCAGAGGAGATTCGCGGGTTGACTTGCCACGATTTGTTTGCCCCGGACATCGCCCAGGCCATGCACGAGCGTGACCAGCAGTCGATGGCACTGTTGCGCGAACAGTCCGAGGAATACTGGCTGACCACGCCGGACGGCCGGCGCTCCCTCTACGACACCGTGGTCTCGCCGCTGTGGGATGAAAAGGGCGAGCCGCAAGGCCTGCTGGGCATCAGCCGCGATATCACTGAGCGCAGGAAGGCCGAGGAGGAAACCCGGCGGGCCAAGGAGATCGCGGAAGATGCGACCCGCATGAAGTCGGACTTCCTGGCCAACATGAGCCACGAGATCCGCACGCCCATGAACGCGATCATCGGCTTGTCGCACCTGGTGCTCAAGACCGACCTGACGGCGCGCCAGCGCGACTACATCGCCAAGGTCCAGACCTCGGGCCAGCACCTGCTGGGCGTGATCAACGACATCCTGGACTTCTCCAAGGTCGAGGCCGGCAAGCTGGACCTGGAGCACACGGACTTCGAGCTCGAAAGGCTGCTGGACAACACCGGCAACCTGATCAGCGAGAAGAGCCATGCCAAGGG
>NZ_JABJVV010000004.1 GCF_013155545.1 Caenimonas soli | reverse complement strand
ATGGCCTGCTTGCCCAGGATCACGAGGCCCGGCTGTTCCTTGTCGACCAGGGCCTTGAGCAGCTTGGCGACGGACAGCGGCTGCAGTTCTTCGGTGGTCTCGACCAGGATGGCGCGGTCGGCGCCGATGGCCATGGCCGTGCGCAGGGTCTCCTGGCACTGGGCCACGCCGCAGGAGACGGCGATGACTTCCGTGACCACGCCCTTCTCCTTCAAGCGCACGGCCTCTTCGACGGCGATCTCGTCGAAGGGGTTCATGCTCATCTTCACATTGGCGATGTCGACGCCCGTGTTGTCCGACTTGACCCGAACTTTCACGTTGAAGTCGACCACCCGTTTGACCGGTACCAGGACCTTCATGCTTGTGGCTCCAAAGAGTTATGCGAATTGACGTTTACGTAAACTGGAATTCTATGCGGCGGTGCACCAAGCCATTTTCGTCTGAGCGACAAAGACGCGGCACTTTCAAAAAAGAACGGTCGTTCGTTTTTTCGATTATAGGCGGGCCATTCTGCCCGTTTAGGTGATCAGCTCAAAAAGGTGTCGGCAGCAAGACAATTCGCCGACCACATGGTCGGCGAATTCGGGTAAGTCTGGACCGTTCATGCCGCGGTGCAGGCTTACAGTCCACCACAACCCATTAAGGAGCCTTCTGAATGAAACGTTTCGCGTTCCCCCTGGCTGCGGCTGCCGCGCTGCTGGCAGGGCCTGTTGCCGCCCAGACCGTGCTCACGGTGTCGAGCTGGCTGCCGCCCACCCATTCGCTGAGCATCGCCCAGAAGGAATGGTGCGACATGCTCGAGAAGAACACCTCGGGCAAGATGAAGTGCAACATCCTGCCGCGCGGCGTCGCCGCGCCTCCGGGCACGCTCGACGCCATCAAGAACGGCCTGGCCGACGTGTCGTTCACCGTGCACGGCTATACCCCCGGGCGTTTCCTTTACACCCAGATGGCTGAGCTCCCCTTCCTAGGCAATACGGCCGAGCCGATTTCGGTGGCCTTCAACAAGGTCGCGACGAAGTACCCGCAATTCGCCGCCGAGCACCAGGGCGTCAAGGTCCTGGCGTACTTCACCCATGGTCCCGGCATCGTTTTCAACACCAAGCGCCCGATCACGAAGGTCGAGGACCTGAGCGGCCTGAAGTTCCGCGTCGGCGGCGGCATGGTCAACGAGATCGCCAAGACCCTCGGCATGAACGTCACGCTCAAGCCGGCCCCGGATTCCTACGAGTTGCTATCGGGTGGCGTCATGGACGGCACGCTGTTCCCCGCCGAGTCCACCGAGTCCTTCAAGATCGACAAGATCATCAAGCACGCCACCTTCTTTCCCGGCGGGCTGTACAACACCAGCTTCATCTTCCTGATGAACCAAGCCAGGTACGACAAGCTCAGCCCCGACGAGAAGAAGGCCGTCGATGCCGTATCGGGTGACAACGCCGCGCGCATCATGGGCCGCAACTGGGACAAGGTGGACCGCCGCGGCATCGCCTTGATGCAGGCCAATGGCGTGCAGATGGTCAAGGCCGATCCCAAGTTCGTGGCCGACGTCAGGGCCAAAACCAGCCCCCTCGAAGAAAAATGGGTGAAGGACGCGGAAGCCAAGGGCCTGAAGAACGCGGCGAAAGTGCTGGCCGAGTTCCGCTTGGAAATCGCCAAGGCCGAAAAGTAATCCCGCCCCTGGCGGCCCACGCGGCACTCTCCGACAATGGGGTGCCGCGTTTCTACATGCGCGCCAAGAAAGAGAACAAGATTTGAAGAAGCTGCTCGAATTCCTTTGCGGCCTGCTTGCCGGCGGCGCCCTGTTCGCCATCATGGTCCTGACCTTTTTCGACGTGCTGGGCCGCAAGTTCGCCAGCAACTCGATCCCGGGCTCGCTGGAACTGACCGAACTGCTGATGGTCGTGGTGATATTCGCTGCGCTGCCACTGGTGTCGGAGCGCGGCGAGCATGTCGCCTTCAATTCGCTGGATCACTACCTGCCCCACTGGGCGCTGCGTGCGCAGTCGGCCCTCGTCAACGTCATCTGCGCTGTCGTGTTGCTGGCCCTGGGCTGGCTCATGTGGGAAACCGGCAACCAGTTCCTGGAAACCGGCGAGACCACCGCGCAGCTGAAGATCCTTAAGGCGCCCTTCATCTATGGCATGGGCCTGTTGTGCGGCTTTACCGGCCTGGTGCACCTGGTGCTGGCCGGCACGCCGCCAGCCGAACTCGCCGAAGGCGAAGGAGCCGCCCTGTGATCGAGGCGCTGCTTGGCTTTGTCGCCATCTTTTCGCTTGCGCTTCTGCGCATGCCGCTGGCGTTCGCCATGGGGCTGGTCGGCTTTGGCGGCATCGCCCTCACCCGCGGGCTGCATCCGGCGCTGGCCAGCGCCGCGCAGGTGGTGTACGAGACCGGCTTCGCCTACACGTTGTCGGTGATCCCGCTGTTCATCCTGATGGGCAACTTCGTTGCGCGCGCCGGGCTCGCCCACGAACTGTTCCAGGCCGCCTACGCATTCATCGGCCATCTGCGCGGCGGCCTGGCACATGCCACGGTGGCGGCCTGCGCGGGCTTCGGTGCCATCTGCGGCTCGTCCATCGCCACGGCGGCCACCATGAGCAAGGTGGCCTATCCCTCCATGCGCAAGCTGGGTTACAGCGCGTCGCTCTCCACCGGCGTGATGGCCGCGGGCGGCACGCTGGGCATCATGATCCCGCCGTCGACCATCATGGTCATCTACGGCATCATCACCGAAACCAGCATCGCCAAGTTGTTCGCGGCCGGGGTGATCCCGGGCCTGCTCACGGCGCTGGCGCTGATGCTCGGAATTTCCGTGATCACTTCGCGCGACCCGGAACATGCGCCGCCGGGCGAGCACACCTCCTGGCCCGACCGCTGGCGCGCGCTGCGTGGCATCTGGGGCGTGGCGCTGTTGGTCGTGGTGGTGCTGGGCGGCATCTATGGCGGCCTGTTCACGGCGACCGAAGGCGCAGGGTTCGGGGCCGCGGGCGCCTTCTTGTTCGCCCTGGCGCGCGGGCGCCTGACCTGGACCATCCTCTACCAGGTGCTGGTCGAGTCGGCCCGCACAACGGCCATGCTGTTCACGCTGCTGATCGCGGCCACTATCTTCGCCAACTTCGTCAACTTCACGACGATGCCGAATGACCTCAAGGAATGGATCACCCACCTCGGCCTGTCGCCGACCATGGTCATCGCAGCGATGATGCTGATCTATGTCGTGCTCGGCACCGTGATGGAAGAACTGACCATGGTGCTCCTCACCATTCCGCTGTTCTTCCCCATCGTTACGGGGCTGGGGTTCGATCCGGTCTGGTTCGGTGTGCTGATCGTGATGATCGTGCAGATCGGGCTGATCTCGCCGCCGGTGGGCATGAACCTGTTCGTCATCAACGCCCTGTTGCCGGAAGTTGGCCTGCGGCAGATCTTCCGCGGCTGCTGGCCCTTCGTGCTCATCATGATCTTCATGCTGGGCCTCCTGATCGCCTTCCCGCAGCTCAGCCTTTGGTTGCCGTCGCTGATGAAGTAGGGCCCTGCGGATCCTGCTTCAGGTGCACCACCCGCTGCGGATACGGAATGTCGATATCCGCAGCGCGCAATCCCCTGAGCAAGCCCAGGTTGACCATCGAACGCACGGTGGGCTGCGGATTGGCGAGATGGTCGATCCAGTAGTGCAGGCTGAATTCGAGCCCGTCCGCGCCGAGCTTGGCCAAATGCGCCACGGGCTGCGGCTCCTTCAGCACAGCTTCGCACGCCAGCGCCGCGCCGCAGAGGATTTGCTGGACCTGGTCGGGGTCGCTCTCGTAGCCGACAGTCACGTCGCTGGTGAGCTGGACGCGGGTGTCCGCCAGTGAAAGGTTCTCCACCCGCTCGGTGATCATTTTCTCGTTCGGGATCACGGCTTCACGCCCGTTGCCTCCGCGGATCAGCGTGTAGCGGGTCTTGATGTCGGTGACGACGCCCTCGAACCCATCCACCTTGACCGTGTCGCCGATGCGGATGGAGCGTTCGAACAGGATCACGAAGCCGCTGACGTAGTTGGCGGCGAGCTTCTGCAGGCCGAAGCCCAGGCCGACGCCGATGGCGCCGCCCAGCACCGACAGCGCGGTGAGATCCACGCCCACCGCCGACAGCGCGAACAGCAGGCCCACCAGCAGCAAGGCCGAGCGGATGACATTGGCCGCGACCTTGCGCAGCGACAGGTCGTCCAGCGTCCGGTTCAGAACCCGCTTCTCGATCGCGGCCGAAATCCACAAGGCCATCACCAGCACCACACCGGACGACAGCACCCCCTGGACCACGCTGAGCAGGCTGATCTTGGACTTGCCGAATGCGAATTGGATGGCGTCCATCTCGGCCATCACCGCCGGCAGCAGGCCCACGATCCAGAGCACCGCGGCGATCCAGGCCAGCCAGGAGAACAGGCGCTCGACCAGGCGTGCCACCCGCGACTGGGGGAACACCACCGTGAACACGCGGGCCAGGAACCGGATTCCCGCCAGGGAAACCAGGACGGGCACGGCCACCTTGAGCAGCGCCACCGGCTGGCTCAGGCCCAGGACCAGCTTGGCGCTATAGGTGAGCACCAGCGCCAGCAGCGGAAACAGCAGGCCGTCGATGATGGCGCGCCCATACCAGACAGAGTCGGGCGGCTGCTTGCGCCCGGTCAGCCAGCACACGCCGAAGGCCACCGCCAGGCAGCCCAACAGTACGGCGAACTCCAACGGCAATCCCGGATGGCCCAGTCCCTGGACCAGCTTGTCGATTTCGGTCATGAAGTCAGTTCCAGGAAGGCTTGCGTTTTTCGGTGAACGCGGTGACGCCCTCCTGGGCGCAATGATCCATCATGTTCACGGCCATGGTCTGGCCGGCCAGCTGGTAGGCCGCCTCTATCCCCATTTCGCGCTGGCGGTAGAACAGCTCCTTGCCCATCGCGATGGCCACGCGCGGCTTCTGCAGGATGCTGGCGACCAGTTTTTCGATCTCCGCATCCAATTGGTCGGCCGCCACGACCCGATTGACCAGCCCGCGCTCCAGCGCCTGCTGCGCGCTGATGAAGTCACCGGTGACCAGCATTTCCATGGCCTGCTTGGGCGCGATGTTGCGCAGCAGCGGCACGCTGGGCGTGGCGCAGAACAGGCCGAAGTTGACGCCGCTGACCGCAAAGCTGGCGTCGGTCGAGGCGACGGCCAGGTCGCATTGCGCCACCAGCTGGCAGCCCGCAGCGGTGGCGATGCCCTGCACCCGCGCGATGACGGGCACCGGCAGTTTCTGGATGCTCAGCATCATGCGGCTGCATTGAGCGAACAGCCGCTGGTAGTAATCAAGCGCCGGCTCGGCGATCATTTCCTTCAGGTTGTGGCCGGGGCAAAAGGCCTTGCCCGCCGCGCCCAGCACCACCACCCGCACGGATTCGTCCTGCGCCAGCCGGTCCAACGCCGCTTGCAACGCGGCCAGCATCTCCTCGCTGAGGGCATTGAAGTTCTGCGGGCGATTCATGGTGAGCGTGACAGCGCCCCGCGCGTCGCGTTTCTCGATGAGTGCTGGGTCGTTCATGGTCATAGATCGGCAAGGACGCGAATATGGGCCTCGACGCTGCGCCCCAGCGCGTCGAGGTTGTAGCCGCCTTCCAACGAGGACACGATGCGGCCCTTGGCGTGTTTTTTGGCGATGTCTTTGACGCGCGAGGTGATCCAGGCGTAGTCCTGCTCGACCAGGCCCATCTGGCCCAGGTCGTCCTCGCGGTGGGCGTCGAAACCGGCGCTGATGAAAATCATCTCGGGTTTGAAAGCGTCCAGCCGGGGCATCCAAACCTGCTCGATCAGCTCGCGAACGGCCATGCCCCGTGTGTAGGCCGGCACAGGCAGGTTGACCATGTTGGCGGCGTGCGCCCCGGCGCCGGTAAATGGGTAGAAGGGATGCTGGAAAAAGCTCACCATCAGCACCCGCTCGTCACCCGCGAGGATGTCTTCAGTGCCATTGCCGTGATGCACGTCGAAATCGACGATCGCCACGCGCTTCAGGCCATGGCGATCGAGCGCGTACCTGGCACCCACGGCCACGTTGTTGAAAAAGCAGAAACCCATGGCATGGTCGCGGCAGGCGTGGTGGCCGGGCGGCCGCACCGCGCAAAATGCATTTTCCAGCTCGCCCGCCATCACGGCGTCGGTCGCCGCCAGCACCGCCCCCGCAGCCCGCAGCGAGGCGTTCCAGGTATGGACGTTCATCACGGTATCGGGGTCGATCTGGGCGTAGCCGCGGCCGCCGGCGGCAATGTCATCGGCCAGCTCCTGGCCGACCCCGCGCATGGCGGCCACGTGCATTTTTTCGTGGGCCAGTTCGATGTCCTTGACCGAGGCCAGGGGCGCCTCGCGGCGGTCCAGCGCATCGCCGATGCCGGTGACCAGCAGCCGGTCGTCGATCGCGTCCAGCCGCTCGGGGCATTCGGGATGGCCCGGCCCCATTTCGTGTTTCCTGCAATCGGGGTGCGTGAAATACCCGGTTTTATTCACGTGCAATGCTCATCGGTGCGCGATTTCGGATAACGTTCTGCCATGGAAGCACAACAAAAACTCAGAGCGCTCCTGGACCAGCTTAACACGGTGATTGTCGGAAAACCCGCCCAGGTCCAGGACTGCGTCGCCTGCCTGCTGGCAGGTGGGCACCTGCTGATCGAGGACGTTCCCGGCGTCGGCAAAACCACCCTGGCCCATGCGCTGGCGCGCTCGTTCGGCCTGCACTTTTCGCGGGTGCAGTTCACCGCCGACCTGATGCCCAGCGATCTGTCGGGCGTCTCCGTTTACGAACGCGGCAAGGAAGCATTCATCTTCCACCCGGGTCCGGTGTTCGCCCAGATCCTGCTGGCCGACGAGATCAACCGGGCCAGCCCCAAGACCCAGAGCGCACTGCTGGAGGCCATGGAGGAAAAGCAGGTCACCGTCGAAGGGGCAACCCGGGCCCTGCCCTCGCCTTTCTTCGTGATCGCCACGCAGAACCCGCACGACCAGCTGGGCACTTTCGCCCTGCCCGAATCGCAGCTGGACCGTTTTTTGATGCGCATTTCGCTGGGCTACCCCGACCGCGCCGCCGAGCGTGAACTGCTCAATGGCGCCGACCGCCGCGGGATGGTCGAGTCGCTGCACGCCACGCTCACACCGATGGACTTGCATCTTCTGCAGCAGAAGGTGTTGCAGGTCCACGCGGCCGAGCCGTTGCTCAGCTATGTGCAGGACTTGGTCGCCGCCACGCGCTCGGGCCGCTGGTTCCTGCAGGGCCTGTCCCCGCGCGCCGGCATCGCCGTTGTCAGAGCGGCGAAGGCCCAGGCCCTGATGAGCGGCCGGGACTACGTGGCCCCCGACGATGTGCAGGCCATCTTGCCGCAGACGGTTGCGCACCGCATGATTCCCGTGGGCGATGCCGGCCGCGGCCCCATAGAGCAGGTGCGCGCCATGATGGAGGCAGTGCCACTGCCTTGAGCGCCATGGATGCCGCGGCCCTCAATCCCATCTCCTTCGCTCGCCACCACTTTCGCAAATGGTGGCAGGCACGGTTGCCGCTTTCCGACACCACCACGCTGACCCAGCGCAACGTCTACATCCTGCCCACGCGACCGGGCTTCATGCTCGGTGCCACCCTGCTCGTGTTGCTGGTGGGCTCCATCAACTACCAGCTCAACCTCGGTTACCTGCTGACGTTCCTGCTGGCCGGCGCCGGGGTGGTGAGCATGCACCTGTGCCACGCCACATTGCGCGGCTTGCGGATGAATCTGCTGGCGCCGGCCGCGCAGTTCGCAGGCGCCAGCGCCACCATCTCCATCGTGTTGACCAACAACCGGGCCTCTGTTCGGCACGGTATCGGCCTGGCGGTGCTCGAGGCCACCCAGCACGACCGCTGGGCGTGGGCCGATGTTCCGGCTCTGGGCCAGAGCATCGTGAGCGTGGCTTTCAAGCCGGCCCGCCGCGGTTTGCATCGCGTGCCCCCGCTCACCGCCGAAACCCGTTTCCCGCTCGGCACCTTCCGGGTCTGGACCGTGTGGCGGCCGGCCGCGCAAGTACTGGTCTATCCGGCTCCCGAGTCGATCCCGCCGCCCTTGCCTCCGGGGGAGCCGCGCGCCGGCGGGGCCGCGACCGCCCGGCTGCAGAACACCGGTGAATTCGATGGCGTGCGCGCCTACCGGCGAGGCGACCCGCTCAAGCTGGTGGTCTGGAAAAAGGCCGCCAAGGCCGACGAACTTGTCAGCCGCGACATGCAGCAGGCGCAGCGCTATGAGCTGTGGCTGGATTTCTCGCAGGCCGGCCAACTCGACGTGGAGCGCAAGCTCTCGCGCCTGGCGGCGTGGGTGTTGCAAGCCGACCGGCTGGGGCTGGACTATGGGTTGCGGGTGCCCGGACAGGAGATCAGCCCTGCAAGCGGCGAGGCACATAAGCGGCGCTGCCTGGAGGCCCTGGCCTTATGCTGAACCGCCTCAACGCCCTGCCCCGCGACAGCCGCGACACGCTGTTCCTGTTGGCGGTCGTGGGCTGGATCGTCCTGCCCCAGGTGGGCAACCTGCCGCTGTGGTGCACGGCGCTTACGGCATGCGTGCTGGTGTGGCGGGGCTGGCTGGCGGTGACCTCCAGACCGCTGCCGGGTGGGTGGTGGGTCTTCGGCCTGCTGGCTCTGAGCCTGGTCGCTACCGTGGCAACCCATCGCACGGTCCTCGGGCGCGATGCGGGCGTCACGCTCATCGTCCTGCTGCTGGCGCTCAAGACGCTGGAGCTGCGTGCCCGCCGCGACATCTTCGTCATCTTCTTCCTGGGCTTCTTCACGATGCTCACGAACTTCTTTTTCTCGCAGTCTCTACTCACGGCCGCAGCCATGCTGGTGGCCCTGTTGGGCCTGCTCACCGCCCTGGTCAATGCCCACATGCCCGTTGGCAAGCCCCCCTTGCTGCAGGCGGCGCGCACCGCCGGCTGGATGGCGCTCCTGGGCGCGCCGATCATGATGGTGCTTTTCGTGCTGTTTCCGCGCTTTTCGCCGCTGTGGGGCATCCCCAGCGATGCGATGAGCGGGCGCAGCGGCCTGTCGGCCAACATGCAGGTGGGCAACATCGCCAGCCTGGTGCTGGACGAAGGCATCGCCATGCGGGTGAAGTTCGAAGGCCCCGTCCCGCCGCAGAGCGATCTCTATTTTCGAGGGCCGGTCCTATCCACTTTCGACGGCCGCGAGTGGCGCGCGCTCCGGCTCCGGTCGGGCTCACGGTCCACTGCCGTCGGCGCACAACTGCAGGTGATGGGCCAGCCGATGCGTTACGAAGTAACGCTGGAGCCCAACAACCGGCCTTGGCTGCTGGTCCTGGACGCTGCGGCGCAAGCGCCTGCAATCCCCGGCGTCGAAGCCGTGATGACCAGCGAGCTGCTCTGGGTGGCCAACCGTCCCGTGACGGACCTGCTGCGTTACAGCGCCGAGAGCTATCCCATCTTCCGCCACGGGCCGCGCAGCGCCTTGGCGGCGGTGCCGCCCGAATACCTCGAGCTGCCGCCCGGCTTCAATCCTCGCACCTTCGCGCTGGCAGCCGAGTTGCGGCGCGATCCGCGGCTGGCCGCCGGCGGGCCGCCGCTGCTGATACAGGCCGCGATGGACCGGCTGCGCACGGGCAACTACCAGTACACGCTGGAGCCCGGCGTCTATGGCCAGCACACCGCGGACGAATTCTGGTTCGATCGCAGGGAAGGCTTTTGCGAGCACATTGCGTCGGCATTCGTGATCCTGATGCGCGCCATGAACATTCCCGCCCGCATCGTCACGGGCTATCAGGGCGGCGAGCGAAATTCCGTTGATGGGTTCTGGGTGGTGCGGCAGAGCGATGCCCACGCCTGGGCCGAAGTGTGGCTGGCCGGCCAGGGCTGGGTGCGGGTGGACCCCACCTCGGCCGTGGCGCCCGGGCGCACCGGTGCTTTCCAGCGCTTGCAAGCCCCGCGCGGCGTGATCGAAACGGCCTTGTTCGGCAGTGTCTCGCCCGACATGGCCGTGCGCCTGCGCTCGGCCTGGGAAGCGCTGAACAACAGCTGGAACCAGTGGGTGCTGAACTACAGCCAGAGCAAGCAACTCGATCTGCTGCGCAGCCTCGGCTTCGAAACGCCCGGCTGGGAAGACCTGAGCTTCGTCCTTCTGATGCTGCTTGTAACAGTCGCCATGTGTGGTGCCGCCTGGACTTTGTGGGAGCAAAGCCAGCACGATCCGTGGCTGAGGTTGCTCAACCGTGTGCGCAAGCGCCTGGACGGGGCCGGAATCGAGCTGCCACCGGCGGCTCCCCCACGTCAAATCGCGACGGCTGTCACAACACGTTTCGGGGAACGCGCTTCCGGGCTGGCAGACTGGCTGCTGAAGCTGGAAACTCAGCGCTACGCCCGCAACCCGGCGGTGAGCCTGAAAACTCTGCAGCGCGAATTCAAACAACTTGCCTGGCCCCTGTGACTTCCCGACTCCTCCTCATCGCCATCCTGTTCCTCGCGGCCGGCGCCGCTTCCCTGCCCGCAGCTGCGCAAAAAACCAGGAAAGTCAGCTCAGCCGAGCGCAACGGCCAACGGGGCACCCCTTACGCCGGCAATGAGGACGCCATGCGTTGGGCCGATGAGGTCGCCCAGAAACGCGGCCTGGACCGCGATTGGGTGCGCGAGGCGGTCGGCCGGGCGCAGCTCCTGCCGACCGTGGTCCGGCTGATGCAGCCTGCACCCCCCGGAACGCCCAAGAACTGGCGCGTGTACCGCAGCCGCTTCATCGATCCCATACGCATCGGTGCCGGCCTCAAGTTCTGGCAGGACAACCAGGCCACACTGGAACGCGCCGAGAAGGAGTACGGCGTGCCGGCCGAGATGATCGTGGGCATCATCGGTGTGGAAACCATCTACGGCCAGCAGACGGGAACCTTTCGAGTCATCGATGCGCTGGCGACGCTGTCTTTCAATTTTCCTCAAGTGCATCCGCGAGCAGCCGAGCGCAGCGAATACTTTCGCGGCGAGCTGGAGAATTTCCTGGTGATGCAAAGCCAGCTGGGCGGCGATCCGCTCTCACCGCTGGGCAGCTATGCAGGGGCCATGGGCATGCCCCAATTCATGCCCAGCAGCTGGATGAAATGGGCGGTGGATTTCGACGGCGATGGCCGGGTGGACCTCACCCGCAGCCCCGCCGATGCGATCGGCTCCGTGGCCAACTACTTCAAGAGCTATGGCTGGCAGCCAGGTATGCCGACCCACTACCCCGTGAGTTTCGACAGCACCAAGCTCGACAAGGAGGGGTTGCTCGTCCCGGACATCCTGCCTACCTTCAGCGTGGAAAGCTTCACTGCCAAGGGCGCCGTGCTGGAGGGTGCGGCTTTGGAGCACAAGGGCCCGCTGGCACTCGTCGAGCTGCAGAATGGCGATGCCGAACCCCAATACCTCGCGGGCACGGAGAACTTCTACGTGATTACGCGCTACAACTGGTCCAGCTACTACGCGATGGCCGTGATCGAACTCGGCCGAGAAGTGAAGCAGGCGATGGCCGCGAGCCAATCTGCAGTTAGCGCCGGGCGCTAACGCTGCGTGGCAGGGATGAAGATCCCATGAAAGTCCCCTGCAGCCTGGTCGCCCAACTTGACCACCGTCAACAACTTGCGGCTGGCCACGTCGATGATGCCGACCCCGGGGGTTTCGCCCACGGTAGCGTGGGGCATCGTCGGAGCCGGCTTGGGCCCGCGCAGAGTGACATAGGCCCGGCGGTTATCCGGTGACAGCACGATGAGATCCGGAGTCTTTCCGACAAAACCAATCGCAGCCGGCGGCTGCTGAATCGGCTGGCGAATCGTATTGAGCGGGTGCAAGGTTACGTTGCTGCTCACGCGGTGGACAACCCACAGTGTGTTGCGGGCTGGATCGACCACGGCCCCGTGGGCGTCCTGCCCCCACTTCGTCAGGTCATGGCTGGCAAGCAACTGCGGTTCGCTTTTCACATTGAACACATAGAGCCAGGACGAGTGCATGCCACCGGCGGTGACGTACATCTCCTCGCCCGAGGGCGACAGGGCGAAGCCACACCCGTGCTCGGCGATGGCGTTCTTCCCCCAGCTCTTGCTCACGCTCCATGTCTGCAGGTCAACCACCGCCAGGCCACCATTGAAGAGCGTGGTCAGCATGTACCGGCCATCCTGCGAAAAACCGAAACAGACCGGGCGGCGGCTGGGATAGAGGGCCGAGTCGGCCAGACCCGGCACCGCTTTCAGATCGAGGAAGCGGCCAATCTCCCACTTGGGCCCGGCGCTGCGCACCAGCTCCGTGATGGTTTCACCGCGGTCAGGCCGGCCATCCTTGACCTCCTGGGGGCCAATATTGGCGACGTAGATACGCTCGGGCTGCTTCGGATTCGGCTGGGCGGCGTGCGGCGATTTCCCGATCGTGTTGATGACCGTTTTCACCGTGCCGTCCTTGCTGCCCAACACCGTGATCGAATTGGATACGGTGTTGGCGCTGTACACGTACTCGTCTTTAGGCACACCCCATAGCATGTGGGGCCGCTTGACCGCACCCAGCGTGGCCCCGTCGATGGTGCGCAGGGTCTTGCCCTCGGGGTCCAGGACATACAGGGTATCGGCGTTCTGATCGACCGCCCAGACTTCGTACGCTGGAGCTGCTCGCGCCCCCGGCCTCACGTCGCCGCTCGGAGCGCTGGTACACGCGGCCAGGGCCAACACCACTGCAAGCAAGATCACGAACCCGGTTTTCTTGGTCATCTTCGCTCTCCCACCACGGAAAGTGTCCGGATTCGTTGGAGTCCTGGCGCAAGCGAAGGTTCGTGGCGGGACGCCACAGCCGGACCACGGGGTCAGGTCGAGCACCGGAACGACGTTGTCGAGCAGGATATTGGCCTTCTTGTTCAGCGCGATCACGTCGCTCGCATTGTCCGGTCAGTTAGGCGGCAACATGGGTAGCGAACCGCAACCGGTTCCCATCAGGATCGACGATGACCATTTCCCGTGACCCCCAGGACGTATCCGCGGGTGGCGCCGTTTTCGCAAAGCCGCGAGCAGTGAAGTCGCGGTAGCAATCGTCGACATCCGGGACGATGAAATATACAGCGCCGCCCACTTGGCAGTCCCCGGTGTGTTCGGTGAGAAAGATGGTTTGACAAGCACGCGTGAGTTGCAGGAACAAGGGGGAACCTGGCTCGAACTGGTGCTGCCAATCGATCACGAAGCCCAGGCCTTGCAGGTAGAACGGCAGGCTGTCACGCGCGCTCGTGATCCTGAGCTGCGGAATAACTGTTTGGCTCAAAGTGCTGCTCACGTTTTTGACATTGAATGGTTCGGTCTCATTTACCGCGTAGGAGCAGCCCTACCGCCAAAAAAAACCTCGTCCGATGACATGTGAATCAATAGGTAGCACGATGACAACATGATCATAGGAGAGTCAAATGCCAACACCAAGCAAGACACTGATCGACCTTGAAACGAAGTTCTGGCAGTCAATGGTCGACCAGGATACCGATGCAGCCCTGGAGATGCTAAGCGAGCCCGCACTCATGGTCAGTTCGCACGGGGCAATGAAGTTCGACCACGCCGGCTACCGGAAGATGGCCGAGCAAGGTTCCATGGTTCTGAAATCTTTTGAACTCAGCGACATGGAGGTCGTCTTCCCCAACGAAACGACGGCAATCCTGACGTACCACGTCAAGCAGGGAGTCGCACCCCGGGGCAAAGGCGAGAGCACGGCGCAGGAAATGAATGACACGTCTACGTGGGTCCAGAACGGCGCGCGCTGGCAATGTGTCATGCACACCGAGACGCCTGCCGAAGCAAAGCACGCGGCGCACTGAACGCTTCCCGGCTACGTGACGTTGCGAACTTCGGCGGCGAGGCGATCGAGATTCTGCTCGTTCGCCTCCACTACGAACGCCGCAATACGCTCCCGATGAGCCGCGGTGTCGAAGACCTGCCGCCAGCCGACCAGGGTCTGGTTCCCTCGAGCTGCAAATGTGATGGTCATGACAAAGTGGTGCCCCTCGGAGAGGTGCTCGAACACGATGCGCTCCGGAGCGACTACTTCGCGAAACACGCTCTCGTTCGGGTAACTGGTTCCGTCGGGCCCATGCATCACGAAACGCCATTTTCCGTCCCGGCAAAACTCGAACACCTCGAAGGTGCTTGAGAAGCCGCTCGGTCCCCACCAGCGCGCCAGGTGAACAGGATCGGCGAACGCGCGAAAGACGCGCTCCCGAGGTGCGTCGATGAGCCGCGAATGGACGAACTCGCGGCCAGCTGTGGGACCGGAACCGGAGCCGCTGTCGCGCTCCCAGTGGAACTTGTGCAGAACCCGATGTGCAACCGGCGCGATGGCCAGACCGGCCATGACCAGGAATACCAATCCTGCGTAGAGCGCATACAGGCCGGCAAACAACTTGCCTCCATCTGTTCGTGGCGCGTCTACAGGTCCCATTCCGCCCAGGAGCATGGCGGCATTCAAGAAGGCGTCTCGCCACGGCAGGTGCTCGAAATAGATGTAGCCTGCGATTCCGAAGAGAAGCGAGGCGAGTAGCAAGGCGAATGCGACTGCGAAGTGGAGCAGCACCCGCCTGACGAACCGGGCGTGAGGGATTGGTGGATGGACTTTGGGCTCGTACACGTTTTAGCGACCCTTGCCCCATCGCGCCTGCAACGCCGCCGCCACCCGCCCGACCTGCGCGGCCCTCGCCTCCCCAAACCCCCGCCTGAACAACCGCATGCCGGGATACCAAGGGGAATCCGCGCGATCCAGCAGCCAGCGCCAGTCGGCATTCGGCGCCAGCATCACCCACACCGGCCTTCCCATGGCGCCCGCCAAATGCGCTACGGCCGTGTCGACGGTGATGACCAAGTCCAGGTTCTGCAACATCGCGGCGCTGTCGGTGAAGTCGTTCCAGTGAGCGGTCAGGTCTGCCAGTTGCTCCGGGCCGGGTTGCGCATCGGTCATGGGCCCACCGTCGCCCTTCTGCAGGCTGAAGCACTGCACGCCGGGCATATGCATCAGCGGCGCCAGCTCGCTCAAGTACACGGAGCGGTTGCCGTTGTTCACCTGCTGGCCGGACCCGGCCCAGGCAATTCCCACCTTCAGCTTGCCGTCCCATGCCGACAAACGTTCCCGCCATACGCTCGCCTTGTCTTCTTGCGCTCGCAAGTAGGGCAAATTCGCTGGAATATTCTCCAGCGTAGTGCCGTAGTGCATCGGCAAGTCGAGCAAGGCCACGTGGTAGTCAACCTCGAACCGGGTATCGGGCCTGAGGCACTGCAGTCCGGGGATGCTGTGCTCCAGCAGCGGCACCAGGTCGGGCGGAATGACGCCAAACACGCTCGCGCCGTCCGCCTGCATCAAGGGCACATAGCGGATGAACTGGATCACGTCGCCCAGGCCCTGTTCGGCGTAGACGCCGATTCGCTTGCCCTGGAGCGGCTGCACACGAGGGCCCTGCCATTCGAGCTGTGCGTCGAAAAACGAAGGCCGGCGCATGCGATCCGTGTCGCGCCAGCGGCGGGCATACATGGCCCAGCCTTCTTGCAGCCTTCCCTCGAGCAACAGCCCGAAGGCCAGATCTATCTCGGCGAGGGCAAAGCCTGGCTGCAGTTCCAGTGCGCGCCGCAACTGCTGTTTGGCCTCCTCCACCCGATTCAGATTCAGCAGGGCCATGCCGAGCACACGCACGGCGTAAGGGTGTTGCGGCCCCAGTTCGACGGCCCTCTTCGCATGGGCCAGCGCGCCGTCGAAGTCCCCCAGCCGCCACAGCACGCCCGCCAGATCGACATGGGCCTCGAGAAAATCCGCATGCTGCGCGAGCGCCTCGCGGTAGAGAACAGCGGCGTCGTGGGCTTCGCCCAGTTGCTCCAGGCAGAAGCCGCAATGCAACAGGGTCACCGGATCCTTCGGATGCAAACCGCGAAGCTGCGTATAGACCGGCAAGGCCTTTGCGTAGCGCTTGTTGCGCAGGTAAAGCTCGGCTTGCGCCTGAAGCAGTCCCGCGTGATCGGGGTGGAGTACGAGCGCGGCGCCCAGCAGCGTTTCGAGCTCCGGTTCGCGCTTCTGGATCGTCAACGCCTTGGCCAGTTCCCACCAGAGTTCGGGCCGCTGGGGCGCGACGCGGCAGGCGTCGCTCAACCAGGCCGTCGCGGTCCAACCGTCGCCTACGCCTTGGCAGGACTGCGCCAAGCCGAGGCGCGGCTCGATGGCCAGCGGCTGCTGGCGCAACCCTTGCGCAAACTGCTGCAGCGCCTCATGAAAGCGGCCCGCGCCCAACAGGGCGACGCCCTGCTCCATGAAACTCATGGACGCGGTCAAGCCTTGGCCGGCACCAGGAAGTCGCGGCTGATGCGCCCGCCCAGCTCATTGACGCGGTCCAGGAACTGGGTGAGGAAGGCATGCAACCCGGTCGCCAGTATCTCGTCGATGTCGCCGTACTGCAGGTCGGCTCGCAGCTTGCCGGCACGGCGCTGCGTTTCGGCCGATTGGTCGTTGGCCACCATCGCGAGATTGCTCACCACCTCGTTCAAGCTGGCGTGCAGCGATCGCGGCATGTCGGCGCGCAGGATCAGCAGGTCGGCCACGCGCTCGGGCTTGATCACGTCGCGGTACACCTTGCGGTAGATCTCGAAGCCGGAAACGCTGCGCAGGATGGCGCTCCAGTGATAGAAGTCGTACTCCTGGTCCTTCTCGCTGGCCGCGCCGAAGAAGTCGCTCTGCACCGCGTGGAACTTCACGTCCACCAGGCGCGCGGTATTGTCCGCGCGCTCCAGGAAGGTGCCCAGGCGCATGAAGTGCAGCGCCTCGTCCATCAGCATGGTGCCCACGGTGACCCCGCGCGAGAGGTGCGAGCGAAACTTCACCCATTCGAAGAACTGGCCCGGGTCGCGTTCGAACTCGCCCTTGCGCAGCATGCGGTTCACTTCCAGCCAGGTCTGGTTCTGCGTTTCCCAGGCCTCGGTGGTGAGCGAGCCGCGCACGGCGCGCGCGTTCTCGCGCGCTGCTTTCAGGCAGGAGACGATGGACGAGGGATTGCTCTCGTCCTTGACCATGAACTCCATCACGCTCCTGGGCGTGACGTCGCCGTGCTTGGCGGCATACGCGGGCAGCAGTTCGCTGATCGACAGCAGCCCCTGCCAGCCCACCTGGGCGACGGCGGCGGATTGCGGCAGCAGCGAAGTCTGGTAGTTGACGTCGAGCATGCGCGCGGTGTTCTCGGCCCGCTCGGTGTAGCGGGACATCCAGAACAAATGGTCTGCGGTACGCGAAAGCATGATCAGACCTCCAGGATCCAGGTGTCCTTGGTGCCACCACCCTGGGACGAATTCACCACCAACGAGCCGTCCTTCAGCGCCACACGCGTCAATCCGCCCGGCACCATCTGCACGTCCTTGCCGGACAGCACGAAGGGCCGCAGGTCGATGTGGCGTGGTGCGATGCCGCTGTCCACGAAAGTCGGACAACTCGAGAGCGACAGCGTGGGCTGGGCGATATAGCCGCTCGGGTTGGCTTCGATCGCCTTGCGGAAATCCTCGATCTCCTGTTTGGTGGCGGCGGGCCCGACCAGCATGCCGTAGCCGCCGGCGCCATGCACCTCCTTCACGACCAGGTCTTTCAGATTGGCCAGCACGTACTTCAGGTCGTCGGCTTCGCGGCACACATAGGTGGGCACGTTCTTCAGGATGGGCTTTTCGCCGAGGTAGAACTCGATCATCTTGGGCACGTACGGATAGATCGACTTGTCGTCGGCGACACCGGTGCCGATGGCATTGCAGATGCTCACATTGCCCGCGCGGTTGGCGTCGACCAGGCCCTCACAGCCCAGCGTCGAAGTGGGCCGGAACACGGAGGGGTCGAGGAAGTCGTCGTCCACGCGGCGGTAGATCACATCCACGCGCTTGGGGCCGCGGGTGGTGCGCATGTAGACGAAGCGGTCCTTCACGAACATGTCCTGCCCCTCGACCAGCTCGATGCCCATCTGCTGCGCCAGGAAGGCGTGCTCGAAGTAGGCGCTGTTGTACATGCCCGGGGTCAGCACCACCACCGTCGGATCGGCCGCTCCGGGCTGGGCGGAAGCGCGCAGGGTCTCCAGCAGCAAGTCGGGGTAGTGGGCGACCGGCGCTACCCGGTGCTGGGCGAACAGGTCCGGGAACAGCCGCATCATCATCTTGCGGTCTTCCAGCATGTAGCTCACGCCGCTGGGAACGCGCAGGTTGTCCTCGAGCACGTAGTACTCGCCCTCGCCTTGGGCATTGGGCGCGCGCACGATGTCCACGCCCGCGACGTGCGAGTAGATGTGATGCGGCACGTACACGCCCATCATTTCCTTGCGGAACTGGCTGTTGTTCAGTATCTGCTCGGCAGGGATGATGCCGGCCTTGATGATGTCCTGGTCGTGATAGACGTCGTGCAGGAACCTGTTCAGCGCGGTGACACGCTGGACCAGCCCCTTTTCCATGGTGGCCCACTCGCCGGCCGGGATGATGCGCGGAATCAGGTCGAACGGGATCAGGCGTTCGGTGCCCGCGCCCTCCTCGTCCTTGGCGCCGTACACCGCGAAAGTGATGCCCACGCGCCGGAAAATCATCTCCGCTTCTTCGCGGCGGGCGCGCATGGCTTCCTCGGGCTGGCGCGCCAGCCATTCGGCATAGGCCTTGTAGTGGTCGCGGACGCCCTGGGCCTGGAACTGGCTTTGCCCACCCTGAGACTGGCCTTGAAACTGGAACTGGCCGTTGCCGGGCAGTTGCGCATACATCTCATCGAATTTGTGCATAGGCGAATCTCCAGGCCACAGGATAGCAATTTCCGGGCCTTCCAACGCGGCGTATGGCCCGTTGGAGTCAGGGAAAGCGATGGTGCCAGTAGCGGGGAGCCAACTGGCGCTGGCAAGTGACCAGCGAGGCTTGCGTCGAGTCCCACCTCGCCGCGCCGCAATGCGGCGAATCGATCACCGGGATGGCCCTGAGGCGATAGCGCTCCAGGACCGGAGCGGCCGGATGCCCGAAGCGGTTGCGATAACCCGTCTGCACCACGGCCAGCGAGGGCCGCACGGCATCCAGGAAGGCATCGCTGGACGACGTCTTGCTGCCGTGATGGGGCACCAGCAAAAGGTCCGCTTTCAAAGCCGCCCCTTGCTGGGCCAGCCGTGCCTCCTGCGCCTGTTCGATGTCGCCGGCCAACAGGACCGTGTGCACGCCATTGGAGATGCGCAGCACGCAGCTCATGGCGTTGGATTTGTTGTTAGCCTGGTAGTCGCCGGCCGATGGATGCAGCACCTCGAAATCCACCCCATCCCATTGCCAGCGCTGCCCGGCAGCACAGCGCTGCGACGGCCGCAGGGCCTGCAACTCGTGGCCGTCCTCGATCGAACTTAGCAGCGCGGCCTGTGGCTGCATCGCCAGCACCGCCGCCGCGCCGCCCGTGTGATCGCTGTCGCGGTGGCTAAGCATCAAGGTGTCCACCCGCTCGTCCAGCGCCCGCAGCAAGGGCACCAGCACGCGGTGGCCGGCATCGCTTTCCGGGCTGTAGCGCGGGCCGCTGTCGTAGACGAGCGTATGGGCGGCCGTGCGGATGATCACGGCGTTTCCCTGCCCGATGTCGGCCGCCAATAGTTCGAATTGCGCGGCGCCCGGCCTGTCGGCCTGCCATAGCAGGACCGGCACCAGCAGCGGCAGGCCCAGTAGGCGGGCCGGCCAGGGCAGCCGCATCGCAATCAGCAAGCCGCCGAGCACACCCGCCGCTCCGGCCCATAGGGGCGGCGCGGGCATGGACACCGTCGCGAATGGGAGTGCGGCCAGCCAGTGCAGGTACATCTCCAGCGCCCGCATGGCCCAGGCCGCCAGTTCCCACAGGGGCGCGAGGACCACACCGGCCATCGCCAGCGGTGTGATCACCAGCGTCACCCAGGGAATGGCCAGGGCATTGGCCAGCAAGCCGACGACGGAAACCTGGCCAAACAGCAGCAGCGTGAGCGGCGTCAGCGCCACCGTGACGACCCACTGCTCGCGCAGCATCGCACCCACGCTTGCTGTGGCGCGCCTGACGCGGCTGGAAAGCTCAGCCGCCTTCGGCCCGACGTCGGTCGCAAACAGCACGCCCACTGCCACGAAGCTCAGCCAGAAGCCGGGTTGCAGCAGCGCCCAGGGATCGACGGCCACGACAACGGCACAGGCCAGCAGCCAGACCTGCGGCCAGGGCCATCGCCGGCCCGAAAGACGCAGCAGGCCGACCGCTGCCAGCATCCAGACGGTCCGCTGCGCCGGCACGCCCCACCCGCTGAAGAGCGCATAGCCCGTTGCCAGCAGCACACCGCCGATTAGTGCCGCATGCTGCGCGGGCCACGCCAGGCACAGGCGCTGGCTGCGCCGCCACAGCGCGCCCACCAGCAAGGCGGCGGCCCAGGCGAACATCGTCACATGCAGGCCGGAGATGCTCATCAGGTGGGCCACGCCGGTGGCCCGGAAAATGTCCCAGTCGGCGCGGTCGATGGCGTTCTGGTCACCGACAATCAGCGCCGCCAGCAGCCCGGCCGTGCGCCTGTCGGCCACCCGCTCGAACACGGCATCGCGCACGGCCTGGCGGGCCCGCTCCACCGGATGGCGCCAGGTGTCCACCAGCCGCTGGGGCGGCGGGTCGTTGGGGCCGGCGCGCACGTAGCCCGTGGCCTGCAGCCCTTGCTCCCACAGCCAAAGCTCGTAGTCGAAGCCATGCGGATTGCTGTTGCCGTGGGGTGCCTTCAGCCGCACGTTCATCTGCCAGCGTTCGCCGGCGCGCAGTTCCGGTGCCTGCCGCAACAGCTCCATCCGTCCGGCGGCATCGGGCACGGCGCCGCCGTACCAGCCCAGATAGAGTTGGGGCACCAGCCGCACCGGTGATCCGCCCACAGCTGCCGATTCGACCTTCAGCCGGAAGCGCAGGCCGGTTTCGCTACGCTGGGGCATCGCGGCGACGACACCGGTCACTGTGACATCGCGCCCTTCCAGCGCCGGGTCCAGGCCCTGGGCGGCAAAGCGCGAGGCGCGCAAGCCGGTCAGGCCGAAGCCGAGCAGCGCGAGGGCCATGAGAATGATGAGTGACCTCGCGCGCGCCTTCCGGGAGCGTGCCCATAGCAGCAAGCCGATCGCGGCCGCGGCCATCGCCGCGTACGCGACTCCCTCCCAAAGCGCCGGCTGCTGCAGCTGCAGGGCCGGCCCGAGCACGGCGCCCAGCGGGGCCGGCGTCGCCCATCCCCCCGCCCGCTGGTCGTTGTTGTTCGGCATGTTCGCCCGTTCAACGGGCCATAGGGCCCCGGTGCCGACAGGAGCGTGCGCCTTTGCGCACTACGGCGCAAAACCCGCAATCAGGCCCCAGTCTTGCTAGTATTGCCCGCATGTCTATCCATGCCGCACTGAACCACGTCACCCACTACAAATACGACAGGCCCGTGCAGCTGGGCCCCCAGGTGGTTCGATTGCGCCCCGCCCCGCATTCGCGCAGCAACATCATCTCGTATTCGCTCAGGGTCGAGCCGGCCCAGCACTTCATCAACTGGCAGCAGGACCCGTTCGCCAATTACCAGGCGCGACTGGTGTTCCCCGAGAAGACCACCGAGTTCAAGGTCACGGTGGACCTGGTTGTGCAGATGGCGGTCTACAACCCGTTCGACTTCTTCCTCGAACCCAGCGCCGAAAAATTCCCCTTCCAGTACGAGCCGCTGGTGGCGCAGGAATTGGCGCCCTATCTCGCCGTAGAACCGGCGACGCCCTTGCTCCAGACCTACCTGGAGAAAGTCGATCGCAAGCCGCAGGCGACCATCGATTTCCTGGTGGGAATCAACCAGAAGCTGCAGCACGACATCAAGTACCTGATCCGCATGGAGCCGGGCGTACAAACGCCCGAGCAGACGCTCAAGAACGCCAGCGGCTCCTGCCGCGACTCGGGCTGGCTGCTGGTGCAGATGCTGCGCCATTGCGGCCTGGCCGCGCGTTTCGTTTCCGGCTATCTGATCCAGCTCACCCCCGACGTGAAAGCCCTGGACGGGCCCAGCGGCACGACCGTCGATTTCACCGACCTGCACGCCTGGTGCGAGGTCTACCTACCCGGCGCCGGCTGGATCGGGCTGGACCCGACCTCCGGCCTGCTGGCGGGCGAGGGCCATATCCCCCTGGCCTGCACCCCGCAGCCCTCCGGCGCGGCGCCGATCGAAGGCGTGGTCGACGACGCCAAGGTGGAATTCGGCCATCACATGCAGGTGACGCGCATCCACGAGTCGCCGCGCGTCACCAAGCCCTACACCGAGGAGCAATGGGCAGAGGTGCTGGCGCTGGGTGAAGCGGTGGACCGCGAACTGCAAGCCGGCGATGTGCGGCTGACCATGGGCGGCGAGCCCACCTTCGTGGCCGTGGAAAACCGCGATGCACCGGAGTGGAACACCGACGCGATGGGCCCCACCAAGCGCCGCTTCGCGATCGACCTGGTGCACAAGCTGCGCGACGAATACGGCCAGGGCGGCTTCCTGCACTTCGGCCAGGGCAAGTGGTACCCCGGCGAACAGCTGCCGCGCTGGGCCTTGTCGATCTACTGGCGTGCCGATGGCCAGCCGGCCTGGAAGAATCCCGCGCTGTTCGCCGATGAACGCCAGCCGGCGAACTACACGAGCAAGGACGCCGAGCGTTTCATCACCACGCTGGCGGGCCGCCTCGGCCTCACTGGCCAGCACATCAAGCCGGGCTACGAAGACACCCTCTACTACCTGTGGCGCGAGCGCCGCCTGCCGGTGAACGTGGACCCGTTCGACTCGCGCCTGGACGACGAAATGGAGCGCATGCGCCTGCGCCGCGTGTTCGAGCAGAAGCTCGATGCCGTGGTCGGCTACGTGCTTCCGCTGCAGGCCCGCGACGAAGACGACGCCAGCGGGCCGGCCTGGGCCACCAATCCCTGGTTCCTGCGCGACGAGCGCATGTACCTGATCCCCGGCGATTCGCCCATGGGTCTGCGGCTGCCGCTGGATGCCTTACCGTGGGCCAGCACAGCGGACCAGGACTACCTCATCGAGAAAGATCCGATGGCGCCGCGCGGGGCCCTGCCCGCCAGCGCCGAACTGGAGGAACGCTACGCGGAGCGCGCTGCCGCCGACCAGCGGCGTACTTCCCTGCCCTATCTGGCCGGCGTCACTCGGCAAGGCGAAGCACCGCGCGTTGCGCAGGACGGCCTGGTACAGGTTGACATCGGGTACAAGCCCGCGGCCGCTGGCCAGGCCGTGCCGGGCGAGCCGGTCGCCGCGCCAGCGCCACCCGCCCGCCACAAGTCGGCCAAGGGCCTCACGCGCACGGCTCTGTGCGTGGAAGCGCGCGACCCGCGGCGGGCCAGTGGACCCAAGGCCGAGCAAACGGGCGCCAAGACCAGCCTGCTTTATGTCTTCATGCCGCCGCTGGCGCGCATGGAGGACTATCTCGACCTGCTCGCCGCGGTGGAAGCCACCGCCCAGGAACTGGGCGTGAAGATCGTGCTCGAGGGCTACGCTCCACCGCGCGACCATCGACTCAAACTATTGCAGGTCACGCCGGACCCGGGCGTGATCGAAGTCAACATCCATCCCGCCCACAGCTGGGGCGAACTGGTGCAGCACACCGAGTTCCTGTACCAGGCGGCGTTCGAGACGCGCTTGTCGGCCGAGAAGTTCATGACCGACGGGCGCCACACCGGCACGGGAGGCGGCAACCATTTCGTGATGGGTGGCGCAACGCCGGCGGATTCGCCGTTCCTGCGCAAGCCCGAGCTGCTGGCCAGCCTGCTGCTGTACTGGCACAACCATCCTTCCCTGAGCTACCTCTTCTCGGGCATGTTCATCGGGCCGACCAGCCAGGCACCGCGAGTCGACGAGGCGCGCAACGA
Source organism: Caenimonas soli (assembly GCF_013155545.1). Lineage (GTDB taxonomy): Bacteria > Pseudomonadota > Gammaproteobacteria > Burkholderiales > Burkholderiaceae_C > Ramlibacter > Ramlibacter soli. The sequence goes on along the minus strand of NZ_JABJVV010000004.1, from coordinate 317,136 downwards.
CCAGCTGTACGAACTGGAAATCGCGATGCGCGAAATCCAGGGCAACCGCGAAATCCACGGTGAGGACATGCCGCCCTGGATCGTGGACCGCACGCTGCGCAACATCCTGGTCGACGTCACGGGCAACACCCATCGCAGCGAGTTCTGCATCGACAAGCTCTACTCGCCCGACACCAGCACGGGGCGGCTGGGCCTGCTCGAACTGCGGTCCTTCGAGATGCCGCCGCACGCGCGCATGAGCATCGCGCAGCAGCTGTTGATTCGCGCGCTGGTCGCGCGCTTCTGGAAGCAGCCTTATCGCGCGCCCTTGACTCGCTGGGGTACGGAGCTGCACGACCGCTTCCTCTTGCCCACCTTCGTGCAGTTGGACCTGAACGACGTGCTGGCGGACATGCGCGAAGCCGGTTACGCGTTCGATGCCTCGTGGTTCGCTCCGCACTTCGAGTTCCGCTTCCCGCTGGTCGGGCAGGTGCAGTCCAGCGGCATCGAGCTGACGCTGCGCAACGCGCTCGAACCCTGGCACGTGATGGGCGAGGAAGGTTCGGCCGGCGGCACGGTGCGCTACGTCGACTCGTCGCTGGAACGCATCGAGGTGCGAGTGACCGGCATGAACCAGAGCCGATACGCGGTCACGGTGAATGGCAAGGCAATGCCGATGCAACCCAGCGGGACTACGGGCGAGTTCGTGTCGGGTGTGCGCTACAAGGCCTGGGCCCCGCCCTCGGCCTTGCATCCCACCATAGGCGTGCATGTGCCCCTGGTATTCGACATCGTCGATACCTGGATGGGCCGTTCGCTGGGCGGCTGCCAATACCACGTGGCGCATCCGGGCGGCCGCAACTACGACACCTTCCCGGTTAATTCGTACGAGGCCGAGAGCCGTCGCCTATCACGTTTTTTCAGGATGGGGCACACGCCGGGGTCAATTCACGTACCGCCTGCAACGATTAACGTCGCGGGCAGCCGTGAATTCCCGTTCACGCTGGATTTGCGCAAGGCCTGAGCACGCGGTGGTTATCCACCGCGGCTGTGGACAACCCTGTTGGTTAGTGGTGCAGGCCTTGGCGCGAGCTAGCGTTCATGCGCTCCGGATGGGGCATGCCCGCCAAACGGGCAATGCGCTTACTTCTTCTCCGCAGGCGTCACGGTGACGGTCGGTACTTCTATTTTTTTCTCTTCGGTCTTGACAGTGGGCACGGTCACCGTCTTTTCTGCGGTGCCGACCTTCACGTCGGGCGTGGTCACGTCGTACTTCGGCAGCGTCACGTCGCCGGATTGTTTTTTCTCGACATCGTACTTGGGCACGGTGACGTTGCCCTCTTGCGTCTTCTTCACGTCGCAACCGTAGAGGCCCGCCGCGCAGATGGAAACGATGGCCGCGGCAATAGTGGTCTTCAGCATTTGATGCTCCCTTTGATGTTCATCAGAGGTTGTAATTTTCGACGCCTGCCGCTCAGCGCAGGTGTAGGAACCCGACCCAAATCGCTGTGCGGCATGGCCGCAGCGGCTAGCGGGCTTGTTTCGTTTCGAAACCGACAACCAAGCCTTGTGACGTGACCGTGATCGTTGAAGGCTGAAGCCCCATGGTGTCGGCCAACGCCAGGTCTTTCGGACGCAGGCGATGCAAGACCACCTCGCGCAGGGATTGCTCTGCGAGCCTGGGGCCATAAGCCTCGAGCATCTCTGCGGTGCGCGGCGGCAGGCCCGACAGGCGCAACGAGTGCACCTGCAGGCGATAGGCTCGGATCGACTGGTCGGCGGGCTCGTAGCGCAATTCGAAATCGAGTTCCAATGCGCCCGTGTAGCTGCGCCGCAGAGCCGGGCCGGCGACGTCCACCAGCATTTCGCTCGCGATGCGGTTTTGTTCAGGCAACAAGCGCAGGCGCGGCTCCTGCACGTCGAAATTGAGCAAGCCCTCGACCTTGTGCCTCACCGGAAAGCGTTGGCCGATGGCCTGCTGCAGTTGTTCGGCCGAAACCTTGTACTGGGGTTGGCCGGCGGCATGCGACATGCCCAGCACCAGGCACAGACCAATCACGACGATTCGGCGTTTCATCGACGCAGTCTAGCGGCGGGAGAACACGCGAACGCAGTGTTCGCGCATGGTCTCCACCGCCTCGCGATGCTTCTCGCGCAACTCGTCCACCTCGGCAGCATCGCGTTCGGGCGGCGTAGTGTTGGCCAGCCACAGCGCTTTCATCAACTCGACGTGGCAGATCACCACCTCGACCATGTCCCCGGACAGGTCGGGCAGCGCGCCTTTGAGCATCCGGACTTCGTCGAAGACCTTGCCCACCAGGTCGTACTGCGCAGTCTGCGACCAGGGATTCACCAGGTCATCGACATGCATTTGATAATTCTCCAGTGCGGCCGAAAGCTGGAAGGCTACGGCCGTGAGAAGGGGAGCGTGGGCAACCGACATCGCGCTTCAAGAATAGCCCCACCAGGCCGCTCTGCGGCCCCCCGCGTCGATTTGTTACGGCCTTTTATCTGCGGTCAACGTAAGCAGGATGTCGGCATACCAGGCGCAGTTCAGGCCCAGCGCCTCATCAAGGGCCAGGTCGCGCGTTCCCACGTCGAGGCGGGACGAATGAACCCCCAGCAGCATCCAGGGGAGGTCGCCCAAAGCCGCCTGCCGGCTGCGCGCCCTCATGACCACGGGCGCGCCGCTGGTGCCCCGATGCGTACGCGCATCGGTGAGGAAGTAGCCCTTGCCCTGGAAGCGCAGGCCGAACGAAGAAGCGTTTACCGCATGGCGCACCACTGGCAGATGGTGCAGTGCGTCATGAAACCCCAGCGGAAAGCCCACCACCAGCATCGAGGCGGCGAGTTCCACCGGTTCGCGCGAATCATGCAGGTGCTCGGGCGTGAAAGCGCGGTACACCGCCGTCTTGGGCAATGCGTCTCGCTGGATCTCTAACACCGCCACGTCGATCTCGCCGCCGGTGTCGCTGCCCTGGCGCCATACGCTCTTGCCGTCCTGATAGAGCGGCATGGAAAATCCCGTGGACACAGCCATGTTGGTCGGGTCGATGTGCATTTCGATCTCGATGCGATCGGGGAAATGCTTGCTGGGCTCGTCGATCATCACGTGACGGCTGGTCACCAGGAACAGGCGTTCGCCGCGCTCGAAGAAAAAACCGCTGGCGTTGGTCAGCAGCCGTTGCCCCTCGAAGGTGATCACCCGCGCTGCTGCCAGCAGCAGTGGTTCAGTAGGCGGAATTGGAATTTCTTTCTCTGGCATGACCCATTGTGCGCCAGCGTCGAAGTGTGACAATACCGTCACGTGGACAAACACTCAGACACGGTTGATTCGCTTTTCGGGGCCGATGCCCAGGAAACGCCGACGGCGCTCGCGGCTGCGATGGCGCCGCCCGCTGCCGCCGGCCATTTCGACGAGCTGCGGGGCGGAAAGTCCGCAGCCCAGTCCGCGCCCGCCGGTCCCTGGGCGCAGTTCTTCGAGAATCTCGGGCACGAAGGCTTCAGCGATCTCCACCGCCGCACCGTGAACCTGCAACGGCAGGTGCGCGACAACGGCATCACCTACAACGTCTATGCCGATGCCAACGGCCCGCAGCGGCCCTGGTCGCTGGACCTGTTCCCGCTGATCATTACGCCCCAAAGCTGGCAGCAGATCGAGGCCGGCGTGCTGCAACGGGTGAAGCTGCTGGATCGCATCATGGCCGACGTGTATGGCCCGCAGCAGCTGCTGGCCAAGAATCTGCTGCCGCCCGCGCTGGTGCAAGGCCACCCCGGCTATCTGCGCCCCATGCATGGCGTCAAGCCCGCCGGCGGCAACCACCTGCACATCGCGGCTTTCGACATGGCACGCGATCCCGATGGCAACTGGTGGGTCGTGTCGCAGCGCACCCAGGCGCCTTCCGGCCTGGGTTACCTGCTCGAGAACCGGCTCATCATCTCGCGGCTGTTCCCCGAGGCCTTCCGTGACCTGAAGGTGCAGCGCCTGGCCGCCACCTACCGCGCCCTCGTCGAAGGAATGCGCGCGATGTGCCCGGCGAACGGCGAGCCGCGCATCGTCCTGCTCACGCCCGGGCCCTACAACGAAACCTATTTCGAGCACGCCTACCTGGCGCGTTACCTCGGCCTGGCGCTGGTCGAAGGCAGCGACCTCACGGTGCGCGACCAACGCCTGTACCTCAAGACCTTGCAAGGCCTGGAGCCGGTGCACGGCATCCTGAAGCGCCTGGACGACGAGTTCCTCGATCCGCTGGAACTGCGCTCGGATTCGCGGCTGGGTGTGCCGGGCCTGCTGCAGGCCATACGCGCCGGCAATGTGCTGGTCGCCAACGCGCCCGGGTCGGCATTCCTGGAATCCACCGCTCTCCTGGGCTTCCTGCCCGCGCTGTCGCGCCACCTGCTGGGCGAGGAGCTCAGGCTGCCGTCGCTCGCCACCTGGTGGTGCGGCGAGCGCGCCGCGCTGGAAGCAGTGCTGCCGCAATTGCCCACCAGCGTGATCAAGTCCACCTACGGCGGTGCGGGCGCCGGCGCCGTGCTCGGCAAATCGCTGTCGCGCCGCGAACTCGACGAATGGGCCGGCCGCATCGTGCGCGAAGCCGAGGAGCACACGGTGCAGGCCTATCTGCCGCTGTCGCAGATGCCCACCTGGAAGTCCGGGATGGAGGGCGACCGCATCATGCCGCGCTCGCTCATGTTGCGCGTGTTCGCGGTGTCCGACGGCGTGCAGTCGTGGCGGGTGCTGCCCGGTGGCCTGACACGCATTGCCGGCGCCGAACTGGAGATCGCCTCCATGCAGCGCGGCGGCAGCAGCGCCGACACCTGGGTGCTGACCGACGGCGAAGTCGATGCCACCAGCCTGCTGCACTATGACCAGCCGGCCGTGGCGATTTCCCATCGCAGCCGCAGCGCCACCAGCCGCGCGGCGGAAAACCTGTTCTGGCTGGGCCGCTACACCGAGCGCACCGAGAACACCACGCGGCTGGCCCGGCTGACCCTGGAAAGCCTCAATGGTGAGGACCAGTCCTCACAGCCGCTGCTGGCCTGGTTGAGCGAGATGGCTGCCGACAACGCCCTGGTGCTGCCGGCCGTGCCGCCCGCCACCCAGGCGCGTCGGGTGTTCGAGCGGTCGCTGATCGGCGGGCTAGCCGATACCGAGGACGCGACCAGCGTGGGCTACAACCTCGCCGCACTTCGCAGCTCCGCCTCGGCCGTGCGCGAACGCTTGTCGCAGGAGCAGTGGAACGTGATCGTGCGCGCCGAACAGGAATTCATGCGCGGCTGCCTCATCCTCACCGAGGACGGCGACTACTCATCGGTCGAGGCGTTGCGGGTGCTCGAGATCCTGTCCGGCCACACTGCCGCGATGACGGGCGCGCAGACCGATCGAATGACGCGCGACGACGGCTGGCGGCTGCTGTCCAGCGGCCGGCACCTGGAGCGGCTGGGCTTCCTGGCGTCGGCGCTGGGCTGGGCCGTTGAAACCGACGCCTGGCTGGACGAGGGCGGCTTCGAAGCCGTGGTGGCGCTCTTCGACAGCACCATCACCTTTCACGCCCAGTACCAGCAACGCCACGATATCCCCGCCCTGCTCGATCTCCTGGTCCTGGACCGCGACAACCCGCGTTCGCTGGGCTGGGTGGCGCAGACGCTGCGCGGGCGGCTGGCAAAACTTGCGGGCAGCGCGCCCGGCGAAGTGCCCGATATCGCGTTGACCGTGCCAGACCCGCAGCAGTGGTCGCTGGAAGCCATGTGCGAGCGCGATGCCGATGGCCGCTACACGACGCTGCTGGACCTGCTGCAGAAATGCACCGATGCGGCGTACAAGCTGTCGGACGACCTGGGTGCGCGCTACTTCACGCATTCGGGCGACGCGCGGCACAGCGTCGGCGCATAGTTCCCTACCATGCTGCTGCACGTCGTCCACGAAACCCGCTACGCCTATTCGCCGGTGGTGAAGACGGCGCAGCACATGGCGCATCTGAAGCCGGCCCACAATGGGCAGCAACGCTTGCTCAGCCACCAGTTGACCATCAGTCCGGCGCCCGCTCAGCAGAGCGAGGCGATCGACATCTATGGCAACACCCGGGCGTTCTTCAGCCTGGAGACCACGCACCCGAAACTCAAGGTGATGGCGCAGAGCCTGGTGTCCACCTCGGCGCCACGCGTGCCGCAAAGCGACATGCCCTGGGAGGAAGTGCGGGAGCGCCTGCGCTACCACCGCGGCGCTGCCTACGACCCTGCGGCCGAGTTCGTTTTCGCTTCGCCCTATGTACCGCGGCACCAGGATTTTTTGGCTTACGCGCGGCCCAGCTTCACGCCCGGCCGGCCCTTGCTAGCAGCCGCCAACGAGCTGATGGAGCGCATCTTCGCCGACTTCGAATACGAAACCGAAGCGACCGACGTCAGCACTCCCGCCCTGGAAGCGCTGCAGATGCGCAAGGGCGTGTGCCAGGACTTCGCCCACATCATGCTGGCCTGCCTGCGCAGCCTGGGCCTGCCGGCTCGCTACGTTAGCGGCTACCTGCTTACCGAACCGCCCCCGGGCAAGCCACGGCTGGTCGGCAGTGATGCCTCGCACGCCTGGGTGTCGCTGTATCTGCCCGGCACGGCAGCAGCTGCCGGCAGCTGGGCCGACCTGGATCCGACGAACAACCGCGCGCCGGGCGAAGACTACGTGACCCTGGCCACCGGCCGCGACTACTCCGACGTGTCGCCCGTGCGCGGGGTGCTGCATGGCGGCGCCAACCACAAGCTGCACGTGGCTGTCACCGTGACCCCGGTCGATCCGGCGTCAGCGCCTCCTACAATCGCCTGATTTAGGAGGCCTCATGAGCGTCTACGACAAGCTGAAAGAACTCGCCATCACCCTTCCGCCGGTGGCAACGCCCGCCGCCGCCTATGTGCCCTTCGTGCGCACCGGCAACCTGGTGTTCCTCTCGGGGCACATCGCCAAGAAGGACGGCAAGTCCTGGGTCGGCCAGCTCGGCAAGAACATGACGACCGACGAAGGCAAATTGGCCGCACGCGCCGTCGCCGTCGACCTGATGGGCACGTTGCATGCGGCCGTGGGCGACCTCAACAAAGTCACGCGCATTGTCAAGCTGGTCAGCCTGGTCAACTCCACCAACGAGTTCACCGAGCATCACCTGGTCACCAATGGCGCCAGCGAATTGTTCGGGCAGGTCTTCGGCGAGAAGGGCCAGCATGCCCGCGCCGCCTTCGGCGTGGCGCAGATCCCGACAGGCGCCTGCGTCGAGATCGATATGGTGGCCGAGATCGGCTGATCGTCAGGCCCGGGCCGGGCGCTGGCTCGCATAGAAGTTGAGGGCCAGCCCGGCGATCACCAGCGCCGCGGCAGCCAGCTTCCACGCCTGCAAGGGCTCACCCAGCAGCCACGCGGAAGCGCTCATGCCGAACACCGGCACCAGCAAGGCCATGGGCGCCACCGTGGCCGCCGGGTAGCGCGCCAGCAACCAGTTCCACATCGCGAAGCCGAACAGGGTATTGCCCAGCGCCTGCCACAAGGCGGACGCCCAGCCGCTGATGCTGGCATGGGCCAGCGAATCGGCCATGGCGGGCCAGCCATGAAAGTACAGGGCCAGCAACATGAGCGGCGGCAGCGAGAACGGGCTGCTCCAGACGATGAACGCCAGCGCGTTCACCTTGCCGGCGCGGCGCGCGACCAGGTTGGCTATCGCCCAGCAAGCGGCGGCGCACAGCAGCAGCACCAGGCCCAGCGGCGTGACCGAGGCTTGACCGCTGCCCAGGCTTTGCCAGCCGATCACCGAGATGCCGGCGACGGCGAGCGCCAGCGCCAGGTACTGCGGCCCTGTGACCCGTTCGCCCTGCAGGGCCATCGACAGGCCGATGGTGAAGAACACCTGCGACTGCATCACCAGCGAGGCCAGGCCCGGCGTCACGTCCGCCCGCATAGCCATGAACAACAGGCCGAACTGGCCCGCGCCCAGCAGCACTCCGAACCAGGCGAGCCGTGACCACGCCACGGCGGGACGTGGGATGAAGAAGATCCAGGGGACGATGCACAGCGCGAAGCGAAGCGCGGCGAACAGGAACGGATCGAATTCGGCCAGACCCCATTTGATGACCACGAAGTTGGTGCCCCAGATGAACACCACGGCCAGGGCCAGCATCAGATGAATGACGGGCATGGGCTTATCGTCTCATGCCCGCCGCGCCTGCTTTCATGAAAGAACGCCTACAGATTGATGCCCGCGCGGCAAGAATCACTCCACGCCATCACTTCCGTCGCACTCCTCCTTCACTCGCATGAGAGGCCATACCTTTGCTTGAAGGCCTCCGCTTGCGCAGCGGGTTCCTTCGTGAGGAGGGCGCATGCAGTGTAGTTGCCACGCATGCGACGCGAGTTCGTGTCAATGTAGATCCAGTCGACGATCTGCTCGCGGTCGAATGCGAACTGTTCGTCGAACTTGTACTTCTTAACCAGTCTTGGTTCATTCCCGAGATACCCTGTGAATCGGTTGCCGTCGGCCACAAACCGATTGACCCAGAAATACTCGGTGCCCCGTCCATCCGATACGGCAACCTTTAGTGCATAGCCCGTTGTTCCCGCGGGCGGAGAGGAAGCGCGCGCAAGAAACCAATCCAACGTGCCCCTCGCCTGCTCGAACGCTCTTCGCATTGCAGGGTCTTCGCTGGGCATGATCGAGATTTCGTCGCGCTCGGCGCGCTCGGTGATGGTTTGAGCGCCTGCAGGAGCCAGAAGTGCTAGCAGGCAGAGCAGGCAGGCGAGGCCTGCCGGTAACGCGTCCGTGTTGACTGAAATGCTGGGCCTCATCGCCTTCACCACCGGTCGCTTGAAACCTTTGCAGTGTGCCGCCAAACCCAGCGCGATGCAATCTGTAGAGCAAGCGATACCGCCATCCACATGCTCGTCAGTCCAGCCCGACCGGCAGGCATGACAACAGCGGCTACTCCACCCGCTCGATAGAAGTCGGTTTGAAGCCCAGGTCCGCCGCCTTGCCCTTACGTCCGCGCGCGGCCTTGGCATTGTTCAGCGAACGGATCTCCAGCGTCTCGTCGCGCTCCTTGCCGCCGCGTCCGATGCCGGAGATTTTCACGCTGCGCGTGTAGGCCGCGGCGCCCGCCAGCGCGTCCTTGGCCTCCAGGTCGATCAGCATCAGGCCACGCCCGCCGTTGGACATCGGCTTGAGTTCGCCGATCTCGAAGGTGAGGATGCGCCCGCCGGTGGAGGCGCAGGCGACATGCGTGGCCGGCGTCTGTGGCGGCACGTTGGCCGGTGAAGGCCGACATACGACTTCACCTTCGCCGCAGCTGATGAAGGCCTTGCCGGCCTTCAGGCGCGACATCATGTTTTCCACCGTCGCCAGGAAGCCGTAGCCGCCCGAGCTGCTCAAAAGCAGCCAGGCGCCCGGGGCGCCGGCGAAGTAGTGCAGCAGATGCGTGCCCGGTTCCAGCTCAATCAGGGTGGTCACCGGCTGGCCGTCGCCGCGAGCGCCGGGCAGCAAGGAAACCGGCACCGTGTACACCCGGCCATTGCTGCCGAAGGCCAGCAAGGTATCGACCGTGCGGCACTCGAAAGCCGCGTACAGGCCGTCGCCGGCCTTGAAGGCAAAGCTTGCCGCTTCGTGCCCCTGGCCCTGGCGCGCCCGCACCCAGCCTTTTTGCGAAACGACGACGGTGACCGGCTCGTCGATCACCTTGATCTCGGCCACGGCCTTCTTCTCGGTCTGGATCAGCGTGCGGCGCGCATCGGCGAACTGCTTGGCGTCCTGCTCGATTTCCTTGACCATCAGCTTGCGCAGCGCCGCCGGGCTGCCGAGGATCTCTTCCAGCTTCTTCTGGTCTTCGCGCAGTTCCTTCAGCTCCTGCTCGATCTTGATCGCTTCCAGCCGCGCCAGTTGGCGCAGGCGGATTTCCAGGATGTCCTCGGCCTGGCGGTCGCTCAACTTGAAACGCGCGATCAGCGCCGCCTTGGGCTCGTCGCTCTTGCGGATGATGGCGATCACTTCGTCGATGTTCAGCAGCACCAGCTGCCGCCCTTCGAGGATGTGGATGCGATCGAGGACCTTGCCCAGGCGATGGCGCGACCGCCGCTCAATCGTGGCCTGGCGGAACTCGATCCACTCCAGCAGCATCTGCCGCAGCGACTTCTGCACCGGCCGGCCATCCAGCCCGATCGAAGTGAGGTTGATCGGCGAGGAGCTTTCCAGGCTGGTCTGGGCCAGCAGCGTGGTGATGAGGTCGCGCTGCTCGATGCGGCTGGTCTTGGGCTCGAACACCAGGCGAACGGCGGCGTCCTTGCTCGATTCGTCGCGCACGGTGTCGAGGACGGACAACACCGTTTGCTTCAGCTGCACCTGGTCCTGGCTCAGCGCCTTCTTGCCGGCCTTGACCTTGGGGTTGGTGAGCTCCTCGATTTCTTCCAGCACCTTCTGCGTACTCACGCCCGGCGGCAGTTCGTTGACGACCAATTGCCATTGGCCGCGCGCGAGTTCCTCGATCTTCCAGCGCGCCCGCACCTTGAGCGATCCGCGCCCCGTGCGGTAGGCCTCGGCGATGTCCGATGCCGGGCTGATGATCTGGCCGCCGCCTGGATAGTCGGGCCCCGGGAGCAGTTCGGCCAGCTCGTCGTCGGGCAGCTTGCTGTTCTTGATCAGCGCCACGCAGGCGTCGGCCACTTCGCGCAGGTTGTGGCTGGGAATCTCGGTGGCCAGGCCCACGGCGATGCCGCTGGCGCCATTGAGCAGCGTGAACGGCAGGCGCGCGGGCAGCTGCTGCGGCTCCTGCGTGCTGCCGTCGTAGTTGGGAATGAAGGCGACCGTGCCTTCGTCGATCTCGTCGAGCAGCAGGTTGGTGATGCGCGCCAGCCGCGCTTCGGTGTATCGCATGGCCGCGGCGCCGTCGCCGTCGCGGCTGCCGAAGTTGCCATGGCCGTCGATCAGCGGATAGCGCTGCGAGAAGTCCTGCGCCATGCGCACCAGTGCGTCGTACGCCGCCTGGTCGCCATGCGGATGGAAGCGGCCCAGCACATCGCCCACGACGCGGGCGCTCTTGACGGGCCGCGCGCCGCCGGCGCCGGTGTACCCCAGGCCCATGCGCGACATGGAATACAGGATGCGGCGCTGCACGGGTTTCTGCCCGTCGCACACGTCGGGCAAAGCGCGCCCCTTGACCACGCTCAGCGCGTATTCGAGATACGCCCGCTGGGCGTACGAGGCCAGATCCAGGTCGGTGTCGTCGCCGCCGTCGCTACTGTTGAGGGAGATCAGTTCTTGGTCCATTGATTTCGAAAGGCAGGAAAGTTAACGCTTCAGGCCAGCAAATCCTCGGCCGTGAGGGTGAGGATGCGGCGGTCGGATGGGGTGAGCAATTGCTGGTCCAGCTTCATGGACAGCCGCTGCAACAGCGTCTTGGCCGGCATGTCGTTGACCGGGATCGCGGTGAGCACGATGCGAAAGTGCAGGAACTCGGTGAGCGCGGCGGGCAACGGCTCCTTGAGGCCGGCGACCAGGATGCGGCTGGCCAGGTTGGCGGAACCCTCGGCCAGCGTCATGCCCTCGGCCAGCACCGCGATGCGCGAGTGCGACAGGCGCGCGGCAACGTCGCCGTCGCGCAATGTCTGGCGGATGCGGTTGGCCGCGACCAGCAGCGCCGACTCGGCCACTTCGGGCCCGAACTCGGCCGACAAGCGATCCAGGTTCTCGATGTGCGCAAGCAGAAGCACACTGGGGTGGCCATAACGCTTGATCAAGTTGCGCACTGCGCCGACGCGGTCGTAGAAGATCAGGGGCGTGGACAGCCCCGTCAGCGGATCGATGGTGTTGCGCGCGTCCATGCGCAGACGCGTTTCGCCGAAGATCCGGTTGCGCCAGGCGGTCGCCAGGAACACAGTCGCGCTCCACACACTCAGCAGGGCCGCCAGCGGCAAGACCGGGTCGGACGCCTTGTCGATGGCGTGCCACCCCTGCCAGCCGACACCCGCGACCAGAGCCAGCTGCCCGGGCACCAACCATCCGGCCCAGGGCCGGCCCTGCGGCCAGGCACGCAGCATGATCACCATGACGACCGCGCTCCATGCGGCCAAGCCGGGCAGCAGCAGGTGCCAGCCGGCCACGTAGCCGGCCAGCGCCAGCGCCGGCAACAGGCCCAGGCTGATGGCCATCAGCCAACGGCGGGGTTGGCGCAAGGCGCCCGCATGTTTCACCAGCTCGCGCAGCTGCAGGCCGTCCACGGCCAGGACCATGAGCAGGATGGCTTCGGCAAGGAGGGAGTGGCCCCCGACCACGGTCTGCACCGCCAGCACGCCCATCATGGTGGCGGCGCCGTGCAAGAGCAGCGCCCTTTCGCGATAGACGTTCGCGATGATCACGCTGAAACAGACGACCAGCACCTGGGCCCCCGCGAAGGCGCCGAGTGCGACCAGTTCATCCGGATCGACCGGCAACATCGTCATCGCCCTGCTCCTCTCAAAGCATGGCCGGTGACTGCGCGGTGCGAACCGGCAGCGTCAATCACGCTCGGCCGGGAGGTTGCCGCGGCCCACTGCGCCGCCAACGGGCAGTTCCATCCGCACACGGCCGGGCGAGCGGCCGGATCCCATCATCGAGGGCGGCCGCAGCATGGCATAGAGCTGCATCACCGTCTTGACGTAGTTCTGCGTCTCGCGGTAATTGGGAATCTGGTTGCCGGCCCGCTGCACCGCGCCTTCGCCGGCGTTGTAGGCGGCGAGCGCCAGCTCCAGCCGGCCGGGGAAAAGGTCCAGCAGGTAGCGCAGGTAACGCGTACCGGTCTTGATGTTGGTGCGAGGGTCGGTCAGCTTTTTCTCTACCGGCGTCTTCTTGTCGGCGGTCACGCCGTAGCGCTCGGCGGTGGCCGGCATGATCTGCATCAGCCCCACGGCGCCCTTGGGCGACACGGCGCCGGCGTCGAAGCCCGACTCGGTGGCGATCAGGGCCTGCAGCAGTTCGTAGTCGATGCCATGGGCCCTGGATGCTTCGCGCAGGTGATGCTTCACCTGCTTGTAGCTGGGAGAAATCTCGAAGAAGGCGATGAGCCTGGGAGCCGCGGACGGAACCGCCACGGCCCGCGGCGTACCCAGCCCGCGGGCAGTGTCGAAGCTCTCGCCTCCGCGGAAGAACAGCTCGTAGCGCTCGTCGATCTTCTCGGCCGCGAAATGCGCGACGCCCTTGGCATCGACATAGCCCCAGACCTCGGCCTGCGCGAGAGGCAGCAGGCCCAGCAGCAGTAAGCCAGCTGCGATCACTGACCTGAGGCGCTTCATCGTCATGCGCGCATCTCCAGCCCCAGGCTGCGGCGCCCGGTGAACTCGGGCCGCAGCATCGACATGACGATCAGCGAATCGAAGCCGTCGGCCACCTTCACCGAGTCGCGCAACTGGCCCTCGACCACGAAGCCCTCGCCGTCGTAGAGCGCCTTGGCCCGGCTGTTGCGCGCCTTCACGTCCAGCCAGAAGCGGTGCGCGCCCAGGTCGTCGAAGGCGACTTTCTTGGCCACCCGCAGCGCCGCCCGGCCGAAGCCCGAACCCTTGGCCTGGACCACCATGCGCTTGAGCTCCAGCGACTGGTGCTGGCTGCGGCAACCGATCAGTATCAGGAAGCCGACGGCGTTGAGATCGGGGCCGCCTTCGATGATGAAGTGGCGGAAATCGGGAAAGCGGATCGCGGCCTCATGCTGGGTGCGCTCCCAGGGCGTGATGAAGGCCAGGTTCTCCGGATCCTGCTCCAGCGAGAGCACGAACTCCAGGTCGCTCGTCATCGTCGGTCGCAAGCGCACCCGGGCCGTGGTGCGGTCGGGTGAGCTGGCGGCGAAATTGGCGGCGGTCATGAATGCCTTGGCTCGTCAGACGTCGATTTCCACGGAGTCGCCGTGCAGTTCCATCAGCTCGCGGCGGGCCGCCGCTTCGCCCTTACCCATCAACTTGGTGATCAGGTTCTCGGTTTGCAGAAAGTCCACCTTGCCCAACTGTACCGGCAGCAGCCGGCGCGTATCCGGATTGAGTGTGGTATCCCACAGTTGTTCCGCGCTCATCTCGCCCAGGCCCTTGAAGCGGCTGATGTTCCAAGCCCCTTCGCGCACGCCTTCCTTGCGCAGCTTGTCCAAGATAGCGGTCAATTCGCCCTCGTCAAGTGCATAGGTCTTGGAAGCGGGCTTTTTGCCGCGAGCCGGCGCATCCACACGGAACAGCGGCGGCCGGGCCACATAGACATGGCCGGTTTCTATCAGCTTGGGGAAATGGCGGAAGAACAAGGTCAGCAGCAGAACCTGGATGTGCGAGCCGTCCACGTCGGCGTCCGACAGGATACAAACCTTCCCGTAGCGCAGGCCCGAAAGGTCCGGCGTGTCGTTGGGGCCGTGCGGGTCCACGCCGATCGCCACCGCGATGTCGTGGATTTCGGTGTTGGCGAACAGGCGGTCGCGCTCGACCTCCCAGGTGTTGAGCACCTTGCCGCGCAACGGCAGGATGGCCTGGCTTTCCTTGTCCCGACCCATCTTGGCGCTGCCGCCGGCCGAGTCACCCTCGACCAGGAAGACCTCGTTGTGGCTGATGTCCTTGCTTTCGCAATCCGTAAGCTTGCCCGGCAGCACGGCTACGCCGGAGCCTTTGCGCTTCTCGACCTTCTGCCCGGCCTTCTGCCGGCTTTGCGCGGCCTTGATCGCCAGCTCGGCCAGCTTGCGCCCGTATTCCACGTGCTGGTTGAGCCAGAGCTCGAGCGCCGGCCGCACGAAGCTGGACACCAGGCGCACGGCATCGCGCGAATTCAGGCGCTCCTTGATCTGGCCCTGGAACTGCGGATCGAGCACTTTGGCCGACAGCACATAGGAAGCGCGGGCGAACACGTCTTCGGGCAACAGCTTGACGCCTTTGGGCAGCAGCGAGTGCAGATCCACGAAGCTCTTGACGGCATTGAACAGGCCGTCGCGCAGGCCGCTCTCATGCGTGCCGCCGGCGCTGGTGGGAATCAGGTTGACGTAGCTCTCGCGCACCGGCTGCCCGTCCTCGGTGAAGGCCACGCACCACTGGGCGCCCTCGCCTTCGGCGAAGTTGTCGTTGTTCTGGGCGAACCCCTCGCCCTCGAACAGCGGGATGACCGGGTCGCCGGTGAGCGTCTGCATCAGGTAGTCACGCAGGCCACCCTTGTACTGCCAGCTCTGCGTTTCCTTGGTCTTTTCGTTGACCAGCGACACGGTGACGCCGGGCATGAGCACGGCCTTGCTGCGCAGCAGGTGCGCCAGTTCGGCCATCGGCAGCTGGCTGGATTCGAAATATTTGGGGTCGGGCCAGACGCGCACCGTGGTGCCCTGGCGCCGGTCGCCCTCGACGCCCTTGCGCAGCTGCAATTGCTCGGTGACGTCGCCCGCCTGGAAGACGATCCTCGCCACCTGGCCGTCGCGGTGCGTGGTGGCTTCCAGCCGCTTGGCCAACGCATTGGTGACGGAAACGCCAACGCCGTGCAAACCCCCTGAGAAGCTGTAGGCGCCGCCCTTGCCCTTGTCGAACTTGCCGCCGGCATGCAGGCGGGTGAACACCAGTTCGATCACCGGGGCTTTCTCTTCGGGGTGCAGGCCGAACGGGATGCCGCGGCCGTCGTCCTCGACGCTCACCGAGCCGTCGGTATGCAGGATGGTCTTGATCCGCTTGCCGTGCCCGGCCAGGGCCTCGTCCGCGGCGTTGTCCAGGACTTCCTGGATGACGTGCAGCGGGTTGTCGGTGCGCGTGTACATGCCGGGCCGCTGCTTGACGGGCTCCAGGCCCTTGAGCACACGGATCGAACCTTCGGAGTATTCGGGGGGAAGTTTGCTTGCCATGGGAGCGTGGATTGTAGTCGGGCTGGCTCAGGTGACTGTATGGACGTACAGACTATGCCCTATTCATGCCGGCCCGTCATCAATACCCCGCAAAACTATCAACGGGCTTGTCAGCCACTTGGCAAGCAGCGGCATGCTCCTTTGGCTAAAGTCGCCCGATGCAAACCGCAGCCCCCCAAAAGCTTTCCATGCTCCAGGTTCTTGCCTGCGGCGCCGCCATCGTCACCCTGTCGATGGGCATTCGCCACGGCTTCGGCCTGTGGCTGCAGCCCATCACCCAGGCCCAGGGCTGGACGCGCGAAACCTTTGCCTTCGCCCTGGCCATCCAGAACCTGGCCTGGGGTGTCTTCGGCATCTTCGCCGGCATGGCCGCCGATCGCTTCGGCGCCTTCAAAGTCCTGATCGTCGGCTCCCTTCTCTACGCAGCGGGCCTGGCCGGCATGGCGCTTTCGCCCAACGCCTTGGTGTTCACCCTGACCGCGGGCGTCCTGATCGGCGCGGCCCAGGCAGGTACGACCTACGCCGTGATCTACGGCGTGCTCGGGCGCCAGATCGACCCGGCCAAGCGGTCCTGGGCGATGGGCGTGGCCGCGGCCGCCGGTTCTTTCGGCCAGTTCCTGATGGTGCCGGTGGAAGGCTTTCTCATCTCCGGCTTCGGCTGGCAGGAGGCCCTGCTCGCCCTTAGCCTGTTCGTCCTGCTGATCGCGCCCCTGGCCTGGGGCCTGCGCGAGCCCGGGTTCACCGGCGGCACCGCGCCCAAGCGCGACCAGTCCATCGCGCAAGCCCTGCGCGAAGCGTTCAAGTACCCGAGCTTCCAGCTGCTGATGGCGGGCTACTTCGTCTGCGGCTTCCAGGTCGTGTTCATCGGCGTGCACATGCCCAGCTACCTCAAGGACAAGGGCTTGTCGCCCGAGGTGGCCAGCTACGCACTCGCCCTGATCGGGCTGTTCAACGTGTTCGGCACCTACATCGCCGGCAGCCTGGGGCAAAAGCTCGCCCGGCGAAAGATCCTGGCGGCGATCTACCTGGGCCGCTCCGTCGCCATCGCCGTGTTCCTGTGGGCGCCGCTGACGCCGCTGTCGGTCTATATCTTCGCCGGCGTGATGGGACTGCTGTGGCTCTCCACCGTGCCTCCGACGAATGCGACCGTGGCGCAGATCTTCGGCGTCGCGCACCTGTCCATGCTGGGCGGCTTCGTGTTCTTCAGCCACCAGATCGGCTCGTTCATGGGTGTCTGGCTGGGGGGCCTCTTGTATGACCGCACTGGCAGCTACGACATCGTCTGGTACATCTCGATCGTGCTGGGCATCTTCGCGGCGATCGTGAATCTGCCGGTGCGAGAGACGCCCATCCTGCGGGCCGCGCCACAAGGTGCTTGAGGATGACGCAGCGCACACACAAGTGGCTCGCCTACGGCACTGCCGTGGCCGTGCTGCTGGCCGTGTTTTCCCTGTACACGCGCCCCACCATCCTGGTCGCACTGGCCGACCAGCTCTGGGCCTGCTTTAATTAGCGGATGAAAATCTTCGTGATCACCGGCGCCTCCGACGGGATAGGCGCCGAAATGGCGCGCCAGCTGGCGGCAGCCCGCGGCGCTGACGCCGGCCTTGTGCTTGCCGCGCGCAACCGCGAAAAGCTCGACGCTGTGGCGGCGGAGTGCCAGGCGCGGGGCGCCCAGACCTTGGTGGTGGTCACCAACGTCTCGGAAGAGTCCGAATGCCGAGCGCTGGTGGACCAGGCCGTGCAGCAGTTCGGCCGCATCGACGCGCTGATCAACAATGCCGGGGTCTCGGCCCAGGCGCTGTTCGCGGACGTCAAGGCACAAGACCTGCACTGGTATGAAAAGCTGATGAAGGTCAACCTCTGGGGCAGCGTGTGGTGTACCCACGCGGCCCTGCCGCACCTGGTGGCCAGCAAGGGCAGCATCGTGGCGGTTTCCTCGCTGGCCGGGCTGGTCGGCGTGCCAGGCCGCACGGCCTACAGCGCCACCAAGTTCGCCATGACCGGCTTCTTCGAAGCGCTGCGGGCCGAACTCAAGAGCAGCGGCGTCAGCGTCACCACCGCGTTTCCGGGCGTGGTGGCCACCAGCATCCGCCATCGCGGCTACAACGCCCGCGGCGAGCCCGCGGGCTCCTCGGGCCTGAAGGAAGACGACGCCATGAGCGTGGAGGAATGCGCGCGGCTCATCGTCGAAGGCATGAATGCCCGCCGGCGCGAAGTGGTCATGACGGCCAAGGGCAAGCTCGGGCGCTTCGTGAAACTCGTGGCCCCCGGCATGGTGGAGAGCATGGCCCTCGCTGCGCTCAAAGACGACGTAAGACCACACTGATGCACGGAACCGAAGAAGCCTCCGCCTGGGTGCGGCGCTGGAGCCATCTGGTGCCGGCCGGCGGATCGGTGCTGGACGTGGCATGCGGATACGGGCGGCACATGCGCTGGTTTGCTGCACGAGGCCACCCGGTGACCGGCGTGGACCGGCTGGCAGAAGCGGTTTCTTCGGTGGCGGATCTTGGCGAGGCTGTTTCGGCCGACATCGAGAACGGGCCCTGGCCATTCGCGGGCCGAACCTTCGACGGTGTGGTCGTCACCAATTACCTGTGGCGACCCCTGCTTGGCGCCATCGTGCAGAGCGTGGCGCCCGGGGGCGTGCTGATCTACGAAACCTTCGCCGCCGGCAATGAAACCGTGGGCAAGCCCTCCCGGCCCGACTTCCTGCTGCAGCCCGGCGAACTGCTGGGCGCCTGCAAGGATCTGCGCGTAGTGGCGTACGAGGACGGCTTCCTGGATGAGCCGCCCAGGTTCATCCAGCGCATAGCCGCGGTCAGGCCTGGGGCCAGCCCCCCGGGGCAGCGTTACACGTTGACAAATTCCCCCACGGGCTTCGCCCTGCCCCCTGAGGGGGCGCAGCCGGTTTGAGGCGGCTCGGCACCGGCTAGTTAGAATCCCTGTTTCCAGACAAATATCGACATGACACCGATTACAGGCAGCATCGTGGCGCTGGTCACCCCGATGCATGAAGACGGCAGCGTGGACTATCCCGCCCTGCGCAGGCTGATCGACTGGCACATTGCCGAAGGCACCGATTGCATCGGCGTCGTCGGCACCACCGGCGAATCGCCGACGGTCAGCGTAGAGGAACACCACGAAATCATCCGCGTCTCGGTCGAACAGGCCAAGGGGCGCGTCCCCATCATGGCCGGCTGCGGCGCCAACTCGACGGCCGAGGCCATCGAGCTCGCGAAGTTCGCCCGGAAGATCGGCGCCGACTGCCAGCTGCAGGTGGTGCCCTACTACAACAAGCCGACGCAGGAAGGCCAGTACCAGCACTTCAAGGCTATTGCCGAGGCGGTGGGCGACCTGCCGATCATTCTGTACAACGTGCCCGGACGCACCGTCGCCGATATGCAGCACGACACGGTGCTGCGGCTGGCCGAAGTGCCCGGCATCGTCGGCATCAAGGAAGCCACCGGCAACATCGAGCGGGCCCAATGGCTGATCCGCGATGTGCCCA
The DNA here is from genome assembly GCF_013155545.1 of Caenimonas soli. GTDB lineage: Bacteria > Pseudomonadota > Gammaproteobacteria > Burkholderiales > Burkholderiaceae_C > Ramlibacter > Ramlibacter soli. The sequence goes on along the minus strand of NZ_JABJVV010000004.1, from coordinate 297,818 downwards.
AGGGCTTTGCCGTGTATTCCGGCGACGACCCGACGGCCGTGGCCCTGATGCTGTGCGGCGGCCAAGGCAACGTGAGCGTGACGGCGAACGTCGCGCCGCGCCTGATGCACGAACTGTGCGTGGCCGCGGTCGCGGGCGATGCCCGGGGCGCGATGGAGATCCAGCGCAAGCTGATGCCGGTGCACAAGCAGCTCTTCGTCGAAGCCAATCCGATTCCGCTCAAATGGGCGATGGCCCGCATGGGCCTGTGTGGCGGCGCCCTGCGCCTGCCGATGACGCCGCTGTCGCCGGCCAACGAGGCCGTCGTGGAAGGCGCGCTTCGTGCCAGTGGCCTGCTGGCCTGATTCCTGAGAACCCGATCCTTAAGGGGATGAAGTGATGCAATCTGCAAAATTCGGCGTAATGGCGATCTGCGCCGCGCTTTCGCTTTCGGCCTGTACCGTGCTGGAAGGCGACAAGATCGACTACAAGAGCGCCGGCAAGGGCGTCGGCCTGGAAGTCCCTCCCGACCTCACCCAGCTGTCGCGCGACTCGCGCTACAACGTTCCCGGCGGCGCCGTCACGGCGAGCAACTTCCAGGTGGGCCAGGCCGCGCCGACCGTGCCCACGGCGGCATCGACGCTGGGCGACGTGCGCATCGAGCGCGCCGGCAATCAGCGCTGGCTGGTCGTCAACCGCTCTGCCGACCAGCTGTGGGGGCCCGTGCGGGACTTCTGGCAGGAAAACGGCTTCCTGCTGGCGATGGACCAAGCCAGCCTGGGCATCATGGAAACCGACTGGGCGGAAAACCGCGCCAAGATCCCGCAGGACTTCATCCGCAACACGCTGGGCAAGCTGATCGACTCGGTGTATTCCACTTCCGAACGTGACCGCTTCCGCACGCGCCTGGAGCGCAGCGCCAGCGGCGGCACCGAGATCTACATCAGCCACCGCGGCCTGATCGAGGTTTACAACAACACCCAGAAGGACCAGACCGTCTGGCAGCCTCGCCCCGCCGACCCGGAACTCGAGGCCGAGTTCCTGCGCCGCCTCATGGTCAAGCTCGGCGTACCGCAAGAGCAGTCCAAGGCGCTGGTCGCCTCAGGCGCCGCCAAGTCCACATCCCGCATCGCTTCCGTGGACAACACTCCGGTGGTGCAGATCGACGAAGGCTTCGACCGTGCATGGCGCCGCGTCGGCCTGGCGTTGGATCGCACAGGCTTCACCGTGGAAGACCGCGATCGCGCCCAGGGCACCTACTTCGTCCGCTACGTGGAACCGAACCCGGACAAGAAGGAAAAGGGCTTTTTCGCCAAGCTGTTCAGCGGTTCGGAAAAAGCCGTGCCGCCGCTGAAATACCGCATCAACCTCAAGAGCCAGGGCGAATCGACCACCGTGTCGGTGCTCAACGCCAGCGGTACGCCCGAAAGCTCCGCCAACGCGCAGCGCATCGTGCAGGTGATCGCGGACGACCTGAAGTAAGGATCGGATGCTGCGCTTCAAAAGCCTGGGCAGCGGCAGCTCGGGCAACGCGACGGTTGTCCAGGCGCGCAGCACCACCCAGATCACGCACCTGCTGGTGGACTGCGGGCTGGGCATCCGCCAGCTCGATGCGCGGCTGGGCCAGGCCGGCATGCTGGCCGAGCAGATCGATGCGATCTTCATCACCCACGAACACGCCGACCACATCGGCTGCGCCCGCCAGGTAGCGTTGCGCGACCGCATCCCTGTCTGGATGAGCCATGGCACCTACACGGCCATGGGGCAGCCCGATTTCGACGGCCTGCTGCGCATCGCCTGCGACAACGTCGATATCGAGATCGGCGCGCTTGCCGTGCTGCCCTTCACCGTGCCGCACGACGCGCGCGAGCCGCTGCAGCTGCGGTGCAGCGATGGCGCCTCCGCGCTGGGCGTGCTGACCGACCTGGGCCACGCCTCCAGCCATGTGCTGGAGATGCTGGCGGGCTGCAGCACCCTGCTGCTGGAATGCAACCACGATCCGGGGATGCTGGCGGCATCCACCTATCCGCCTTTTCTGAAGCGCCGCGTGGGCGGCGCTTACGGCCATCTGGCCAATGAAGCGGCTGCCGCGATTGCCCAGGCCATGCGGCCGGGCGGACTCAAGCAGGTGGTGGCCGCGCATCTGAGCGAGCAGAACAATCGCCCCGAACTTGCACGCCGGGCCCTGGCAGCGGCCATGGGCTGCAGCGAGGCCGACATCCATGTGGCCGACGGTGCCAGCGGCTGCGGCTGGCTCACCGCCTAGTCTCTGGGCACCAACAAGAAAGCCGCCCGAGGGCGGCTTTCTTGTGGAACCGGAAAACCGATTACTTGGCGCCGCTGGCGACGGGAGCCGTCGAGGGAGCGGTGGTCGAGCCAGAGGCTGCAGCGCCTGCGGCGGCAGCGGAAGCAGCGCCGGCGGAAGCGTCAGCAGCAGCGGGAGCCGGAGCAGGAGCGGCGGCGGGAGCGGGAGCCGGAGCGGCGGCGGGAGCCGGCGCAGGAGCAACAACTTCTTCCTTCTTGCTGCAAGCGCTCAGGGCTGCTGCAGCTGCAATCAGGGTCGCCAAGACGAGCGTTTTCTTCATTTTCAAGTTTCCTTTTATGGGATAGAACAATTTCCGGAAATTGTCAGCGCCGCCTGATGGCCGCTTTGACTGAGCTGCAAGGACTCGAGCTCTTGCTGCTCAACCGGAAATTATAGGCTGAAAAATCAAGTCCCGAAAACCCTTAAGGGGCGGCCCTAGGGCCGCTAGAGGCCCAACGTGACCGCCGGGAAAGACGGCGTGCTCTTCTGCAGCCACTCCTGCAGGTTCTCGCGCAGCAGCACGCGCCGCTCGGGTTCGCTGCCGCTGACGCCGTTGCACCGCTCCGGATCGAGCCGCTGCATCACCCAGCCGGGGCTCCAGATGGCGCTGGGCAGGTCCAGCGGATCGGCGGAGCTGCAGGCGCGCGCCTCGATGATGTGCGACCAGGTCTTGCGCCAGGTCACGAAGCGGGCGTGGCGCCGCACGACCTCGTCGTAGCGCCGGGCCAGCAAGGTGCAGCGACGGCCCGGGACCGACCACTCCTGCAGGGCCTGCACGAATTCGCGCTCGCCCAGCGGCCAATCCTCGAAGCTCGCGTCCGAAAGGATGATCTCGCGCCAGCCTTCGCGGGCAGCGCAGGCCAGCGCATCGCGTACGAGTTGCTGGAACGCCGCGCGGCCAGTGAATCGCCCGGAAGGCAGCGCCGGTCGCGTATTTGCATCGTGAGGGGTCGAGGTCATTGCCGCTCCTTGGTTGCGTGCGCCCAGCCTGCTTCGCACCAGGACTGCAGCAGCGAACGCGCGCCCTCGCTGGCGCGCGCGAGTTCACCGGCGCCCAGGCTTCGCCGGTCGGCCAGCGCGCGCATGAGGGCCGCGTCGCGACCCGATGCGCGATAGCTTTCGCCGTTGACGAAGACATGCCGGGCGTCGTACATCATGCGCGTGCGGCGGTCGAGCACGACCTCGCGCGCGCTCCCGCCCGCAGTGCCGCCCTCGAACCAGACGCTGGCCTTGGGCTCGGTAAGGTATTCGCCCAGCGCGCGATCCTGCGCGCTGGGATCCTTCAGGGCGGCCAGCAGCGCCTCGCGCGCGAAAACCTGCAGTTGCGCCGGTATCGCCCCAGGGGAGGCCGTAGCCTCCTGCGAGGGATCGCGGTACAGGCTTTCACCCGCGAGTTCAGCGGCGTCTTCCGAGAGACGCTGCAGCAGTTCGCGCGCCAGCTCGCCACGGCCCGGCGAGCGAAAGCCGATCGAATAGGTCTGGCACTCACCCTGTGCGACGCCGTCGTGCGCGTACAGCGGCGGCAGGTACAGCATGTCGCCGGGCTCGAGGATGTATTCCTCCTCGGGCTCGAAGTTTGCGAGCACTTTCAGCGGCAGGTCGTCGCGCAGCGTCAGGTCTTTCTGCCTGCCGATGCGCCAGCGCCTTCGCCCCTGCGCCTGCAGCAGGAACACGTCATAGCTGTCGAAGTGCGGGCCGACACCGCCGCCGTCGCTGGCATAGCTGATCATCAGGTCATCGACCCGTGCCTGCGGCACGAAGCAGAACCGGGACAAGAGCTCATGGGCGCGATCGTCGTGCAGGTCCACTCCCTGCACCAGCAAGGTCCAACCCGGCCGCGAGAGCGGCGGCAGCGCCCGCCGCTGGAACGGCCCCCGGCGAAACGACCACTTGCCCGCAGCCTGTGCGACCAGGCGCGACTCGACGTCTTCCTGCCCCGACAGGGCGAACAGCTCGCCGCGCGAAAGTAGCGGTTGCAGGCCCGGCACGGCGCCGCGCACCAGCAATGGCTTCTTCTGCCAGTGGCGTTTCATGAACTGCTGCGGCGTGAGGCCGCCCAGCAGTGGGAGTGCTTGTGTGACTTGCATCAGTGCCACAATTGTCATATGGAAATCACACAACAATGCGTGGTCGCGCTGACCTGGACGCTGAAAGATACGCTGGGCGAGGTGCTGGACGTGCTGGACGACCCGGTGGAGTTCCTGGTGGGCGGGGACGACCTGCTGGCCAAGATCGAAGAGGCCTTGCAGGGCCACGAAGCCGGCGACAAGATCGACTTGCACCTGGAGCCCGAGGAAGCCTTCGGCGACTACAACGACCAGCTGGTCTTTCTGGAGCCGCGCACGCTGTTCCCGGCCGAACTCGAGGAAGGCATGACCTTCGAGGGGCTGCCGCCCGGCGCACACGCCGACGCGCCACGCGACGTGCTCTACACCGTCACCGAAATCTATCCCGAGCACGTGGTGCTCGATGGCAACCATCCGCTCGCGGGCATCGCCATCCGCCTCAACTTGAAGGTGGAGAAGGTGCGCGACGCCACGGAAGAAGAAATCGGCCGCGGCTCGGCGGGAACCGGCTTCTTCAAGGTGCAGCGCGGGGCACCGGATGGCGCCCCGCTGCATTAGCCCTTTTTAGGCGAGATAGATCACGCCGTTTTCGATGCGCACGCGGTCGCCCGGACGCAGGTCGCCGGTAGCGCTCACGTCATAGGTACGCATATGGCCCTGGTCGGTCTGCACCGTTACGCGGTAAACCGGGCCTGAGGTGGCGTAGGTGCCTGGGGCGCCGCCGCCGGTGATGCGATTGCCGACCACGGCGCCGCCCACCGCACCCAGGATGGTGGCAGCCGCGCGACCGCTGCCGCTACCGATCTGGTTGCCCAATGCTCCGCCGACCACCGCGCCGAGCACAGTACCGGCGGGGTTGCTGCCCGTCGTTGCACCAGTGGCAGGCCTGATCAGCGAGACGTTGGTCACGCGGCCATATTCCACACCGGCGACCGGCTGGCTGGGATAGGTACCGGGGTAAGCGGCCGGCGGCGTCTGCGACACCGGGTAGTTATTGGGGCCGTACGGATCGTACGTACCGCAGGCCGCCAAGCCTGCGGCCAGCGCGACGGTCGAAGTGAGTGCCAATAGGCGTTTGGATGTTGCTTGCATGAGAGTCTCCTGGTTTATGAGCGGTAAATGACACCGTTTTCGACGCGGACGCGATCGCCTATGCGCAGTTCGCCGGTGGCGGGAACGTCGTAGGTGCGCATCGCACCCTGGTCGGTCCGGATGCTGATGCGGTAGACCGGGTTGGTGGCCGGGGTAGTGGACCGGCCGACTTGGCTGCCAATAGCAGCGCCGGCCACGCCGCCGGCCACAGTGGCCACATCGCGGCCGCTGCCGCTACCGACCTGGCGGCCCAACACGGCTCCGGCCACCGCGCCTACGAGCGCGCCCGGTACGTTGACGCCACTGGTGGTGGCGGCACCACCCTGGAAGAATTCGATGTTGGTCACCCGGCCGTATTCCAGCGAAGCCGGCGCCATGGCCGGTGCCGCGGTTGGATAGGTCGAGGGATAGCTGCTGACGGGGCCCGACAACGGAACCGAGCCGCACGCGGCCAGCAGTGCGGCCGCGGCGACGCCGGCGGCGATGGGAGCAAAACGTGAAGTACGCATGGGAAACTCCTTGCTTTTCTGTACACGGCGCAGCCGACAGGCTCGCCTCGTGTAACCATTAAAGGCCAAGGTTTCACTACGTGTGCCGCAGCCAATGCCGCGCATCCCTGTAGGAACCCGTACGCAGGGGTGTAGGAAGCTGCCGATGCGGCAGGGCTAGAGCCTCAGCCCTTGCCGGTTGAGCCGTATCCGCCCTCGCCGCGTTGCGTCGCGGGAAACTCAGCCACCACGTTGAACTGCGCCTGCACCACCGGCACAATCACCAGCTGAGCCAGCCGCTCCATGGGTTGCAGGGTGAATTCGACGTCGCTGCGGTTCCAGGCGCTGACCATCAACTGGCCCTGGTAGTCGCTGTCGATGAGGCCCACTAGGTTGCCCAGCACGATGCCGTGCTTGTGGCCCAGGCCCGATCGCGGCAGGATCATCGCGGCGTAGCCCGGGTCCTTGAGCCAGATGGAGATGCCGGTGGGCACCAGCCGCCAGGCATTGGGCGCCAGCGTCAGCGGCTCGTCGAGGCAGGCTCGCAGGTCGAGGCCGGCGCTGCCGGGAGTGGCGTAGCTGGGAAGCTGGTCCACCATGCGTGGATCGAGGATCTTGACGTCGATTTTCATAAACGGTTGGCAATTTCGGCCACCAGCAGGCGGGCCAGTTCGAGTTTGGAAGCGCGCGGCACTTCACGTGTGCCGCGTTCGTCGACCAGCAGCAGCGCGTTGTCGTCGGCGCCGAAAGTGGCCGGACCGATGTTACCCACCAGCAGCGGCACCCCCTTGCGCGCACGCTTGGCCTGGGCGTTGGCCACCAAGTCCTGGCTTTCGGCCGCAAACCCCACGCAGAACAATGCGCCCGAGCGGGCTCGCGGCGACTGCGCCACCGTGGCGAGAATATCGGGGTTTTCCGTGAAATCGAGTTGCGGCGCCTTGCCCGACCCGTCTTTCTTGATCTTGTGTTCGCAAGCGCTGGCCGGCCGCCAATCGGCCACGGCGGCGGTGGCGATGAAGATGTCGGCGAGCTGGGCGTGCGGTTGCGTGGCTTGCAGCATGTCCTGCGCCGATTTCACGTCGATCCGCGTCACCCCGCGCGGCGTGGGCAGGCTCACCGGCCCTGCGACCAGCGTGACGTTGGCGCCGGCTTCGCGCGCCGCCCTGGCGATCGCGAAGCCCATCTTGCCGCTGGACAAGTTGGTGATGCCGCGCACCGGATCGATGGCTTCGAAGGTAGGGCCGGCCGTCACCAGCACCTCTTTGCCGGCGAGCCGCTTGGGCTGGAAGAACGCGATGATGTCTTCCAGCAGCTCCGGCGGCTCCAGCATCCGGCCATCGCCGGTTTCGCCGCAGGCCTGGAAGCCGCTGCCCACGCCCAGTATGTGCGCGCCATCGGCGGCCAGCTGGACCATGTTGCGCTGGGTGGCCGGATGCGCCCACATCTCCCGATTCATGGCCGGCGCCAGCAGCAGCGGCACCTTGGTCGTAGGCCGGGCCAGGCACATCAGGCTGAGCAGCTCATCGGCGCGGCCGTGCAGCAGCTTGGCCATGAAGTCCGCGCTGCAGGGGGCGACGAGGATGGCGTCGGCCTCGCGCGACAGGTTGATGTGCGGCATGTTGTTTGGCTCGCGGCTGTCCCATTGCGAGCCATAGACCGGGCGTCCGGAAAGCGCCTGCATCGTGACGGGGGTGATGAACTGCTCCGCAGCCTCGGTCATCACCGCCTGCACGGTGGCGCCCTCCTTGATCAGGGCCCGGCACAATTCGGCCGCTTTGTAACAGGCTATGCCGCCCGAAAGCCCGAGGACTATGTGTTTGCCGGCCATGTCATTCATTGGCGGAATGTAGCAGAGGCGGGCCCACCCAAACCGCACCCCTATAATCTCGCTTTACCACCTCCCGGGAGCCGCAACTCCCGGTCTGACATGACCAAATTTGTCTTCGTCACCGGCGGTGTGGTGTCCTCCCTCGGCAAGGGAATCGCCTCAGCCTCCCTCGCTGCGATTCTGGAATCGCGGGGCCTCAAAGTCACTCTCATCAAGCTCGATCCATACATCAACGTGGATCCGGGGACGATGTCGCCCTTCCAGCACGGCGAAGTGTTCGTGACGGACGACGGCGCCGAGACCGACCTGGACCTGGGACACTACGAGCGCTTCGTGACCACCCGCATGGGGAAGGTCAACAACTTCACCACCGGCAAGATCTACCAGGCCGTACTGGAAAAAGAGCGCCGCGGCGACTACCTGGGCAAGACCGTGCAGGTTATCCCGCACATCACCAACGAGATCCAGGAATTCATCAAGCGCGGGGCACATTTCGGCCAACCGGGAGCGGCTGACGTCGCCATCGTCGAAATCGGCGGCACCGTGGGGGACATCGAGTCCCTGCCCTTCCTGGAAGCCGCGCGGCAAATGAGCCTGCGCATGGGCGCCAACAACACCGCCTTCGTGCACCTGACCTACGTGCCGTGGATCGCCGCTGCCGGCGAGCTCAAGACCAAGCCGACGCAGCACACGGCCAAGGAACTGCGGGCCATCGGTATCAGCGCCGACGCCCTGCTTTGCCGCGCCGATCGCAAGATTCCCGAAGATGAGCGCGCCAAGATCTCGCTGTTCACCAACGTGCCCGAGTGGGGCGTGATCTCCATGTGGGACGTGAACACCATCTACAAGGTGCCGCGCATGCTGCACGAGCAGGGCCTGGACGGCCTGATCTGCGACAAGCTGCGCCTGAACACGCCGCCCGCCAACCTGAAGCGCTGGGACGACCTGGTTTACGAAACCGAGCACCCCCAGGGCGAGATCAACATCGCCATGGTCGGCAAATACGTGGACCTGTCGGACAGCTACAAGTCGCTCAACGAGGCGCTGCGCCACGCCGGCATGAAGAGCCACGTGCGGGTGAAGATCGACTACGTGGACTCCGAAACCATCACGCCCGAGAGCGTGTCGCAGCTGGCCAAGTACGACGCGGTGCTGGTGCCGGGCGGCTTCGGCAAGCGCGGCATCGAAGGCAAGATCGGCGCCGCCCGCTTCGCCCGCGAGAACAAGGTGCCCTACCTTGGCATCTGCCTGGGCATGCAGGTCGCCACCATCGAGTACGCGCGCGACGTGGCGGGCCTGAAGGACGCCAACAGCACCGAGTTCGAGCCGGCCACGCCCCACCCCGTCATCGCCCTCATCACCGAGTGGAAAGATGCCGACGGCACCATCAAGACCCGCGACGAGAACTCCGACCTGGGCGGCACCATGCGCCTGGGCGCGCAAAGCTCCGACGTGGCCAAGGGCACGCTGGCCCACAAGATCTACGGCGACGTGGTCACCGAGCGGCATCGCCACCGCTACGAGGCCAACGTCAACTACCTGGACAAGCTGCGCCAGGCCGGATTGGTGATCTCGGCGCTGACCCAACGCGAGCACCTGACCGAGATCGTCGAGTTGCCGCAGGACGTGCACCCCTGGTTCATGGGCGTGCAGTTCCACCCCGAGTTCAAGTCGACTCCGTGGGACGGCCATCCGCTGTTCAACTCGTTCATCAAGGCCGCCGTGGATCACCAGGCGGTCGGCAAGACTTCGCTCAAGGCGGTCGCATGAAGCTGTGCAACTTCGAGATCGGCCTGCAGCGGCCGTTCTTCCTCATCGCAGGCCCCTGCGTGGTGGAGTCCGAGCAGCTGCAGATGGACACGGCCGGGGCGCTCAAGGAAATCACTTCCAGCCTGGGCATCCCCTTCATCTTCAAGAGCAGCTACGACAAGGCCAATCGCTCTTCGGGCACCAGTTTCCGTGGCCCCGGCATGACGCGCGGGCTTGAGATCCTGGCCAAGGTAAAAAAAGACCTGGGCCTTCCCATCCTGACCGACGTGCACAGCGAAGCCGAGATCGCCGAAGTAGCGAAGGTGGTCGATGTGCTGCAGACGCCGGCGTTCCTGTGCCGCCAGACCGACTTCATCCGCGCCGTCGCCCAGTCGGGCAAGCCGGTGAACATCAAGAAGGGCCAGTTCCTGGCGCCCGGCGACATGAAGAACGTGATCGACAAGGCACGGGCCGCGGCCAAGGAAGCCGGCCTGCCGGAAGACAGCTTCATGGCCTGCGAGCGCGGCGCGAGCTTCGGCTACAACAACCTCGTGTCCGACATGCGCTCGCTCGCGATCATGCGCGAGACCGGCGCCCCGGTGGTGTTCGATGCCACGCACTCGGTGCAGCTGCCGGGCGGCCAGGGAACGAGCTCGGGCGGCCAGCGCGAGATGGTTCCGGTGCTGGCGCGCGCGGCCGTTGCCGTCGGCGTCGCCGGCCTGTTCATGGAAACCCACCCGGACCCGGCCAAGGCGCTCAGCGACGGCCCCAACGCCGTGCCGCTCAAGCACATGAAGGCCCTGCTCGAAACCTTGCTGGCGCTGGATAGCGTCACCAAGAAAAACGGGTACCTGGAGAACAGCTTTGTCTAGCGCCTACATCATTGCGCACGTGACGGTTACGAACCCCGAACAATACGAAGAGTACAAAAAGCTCTCTACCATTGCGATGAAGACCCATGGAGCGGAAGTCTGCATCCGCGGCGGCAAGGTCGAGGTGCTGGAAGGCGACTGGGCCCCCACCCGCGTCGTGATGCTGAAGTTCCCCAGTGTGGAACAGGCCAAGGTCTTCTACAACTCCGTCGAATACGACGCAGCCAGGAAAGCGCGCGAAGGAGCTGCCGTGATGCGCATGATCGTCGTCGAAGGGGCGGGCTGAAGCCCTCCCCTTCAGGGTGTATGTGACCACCCCTCCCCAGCCCTCCCCTCACGGGGAGGGTTTTTAGAATGAGCAACTTTGAGAAGAGAACTTGAATGAGCGCAATCGTTGACATCGTCGGCCGAGAGATCCTGGACTCGCGTGGCAATCCCACCGTGGAATGCGATGTGCTGCTGGAGTCGGGCACCATGGGTCGCGCGGCCGTGCCCTCCGGCGCATCGACCGGCTCGCGCGAAGCCATCGAACTGCGCGACGGCGACAAGGGCCGCTACCTGGGCAAGGGCGTGCTCAAGGCCGTAGAGCACATCAACACCGAAATCTCCGAATCGGTGCTGGGCCTGGATGCCTCCGAGCAGGCTTTCCTGGACAAGACGCTGATCGACCTGGACGGCACCGACAACAAGGCCCGCCTGGGCGCCAACGCCACGCTGGCGGTTTCCATGGCCGTGGCCCGCGCAGCCGCGGAAGAGTCGGGCCTGCCCCTGTACCGCTACTTCGGCGGCATGGGCGGCATGCAGCTGCCGGTGCCCATGATGAACGTGGTGAACGGCGGCGCGCACGCCAACAACAACCTCGACTTGCAAGAGCTGATGATCATTCCCGTGGGGGCACCGAGCTTCCGCGAGGCCGTGCGCTATGGCGCCGAGGTGTTCCACGCGCTCAAGAAGATCATCCACGACAAGGGCATGAGCGTGGCGGTCGGCGACGAAGGCGGTTTCGCGCCCAACGTGGCCAACCATGAAGCCGCGATCCAGATGATCCTGGAAGCCATCGAGCGCGCCGGCTACCGGCCGGGCGAGCAGATCGCCCTGGGCCTGGACTGCGCGGCCAGCGAGTTCTACAAGGACGGCAAGTACCACGTCGAGGCCGAAGGCCTGACGCTCGACGCCGGCGAATGGACCGACATCCTCTCGAGCTGGGTCGACAAGTACCCCATCATCAGCATCGAAGACGGCATGGGCGAGAGCGACTGGGACGGCTGGAAGACGCTGACCGAGCGCCTGGGCAGCCGCGTGCAGCTGGTGGGAGACGACCTGTTCGTCACCAACACCAAGATCCTGAAGGAAGGCATCGACAAGAAGATCGCCAACTCCATCCTGATCAAGATCAACCAGATCGGAACGCTCACCGAAACCTTCGCCGCCATCGAGATGGCCAAGCGCGCCGGCTACACCGCGGTGATCAGCCACCGCTCGGGCGAGACCGAGGATTCGACCATCGCCGACATCGCCGTGGGCACCAACGCCGGCCAGATCAAGACCGGCTCGCTCTCGCGCTCGGACCGCATGGCCAAGTACAACCAGCTGCTGCGCATCGAGGAAGACCTGGGCGACGTCGCCAGCTACCCCGGCCGCTCGGCGTTCTACAACCTGCGCTAGCAACCTGAAAAGTGGGCAACCGACTCGTCCCGGCCATCCTGATCGCACTGCTCCTGATCGTTCATGCGCAGCTGTGGTTTGGCCGGGGCAGTGTCGGCAACGTGTCCGCCATGCAGCAGAAACTCGACGCGCAGAAGGCTGCCAATCTAGAGGCGCAGCAGGCGAATGAACGGCTGTCATCCGAGGTGCGCGACCTGAAGGAAGGCCTGGAGATGGTCGAGGAGAGGGCCCGGATGGAGTTGGGTATGGTCAAGCCCAACGAAATCTTCGTGAATGTGACGAGGTGACCGAACTCCTCTTCGCACCGGCTATCACGCTTTGGGGTTCCCCCACCACCTGGCTTGAAATCGCGGCGGTGGTCATCGCCCTGGCCATGGTGGGCTGCAACATCCGCCAGATCCATTGGGGCTGGCCGCTGGCGATCGTCAGCTCACTGATGTATTTCGCGCTCTTCTGGCGCAGCAAGCTGTACGGCGATTCGGTGCTGCAGATCTTCTTCGCGGTCGTCGCGTTCTGGGGCTGGTTCCAGTGGTTGCGCGGCCGGCGCGCCGATGGCTCTCCCCTCCAGGTAAGCCGCCTCACGCAGCGCGGGCTGGCTTTGACCGTCGCGGCCTGCGCCCTCCTCTGGCCCGCCACCGGGCTCTTCCTCAAGACCTACACCGACACCGACGTGCCTTGGTGGGACGCATTCCCCACTGCCGTCAGCCTGGTCGGCCAGTTCCTGCTGGGCCGCAAGTACATCGAGAACTGGGCCGTGTGGATCGCGGTCAACGTCGTCAGCGTGGCCCTGTTCGCGTACAAAGGGCTATGGCTGACGGTGGTGCTCTACGCGGTATTCATCGCGCTCAGCGGCGTCGGCTGGCGTGCCTGGAAGCGAGCATTGTGAAGATCGCCCTGCTCGGCGCCGAGAGCACCGGCAAGACCCAACTTGCCGGCGAGCTGGCCGCCCATCTGCGGCAGCAAGGCAAGTCGATCGCCGTGGTGCCCGAAGTGCTGCGCGAGTGGTGCCATCGCGAAGGCCGCACGCCGCGGCCTGAAGAGCAATTGCCGATCGCACAGGAGCAGGAGCGCCGGGTGGACGAGGCTGGGACCCGTGCCGAGATCGTTATCGCCGACACCACGGCGCTGATGGTCGCGATCTACAGCGCCATGTTGTTCGAAGACGGAACGCTGTACCAGTTCGCCCTGGACCGGCAACGCAGCTACGACGTCACGCTGCTGACGGGCCTGGACCTGCCCTGGATCGCCGACGGCCTGCAGCGCGATGGAGCGCATGTGCGCGAGCCGGTGGATGCATTGATCCGCGCCGCACTGGCACGAGCCAAGGTGCCTTACCGCCTGGTCTATGGCAGCGGTGAGGAAAGGCTGGCGAACGCCTTGGCGGCCATAGGATCGGCGACTCCGTCAGGGCCGCCCTCCCGCCCCTGGGCCTGGTCCTGCGACAAATGCAGCGACCCGGATTGCGAGCACCGGCTCTTCACTGGGCTTTTGGGAAAGCCGAACGTCTAGGATCAAGAGGAAACGGAGTCCACCAAACGCTAGCATCCACGCGGCTCTCCAGCTAATCTGATCATTTACCCACAAGGCCTCGACAAAACCTGAATACGTGGACTCCTTCCGTAAACAGATGGAGGTTGTTCCTGACCGGGTGGCGATCCCGATCTCGTAGTCTGTGCCTGTGGGGATGCCATTGACCGAGTGCCGTACAGCGCCCCAGCGCACACCAGTGATCGAGCCAAGCTTGTACCGCTGTCCTTTCCAGTCAATTCCAGCTGAAGAAATGGACAAGGTGTCTTTGAAGACGAGCGCGACATCAGCAGGAAAGGTTATAGATCGTGCCCACTCCGCCTCTCTCGCTGTAGCTAGAGCTTCAGCCTTTATCCAAGCCTTGAGCTGGCTGATGCCGCCCTGATAACCGCGCCCCTGAATCTCGCGCAGCAGCACCGGCACCGGAATCCAGCGCGGCCTGGCTTGCTCGATTCGCGCGAGCAGGTAGTCTTTGTAGTCGTCCAGCTTGCACGGCCGCTCGCGCTGCAATGCCATACCCAGAGTCAGGTCGCCTTCAACCCGATCTTTGCAATCACCTTCTCGAAGCGGGCGCGGTCCGAAGCGACCTGTTTCCCGAAATCGTCGCTTCCGGTCGCCTTCACCTGAAACCCGACACCTGCCATCTTCGAGACGAACTCCGGGACCTGCGTCGCCCCGATGATTGCCTTCGAGATCTGGTTAGCGGTTTCGCGCGGGATGCCAGGCGGCGCGAAGAAGCCGAGCCACACCAGCGTTTCCGCGCCTGCGAGATTCAGCTCCCTCATGCTGGGAGCAGTCGGAAAGAGGGTCGAACGCTCCGGCGCGGAGGTTGCGATGACACGCGCCTTGCTGCCCTGCACCCAGGGCAGCGCGAGCGCAACGCTGACAAAACCACCATCGAGTTGCCCCGAGTTGAGATCGGTGAGCATGTCCCCTGGACTCTTGTAGTGAATCATCTCGACCTTGCGCTTGAGTCCTTCACTCATCATCGCCGCCACGAGATGATGCGGCGTACCCGGGCCGAGGGTACCGATCATCAGGTTGGGCCTGTCCACTTTCGGGCGCAGCAGGTCCGCGAACGTGGCCGAGCCCAGTTGCGTCCCTGAAACCAGGACCAGCTCCCCGGTCACGATCTGGCAAATGGGAACCAGGCCTGCCGGGTCGAAAGGCAGCTTGTTCAGGTGGGGAGCGGCCGTGATCTCACCGGTTGACGCAAGCAGCAAGGTTGCGCCGTCCGGCGGCGCGGCCCCCACGGCAGCAATCGCCAGGGCTCCCCCGGCGCCGGGACGGTTGTCGACAACGACGCCGGCCGGCCATGCACTGCTGATCAACGGCGCCAGCGTGCGCGCGGCAACGTCCAGGGACGATCCTGCCGAATAGCCCAGAATGATCTTCAGCGGCTGCCGCGCGTTGATCGGCTCCGCGGCGTGCGCGGCACGGTCGATTCCTACCGCCAAGGCTGCGGCCATTCCCGCAACCGCAGAGCGCCGGGTGATCGATGATTTGCACGATGTAGGGTTCATTGACTGTCTCCGTTATGGGTGTGTAACAACTGAAATGGATCGCCGTTTCCGGCGAGCCCCGCGTCCTGCGAATTGCTGGTGACGGCAACCTCGCATGCTCCTACCTGCTGCTGGTGGTTTTCTTGCCGATCCACACCAGGGCGGCCTCCCAGCCGCTCAGGCCGCGACCGGCGCTCGCGGCGGCAGTCCTTCGACCTGCGACTCGATCACCGTCTCGCCACGCTGATTGACATAGCTGGCGTCCATCACGACGCGGCCCTTCGGGGCCTTCTCGACAACGGTCAGCGTCACCGTGATCGTGTCGCCGATGAAAACCGGTGCAAGGTAGCGGGCATCCTGGCGAAGGAGAATCGTTCCGGGGCCTGGCAGCCTCATGCCGACCAGGTACGCGACAAGCGAAAGCGCGATCGGGCCATGCGCGACGCGCTGGCCAAACCGGCTTGTCTTCGCATACTCGATGTCGGTGTGGATCGGGTTGAAGTCGCCGGTCATGCCCGCGAACAGCTGGATGTCGGTTTCGGTCACTGTGCGGGTGAAGCTTTCGCTGTCCCCCACGTTGAGTGCATCGTATGTACGGCCAATTTTCATGTTTGATACCCGGGCTGGTTAAGAGGATTTCGCGAACTGTTCGCGCAGGACTTTCTTCTGAATCTTTCCAAGGGGATCCTTGGGGAGCGCCTGGAGGTGGACGACACTGCGCGGCAGCTTGTAACCCGCGAGGTCCCTGCGACAGAAGTCGATGAGTTCGTCCTGGCTGACCGACATGCCAGGCTTGGCGACGACGACGGCCAGCACCTGTTCACCCCACCTGGCGTCCGGGACGCCGATGACCGAACACTCGGCAATGGCCGGATGGCGGTAGATGACGTCTTCCACTTCGCGCGGCGCGATGTTCTCTCCACCCGAGATGATCAGATCCTTCTTGCGGTCAACGACATAGATGAAGCCGTCTTCGTCGATCGTGCCGACGTCGCCGGTATGGAGCCAGCCGTTGCGCAGGCTCGCCTCGGTGGCGTCCGGACGGTTGTAGTAGCCGACCATGACGTTGGGACCCTTGCCGATGATTTCTCCGAACTCCCCAGGCTTGACGTCATTGCCGCTGTCGTCCACGACACGAACGTGGCAACTGAACATCTCCTTGCCCACGGACGCGACCCTCGGTGTGTGCCCCCCGTCCCGAGACAACTCTTCTTTGCTCAGATAGGTCAGGTACGGGGAGCTTTCGGTCAATCCGTAAACGATCATCAGGCGGTCGGGCCCGAACAGGGAGATCGCGCGGCGCAGCACTTCCACAGGCGTCGTCTGGCCGCCAAGCCCCAGTGTGCGCAGCGTGCCCGTGTCCTTTCTGCCGGCGCTTTCGTAAGCATCCATGAGCGGCAGCAGCATCGTGAACACCACGCTGGTATGGGTGATTGCCTCGCTGTCGACCAACCGCCAGAACTTCGACGCTTCGAAGGTTTCCACGATGACGCAGGTGCCGCCAATGTAGAACTGCGCGAGGGCGAACGATGCCTCGGCAGTGTGGTACAGCGGCAGGGTATGCACGCAGACATCGCTCTGCTTCATTCCGTAGGCGATGATCTCGTTCATCAGGTTCGAGACGAAATTCGCATGCGTGAGGACGACACCTTTCGGGTTGGCCGTAGTGCCACTCGTGTAGAAGATGGCGAACATGTCGTGCTCCGACAGTTCCACTTCGGGCTCGATGGCGGGCATCCGGTCGCGCGCCTGTGCGTAGCCGGACTCCAGCGACACACGCGGGACGGGAACAGCCGGGTCCCGGGCCACTTCGAAGTAATCGGACAGCAGGAACAGCTTTGCACCGGAATCGCCGAGGACAAAGTTGATTTCGACCGAAGCCAGGCGGAAGTTGACGGGGACGTAGGTGATGCCGGACTTGGCGGCCGCAAAGAGGATCTCGAGCAGTTCCGGCCGGTTGCGACTGAGCACCGCGACCTTGTCGCCTTTGCGTAGACCTTGCTGGGTGAGGAAGGCGGCGCAACGATTCACACGATCGTTGAAGTCCTGGAAGCTGATTCGTTCCTCGCCAAAAACGATGGCGGTTTTCCTCGGCGTCCTTCGCGCCCAGTTCGTCGGAAGCTGGCCGACGAGAACTCCCTCACGCCCGCTCGAAATGCTCATAGATGCACTCCAATCTCAAGGTATTTGTCAACCACCACTGATCCACTGCACTTTCGAGAGCCGGCATGAATCCGCATCACGCGTGGCCTCACCCATCTCCGGTCAGACCAGGGTGGCGGCGTGCCTGAACGCCTGTCTCATGTCTGCCACCAGGTCCTCTGCGCTTTCCAGCCCGGCATGGATCCGGATGATCTTTCCCGCATGCGGCCAGGTGCGCGCGGAACCGGGAATCGATTCTTCGGACGGCACCGCCAGGCTCTCGAAGCCGCCCCACGAAAAGCCCACACCGAACAACTGCAGGCGATCGAACAGCGCCTTGATGACGTGCGGCTCCAGTCTGTGCAGCTGCACTCCGAACAGGCCGCTCGCGCCGCGGAAGTCGCGCTTCCACAAGGCGTGGCCCGGGTGCTCGGGCAGGGCCGGATGCAGCACGCTGTGGACCAGCTTGTGTTCGCGTAGGCTCTCGGCGAGCACCGCGCCGTTTTCCCAGTGTCTGGCCAGGCGAACGTCCATGCTGCGCAGGCCGCGCAAGGCCAGGTAGATGTCGTCGGGGCCGGCGATCTCGCCGAAATCGTGGCTTCCCTTCTGCAGGCGTTCCCAGCTTTCCCTGGTGCCGGTGGCGACCCCGAGAAATGCATCGGAATGGCCGACGATGTACTTGGTTGCGGCCTGGATCGAAACGTCCACTCCATGCTCGAAGGGCTTGAAGAACAACGGCGACGCCCAGGTGTTGTCCATCACCACCGTCGCCTTCGCGCGGTGGGCTTGCTCCGCGATGGCCGGGATGTCCTGCACCTCGAAGGTCCATGAGCCTGGGGATTCGACGTACACGACGCGCGTGTTGGGCCGGATGAGCGCACCGATGCCCGAGCCGATCAAAGGATCGAAGAAACCGACTTCAATTCCGAAGCGCTTGAGCACCTGTGTCGCAAAGCTGCGCACGGGGCCGTAGACGCTGTCGGTCATGAGGATATGGTCGCCCGCCTGCAGGAAGGAAAGCAATGTGTGCGTGCACGCCGACAGCCCGGAGGGAAACACGATGCTGCGGTGTCCGCCTTCGAGCTTGGCGATCAGGTCCTGGAAGCTGTGCGTCGTTGGCGTGCCGAAACGCCCGTAACGACTGGTCCCGTTTTCCGGCGCCTTCCAGCGCTCCCATTCCTCCAGACTGGAGGCCAGGATGGTCGAGCCGCGATGGACCGGCGTATTTACCATGCCGGAAAACCGCCCGGGTTGCCGGCCACCGTGGACCAGAAGCGTCCTGTCGTCGGAGCTGGACTTGAGAACGTCTGGGTGGTGGGGCGGGGATTCTGCTGTGATGTTTGATGTCATTGGAGCGATGTAAGAACGATCTGACCGGCAGGACAAGCCACCAGCGCACGCATGCCGGGCTGCAGCGCGCGACGCACCGGAACTGCGATTCCCAGTTCCCGGTAAATGGCCCGCAGCTCGTCGGCCTTGGGGTGAATCACTTCGAATTCCAGCAGCTGCAAGCCGCCAGGCGCCGTCTCCGACGGATGGGGCGTGTCCTGCCAGTCGATGTAGTAAGGCAGGTAGTCCCCGAAGGCAGAGCCCTCGGTGAAGCCGAGACGCCAGTGCAGGAAGTCGCCGTCGGGCCGCTGTCGACTGCAAGGGTTCGGCCCGTCCCATGGCAGTCCCAGGCGCGCAGCGGCGCTCGCCACCGGCGCCATGTCGGTGCACCGCATCACGAAGGTGATCAGGCCGGGCGCTTGCCGGGCGTGGACGATGGCGCCGTAGTTGTTTTCCAGCGGCTGGGCCGGATCGGGCGCGACGATCTCGAGATAGCAGCCTTCACCAAACGATGCCAGCGCATTTTGTGTGCCGCGGCCGGGATGCCTGCCGCCGATACCCGCACGTACGCCAGTCATTTGCTCGAAGAGCGATACCCCGGACTGGAGGTCCGGGACGGTCCAGAGGATGTGGTCGAGTGGCAGCATCGGGCTAATAAACTGTTATGGCGCCTACTGTAACCTGTTATGAAATGCCATGCAACACCGCGGTGCTATAGTTGAATCCATGGCAACCGCGGGCAAGAATGCCGTTCTGCAAACAACGGGACCGCCGGCGCGCGACGCGGCGGTGAGGCCTCTGGCATCGGAGCGGCAGAGTGACCTGGCATTCCAGTCGATACGGCGTGCGATCGTGCGCTGCGAACTGGCGCCCGGGCGAACCGTGTCGGAAGCCGAGATCGAGGAGCATTTCGAGCTGAAGCGCGCCGCCACCCGCGCTGCGCTCGACCGCCTCGCGACACACGGACTGCTGCAACCGTTACACCGGCGCGGCTACCAGATCAAACCCATCACGTTGCGCGACGTGAACGACCTGTATGGCCTGCGCGAGGTCCTCGAGCTTGCGATCGTCAAGGCCGCAGCCGGACGCGTGGACGAGGTCAGCCTGCGGCGGCTCGACAAGGTTTGCGGGCTGAGCTACAAGCCGGGCAATCGCGACAGCGAGGACCGGTTCCTGCGCGCCAATTCGGAGTTCCACCTGCTGATCGCCTCTGCCACCGGCAACGAACGGCTGGTCGGCGCGCTGGCCGAAGTGCTGCACGAAATGGAGCGCTTCTTCCATTTCGGCCTGGCGATCCGGGACCGTACGGCCGAAATGCGCCATGAACATGAAGCCCTGATCGAAGCCTTGAGCCAAGGCGACGCAAAAGCCGCACAGCAGGCGATTCTGGAAGAGCTCAGATCCTCCAGGTCCATGGTGCTCAATGCCCTGATGTCCTCGGCCAGTCTTCTCGACGTCAGCATCACCGCCAAGGCCCTCGATCCCACGGGCAAGCGGCTGGCCCGCTAGCGCAACAGTCGCGCAAGCACCGGCGCCTCCTGGCGCGTCTTTCTCATGGATCAGCCGCGCCCCGCGGCGCCCAACAGCGAGCCACAGCCCCCTCTCCCAGAGCTCGGAATGCGGATTCTTCTTGCCGTTTAACATGTCATGAACTATATTCACCATTTTTGACCCCGGGCCCTGCTTCCCTGGGACCCAACAGCGAGCGCAGCAAGATGCCCGACAACCAGTACATGACGATGGAACAGCTCCAGGGGCAGCTCGACAGCTCGCCTTTCATCGATTTCCTCCAGTTGCGCTGCGAAAGCATGGACGTGGAAGCCGGGACGCTGTCCCTCAGGATGCCCATGCGCGCGCAACTCGAGCGTTTTGCCGGATCGGGCCAATACCACGGAGGTCCGGTGGCTTCGCTGGTTGATACGGCGGGCGATTTTGCCGTGGTGATGGTGACCGGGGGCCCCGTGCCGACCATCAACTTCCGCATCGACTACCTGCGTCCATCGAGCGGGGCTTTCCTGGTGGCGAAGGCCTTGATCCGCAAGGTCGGCCGGACCATGGGTGTCGTGGACGTCGACGTCTTCGACGACCAGGGGCGACTGACGGCGGTCGGACGGGGCTGCTTCGGCGTGCCGCGCCCGGAAATCAGCCCATGACGAGGGCACGCGTTCCAGCAACCTTACAAATTCCAGTACAGGAGCGGCAATGAAAGCAGTGGTAATTCATCGGCACGGCGAAATCGGGGAATTGACCTTCGAGAACGCGTGGCCCGACCCCGTCGCGCAAGAAGGGAGCGTCGTGCTCGCCGTCAAGGCGTGTGCCTTGAACTACCACGACCTGTTTACGCTGCGAGGCATGCCGGGCATCAAGGTTCCGATGCCGATCATCCTGGGGATCGACATGGCCGGCGAGATCGCGGCCGTCGGCAAAGGCGTCACGAACTGGAAGGTAGGCGACCGGGTCCTGGTCGATCCCATGGACCGCGTGAAAAACCAGTTGATCGGCGAGATGTCGGACGGCGGGCTGGCGCAGTACTGCGAAGTCCCGGCCCACATGCTGATGGCGTTGCCCGATCGCGTGTCCTTCGCCGAGGCTGCCGCCCTCCCGGTCGCCTACGGTACGGCCTACCGCATGATGATCACGCGCGGCAAGGTGGCGGCCGGCGAAAAGGTGCTGGTGCTCGGCGCGTCGGGCGGCGTTGGAACCTGCTGCGTGCAACTGGCCCGACTGGCCGGGGCCCATGTGGTGGCGGCCGCCTCCACCTCCGAGAAGCTGGACCGGCTGATCGAACTGGGCGCTCACGAAGGCATCAACTACCAGGCCGTCAATTTCATGAAGGCCATCCACGAGCGCTTCGGCAAACCCAGGGTGTGGGGAGGCGGCGGCGTCGACATGGTGGTGAATTTCACGGGCGGCGACACCTGGGTGCCCTCCTTGCGTTCACTGCAGCGGGGCGGGCGGATGATGACCTGCGGAGCCACCGCCGGTTACGACCCGCAAACGGACATTCGCTACATCTGGACCTTCGAGCTCAATATCCAGGGCTCCAATGCCTGGGACAGGGGCGGCCTGCACGCCTTGCTCGACCTGGTGCAGCAACGCAAGCTCATCCCGATGATCGACCGGACGGTACCGTTGTCGCGGGCCATCGAGGCGTTCGAGGCGCTGGACCGGCGCGAATTATTCGGCAAGGTCATCATCGAGCCTTGACGTCGGCGCCTCGCGCCCGCTCCATCATGGGGCATCGTTCAGCACGATTGATCCACGCGAGCGGTGCGAGCAGCCCGTCGGATGAGCGCCGGCGCGGCTTGCATCCATGCGCAGCGCCTGGCGGCCCTGCGCCTCGAAAAAAAGACCCCCACCCCAACCGTTCGCCCCCCGCCGGAAAGCCTTGCAAACACGGTTCATGAATGCTATTCTCAATTCCATGAACGCAATTCACGAAATAAAAACGGCGGTGATCGGCAGCGGCGTGATGGGCTGCGGAATTGCGCTGGCCTGCGCGCTGTCGGGGCGCGCCGTCGTCCTGCACGACCAGAACGCGGCCGCGCTGGATGCCGCGTTCGAGCGCATGCGCATGGACCTGCAGCGCCTTGCAGCGCGGGGGCGCTTGACGCAGGAGCAGGCCGCCGCCGCGATGGCGCGAATTTCCGGTGACAGCAGGATCGAGGGAGTGGCGGCCTGCGACCCCGTGATCGAAGCGGTGTTCGAGGATTTGGCAGTCAAGTCGGAACTGTTCCGGCAGATCGGCGGGATCGTGGCGCCCGATGCCCTGGTTGCCAGCAACACCAGCGCGCTCTCCATCGAGGCCCTTTCGGGTTCCATTGCACAGCCTTCGCGTTTCACCGGAATGCATTTCTTCATTCCCGCGCACCAGAACGCGCTGGTCGAGATCACGCGCGGCACCCGCACCAGCCAGTCCAGCCTCGAACGCGCCATCGCGTTCTGCCGCTCGATCGGCAAGACCACGCTGCAATGCAAGGACTCCCCGGGCTTCGTGGTCAACCGCTTCTACCTTCCCTTCATCAACGAGGCAGCTCGCATCGTCGATGAGGGCCTGGCGTCCGCCAGCCTGGTCGACGAGGCCGCGAAACTGGCGTTCGAGCCGCCCATCGCGCCGCTGGCGCTTTGCAATCTCGGCAGCCCGAGGACAACACACGGCGCAATAGCGGCGCTGGCTGCCCTGGGCCCTTTCTATGCACCGGCCGCCAACGTGGTTTCGCATGCGGCCGCGATGACACCCTGGCCCCTGGGGGACAAGTCCGCTGCGCCCGCGTCGGTTCCGCAGGCCATCGTCGATCGCCTCAGGGGCAGCGTGTTCCTTTCGATCCTCCACGCGCTGGACCAGGGCGTGGCCGCCGCCGCGGATTTCGATCTTGCAGCCCGCGTGGCGTTGCGGTTCGGCCTCGCGCCTGTCGCCTTGATGGACCGGCTGGGCGCCGCCGAAGTGCGCCGCCTGGTTCACCCTCTGTGCGAAGCCCATGGACAACCCCTTCCCGCCGCGCTGCGCGCAGTTGGCGGGCTGTCAGCCACCACCGAAAGGGAGACCCCTTGACGTTCGACCCGACCCGCTATGCGGCATTCCTGAAAAAATATGCCACCAACGGCCCTGCGCCGGGAGGCCTGAGCATCGCCCTGTGCGACAGGCATGCCGAGAGGGCCCCCGACTCCCTCGCCCTGATGGACGAAGCCGCCGACGGGACCATCACCACCTACAGCTACGCGAAGCTGCGGGAGCTGTCGACGCGTTTCGCCAACGCCCTCGCCGCGCGCGGCGTCCGTCGGGGCGACCGCGTGGCTCTGTTTCTGGGGCAGACGCCCGAGATGCCGATCGCGCTGATCGCAACCTGGCGGCTGGCGGCCATCGCGATGCCGATCGCCAGCGTGTTCAGCGGGACCGGGCTGCTGCACAGGCTGGCTCATTCGGGCGCCAAGGGCATCGTGACCGATCGCACGGGCTATGCAAAGTTGCAGCCCATGCTGGACCAGCTTCCGCCCGACATGACGATCTGGCTGACCGACGGAACCGAGGCGGGCACTGCCGACTTCTGGTTGGACCTGGCAAAGGGTTCGACACTGTCCCCCGGCGTACCAGGCCAGGGCCGCGATCCGGCCTACATCATCTACACCTCGGGAACCACCGGCAAAGCCAAGGGAGTGTTGCATTCGCATGGAGGCTGGCTCGGCGGCGTGGGTGGACTTGCCATGATCCACACCGACCTCGGAACGACGGGCGACGTTGCGTGGTCGCCCGCGGAATGGACCTGGATCGCCGGCTTTTCCGGCATCCTGCTCTCCTTTCTGTATGCCGGCACCCCGCTGGTGTCCTGGAAAGCGCCGCATCCCTTCGACCCCGACGCGGTGTTCGCATTCATGTCGCGTCACAAGATTCGCAACACCCTGCTGACGCCGACCATGCTGCGCATGATGCGGCAGGTCGGGACGCCGCCGCCGACGGTGCTGCGCAGCCTGTTCTGTACCGGCGAGTCGCTCGGAAAGGACATGTTCGAGTACCTTCAGTCGGCGTTCGGCCTGATCCCCGGCGAGGCCTATGGGCAGACCGAGTGCGCCCCTTTCACCGTTCACAACGCGGCGTTGATGCCGGCACGCTTCGGCTCGCTCGGCCTTGCGGTTCCGGGCGCCCGGCTGCAGATCGTGAACGCTGCCGGCGAGCCGGTGAAGTGCGGCGAGGTGGGGGAAATCGCATCGCACCGCAGCCATCCACAGACCTTCCTGGGCTACTGGGGCGACGAAGCCGCGACGGCGGCCAAGCTGCGTGGCGAGTGGCTGATGACAGGCGACGAGGCCTGGCAGGACGAAGAGGGCTACCTGTGGTTCGTGGGCCGCAACGACGACATCATCAAGAGCTCGGGCTATCGCATCGGCCCCTCGGACATCGAGGCTTGCTTCGTCACCCACCCGGCGGTCGACCTGGTGGCCGTGGTCGGGCTGCCCGACAAAGTGCGCGGCGAGGCCGTGACGGCCGTCGTGCAGCTCAAGCCCGGGGTCGCGCCCTCCGAAACCCTCAGCCGGGAACTGGTCGAGTACGGCCGCACCCGCCTGGAACGCCATGAATATCCGCGCCGCATCGAGTTCATGGCGCAGTTGCCGCTCACCGTGACCGGAAAGGTCATGAGAAAAGCGGTCAAGGACGACCTGTGGCAGCGCGACGCCGCGCGCGCGTAATCCACCTTTCGAGCATTCGTTTGTATCCGCGCACCACGCGCAATTCGTCTTTGTTGCCCACCAAGAGATAAGGAATCATCATGCAATTCACTCGAGCGTTTCACGGCATTTGCGCTCTGGCGGTCACCGCCGGTTGCCTGCTGCCCGCGCCAGCGTCCAGCCAGCCGGTGCGCATCGCCGTCATCGAGCCGCTGTCGGGACCGACGGCCGGCACCGGCAAGCCCTGGGTCGACAACCTGACGGTCGCCGCCGATGAGCTCAACGCCCGCGGCGGCGTGCTCAAGGGCAGGAAGATCCAGATCGTTCCGCTCGACAACGCCGGCAATGTCGAGAAGACCAACGAACTGCTCAACAAGGCCTACGACGACGGCATCCGCTATGTCGCCGTGGGCATCGGTTCCAACCACGCCCTGGCCACCACCGCCTTCGTCGAGCGCCAGAACAAGCGCTCGCCGGACAACCCCATGGTCTTCTT
The DNA here is from genome assembly GCF_013155545.1 of Caenimonas soli. Taxonomy (GTDB): domain Bacteria; phylum Pseudomonadota; class Gammaproteobacteria; order Burkholderiales; family Burkholderiaceae_C; genus Ramlibacter; species Ramlibacter soli. Next base: position 272,616 of record NZ_JABJVV010000004.1, on the reverse strand, counting down.
CAACACCTCCGGCGGCGCCCTCGCGCTGACCAACGAGAACTGCTCGTACTGGCACTTCCGCTGGGGCATCGGCGCCGACATGTACGCCTCGGCCCTGGTCAATGCGATGGCCAAAGATCCGGGCGTCAAGCGCATCTACCAGATGGACCAAGGCTATGCATTGGGCCAGGCTTTCCACAACGCAGCCTCGCAGCTGGTGAAGGAGCGCCTGCCCAATGCCGGCGTGGTCGCCGCCGACGTCATCCTGCCCTTCGGCAAGGTGCAGGACTTCACGCCCTACGTTGCCAAGCTGCGGCAACTCAACGTCGACACGGTGCTCACCAGCGCGTTCGACGTGGACTTCATTCGCTTCTACAAAGCCATCGTCGCGGCCGGCCTCAAGGTCAAGGTCTATGCCGCGTACGGCAATCTGTCCCCGCACATGGCCGTGATCACGCCGCAGGACCTGGCCATCGTGCCGGTGGTTGCCGTGACTGACCTGAACCCCAACGATGGCGTCGGTGAGGAGATGAAGAAGGTGTATGCCAACTACCGCAGCAACTTCAACGGAAGCTACTTCGCCGAGCGCATGGTCTGGATGCTGGACATGTTCAAGTCCGCCATCGACAAGGTCGGCGAGGACAACCCGCGCAAGGTCGCGGCCGCGCTGGAGCAGACCAGGATCACCACGCCCTCCGGGCCGGCGTCGTTCCGGACCACCGATCACCAGTTCGAGTTCCCGCTCACCATCGTGCAGCTATCCGCATCGGTGCCGGAGAAATATTTTGTCGAAGGGCGCACCACCGGCGTCGGCTTCAAGACGCTGTACCCGCCTTCGCCGCAGGGTTCGATGATGCCGACCACCTGCAAGATGGCTCGGCCTTCCTGACGCGCGGCTTTTCCTACCGGAGCGTTCCATGGACAGTGTCGCATTCGTCGTTTTCAACGGTATCTCCTACGGGCTGATGCTGTTCCTCTTGAGCAGCGGCTTCACGCTGGTGTTCGGCATCATGGGCGTGCTGAACATCGCCCATGCGACCTTCTTCATGCTTGGCGCGTACTTCGCCTACGAGCTGTCGCGCATCGGCGGCTTCTGGCTGGGCCTGTGCCTGGCGCCGATCGGGGTGGCCATCCTGGGCTCCCTGATCGAGCGTCACGTGCTGTCACGGGCGCGGGGCGCGGGCCACCTGGCGGAATTGCTGGTGACCTTCGGCCTGGCCTATGTGCTGACAGAGGCGGTTCAACTGATCTGGGGGAGGACCTCGGTGCCTTACCTGGTTCCGACTTTCCTCGACTTTCCGCTGTTGCGCACCGGTGGCATCCAGTACTCGGCGTACAAGGTTCTGTCATTCGGCTTGACGCTGCTGGTCTTCATTGTCCTGTTCCTGGTGATGCGCCTGACACTGATCGGCTCCATCATCCGGGCCGCGCTGACGCATCCCAAGATGACGGCGGCGCTGGGCCACAACGTGCCGCGGCTGTTCAACCAGGTGTTCGCGGTGGGCGCGGGCCTGGCGGGCCTGGCCGGGGCGCTGGCGGGCAACGTCCTGGGCACGCAGCCGACGATGGCCATCCAGCTCGGCGCGCTGATTTTCGTGGTGGTGGTGGTCGGCGGGCTCGGTTCGCTCGGCGGCGCCCTGCTCGCGTCCCTGCTGATCGGCCTGGTTCAGACCGCCGCGGTTTCCTACCCTGTTTCATTGCTGGACGTGGCGGCGCTGCTGCACCTGGATGGGCAGGCGCTGGCTCGCAGCACGGACCTGCGCCAGTTGTCGACCGCATCGATCGCACCGCTGCTTCCCTATCTGCTGATGATCGTCCTGCTGCTGGTTCGCCCGCGCGGCCTTTTCGGAACGCGAGACGTCTGATGTTTACCCGCCCTCATCGATTTTTGCTGGCGCTCACGCTGTTTGCGGCCGCCCTGTCCCTGCCCCTGCTCAAGCTGTCTCCGGCCACGCTCACCGGCGCGTCGCAGATTGCGATCGCAATCCTGTTCGCGCTGTCTTTCCACCTCATGTACGGCATCTGCGGAATGCTGTGGTTTGCCCACGGCATCTTCTTCGGGGTCGGCGGATACGCCCTGGTCTACCTCCTGAAGGGTTTTCACGCGCAATCGATTCCCTATGTGCCGATCTCCCTGCTACCGCTCGCGTGCGGCCTCGCCGCGGCGCTTGCCGGCGCGGCCATCGGCTGGATCGCAACGCGCCGCGAGAAGCTGGCCTTCGCCATGATCTCCCTGGGCATCGGCGAACTGGCCATGGGCCTGGGCTATGTGTTCAGGTCGGTGTCGGGCGGAGAAGAAGGCCTGTCGGTGGACCGCTGGGTCGGCCCCACGCCCCTTGGCATCACGTTCGGCCCGCCATGGCAGGTCTACCTGCTGATCGTCTGCTGGGTTGCGCTGAGCATGCTGGCGATTCGCCATTTCGAGACCACGCCACTTGGCCGCATCGCCTTGGCCGCGCGGGAGAACGCCGAGCGTCTTCGGTTTCTCGCCTACGACGTTCGCATGGTGCGCTGGCTCACCTTCACCGTGTCCAGCTTCTTCGCGGGCATCGCGGGCAGCCTGTCCGCGCTGAGCTACGAGCACGTCGGCCTGGCGTCGCTGTCGATCGAACATTCGGCGCTGCCGGTATTCATGACGGTGCTCGGTGGAACGGGCTCCTTTTTCGGAACCATCGCCGGCGCAATCGGCGTGACCTTGCTCAGCACCCAGCTCAGCGGCGTGACGCCGGCCTGGCTGTTCTACCTCGGAGTCATCTTCACCTGCGTGATCCTGTTCTCGCCGAACGGCCTGGCGGGGGCTTTCGCGGCGCAGCGTGCGCTGCTCGTCGCAGGGACGGCACGCAGGCAACTGCTGCGCAACGGGCTCGCGCGCGCCGCGGCCATCCTGGTGGTGGCCACCGGCCTGATCGGCATGACCGAGGTCGTGTTCGCCCGGCGCAGCGGCGGCGGGGCCGTGTCGATCTTCACGCTCGGGCTTCCGCTGGCAGGTGCGCTATTGCTCTGGCTCCTCGTGGCCGCCTCGGGCGCCTGGTGGGGATGGTCCACGCTCGCGCGCGCGGCCAGGATCCGGCGAGCCGCACCTGACGTCACCCGCAGCAAGATGGAGGCAGCATGAACACCGCACTCGAACTGACCGAGGTGCGCAAGCAGTACGGCCTGCTCAAGGTGCTCCAGGGCGTGAACTTGTCGATCGCCGCGTCGGAGCGCCATTGCATCATCGGCCCCAACGGCGCCGGCAAATCCACGCTGTTCCACGTGATCTCGGGACGCCAGCCCTTGTCCGGGGGGCGCATCACCTTGGGCCAGAAGAAGATATCCGGACTGGTCCCGCACGAGATCGCGCGGCTCGGCCTCGCCCGCAGCTTCCAGATCAGCAACCTCTTCCCGCGTCTGAGCGTGCTGGAAAACCTGCGTTGCGGATGTATGTGGAGCAGCGGAGACCGGTATTCGATCTGGCGAAACATCGCCAAATCGCATGCAGCCAACCGGCGCGCGCAGGAATTGCTTGAGGAAATCGAGCTGCAAGCACGGGCGGACACGCTGGCCGAGAACTTGAGCTACGCCGAACAGCGTGCACTGGAGATCGGGATCGCCGTCGCCGGCAATCCTTCCGTGCTGCTGCTCGACGAACCCACCGCCGGCATGAGCCAGGCCGAGACCGAACGGGCCATCGGCTTGATTCGCCGCGTCAGCGAAGGCCGTGCGCTGGTCATGGTGGAGCACGACATGAGCGTCGTTTTCGGCCTGGCCGACCGGATCACCGTGCTGGTGGCCGGCAAAGTCCTGTGCACCGGCACGCCCGAAGCCGTCCGCGACAACGCCGCGGTGCGGGAAGCCTACCTCGGAGATTTGGGGCAGGACCATGCTTAGCATCAAGAACCTTCATGCCTACTACGGGCAGAGCCACATCCTGCAGGGCATCGACCTGGAGGTACCCGCCGGCGCGGTGGTGAGCCTGCTCGGGCGCAATGGCGCTGGCCGGTCCACCGCGCTCAAGGCCATCATCGGCGAGGTGCAGGCACAAGGGTCGGTCCGCCTCGATGATGCGGAAATGATCGGACTGCCACAGCACCGCGTGGCGCGCGCGGGCATCGCGTACGTCCCGGAGAGCCGTGACGTCTTCCCCGAGCTCACGGTGCGCAAGAACCTCTCCCTGGGAATGAAGCGCGGCCCCGGCGGCGAGTCGAAATGGAAACTCGAGGAGATGTTTCAACGCTTTCCGCGCCTGGCCGAGCGCGCAGAGGTGAACGCCGGGTCGCTGTCCGGCGGCGAGCAGCAGATGTTGACCATCTGCCGCAGTCTGCTGGGCAACCCGAGGGTCATGCTGGTGGACGAACCCACCGAGGGCCTGGCGCCGAAAGTGGTGGCGCAGGTGGCCGAACTGCTCAGCGATATCGCCGCCGCGGGCGTCGGCATTCTTCTTGTGGAGCAGAAGCTGACCATCGCAATGCGCTTGTCGCGCACCGTGCATGTGATGGGGCGTGGGCAGATCGTCTATTCGGGTTCGCCCGAGGCATTGACGGCGCAACCCGAAATTTTCCGCCAGTGGCTGGCAGTTTGACTTAAAGGAACGACTTTCATGCGAGAAGCAGTAGTAGTGGGCTATGCCCGAACCCCCATCGGCAAGGCCCATCGCGGCAGCCTCAACATGACGCACGGCGCCACCATGGCGGGCCATGCGATCGCCGCCGCCGTCGAACGTGCGGGAATCGAACCCGGCGAAGTCGAGGACGTGACCGTGGGCTGCGGCTATCCCGAAGGCGCAACCGGCGAGAACATTGCGCGGCAGTCAGCGCTGCGGGCCGGGTTGCCGGTGACGGCGGCCGGCCTGACGGTCAATCGCTTTTGCTCCTCCGGCCTGCAGGCGATCGCCATCGCCTCGCAGCAGATCATGGCCGGTGGCAGTGACGTGATGGTGGCCGCCGGCGTGGAGTCGCTGAGCCTGATCGAGGGCCCGGGCAAGAACCGCTCGAACGTGGAGGAAGCATGGCTGCTGGAGAAGTATCCCGAGATCTACCGCATGAGCATGCTGCAGACCGCCGAGGTGGTGGCAAAGCGCTACGGAATTTCGCGTGAACAGCAGGACGCCTACGCGCTGCAAAGCCAGCGGCGCCACGCGTCGCCGGAGCAGCAGGCGATCCTGCGCGACGAAATCGTGCCGATCACGGTGCGGCGGCGGGTGGTTGCCAAAGGAAGCGACACCGCCTATGAGGAAACCGCGACGCTGGCCCACGACGAAGGCGCGCGCGCCGGCACGACCCTGGACGGCCTGGCCGGCCTCAAGGCGGTGGAGCCCGAGGGCAGCGTCACCGCGGGAAATGCCAGCCAGCTGTCCGATGGCGCGGCGGCGGTCGTCGTGGTGGAGCGCAAGTTCGCTGAGAGCCGCGGCCTGAAGGTGCTGGGCGCCTTTCGCGGCTTTGCCGTGGCCGGATGCGAGCCCGACGAAATGGGCATAGGGCCCGTATTCGCGGTGCCCCGCCTGCTGGCGCGCAACGGCCTTTCGATCGACGACATCGACCTGTGGGAACTGAACGAAGCGTTCGCCTCGCAGGTCCTGTACTGCCGCGACCGGCTGGGGCTGCCCAATGAACGCTTCAACATCCACGGCGGCGCGATCTCGATCGGCCACCCCTACGGAATGAGCGGCACGCGGATGGCCGGGCACGCCTTGCTTGCGGGGCGCGCGATGGGACTGAAGCGCGCGGTCGTCACCATGTGCATCGGCCATGGCATGGGCGCGGCGGGCCTGTTTGAGATATTTTCCTGACGCGATGGCGAAATGCCCCTGTCATTCATACCACCGGAACGCGAACTGCTGCGAACCCTGCAGTGCGTTGCAGGGTTGGAGGCGCTGCTGGCCTTCGATACCGAAGGCGCTGCGGTGGACGATGTCGCCGCCATCCTGACGCACGGGGGCCGGTTCGCGACGAGGTGGCTGTCGCCCGGCCGGGGCGCCTCGCAGCGCGAGGGCGCGAGACTGGAGGGCGGCCGCGTCAAGGCGCCCGTGGGTATTGCCAAGGCCTATGAGGCCTTCCGAAGCGACGGCTGGATGGGCATGTCCATGCCACGCGAGCTGGGCGGGAGCGCCCTGCCTTGGGCTGTGCAATTCGCATTGTGTGAGATCTGGAGTGCGGGTGACGCTGCTTTCAATCAGTTGCCGGCCTTGACCCATGGTGTCATGGTTGCGCTCGAGCAGCATGCGCCCGAGTGGATGCGGCGGGGATGGCTGCCCAGGCTGGTTTCGGGGGAATGGACCGGCGCCCTTGGAATGACCGAGCCGCAAGCCGGTTCGGACCTCGGCTTGCTGCGGACCAGGGCCGTGCCCCACGACGACCATTACATGATCGTCGGCCAGAAGGTGTTCACGTCCTGGGGCGATCATGACGGCGCGGCGAACGTGCTGCATCTGGTACTGGCACGATTGCCGGGAGCCCCTGCCGGCACGGCGGGCATCTCGCTGTTCGCGGTGCCCTTGCGTCGAGCCGACGCCGCGGGCGTCGCAGGGGATCTCAATCACGTCCGGGTGCTGTCCCTCGAAGACAAGATCGGCCTGCATGCCAGCGCGACCTGCTGGATGGAATTCGGCCGCGACGGTGTAGGCGCCGAGGGCTGGCTGCTGGGGGAGGCGAACCGGGGCCTGGCCTGCATGTTCTCGATGCTCAACATCACGCGCCTGGCCACTGCGGTGCAGGGCGTCGGCCTTGCGGAGCGCGCCTACCAGCAGGCGTTGGGCTACGCAAGGCATCGCGTCCAGGGCAAGCCGGTCACCGGCGGCGCCGCGTCGATTCCGATCATCGGCCACCCGGACGTGCAGCGCATGCTGCTGACGATGCGCACGCTGATCGCCGGCGCCCGCGCGCTGTACCTCTACGCCGCCGCCCAGCTGGACATCTCGGCCGCGCACCCCGTTCCCGCGCAGCGAACAGTGGCGAAGGCCCGGCTCGAACTGCTCACGCCGGTCGCCAAGTCCTGGTGCAGCGCGCGGTCCGTGGAGGTGACGGCCATGGCGATCCAGGTTCACGGCGGCGCCGGCTATGTTGCCGAAACCGGCGTAGCGAGCTATCTCTCGGATGCCCTGGTCGGGCCGATCTATGAAGGAAGCAACGGCATCCAGGCATTGGATTTCGGCCGCAGAAAGGTCCTGCGCGACCAGGGGCAGGCACTGCGGGAACTGATCGTCGAACTGCATGGCCAGTTCAGGGCGCGCGCCGAAGCAGAACCGCAATGGGCGCAGCCTTTTGCTGCCGTTGACCCGTACTGCAGCCTGTTTTTCACGCTGGTTGAACTTTCGAACCAGCGCTGGTCCGCGCAACCGTCGACGGCGGCCGCAGCGGCCAGCGATTTTCTCGATTTCGCGGGCACCCTGATCGCGGCTTTGCTGCTGGCGCGGGAAGCCGAGCCAGGTGGGCGGCAGGCGAATGCAGAGCCGCTGGCTGTCATGAAGTTTTTCGCAGCCCAGGTGCTGCCACGCTGCGACACCTACGCCGCACAGGTGCTCGCGGCCGAACATGTGGTTCAGGCGGCGTTTTTGGTGGACTGAGGCCGGCACGATCGGCAAAAATGGGGAAGTATCAAAAAAAATGAAAGGACGTGCCACTGTGTCTAGTCTCGTTGCCGCCGCTCGAAAAATGCCAAAGACTACGCCGCGCGCATCGCTGCGAAAAGAGTTCGAACTTCGCGGGGAGGCCATCCTCGAAGCGGCGCTGGCGGAGTTCTGCGAGAACGGCTACGACGCCACCTCGATCAGCTCCATCGCGTCGCGCCTGGGTATTTCAGACGGTCTTCTCTACAAGCACCTCGACGGCAAGGAGGAACTGTTGTACCGCTCGATCGCGTGGCACTACGCCGAAGTGGTGCAAATGATCCGCGACGAAGTGAAAAAGGAGAAGACGCCGCTGGAGCGGATGCGCCGCTTCGTGGAGCTGCAATTCATGTCGTGGCGCGATTCGCCCAAGTTCAACCTGCTGTATTTCCACGAAACGCGCCGCCCCCCGCACAAATATTCGTCCATCCTCAGCCCGCTCAGTAGCATCTACGTGCGCTGTTTCGAGGACATCCTGCGCGACGGGATCAAGAGCGGGCAGTTCCAGCCTGATCTCAATGTTCGCTTCATCCGCGATTTCGTGATCGGGGGGCTAGACCATTCTGTCTGGTGGTCCGCCGCAACCGGCCGGCGAATCGACGTGGAAGCCCTCACGGAACAGAGCATGGCTTATGTGCTGCCAGGCCTGCTTGCCGAGCCCGCGGCCAAGTTCGCATCGGCCGAGGCAATAGCCCGGAAATCGATGCCTTAGCGATGAAACGGGCTTGCGTCGCGAAATCGTGAATGGTATTCTCGATGTCATGAATAGAATTCACGATTTGCCTGGCGCTACTGCCACGGGTGCCGCCGGCACGGCCTCTCCACACCAATTCAGCTATCTGCACCTGAGCATCGAGGGGGCGGTGGCCAAGCTGCGTTTGAACCGTCCGGGAAAACGCAATGCGGTCAACAAGGAAATGATCCTCGAAATCGGCGCCTTCTTCGCCTCGCCTCCCCCGGGCGTGAAGGCCGTCATCCTGCATGCGCAGGGCGACCATTTCTGTGCCGGGCTGGACTTGACGCAGGTGCTCACCGCGACCGATCCGCTGGGCGCGATCGAGGAGTCGCGGTTGTGGCACCGGGTATTGCAGGACGTGCAGTATGGCGGGTTGCCGGTCATCGCGTTGATGCACGGCGCAGTGCTGGGCGGCGGGCTTGAAATAGCCACTGCGGCGCACATCCGGGTGGCCGAGGAGAATGCGTTTTTCGGCCTCCCCGAAGCACAGCGGGGCGTGTTCGTCGGTGGCGGCGCCGCGGTCCGCGTGGGCCGCATCATCGGCAGCGGCCGAATGACGGAAATGATGCTGACCGGTCGGACTTATAGTGCCCAGGAAGCCCTCGCGCTTGGTCTTGCGCACCATGTGATGCCGGCCGGCAAAGGCATGGCCAAGGCAGAGGCGCTGGCAATCTCGGTGGCCGGCAACGCCCCGCTGACGACGTACCTCGCCATCCAGGTACTGCCGCGCATTGAAACCATGGGCAATGAGGAAGGCTTCATGACCGAAGCCCTCGCAGCGGCGCTGCCGCGATTCTCTGCGGATTCTTCCACAGGGGTATCTGCCTTTCTGTCGAAGCAGACCCACCGCTTCGACTAGCCGTGAGTTGCAATATGTTGTTCCCGCCGAGGCGGGAAGCTAATGCAGGCAACCAGTCAGTGCTCTCGGCACTGTGGGTCCACATGCGGCCGCAGGCCCATCACGAAGGCAAGTCTGGATGAATCGTTCGGCCTTGCCATTGGTTTGCGGTCGGTAGGGCTTGGTGAACGTGTGCTTGATTGCAGTGACCTTAGGCGGGGCGCTCATCGCCCGAAGCAACAGGAACGAGGCCAGCCGCGGTCTCCGCCCCGTGATGTACGCGCGGGCGCGCACGAGGGTGGATTATAGATAATTCGTACATGCGATTCCGATAACTCTGCCGACGCATCGTTCGCCGCACTGGCCCGGAGCAACGCCAACAAGGTTCCACGTTTGGAACGTTGAAATCTTCGGGATTCTTCGACGCAGCGGGATCTTCAGCAAGGGCGCCTTCGGGCCCTGGCAGGCGCCAATACCACCCCTTGCTCATGCCCCCCTTGCGGCGTTGTAGATTCAGCCGCTTGCCAGCCGCCCGTATCCCCTTCCGACCGAATCACGCGTACGCCAGGGCTTTGGCCGCCGCGCCCGCAGGCACCCATGCCGCGCCGATCAACTCCTGCCGCCGCATGTCGGCTGCGTCCGTCAGGTCGCCGACTCGGTGTTGTCAGGCGCGTCCGCATCAGCCCGTCCGAGCAGCTCGCCGGCCGAGCCTTGAACCTCCCTGCCCCACTCGATCCGGGTAGCCTCGATTCCAGCAAGTGCTTCCACCAAGTTCAATTGGTACTCAAACCCTACGTCGTTCCGGACCAATGTTGCTTTTGGCGCGCGCGAGGATTCGGCAATCTCGCCCCTCGTCGTCTTTGCTCTTGGCCGCCAACAGCACTACCCGCGCGACCGCAGTGAACGCGATGCTACCCACCACCCGCGCGGACGGGTCCATCGACGGGCGCACGCCCATTTCGCGGCAGCGGCTGCCGAAGGCAACGCTGGTGTATTGGGCGTATTCAACCGGTCGTCGCAACATTGAATTGCTGAACCGATTTTAGGTACTCGTGCACGGCTTCGGCTGGTGTCTTCCAACCGAGCGATTTTCGAGGCCTGGTGTTCAGCGTGTGGGCTACGGCTTGGATCTCCCGTGCGCTCCACCTAGACAGGTCGGCGCCCTTTGCGAAGAAGGGCCGCTTTGCAGACTTCCATGCGGTCGTCCAAGAGGCTGACCAACCCCCCTACGGAGCGGTCGCACTACGCCTACAGCGCATCAAAGGGCGGTGTTGTGGACATGACGCTGGCGGAGATCGTCTCCGCCGCACCGCACAAACCCGGACTCCGAAGCGCCGCTTCGGCGCAAGCGGGGTCAGGACTACTGGGCTGTTGGGCCTCACCGGGGGCTGGGCTTGAGGCGAGATGAAGATCTCGCCGCCCTCACGGCGCTTTTGGGCCCTACTCCGCCGTGATCTTCGCGATGCGAACGATGTCGCTCCAGCGCTTCATTTCAGACTGGACATAGGCGCAGAATGCATCGGGCGACTGGCCGCCGTCCACCGATCTGAAATCGGCGAGGCGGCGGGCCACCTCCGGATCTTTCAGCGCATGCGCGGCGGCGTCATGCAGCGCCTTGAGCACCGGCGCGGGCAAGCAGGAGGCGGCTCAGTGGTTGGGCCCTCCCCCCCGCTGGCGCAGGCTTCATCCTATTTAGCCTGCTGAATTTCCATCACCGTGTACTTGCCTCCCTCATTGGCGGCCTTGAATCGCACCTTGTCGCCAGGCTTTACCTTGTCGAGTTCCGTGGCATCTTTGACCTGGAACACCATCGTCATCGCAGGCATGTCGAGATTCTTGATCTCGCCGTGCTTCAGCGTGACTTTCTTGTTGTCCTTGTCGACCTTGCGAACCTCCGCCTCTGTGAAGTCGGTGGTGCTCGCAGTGGCTGCCTGCGCTTGCGCATGCGCGCTTGTGGCCATGACGGAGGACAAGCCAACCATGCCGGCAAAGAGAACGTGGGAGAGACTTTTCATGACTTGCTTCCTTGGTACTGCTGATAAACCGTGGCGCCACCACCCTTGGACAGCAACATCACGCTAAAGGGATCTTTACGATTCCCATAGATGGCCCCGTCCATGCCGGGTGATCCCACGGGCATTCCAGGAACCGCCAAACCGATGGCATTGGGCCTTTCCTTCAACAGGCGGTGGATTTCACGCGCCGGCACGTGGCCTTCAATGGCGTAGCCGCCGATCAGCGCCGTGTGGCACGAGCCATACTTGCTGGCGATGCCCAGCCTGGTCCGCGCTGCACCGTTCCCGGTCTCGTTGACCTTGACCTTGAAGCCATTGGCCTCGAGATGGGCTACCCATTCCTTGCAGCAGCCGCAGTCGGGATCCTTCCAGACCTCGGCGCGAATTGCGGACTTTGCGTGAGCTGTGAAAGCCAGCGGAGCCAGCAGCGCTGCGCCCGCGCCAAGCACAAAGTCGCGCCGTGATGGCTTCCGGGTAATGTGAGATGTTTCCATGCGTGCCTCCTTTCAGGGATTGACCTTGATTTTTCCGACCATGCCGGCCTGGTAGTGCCCGGCCACCAGGCAGGCGAAGTCGAATTCGCCGGCGCGATTGAAGTTCCATACGAGCTCGCCCTTCTTGCCTGGCCCGACATGGGCCATGTAGGGCTCGTCATGTTCCATAGTCGGGAACTTCATCATGAGTGCGGCATGCTCGTCGAGTTCCTTCCTCGTGCCGATCACCATCTCATGCATCATGTTTCCGGCGTTCTTGATGATGAACTTCACGGTATCGCCCTGCTTGACCTCGACAAGATTGGGGGAGAAGCGCATTTTGTCCGTCATAGTGATCTCGATGGTGCGCTTGGTGGCCCGGGGTTCGCCGGCGACGCCCCATGGCTTCTGCTCCTTCTTGACTTGGGCCGGTTTGCGCCCGTTGTTCTTCGCTTCATGGGCGTATGCGGTCGCGGCGAGCGCAACACTGAGCGCGAGCAAGAGTCTTTGCATGCTGTCCCTTTCTTAGTGGTGGGCGCCATGCCCGCTGGGTTTGCGAATCTGAACTTCGATGTCTTTCCTGGGTGCGGTCTTTGCAGGCATCGAGCCGGAGCCCGCTGTGGTTGCCCGTGCCGGGCCGGGCGGCGCGCCCTGGAATTCGAAGGCCACCGTGCCCGCCGGGTGCTTGAACCAGCCCGGGTTCTGGTAGTCGCCGGGCTTCTGGTCACGCCGCACTTTGACCACCGTGAACATGCCGCCCATTTCGACTGAGCCGAACGGGCCTACGCCGGACATCATGGGAGCTGTATTGTCCGGAAGCGGCATTTCCATCTCCGCCATGTCGGCCATGCCACGCTCGCCCATCACCATGTAGTCGGGCACCAGATTCGTGATTTCCTTGACCACCTTGCGATGGTCGACGCCGATCATGGTGGGGACGTCATGGCCCATCGCGTTCATCGTGTGGTGGCTCTTGTGGCAGTGGAAGGCCCAGTCGCCTTCCTCGTCCGCCAGGAATTCGATCTGGCGCATCTGTCCCACCGCCACGTCGGTGGTCACCTCATACCAGCGGGTGCTCTTGGGCGTTGGCCCGCCGTCCGTGCCGGTGACGAGGAACTCGTGGCCGTGCAGGTGGATGGGGTGGTTCGTCATGGTCAGGTTGCCGAAACGGATGCGCACCTTGTCGCCCTTGCGCACGTTCATCGAGTCGATGCCCGGGGAGATCCGGCTGTTGAACGTCCAGAGGTTGAAGTCGAGCATCGTCATGATCTTCGGCGTGAAAGACCCGGGCTCGATGTCGTAGGCGTTCAGCAGGAACACGAAGTCACGGTCTACCTGTTCGATGAGGGGATGGCGCTCCTTGGGATGCGTTACCCAGAAGCCCATCATCCCCATCGCCATCTGCGTCATCTCGTCAGCGTGCGGGTGGTACATGAAGGTGCCGGGACGACGGGCCACGAACTCATAGACGAACGTCTTGCCTGGCTCGATTGCTTTCTGCGTGAGGCCGCTGACGCCATCCATCCCGTTGGGCAGACGTTGCCCGTGCCAGTGAATGCTGGTGTGCTCCGGCAGCTTGTTTGTCACGTAGATGCGTACCCGATCGCCCTCGACCACTTCGATGGTGGGACCTGGCGACTGGCCGTTGTAGCCCCAAAGGTGAGCCTTGAACCCCGGCGTCATCTCCCGCACCACCGGTTCGGCAACAAGGTGGAATTCCTTGACGCCGTTGTTCATGCGCCAGGGCAGCGTCCAGCCATTCAAAGTGACGACAGGGTTGTAGTGTCGGCCGCTGCTGGGCACGAGCGGCGCCATGGTGTCCGGCTTGGTCTGGATCGCCGGTTCGGGCAATGCCGCCATGGCGACCTTGCTCACCGAGGCGGCCGCCACTGCTCCAGTGATGGCGCCTGCGCCGGTCAGAAAGTTTCGTCTCGAGGTCATTTTTATTTCAACCGGATCAGTGACCCTGGCCCTCGTTGGTGGTCGATGTACTGGCGGATACTGGAGTGACCGCCCCGGCCAGCGGCTTGCCGATCACCGCAGCTGACATGCTTGCGTCGGCCAGCCAGAACTGCTGCTGTGCATTGATGGACGCCATCACGCTTGCGATCTGATCCCGCGTGTCGGCCAGCAGCTCGAACACGCCTATCAGCATCCCGTTGTAGCGCAGCACGTTCTCGTCCGACATGGTCTTGCGCAATGGCACGATTTCGTCCCTGTAGTGCTTCGCAAGGTCGTAGGCACTCCGGTAGGCCGAGTAGCTCTCGCGCAGTTGCGATGACGCAGTCCGCACGACGCTTTCGTAGCGATTCGCGGCCGCCAACGACTGGGCATTCATCGCGGCCCGCTGGGCACCGCCCCAATCGAAGATCGGGAGCCGGATCGCCAGCTCATAGCCCTTGCGATTGGCTCGCTCGCCGCCGGCGTTGTCGAACACTGTGTCGTGGCGGGCGCCGAGTTCGACGTCGACCAGGCTGTTCAGGAGGGTCAAGCCCTGGGATCTTCCGGCGGCGTCCAGCTGCAGCCGAGCCATCTGCCAGTCGAGGCGTTGCTGCATCGCCGCGGTGCTGACCTCCGCAGCTGCGCGGGGCTCCTTCGGCAGGTCGGGCAGCCGCCCCGGCAGCTTCAGGCTCCCCGCCTGCGCGTCGTCCAGGCCCAATAGACGGACCAGTTCCTCGCGCGCGACCGTGGCCGCATGCTGCGCTGAAGCCAGTTGCGCTGTCGCATCCGCATAGAACGCATGCTGGCGGGCGCGCTGAAGCTTGGTGAAATTGCCTACCTGCTGCATCCGCCGAGCGAGTTCGGCGCTCGCATGTGCAGCTCTTTGGACCTGTTCGGCGTAGCCCAGGGTTTGCTGGGCGCTCACCGCCCGCACCCACGCCTGGCGTACCCGGCTGACCTGGTCCACCACGGCCGCTGTCAGTTGCAGCTTTGCCTGGGCCTGCTGGTTTCGGGAAATCACCTGCCGCTGCGGCAGTGTCAGCAGGTCCAGGAGCCCGATGGAAAGTAGCCGGCCCAGTTCCAGCTCGTTGCTCAGACGCATGCGTTCAAAGGTGAACACCGGGTTGGCGATCCTTCCGGTCTGGTTCGCCGCCGCCAAGTCTGCCCAGCCCTGAGCCAGCAAGGCCTGGAAGCCAGGACTGTTGGCCAGTGCGAGCTGCACGGCCTCATCCATGGACACCGGCTCGGCCAATAACTGCCTCGAAAGCTGGTCGCGCGCGTGGCGCTGTTCGGCCGTACGACTCAGTTCCACCCTGCCCTGTGCAAAGTCGCGTGCGGCCTCATTGGTCTCTCGCAAGCTTTGGTCGAGATCCACCGAGGCGCAACCCGCCAGCAGCAAGGCGGCACCGGTCAGCCCGATGCGTCGAATATTTGTTTGCATGGCCGAGTCCTTAGTGCTTGTGGCCACTGGACGGGGCGGGTGTCGCGGACGGAGCGCTCGGCGGAGCCGGTTTGGCGGCGCCTTCGCCTGCTTCTCGGGCATAGGCGCGCCAGCCGCCTACCTTGCCAACGGTATCGTTGGACTCCTTCCACGGGGCAAGCTTTTCCTCAGCGAAGGGCTGATAGCCCTCGAATGCGGACCTGTAGGGCGCGGGCGCGGATGCGGGACTCGCACCGGGGGGCTGGGCTTGCTGCGCCATGACAGCGGCGCACATGCTGCTAGCGATTAGGGCCAGCCAAAGCGCTGGTTTGGGGTGAAACATGAAATCCTCGCGTGTTGAACGACGACGCCACGGCCGATAGGCTGGTGGCGGACGAGCAAGTGCCCGGCTGCCGATCAGCGATGCTGTCGGCGAGACGGGGCGTCAGGCGCGAGGAGGTTTGTCAGGAACGGGTGTTGGCCGGCTATACACCAGCACCAACGGCTCCGCCGAAGTGGTCCGGGGAGCCTCAGAGAGCGTGAAGGATTGCACCGTCTGGTTGACGGCGACGGCGTGGCAACAGGCCGCGCAAATGCTGCACTTGTGGCCAGCATCGGGCAGGGTCGATCCACTGGAATGTTCACCGGTATCCGGCGCCGCCTGATGGTGTTTCGCATGATCATGAGTCACGGCCGGGGATTCGTGCACATCATGCCCGTGGTGCTCGTGCGCAGCTTCTGTCTGCTGAGCTTGAGCCTTTGCAGCCGGGCCGCAGTACAGCATGGACGCGGCAGCCAGCCCCTGCAGCGGAATCGCCAGGAGTAGTAGCCAAGCCAAGAACATGCGCAATCGGATCATTGCGGGGAATTCTACTGACTGTCGGCCATATTTGTGCGATGAAGGGTGGGAGGCAGGGTTACAGGTGGTGTTCTGAAACCTCCCAGGCCGGGCCGCTTGCGCACACTCGATCCGCAAAGTCTTCAACGAGCTTCGCGAAGGCGGCCGCGTCCGCCCAATGGGGAGCGTGGCCCGCGCCTTCCCACACAACTACCTGGGAGCGCGGCAAGCGCTGTCGGAGGGATGTCGGCATCCGGCGCCGGGACCATCGAGCCCGCCGTGCCCCAAAGAACCAGTGTCGGCACGGCCAGCCGGTCCAACTCGTCCGAGTAGTCGTCCTCGAACAGGCCTGCGAACGCCTGCTTCCAGATGGTTGCGGGCACCTTCAGGCTTTGTTCGACCATCTGGTCCATGAAGGGCTTAGCAACCGGTCTCGCCACGGTGCTCTGCTGGAACTCGTCGGCGAAGCCGAACTTGATCGGGTCGGCCAGTGGAGCTCCTCAGTCGGCCCGGATGTTGTTGGCCTTGACCACCTCGCCCCAGGTCTTGTAATGAGTGCGCGTCAGCGCGCCAAGCTGCTCGGGCGTGCCGCCGCCGGGCTCGTCGCCCCGGTCGAGAATGTTCTTGGCCACCGTTGGGTCCTTCAGCGCCGTGTTCATCGCGGCGTTGGCCTTCTTCACCACGTCGGCAGGCAGGTTGGGCGGGCCGTACAGGCCGATGAACGAGACGATGTTGAAGTCCTTGAGCCCCACCTCGGCGGCGGTCGGCACGTCCGGGAACGCGGGCACGCGCTTGTCGCTCGTGACCAGCAGCGGCCGCAATTGGCCCGACTTGATGAAAGGCGCGAGGACCGACGTGGCATCGAACATGGCGTCGAGCCGGCCCGCGATCAGATCGGTCATCGCCGGGCTGCTGCCTTTGTAAGGCACGTGGTTCATCGGCGGCTTGCCCAGGCGCTCGCGCAGCAGCTCCATCGTGACGTGCGGGAGCGCGCCCACGCCGCCGGTGCCGTAGTCGATGCCCTTGCCGCCCTTGCTCTTCGCCTTGACTTGCTCGACGAAGTCGGCGTAGGTCTTGACCGGCGAAGAACCCGGCACCGCGAGAACGAGAGCGGACTGCAGCATCACCCCGATGGGCGTCATCTGCCGCGTGTCGACAATGCCCACCGTCGTATAGACGTGAGCGGCGATCGTCATGGAACCGTTGCCGACGTACAGCTTGTAGCCATCCGGCGGCGCCTTCATCACTTCGACCGCGCCGATGTTGCCGTTCACGCCGGCCTTGTTGTCGATGACGACCGGTTGGCCAAGCGAGCTCTGCATGCCGGCCAGCAGCACACGGCCCGCGAAGTCGGTCTGGCCGCCCGGCGGGAAGCCGACGACGAGCGTGACCGGCTTGGTCGGCCAGGCGGCCTGCGCCCACGCGGCCGGCGCCGCCAACACGGCAACTCCCAGCGCGGCGCCGCCGACCAGGACAGAGCGGCGCGAGGCCGCGAAGTGGTTCGTCTGCATGTGAAGTTCTCCTTGGATTGGCCGAAGGACCGGCTGACGGGAGAAGGTAGGCTCTTGCAGTCGTTCGTCGGTGTCAAGTGCCAAGTACGGCCGAGTCAGCCCAGGACTACTGGACCGTTGGACTCACCGGCGGCTGGGCGTCAGGCGAAGTGAAGATCTGCGCCGCATCCACCGCATCGAAGCGATACTGCTGGCCACAGAATTCGCAGCCCACATCGATCTCCCCGCGTTCGGCCAGGATGCTGTCGGCCTCCTCCTGGCCCAACCCGCGAATCATCCTGGCCACTCGCTCGCGGCTGCAGGTACAGGCGAAGCGCGGCGTCTGCGGCTCGAAGCGCAAGAGCTTTTCTTCCCAGAACAGGCGGTGCAGGATGGTGTCGACATCCAGTTCCAGCAACTCCTCACGCTTCAGGCTGGCCGCCAGGATCGCGATGCGGTTGTAGTCCTCGTTCAGCCCGATTTCGTCTTCGTTGGCCTTGCTGACCAGGCTGCCGGCCAGGTTCCCCTCGCCTTGCATCGGCAAGCGCTGGATCAGCAGGCCCGCCGCCACCTTGCCATCGGCCGCCAGCACCAGCGTGGTGTCCAGCTGCTCGGACTGCAGCATGTAGTGCTCGAGCACCTCGCTGAGCTTTTCGATCTTCTCGCGATGATCACCGTGCAGGGGCACCACCCCCTGGTAAGGCTGCTGCCCGGGAAACTTGTCCTTCGGGTCGAGCGTGATCGCGCAGCGCCCCTTGTTGCCCAGGTTGACCATGTCGGAAAGCCGCGCGTTGCCATTCACCTCGCCCACCACGGTGGCGGTGGCCCGCAGGCTGAGATCGTGCTGCACTTCGGCTACGGCCACCTTGACCGGGCCGTGGCCAAAAATCTGCAGGATGAGCGCGCCGTTGAACTTGATGTTGGACTGCATCAGCACGCCGGCCGCGGCCATCTCGCCCAGAAGCTCCGCCACTGGGGCCGGCCACGCACCGGTGTTGTCATTCGAATCCCGGCGGGCCAGGATGTCGGTCCAGGCATCGGTCAGGCGCACGATGCTGCCGCGCACCGGCAGGCCATCAAAGATGAATTTGTGTAATTCGCTCAAAACAGGCGTCCTCAGGCGATCTTCTTCAGGCCTTTGGCATAACGCCGCGCGTTGTCTACATAGTGCTCGGCGCTCTGGGCGAGGTTGACGGCGGCGGCCTCGTCGAGCGTGCGCATCACCTTGGCCGGGCTGCCGAAGATCAGCGAATTGTCCGGGAACTGCTTGCCCTCGGTCACCACACTGCCGGCACCCACGATGCAGTTGCGGCCGATCTTCGCGCCGTTCAGGATAACGGTCTGGATGCCGATGAGGGACCCATCGCCGATGGTGCAGCCGTGCAGCATGACCTGGTGGCCCACCGTAACGTTCTCGCCTATGGTCAGCGGCATGCCCATGTCGGTGTGCAGCACCGAAAGATCCTGGATGTTGCTGTTGCGCCCAATGCGAATGGGCTCGTTGTCGCCGCGGAGCACCGCGCCGAACCACACGTTGGCGTTCGGTGCCAGTTCCACCGCCCCGATCACGGTTGCCGTGTCCGCCACCCAGGCGCCTTCGCCCAATTGGGGGGCCTTGCCGTCGAGCTCGTAAATTGCCATGTCTTGTTCCCGCAAAACCTAGAATTGTAGGGATGGAGCTCCGCCAACGTGCTCTGCAGGCCCTCTGCACGCCCGACCCCCTTGAAAAAGTAGCGCTAGCCCGCGCGCTGTGGACGGAGCGCGCTTCGTTTTCGATAGCAGAACAGGCGCCACCGCCGGGGCTTGAACTGCCGGGCCGCCCGCCCAGGCCCGAGCTCATCCATCCCGCCAAGGTGCCCCGCCGGTCCCCCTTCAAGCCCGAAGGCCTGGCGGCGCTGCTGCACGCCATCGCCCATATCGAGTTCAACGCGATCAATCTCGCGCTCGACGCCGCCTGGCGCTTCGACGGCATGCCGCCCGGGTTTTACGAAGACTGGGTGCGGGTGGCAGCGGAAGAGGCCTACCACTTCAGCCTGCTGCGCGAGCACCTCTCGTCACTGGGTTACGGCTACGGCGATTTCGCGGCCCACGACAACCTCTGGGGCATGTGCGAGAAGACTGCCGATGACGTCGTCGCCCGGATGGCGCTGGTGCCGCGGACCCTGGAAGCGCGCGGTCTGGACGCGACCCCGCAGATCCAGGACAAGCTGCGCCGGGTCGGGACCCCCGCGGCGCAGCGGGCAGTGGAGATCCTGGACGTGATCCTCACCGACGAGATCGGCCATGTGGCGATCGGCAACTACTGGTATCGCTGGCTGTGCGCGCGCGAAGGGCTGGACGCGGTGACGCACTACGAGGTGCTGGTTGCCCGCTACGATGCGCCGCGGCTGTATCCGCCGTTCAATGAAGACGCCCGCAAGAGCGCCGGGTTCACCGATGAGGAACTTGCGCGGCTGCCGCAGTGATATGTCAGAAGCTGTGGCGGACGCCCAGGTCGTAGCCGGTCGATCGATCGTTAGCGGCGGTCGTCGATCCGTTCAACGCCGTTGTGGCTCCACCGCTGTTGCCGACGCGGGCATAGGTGGCATACAGGGCGGTACGCTTGGACAGGTTATGCACATACCCGAGCGCGATCTTCCGCGAATGTGGCTGTGCGCCGGCGTCGGACCCGTAACGAGAGACAGCGACCTTGATTTCTCCCGGACCGGCCAGGACGACTGCGCCGAGCGTGTAGCCCTTCCCTGTCACGGCGATGGGCGATTCGGTTTTATCCCTGAAAATGGCACCCATCAGCCGCGCGCTCCCCGTATCGAAAATGGCCCCGACGTTGGTGCTGACGATATCGCCCGACGCCATGCGTGTCTCTGCGTACGCACCGGAAACCGTCAGCGGTCCGCCCTTGTAGCCGGCCCTCAGGCTGTAGCCGCTACCGTCTCGCTCCGTCGGTGTTCCGCTCGGGTTCTCGCCCAGGTAATATTGCGCCTGGCCGAAAAAGCCCCCGAGCTCCGCGGGGGTGAAGTAGCCAATTGCGTTCGAAGCGCGAGTGGACGTCTGGCCGGCCAGGGTTCCGACATTCACCTGGGTTGCGCCGACTCCCACGACGCTAAATGGGTCGGTATCCACGCGATTGCGGTAGTGGCCTGTGTAGTCGCGGCCGAGCCGCAGTTCGCCCCACGGTCCCGCCAGGCTGACGGTTGAGCGGCGGTTGAAGTTAAGGCCCTGAGTTCCCGCTGCCGCTGTCCCGGTGCCGGACGTCTGGTTGTTGGTGTTGGTGGCAAGCCCGGTGCCGTTGTCGGTATTGAACTGGGCCTCCAGCCAGAAACTCGCGGATAGTCCCCCGCCCAGGTCTTCGGTGCCGCGAAAACCGACACGCGAACTTGCGTTGGAGCCGCTGGTGAGCTGGTTGCGGCTTGCCGTGCTCCCCGAACCGTGTGCGTAAGCGGCATCGACGATGCCGAACAAGGTGACCGACGACTGTGCCAAGGTCCCCCCGGAATAGGCCAGGGTCGCCGCAGCGACGCAAAAAAGACTGTGTTGTCGGAAGCTGTGCATGGTGCCTTATGAGATTGAAGCTGTGCTGGAGAAACCGATGCTCGGCCATGGCGCATGGGCTGTAAATTGCGAAATTCCGAATGATTGATGCACTCTGACTATCACTGACATGACGAGCCAGCTCGTTCGATCCATTGGATGCATCAATACGTCCAAATATTGCAATTCACTCGACGCTGAGGTCGGTCCACACTTCGGCGCAGAGCTGCTGCCATACGGCACGGCCAGCGCAGGAGACACCAATGAGTACCCAGCAAGATGAACTCCGGTCATGGATCGGCCGCAGCGAGACTGTCCAGGACACTATCTATCCCACACCGGTCATCGCGCTGACGGCCACGCTGGATCACCCGGCGGCATCAGCGGCTACAGGCACGGCGCTCCCTCCCTTGTGGCATTGGCTGTACTTCCTGCCGATGCACCGGCAGAGTGACATCGGCGCTGACGGCCATGCCCGGCGCGGCGGCTTTCTTCCGCCGGTGCCGCTGCCGCGGCGCATGTGGGCCGGCAGCCAGTTCGAATTCCGCGCACCGATCCGGGTGGGCGATCGCGTCGCTCGCACTTCCACCATCGATGATGTTTCTACCAAGGAAGGCCGTACCGGAAAGCTGGTCTTCGTCAAGGTGCGCCACGAGGTACGTTGCAACGACAACAAAGACCCCGCGCTCGTCGAGTTCCACGACATCGTCTATCGCGAAGCGCAGGGCCCGAACGATGTCGCTCCGCCGCCCCAAGCCGCGCCGATCGACGCTGCGTGGCGCCGCCGGATCTTGCCGGACGATGTGCTGCTGTTTCGCTACTCCGCGCTCACCTTCAATGGCCATCGGATCCACTACGACCGCCAATATGTGACGCAGAAGGAAGGGTACCCCGGACTGATCGTGCATGGCCCGCTGATCGCCACGCTGCTGATGGATCTGCTCCGGCGCCAGATGCCCGACGCCGACGTGGCGAGCTTCCGCTTCAAGGCAGTCCGCCCCACCTTCGATCTCAATGCCTTCCATGTCAGCGGGCAACCGCAGGCCGATGGAAAGACCATCCACCTCTGGGCTTCGGACCACGACGGCTGGCTGACGATGGACGCAACCGCCGTCCTGCGTTGATTCACAGAAATTCCGGAGGCAACAACATGCAGCCACTCAACGGCATCACCGTGGTCACGCTGGAACACGCGATCGCAGCGCCCTTCGCAACCCGCCAGCTCGCCGACCTGGGCGCCCGCGTCATCAAGATCGAACGCCCGGGTTCGGGCGACTTTGCCCGCGGCTACGATGAGCGCGTCCACGGCCTGTCCTCGCACTTCGTGTGGACGAACCGCTCCAAGGAAAGCCTCACGCTCGACGTCAAGCACCCCGAGGCGGCCAGGATTCTCGAGCGCCTGGTGATCGAAAAGGCCGATGTCGTGGTGCAAAACCTGGCGCCCGGGGCCGCGGCTCGGCTCGGACTGGGCTACGAGAAGCTTTCGGCTATCAAGCCGACGCTGATCGTGTGCGACATCTCGGGCTATGGCGACGACCCGGCCAACCCCGGGCCGTATCGCGACAAGAAGGCCTACGACCTTCTCATCCAGAGCGAGGCCGGTTTCGTGTCGGTCACGGGCACATCCGACGAACCCTGCAAGGCCGGTCCTTCCATCGCCGACATCGCGGCTGGCATGTATGGGTACAGCAACATCCTCGCTGCCTTGCTGCAGCGCGGCCAGACCGGCAAGGGCCAGCGCATAGACATCTCCATGCTGGAGTCGCTCGCCGAATGGACGAGCTACCCTCTCTACTACGCCTTTGAGGGCGCGGCGCCGCCGCCGCGCACGGGCGCGAGCCATGCCACCATCTATCCGTACGGTCCCTTCCCGGCGGGCGACGGCACGGCCGTAATGCTGGGCCTGCAGAACGAGCGCGAATGGGTCAGCTTTTGCGACAAGGTCCTGGAGCAACCGGATCTCGCCAGCGACCCGCGCTTCACCGCAAACTTCAAGCGGGTGGCCGAGCGTGACGCGCTGCGCCGGATCATCGTCGAGGCCTTCTCGCCCCTCACCGGTGCGCAGGTCGTGGAGCGGCTCGAACTCGCGCAGATTGCCAACGCTCGCGTCAACACCATGCACGATGTCTGGGCGCATCCGCAGCTCAAGGCACGCGGGCGCTGGACGGAAGTCGGCTCGCCCAAGGGATCCTTGCCTGCCATGCTGCCGCCGGGCACCTGGGACGTGGGGCCGCGCATGGACCCCGTGCCCGCGCTTGGCCAGCACACCGATACGATCCTCGCCGAGCTGGGCTACGGCGCGGCCGAGATTGCGGCCCTGCACGCAACGAACGCGGTCTGAGGCGAGCCCGATGTTGGAAGCTCCCATCCAGCCGCGCACCTACCTGTTCGTTCCCGGAACGCGGCCGGAACGGTTCGGCAAGGCGCTGGCGAGCGGCGCCGACGCCGTGATCCTGGATCTCGAAGACGCGGTCGCGGCCGACGACAAGGCCGCGGCCCGCCAAATGATCGCGAACTGGTTCATGGGCGCGTCGCCCGCCGACAGGTCGCGCATCGTGGTCCGCATCAACGACGCCGAGTCGACGTGGTTTGCCGACGACCTGCGGGCGCTTCGAGAGGCCGGCGCCAGCAGCGTCCTGCTGCCCAAGGCCGAGTCGGCGCAGCAGATTGCCGAGACAAAGGCGGCGCTGCGCAATGCGAGCGTGCTCGCATTGATCGAAAGCGCGCGCGGCGTCGTACAGGTCGACACAGTGGCCGCTGCCGGCGCCTCCCGCCTGGTCTTCGGCACCCTTGATTTCGCCCTCGATCTTGACATCGACATGACGAGCGACGCCTCGGGACTGGCGTATGCGGCCAGCCGCATCGCGCTCGCCTCGCGCGTCGCGGGCCTTCCAACCCCGGTGGCCGGCATCACACCGCAGTTCGACGACCCGGTGCGCCTGCTCGCCGACCTGGCCGTCGCGAGAGGTCAGGGCTTCGGCGCCAAGCTGTGCATCCACCCCTGCCAGGTCGAGCCGATCCACGCGGCGCTGCGGCCCAGCGCCGAAGCGTTGGACTGGGCGCGGCGCGTGATCGCGGCCGATGCCGCATCGCCGGGCGCCGCCCGGCTCGACGGTCGCATGGTCGACCGTCCGGTGGTGCTGCAGGCGCAGCGCACCTTGGGCCTGGCCCGCGACTGACCCCATCCACTTCCTACCAGAGAGCGACACATACCATGGCCTCCACCATCATCGACTCACGCATCTTCGGCGACATGTTCAGCGACTCGCGAATGCGCGACGTCTGGTCCGACGAAAACCGCACCGCCAAGTACCTCGACATCGAGCGCGCCCTTGCCAAAGTCCAGGGCGAATTGGGAATCATCCCGAAGGAAGCGGCGGACGAGATCGTCCGCAACTGCAACCTGTCGCAGATCGACTGGGACAAGCTCAAGGCCAAGACCGAGCAGATCGGCTACCCCATCATCGCCGTGGTCAACCAGATCAACGCCAACTGTCGCGACAAGCTTGGCGAGTACTGCCACTGGGGCGCCACCACCCAGGACATCACCGATACCGCAGCAGTGCTGCAGATGCGCGAGGGTCTGGCGCTGGTCGAGCAAGACCTGGACGAGATCGCCGACGCTCTCGCTTCCCTTGCGAAAAAATACCGTGACACGCCCGTCATCGGCCGCTCCAACCTGCAGCAGGCCACGCCCATAACCTTCGGCTACAAGATGGCCAGCATCCTGGCCGGCATCGATCGCCACCGCGAACGCCTGCAGCAGTTGAAGCCGCGCGTGCTGATGGGCGAGTTTGGCGGCGCCTCGGGCACCCTCTCCTCACTGGAAAAAGGCGCGATGGAAACGCAGGCCGGCCTCATGAAGGAACTGGGCCTGGCCCAGCCGCTGATCTCCTGGCACACCGTGCGCGACACCATTGCCGAAGTCGGCGCTTTCCTGGCTCTGGTCGGTGGCTCGCTCGGCAAGATCGCGATGGACGTCAAGCTGATGATGCAAACCGAGGTGGCAGAGGTGTTCGAGCCGTACGCGCCGGGCCGGGGCTCGTCGTCCACCATGCCGCAAAAGCGCAACCCGATCTCCTGTCTCTACATCCACGCCAACATCTCGGTGGCGCGCCAGCATGCCGCGGCACTAATGGACGCGATGGTGGCCGACCACGAGCGCTCCACCGGCCCGTGGGAAATCGAATGGGTCTCGCTTCCCGAGATCTTCTGCCTCATGTCGGGAGCGCTGAAGCAGACCAAGTTCGTTCTCAAAGGTCTCGAAGTGGACGCCGCGCGCATGCGCGCCAACATCGACATGACCAACGGGCTGGTGATGTCGGAGGCGGTGATGATGGGCCTGGGCCCGTACATCGGCCGCGAATACGCGCACGACCTCGTGTATGACCTGTGCCGGCAGGCGATCAAGGAAAACCGCCCCCTGATCGAGATACTGGCTGCGCACGGTGAGATCTGCAAGCACGTCACGCGTGCCCAGCTCGAAGCCATGTGCGATCCCGCGAACCACCTCGGCCAAGCCGGAGTGATGGTCGACCGGGTCTTGGCCCACCGGCGCTGATCCCACCCCCCGTTTGCGTCAGGACGCAGTGCGTCGGCTTGCGGGCTTTCCGCGCTTGACCTTCATCTCGGTGAAAAATTCATAGAGCTGCTGGGCCGCCGGGGACAGGGAGCGCCCCTTGCGCCGGATCAGTCCGATCTTGCGGGTGACGACCGGATCGAGGAGCGGCACGCTCACCAGAAGCGGATGATCGGCGCCCGGCATAGCGATAGATGGCACCGCGGCCACGCCGAGGCCCGCTTCGACCAACCCGAGCATTGTGGTCACGTGCTCTGTCTCATAGATGCTCTGCGGCCGTCCCGGCACATTGGAAAGCGCCTGATCGAGCAACAGCCGGTTCCCGGACGCCTTGCTCACGGAGATGTAGTCATACTGCGCCAGTTCGGTCCATGTGGCGCGGCGCTTCTTTGCCAACGGATGGTCGCGCCGGCAAGCAGCGACGAAGCGCTCCTCCATCAGCGGCTTGAACTCGATGTCGGGTTCCTGACCGCCGACGAAGTTGAGTCCGAAGTCGGCTTCGCTGCGCGACACCGCCGTAAGCACTTCGTTGGCGCTGGCATCGAACACCTTGACCCTGATCTTCGGGTAGCGCTCGTGGTAGCGTGAAATCACCTGCGGCAGGAAGTAGTAGACGGTCGACGGCACGCAGGCAATCGTTACCTCGCCCATGCGGGTCGCGGCCACGCCCCTTATGCCGAGCAGCGTGTGGTCCAGGTCATCGAGAAGTTGCTGCACCTTGCGGTCGAAATCGCGGCCCACAGACGTCAGGCTCACGTGCCGCGTGGTGCGCTCGAGCAGTTGGACGCCCAGGGCCTCCTCGAGTTTCTCGATACGCCTGCTGAAGGCGGGTTGCGAGACATGAAGCGCTTCTGCCGCCTTGCGGAAGCTGCTGAGTTCGGCCACGGCACGAAAAGCCTGAAGGTCGTTGAGATTGAAGTTGATGGCCATCGGCTGTTCCTCAGAAAAACGCCTCACTGATCGACGGTGCGCATCAATCGATTCTAAACATGCAATTCACAGAATTTTCCGTCCGGCGGACCATAGAGCCCATTCCAGGAACAACAGTCCACCAAGTTCCGCATTCACATCCACCGGAGTAGACAAATGCAATTTTCCCGACCTCATCTTTTCGGCGCCGCCGCACTGGCCGCCACCCTCGCCTGCGGGAGCGCATTCGCCGCTTATCCCGAAAAGGCCATCACCATCGTGGTGCCGACCGCTGCGGGCGGCGCCAACGATGCGATGGCGCGGGTCGTCGGCCAAGCCATGTCGGCGATCCTCAAGCAGCCCGTCATCGTCGACAACAAGGCCGGCGCCAATGGCGCGATCGCGAGCGAATTCGTCATGCGCGCCCCACCTGACGGCTACACGCTGATGCTGGGCTACATCGCGACTCACGCCATGAACCCGTCATTGCAGAAGCTGCGCTACGACCCGGTAAAAGATTTCGAACCCGTCGCCATGGTCGGCTCGTCGGCTACCTTGATGGTCGTGGCGCCCACGGTCAAGGCCAGCAACGCCAAGGAGGTGGTGGCGATGCTCAAGGCTGCCCCCGACAAGAGCAGCTACGCCTCGGCGGGCAATGGCACGGCGCCCCACTTCGCGGCCGAGATGTTCAAGCTCTCGACGGGCACCGCGATGCTTCACGTGCCGTACAAGGGCTCCGCACCGGCGATCACCGACACCATCGGCGGCCAGACCCAGGTGATGTTCCCCAGCCTGTTTACCGCCATGCCCTACGTGAAGGGCGGCAAGCTGAAGGCGGTGGGCGTCGCCGGGGAGAAGCGCTCGGCGCTGATGCCCGACGTGCCGACGCTCAAGGAACAAGGCATCACCGGCGTCGATGTCTCCCAGTGGTACGCTATCTTCGCGCCCGCAAAGACGCCCAAACCGGTGGTGGACCAACTCAACAAGGTCCTTAACCAGGTGCTCGCTGACAAGAGCGTCGTCCAGCGCCTCGAAGGCCACGGCGCGGAGGTCTCCACCATGTCGCCGGACCAGTTGCGCAGTTATGTTGAGCAGGAACAGGTCAAGTGGAAGAAGGTGGTGCAGGCTGCAAAGCTGACAGCCGACTGAGATGAACAAGATCATCCCCTGCGTGCTCATGCGCGCCGGCACCTCGCGAGGGCCGTTCTTCCTGCGCGAGTGGCTCCCCGAGGGTGATGAGGCGCGGGACCAGGCGCTGATCGGTGCCATCGGTGCCTCCGATCCCCTCCAGCTCGATGGGGTCGGCGGCGGCAGCACGCTCAACAGCAAGGTCGCCATCGTCTCGCGCTCCACCCAACCCGGCTGCGACCTCGACTACCTGTTCGCACAAGTGGGCGTCGGGCATCGTTCGGTCGACACACGGCCCAACTGCGGCAACATGCTGTCCGGCGTGGCACCTTTCGCGATCGAACAGGGTCTGATTCCCGCCCGGGATGGAACCACCAGCGTGCGTGTATACAACGTCAACACAGGCTCGCGCATCGACGTGACGGTGCGCACGCCCGGCGGTCGCGTCAGCTACGAAGGCGATGCGCGCATCGACGGCGTGGCCGGGACTGCGGCACCCATCCTGCTCAACTTTCTGGACGCTTGGGGCGCTGTCACAGGGCAGGTCTTTCCGACTGGCAAGCGCATCGACACCATCGACGGCGTCGAGGTGACCTGCATCGACGCGGCGATGCCCCTGATGATCGTGCGCGCCTCCGACCTGGGCCTGACCGGTCGCGAGAAGCCGGCAGCGCTGGACGCGGACACCCCGCTGCTGGAGCGGCTGGAGGCCCTGCGCCTGCAGGCCGGCCGCATGATGGGCCTGGGCGACGTGTCGAACAGTGTCATTCCGAAGCCGGTGCTGGTAAGCGCAGGTGATTCGCCCAACAGCGTGACCTCCCGCTACTTCACGCCGCGCCGCTGCCACGCATCCCACGCCGTGACAGGTGCCATCGGCGTTGCCAGCGCCTTTGCGCTGCCCGGCACCGTGGCAAGCGGCATGGCGCGCGAACCGGGGCGGCATGCCCTGGTCGTGCTGCATCCGGCCGGTCAAATCGATGTGGAAGTCGAGTTGAAAGGCACAGGAGAGCATGCGGCCGTCGAGCGCGCCGCGCTGGTCCGCACCGCACGCAAGATCATGCAGGGCGAACTGCATTTGCCGGACTACGTGTTTTCGCGACCCGACACGACGGCCAAGGTGCCATCGACCTTCCCGCACAAGGCTCTCACGATCATCGTGCCAACTCGTGCGGGTGGCGGTAACGACGCCATGGCGCGAATCATTGCCGGCAAGCTGAGTCCCCTGCTGGGTCAGGAAGTGCTGGTGGACAACCGGGCCGGCGCGAATGGCGCTGTTGCGAGCGAGTATGTGGCGCTTGCCGAACCGGACGGCCACACGCTCATGTTCGGCTACATCGGCACGCATGCAATGAATCCTGCATTGCAGAAGGTCGGTTACGACCCGGTCGCCGATTTCGCGCCGATCGGACTGGTCGGCTCATCTCCTACCCTGATGGTGGCCCATCCGGACAAAGCCCCTGCCGACGTGGCGACGCTGATTGCGAAGCTGAAGGCCGAGCCGCGCCGATTCGTCTACGCCTCGGCCGGTGACGGCACGCCGCCGCACTTTGCCGCGGAACTGTTCCAGCTAAGCAGTGGCACGTCAATGGCCGGTGCGACCTACGAAGGCGCGGCCCCGGCGATCGCCGACACGGTCGCGGGCCGTTCGCAGATCATGTTTCCCAGTCTCTTTACGGCGCATCCGTTCATTCGCGCCGGGTACTTGCGGGCATTGGCGGTCGCGGGTCCGCAGCGACTGCCCGGTCTGGCGGAAGTCCCCACCTTGGCGGAACTCGGTGTGGACGGTGTCGACATCGCGCAGTGGTACGGTTTGTTCGCGCCAAGTGGCACGCCCGCAGAGACCATCGGCAAGCTCAACGAATTGTTGAACGAGGTGCTTAACGATCCGGAAGTGGTGGAACGCTTCCAGAGCAATGGTGCGCAGGTCGAACCGGGTAGTCCCGCTGCGCTTTCAGCGAAGGTGAACGCCGAACTCGCGCGCTGGTCGAAGGTTGTGGCACAGGGCAGACTGGCGCCGCACGAGTCCCGTCTGGTCACGCTGGACTGAGATCGCGACTGCGGTCGAGCCAGCGCACGGCTCATGATGCCTGCGAGCCTCGAGCCCGAGCAAGGGTCCGGCGCGCCTGCAGCACCACCGGGAGATCCACCATGCGGCCGTCGATTTGCACGGCGGCGCCACCGGAGGTGGCGTCCGCGGCAATCACACGCCGCGCCCAATCGACCTCCTCTGCCGTCGGCGACAGGAACTCGTGGATAAGAGGCACCTGGCGCGGATGGATGCACAGCTTGCCACCGAAGCCGAAGCGCAGCGCCCGCCGAGTGTCTTCACGCAGCTTATCGTCGTCGCCGATGGCGACCGTCACTCCGTCTATGCGCGCCGTGCCATGCTGGAACTTGATCGCGCACGGGCCGAAATCGGCGGCGCTGTCGACGGCATCGGCGGCCTCGTCACGGTGGGGCTGCTGCCAAGCACCTGCGACCTGATTTCCAGCCCGCTGGTGAGTGCCGTCGCGGCCAACGACCCGGGCATCCGCATGAGGATCTCAATGGGTTATGCCGGCACGCTGCAGCAGTGGATCGCGGTCGAGACCAATGCGATGAGCGTCCAGAAGAGCCTTGTGCTCGGCGGCCATGGCCTCACGACTCTTCCGCCGGTTGCCTTCGCCGATGAACTGGCGCGCAAGCTTGTCTCGGCCGCACCGCTCTGCAATCCGAAGATCACCCGGACGATCGTTCTTGCCCTTCCAGCCAACCGGGCGATCGGCCAGCACGTGCGGCGTGCCGTCGTGCTCTTGGTGGGGTGCGCGAAGGATGCAGTCGAACGAGGAGCGTGGCCGGAGGGGCGGTGGCTGGGACCCTGAATCAGCCGAGCGTCATCAAGGTCGCGTTTCCGCCGGCGGCAGCCGTATTGATGCTGAGCGCACGCTCGATGACGAGTCTCTCCAGCGGAATGTCGGTTTCGCCGGGTGCGAGGCGTTCGACACTGACGACTGCTCCCTCTCGCTTTGCCAGGCGCTGTTGTACGTCCGCAAGCTCCTGCGCCGCGCCATGCAGCAGCACGCAGTCGAACGAAACTTCTGGCGCTGCCCAATTTCGCGCGATGGCGACATGACCCTGAACTTCGGCCGGAAGACGCTGCAGGAGCATCTCGGCGTCTCCTGGCCAGATGGCACGGCTGCCCGCCGCAAGAACGGCAGCAAGTTGGGTGAACCGGTCGGACTCATTCTGTGCCAGGCAGAGCACATGCGGACGTGGGGTAATGCTGTACACATTGCGCTCACCCGTGGGCCCCGGCAGCACGACCGATTCGCCGGATCGCGCCAGGCTGGCAAAGCGGGCGCAGACCGCGGGCAGCGAGCCAAGGTCGGGGCCTTGGGTGGCAGCCCAATCCGCGAGAGCGCGCAAAGGCCCGGTGGGGGTCCGCGGGGTGCGTTCACTCGCGTCGGCGTCCCCTTCGACCGCGCGCGCCAGGACATCCTCGGGACGGCGGGACAGCAGACGGTAGAGATAGAGCGGGCCACCCGCCTTGGGGCCGGTGCCGGAAAGCCCCTCTCCGCCAAACGGCTGGACGCCGACTACCGCGCCGACGATGTTCCGATTGACGTAGATGTTGCCTGCCTGCGCGACATCCACGACACGGGCGATCGTTTCGTCGATGCGCGTGTGCAGGCCCATCGTCAGCCCATAACCGGTGCCGTTGATCTGGCCGACGAGGCCGTCCAGCTCTTCCCGCCTGAAGCGGGCGAAGTGCAGGACGGGCCCGAACACTTCGCGCTTCAACTCCGAGATGTTGTCGATCTCGATGACCGTGGGCAACACGAACGTGCCGGCGTGAAGCGGATCCTGGCTGTGACCTGCAAGCTGGTGAACGCGGCGGCCCTTGGCCCGCATCTCCTGGATATGCCGCTCGATGTTCCCCCGTGCTTCATCGTCGATGACCGGCCCCACATCTGTCGCGAGGCGCGCAGGATTGCCCACCCGCAGTTCTGCCATCGCGCCCAGGAGCATTTCGAGGACGCGATCTGCGCCTTCCTCCTGCACGCACAGAACCCGCAGCGCCGAGCACCGTTGGCCCGCGCTGTCGAAGGCAGACACCAGTACGTCGCTGACCACCTGCTCCACCAGCGCGGATGAGTCGACGATCATGGCGTTCTGGCCCCCGGTTTCGGCGATCAGCGGGATCGCGCGACCGTTCTCGTTCACCCGGCCGGCAACGCTGCCCTGAAGAATCCGCGCCACCTCGGTCGATCCGGTGAACAGCACGCCCTTGACGCGGGGATCCGCAACCAGTCGCGCACCGACCACGGAGCCACGGCCGGGAAGCAGCTGGATCGCGCCGCGTGGGATACCGGCGGCCCACAAGGCTCGCACGGCTTCCGCCGCGACCAGCGGAGTCTGCTCCGCCGGCTTTGCGAGGACCACATTGCCCGCCGCGAGCGCCGCGGAGAGCTGGCCGACAAAAATCGCAAGCGGAAAGTTCCACGGGCTGATGCACACAACGGGCCCCAGCGGAACATGCGTGCTGTTGTCGAAGTGGTCGCGAATCTCGCGAGCGTAGTACCGCAGGAAGTCGACAGCTTCGCGCACCTCGGCGATGGCGTTGGCCGCCGACTTGCCAGCCTCGCGGATCAGCACGCTCATCAAGCGCGGTATATCATCTTCGAGTCGCACTGCCGCAGCCTCCAACAGACGCGCGCGCTCGGCGGGAGAAACCGAAGCCCACGCAGGGGCCGCGAGGTCCGCATGCTGCAAAGCGAGGTCGACGTCCTCGGGCGTCGCTTCACGGACGTAACCGACCTTGTCGGTTTGATTCGCCGGGTTCAACACAGGCGCCTTCTCTGTAGAGGCCGTGTCCACCGCGAGCATTGGTTCCGCGTGCCAGGGCTGTTGTGCCGCGGCTTTGAACGAAACGGCAAGCTCGCGCAGTTGCGCCTCATTGGCGAGGTCGAGCCCACGCGAGTTTTGCCGGACGCTCCCGTAGAGGTCGCGCGGCAGCGGTATCGCCGGATGCGGGAGGCCGACCTGGCCTTCCTTGCGTGCATAGTCCTCGATGGTGTCGACCGGGTCTCGCACCAGCGCTTCGATGGAGAGCGTCTGGTCCGCGATCTGGTTGACGAAGGATGTGTTCGCACCGTTCTCGAGCAGGCGACGCACCAGGTAGGCGAGCAAGGTTTCGTGGGTGCCGACCGGCGCGTAGATGCGACAGGGACGTCCCAGCTTCCCATCGCTCGTGCCGCCCACCACTTGCTCGTAGAGCGGCTCTCCCATGCCGTGCAGGCACTGGAATTCGTACTGTCCAGGAGTGTACCGCTTCGGGTCGGCCAGCTCGTAGATGGTCGCCAGCGTGTGCGCGTTGTGCGTTGCGAACTGCGGATAGACCGCCTCCGGTGCTTCGAGGAGTTTCCGTGCGCAGGCGATGTAGCTCGCATCGGTGTAGGGCTTGCGCGTGTACACCGGATAGCCATCCTGTCCGTCCACCTGGGCCCGCTTGATCTCCGAGTCCCAATAAGCGCCCTTTACCAGCCGGACCATCAGCCGCCGGCCGCTGCGGCGGGCGAGATCGATCAAGTAGTCGATCACGAAAGGGCAGCGCTTCTGGTAGGCCTGGACTACGAAGCCCAGCCCGTCCCAGCCCTGCAGCTGGGGCTCGAAGGAAAGCCTTTCGAGGAGATCGAGCGAGATCTCCAGGCGATCCGCTTCTTCGGCATCGATGTTCAGGCCGATGTCGTAGCGCTTCGCAACCGCGCACAGGCTCGTGAGCACCGGGTAGAGCTCGCCCATGACCCTGTCGTATTGCGACCGGTTGTAGCGCGGATGGAGTGCCGACAGCTTGATGGAGATGCCCGGCCCTTCGTAGATTCCGCGCCCGGCGGACGCCTTGCCGATGGCATGGATCGCGTTCTCGTAATCGCGCAGGTAGCGCTGGGCATCACCGGCGGTCAGCGCCGCCTCGCCGAGCATGTCGTAGGAGTAGCGGAATCCTTCCTTCTCGCGCTCGCGCGCGTTCGCCAACGCTTCCTCGATGTGCTCGCCGGTGACGAACTGCTCCCCCATCATCCGCATCGCCATGTCGACGCCCTTGCGGATCAGCGGTTCGCCGCCGAGGCTGACCAGCCGGCCGATCGAGGCCGACAGGCCCGATTCGCTGTGCGTCGACACGAGCTTGCCGGTGATGAGCAAGCCCCAGGTCGCCGCGTTCACGAACAACGAGGGGCTCTTGCCGAGGTGTGTGCGCCACTGCCCTTGGGCGATCTTGTCGCGAATGAGGCTGTCGCGGGTCGCAGAGTCTGGAATCCGCAGCAGCGCCTCGGCGAGGCACATGAGGGCGATCCCTTCTTGGGACGAAAGCGCGTATTCCTGCAGCAGGTTCTGCACGATGCCTGCGCGCCCGGAGCTGGACTTGCGGTTGCGCAACGTGCGTGCGATTTGTTGGGCGAGAGATTGCGACCTGGACTTGACGCCCTGCGGGACGCTCGCGCTGGCCAAAACCAGCTTGACAGCCTCCGGCTCGGGGAGGCGCCAAGCGGCAGTGATCGCCTGTCGCAGCCGGGGTGCGGCCAGCTCAGCGGGTTCGAAGAATTGCTCGAAGGCGCGTGCCGAGGTGAAGTTCATGGACTATTTAGGAGGTTTTCAAGTGACATCCTCAATGTTCCAGTTTCTGGGTAGCATATTGCTTCGATTTATCAGCATTCTCCCGAAGGATTCTCTACACATGCCCAGCCTCGAAGATCTCGACCGAACGGACCGGCGCATCCTTCAGCAACTGCAGGACGATGGCCGGATTTCGAACCTCAAGCTAGCGGAAGCAGTGGCGCTGTCCCCCACGGCCGTGCTCGCCCGCGTCCAGAGACTGACCCGGGATGGATTCATCGAAGGCTACGAAGCTCGCCTCAACCCTCGCTTACTCGGCGCAGGGATGCTGGTCTTCGTCGAAGTTCTCCTCGACCGGACCACCCCGAACGTGTTCCGCGAGTTCCAGGCCGCAGTACAAGTTCACCCTGAAATCCTGGAAGCCCACATGGTGGCCGGCGGGTTCGACTACCTTCTGAAGACACGCGTCGCCAACATGGACGCCTACCGAACCTTCGCCGGCACCGTCCTCTGGCAACTGCCCGGTGTGCGTGAAACCCGAACGTATGCCGTCATGGAGGAGGTCAAGAATTCGACGAAGCTGCACATCCCGGCCTGATCGCGGAGGCGAGCCGAGGAGGCCGGACTGGTGCTTACCGAGGGATAGTGGCGATTCGGGGAGTCGGATGCGTTCTGAGGTAAGCGCGAATCTTGCGTGGAGTTATACCCACCACACATACCGCCTCCCGCAGTTGATCAGGCGAAGTACGCAATGTCTTGGCCCATTCGTCAAATTCTCGCGCGCTCCGCTCAGGCTGCTGCTGCATGCCGATTACTTGTAACGTCATCTCGCCACCTCAATTTCGACGACATTAACTCCCCTCGCCCCAGCTTGGCACAACCTCGACAGGTCGGCAACCGCGCAGACCCGAAGCCATGGTGATATGAAAGCAAATGCACTATGTGCGGCAACGTACAGACGAATTGGGCCCAGATTCGTAGTGTGGATTTTTAAACTCCACTCAAGCTACCCTCATGATGTCCAGATTTCTGGCCAACAACCACGACGAACTGGTTGAACGGTGCAAGGCCAAGGTCGCATTGCGACCGAGACGCGCGGCCACGGCTGAGCAATTGAGCAATGGCGTCCCACTATTTCTCGCTCAGCTTCAGAAAACGCTCGAGGCCGAGGAAGGGGCAGGCGATGCCGCGGAGAGTCTCAGAATTTCGGGTGAATCAGGCGGGGGCACGCTTGTAGTGTCCGAAATGGGTGTGAGCGCAACGGCGCATGGCAAGCAGCTCCTGAACCTCGGATTCTCGGTCGACCAAGTGGTCCACGACTACGGCGACCTTTGCCAGGCGATCACCGATCTGGCATTCGAGCGGGACGCGCCATTTTCGATTGACGAGTTCCGCACGTTGAACCGCTGTCTTGACAACGCCATCGCAAGTGCGGTGAGCGCGTTCAGTCATCAGCGCGATGCCATGGTAGCCCGCAAGCAAACCGCCGAAGTGAACGAGCGCGTCGGGGTCCTCGTGCATGAGCTTCGCAACTCCCTTTCTACCGCCTCGTATGCGGTGGCGGCCCTCGAGCAGGGCAATCTGCCCATCTCCGGTTCCACCGGCGCGGTCCTGAAAAGAAGCCTGGCCGCTCTTAACACCCTCGTCAACCGGTCGCTGGCGGAAGTGCACACCGAAGCGGATGCCATCCGCGAGCGTCAAACGTTTCCGCTCACATCCTTCATTGCCGAGGCCAGAAATGACGCCCTGCTCTATGCGCAGGCCAGCGGCTGCAGGTTCACGACAGCGGCCGTTGATCCGGCCCTGGAACTTACCGGGGATCACGCCCGACTGCTCTCGGCGCTGGAAAGCCTGCTGCAGAATGCTTTCAAGTTCAGCCGGCCCGACACGGAAGTGACGTTGAACTCGCAGGCTGTCGGCGACAAGATCCTGATTTCCGTTCACGACCACTGCGGCGGCTTGGCCCCCGGGTACGCAACCACCATGTTCAAGCCGTTCTCCCAGCGAACGGTGGGCGACAAGTCAAGTCTCGGCCTCGGCCTTTCGATCGCGCGCGCCAGCGTCGAAGCCGATGGCGGCACGTTGACCGTCCAGGACGTCCCGGCCGTCGGCTGCGTTTTCACGATCAGCTTGCCCCGCTACAACTAGCGCTGCAGCGAAGCCACGAAGCCCTGCAGGAACCGCTGCAGTTGGGCCTTCACTTTCTCGTCAACCAACTCGCCCGCCTCGTTGAACACCTGGCCTGCGCGCGAGACCATCAATCGGCCGCCGAACCAGGGCCGTGTACCCAGAGTGCGCAACACCGGAAGCCAGGCGTTCTGCGCCAGCATCGTGCCGAAACCTCCGGGGGACGCGCCGATAACGGCGACCGGGCGGTCGCCGAACACCCGCTGGATGTCCGCGGCAGGCCGGGTGAGCCAGTCGATCGCGTTTTTCAGCACGCCCGGCATCGAATTGTTGTACTCGGGCGAGACCAGCAGCAGTCCATCGCAGGCGGCAACACGATCTTTCAAGGCCTGCACCACCGGCGGGATGCCTTCGTTGGATTCGACGTCGCCGTCGTACAACGGGATGCCGTGCAACGTGACGACTTCCAGGGTGGTGCCGCCAGGCATCAGGCCGGCTGCCGCGCGCAGGAGCGCCGTGTTGTATGAGCCGGCACGCAGGCTGCCGGAGATTCCCAGGAGGGTTGGCATGGTTTGCTCCGTTCAGTAAATTATCGCAAGTCCGTATCGTCCAGCCAGGCGGCCGCCACGGCAGCGCTGGCAAGCGCCAAGGCCGCGCTGCATGCCATGATCCAGCGGTAGCCGGCGACGAAAGCGTCCTGCACCGCCGCACGCGCAGCCTGCGCGACCGCTTCCGCAGTGCCTGCCGGCAATTCGATCGCGGCCAGCCGGTCGCGTTGCTGCAAAATCGCAAGGGCGAGGTCGGCCGGCATGCCGGTGCCCGCCACGGCGGCGTGCAGCCTCGGCTCAAACACGGCCGCCATGAGTGAGCCGAACACGGCGATCGCCAGCACGCCCGCCACACGCGACAGCGCATTGTTGACACCGGAGGCCGTGCCAACATCGTCTGCGGCCACCGATTGCATGACGGTCGTCGTCAAAGGCGCCACCGCAATGGCCATGCCCAGGCCCAGCACGGCCACCCCGGGCAGAAAACCGTTCCAATAGCTGGATTCGCGGCCCGGCAGCGCCAGCAATGCGAATCCGGCGGCCGCGATGAGCGGCCCGATGATCAGAGGGGCTCGCGCGCCGCGCCGGTCAACCAGCCCGCCGGCCCACCGGGACAGCACGAACATGATCAGGATGAACGGCAGCAGCGCGGCGCCGGCCGCCGTCGCAGTCAGGCCCTGCACCTGGATCAGGTTCAGCGGCAGGTAGAACAGCCCGCCGCCGAGCGCCGCATAGAGCAGCAGCGTCAGCAGGTTCGCGGCGGCGAAGTTGCGATTGCGCAGCAGCCCGAGCGGCAGCATCGGTGCAGCCCGAACGCGCTCGACAAGGAAAAAGGCGACCAGCGCCACGACCCCGATGGCCAGCGCCAACAGCACCGCTGGGGCGCCCCAGCCCCGCGCGGGCGCCTCGGTGAAAAAGAACACCAGGCCGCCCAGCCCCGCGGTCGCGAGCACAGCTCCTCCAACATCCAGTCGCCCTGCCGATTGCGGACGAAGGCTCTCGGGAACGCGAGCCCACGTGATCGCGAGCACCATCACGGCCAGCGGCACATTGACGGCGAAGGCCCAGGCCCAGGACAGCCGATCGACCAAATAGCCGCCCAGCAAAGGTCCGATCGCGGAGGTGATGCCGCTGAACGCCGCCCAGGTGCCGAAGGCGCGCCCGCGCTCGTCCTCTGGAAAGCAGGCGCTGATCAATGCCAGGCTGCCCGGCACCAGCAGGGCAGCGCCCACACCCTGCACAGCGCGAGCGGCAATCAACTGTTGCACGGTGCGCGAAAAGGCGCAGGCAATCGACGCGACGGCGAAGATGACCACCCCCAGCATGAAGACGCGCCGGCGCCCCAGGCGATCGCCCAGCGCGCCGCCGACCAGGAGCAGCGCCGCCAACAACAGCGCGTACGACTCGATAACCCACTGCGCCTGATAGACCGAAGCGCGCAGTTCATTCTGGATAGCCGGCAAGGCGATGTTGACGACAGTGCCGTCGACAAAGGCAAGGCTCGATCCCATGATCGAGGCGGCCAGCACCCAGCGCTTCTGGGTCGCACCGCAAGCGACGCCCGGCGTGCGGTCACGCAGTGATGCGTCGTCGCAGGGGAAGCGGTAAGAGAGGGTCACCTTCGGGTAGCCGACACAGCGACCACCTTCTGGCGCTGCCACTCCAGGATCTCGAAGCCGGCCATCCCGGCAAGCATCGCGGCCACGAACACGGCGGCCGGCTCCAGGCCCATGCCCAGCGCCACCAGCGCAGGCCCCGGACAGAAACCCGCCAGGCCCCATCCGACGCCGAACACCGCGCTGCCGGCCAGCAGCCGGCGGTCGATACGACCGGAGGGCGGCAGCCTCATCTCCTCGCCCAGCAGCGACTGCGTACGCCGGCCCGCCAGGCTGAAGGCGACGAGGCCGACGCTGATGGCCCCCGCCATCACCAGCACCAGCGACGGATCCCAGGCACCCGCGATGTCCAGAAAGCCCAGCACCTTGGCCGGATTGGCCATGCCGGACAAGAGCAGCCCGAAGCCGAACACCAGGCCCGTGATGAAAGCACTCAATAGCGGCATGGCTTGCTCACAGTGCCAGCAGATGCCGGACGATGAAAACCGTGATGAACCCCGTTGCCATGAAGGCAACGGTCGCGGCCAGGGAACGCGGCGAGCGCCGCGACAGGCCGCAGACGCCGTGGCCACTCGTGCACCCGGCCCCGTAGCGCGTGCCGACTCCCACCAAAAGGCCCGCAATCACCAGCATGCCGTAGCCGGCGTCGATCCGCACCGAGGGGAGTGCCGTCAACAAGCCGTATGCGGGAGCCGCAAGGATCAGTCCGCCGATGAAGGCGACACGCCATGCGATTTCGCCGCGGGCGGGACGCAGCAAGCCCGCGAGGATTCCGCTGACGCCGGCGATGCGGCCATTGAGCAGGACGAACATCGCCGTCGCCAGGCCGATCAGCGCGCCGCCGGCCAGCGAGGACCAGGGCGTGAATGAGTTCCAGTCGATCGACATATCAGCCTCTCGGGTGGTGCGCCGCGTGCAGCTGCTTCAGCCTCTCGCGCGCGACGTGCGTATAAATTGTAGTGGTGGAAATGTCGGCGT
Source organism: Caenimonas soli (assembly GCF_013155545.1). GTDB lineage: Bacteria > Pseudomonadota > Gammaproteobacteria > Burkholderiales > Burkholderiaceae_C > Ramlibacter > Ramlibacter soli. The sequence goes on along the minus strand of NZ_JABJVV010000004.1, from coordinate 233,297 downwards.
GGCCCAGCAACATCTGCACCGCGCGCAGGTCCGCCCCATGATTGAGCAAGTGGGTGGCGAACGCGTGACGCAAGGTATGCGGTGACAGCGGCGCCGTGATGCCGGCCGCCTGCGCCTGCTTCTTCACGATCACCCAGAACATCGCGCGGGTCATCCCCTGCCCCCGCGAAGTGACGAACAGGTCCACGGTCTGCTGCCCATCGAGGATGACCGGCCGCGCATCGGCCAGGTAGCGGCTGATCCAGTCGCGGGCGACCTGGCCGAACGGCACCAGGCGCTCCTTGCTGCCCTTGCCCAGCACGCGCAACACCCCCTCGCTCATGCTGACGTTGAATGTCTTGAGCGTGACCAGCTCACTCACGCGCAAGCCGCTTGCATAGATCAGCTCCAGCATGGTGCGGTCGCGCAGGCCCAGCGGGGTATCGACGTCGGGCGCGTCCAGCAAGGCCTCGACCTGCGCCTCGGTGAGGGTCTTGGGCACGCGCAGCGGCTGCTTGGCCGATTGCAGCCGCAGGGTCGGGTCGGCCGTGATCAGGCGTTCACGCAAAGCCCAGCGAAAGTAGCGCTTGAAAACGGTGAGCCGGCGATTGGCCGTGGTCGCCTTGCTGCCCTCATGGCGCGCCGCGAAGTAGCCGTTGAGATCGGCCTCGGAAGTGCCGGCTAGCGTGCGGCCCTGCCCAGACAGCCAGGCGGCGTACAGCGAGAGGTCTCGCCGGTACGCCGCCAGGGTGTTCTTCGACAGCCCTTCTTCCAGCCACAGGGCGTCGATGAAGGCGTCGATGGAAGCGTCGCCGCTCAATCGAGCTTGAGCTTGGCCTGGTCAACCACCTTCTTGTACACGTCGTACTCGGCCTTGATCTGCTCGGCGAACTGCTGCGGCGTATTGCCGACGACGATGGAGCCGGTGTCCTCGATGCGCTTGCGCACCGCCGGATCCTCCAGCGCCTTCTTGGTGGCGGCATAGATCTTGTCGACCACGTCCTTGGGCATGTTCTTCGGGCCCCAGATACCGTAATAAGCCATGCGGTTCACCGGCTCCAGCCCCACTTCCTTGAAGGTCGGCACGTTGGGCAGGCTGGCCAGGCGCTGGGGCGCCGCCACCACGATCGGGATGAGGCGGTTGTCCTTGATAAACGGCTGCGCCGACGGCAGGTTGTCGAAGATCATGGGCACCTGGCCGGCCACCGTGTCGTTCAGCGCCGGGCCCGCACCTCGGTACGGGATGTGGGTGACGAAGGCGCCCGACAGGCTCTTGTACAGCTCCATCTGCAAATGGCCGATGCCGCCCGTGCCCGACGACGAGTAGGAGTAGCGGCCCGGCGCGCGCTTGAGCTCGGCGACGAAGGCCTTGTAATCCTTGGCCGGGAAGCTCGGGTGCACGGCGATCACATTGGGCGTGGCCGCGATGTTGATGATGGGCGTGAAGTCGGTGATCGGGTTGTACGGGATCTTGGGATTGATGGCCGGGTTGGCCGCGGTGGTCGAAACCGTCGCGATGCCCAGCGTGTAGCCGTCCGGCGCCGAGCGCATGGTTTCGGTGGCCCCGATCACGCCGCCCCCGCCCGCCTTGTTCTCGACGATCACCGGCTGGCCCAGGGCCTTGCCCAGCGGCTCGGACATGACGCGGGCAATGATGTCGGTCGTGCCGCCGGGGGCGAACGGCACTTGAATCTTGATCGGCCTGTTGGGGTAGCTCTGTGCGAGCACGGGGCCGGCGACGAGCGCCAGTGCGGCAGTCGACAAGGCAAACCATTGACGGCGTTTCATGGGGACACTCCTTGATATGCGAAAAAGCAAAAGACCCTGCATCCTATAAGCAGAAGCCAAACCGCGCTCTGCGGTTTACACATAAGGGGTAACCCTAGAGTTGCAGCTATCCTCGGGCGGTGAACTTTGCGCAACTGCTTTTTCCCGATTTCTCGCTGATTCTTTGTGGCTACCTGGTCTGCCGCTATACGGCCCTGAACCGCACGGTGTGGCAGCAGGTCGAGGCCCTGACGTACTACTTCCTCTTCCCGGTTCTACTGTTCCAGTCCATTGTGAAGAGCCCGCTGGACCTGGGCGCGGCCTCGAGCCTGATCGCAGCGGGCGTGCTGACAGGACTGGCCGGCATCGCATTGTCCTACTCATTGCCCCACCTGCCCTGGCTGGGCCGGCGAATCGATGTCCGCGACCATGCCGCGAGCGCGCAGGTGGCATTCCGCTTCAACTCCTTCATTGCGCTGGCCCTGGCCGAGCGAGTGGCCGGCCCGCAGGGACTGCTGCTGGTCGCCGTGCTGATCGGCGTGTGCGTGCCGCTTTTCAACGTGGCCGCGGTGTGGCCTATGGCGCGGCACGCACAACGGGGTTTTCTGAGCGAGTTGCTGCGCAACCCGCTGATCGTCGGCACGGCCTCCGGCCTCGCGGCCAATCTGCTTGGCTTTTCCATTCCGGCCTGGCTCGAGCCCACGGTGAGCCGCATCGGCGCGGCGTCGCTGGCGCTGGGCCTGATGGCTGCGGGCGCGGGTATGCAATTCGGCAGCTTGGCCCAGGGCAAGACGCTGATGGTGGCCGTACTGGCCATCCGCCATTTCATCCTGCCTTTGGCAGCGTTCGGGCTGGCGCGCCTGTTTCGCCTGGACCCGGCGCAGACCGCCGTGCTGCTGGCCTTCTCGGCCCTGCCCACCGCTTCCAGTGCCTATGTGCTGGCGTCGCGCATGGGCTACAACGGCCCCTATGTCGCCGGGCTGGTGACGCTGTCGACCTTGCTGGGCCTGCTGAGCCTGCCGTTCGCGCTAGGCGTGCTGGGCTAGCGCCCAGGCCACATGCTCGCGCACCAGGGCGCTGGGATGTTGCGTCCGGGCTTGCAGCGCGGCGCGCAGACTGGGGTCGTCCGCTTCGCGCAAGGCATTGCCGATAGCGACGGCGATATTGCGCAGCCAGCGTTCATGGCCGATGCGCCGTATCGGGCTGCCCTCGGTGAGGCGAAGAAACTCATCCTCGGTCCAGCCGAACAGCTCCGCGAGATGCGCTCCGGTCAGCCCTTCCCTTTCGTCGAAGTCAGGCAAAGCGCTGCGCCGCGCGTACTTGTTCCACGGGCAGATCAGCTGGCAGTCGTCGCAGCCGTAGATGCGGTTGCCCATCAGCGCGCGCAACTCTTCGGGAATGGGGCCGGCATGCTCGATGGTGAGGTAGGAGATGCAGCGGCGGGCGTCCAGCCGCTGCGGCGCCAGGATGGCCTGCGTCGGGCACACGTCGATGCAGGCACTGCAAGTGCCGCAATGCTCGGTCACCGGCGGGCTGGGCGGCAGCGCCAGGTCCACGTAGATCTCGCCCAGGAAGAACATGGACCCTGCTTCGCGGCTGAGCACCAGGGTGTGCTTGCCCCGCCAGCCCTGGCCGCTGCGCGCGGCAAGCTCAGCTTCCAGCACCGGCGCAGAATCGGTGAATGCGCGGTGGCCGAACGGCCCCACCTTCTCTGCGATGCGCTCGCTGAGCTTTTGCAGCCGCGAGCGCAGCACCTTGTGATAGTCGCGGCCGCGGGCGTAGAGGGATACCACGGCCTCCTGTGGCCGACGCAGACGCTCGAATTCAACCGATTGCCAGCCCTCCTCGGCTGTGCGGGGCAGGTAGTCCATGCGGGCCGTGATCACGCTCACCGTGCCGGGCACGAGTTCGGCCGGCCTGGCCCTCTTGAGGCCATGGGTTTGCATGTAGGCCATTTCACCGTGAAAGCCGTTGGACAGCCAGGCCAGCAATCCGGCCTCGGCGGACGAGAGATCCACGCCCGCGACGCCGATTTGGGAGAATCCCAATTCACGGGCCCAGGCCTGTATATCCGCCACCAGTTGAGGACCGTCGATCTGACCGCTGTAGAACGCCACCCGCCGATTGTAGAAAGTGCCGTCCGCGCCGTGGTCTGGGCCAGTGAGGACGAGACCCGGGCTTTCGCCGCGCAACTGGCGTCGCATCCCGCCATCGCCCAGGCCTTCATCGAGTTGCATGGCGAACTGGGAGCCGGCAAAACCACCGTGGTGCGGCACCTGCTGCGCGCACTGGGGGTGCAGGGGCGCATCAAGAGCCCCACCTACGCCGTGGTCGAGCCATACGAGGTCGAAGGCTTGGCGATCTGGCATTTCGACTTCTACCGCTTCACCGACCCGCGCGAATGGGAAGACGCGGGCTTTCGCGACATCTTCGCGGGCCCCGGGCTCAAGCTGGCGGAATGGGCACAGAACGCCGCGGGCCTGCTGCCGCCGGCCGACCTGGTCGTGCGCATCGACATGCAACCCGACGGATCGCGCCACGTGGCGCTGAAGGCGCAAACGCCGCTGGGCCGGGAGCTCCTGCAATGAACCGGCGCGATATCCTGCGCCAAGGCTCGTTGGTGCTGTTGCTGGGAACGCAGCAGATCGCCCGCGGCGCCACCATCGTCGCCGTGCGGGTCTGGCCCGCGCCCGAGTATTCGCGCGTCACCATCGAATCCGACGCCAAGCTCAGCTCCACGCAGGTCGTCATGACCAATCCCCCGCGCCTGGCGGTGGACATCGAGGGTCTCGATCTCAGCCCCGAACTGCGCGAACTGGTGGCCAAGGTGCGGTCCGACGATCCCTTCATCGCCGGCATCCGGGCGTCCCAGCATGCGCCGGGCGTGGTGCGGATGGTGGTCGACCTGAAGCAGCCGGCCGTGCCCCAGGTCTTCACGCTCACCCCGGTGGCCGCCTACCAACACCGCCTGGTCTTCGATTTCTATCCGGTCAAGGAAGTGGACCCGCTGGAGGCCCTGATCGCCGAACGGATGCGCGACCGGCCGGTGCCGCCCCCAACGCCGGCGAGCGACCCGTTGGGCGACCTGATCGCCGAAAAATTGCAGCGTCCCAAGCCCGAGGCCGCGACACGGCGGCCGCAGAAGACCGACCGCCTCATCATCGTCGCCCTGGATCCGGGTCATGGCGGCGAGGACCCGGGCGCCGTCGGCCCCAGCGGCACGCGCGAGAAAGACGTGGTGTTGCAGATCGCGCATCGGCTGCGCGAGCGCATCAATGCCTCCGTGATCAACGGCAATCCCATGCGCGCCTTCTTGACGCGCGACGCCGACTTCTTCGTGCCCCTGCATGTGCGCGTGCAGAAATCCAGGCGCGTGCAGGCCGACCTGTTCGTCAGCATCCACGCCGACGCCTTCTTCACCCCCAGCGCCCGCGGCGCCAGCGTGTTCGCCCTCAGCCAGGGCGCGGCTTCGAGCACGGCTGCGCGCTGGATGGCCGACAAGGAAAACAAGGCCGACCTGATCGGCGGCGTCAACGTCAAGAGCCACGACGCGCACGTGGCCCGCGCCATGCTGGACATGAGCACGACGGCCCAGATCAACGACAGCCTCAAGTTGGGAAGCGCGCTGCTGGGCGAGATCGGCAATGTCGGCCGCCTGCACAAGCGCAGCGTCGAACAGGCCGGATTTGCCGTCCTCAAAGCCCCGGATATCCCTAGCGTCCTGGTGGAAACAGCCTTCATCAGCAACCCCGAGGAAGAACTGCGGCTGCGCAGCGACGCCTACCAGGAACAGCTGGCCGACGCCATCATGCGCGGCATCCACCGCTACTTCGCGAAGAACCCACCGCTGGCGCGAAACCGCCCCCTGTAAAGCGCCGTTCCGCCGGCGATATTGCTGTGTCGGCGCAGGCTTCCATAGGCCTTCACGATTCCTGCCCGGCGGTTGCGCCGAGGGCCGACGATGCCCGGCTGCCCTTTCCTACGCCTCTTCAGAGCAGGCCTGCTTAGAGTGGCAGCACAGGCATCACAAGCGTCCGCCGGAAGCAGGCGCGCCTGGCAGTCCAATACAAGAGGTGTGCAGATGAAATCCAAACTTGCCGCGGCCGCGATCGCCGCATCCCTGATGGGCCTGACTGGCTGTGCCACGATGGACCGTCAAACCGTGGGTACCGTGGGCGGTGCCGTCGTAGGCGGTGTGGTGGGTGACGCCCTGATCGGCGGCCCTGTCGGCACCATCGGTGGTGCAGCCGCCGGTGCCTACATCGGCAACAGGGCCACGGAACCCAATCGGCGCAGGTACTAAGCTGACCGCCAGGTTCGATCAGATCGGGTAGATCAGCGAGTTGAGGACCATCTCGCTGTCGTACACGCACAGCCGGCTGGCAAACTTGAGGCCGGCCTCCGTGCGCACGATCTCGTCGATGTAGCGGCCCACGTTGTAGACCTCGCTCGAGTCGCCTGGCCTGGTGCGGAACACGGCGTAATGAGACTGGGCCCTGACCAGGCCCCCCTCCTGCGCCAGCACCTGCGCCGGGCTCACCACGTGCCGGGTGTAATACGGCGCGTGGTAGATGGTCTGCGTCACGCCGTAAACGCGGTCCTTCATCATCCCCTGGCTCTCCAGGGCCATGAGCGCCAGCGGCAGTCCGCGGTCGAAATTCTCGCGGGCCTGCACCTTGTAGCGCCCATCCTCCAGAAAGAATCCCGGCCACTCGTCGAAGCGCTTTTCGTCGAGCGCGGCGGCGTAGGCGGCGTTAAGTTGGTCTATCTCCAGCTGCAGCATCAGCCTTTCCACGCCGGCGCCGCTCATACCGCCATCACCTTGCGCCAGTAGGCGTACATGCTGCGGATCAGGGTTTCCGTGACCATGTGCTCGGTGCCTTCGGTGCCGGTTCCGCCCAGTTCGCACAGCGTGCTGCCGTCCTCGCCTTTCTGCCTGAAGCCATCCTGGCTGAGCTCTATCACTTCCCCATCGTCGGCGCTGACGAATCCCGCCGGGCCAAACAGGTTGGCCTGGCGCAACCTGCGCTGCGTCATCTCGGGCGTGTCGCCCTCAAAGCCGAAATGAGTCCAGACGAAATCGAACTCACCCTCGCCGCGGGGCACGATGTGCCGGGTGGAGAGCGAATTGACCTGCTGCTGGATGATGAGGCTGGGGAACAGGGTGATCATCGTCACCGTGGGCGTGATCTGCTGGCCGGGATGGGCCGGATCGTCAATGGCCCACCAGGGTTCCGGCACCACATCGAGCAGCCGCGTGTCGTTGAGCGCCATGTCGGCCTTGAACGAGGTCACGCCCTGCGTCACCGCGGCGTTCTGGCCGCCGTCGTTGCGGCGAGAGATCATCACGGCGTGGCGCCCGTGCGCGTCCATCACCATGCGGCTTTTTTGGTCCGCGCGCCACAGCCCGAAGGTCACGAACCAGGTGTGCAGCAGGCCGGGGTGGTACGGGTCCTTGATGTTCTCCATCATCAGCTTCCAGTTGCCCGGAATGCGCTGGCGGTTGTAGCCCAGCAGCGTGAGCTGCCGGCCCTTGAAGATGCGGTCCAGCCAGGGCATGACCTGCGGGCCGAGATAGTCCTGCAACGGCTCGGCACTGTCGCTGAAGGTCGCGAATACCAAGCCGTGCAGAACCGCCACGCGCAGTTTCTCCAGGCCGTGCTGCTTGATGTCGAAGTCCGCGGGCATGCCGCCGTTGACGCAGTCGCCGTCCTTGACGCCATCCTTGAACGGCAGGCCCGCCAGATCGCCGTTGAGCTTGTAGGTCCACTGGTGATAGGGACAAACGAAACTGCGCGCGTTGCCCTGCGGCTGCTGGCAGAAACGCACGCCGCGATGGGCACAGCGGTTCTCCACCACGCGCACGCCGGTGTCCACGCCACGGTCTTTCGGCGCCACGCGGTCGCGCACCATGATGACCTGGCGCTCCCCCACCGAGCTGAGCTTGTAGTCGCCGACGTTGGGGATTTCAACCTCGAGGCCGACGTAGCACCAATGCTCGCCGTAGAAGATTTTCTCGAGCTCGCGCTGGTAAAGCTGCGCATCGGTATAGGCCCAAAAGGGCACGCGGCTGGAACCAGGCTGGGTCCAGCGGGACAGTGTCTGCGGGGCGTTCATCCCCGAAATAATACGCTCACTTATTAATTCGGGCCAGCGCGGGTTGTTGCTCGACGACGCGCACTGTTCCCTGTTGCATCTGGCACTCCAGTTCGTGGCGGCCGGGCGGTACACAGCCGCGCCGCTGCACACAGTAGCTGGCGCTGGCGACGGCCCGCACCAGGGCGCGCTGGGCCGCCGCACCGCAGAGTCCGGCGTTTTCCGCCTGCCGCATCCCGTTGTCCAACAGGCCCGCCACCAGGCCGGCGAGGAAGCAATCGCCGGCACCCACCGTGTCCACAATCCGCAGCGCGGCGTGGTCGAGAGCATGCCAGCGGCGGCCGTCGCGGGCGAGCAGCATCGCGCCTTGGCTGCCTTGTGTGAGCGCCACGTACTGCGCCGGTCCGAGTTCGAAAAGTTCGCGCGCCGACAGCAGCAGATCGGGCTGGCCCGGCGCCAGTGCCAGCAGGTCCTCGTCACTCACCTTGATGACGTCGGCCAGCGCCAGCGCCGCGCGCACTGTCGCACGGTAGGCCTCGGCGTCGGGCATGGCGGCCGGCCTCAGGTTGGCGTCCACCACCACAGTCAAACCGCGCGCGCGGCAGGCCTTCAGCCAGGGCAGGTAGCGATGCTCGTCCGCCGAGGCCAGTGCCAGGCAACCCGTGCACACGACCTCCAGCCCCGCGAGGGACTGGGTAGCCGCCGAGAGCGTCGAGGCGTCTATGGCCCGGTCGGCGACGCCCTGGCGGTAGAAGGTGTAGGCCGGTTGACCTTCGGCGTCGACTCCGACCACGGCCAGCGAGGTCGGCTCGGCAATGGCCTCGGCGCGGGCCAGCAGCACACCGGAATCGGCCAGGCCCCGCGCCAGCCGCCGCCCGAACCCGTCACGTGAGAGCGGATTGAGATAGGCAGTGCCCAAGCCCTGCAGCGCCAGCGCGCGCGTGAAGTTGTACACAGCGCCGCCGGCACAGGGCTCGAGCAGGCCATCCCCTCGATCGACGAGGTCAATGAGCGCCTCTCCAGCTGTTGCCACCCGGATGCTCTTCAGCAAGCTCTCAGGGTTTTCCATAAATAAAACCACTTGATTTAGTTAGTCCGTCGCCACTATAGTTTGTTCGCTCGCTCGCGGCAACCAACACTTCTGGAGACACACCCATGAAAGCAGCCCTTCCCCAGTTCCTGCTGTCCACCCTGGCGCTCGCCGCCGGCACCGCCCTGGCCCAAGGCCAACCGGTGATCGGCCTGATCACCAAGACCGACACCAATCCCTTTTTCGTGAAGATGAAGGAAGGCGCCGAGGCCGAGGCGAAGAAGGCCGGCGCCAAGCTGCTGACGGCAGCCGGAAAATCGGACGGTGATACCGCGGGCCAGATCGCCGCGCTGGAGAACATGGCATCGGCCGGCGCGAAAACCATCCTCATCACTTCCAGCGGCGACGCGATCATTCCCACCGTGAAGAAGCTGCAGGGCAAGGGGGTGCAGGTGATCGCGCTGGATAGCCCGTTCGACGGCGCCGACGCCCTGTTCGCCACGGACAACTACCAGGCCGGCATGCTGATCGGCCAGTACGCCAAGGCAGCTTTGGGCGCCAAGCCGGCCCGCGTCGCGACGCTCGACCTGTTCCCCGGCCACCCTGTGGGCGCGCAGCGCCACAACGGCTTCATGAAGGGATTCGGCCTGGCCGCAGCGGACGCCAAGTCCAACGAGCTGTCCAAGGACCCGGCGATCGTGTGCATGTCCGACAGCTTCGGCGACATCGCCAAGGGCCAGGCCGCGATGGAAAACTGCCTGCAGAAGAATCCGGACATCAACATCGTCTACACCATCAACGAACCGGCCGCGGCCGGCGCGTTCAACGCGCTGAAGAAGGCGGGCAAGGAAAAGAACGTGGTGATCGTCTCCGTCGACGGCGGGTGCCAGGGCGTGAAGGACACCGCCGCGGGTTCGATCGCCGCGACCTCGCAGCAATACCCGCTGAAGATGGCGGCCATGGGCGTGGCGGCAGGCGTCGATTATGCGAAGACGGGCAAGAAGGCCTCCGGCTACACCGACACGGGCGTGACGTTGATCGCGGGCAAGCCGCTTTCCGGCGTCGACAGCAAAGACACCAAGCTGGGGCTTGACTTGTGCTGGGGCAACAAGTGAGCATTGGCGACTCAAGCGCCCGGCCAGTTGCCGGGGTGCGCGATGGGTTCTCGCTCGCCAGGCTCACCACCATGTCCCTTTCCCACCGTCCGCTGCCCTGGGGGCTGCTCGGCCCCTGGCTGGCGCTGGCCGCCGCTTGCCTGTTTTTCGCAACGCAGTCCGAGCGGTTCCTGACCGGCGAGAACCTGTCGCTGGTGCTGCAGCAAGTCATGGTGGTCGGCGTTCTGGCGATCGGCCAGACGCTGATCATCCTCACGGCCGGCATCGACCTGTCCTGCGGCGTCGTGATGGCGCTGGGTTCGATGGTGGTGACCAAGCTGGCGGCCGAGAGCGGCCTGCCGGTGCCGCTGGCCATGCTCGCCGGCATCGCCGTGACCTGCGCCTTCGGCCTGGTCAACGGGCTGCTGGTGACCCGCGCGCGCCTGCCCGCCTTCATCGTCACGCTGGGCACCATGAACATCGCGTTCGCCCTGACGCAGATGTACTCGAAATCGCAGACGGTTACCAACCTGCCCGATTCGCTCACCGCCATCGGCAACACCTTCGCCCTGGGCGGCACCCAGATCAGCTGGGGCACGCTGCTGATGTTCGCCCTGTACATCGTGGCCTGGCGCATGCTGTCGGACACGGCGCCGGGCCGGCACATCTACGCCGTCGGTAACAACGCCGAAGCGGCTCGCCTCACGGGCATCAGCGTGCAGCGCGTGGTGCTGGGTGTCTACGTGCTGGCCGGTTTTTTCTATGGCATCGCGGCGCTGCTTTCGATCGCACGAACCGGCGTCGGCGATCCCCAGGCCGGCCAGACGGAAAACCTCGACGCCATCACGGCGGTGGTGCTGGGGGGCACCAGCCTCTTCGGCGGCCGCGGCCTCATCCTGGGCTCGCTGGTGGGCGCCGTGATCGTCGGCGTGTTCCGCAATGGGCTCACGCTGATGGGCGTGGCGTCGGTGGTGCAGACCCTGATCACCGGCGTGCTCGTGATCCTCGCCGTGCTCGCCGACCGCCTGTCGAACCGGGGAGCGCGCTGACATGGAAACTCTCTCCAAAACAACGCTCGTCATGCAGGCCCGCGGCCTCACCAAGCGCTACGGGCACGTCACCGCGCTGGACGGCTGCGACTTCGAGTTGCGCGCCGGTGAAATCCTGGCCGTGATCGGCGACAACGGCGCGGGCAAGTCGTCGCTGATCAAGGTGCTGTCCGGCGCCACGGTCCCTGACGAAGGCGAGATCCGGCTGGACGGCCAGCCGGTGCACTTCAAGAGCCCGATCGATGCGCGGCGCGCCGGCATCGAAACCGTCTACCAGGAGCTGGCCGTGGCCCCGGCCATGAGCATCGCGGAAAACCTGTTTCTCGGGCGCGAACTGCTGCGTCCGGGTGTGCTGGGCACCTACCTGCGCGTGCTGGACAAGAAAGCCATGCTGGATCAGGCGGTGGCCCGCATGAACGAGCTCAAGGTCGGTATCCGCTCGATGACCCAGCCGGTGGAAACGCTGTCCGGCGGCCAGCGCCAATGCGTTGCGGTATCGCGCGCGGCCGCGTTCGCGCAACATGTGGTCATCATGGACGAACCCACGGCGGCGCTCGGCGTGAAAGAAGGCAACATGGTGCTGGAGCTGATCCGGCGGGTGCGCGACAAGGGGCTGCCGGTGATCCTGATCAGCCACAATATGCCGCACGTGTTCGAAATCGCCGATCGCATCCACATCCAGCGCCTGGGCCGGCGCGCCGCAGTGGTCAACCCCAAACAGATCGGCATGAGCGATGTGGTGGCCGTGATGACGGGTGCGATGGAGCCGTCCCAAATCCCGCAGGCCGCCCTCGCGTGAACACGCCCGCCGACCATGGACTCGAAGGCGCAGCCACCGCGCCGCTGCGTCCACGCGGCTCCAACCAACTGGGCATGCGGCAGTACAACGAGCGGGTGGTGTTGCAGGCGCTGCGAATGCACGGCGCGCTGCCCAAGGCGGAACTGGCCCGCGTGACCGGCCTCACGGCACAGACCATCGGCCTCATCACCACCCGGCTGGAGGAAGATGGCCTGCTGCTGCGCCACGATCCGGTGCGCGGCCGCATCGGCCAGCCCTCGATCCCGCTGACGCTCGATCCCGACGGCGCCTATGCCATCGGGATCAAGATCGGCCGGCGCAGCACCGACGCACTGCTGGTCGATTTCAACGGCAAGGTGCGCAAGCGCCTCAGCCTGTCGTACGCCTTCCCCGACGCCGCCGAGCTGCTGCCGGCCGTCAGCCAGCAGCTGCGCACCCTGCGCCGCTCACTCGGCGCGCGTTCCTCGCGGCTGGTCGGCGTGGGGGTGGCCGCGCCGTTCCAGATGGGCGGATGGCACCGCATGCTGGGCCTCTCGTCCCAGCAGTCCGAACAATGGAACAGCATCGACCTGGCGGCGCAGGTCCAGGCGATGATCGACGTGCCGGTGAGCTTCGCGCGCGACACGTCGGCGGCCTGCGTCGCCGAACTGCTGCTGGGCCGCGGACGCGACATCAAGAGCTTCCTGTACCTGTTCGTCGACACGTTCGTGGGCGGCGGGCTGGTGTTGCATTCGCAGCCGCACTTCGGCGTGCGAGGCAATGCCGGGGCCGTCGCCTCGTTGCCGGTGAATCTGGCGCAACCCGGCGCGGTGCCGGAGCAGCTGGTGCGGCATGCCTCGCTCTGGGACCTGGAGCAGCACTACCAGCAGCACGGGCTCGACCCGTCGGCGGCGTATGACGCGCGCTCGCTCGAGGCGCCCTACCGCGACCACACCAGCCCGTGGATCCGCTCGGCGGCGAACGCACTGGCCCATTGCATCGTCTCGGGCACCGCCGTGGTGGATGTAGACGCCGTGGTGATGGACGGCTCGCTGGCGCCGGCGGCGCTGGAGTCGCTGCTGGCGCAAACGGCGCAAGCCCTGGACAGCTATAACTGGGAAGGCTTGTGGCGCCCGGCATTGCATGCCGGCAGCATAGGGTCGGACGCTCGCGCGCTGGGCGGCGCGCTACTGCCGCTGCACGCCAACTTCGCGCCCGACCGCGAGACATTTCTCAAGGCGGCTTGACGCCGCCCTGCCCGCCTAGGGGGCCCTAAATCTGCCCGGCGTTCGCGGCCCGGGTGGCGTTGCGTTTCGCTTTCCACGCGCCCCAGAGGATGATGAGCCCGGGGATCAGGATCATCGCCCAGATGATCTTGTCCAGGTTTTCCTTGACCCAGGGGACGCTGCCGAAGAAATAGCCGGCCGTGATGATGCCGCCGACCCATAACGCGCCGCCGGTGACGTCGTAGAAGGTGAACTTGCTGCGGGTCATCTGCGCCACCCCGGCAACGAAAGGCGCGAAGGTACGCAGGAAAGGCATGAACCGCGCCGCCACGATGGTGATGCCGCCGTATTTTTCATAGAACGCATGGGCCTGGTCGAACGCCCGCTTGTTGAAATAGCGCGAGTCCTCCCACTTGAACACCTTGGGCCCGAAGAAGCGCCCGATGGCGTAGTTGCTCTGGTTGCCCAGCACCGCGGCGGCCAGCAGCAGCGCCACCGACAGCTGGTAGTCCATCAGCCCCACCCCGCACATGGCGCCCACCACGAACAACAGCGAGTCCCCCGGCAGAAAGGGCATGACCACGACGCCGGTCTCGACGAAGATGATCAGGAACAGCAAGGCATAGACCCAGGTACCGTAATTCAGTACGAAGGTTTCGAGATGTTTGTCGACGTGCAGGATGAAGTCGACCAGAAATGCGATGAGTTCCATGGGCGTGGATTATCACTCCCTACAATGTGCGATCGCATGAACGCCGTCCTGTCCCCCCTGCCCCGCCGGCCCATCCGGGAACTGCCTGATGAGCTTATCAGCCAGATTGCCGCCGGCGAGGTGGTGGAGCGCCCCGCCTCCGTGGTGCGCGAGCTGGTTGACAACGCGCTGGACGCCGGCGCGGCCCAGGTCACGGTGCGCTTGCTCGCGGGCGGCGTGCGGCTGATTTCCGTGGAAGACGACGGCGGGGGCATCGCCCGCGAAGAGTTGCCCCTGGCATTGCGCCGCCATGCCACCAGCAAGATCGCGTCGCTGGCCGACCTGGAGTCGGTGGGCACCATGGGATTTCGCGGGGAGGCGCTGGCCGCGATAGGCTCGGTCGCCCAATTGAACATCCTGTCGCGCACCGCGGACCAGCCGAATGCCTTCCTGCTGGACGGCCGCACCGGCGAACTGCGGCCCGCTGCCCGCGCTACCGGCACCACCGTGGAAGTGAAGGAACTGTTCTTCAGCACCCCGGCCCGCCGCAAATTCCTGAAGACGGACGCCACCGAGCTGGCCCATTGCATCGAGTCGGTCCGCCGGCATGCGCTCGGCCGGCCGGACGTGGGGTTTGCCATCTGGCACGAGGGCAAGCTCGTCGAACAATGGCGCCCGGCAACGCGCGAACAGCGCCTGGCCGACGTGCTGGGCGCCGACCTGATCGAGCAGAGCGTGGACGTGACCTACGGCGCCGGGCCCATCCGGATCACCGGGCGTGCCGGTATTCCCGATGCCGCGCGTTCGCGCGCGGACCAGCAATTCACCTACGTCAATGGGCGCTTCGTGCGCGACAAGGTGCTCACGCACGCGGCGCGCAGCGCCTATGAAGACGTGTTGCATGGCCAGCGCCAGCCGGTGTATGCGCTCTACATCGAGATCGACCCCGGCCGGGTGGACGTGAATGTGCACCCGACCAAGATCGAGGTGCGCTTTCGGGACAGCCGCGAAGTGCACCAGGCGGTGCGGCATGCGGTGGAATATGCACTGGCCGCACCTCGTGCCGCAGCAGCGTCCGCCGGGCCGATCGAAATGCCGCGCGAGGAAATCCAGCGGCCCGCCATGAACTGGGCGCAACCTGCCATGGACTTCAGCCAGCCTGCCGGTCACCGTGTTTCCGACCTGGGGGCGCTGTGGCAACCGGGAATCGTTGCGCCTGAGCCTGCCAAGGACGCTGCGCCCCAATTGCCCGAGGGCGATTGGCCCCTGGGCCGGGCGATCGCCCAGCTGCAGGGCATCTACATCCTGGCCGAGAACCGGCATGGCCTGGTGATCGTGGACATGCATGCCGCGCACGAGCGCATCGTCTATGAGCGGCTCAAGCTCCAGATGGACAGCAGCCAGATCGCCAGCCAGCCGCTGCTGATCCCTGCGACGTTCGCCGCGACCCCGCAGGAAATCGCCACCGCCGAGGCCTGCGCCACGACACTCCGGACGCTGGGCCTGGAAATCACGCCCTTCTCCCCCAAGACCCTGGCCGTGCGGGCAGTGCCGACCAGCCTGGCCCAGGGCGACGCGGCGGAACTGGCGCGCAGCGTACTGGCCGAACTGGCCCAGCACGACGCCAGCACGGTGATCCAACGCGCCCAGAACGAGCTGCTCGGCACCATGGCCTGCCACGGCGCCGTGCGCGCCAACCGCAAGCTGACGCTCGATGAGATGAACGCGCTGTTGCGCCAGATGGAAGAAACCGAGCGCTCCGACCAGTGCAACCACGGCCGGCCCACCTGGCGGCAGCTGACGGTGCGGGAGCTGGATGCGCTGTTCATGCGCGGGCGCTAGGACGCGGCCAAACGCGCAGCGTTAGATCACATCCTTGAGATACACCGACGACAGCTGTCCGCTCTTCCAGAGCTTGTCGGTCGCATCCGAATACGGCAGCAGCAAATTGCGGATCAGGGGCTCCAGCACGGTGGATTGCGCTTCCGCCAGCAGGATGTAGCGCGTTTCTTCCTCATCCTCGATCTCGTTGACACGGCCTACCCAGTCGAGCGCCACCAGGGTCTCCAGCACCGGCTCGAGCTGAAGGGTTTCCGCTTCCAGCGCCCGGGCCAGTTGCAGCGCACTCAGCCCGCGCTGCGCCGAACTGCGCGCGCGATCCAGTTCACGCAGCACTTCCAGCGCCAATTGAAACTGCCAGCCGTGCGCCGTGGCGCGCCGCCGCGTGCCGGCTACGAGGCTCGGCAGGTACGCGGCGATCACCGCGCCCCACAGCACGATCACCCAGGCGATATAGATCCACACCAGGAGGATGGGCACGGTGGCGAAGGCGCCGTACACGGCGGAATAGGTGGGCACCTTGCCGAGGTACAGGGCCAACAGGCTGCGCGCCAATTCGATCCCGATCGCGGCAAACAGGCCTCCGGCCCAGGCATGGCTGCGGCGCACCGGCGTGTTCGGCACATACCGATACAAGGCGGCCAGGCCGGCGGCGAGCAGGAAGAACTGGATGACATCGAGCAGCAGCTGGACGCCGCCGGGCATTGACGCGACCAGCCCGCGCGATGCGGAAATGAGGTACGAGCTGATGCTCAGGGAGGCGCCCAGCAGCAGCGGCCCGAGCGTCATCACGGCCCAATAGACCAGCACCCGCTGGCCCAGGGGGCGGCGCCGCTTGACCCGCCAGATGCTGTTGAGCGTGCGGTCGATCGTCAGCACCAGGGCCAGGGCCGTGACGAACAGGACCGCCAGGCCGAGGGCGCCGAGACGGCTGGCCTTGCCCGCGAACTGGGTCAGGTAGCCCAGAACCTGCCGGGCAATAGCGTCCGGAACCAGGCTTTGCACCAGCCAGGCCTGCAGGGCGCCCTGCAGCTTGCCGAATACGGGAAATGCCGTGAACACGGCCAACGCCACGGTAAAGAACGGCACCAGGGCCATCGTGGTCGTGAAAGTCAGGCTGCTGGCCGTCAAGCCCAGCCTGTCCTCGCGAAAGCGCTCGCCCAGCGTCAACGCAGTGGATTTCCACGGAAAGTGGGTGAGATCGGCGAGCAATTGGCGGGCATCCATCGGCCGCTATGATGCCATCGCCATGTCCACATCCGATTCCGCGCCAGCCGCACGCCCCGACAGCACGGTCGCTATCACCCGATGGCTCGCCGCCGGCAGCCTGCTGGCACTCATCGTCCTGGGCCTCGCCTGGGAACTCTGGCTCGCGCCGGTGCGGCCCGGCGGCTCCTGGCTGGTGATCAAGGTGCTACCTCTGTGTTTCCCGCTGGCAGGTCTGCTGCGCAACCGCATGTACACCTACCGCTGGGTGAGCCTGATGGTGTGGATTTATTTCACCGAGGGTGTTGTGCGCGCGTATAGCGATCGGGGTTTGAGTGCGCAGCTGGCAATGATCGAAACCGTGCTCTGCCTGGTGCTGTTCGCCGCCTGCGCTTTGCATGTGCGGGTACGTCTTCATAGGGCGAAATCATGACCACACTGATCGACCAACTGCGGCAGCTTGTGGGCGACAGCCAGGTGCTCACCGAAGGCGACTTGACCGCCTGGGAACAGGATTGGCGAAAGCGTTCGCGCGGCAAGGCGCTGGCCGTGGTCCGGCCCGGCTCCACTGCGGAGGTCGCCCAGGTGGTAAAGGCTTGCGCCGCCGCGGGCACGTCCATCGTGCCGCAGGGAGGCAACACGGGGCTGGTGGTCGGGTCCACGCCCGACACATCGGGAACGCAGGTGGTGCTCAGCCTCCAGCGCATGAAGACCGTGCGCGAGATCGACACGGAAAATCTGACGATGACGGTGGAGGCGGGCTGCGTCCTGCAAAACCTCCAGGAGGCCGCGGCGGGGGCAGGCTTGCTCTTTCCCTTGAGCCTTGCGGCCGAGGGCACCTGCACCATCGGCGGCAACCTGGCTACCAACGCGGGCGGAACCCAGGTCGTGCGTTACGGCAATGCGCGCGAGCTTTGCCTCGGGCTGGAGGTCGTCACGGCCCAGGGCGAAATCTGGAATGGCCTGTCGGGCCTGCGCAAGGACAACACGGGCTACGACCTGCGGAATCTTTTCATCGGCAGCGAAGGAACGCTGGGGGTGATTACGGCTGCGACCATGAAGCTCTTCCCCCTCCCCGCTGCGGAACTGACGGCCTGGGCCGCCGTGCCGTCGCTGGAAGAAGCCGTGCGGCTTCTGGGCCTGGCCCACAAGCACCTGGGCGCCGGGCTGACCGGCTTCGAGGTCATGGGCCAATTCGCCCTGAGCCTGGTGGCGCGGCACTTTTCCCAGATGCGCGTGCCTTTGTACGACCAGGCGCCCTACTGCGTGCTGCTGGAAAATTCGGACAACGAATCCGAACTGCATGCGCGGGCCCAGTTCGAGCGTCTGCTCGAAACCGCGCTCGAGGAAGGCTGCGTGACCGATGCCGTCGTGGCCGAGAACCTGACCCAGGCGCACCAGCTCTGGCACATCCGCGAAAGCATTCCGCTGGCCCAGGCCGAAGAAGGCCTCAACATCAAGCACGACATCTCGATCCCGGTGTCACGCATTCCGCAGTTTTGCCACGAGACGGACGCCCTGCTGGCACGGCATATTCCCGGCGTGCGCCTCGTGAACTTCGGCCACCTGGGCGACGGGAACCTGCACTACAACGTGCAGGCGCCCAAGGACAGTGACGCAGCGGCTTTCCTGAACGATTGGGAAGAGAAGGTGAATTCGCTGGTGTACGAGTCGGTCCAGCACTTCGGCGGATCCATCTCCGCCGAGCATGGCGTAGGCAGCCTCAAGCTGGAAAAGCTGGAGCAGCACAAACCCCCGGTGGCGCTGCAGATGATGCGCGGGATCAAGCGCGCACTGGATCCCGCCAACCTGATGAATCCGGGGCGAGTGATTCGCCCATAATTCCATCCATGAGCGAAACCAGCCGCCCCGTCCGGTCCCAGTATGAGGACTTCATGCGCCATGTGTACACGCATGGCACGCCCAAGACCGATCGCACGGGCACGGGCACCCGCAGCGTGTTCGGCTACCAGATGCGGTTCGACCTGAACGAAGGTTTTCCGCTGGTGACGACCAAGAAGGTCCACCTGAAGTCGATCATCCAGGAACTGCTGTGGTTCCTCCAGGGCTCGGGCAACAACAACTGGCTGAAAGAGCGCGGCGTCACCATCTGGGACGAGTGGGCCGCACCCGACGGCGACCTGGGCCCCGTCTACGGCGTGCAATGGCGCAGCTGGCCGACGCCGGACGGCGGCCAGATCGACCAGATCGCCGAGGCGGTCAAGACGATCAAGACCAACCCCGACTCGCGGCGCATCATCGTGAGCGCCTGGAACGTGGCCGACATCCCGAAGATGGCGCTGGCGCCCTGCCACGCCTTCTTCCAGTTCTATGTGGCGGACGGCAAGCTTTCCTGCCAGCTCTATCAGCGCAGCGCGGACATCTTCCTGGGCGTGCCTTTCAACATCGCAAGCTACGCCTTGCTCACGCACATGATGGCGCAGCAGTGCGACCTGGGCATCGGCGACTTCATCTGGACCGGCGGCGACTGCCACATCTACAGCAACCACCACGAGCAAGTGGAGCTGCAGTTGAGCCGCCAGCCCTTCCCCTATCCCGTGCTGAACATCAAGCGCAAGCCCGCATCGATCTTCGACTACGAGTACGAGGATTTCGAGGTGCTGGACTACCAATGCCACGGCGCCATCAAGGCTCCGGTGGCTGTCTGAACGAATGAAACTCGGATTGATCTATGCGCGCGCCCGCAATGGCGTGATCGGCAAGGGCGGCACCCTGCCCTGGCACCTGCCCGAAGACCTGGCGCACTTCAAGCGGCTCACGATGGGCTGCCCCGTCATCATGGGCCGGAAGACCTGGGATTCGCTGCCGCCGAAGTTCCGCCCGCTGCCCGGACGCCCCAACATCGTCATCACGCGCGACGCCGGCTGGACGGCGGCAGGCGCGCAGCGTGCCGCCTCGCTGCGGGAGGCTCTCGCCCAGTGCGAGCACCACCCGCAGGCCTGGGTCATCGGCGGCGCGCAGATCTACGCGCAGGCACTGTCGCTGGCCGACACGGCGGAAGTCACCGAGCTCGACGCCGATTTCGAGGGCGACGCGTTTGCCCCGGAACTGAGCGCGCCGTGGAAGCAGGTCGCCCGCGAGTCGCACATCTCGGCCGGCGGCGTGCACTACAGTTTCGTCACCTACCAGAACACCCAACGAGGAGTTTGAAATGTCCGGAGCAGGTTTCCACGTTCACGGCCCGCACGACCACGAGTTGGAGCATGCGGTGCAGCACAGCGCTCAAGGCGGCATGATCAACCAGATCGCCATGTTCACCGCGGTGATCGCCACGGTCGGCGCGATCTTCGCCTACATGGGCGGCGCGACCCAGGCCAACGCCGGCCTTTACAAGAATAACGCGGCGATCAAGAAGACCGAAGCCGCCAACCAGTGGAACTATTTCCAGTCCAAGAGCACGAAGCAGTCGCTGGCCGAAGTCTCGCGCGACCTGTCGCCGCCAGACAAGCAAGGCATCTACCAGGCCAAGATGGAGCGCTACGAGAAGGAAAAGAAGGAGATCGAGGCCGACGCCCGCAAGCTGGAAGCCCAGGCAAACGAGTGGGACAAGCGCAGCGACGAGCAGATGCACCAGCACCACCGCTGGGCCCAGGCCACCACGGCGCTGCAGGTGTCCATCGCCTTGGCTGCCATTGCCCTGCTCACCAGGAAGAAATGGCTGGAATGGGGCATGTTCGGAATGGGTGGCGTCGGCGTAGCGATCGGTTTGCTGGCAATGCTGCACATTTGAGCCGACGATGAAGATCACCACCTGGAACGTCAATTCGCTGACCGCGCGGTTGCAGCACGTGCTGGACTGGACCGCCGCCAATCCGGTGGACGTGCTGTGCCTGCAGGAGCTCAAGCTCACGGACGACAAGTTTCCGCTCGAGGTGTTGCGCTCGGTCGGCTATGAGCACTGCGCGGTCTTCGGGCAGAAGACGTACAACGGCGTCGCGATCATGAGCCGGCTGCCGGTGCGCGACATCGTGAAGAACATCGTGGGCTTCGCCGACGAGCATTCGCGCGTGATCGCGGCAACGATCGACGGCCCGGCCGGCGAAGTGCGGCTGGTCAACGGCTACTTCGTCAACGGCCAGGCGCCGGGCACCGACAAGTTCGAATACAAGATGAGTTGGCTGCGCGGCCTGCGCGACTACCTGAGCGAGGAAATGGCCCGGCACCCGCGCCTGGTGCTGCTGGGCGATTTCAATATCGCGCCGGAAGACCGGGACTCGTATGACCCGGAGGGTCTGCGCGAGACGATCCACCACACCACCCAGGAACGGGATCATTTTCGCAAGCTGATCGAGCTGGGGCTGTGCGACAGCTTCCGGCTGTTCGAGCAGCCCGAGAAGAGCTACAGCTGGTGGGACTACCGGATGCTGGGCTACCAGAAGAACCGGGGCCTGCGCATCGACCATATCCTGGTCAGCGAGGCCTTGAAGCCCGGGGTGAAAGGCTGCGCCATCGACCGCGTTCCGCGCAAATGGGACAAGCCCAGCGACCACGCGCCGGTGACAGTGGAGATCTGAGCTGTCATTGGCATGGATCCCGGATCAAGTCCGGGATGACAGCCAATTCATTCCAGCCCCAATTCCTGGATCTTGCGGGTGATGGTGTTGCGCCCGATGCCGAGCTTTTGCGCGGCCTCGATCCGGCGGCCGCGGGTGTTCGCCAATGCGGTAAGGATGAGCTTGGATTCGAAGCGTTTGGTGAGTTCGTCCCACACATCGTGCCGGCCGCTCGCCAGCAACTCCAGCGCCTCCGCTTCCAGGCCCGACTCCCAGCTGCGCTGACCGTCAGCAACCGCTGCGGCCATCTCTGGCGCGGCAGTAGGTGCCGGCGATGCATCGTCTGGCGTTGCTGCCCGTGGCGCTTCGATCGCGGGCTGCGCCGCACGCGGGGCCGGCGCTTCGCTGGGCCCTGCCCCCACTTCCGGCGGCAGGTCCTTGGGTTCTATCAGCTGCGCCGGTGCCATCACCGTGAGCCAGTGGCAGATGTTCTCGAGTTGCCGCACGTTGCCCGGAAAACCGAAGGTGGCCAGCCGCACCAGAGCGGCGTCGGAAATACGCTTGGGCTCCACGCCCAGCTGCTTGGCGCTTTGCTGCAGGAAATGCCGTGCCAGCATGGGGATGTCGTCCAGGCGCTCGCGCAGTGCGGGCAGCCGCAGGCGGATCACGTTCAGGCGGTGGAACAGGTCCTCGCGGAAAACGCCTTCCTTGACGCGCTGCTCCAGGTCCTGGTGCGTCGCGGCGATCACACGCACGTTGGCCTTCACGGCGTTGTGGCCGCCGACGCGATAGAAGTGCCCATCCGACAGCACGCGCAACAGGCGCGTCTGCAGGTCGAACGGCATGTCGCCGATTTCATCGAGGAACAGCGTGCCGCCCTCGGCCTGCTCGAAGCGCCCGCGCCGCATGGTCTGGGCGCCGGTGAACGCGCCGCGCTCGTGGCCGAAGAGCTCCGACTCCAGCAGGTCTTTGGGTATGGCGGCGGTGTTGATCGCCACGAACGGCCCACCCGCGCGAGGCGAATGCTTGTGCAAGGCACGCGCGACCAGCTCCTTGCCGGAGCCCGACTCGCCGGTGATCATCACCGTCACGTTGCTCTGCGACAGGCGGCCGATGGCGCGAAACACGTCCTGCATCGCCGGCGCCTGGCCCAGCATCTCCGGGGCCGCCGCCATGCGTTCCTCGGCCACTTCCTCGCGCTGGCTCTCCTCCACCGCACGGCGGATCAGCTCGATCGCCTTGGGCAGGTCGAAGGGCTTGGGCAGGTACTCGAAGGCGCCGCCCTGGAACGCCGAAACGGCGCTGTCCAGGTCGGAGAAGGCCGTCATGATGATGACCGGCAGGCCCGGATGCTTCTCCTTGACCTTGGTAAGAAGATCCAGGCCGGAGCCGCCCGGCATGCGGATGTCGCTCACCAGGATCTGCGGGCCGTCCTCGTCGTCGCCCGACTCGAGCGCTTGCAGGACCTCACGGGGATTGGTGAAGCTGCGGGTGGGAAGGTCTTCGCGCAGCAACGCCTTTTCCAGCACGAAGCGGATGGATTGGTCATCGTCAACTATCCAGATCGGCTTCATTGGTTCTTGTCACCTCAGGTCAACTGCATTTGCTCATGGCAACGGAATCAGTATCTTGAAATCCGTCCTCCCGGGCGCGCTTTCGCACTCGATCAGCCCATGATGCTGCTGAACGAAGGTTTGCGCCAACGTCAGCCCGAGGCCTGAACCGCCTTCCCTGCCCGACACCAGCGGAAAGAAAATGCGGTCCCTGATCGAGTCCGGTACACCGGGCCCGTTGTCGATGACATGCAATTCCAATGCCAGTCGGTAGCGCTGTTTGCCGAAAGTGACCTGCCGGGCGATGCGGGTGCGCAAAACCAGCTGCGCATCGCCTGCCGAAATCCGTTCCGACAGGGCTTGGCAGGCGTTCTGGGCGATGTTGAGCACCGCCTGGATCAGTTGCTCGCGATCGCCCCGGAACTCGGGAATGGACGTGTCGTACTCCCGCGCCACCTTCAGGCCGCGCGGAAACTCCGCCAGGATCAGCGATCGCACCCTTTCGCAGACTTCGTGGATGTTGACGTCGCCCACCACGTGCGGCCGGCGGTGCGGCGCCAGCAGGCGATCCACCAGCGTTTGCAGCCGATCGGCCTCATGGATGATGACCCGGGTGTATTCCTTCAAGTCCTTGGACTCGATCTCCATTTCCAGCAGCTGCGCCGCGCCGCGAATCCCGCCGAGCGGATTCTTGATTTCATGCGCCAGGTTGCGGATCAACTCCTTGTTGGCCTGGGCCTGGTCGATCAGGCGCTCTTCGCGGTCCTGCCTGGCCTGCGCCTCCAGCGGCAGGAGTTCCACGATGCACTCACCCGGCCTGTCGGTCTGCGCAACGACCACGTGAACGGGCACGGGCTCGGCGTGGCTCTGGCGAACCAGCCAGGCGTCGTAGCGCAGGGCCGCGAACTCATTGCTGCTTGCACCTTCCAGCGCGTTCTGCAAGATGTGCGGTTCGGTGAAACACTGGGGGAAGTTGGAGCCCTCGATCGTGCGGCGAGAGCTGCCGAGGGCGTCTTCGAGCGCCGAGTTGGCGAAGAGGACGGATCCGTCGCCCGCGACGACCGCCACGAGGGTGGCCAGGAGGTCGAGCGACTGGAAACGGGTAGGAAGTGGCGCCGGCTTGGTCAAGCCCTTATTTTGACACTCGGCCCAGCTCGCGCTTGATACCGGCGATGTCGCTCTCGTTGCGCGCGATGTTTGCCTTCAGCTCGGCGACGCGATCCAGGTACTTCTGGTAGTTGCGGTGCTCCGGCCCCATCTTCTCGGGCTCGCCGTTGTTGTATTCCTTGACCAGTTCGGCCTGGCGCGCTTCGGCCTTTTTCAATTCGGCCTCGAGGATGCCGCGGGCGTCCGAGTCCCTTGCGCGCTGCTCGTCGGCATCGACGCGCTGGCCCGGCCCTGCGGCGGCTTGCGGGGCCGTGGAGACCTTGACCGTCGCCGAGGTATTGACGCGCGTTCCCTGGACAACGGTGACGTTGCCACCTTCCAGGGTCTTGCAACCCTTCGCGCGAGCCTCGCCCGCGTCATTGGTGTACACGTTGCCTGCGCAACGATAGACCGGGGTTTGGGCGTAGCTGTTGGCCGCCATCGCGGCAACGGCCATGGGGATCAAAAAGGCGTATTTCATTGGATTGCTCCTCCGCATCGGAATGCATAGGACGGCTCGACAGTATCGCGCAATCCTTCATGAAAACCAAATAAGCCGTTGATTTCAAAAAGAAAAGGACGCCCTTAAGCGTCCTTTTCGTGCCACATGCTGTGAGAAATTACAGCATCGTGTCAATCACAGTGAGTAGTACATGTCGAACTCGATCGGGTGCGTCGTCATGCGGAAACGGGTCACTTCCTGCATCTTCAGCTCGATATATGCGTCGATCATGGTGTCGCTGAACACACCGCCCTTGGTCAGGAAGCCGCGGCCCTTGTCCAGATAATCCAGGGCCTGATCCAGGCTGTGGCACACGGTCGGAATCTTTGCGTCTTCTTCCGGCGGCAGGTGGTACAGGTCCTTGGTGGCGGCTTCGCCGGGATGGATCTTGTTCTCCACACCGTCCAGGCCGGCCATCAGCATGGCGGCGAAACCCAGGTAGGGGTTCATCAGCGGGTCGGGGAAGCGGACTTCGATCCGGCGGCCCTTCGGGTTGGGAACGTAGGGGATGCGGACCGAGGCCGAACGGTTACGGGCCGAGTACGCCAGCTTCACCGGGGCTTCGAAGCCGGGAACCAGGCGCTTGTAGCTGTTGGTACCCGGGTTGGTGATGGCGTTCAGGGCACGGGCGTGCTTGATGATGCCGCCGATGTAGTACAGCGCGAAGTCCGACAGGCCCGCGTAGCCGTCGCCGGCGAACAGGTTCTTGCCGTCTTTCCAGACCGACTGGTGCACATGCATGCCCGAGCCGTTGTCGCCGACGATGGGCTTGGGCATGAAGGTCGCGGTCTTGCCGTAGGCATTGGCCACGTTGTGGATCACGTACTTCATGAGGATGGTCCAGTCCGCGCGCTGGACCAGCGTCGAGAACCGGGTGCCGATCTCGTTCTGGCCGGCGCCCGCCACTTCGTGGTGGAACACTTCGACCGGGATGCCCAATGATTCGAGGATCAGAGAGACCTCGGCGCGCAGGTCTTGCGTGCTGTCGACCGGGGGAACGGGGAAATAGCCGCCCTTGGTGGTGGGACGGTGGCCCTTGTTGCCGCCTTCGATCTTCTTGCCCGTGTTCCACGGTGCTTCGTACTCGTCGATCTCCACGAAGGAGCCCGATCCGTCGGCGCCCCAGCGCACGTCGTCGAAGATGAAGAATTCGGGTTCCGGTCCGAAGAACGCGGTGTCGCCCAGGCCGGATGCCTTGAGGTACGCCTCGGCGCGCTTGGCGATGGAACGCGGGTCGCGGTCATAGGCCTTGCCGTCGCCCGGCTCGAGCACGTCGCACGACAGGAGCATCGTCGTCTCTTCGAAGAAGGGGTCGATGTTGGCGGTGTTCGGATCCGGCATCAGCAGCATGTCGGAGGCTTCGATGCCCTTCCAACCCGCGATCGAGGAGCCGTCGAATGCATGGCCGCCGCTGAACTTGTCTTCGTCGAAATGAGAAACGGGCACAGTGACGTGTTGTTCTTTTCCGCGGGTGTCGGTGAAACGGAAGTCGACAAACTTGACTTCGTTCTCCTTCACCATCTTCATCACGTCTGCGACGCTCTTGGCTGCCATCAAGGTTCTCCTAGTGGATGGTTGTTAAGAATATGGGACGGGGATTGGAATGCAGTTTCTGTGCCAAAGCTGGTGCATGGCGCGGCCCGCAAAGCTGGCGATTGTCCCCGATCTTTGGCCCTTTTCCCTACGGAAGCCTTGCTCTTTTGGATGAGCATTGCGCCAAAATGGTGCAATCAGGTCGTTGCACTCAATTGGTGCGGCAGCGCTACCGCACCAATTCGGGGCCCAGACGCGCGCCAAAGCTGCGCAGGCCGGCCAGCAACTGCGCATAGGCTGGCTCCACCCGGCCGGGTTCGCCCTTGACGCCCAGGTCGATGTGGCGGCCGTATTCCGGGTGATCCACACTGGGCAGACTGAACACCTTGACGCCGGGGTGGTCACGCTCGATCTCCTCCATCAGCGGCGTCAGGGCGGCCTCCATGGCCCCAAACACGATGACGGACTTCTCGGCGTAGGCTTTCTCTCGGAACAAATGCTGGTAATGGGTGTCGAGCACCCACGCCATCATCGGCCAGGCCATCACCGGAAAGCCCGGCACGAAGTGCACATGGCCCACGCTGAAGCCGGGAATCTTGTTGTACGGATTGGGGATGAGCCGCGCACCCTTGGGGAACACGCCCATGTTCAGCCGGTGGATGTTGTCCGGCCGGTCGGCCTCGTACGCCGTCCCCTGCTCCCGCGCGATGTCCTGCATGCGTTCCCGAATCAAGGCTTCGGCCTGGGGATGCAGTTCGAGCTCGACGCCCAGCGCCTTGGCCGCGCACTGGCGGGTATGGTCGTCGGGGGTCGCGCCGATCCCGCCGCAGGAAAACACGAGGTCGCCCGAGGCGAACGCGCGCTGCAGCGTGGCGGTGATGCGCTCGGGCGAGTCGCCGACGTACTCGGCCCACGCCAGCTGCTGGCCGCGCGCGGCCAGCAGTTCGATGAGCTTGGGCATGTGCTTGTCGGCACGTTTGCCGGAGAGGATTTCGTCGCCGACGATCACCAAGCCCACGAGGGCTGGCTCAGCTTGGGGGGTTGCCTGTGTCATCCGCCAATGCTAACGGCGGCGGGGCGGGCGGGGAATACGGCGGCGCGGGGGGCGGCTCGGCACGAAGCCTTTCCAGCGCAGCCAGGCAATAGTGGGCGAACCAGAGCGACGCGAAGGCGAACACCAGGGTGTAGATCCAGATGGCCAGGGGAACCAGGATCACGAAGGCCGCAGCGAACAGGGCGCCCGAAGCCCAGACGATGCTGGGCGCCGCCCCGAGATAGCCCGTGAGCACGCCTATGCCCAGCAGCCAGGGCCGGTGCCTGCGAAAGACCTCGCGCCGTTCCTCCGTGCTGGCGTACTCCGACAGCGCATCGAAGGCCATCACGCGATAGGTGAGCCAACCCCAGATCAGGGGCGGCAAGATCAAGATCAGCGGCGGCACCAGCCACAGCGGCAGCGAGATCACGAGGGCCAGCAAGGCCAGCGCCGTCGAGCCCAGCGACCAGGCGATGCTGGTCGCGAGCGAGCCGCCGCGCTTGCGCTCCAGGTGCGTGAAGCGCCGCTCGGCCACCAGCGCCGACAAGGCGGGGCCCATGAAAATCGCGACCATCAGCAGCGACAGCAACACGATCAGCGGCGTCAGGGCGAAGATCACGATCAGCGGGGCCACGACCGTCTTGAGGCTCCCGGCGCCCACGCCCTGCAGCCACGCCCACACGCTCTTCATGAGATCGGAGGATTCGAGCAGCCCACGCACCCACTCCAGCGTCGCGTCCCAATAGAAGTAGCCCAGTCCCAGTGACAGCACCACCATCACGACCAGCGGCAGGAACGACAGCGCGATCACGCGCGGGTGCAAGCAGTAAGCCACCGCCCGCCAGAACGAATCCAGAAACAATGTCAATGGGCCCCCACGTTTGCCGCCAAGGCGGCTGCACTGCCCCCCGAGGGGGCGTGATCTTGCTTGAAGCGGTTCTGCACTGCGATCATCCGCGCAGCATAGCGCGTACGCGGCTATCCCTTGCCGAACAGGCGCTTGAGTCCCAGCCCTTGCTGCGACCAGAAGCCGCGCCCATAGTCGCGCCCCTGTTCGACCTGGTCGCGCACCCCCGTGGGGTCGTAGCGCTGCTCGAAGTTGCCTGTGCCGAACAGCATGTCCCACCAGGGAAACAGCACGCCAAAGTTGTGCCCGCCGAGCGCGGGGCTGCGCCCTTGCACGATCACCGGGCCGGTTTCACCGCTCTCGTGGCCGATGCCGATGCTGTGATGCAGGCGGTGAAAGCGCGGGCTGATCCACAGCCGCTCGCCCACCCGCCCGAACCACAACCGGAGGTTGGCGTGCTGCAGGCTTTCGCTCAGCTGGGTGACGGCGACGATGGCCACGAACTGCCCGGGCGCAACGCCTATCAGCTGCGCCAGCAACACGAGCAGGCTGTCGCGCAGCAGGTCGTCGAGCAGGTGATTGCGGTTGTCGCTCCACATCGTCATCTGGCGCTGCGCGTGGTGCAGCGAGTGCAGGCTCCACCACCAGTTCAGGCCATGCTGCGCCCGGTGCATCCAGTAATCCACGAAATCGAACACGACCAGGTAGATGGCGAAGCTCACCAGCGCGTTGTCGGTAACACCAGGCCACAACTGGTCGAGATGGAATGTGCCGAAGCCCGCCACCCGCACCATGCCGAACAGCTCGTCGAACCAGGGATCGACGACAAAGAACAAGGCCACGCGGAACAGGCCGAGCCGATGGACAAGGGTGTACAGCACGTCCGTGCGGATGGTGGCGCGGTCGCTCACGGGCTCCACCGGCCGCCAGCGCTGCAGGGGGCCGATCACGGCGACCAGGATGGCGATCTGGATCAGCCCCACCAGCAGCCAGCCGCTTGCAGCGTAGCCGTCCTCGAGCAAATGGCCCAGGCCCAGCGCGAACATCGCCGGCTGCATGAGCGTTTCGAACAGCCACTGCTGCACCCAGGAAAAAGCGTCTTCGATCCAGTCCATGGTCAGCGCGCGTTGGCGATCCAGTCCCGGTAAGCCGGGTGATCGCGCAAGGTCGAGAAGCAGAACCCCTTTTGCTTCAGGCCTACGATGAGTGGCTCGAGCACCGCCGGCGCCCAGGGGTCCTTACGCGACCAGATTCCCAGATGGGCCAGGAGGATGTCGCCGCTTCGAACGTCGCGCAGCGCCTTCTTCAGCAATGCTTCGTTGCTGGCCGTCTCACTGGGCAACTCGTCGCCCAGGAATCCGGCGGGCGACCAGGCCACGTGTTCGTACCCACAGGCTTTGGTGGCCTGCAGGAACGCAGGCGAGGTCTTGCCGCCGGGCGCGCGAAACAGGGGCAGCGGCCGCTTTCCCGTCACTTCTTGCAGACGCTGTGCCGCCTTCTCGATCTGTCCGCAGTATTGCGCCGCCGTCCAGACGAAGTCGCGCCCCTCGTTGGGACCGGCCGTTGCACGCACGCGAAATCGCGGCGGCGTCCCCGGCAGGTCGCCGCGCCAATAGACGTGATCCCAGGTGTGCGAAGCGAACTCATGCCCTTCGGCCGCGCGGGCCTTCCACCAGGGCGCCCAGTGGGATCCCAGGCTGCCGTCGCCGGTCTTGGTTCGCTCGTTCGCGGCGAAGAAGGTGACCTTCACCTGCTGGCGCGCCAGCACTTCCGCGATCAAGGGCGCCACTTCCATGTGCCCGGTGTCCAGCGTGAGGTACACGGGCCTGTCGCATGCCAGGGCCACGGCCGGGCCCGTCAAGAGCGCGACCGCGGCCAGCGTCAGCCGGCTGGCCTCAGCGAGGCGCGTGCGCCAGCGTCCAGACGCCATGGGGAGACTTTCCTACCTTGACCTGCCCGACGATCTTCTTCGTCTCGATGTCGATCAGGGTGAGTTTCTTGGCCCAGCGCGAGGTCACCAAAAGCAGCTTGCCGCCGGCCAGTACCTCGATGCAGTCGGGTCCGCCCGGCGCGGGGAAGGTGTCGACCAGCGCCAGCGTCTGCAGGTCGATCTTGCCGATGGTGTTGGCAACGCGGTTGGTCACGTACACATGCCGGCCGTCGCCCACAGCGCGAAATGCATGGGCGCCCGCGCCGGTCTTGATCTTCTTGGCAAGCTTGGCTTCCTTGCCGCTCACGTCATACACCTCGACCGAATCGCCGCCGGTCATGCCGACCAGCAAGTTCTTGCCGTCGGGCGTTCCGAACACGTCGGCAGGCATCGGGCCGGTCTTCACGCGCCACGTCAGCGCTTGGCTTGCCAGGTCCAGCGCCACCAGTTCGTCGCTGTCCTGCATGCTCACGAAAGCGGTCGTGCTCTTGCCGTCGATCCAGATGTGGCTGGGAGTCTTGGCTGTGGCGATGCGCTTGGCCAGCTGCGCCTCCTTGCCGTCCCAGCGATAGATATCGACGTGATTGAGACGGTTGCCGGCAATCACCAGCCACTTCATGTCGGGCGAAAAGCGCAGATGGTAGGGATCGAGTACGCCCCGCACCGTGCGCTGGATCTCCGCCGTGCGGGGATCGATGAACGTCAGCGAGTCGGCCAGCGCGTTGGCCACGATGACGGACTTCTCGTCGGGCGTCATGTACAGGTGATGCGGTTCCTTGCCGGTAGGCAGGCGCTTGACCTCCTTCCAGTTCAGGGGGTCCACCACGCTGACGCTGCCATCCAGGGAGTTCAGTACGAAGATCGGGGGCGCGCCCGCGCCCTCCGCAAAAGAAACGGCGGCAAAGAATGCCGCCGGCAAAAGGACGAGGCAACGCGATAGAAAGTTCACAAAAGACGCTTCCAGGGGAACATAAGAGTGTATCCGGCGGGCTTCGCCGTTCCCGTAATATCCCCCGATGGATTTGATGAAGGTCAACGGCGCCGGACTCGAGGTTCAACGCTTGGCAGCCTCTGCCGGCCGACGCCTGGCACCAATTATTTTTCTGCACGAGGGCCTGGGGTCGGTGGCCATGTGGCGCGACTGGCCCGCCCAGGTCTGTGCCGCCACCGGGCGCGCGGGCGTCGTCTATTCGCGCCGGGGCTATGGCCAGTCGGAAAACATTCCCGACGTGCGGGGAGCCGGCCGCCTGGGGCCCGATTACATGCACCGCGAGGCCGTGGACGTGCTGCCGGCGTTGCTCGAGGCGCTGGATATCGAAAGCCCGCTGCTGCTGGGCCATTCGGACGGCGGCACCATCGCCTTGTTACACGCCAGCCATCTGCCCGTGACCGCCTGCGTGGTCATGGCGCCGCACGTCATCGTGGAAGACCGGTCGGTGCAAGCCATCGCGCAGGCACGCGAAGCCTATGAATCCGGCGACCTTCGGGAGCGCCTGAAGCGCTATCACGCC
Source organism: Caenimonas soli (assembly GCF_013155545.1). Lineage (GTDB taxonomy): Bacteria > Pseudomonadota > Gammaproteobacteria > Burkholderiales > Burkholderiaceae_C > Ramlibacter > Ramlibacter soli. The sequence continues at coordinate 201,973 of NZ_JABJVV010000004.1, read as the reverse complement.
GACGTGGACTGCGCGTTCTGGCAGTGGAACGACATCTGGCTCAGCCCCGGCTTTCGCCTCTTCGATATCCGGTCCGAGTGCCGCCACATCCAGGCCCCGATCCTGGCCATCCAGGGCGAGGACGATCCCTACGGATCGCTGCAACAGATCGACGACATCGAGCCGACGCGCGGCCCGTTCTCCCGGCTGGTCCTGCCGCAGTGCGGCCATTCCCCGCATCGCGACCAGCCGGACCGGGTGAATCAGCGAATCGTGGAGTTCCTGGCGAAACTGCCCTGATCAGGGCTCCAGCAGGGCCAGATCGGCGGGGGACAACCAGCGCCACTGGCCCGGCGCGAGATCCGCAGGAAGCGCCAGGCCGCCGATGCGCGAGCGATGCAGCCCCTCGACCCGGTTGCCCACGGCCGCGATCATCCGTTTGACCTGGTGGTACTTGCCTTCGGTCAGGGTGAGGCGAAGCAGCCGCTCCCCGGCAAGTTCGCAGGCGGCCGCCCGCACCAGCCGGGGGTCATCATCGAGGACGACGCCTTCGAGCAAGCGGCCGATCTGGCGCTCGTCGACCGCATGCTTGGCGGTCACCTCGTAGACCTTGGGCACGTGATGGCGCGGCGAGCTCATCCGGTGGATGAACTGCCCGTCGTCGGTGAGGAGCAGCATGCCGGTCGTGTCCTGGTCCAGGCGGCCCACCGCCTGGACCCCCTGCGTAGCGGCCTTCTGGGGACGCTGGCGCAGCGGCGGTGGCAGCAAGGTGTAGATGCTGGGGTAAGCCGAGGGCTTGCGCGAACACTCGGTTCCTGCGGGCTTGTGCAGCAGGAGATACGCCTTTTCGTGGTACTCCCACTCCACCCCGCCGACGGCAAAGCGCAAGCCGGCCGCCTCGAACTCCGCGGCGGCATCCGTCACCGGCTGCCTGTCCACGCTCACGCGGCCTTGCTGGATCAGGCCGGCGCAAACGCGGCGGGTTCCAAACCCCTGGGAAAACAGAATGTCCTGCAGTTGCATGCCCCGAGTATCTCAGCGCCGCACCAGGGGCAGCGCGCGAGAAGGGGCGCAGGCTAGTTTTCGCTGTGATTGCGCTCCGAGCGCGACTCACGCCAGGGTTCGTCGCGCAGGGCGAACTTGCGGGCCTTCGGTTGGCTTGGGCGATACGGCCGGCGATCGGCGTCGGTATCCGTGGGGTCGAACTCGGAGTATTTTTCGCGGCGGTTCGCAAGTTTTTTTTGCGGCGATTGATGCATAGCTCATCCTGTGGACACATGCTTGGGACATGAAGGCGGCGCTGCCGCCTCACGCACAATCTAGGGCCAGTGCGAACTCGACGCTGTAGGACGGATTCGCATATGTGTAGGACAAAATCGGGAGAACAGTCCCATGGTGACCGAGGATATCGCCCACAAAATGTGACTCTGATATTGACGAGAGTATTCGGTCATGTCCCTCGCCGCAAATTCAGCCCGGGCCGCTTCGTGCCGCTTCTGCGGCTCGGCCTTGCGCCACACGTTCACCGATCTGGGCATGTCGCCGCCCTGCGAAAGCTTCTTGCCGGCGGACCAGTTGAACCAGATGGAGGCTTTCTATCCGCTGCATGTGTTCGTGTGCGAACACTGCTTTCTGGTGCAGCTGCAGGAATACATCAGCCCGGAACACATCTTCACCGAATACGCCTACTTCTCTTCCTATTCGGACAGCTGGCTGGCCCATGCCAAGGCCTACACGGAGCTGATGGTCAAGCGCTTCCAATTGGGCGAGCGCAGCCTGGCGGTGGAACTGGCCAGCAATGACGGCTACCTGCTGCAATACTTCATGGAGCAAGGCGTCCCGGTGCTGGGCATCGAGCCGGCCGCGAATGTCGCCAGGGAGGCGACCAGGAAAGGCATCCCCACGCTGGTGAGATTTTTCGGCCGGGAGATGGCGGCCGAGATGGTGAGCGACGGTACCCGAGCCGACCTGATCGTCGGGAACAACGTGCTCGCGCAGGTTCCGGACATCTGCAGCTTCGTCGAGGGCATGAAGACACTGCTCATACCCCAAGGCGTGATCACGCTGGAGTTTCCCCACCTGATGCGGTTGATGGAAGGTAACCAGTTCGACACCATCTACCACGAACACTTTTCCTACTTCTCTTTCCTCACCACGATGAAGATCCTGGCCAGGTTCGGCCTCGCGGTTTTCGATGTGGAGGAGCTCGCTACCCACGGTGGCTCGTTGCGGGTGTATGCCAGGCACGCTGAAGACCTCTCGCACCCGGTGACCGATCGCGTCCGGGAACTGGCGGACCGGGAAGAGAGAGCCGGATTCACCCGGCTAGAAACCTATTTTTCCTTCGACGAGCGGGTCAAGGAAACCAAACGAAAGATCCTGGCCTTCCTGATCGAAGCCAAGCAGGCCGGCAAGTCGATCGCCGGCTACGGCGCCCCGGGCAAGGGCAACACCCTCCTCAACTATTGCGCCATCCGCACCGACTTCCTGGACTACACGGTGGACCGCAACCCCTACAAGCACGGCAAGTTTCTTCCCGGCACCCGCATCCCGATCTTTCCCCCGGAAAAGATTCGCGAGACCCGGCCCGATTACGTCCTGATCCTGCCCTGGAACCTGAAGAACGAGATCCGGGAACAGTTGTCCTACATCCGCGAATGGGGCGGAAAACTGGTAGTGCCCATCCCCGAGGTGGAGGTCTTGCCATGATCTTCACCGAGACCAGGCTGAAGGGCGCCTTCATTCTCGAACTGGAAAGACGCGACGACGAGCGCGGCTTTTTCGCTCGTTCCTGGTGCCAGGAGGAGTTCCTGGCCCACGGCCTGAACCCCGCCATCGCGCAGTGCAATATTTCGTTCAACCGGCTGAAGGGAACGCTGCGCGGCATGCACTACGCGGCGGCCCCGTTCGAAGAAGCCAAGCTGGTTCGCTGCACCGCCGGCGCTGCGTACGACGTCATCATCGACTTGAGGCGCGACTCGCCTACCTACAAGCAGCATGTGGGCGAAGTGCTGAGCGCCGCCAACTACCGGATGATGTATGTGCCCGAGGGTTTTGCGCACGGCTTTCAAACGCTCGAAGACAACACCGAAATCTTCTACCAGATGTCGCAGTTCTATTCACCGGATCATGCGCGCGGGGTTCGCTACGACGATCCGGCGTTCGGCATCAAGTGGATGATCGCCGACCCGGTGATGCTGGACCGCGACCGGACCTATCCTGACTTCACCGGCTGACCTTGCCGACCGACATGCCGACCACCGATCTCGCCCAGCTTCGAGCCGCGCTCGACCCGCAGGCGATCGGCCCCGCCATCCATGCGCTGATACGTGAGCTTTATCCGATATGCCGCAGCATCACCGGCGACGGCCTTCGCCAGACACTGGCGCGGGTCGGAAAAGAGATCCCGCTCGAAATGCATGAAGTGCCCAGCGGCACCCAGGTGTTCGACTGGACCGTGCCTCGCGAATGGAATATCCGCGAGGCTTATGTGAAGAGTTCGAGCGGCGAACGAGTCATCGACTTTCGCCGCCACAACCTGCACGTGATGAACTACAGCGTGCCCGTCCGGGGCCAGATGTCGCTGGCCCAGCTGCGGCCCCATCTGCACACCCTGCCCGATCAGCCGGATCTGATCCCGTATCGCACTTCCTATTACAAGGAGGATTGGGGCTTCTGCCTGCCCCACCGCCAGCTGGAGGAAATGGCCGAGGACGAATACGAGGTTTGCATCGATTCCACGCTGCAAGACGGGCACCTGACCTACGGCGAATGCCTGCTGAAAGGCGCCTCGGCGCAGGAAGTGCTTGTTTCCTGCCACGCCTGCCACCCTTCCCTGTGCAACGACAATCTTTCGGGGGTGGCGGTCGCCACTTTCCTGGCCCAACACCTGAGCCAGGTGCCGCTGCGCTATTCGTACCGGTTCCTGTTCATCCCGGGGACCATCGGCTCGATCACCTGGCTCAGCTTGAATGAAGATCGCGCCCGTGCGATTGCGCACGGCCTGGTCCTCACCTGCATCGGCGACCGCGGCAACTTCACTTACAAGAAGAGCCGCCGCGGCAATGCGGAGATCGATCTCGCTGTGGAGCACATCCTCAAGCACTCCGGAAGCGGCCACACCACCGTGGAATTTTCTCCCTACGGCTATGACGAGCGGCAGTACTGCTCGCCTGGATTCAACCTGGCCGTCGGTTGCCTGATGCGCAGCCACCACGGCCAATTTCCGCAGTACCACACGTCCGCGGACGATCTGGGCTTCGTCGATCCGGGAGCGCTGGCCGAGTCTTTGGCGACGATTCTCTCGGTGTTCGACGTGCTCGAGCACAACCGCAGTTACGTCAACCGGAATCCGAAGTGCGAACCCCAATTGGGCAAGCGCGGCCTTTACAGTGTCATGGGCGGCAACAACATCAAGCAACTGGAGATGGCCATGTTGTGGGTCCTGAATCTATCGGATGGAAGCTTCAGCCTGCTCGATATCGCCGAGCGGTCCGGGCTGTCTTTTGAAGTGATAAAGAATGCGGCGGAAATGTTGTTCCGCCATGACTTGCTGGCGCCGGCATGAACACACTGGAAAATCAGGTTGCCGTAGTGACCGGCGCAAGCAGCGGGATTGGCAAGGCGATCGCGTTGGAACTCGCTGCACAGGGCGCGAGCCTCTGCCTGGTCGGCCGAAAGTTGGAGACCTTGCAATCGGTAGTCGACGCCGCCAAAGGGAAGGCGGGACGCCACCACTGTTTTCAGGCCGATCTGTCGGTGGACCACGAAGTCGACGAGCTCATTGCAGCCATCAAGCGTGATGTTCAGGCCGTCGATATCCTTGTGCATGGCGCCGGGGTCATATGGTTGGGTCCGCTCGAATCCGCAGCTGCCGACCGCTTGGACAGCCACTACAAAACCAACGTACGCGCGCCCTATGTCTTGACCCAGGGACTCTTGCCGGCGCTCAAATCACGACAGGGACAGGTCTTGTTCCTGAACTCGAGCGCCGGATATGCAGCCAAGGCGAATGCAAGCCAGTACGCGGCCAGCAAGCACGCACTGAAGGCGGTCGCGGACAGCTTGCGGGAAGAAGTCAATCCGGCCGGCGTGCGGGTACTCAGCCTGTTCCTGGGCCGCACGGCAAGCCCGATGCAGGCCGCCCTTCATGCTACGGAGGGCAAGGCATACCAGCCGGAGTTGCTCATGCAGCCAGAGGACGTGGCCGCGGTGGCCATCCACGCCTTGACTCTGCCGCGTACCATCGAGATCACCGAAATCAGTATGCGGCCGCTCGTGAAATCTTACTGAACAAGTGCGCCATTTCAGGTGGCGGGCCTGCTTGGCGAAACCCAGGGCGTACCCCTTGCGCCCGAGGTTTCTTTCCTGATGTCTTCCTGTGGGGCGCGTGCCGGAGGCGGCGAAGCAAGGGGCAGGTCCGATGGCGTGAAGGCGTCGGTCGCGGCCAATTCACGCAGCACCTTCACGCGAGCAGGCGCCGCCGGATTGTCCGCAAACTTGCGGGCAAAAAAGGCGTCGGATCTCCTGAGTTGTTCGAAGTGCTCCTCATGGAATTCGCCCGGGTGGGCGTCGTCGTATTTCTGGATGAAATGGTTCATGGGCCCCTTGCGCGGCCCCAGGTGCATCAGCAGCGTAGGGATGAGGAATTCGTCGGAAATCCGCAGGCGGCTGAAATAGTCGTGGACAGCGGGTCGGGAAAACATGTCCACCATGCCACCGATGACGTTGCGGCGCGCGCCGAACCAGGTCGTTCCGTAATACGGACGAAACGATTCATCGAAGATATGGCGCCCTATCCATGGCCGGGAAAGCGCCTTGACGGTGGCAAACGCAATCCATGGCATGACCCCCCTGCCGGCGCCGCTTCGCAGCCAGATTCCGGCCTCGTCTCGCCGGCCGGACGTCGCGCCGAAGTACGAAAGCGACAGGAATCTCACTACCCGGTGGCGGAATGACCTCTCGGGCGTCAATGCCCGATAACCGACCGACATCAAGGCATCGCGGTCACCCAGCAGATCGATGCAGTCGAAATGGGCATCCGCGCCTCCCGACACGTGCGCCTCGAACTGTTCGAGGGGCTTGATGGGCAGGCACGTCGGGCTAAGCAGCTGCAAATAATCGAAGTCGATGTTCGCCATCGCGTACTGCAACGAATGGAAGATTCCTTCGACGAATCCGAACACGGCCCAACCGGTCTGCTTGGGATTCGGCACGAACCGCACGTTCGGAGCCGTGAGCGGGAAGTTGGGCGTCTGCGAGAAATCGTGATGGACCAGCACGAGGTGGGGCGCCAGGGCACGGGCGAGTTGCTCTATCGTCGCCGGCTTGCTGACGGCCGACATCACCAGAAAGACGATCCTCGGTCTCATCGGATGGGACGACTCAATACCGCCAGAAGAGCCGTTCATCGACCTGTCCGGACACGCTCAAATACTTGATCTGCTTCAGGCGTGTGAAAGGCCGGGCGTTGAATACAGCCGAGTCGATGGCGATGCGTTCGAATACGTCATGGAGCTGCTGGGCCCCTTTGCGCGCATCCCAGGCACAACGAAAGCCGGGCAGCCGGTCGCGGATCTTGGCAAAGCTGACCCGGTAGCTGCGATTGTCGCCCCCGGGGGGACCGTACGACAGCTGGCAGCCGGGATAAGCCTGCGCGACGATCTGCGCGATCTCGCGAACCTGGTAGTTGTCGGCGTCATGGCCGACGTTGAATACCTCACCGTGGACCGCCTCCCGCGGCGCTTCGAGGACGCAGGCGATCGCCTCGCAGATGTCCAGCACATGCACCAGCGGCCGCCAGGGCGAGCCATCGCTCGTCATGACGATCCGGCCCGTCGTGGCGGCGACACCGCAGAGATTGTTCAACACGATATCGAAGCGCATCCTCGGTGACGCGCCGTAGGCAGTTGCGTTGCGCAGGAACGTCGGCGAGAAGGTGGACGAAGCCATGGCGCCGACGTCGCGCTCGACCAGTGTCTTGCACCTGGCGTACGCGGTCTGCGGACTGGTGGGCGAGCGCTCGTTCATGGGCTCCGCGCCATCGGCGACACCGTAGACACTGCAGGAAGACGTGTAGACGAACCGCTTCACACCGGCGTCCCGCGCCAGCTCGGCAAGCCGAACCGAAGCCCGGTGATTGATCTCGTACGTCAGCTCGGGATTGTTCTCGCCCAGCGGATCATTGGACAGCTCTGCCATGTGCACGATGGCGTCCACTCCCTGCACATCGCCCAGCTGGATCTCGCGTATGTCGCGATTGATGGTGCGCGGAAATCCCGGTATCAATTTGCGATCGCTGAACAACCAGCCATCGCGGTAGTACCCGGTATCCAGCCCGACAACCTCGTGCCCGCGTGCCTGCAGCAACGGTGCGAGAAGACAGCCGATGTAGCCCTCGACTCCGCTGACGAGCAGCCTCATTTGCGATGACTCCCTGTGGCGTTTGTCAAATCCGCTGTGATCGTAGCTCAGACACGTGCGTTCGTGTGTCAGTTCTCATTGCTGAGTTCTGTCCCAAGAATAAGCTTTCGGCAATAGAACGCCTCGGCATATTGGTCCGGGGCAGCGCACTCGACCCCGCGCAACCGCAAGATTGCCCGAAAGGTATCTTCGGTCATCCATGCCTTGTTGCTTTCGCTCTTGAACACATCGCAGATGTTCTTGATCTTGCGTGCGCAAACTTCCTTCTTGAGAGGCACGAAACAATTTGGAGCGCCCAGGTCACCGTCGTACTTCGGAATCTCGTATTCCAGGATCAGATGCCGGCGCCATGTGTTCCAGGTCAGTTCGCTGATGGTGCGATGGTCCTGGTGCCGGTCATCGCGATAGTGGGTGAAGATCAGGTCCGGATCGACATTTATCTTGAGCTCCTCGAAGGACTCCTTGATATCCGCCCCCTGGTACGGGAAGAATCCGTCGCGGAAGTTCATCACGATGACCTCTTGCGCTCTGGCCTGCTGGAGAAAGAGCGACGCACTGGTACGAGCTTCCCTCTCGCGCTCGCCGGCGGAACTGAACACCACCCACACCACGCGCAGATTGGAACGGGCGGAAAGCAACTGCAGAACGGTCCCGCCGCAACCGATTTCAATGTCGTCCGAGTGGGCCCCCAGGCACAACAGGGTGAGGGGCGCCGCCGGATCGCGTGGCAGGCCTAGCTGCAGCATAGGGGCCCCCTGCGGCGCCGTTTGTCGTTAGCCCTTGCCATTGGTTCTCCACACTTCCCACGGGGCGGCCCCGGTCGCGTACAGGCTTTCCAGCTGCTGCCTGTCCTTGAAAGTGTCCATGCTGGCCCAGAAGCCGTCGTAGGGATAGCCCATCAACTGCCGCTCCTGGAGCAGCCTGTGGAACGGCTGCTCGACCAGTTCTTCCTTGTCCCCTATGTAGTTGAATATCTCTTTCTTGAAGATGAAAAAGCCGCCGTTGACGCGCACATCGCCGTTGTCGATGGCATGGATGTCAGCCACGAGGTTGGTACCCTCCTGGAGTGAAACGACGTGATAACTCAGGTTCGGCCGCACGCACAGGAAGCTCGCCACCTTGCCCTGCCGGCGGAAGTGTTCCAGTTGCTGGGGCAACGGCAGGTCCGTGAGGCCGTCGCTGTAATTGGCCAGGAACTCGGTCTCCCCTTCCAGATACTTCTCCACCGCCTTCAATCTCTGTCCAATATTGGAATTGATCCCGGTGTACGCGAAAGTGATGCGCCAGTCCTCGATGTCGCTGCTTATGAGCTCCAGGTTCTTGCCCCCTGCGGACAGGATGAAGTCGTTGGAGATGCACTCGTTGTAGTTGAGGAAGTAGTTCTTGATGGCGTCGGCCCGGTGTCCCAGGCAGAGGATGAAATCCTTGTGGCCGAAGTGGGCGTAGTACTTCATCACATGCCACAGCAAGGGCCGCAAGCCGATTTGCACCATCGGCTTGGGCAGGTTCTCGGCATCGCGAATGCGCATGCCGAGCCCTCCGCAAAACAGGACGACCTTCATGACGCGTTGTGCCTCCGCTGGCCGCAAAGCAGCTTCATACCCATGAAATGTGCACCCCGCGCATGCCTTGGATACAGGAGTTTTGTCCTCCTTGTGCTAGTACAGATGTCCGGATATTTGCCAAGGAAAAAGGGCCGCCAGGAACAGATTCCCGGCGGCCCTTGTCCGCTGTAGTGGTGGAGCTGGCGGGAATTGAACCCGCGTCCGCAAGCCTTCTTCGCACAGTTCTACATGTGTAGCCGTCTGATTGAGTCTCGCCTCCTGTATCGCGCAGCGGCACGCTATACAAGACGCCAGTAACCTCTTTTCTCGTTCCGTGCCAAGTTACCCGACACGAAACCAGCCTATGAAATTATCTTTGCAGCCGGGAGCCCTTAACTTGCGCTAAAGACCCCTTGCCCAGCCCATAGGCCTGCTGTTGCAAAGCTCACCGGCAATTAAGCGGCGAGTGCGAAACGTTCGTCGTTTGCAGTTAGTTTGTTTGAATCTGTTTTACGAGCACATTCAGCTCGACATGCCCTGCCACGCGTCCGAACCCACGTCGAAACCAGTGCAGCCCCAAGCCTCGTATTTTACGCCTGCCGCTGTGATTTCAAGAGCGCCAGCAATTCAAGCGGTGAATGAATGTGGGCATGAGCCCCCCAGAGCATGGTGTCGGCGTTACTGCCGAGGTAGCCGTAAGTGGCGGCCACGGTGCCCATGCCGGCCGCCAAGCCGGCGGCCACATCGCGCTCGTCGTCCCCCACGTAGATACAGCGAGCCGGATCGAGCCGCAACTGCCGCGCTGCCTCCAGCAAAGGGGCGGGATGGGGCTTTGCGTGCGGGGTGCTGTCCCCGCCGACCACGGCCGAGGCAGTGGCGAACAAGCTCATGCGTTGCGTCAGCGGCTGGGTGAAGCGCATCGACTTGTTCGTCACCACACCCCAGGCCAGGCCCTGGCCCAGCAGTTGGGCGATGAGCTCGGCAATGCCCTGGAAAACATAGGTTCGCTCGGTCATGCAGTTTTCGTAGTTGGCGAAGAACTCCTCCCGTAGCGCGGGGTAGTCGGGATGCTCGGGCGTGATGCCGAAAGCCACGCCCAACATGCCACGCGCGCCGGCGCCGGCCATGGGACGGTAGCGCTCGAGCGGCAGGGATGGCAGGCCGCGATCCAGCCGCATCTTGTCGGCCGCCACTCCCAGGTCCGGCGCACTGTCGATCAGGGTGCCGTCGAGGTCGAACAGCACCGCACGGATATCACTGAACATCAGGCCCTCTGCGTGGCGAACATGTAGTTCACGCTGGTGTCGCCCGACAGCCAATAGCGGCGTGTGAGCGGGTTGTATTCCATGCCGCGCGTGTGCACCAGCTCAAGGCCGGCCGTGCGAGCGTGAGCGGCCAGCTCACTGGGCCGGATGAATTTCAGGTACTCGTGGGTGCCCCGGGGAAGCAGGTTGAGCAGGTACTCCGCGCCCACGATGGCAAAAACGAAAGATTTAGGGTTGCGGTTGATGGTGGAGAAAAACACCCAGCCGCCCGGCTTCACCAGCCGGCTGCAGGCGCGCACCACCGAGCCGGGATCGGGCACATGCTCCAGCATCTCCATGCAGGTGACGGCATCGAATGAGCCAGGCTCTTCGGCGGCGAGCGCCTCGACGCTGACCTCGCGGTAGGCGACATTCGGCGTTTGCGCTTCCAGAGCGTGCAATTGCGCGACCTTCAAGGCTTTTGCCGCCAGGTCGATGCCCAGCACCTGGGCGCCCTTGCGGGCCATGGAGTCGGAGAGGATGCCGCCCCCGCAGCCCACGTCCAGCACGCGCTTGCCCGCCAGGGGCAGGTGCGACTGGATCCACTCCAGCCGCAGCGGGTTGATCTGGTGCAGCGGGCGGAACTCGCTCTCGGGATCCCACCAGCGGTGGGCGAGCTCGGAAAACTTGGCCAGTTCGGCCGGGTCAGCGTTTACGGTTGTCTCGGTCATGGAGACCCGATGGTAGCCATAAAAAAAGCCCCGTCGCCGGGGCTTTTTCTGGAATCGCCAAGGATTTAGCGGTTGGCGCGGGTGCCGACCACTTCGATTTCCACGCGGCGGTTCTTGGCGCGGCCTTCGGCGGTCTTGTTGTCGGCCACAGGCTGCTTCTCGCCCTTGCCTTCGGTGTACACGCGGTTCTTTTCGATGCCCTTGGACACCAGGTAAGCCTTGACGGCTTCAGCGCGGCGCACGGACAGCTTCTGGTTGTAGGTATCGGAGCCCACCGAGTCGGTATGGCCGACGGCGATGATAACTTCCAGGTTAATATCCTTGACCTTGCCGACCAGGTCGTCGAGCTTGGCCTTGCCTTCAGGCTTGAGCACAGACTTGTCGAAGTCGAAGAAAGCGTCAGCGGCGTAGGTCACCTTGGTGGCGGCCGGCGGCTGGGGAGCCGGAGCGGGAGCCGGAGGAGTCACGGCCGGCGCCGGGGCGGCTGCCACGGGAGCGGGAGCCGGAGCAGCGGCGACCAGGGCACCATCACAGCCCTTGGCGGCGGTGGCAGGCGTCCAGTTGGAATTGCGCCAGCACAGTTCGTTGGTGCCGTTCTTCCACACCAGGTCGCCGGATGCATTGACCCAGTTGTCGATACGGTTGCCGCCGTCGGCTGCCGTAACGCGAGTTTGCGCACCTGCGGCGGTTGCCAACGCAGCGGCTGCAAACATCAGCGCCACTTTATTCAGTTTCTTCATGGTTCTCCTCTTCGGGGAAAAAGCCGCAGCCGCGCTGCGAAAATACTACGCTTAAGGTGACCATCACCAAAAGCGTCAAACTTATTGTGCCACACGTCCTTACACAATCAACGCATAAGGCGTGCAAGCCACGTAGGACAAAACCTCATTCAGCCCATTTTGTTGCGGGTTCGCGACATGGCCCTTCAACGTAAAATCAAAGGCTTCGCGCCGCCTCAGCCTCCTCCTAATGACCCAATTCGCCAAAGAAACCCTGCCCATCAGTCTTGAAGAGGAAATGCGGCGCAGCTACCTCGATTACGCCATGAGCGTGATCGTGGGCCGTGCGTTGCCCGACGCCCGTGACGGCCTCAAGCCCGTTCACCGCCGCGTGCTCTACGCAATGCACGAGCTCAATAACGACTGGAACCGTCCCTACAAGAAGTCGGCGCGTATCGTGGGCGACGTGATCGGTAAGTACCACCCGCACGGTGACCAGTCGGTCTACGACACCATCGTTCGCCTGGCGCAGGATTTTTCCATGCGCCACATGCTGGTGGACGGCCAGGGCAACTTCGGCTCGGTCGACGGCGACAACGCGGCGGCCATGCGTTACACCGAAATCCGGCTGTCCAAGATCGCGCACGAGATGCTTGCCGACATCGACAAGGAAACCGTCGACTTCGGCCCCAACTACGACGGCAGCGAAAAAGAGCCGCTGGTATTGCCCAGCAAACTGCCCAACCTGCTGGTCAACGGTTCGGGCGGCATTGCGGTGGGCATGGCCACCAACATCCCGCCGCACAATCTCAACGAGGTGGTCGATGCCTGCCTGCACCTGCTGCGCAACCCCGAGGCCAGCATCGATGAGCTGATGGAGATCGTGCCCGCGCCCGACTTTCCCACCGCCGGCATCATCTACGGCATCAATGGCGTCAAAGAAGGCTATCGCACCGGCCGCGGCAAGGTGGTCATGCGCGCGAAATGCCACTTCGAGGACATCGACAAGGGCCAGCGCCAGGCGATCATCGTCGACGAACTGCCCTACCAGGTGAACAAGAAGACGCTGCAGGAGCGCATGGCCGAGCTGGTCAACGAGAAGAAGATCGAGGGCATCAGCCACATCCAGGACGAGAGCGACAAGTCGGGCATGCGCCTGGTCATCGAGTTGAAGCGCGGCGAAGTCCCTGAAGTCGTCCTGAACAACCTCTACAAGCAGACCCAGCTGCAGGACACCTTCGGCATCAACATGGTGGCCCTGATCGACGGCCAGCCCCGCCTGTGTAACTTGAAAGACCTCATCCAGGTCTTCCTGCAGCACCGGCGCGAAGTGGTGACGCGGCGTACCGTGTTCGCCCTGCGCAAGGCGCGCGAGCGTGGCCACGTGCTGGAAGGCTTGGCGATCGCGCTGGCCAACATCGACGACTTCATCGCGATCATCCGCAACGCCCCGACACCGCCGGTGGCGAAAGCCGAACTGATGAGCCGGTCCTGGGACAGCCAGCTGGTGCGCGAGATGCTCACCCGCACCCGCACCGATGGCGGCATCGTCAACGCCGACGACTACCGGCCGGACGGGCTCGAGCGAGAGTTCGGCATGGGCAGCGACGGCCTTTACCGCTTGTCCGATACGCAGGCCCAGGAAATCCTGCAGATGCGCCTGCAGCGCCTCACCGGCCTGGAACAGGACAAGATCGTTGCCGAATACAAGGACGTGATGGCCGAGATCGAGGACCTGCTCGACATCCTGGCCAAGCCGGCCCGGGTCTCCACCATCATCAGCGAGGAACTCACTTCGCTGAAGCAGGAGTTCGGTGACACCAAGCTGGGCGCGCGCCGCAGCCTGGTCGAGCACAACGCCCAGGATCTGGCGACCGAGGACCTGATCACGCCCACCGACATGGTGGTGACGTTGTCCCACTCGGGCTACATCAAGAGCCAGCCGCTTTCCGAATATCGCGCGCAAAAACGCGGCGGACGCGGCAAGCAGGCCACGGCGACCAAGGAAGACGACTGGGTCGACCAGCTCTTCATCGCCAACACCCACGACTGGATCCTGTGCTTCTCCAACCGCGGCCGGCTTTACTGGCTCAAGGTCTGGGAAGTGCCCGCGGGCTCGCGCGGTTCGCGCGGCCGGCCCATCGTCAACATGTTCCCGCTGCAGGAAGGCGAGAAGATCAACGTGGTGTTGCCGCTGACCGGTGAGTTCCGCAGCTTCCCGGCCGACCACTTCGTGTTCATGGCGACCAGCATGGGCACTGTGAAGAAGACGGCCCTGGACGAGTTCAACAACCCGCGCAAGGGCGGCATCATCGCCGTGAACCTGGACGAAAGCGACTACCTGATCGGCGCGGCGCTGACCGACGGCAAGCATGACGTGATGCTGTTCTCCGACGGCGGCAAGGCGGTGCGCTTCGACGAGGATGACGTGCGGCCGCTGGGCCGCGCAGCGCGCGGTGTGCGCGGCATGGCGCTGGACCCCGGACAAAGCGTGATCGCCATGTTGGTGGCCGAGGACGAACAGCAAAGCGTGCTGACGGCCACGGCCAACGGCTATGGCAAGCGCACCAGCATCACCGAATACACCCGGCATGGCCGCGGCACCAAGGGCATGATCGCGATCCAGCAGAGCGAGCGCAACGGCAAGGTGGTCGCCGCCACGCTGGTCCACGCCGACGACGAGATCATGCTGATCACCGATAAGGGCGTCCTGGTCCGCACCCGTGTCAGCGAAATCCGCGAGCTGGGCCGCGCCACCCAGGGCGTCACCCTGATCGGCCTGGACGAGGGTTCCAAGCTGAGCGGGCTCCAGCGCATCGTCGAAAACGACGCGCAGGCCGCCGAGGGTGAGGAAGACCCGGCCGGCAACGACGAGGCCGCATGAAAAAGGACCTGGCCCAGCTGCGCAACGAGATCGATGCCGTCGATCGCGAACTGCTGGCCGCCCTCAATCGCCGGGCGGCACTGGCCAACGAGGTCGGGGACCTCAAACGCGCGGAAGGCTCGACCGTGTTCCGCCCCGACCGCGAGGCCCAGGTCATCAACGGCCTTCAGGCCGCCAACCCGGGGCCGCTGAAGGCAAGCAACGTCGCGACCATCTGGCGCGAAATCATGTCGGCCTGCCGGGCGTTGGAAGCGCCGCAGCGCGTGGCCTACCTGGGCCCGGCCGGCACCTTCAGCGAGCAGGCCGCGGTGCAGTTCTTCGGCTCCAGCATCGAGCATGTGCCCTGCGTCAACTTCGACGAGGTGTTCCATGCGGCGACCGCGGGCACGGCCGATTTCGGCGTGGTGCCGGTGGAGAACAACAGCGAAGGCGTGGTCACGCGTTCGCTCGACCTGCTGCTGCACTCGCCCCTTCATATCGTCGGCGAGATCAGCCTGCTGGTGCGCCATCACCTTTTGCGCCTGTCCAATTCCTTGGATGGCGTGGAGGTGGTGCTGGCCCATCCCCAGGCGCTGGCGCAGTGCCAGGGCTGGTTGAACAAGCACCTGCCGAAGGCCGAGCGCCGCGCGGTGTCGAGCAACGCCGAGGGCGCCCGGCTGGCGGCCACCAACCCGGCGTGGGCCGGCATCGCCGGGGAACGCGCCGGCAGCGAATTCGGCCTGCACATCGCAGCGCACGCCATCCAGGACGACCCGTTCAACCGCACACGCTTCGCCGTAATCTGCCTGCCGCAGACCCTGGAAGCGCCGCAGGCCTCCGGCCGCGACTGCGTCAGCCTGGTGGTTTCCGTTCCCAACCGGCCCGGCGCTGTCCACGACATCCTGGTCCCGCTCAAACAGCATGGTGTCTCCATGACGAGGTTCGAGTCGCGGCCGGCGCGATCCGGCCAGTGGGAATACTATTTCTATATCGACGTGCAAGGCCACCCCTCGCAGCCTCATGTGGCTGCGGCGCTCAAAGATCTCCAGTCCCTCTGTGCCTTCTACAAGGTGCTAGGCACCTATCCCGTCGGCGATTAAAACGAAAATATGTTCGAGCAACTTGGTCTGATCGGCTGCGGCCTCATGGGGGGCTCTTTCGCCCTGGCGCTCAAGCGCGCCGGTCTGGTGAAACGCGTCGTCGGCTACAGCAAATCGCCGTCCACCACGCAACGTGCGTTGTCCATGGGCGTGATCGACGTCGAGGCGCCGTCTGCCCTGCTGGCCGTTTCGGGGGCCGACATCGTGTTGCTGGCGGTGCCGGTCTCAGCGACCGAGGCCACGCTCAAGGCCATCAAGCACCTGGTCACCAACGACATGCTGATCATGGACGTGGGCTCCACCAAGCGCGACGTCATCGATTCGGCCCGCCGCGTGCTGCGCGACCACATCGGCTCGTTCGTGCCCTGCCATCCGATCACCGGCAAGGAAGTGTCGGGGGTGGAGCACGCCGATCCCGACTTGTACACGGGCAAGCAGATCATCCTGACACCCATCGATCGCACGCATCCGGCTCAGGCCGAAAAAGCCGTCCAAGTCTGGGAAGGGCTGGGCTGCAACGTGCTGAAGATGACGCCCGATGACCACGACGCCGCCTTCGCCGCCGTGAGCCACCTGCCCCACCTCATCGCCTTCGCGCTCATCAACGGCATTACTTCGCAGAACCACGGCAAGGACTACCTCTCCCTGGCCGGCCCGGGCTTTCGCGACTTCACCCGTATCGCCGCGAGCGATCCCAAGATGTGGCGCGACATCCTGCTGGCCAACCGGCAGGAATTGCTGGCCCAGTCCAAGGTCTTTCAGCGCACGCTCCACGCCATGGAACTGATGATCGAGAGCGGCAACGGCGAAGCCCTGGAAGACCTGATCAACCAGGCCAGCGAGACCCGCGCGCATTGGCGCATGGGCACCTCCAAGAAATGACGAGCGCCCTGCTCAAGCCCTGATGTTCGCGACCGAGTTCCTGGACATACCGCCGTTGGACAGCGCCGCGGGGACCGTGCTGTTGCCCGGTTCCAAGAGCATCTCCAACCGTGTGCTGCTGCTGGCCGCTCTGAGCGCCGGGACCACCACCGTGCACGAATTGCTGGACTCCGACGACACGCGCGTCATGCTGAACGCCCTGCGCGCGCTAGGTTGCGGCGCAAAGCACAGCGGGAAGGCCGTCGAGATCACCGGGCTGGGCGGCCGGGCGCCGGCGCTGCCTGCCAGGCTATTCCTGGGCAACGCCGGCACGGCAATGCGCCCCTTGACGGCGGCGCTGGCTGTCATTGGAGGCGAGTTCGAGCTGAGCGGCGTGGCTCGCATGCACGAAAGGCCCATCGGCGACCTGGTCGATGCGCTACGCCAGTTGGGCTGCGACATCCAGTACCTGGGAACCGAGGGCTATCCGCCGCTGCGCATCGGACGGCCCCAGCTCAAACTCGACCGGCCCATCCAGGTCCGCGGCGATGTCTCGAGCCAGTTCCTCACCGCCTTGTTGATGGCGCTGCCGTTGGTGGCCAAGCAGGACGTCGTGATCGAAGTGACCGGCGAGCTGATCTCCAAGCCCTACATCGAGATCACGTTGAATCTGCTGGCCCGTTTCGGCATCACCGTGCGGCGCGAAGGCTGGCAGCGCTTCACCATTCCCGCCGGCAGCAACTTCCGCTCCCCCGGCAGCATCCACGTGGAGGCCGACGCTTCCTCCGCCAGTTACTTCGTGGCGCTCGGCGCGATCGCGGCGGCTCAAGGCCAGCCGCTGCGCGTTTCCGGCGTGGGCGAGGACTCCATCCAGGGCGACATCCGCTTCATCGATGCCGCGCGCCTGATGGGTGCGCAGGTGAACGGCGGCCCCAATTCGCTGGAGGTGTCGCGTGGCGCCTGGCCGCTCAAGGCCATAGACCTGGACTGCAACCACATCCCGGATGCAGCCATGACCCTGGCGGTGATGGCGCTATACGCCGACGGCACCACCACCCTGCGCAACATCGCCAGCTGGCGCGTGAAGGAAACCGATCGCCTGGCCGCCATGGCCAAGGAGTTGCGAAAGCTGGGCGCCGAAATCGTGGAAGGGCCGGACTTCATCACGGTCACGCCGCCTGTCCAATGGAAACCGGCCAGCATCCATACCTACGACGACCATCGCATCGCGATGTGCTTCTCCTTGGCCGCCTTCAATCCGGCGGGCGTGCAGGTGCGCATCGAGGACCCGAAGTGCGTGGGCAAGACCTTCCCCGACTACTTCGAAACCTTGTTCGCGGTCGTGCAGACTCCAGCGCCGCGCATTCCGGTGATCTGCGTCGACGGCCCGACCGCCTCGGGCAAGGGGACATTGGCCTCCCAGGTTGCCCACAGGCTCGGCTACCACTACCTGGATTCCGGCGCGCTTTACCGCATCACCGCATTCGCCGCCGTCCGGGCCGGGCTGGCGCTGGACGCGGCCCACGAGCACAGCATCGGCAAGATGGCCGAAACCCTGCCCGTGCGCTTCCTGGGCGGCCAGGTCCTGCTGGGCGAGCAGGACGTGACCGATGCCATCCGCACCGAAGAAGCGGGCATGAACGCCTCCAAGGTGTCCGCCCTGCCCGCCGTGCGCACGGCGCTGGTGGCTTTGCAGCAGAGCTTCCGGCGGCTGCCCGGGCTGGTGGCCGACGGGCGCGACATGGGCACGGTGATCTTTCCCGACGCCCAGATGAAGGTCTATCTCACGGCGAGCGCCGCCCAACGCGCCGAGCGCCGCCATAAGCAGTTGATTTCAAAGGGAATTTCAACTACAATCGATGCTCTTCGCGCTGACCTGGAAGCGCGCGACGCAAGGGATTCGTCCCGGGCAGTCGCGCCACTCAAGCCAGCCGGGGACGCCCTCCTTCTGGATAACTCAAGTCAATCGGTCGATGAATCGGTGGCCCAGGTGCTCCAGTGGTGGGAGGGCAAACAGCCTTTTGGGTCCGCCCATTAGGTTTTCCGGCCCACGCCGCCCTTCTCGCGCGCCAGCGCACCAGGCAGTGTGGTTCAACAACTTAACCCGCGGTGCCAAGCCGCACAAACCGCCGTCCCAGTCCTAGAAACAGCCGCGTTGAAGCGATTTTGCTTTTGCGTCTGGAAACCTGTGCGACGTGCAAGGAAACCGAATGTCTGAATCCATGGAATCTTTTGCCTCGATGTTCGAGGAATCGCTGCAGCGCTCTGAAATGCGCACCGGCGAAGTGATCACTTCCGAAGTGGTGCGTATCGAACACAGCTTTGTCGTCGTCAACGCCGGCCTCAAGTCCGAAGCGTATGTGCCGATCGACGAGTTCAAGAATGACAAGGGCGAAATCGAAGTCCAGGTGGGCGATTTCGTCTCGGTGGCCATCGACGCCATCGAAAACGGTTACGGCGACACCATCCTGTCGCGCGACAAGGCCAAGCGCCTCGCATCCTGGATGAGCCTTGAGAAGGCCCTGGAGTCCGGCGAATTCGTCACCGGCACCACCAGCGGCAAGGTCAAGGGCGGCCTGACGGTCCTGGTCAACGGCATCCGCGCCTTCCTGCCCGGCTCGCTGATCGACACGCGTCCGATCAAGGACCTGACGCCGTACGAAAACAAGACCATGGAGTTCAAGGTTATCAAGCTGGACCGCAAGCGCAACAACGTGGTGTTGTCGCGTCGTGCCGTGGTCGAAGCTTCGATGGGCGAAGAGCGCGCCAAGCTGATGGAAACCCTGAAGGAAGGCTCCGTCGTCCGCGGCGTCGTCAAGAACATCACCGAATACGGTGCGTTCGTGGACCTCGGCGGCATCGACGGCCTGCTGCACATCACCGACATGGCCTGGCGCCGTGTCCGCCACCCGAGCGAAGTCGTTCAGGCCGGCCAGGAAATCACCGCCAAGATCCTCAAGTTCGACACCGAGAAGAACCGCGTGTCCCTGGGCCTGAAGCAGATGGGCGACGACCCGTGGATGGGCGTGAACCGCCGCTACCCGCAAGGCACCCGCATGTTCGGCAAGATCACCAACATCGCCGACTACGGCGCGTTCGTGGAACTCGAGCCCGGCATCGAAGGCCTGGTGCACGTGTCGGAGATGGACTGGACCAACAAGAACGTCGCCCCCTCCAAGATCGTGTCCCTCGGCGATGAAGTCGAAGTCATGGTCCTCGAGATCGACGAAGACAAGCGCCGCATCAGCCTGGGCATGAAGCAGTGCAAGGCCAACCCCTGGCAGGAATTCGCGCAGAACACCAAGCGCGGCGACCGCGTCAAGGGCCCGATCAAGTCGATCACCGACTTCGGCGTGTTCGTCGGCCTGGCAGCAGGCATCGACGGCCTGGTGCACCTGTCCGACCTGTCCTGGAACGAGACCGGCGAAGCCGCCGTGCGCAACTACAAGAAGGGCCAGGAAGTCGAAGCCATCGTTCTGGCCGTCGACGTGGACCGCGAGCGCATCAGCCTGGGCATCAAGCAGCTGGACGCCGACCCGTTCACGACCTTCGTGTCCGTGCACGACAAGGGCTCCGTGGTTTCGGGCAAGGTCAAGACCGTCGACCCCAAGGGCGCCGAGATCGACCTGGGCCAGGAAATCCTGGGCTACCTGCGCGCCAGCGAAATCTCCCGCGACCGCGTGGAAGATGCCCGCAACGTGCTGAAGGAAGGCGACGAAGTGACGGTCGTGGTCGTGAACATCGACCGCAAGACCCGCAACATCCAGCTGTCCATCAAGGCCAAGGACATGGCCGACCAGCAGGAACAGATGTCGAACCTCTCGCAGCAATCCGCTCGCGAGAACGCCGGCACCACCAGCCTGGGCGCCCTGCTGCGCGCCAAGCTGGATAACACCGAGAAATAAGAGCAAAGGACTGTCATGCCGGACTCGATCCGGCATCCATGCAGCCGCGTGGATCCCGGGTCAAGCCCGGGATGACAACCCCAAGGCCCTATGACTCGTAGTGATCTCGTCGAAGAACTGGCCGCGCGTTTCAGCCAGCTGACGCACCGCGACGCCGAATATGCCGTCAAGACCATTCTTGACGCCATGGGCGACGCGCTGGTGCGTGGGCATCGGATCGAAATCCGCGGTTTTGGCAGTTTCTCGATCAACCGGCGCCCGCCGCGCATGGGCCGCAACCCGCGCTCCGGCGAAAGCGTCCATATCCCCGAGAAGCGCGTACCCCACTTCAAGCCGGGCAAGGCGCTGCGTGAGGCGGTGGATCAGCGCACGGCCGAAATCGAGGCCGAGGGCAAGCCCTGACGCTGTCGCTAGAATCAGCCTTCCCACTGAGGAAGACTTGATTTGAAATACCTCATGTGGCTGCTCAAGGCAGCCATTTTTTTTACCCTGTTCGCTTTTGCACTGAACAACCAGCAGGATGTGACGGTGCACTTCTTCTTCGGCACGCTCTGGCGCGCGCCCCTGGTGCTGGTCGTGCTCGCCGCGTTCGCGCTGGGCCTGGCCATCGGCGCCCTGGGCATGGTGCCGCGGTGGCTGAGGCACCGTGCCGCAGCCCGGCGCGCCCACGAAGGCATGACGACGCAGTTCCCCCCGGACGCCGGACCCTCCCAGCATGGACTTTGACCTGAGCTGGGTCCTCTGGGGCCTGCCCATCGCCTTCGTGCTGGGCTGGCTGGCCTCGCGCCTGGACCTGCGCCAGCTGCGCATCGAGAACCGCCAGGCTCCCAAGGCCTACTTTCGCGGCCTGAATTTCCTGCTGAACGAACAGCAGGACCAGGCCATCGACGCCTTCATCGAGGCCGTTCAGAAAGACCCGGACACTTCCGAGCTGCACTTCGCCCTGGGCAACCTGTTTCGCCGGCGCGGCGAATACGAGCGCGCCGTTCGCGTCCACGAGCACCTGCTCTCGCGCGGCGACTTGAGCCGCGCCGATCGCCATCGCGCCCAGCATGCGCTGGCCCTGGACTTCCTCAAGGCCGGCCTGCTGGACCGCGCGGAGGAAGCGTTGCGCAAGCTGGAGGGCACGGCTTACGAGAGCCAGGCCTTGCTCGCGCTGCTGGCAATCTACGAGCGCACCCGCGATTGGGGCCAGGCTTCGGAAATCGCGAAGAAACTCGATGCATCGGGCCACGGCACTTTCACGGCGCGCCTGGCGCATTACTTGTGCGAGCAGGCCGCCGCGGCCCCACCGGAGAAAGCAGAGCAGCTGCTGCGCGAGGCGATCAAGATTGCGCCGGCCGCCGCCCGCCCCGGCATCGAGCTGGCGGCACTGCAGCGACGCGCCGGCGATGCCGCCGGGGCCCTGGACACACTGTCGCGGCTGGCGCATTCGGCGCCGGCCTCCATTCCGCTGGTTTCGAAGGCATTGACAGAAGCCGCCCTGGCCACCGGCCAGCAAGCCCAGGCCATGGAGATCCTGCTCACCAGCTACGAGCTGTCGCCATCGCTGGACGTGCTGGAAGGCATCGTCGCACTCGAGCCGGACGCCACCGTGGCCAGGGAATGGTATGTGAAGCACCTCGAACGCGAGCCATCGCTGGTCGCGGCCACCAAATGGCTGGCGGGCGAGAAGCTGGAGCACGAGCAATTTCATCCCCATGTGCAAAGTGCGCTGGACCATGCGGTGAAGCCTCTGACGCGCTATCGTTGCGCGGCGTGCGGCTTCGAGGCCAAGCAGCACTTCTGGCAATGCCCCGGCTGCCAGGCTTGGGACAGCTATCCCGCCCGCCGGGTGGAGGAACTATGAGTTTGAGCAAGCAACAATTGGCGAAGTCGCGGGTGCTGGTGGTCGGCGACGCGATGCTCGACCGCTATTGGCACGGCGCGGTGGAGCGGATCTCGCCCGAGGCACCCGTTCCCGTGGTCAAGGTCACGCGCGAGGAAGAACGCATCGGCGCCGCCGCCAACGTCGCCTACAACGTGATCACGCTGGGCGCGCAGGCCAGCTTCCTTGGCGTCGTGGGCGATGACGAGCCAGGGCACCGGCTGGAGGCCTTGCTGCGCGAAACCGGCATCGCCACACACCTCAAGCGCGACCCGGGCCTGAAGACCACCGTGAAGCTGCGCGTGATCGGCCGCCACCAGCAGCTGCTGCGCATGGACTTCGAGAACGAACCCGACCACGAGGCGCTGGCCCTGCAGAACGAAACGTTCGCGCTCCTCGCACCGAAACACGACGCGGTATTGTTCTCCGACTACGGCAAGGGCGGTCTGGCCCACATCGGCACCATGATCGCCGCCGCCCGAGCGGGCCGAAAATCAGTGCTGGTCGATCCCAAGGGTTCGGACTATTCGCGCTACAGCGGCGCCACCGTCATCACGCCCAACCGCGCCGAGTTGCAGCAGGTAGTGGGGAGCTGGCGCGACACCGATGAGCTGCGTGCCAAGGCGCAAAATCTTCGCGAGGCGCTCAAGCTCGACGCCCTGTTGGTGACGCTGGGTGAGGATGGCATGACGCTGTTCGATGCGCAGGGCGATTCCCATGTGGAAGCCCAGGCGCGCGAGGTTTTCGATGTGACCGGTGCCGGCGACACGGTGATAGCCACGCTGGCCGCGCTGGTCGGCGCGGGCATGGGCCTGCGCGATGCCATGCCGCTGGCCAACAAGGCGGGCGGCATCGTCGTGGGCAAGTTCGGCACCGCCACCGTTTCGTACGAGGAGCTCTTTTCATGACACGCATGGTGGTCACCGGCGCTGCGGGTTTCATCGGCAGCAACATCGTCAAGGGCCTCAACGCGCGTGGCATCGACGACATCATCGCCGTCGACGACCTGACGCAGGGCGACAAGTTCCGCAACCTCGCCGACCTGAAAATCGCCGATTACGTGGACGCCGACATGTTCTACGACCTGTTCGCCGAGGGCTACTTCGGCAAGGTCGAAGCCGTCTTCCACGAAGGCGCCTGCAGCGACACCATGGAAACCGACGGCAAGTACATGATGGACAACAACTACACGTTGTCGTGCGGCTTGTTCAATGCTTGCCAGGAGCGCGGCGCCCGCCTGCTCTATGCATCTTCGGCGGCGACCTATGGCGGCTCGGACACGTTCCGCGAAGCCCCCGAGTTCGAGCGGCCGCTCAACGTCTATGGCTACTCCAAGCTGCTATTCGACCAGAGGATGCGGCGCGAATTGGGCAACGACTTCAACCGCGCCAAGTCCCGCAAAGGCCGCCAGGTGGCCGGCTTCCGCTACTTCAATGTCTATGGCCCACGCGAGCAGCACAAGGGGCGCATGGCCAGCGTGGCCTTCCACCAGTTCAACCAGTTCAAGACCGAAGGCAAGGTCAAGCTGTTCGGCGAGTACGGCGGCTATGGGCCGGGCGAGCAGAAACGCGATTTCGTCTTCATCGACGACGTGGTCGCCGTGAACCTGTGGTTCCTGGACCACCCCGAAAAATCGGGCATCTTCAACCTGGGATCGGGCCGGGCCCAGCCGTTCAACGATGTGGCGACGGCGGTGGTCAATGCGCTGCGCGGCTCAACCCCGCCTTTCGACACGGCGTCCGCAGCCGCGGCCGGCTTGATCGAGTACGTTCCGTTCCCCGACGCACTGCGCGGCAAATACCAGTGCTATACCCAGGCCGACCTGGGCGCGCTGCGCGCCGCCGGCTGCGACCACGCTTTTGCTGATGTACAAACTGGGGTCGGTAAATACATGGCTGAGCTTTCGGCCTAGGGTCGGCACGGTCAACCGCGCTGCCCGGCTTGCGTTAGTCAAAGGTCCCCATCAACCCAAGGAGAAATCCATGTTCAAGAAACTTCTGGCCATCCTGCTCATGCTGTGCGCCTCCATGGCCATGGCCGCCGTCGACGTGAACAAGGCCACCGAGGCTCAGCTCGACAGCGTCAAAGGCATCGGCCCGGTCACCTCCAAGCTGATCATGTCGGAGCGCAAGAAGGGCGAGTTCAAGAGCTGGGAAGACTTCATCGAGCGCGTCAAGGGCGTCGGTGACGACAAGGCCGCCAAGCTGTCGGCCGAAGGCCTGACCGTCAACGGCGCCGCGTACAAGGGCGCCGCGGCGACCAAGAAGGACGACAAGGCCGCCGCCAAGTCCGAGAAGAAGGAAACCAAGGCTGCGGCCAAGGACGAAAAGAAGGACGAAAAAGCCGCCGCCAAGGAAGAAAAGGCTGTAGCCAAGGCGGAGAAGAAGGACGCCAAGGCCGCCGCCGACAAGCCGACCGCCAGCGCGAAGCCTGCAGCCAGCGCTGCCAGCGCCAAGAAGTAAGCGCCTCGCGCACCACAAGAAAACCCGCCTCGGCGGGTTTTTTCTTTTCCGCTACACCAGCGCGATCAGGTCGGTGACTCCGGGGTCGATGCCCGCCTGCGCCAGGAGCGTGGTGACCTGGCCGCGGTGGTGGGTCTGGTGATTGAAGAAATGGGTGAGCGCCTGCCACATCGGGTGCTCGCGCTTCACGCCCTTGCTGTTGCTGTAGCGCATGATGCGCAGCGGGAAATCCGCCGGCATGTCGCGCACCCATGCCTCGATGGCTTCGTCGAGCTGCTCGCGCTTGGTTCGCAATGAGGCCCACTCCTCATGAAGCACGGCCGCGTGCATGGCGCCCTCGGGCAGATCCAGCAAGCCGCCACCCAGCGAAGCGAAGGCTACGCCCTGGGCCGCGAACCGCCTGAGCCAGGTCTGGTCGCCCCAGACCAGGTGGTTCAAGGTGTTGTGGATGGAAACGAAGAAGGCGCCGCGATCTCGCTTGCGCTCCTCGTCCGGAAGCTGCTCGCACGCCGCATACAACCTCTGGTTGAACCAGCGGTTGTAGCGGGCCAGAAAACGGTAGTTCTCGAGAAGGGCACGTTCTTCCATGCGCCGGATTGTGCCGACTATCCCGGCTGTCCGTAGCCGCCCCCGCCGGGCGTGTGGACTTCGAAAACGTCGCCCGGTTTCATCTCGGCCTGGCCGATATGCCCGAGTTCTTCCACGACGCCGTCGCCTCGAACCACGCGGTTGATGCCGACCAGGCCCGGCTGCCCGCCGGCCATGCCGAAGGCGCCGTGCTTGCGCCCGTTGGACAGGATGCTGGCCGTCATGTCTTCCAGGAAGCGCACCCGGCGCACCCCGCCGTTGCCGCCCTTCCACTGGCCGGCGCCGCCGGAGCCCTTGCGGATTTCGTAGCTGTCCAGCCGGACCGGGAAACGGAACTCCAGCACTTCCGGATCCGTGAGGCGCGAGTTGGTCATGTGGGTCTGCACCACGCTCGTGCCGTCAAAGCCGTCGCCCGCGCCGCTGCCGCCCGAAATGGTCTCGTAGTACTGGTGGCGCTCGTTGCCGAAGGTGAAGTTGTTCATGGTGCACTGGCTGGCGGCCATGATGCCCAGCGCCCCGTAAAGCGTATTCGTGATGCAGGTCGAGGTTTCCACGTTGCCCGCCACCACCGAAGCCGGGGGATTGGGATTGAGCATGGAACCGGCCGGAATGATGACCTTGAGCGGCTTGAGGCAGCCGGCATTGAGCGGAATGTCGTCGTCCACCAGGGTGCGGAACACATAGAGCACGGCGGCCATGCAGACGGCCGTCGGGGCGTTGAAGTTGTTGACTTGCTGCTCCGAGGTGCCCGTGAAATCGATCTCGGCGCTGCGCTTCTTCGCATCGACCCGGATCGCCACCTTGATCCGCGCGCCGTTGTCCAGCGGCAGGGTGAATTCGCCGTCTTTCAGGCGAGTGATGACGCGGCGGACGGACTCCTCGGCGTTGTCCTGCACGTGGCGCATGTACGCCTGCACCACGTCCAGGCCGAACTGGTCGACCATCTTGCGCAGTTCCTGCACGCCCTTCTCGTTGGCGGCGATCTGTGCCTTCAGGTCGGCCATGTTCTGCTCGGGATTGCGGCTGGGATAGGTGCCGCTCCTGAGCAGGGCCAGCATTTCGGCTTCGCGCAGGGTTCCGCGATCGACCAGCTTGACGTTGTTGATCTGCACGCCCTCCTCCTCGATCAAGGTCGAGAAAGGCGGCATGGAACCCGGCGTGATCCCGCCGATGTCGGCATGGTGGCCGCGCGATCCCACATAGAACAGCGGCTTGTCGTCATGCCCGATGCCCAGGTACACGGGCGTGATCACCGTCACGTCCGGCAGGTGCGTGCCGCCGTGATAAGGGTCGTTCAGCACGAAGACGTCACCCGGCGACATCTTGCCCGCGTTCTCGCGGATCACCGTCTTGATGCTCTCGCCCATGGAGCCCAGGTGCACCGGCATGTGCGGCGCGTTGGCGATCAGGTTGCCCTCCTGGTCGAACAGTGCACACGAAAAGTCCAGCCGCTCCTTGATGTTGACCGAGTAGGCCGTGTTCTGCAGCTGCAGGCCCATCTGCTCCGCGATGTTCATGAAGAGGTTGTTGAACACCTCCAGCAGGACCGGGTCGACGGTGGTTCCGGCCGCGAACTTCACCGAACGGGCGACGCGCCGGTCCAGCACGATGTGGTCCAGTGCCGTGATCTGCGCCTCCCAACCCGGCTCGACGATGGTCGTCGCATTCTTTTCGGCGATGATCGCCGGCCCTGAAATGATGTCGCCGGGCTGGAGGTCTTCGCGTACCACCAGCGCGGCGTCGTGCCACTGTCCTCCCGAGTACATGCGCACCGTTTCCCGGCGCGGCAGCTCACGAACGGCGTGCATTTCCTGGCGCGGCTCCTCCGGTGCATCGCCGGCGACCACGGCTTCCACCGAGATCGCTTCGACCATCATGTTCTTGCCTTGCATCAGGAAGGCAAAGCGCTGGCGATAGGCTGCCTCGAAGCCCGCAATGATCGTCTGCAGGTCGCCGAACGGCACCACCAGGGCCGAGTCGCTGCCCTCGTACCGGACGTGGACGCGCTGATGAATGGTGACGGCGCCCGCGCTGACCTGCTGGCGCTCCAGGTCGGCCTGGGCCGCGGCGCCCAGTGCGTCGAGCTGCTCGGCGATCGACGGCAGCGACTGCGGGGCCAGCGGAAGCTCGATCGCCTGCTCGCGGATCACGTTCTGGTCGGCCAGGCCCATGCCATAGGCCGACAGCACGCCGGCCAGCGGGTGGACGAATACGCGGCTCATGCCCAGCGCATCCGCCACCATGCAAGCGTGCTGGCCGCCCGCGCCGCCGAAGCATTGCAGCGTGTAGCGCGTCACGTCGTAGCCACGCGCTACCGAGATTTTCTTGATGGCGTTGGCCATCTGCTGCACGGCGATGTTGATGAAGCCTTCGGCCACGACTTCGGCGCTGCGGCCGGTCCTGCCCGCCAGCTCGTTGAACTTGGCCTGCACCGCTTCGTAGCTCAACGCCTCGTCGGCCTTGGGTCCGAACACCTTGGGGAAATAGCGCGGCTGGATCTTGCCGACCATCACGTTTGCGTCGGTCACGGCCAATGGCCCGCCGCGCCGATAGCTGGCCGGGCCGGGATTGGCGCCCGCGCTTTGAGGGCCGACGCGAAAGCGCGAACCATCGAATTCGAGTATCGAGCCGCCGCCCGCCGCGACGGTGTGGATGCTCATCATGGGCGCGCGCATGCGAACGCCAGCCACCTGCGTTTCGAACTCGCGTTCGAACTGGCCCGCGTAGTGCGACACGTCGGTGGAGGTGCCGCCCATATCGAAGCCGATCACCTTGTCGTGGCCCGCGAGCTGCGCCGTGCGCGCCATGCCGACGATGCCGCCCGCCGGCCCCGACAGGATCGCGTCCTTGCCCTGGAAGGCGTGGGCATCGGTGAGGCCGCCGGATGACTGCATGAAGAACAGCTTGACACCCGGCATTTCGGCCGCAACCTGCTCGACGTAGCGCCGCAAGATGGGCGACAGGTACGCATCGACCACCGTCGTGTCGCCGCGGCTGACGAACTTCATCATCGGGCTGGTTTCGTGCGAGGTGCTGATCTGCGTGAAGCCAACCTGCTGCGCAATGCGCTTGGCCGCCTGCTCGTGCTCGCTATAGCGATAGCCATGCATGAAGACGATGGCGACGCTGCGCAGGCCGCGCTGGTGGGCCGCCTCCAGTTCCTCTTGGAGCAAGGCCTCGTTCAGCGGCGTGAGCATTTCACCGCGGGCGCCGACGCGCTCCTGCGCCTCGATCACCGAGCTGTACAGCAGCTCCGGCAAAACAATGTTGCGGTCGAACAGCCTCGGGCGGTTCTGGTAGGCGATCCGCAGCGCGTCGCGAAAGCCCTTGGTGGTTACCAACAGAGTCGGCTCGCCTTTGCGTTCGAGCAAGGCGTTGGTGGCGACGGTGGTGCCCATCTTCACGCAATCCACCACATCGGGCGTTACCGGCTGCCCGGCCTTCAGGCCCAGCAGATGCCGGATGCCGGCGACCGCGGCGTCCTTGTACTGTTCCGGGTTCTCCGACAGCAGCTTGTGCGTCACCAGCGCGCCGTCCGGCCGCTTGGCGACGATGTCGGTGAAGGTGCCGCCACGATCGATCCAGAACTGCCACTTGGCGCCGGGTGTGCCTTGCATTGCCTGATTTTCCTTGTGCATGGTCTCTTTGGGTGAAATGGGATGAAAACGTTGCCTAGAGCGAGGACGCCGCCCGCGCGGCCTGGTCGTACAGGCCGCTCATCAGCCGCAGGAAGCGCGCGAGTTCGCCGATGTGCGGATTCATCTCGCCGTCCACGCTGTCGATCAGGCACTGCTCGCGTACCTCACGGTACTTCGCCACGACCTCTTCGCCTTTGGCCGTCGGGCTGTAGAGCACTTCCTTGCCGACCTTCTCGCCCTGCGCCAGGCCGGCGGACACCAGCTTCTTGAGCGAGTAGTTCACGACGTGAGTGTCCTCGTAGTTGAGGACGAAGCACACATCGGCCAGCTTCTTGTTGCGGGCGCGGTGGTTGATGTGGTGCAGCACCAGCACGTCGGTGATGGTGAGATCCGGCACGCCGGCCGCCGCCATGCAGCGCACGGCCCAGCGGCTGAACGCGTTCCAGCTGACGATGAGGCCGAATTCCAGTTCGCTCATTTCGGCGCTGCGCGGCGAGACGAGGTGGGATGACGAAACGATGGCGTTTTGAGAGGTTGTCATGGTGCGTCCGGGTTGTTTCAGCTGGCACTATATCGACAAAGTGTCTGATATTTTGTTGATTTCTTATCGATGATCTATAGGTATAAACACTATGTAGACGTTAACTCGATATTTTATTGATAATTTGTCTGCATTTTCTCAACAACCCGTTGGAAAGGAACCGAGATGCAAACCTCCACCCTGAAAGCCGCCTTGGCCGTCGCCCTAACTGCCCTGGCGGGCGCTGCCTGGAGCCAGACAAAGTGGGACCTGGCCGCCGCCTACCCGGCGACCAATTTCCATACGGAAAACATCGTTCAGTTCGCGGCCGACGTTGAAAAAGCCACCGCAGGGGCACTCAAGATCCAGGTCCATCCCAACGCGGCCCTCTTCAAGGCGCCGGAAATCAAGCGCGCCGTGCAAGGTGCCCAGGCGCAGGCGGGCGAAATCCTCCTGGCCAACTACGAGAACGAGAGTCCGCTCTTCGGCGCCGATGGCGTGCCGTTCCTGGCCACCAGCTACAAGAACGCCAAGAGCCTGTACGACGCGCAGAAACCGGTCCTCTCGCGCTACCTCGAGAAGCAGGGCCTGATGCTCCTGTACACCGTGCCGTGGCCGGCGCAGGGCCTGTTCAGCAAGAAGGAGGTCGATTCCATGGCCGACATGCGGCGCATCAAGTGGCGGGCCTATTCACCGGCCACCGCCAAGATGGGCGAGCTGATGGCTGCGCAATCGGTCACCGTGCAGGCAGCGGAGTTGGGCCAGGCCATGGCGACCGGCGTGGTGGAAGCCTTCATGACCTCCAGCACGACCGGCGTGGACAGCCGTATCTACGAGCACATCAAGAACTTCTACGACGTGCAGGCCTGGCTGCCGAAGAACGCGGTGCTGGTCAACGCCAAGGCATTCCAGTCCCTGGACAAGGCGCAGCAGGAAGCGGTCCTGAAGGCCGCCGCCGCCGCCGAGGAGCGCGGCTGGAAGCTAAGCCAGGAAAGGAACGACGCGGCCAAGAAAATGCTGGCCGACAAAGGGATGAAAGTGCACCAGCCGTCGTCCAAGCTTGTCTCCGACATGAAACAGCTCGGGTGGACGATGCTGCAGGATTGGCAGAAAAAGGCGGGGCCTGAGGGAGAATCCATCGTTGCCGCCTACCTGAAGACCCCGGCATTCGCCTCCGGCACCAACCGAGAAACCAAAAAATGAGAAAACTCCTGGACGGTCTCTATTTCGCGGCAGGGGCCGTCGCGGCCCTTTGCGTGCTCGCGATCTGCGTGCTCATGATCGGCCAGAGCATCCTGCGCGAATTCGGGGTGCGCACCGGAGCCACCAACGACGTCGTCGCTTGGCTCTGCGCTGCGGCGGCCTTCCTGGCAATGGCGCACGCATTCAAGCACGGCGACTTCGTGCGCGTCACCCTGCTGCTGGAGAAGGTGTCGGCGCCAGTGCGCCGGGTGCTGGAGATCGTCTCCCTCGTGATCGCCTGCTTCGCCATCGGCTACCTGGCCTGGTGGGCGACGCGGTTCGCCTGGGAAAGCTACAAATTCAATGACATTGCCAACGGACTCCTGGCCATCCCGCTATGGATCCCGCAGACCACGTTCGTTGTCGGCTCGTGGCTGTTCTTCATCGCGGTACTCGACGAGATGGTGCTGGTGGCGCGTGGCGCGCGGCCGACCTACGTCACTTCCGTCGAAGAGCGGCACGCGCACGGCGACTTCTCATCCGATATCTAGAACTACTACAAGAGCACGCCATGGAAACCCTAGCTATCGGCCTCTTCCTGCTGATCATCATGCTGGTCCTGCTGTCCGGCGGGGTCTGGATCGCCATGACGCTCGCCATCTGCGGATGGGTCGGGCAGGCGTTCTTCGTCAGCACCCAGCCGGGCAAGAACCTGTTCTCCGCT
This sequence comes from Caenimonas soli, assembly GCF_013155545.1. Classification (GTDB taxonomy): domain Bacteria; phylum Pseudomonadota; class Gammaproteobacteria; order Burkholderiales; family Burkholderiaceae_C; genus Ramlibacter; species Ramlibacter soli. Next base: position 170,624 of record NZ_JABJVV010000004.1, on the reverse strand, counting down.
TTCTGGGAAAGCAACGCCTCGTGGGAATTGGCGGCACTGCCGCTGTTCATCTGGATGGGGGAGATCCTGTTTCGCACCAAGCTGAGCGAGGAGATGTTCGAGGGCCTGCGGCCCTGGCTGAACCGCATCCCCGGCCGGTTGATGCACACCACCATCCTGGGCTGCGGCATCTTCGGCTCAGTCAGCGGGTCTTCGGCGGCGACTTGCGCCACCATCGCAAAAGTGGCGCTGCCTGAACTGAAGAGGCGCGGCTACGACGAGAAGCTGGCCCTGGGTTCGCTCGCCACCGCCGGCACGCTGGGCATCCTGATCCCGCCTTCCATCACCATGGTGGTGTACGCCGTGGCGGCCGACGCTTCCATCATCCGCATCTTCCTGGCCGGCTTCATCCCAGGGGCGCTGCTGATGGTGCTGTTCATGGGCTACATCGCCTGGTGGTCGATCCGCAACCCGTCCAAGGTTCCGGCCGCCGATCCGCCCTCCAGTTTCAGGGAGAAGATCCGCAAGAGCGGCAACCTGATTCCCTGTGGCTCTCTCATCGTCTTCATCGTCTGGGTGCTGGTCAGCGGTTACGCCACCGCTACGGAATGCGCGGCCTACGGCGTCGCCGGCTCGCTGGCGATCGCCGCTTGGGGCCGCTCGCTCACCTGGCGCAATTTCTGGGACGGTCTGATGGGCGCGACCCGCACCAGCTGCATGATCATGTTCATCCTGGCCGGCGCCGCCTTCCTCACCAAGACCATGGCCTTCACCGGCGTGCCGCGCGAGCTGGCCGAATGGGTCAATGGCATGCACCTGTCGCCCTACGCGCTTATCTCGTGCCTGGTCCTCGTCTACCTCGTGCTCGGCACGGCGCTGGACGGCATCAGCATGATCGTGCTCACTGCGGCGGTGGTGTTGCCGATGATCCAGAAGGCCGGTTTCGACCTGGTCTGGTTCGGCATCTTCATCGTGCTGCTGGTGGAGATCGCCGAGGTCACGCCGCCGGTGGGCTTCAACCTGTTCGTGCTTCAAAACATGACGGGCAAGGACAGCAACACCATCGCACGCGCCGCCATCCCGTTCTTCGGCTGCCTGGTCCTCTGCATCGCCCTCGTCACCCTCTTCCCGCAGATCGTGACGTGGTTGCCCAACTACGTGATGGGCGTGGAAAAGTGATCGAGCAGGGAACGCAGCTCCCAACCGGTGGCTTCGTGCACTGATTTCGCGTAAGGCGGCATGTTGGTGCACTCCAGCACCACGGTGCGCAGGTCAGGTGCCCGAGCCTTGAGCGCCAACGCCGCAGCCACGACGTCGGCCTGCGCTTGCTGCAAGTTCATGTCGGTGCGGTTGCCGAGGATCGCGCTCGCAAACTCGCCGGCCGGATCGACGCCCTGCACGATCACGTCGGCCAGCCGCCCAGACGGCACGCCTGCCGCCAGCAGATGCTCCGTCCCGAGGTGGGCCTGGCTGATGGTGAGCACCCCGACCTGCTGCTGACGCTCGAGCAAGCCGGGTAGCTGGAGCAGGCTGGAGGTCACCATGGGTACCCGCACCGCCTCTTGCAACTCGCGCTGCAGCAGGACCAGGAAGCCGCAACTGGTCGTGATGGCGTGTGCGCCCGCGCGTTCCAACTCGCGCGCCGCTTCGCAAAAGGCCGAAAGCATCCCACCGGAGCGCAAGGCCTGCGCGCTGGCGACGATCGTTCGCGGCCACGCACCGCGAACCACCAAATGCCGAACCGGCACGCCGAAACTGTCCGGGTGGCCGATGTCACCGGGCGGCCTGGGAAACCGGGTGTCGAGCATCAACACGCCTAGGAACCCCACTCGCGCCGCCGCTTTCACCGGGGGTAAAACCGAATCCGCTGGCGCGGGATTTGCACGTATTCTCTGCCCACTGTTCATAACCCCATTGTCCCGGAGTGACTATGAAACTCAAGTACGCCTTTTTCGCGGCCGCCCTCGCGCTGGCCAACCAGGTTTCGGCTCAGGTCAAGTGGGACCTGCCGGCTGCCTATCCGGCCGGCAACTTCCACACCGAAAACCTGGTGCAGTTCGCCAGCGACGTGGACAAGGCGACCGGCGGCAAGCTCAAGATCCAGGTGCACGCCAACGCGTCGCTGTTCAAGGCGCCCGAGATCAAGCGCGCCGTGCAAGGCAGCCAGGCACAGATCGGGGAAATACTGATCTCCAACTTCAGCAACGAATGGCCGATCTTCGGTGCCGACGCTTTGCCGTTCCTGGCCGACAGTTACGACGCATCGGTGAAACTCTGGCGCGCACAAAAGCCGTTTCTCGACAAGAAACTCGGCGAACAGGGCATGCTCGCCCTTTACGCTGTGCCGTGGCCGCCGCAGGGCATCTACGCGAAGAAGCCGCTCAACTCGGCAGCTGATCTGAAGGGCGTGAAATGGCGCGCATACAACCCCCAGACGGCGAAGATCGCCGAAATGGTGGGAGCTATCCCCGTGACGGTGCAAGCGGCTGAACTAAGCCAGGCACTTGCGACAGGCGTCGTCGAAAGCTATATGTCCAGCGGGTCCACCGGCTTCGACACCAAGACTTATGAGCACCTGAAGTATTGGTACGACACACAGGCATGGTTGCCGAAGAACGTGGTCCTCGTCAACAAAGCCGCCTTTGATGCTCTCGACGCTCCCACCAAGCAGGCTTTGCTGAAGGCTGCGGCAGACGCGGAGACTCGGGGTCTGGCGGCAAGCAAGAAGGCCAACGACGAAACGCTCGCGAAACTCAAGGCCAATGGCATGAACATCCTGCCGCCTTCTGGGCAGCTGAAGGCCGACATGAAGAAAATCGGCGACGTGATGCTCAAGGAATGGATCGAGAAGGCCGGCCCCGAGGGTCAGGCCCTGGTCGACAACTTCCGCAAGTAAGCGCGCAGCCGCGGGCGGTTCAGCCCGCCTGCGGCAACACAGCGCAAGCCAGATCGCCGGGATTGTTGGCCGGCACCGCCAGGCCGTTCTTGGCCTGGGCCACATCCATATCGCGCGGCAGTTTCACTCCATTCTTCACCGCGAGAATTTCCGCCATCACGCTCACGGCGATCTCGGGCGGGGTCTTGCTCCCGATGTAGATGCCGATCGGGCCGCGCAGCCGGGCCAACGACGCCGGGGTTTCGCCGAAGTGCTCGATCATGCGCTGGTGCCGGGCTTCATTGTTGCGGCGGCTGCCGATCGCGCCCACGTAGAAGGCCTCGCTCTTCAACGCCTCCAGCAACGCCAGGTCGTCCAGCTTGGGATCATGCGTTAGCGCCACCACGCAGCTGCGACGATCGGGTTTGAACGCCGTCACCACGTCGTCCGGCATGTCGGCCAGCACCGTGACGCCGGGCACGCTCCAGGCGCCACGGTATTCCTCGCGCGGATCGCACACTGTGACGGCAAAGCCGCTGAAAAGGGCCATGGTGGCCAGGTACTCGGTCAGCTGGCCGGCACCGATCAGCAACATGCGGTATTCCGGGCCGAACACATTCACCAGTTCGGTCGCATCGACGCTCAATGCGCTGGGCGACGTCGCCTCGGTGAGGGTCGCCGCGCCATCAGAGAGCCTCACGGTTCGCCGCATCAATCGTCCCTGCTCCAGGGCGGCCACGATTTCGGCGAGCGCGGACGCGTCTGGGTTGAACTCCAGCAGCAACTCCAGGGTGCCGCCGCAGGGAAGGCCGAAGCGGTGTGCCTCGTCGGCCGTGATGCCGTACTTCACGAAGACAGGGGCGCCCGTGGGAAGGATCTGCGCAGCGCCGCTGTAGCGGTAGATCAGGTCGTCCTCGATGCAGCCACCCGAGACCGACCCCACCACGGCGCCGTCTTCGCACAGAGCCATGATCGAGCCGATCGGGCGCGGCGACGAGCCCCAGGTGCGCACCACTGTCGCCAGCAAGGCGCGCTTGCCCGCCGACCGCCAGTCGCGCAGCGTACGCAGAACCATGACGTCGAGATTTTCCATATCGTCCTAGCGCAACCACCAAAAGAGCAGAGCCACCACCAACACGGCGCCCACGACCCACAACCAGACAGGGATCGGCTTGCCTGTCGTCGCCGGTTCAGCCGCCGCGGGCGCTGCAGCTACGGCTGCGGCTGCATAAGCTTCGGGGTGGCGCCGCTGCATCTCCTCGTCGAAGCGCCGGAAAAAATCCTCGGCCATGGACTTCGCCACACCGTCGACCAGGCGCTGGCCCATCTGCGCAATCTTTCCGCCCACCTGCGCCCCCACTTTGTAGTTGAGTTCGCAGCCGTTGCCCTGGGGAGTGAGCTTCACCTGCGCCTGGCCCTTGCCGAAACCCGCCGCCCCACCCTGCCCGTCGAAACCCAGGGTGTAGCTTTCCGGCGGGTTGACGTCGGTCAAGGTGATCTTGCCCGCGAACTTCGCCGCCACCGGGCCGACCTTCACTGCGACCGCCACCACATACTGATTGTTCCCCGTCGATTCCACCTTGTCGCAACCAGGGATGCTGGCCTTGAGGACTTCGGGGTTGTTCAACGCCTCCCAGGCTTGTTGCTGGGTGACTGCGAGGGCGCGGTTGCCTTGCATTTCCATGATCTGCTAATTCCTCATGACGGCGGCGAGACTGGCTGCCAGGTCCTGGAGCTTGCTGAGATTGTGCACCGCCAGCATGCCGTGCGCCTGCCGGTGCAGCACCTCCGCGCCGCGCGCCACCGGCGCATAGCCGCTGAAACGCAACAACGGATTCAGCCAGAGCAGGCGCCGGCTGTGCAGCCGCAACCAGTCCAGCTCGTCGGAAAGCACCTCCGGCTCGCCCGTGTCCAGCCCGTCAGTGATCAGCAGTACCAGGGTGCGGCCGCCGATCAGCCGCCTGGCATGGTGCCTGCGCAGGCCGGCCAGCGATTCACCCAGGCGCGTGCCGCCCGCGAAATCGTCGATGGCGGCGCTCGCGGCGGCCAGCATGTCGTCGGTGTCGGCCCGGCGGAACGCCAGAGTCAGGTCCGTGAGGTGGGTGCCGAATGCGAACACATCGCGCCGGCCCTTGCGGCCGTAGACATCGCGGGTGGCGGCGTGAAGAAAGGCCAGCAGCAGCCTGGCGTAGCGCTCCATCGAGCCCGACACATCGACCAGGACCAACAGGGGCAAAGGCTCCTCGTGCCGTTGCAACCGGCGCAACTGCAGCAGTTCGCCGCCGGTGCGCGCGGCATGGCGCATGATCCCAGCCCAATGCAGTTGCCCGCCACGCCAGCCCGGCCGGGTGCGCCGCCCCGCGACGCAGGGCACGGGCAAGGCCACATCGCGTGCCAGCCGCTCGACCAGGTGATATTCGGCAGCGCTCAGGGCATTGAAGTCCGCATGCTTGAGCACACTCAGGTCGCTGGCCGTCATCGCCGCGTCGAAATCCACTTCCTTGTCCTGCATCTTCGGCGCCTGCCGGCCGAGGGACTGCTGCGGCGACAGCGCCTCGCGCACGCGCGGCCTGCGCTTGTCCGGCTCGGCCTTGCCTTCGGCGCTGGGTAGCAGTTGCGCCAGCAACTTGCTGGCGACCTCGGGATCGCGGAAGTACGCGTCGAACAGCTCTCGAAAGACGCCACGGTCCTGCTCGCGGCTGACCAGCACGGCCTCCAGCGCGGCGCCCAGGTCGGCCTTGCTCGCCACGCCCACCAGTTGCGCGGCTTGCTGGGCCAGCGCGATGCGCGCACTGTCCATGCGCACGCCGGCGCGGCGCAAGGCACGCCCGAACCCCGTGATGTTGCCGGCCAGCTTGCCACTGCGGGCATCGCCCAGCTGCACGGTCAATTCCCCTCTTGCGGCTTGAGCAGATCGGCGACCAGCTCACGCGAGAGTGCAGCCACGTCTTCCCGCTGCTTGAACAGGATGCCCACGGTGTCGGCCACCACCTCGGGGTCCACCACCAGCGTGTCCAGCGCGACCAGAGCCCGGGCCCATTCCACGCTTTCGGCGATGCCCGGAGCGCGCTGGAAACCGTGGGCGAAAGGCTGGCTGCGCAGCCGCCCGACGAAGGTCGCCACCTGCTGCGAGAGCGCATCGCCCGCTTCCGGCACCTGGGCCCGCACGATGGCCAGTTCACGCTCGCGCTCGGGATAGTCCAGCCAGTGATAAAGGCAGCGCCGCTTCACTGCATCGTGCAGTTCGCGCGTGCGGTTGCTGGTGAGGATGGTGATCGGCGTCGCCAGGGCGCGCACGGTGCCGATCTCGGGAATGCTCACCTGGTATTCGCCCAGGTATTCCAGCAGGAAGGCCTCGAAGGGCTCGTCGGCGCGGTCCACTTCATCGATCAGCAGCACCGCGCCGGGTTCGGGCGTTTGCAGCGCCTGCAGCAGCGGCCGGCGGATCAGGTAGCGCTCCTGGTAGACCTCGCGCTCGACCTGATTGGGGTTGACATGCCCCGAGCCGCCGGCGCCGTCCATCTCGGCGGCGCGCATATGGAGCAACTGCGCCGCGTAGTTCCACTCGTACAGCGCCTCCCGCAGCTCCATGCCGTCGTAGCACTGCAGCCGCAGCAGTTCGCGCTGAAGCGCGGTGGCCAGCGCCTTGGCCAGCTCGGTCTTGCCCACGCCGGGCTCGCCCTCCAGCAGCAAGGGGCGCTTGAGCTTGAGCGCCAGGAACACCGCCGTCGCCAGCCGCCGGTCGGCGAAATAACCCACCCCCTCCAGCGCCTGCGACAGCGCGTCGATGGAGGCGAGTGCCGGGATCACCTCGGGCTCAGGCCAAGGCCTTGGCGACGGCGCGCTGCGCCATCACGCTGATGAGATTGGCGCGGTATTCCGCTGATGCATGAAGGTCGCTCGATAACCCTTCAGCATCGATCTTCACCGCCTCCGCCGCGGCGGGCGTGAAGCTGCGGGTGAGCGCGTCTTCCAGTCCGGCGTGGCGGAACACGCCGTTGCCACCCCCGGTGACTGCCACCCGCACCTGGCCATTGAGCTTGCCGCTGTCGAACTGCGCGACGAACACGCCGATCAGCGGGAAGTTGCTGGCTTTCTGGCGAAACTTTTCGTAGGCCGCCCGCTTCGGGATCGAGAAGCGGATCGCGGTGATCAGTTCACCCTCCTCCAGCGCGGTGGCAAACATGCCCTGGAAGAAGTCGTCGGCGCCGATCTCCCGCTTGTTCGTGATCACTGTCGCACCCGAGGCCAGCACCGCGGCCGGGTAGCAGGCGGCCGGGTCGTTGTTGGCGACCGAACCGCCGATGGTGCCGAGTGCTCGCACCTGGCGGTCGCCGATGTGCGCTGCGAGGTCTGCCAGTGCGGGATAGGCGGCCCGAACCTCGGCGTTTTCTCCGACCTCGCAGTGGCGCGCCATGGCGCCGACGATCAGCGTATTGCCGTCCTTGCGGACGGCGGACAGTTCCTTGATGGCGCCCAGGTCGGCCAGTTGCCCGGGCTGCGACAGGCGCAGCTTCATCGAGGCCAGCAGTGTCTGGCCCCCGGCCAAGGGCTTGGCGCCGGCAGCGGTGAGCCGGGCGGCGTCGGCCAACGTGGAGGGACGTTCCAGGGTAAAGGCATACATGATCGGTTCCTTCCTGTTTCAGGGCGCCGGCCGGCCTTGCGTGGCGGCGGTGGTGGCGGGTTGCTGCGGCTCCTGCACCGGGCTCACGCTGCCCTTGCGCATCGCTTCCCATACCCGGTGCGGCGTGGCCGGCATATCGAAGTCCTTCACGCCCAGCGGTGCGAGCGCGTCGAGCACGGCGTTGATCACCGCCGGCGGCGAACCGATGGCCCCGGCCTCGCCACAGCCCTTGGTGCCCAGCGGGTTGTGGGTGCAAGGCGTGCAGACGGTGCCGATCCTGAACATCGGGAAGTCTTCGGCTCGCGGCATCGCGTAGTCCATGAAACTGCCGGTGAGCAGCTGCCCGGTCTCGCGGTCGTAGACGCAGTTTTCCATCAGGGCCTGGCCGATCCCCTGCACCAGCCCGCCGTGCACCTGGCCCTCGACGATCATCGGGTTGATGATGGTGCCGAAGTCGTCCACCGCGGTGAAGCGGTCGATCTTGACCTCGCCGGTCTGCTTGTCAACTTCCACTTCGCAGATGTAGGTGCCTGCGGGGAAGGTGAAGTTGGTGGGGTCGTAGAACGCGGTTTCGTTCAGGCCCGGCTCCAGCTTGTCCAGCGGGTAGTTGTGCGGCACGTAGGCCGTGAGCGCCACCTGGCCGAAGGGGATCTTCTTGTCGGTGCCCTTCACCGTGAACTCGCCGTTGGCGAAATCGATGTCGGCATCGCTGGCCTCCATCAAATGCGCCGCGATCTTCTTGGCCTTGGCCTCGATCTTGTCCAGCGCCTTCATGATGGCGGCGCCGCCGACCGAGATCGAGCGCGAGCCGTAGGTGCCCATGCCGAACGGCACCCGGCCCGTGTCGCCGTGCACCACGTCCACGTTCTCCACGGGAATGCCCAGGCGCGCCGCCACCACCTGCGCGAAGGTGGTTTCATGCCCCTGGCCGTGGCTGTGCGAGCCGGTGAACACCGTGACGCTGCCGGTGGGATGCACGCGGATCTCGCCGCACTCGAACAGCCCGGCACGCGCGCCGAGCGCACCGGCAATGTTGGAGGGCGCGATGCCGCAGGCCTCGATGTAGCTGGAATAGCCGATGCCGCGCAGCTTGCCCTGCGCCTCGCTCGCCGACTTGCGCGCGGCGAAGCCGTCCACTTCGGCCAGTGCCTGCGCCTTATCCATGCAGGCCTTGTAATCGCCCGTGTCGTACTGCAGCGCCACCGGAGTCTGGTACGGGAAAGTGGTGATGAAGTTGCGCTTGCGGATCTCGTCCTGTGCCAAGCCCAATTCCCAGGCGCAGCGCGATACCAGCCGCTCCAGCAGATAGGTGGCCTCGGGCCGGCCGGCGCCGCGGTACGCATCGACCGGCGCGGTATTGGTGAACCATGCATCCACTTCCACGTAGATCTGCGGCGTGGTGTACTGCCCGGCCAGCAGGGTCGCGTAAAGGATGGTGGGCACCGCGGTGGAAAAGGTCGACAGGTAAGCCCCGAGGTTGGCGTCGGTATGGACCTTCAGCGCCAGGAATTTCCCGTCCTTGTCCAGCGCCATCTCGGCGTGGCTCACGTGGTCGCGGCCATGCGCGTCCGACAAGAAGCTTTCCGAGCGATCGGCAGTCCACTTGATGTTGCGATTGAGATGCTTGGCCGCCCAGGTCAGGCACACGTCCTCGGCATACAGGAATATCTTGCTACCGAAACCACCGCCGACGTCCGGTGCGATCACCCGTACCTTGTGCTCGGGCAGGCCGAGCACGAAGGCCGTCATCAACAGCCGCTCGACATGCGGATTCTGGTTGGCGACATACAGCACGTATTCCTCGTTCGCGCGGTTGTAGCAACCGATCGCCACGCGCGGCTCGATCGCGTTGGGAATCAAACGGTTGTTCACGAGGTCGAGCTTGGTCACATGCGCGGCGTTCGCGAACGCGCCGTCCACCGCGGCCTTGTCGCCCAGCGCCCACTTGTAGCACTGGTTGTCCGGCGCTTCATCGTGGATGTTGACCCCGCTCTGCTTTTTCGCGGCATCCGCGACGTTGACGACAGCGCCCAGCACCTCGTAGTCCACGACCACGGCCTCGGCGGCATTGCGCGCCTGTTCCACCGTCTCGGCCACCACCATCGCAACATGGTCGCCCACGTAGCGCACCTTGTTGATCGCGAGGATCGGGTGCATGGGCTCCTTCATCGGCGTGCCGTCGGGGTTGTTGATCAACCAGCCGCAAGGCAGGCCGCCCATCTTTCCCTCGATGTCCTTGCCGGTGATGATGCCGACCACGCCGGGCATCTCATTCGCGGCCGAAGTGTCGACCGAGTTGAGTTTGGCGTGCGCGTGCGGCGAGCGCACGAAGATGGCGTGAGCCTGGTGGGCGACGCTCACGTCGTCGGTGTACTGGCCGGCGCCGGTCAGGAAGCGATAGTCTTCCTTGCGCCTGAGGGCCTCGCCGATGTGCGGCAGGCCTGCGAAGTCGGGTGCGCCCATGATGCTCTCCCTTTTCAAGCGCTGGCGGTGGCGACGGAAGCAGCGGCGCTCATGGCCTTGCCGCCCATCTGGACCGCCTTGACGATGTTCTGGTAGCCCGTGCAACGGCACATGTTGCCGTCCAGCAGGGCGCGGACTTCGGCCTCGCTGGCGTCGGGGTGGTGCTCGCACAGATCGATCGCGCTCATCACCATGCCCGGCGTGCAGAAACCGCATTGCAGGCCATGGCATTCCTTGAAGGCCGCCTGCATCGGATGCATGGTCCCATCTGCCGCGGCGACGCCTTCGATGGTCGTGACTTCCGCGCCCTGGTGCTGCACCGCCAGGGTATTGCACGATTTGATGGCGCGCCCGTTGACCATCACGGTGCAGGCGCCGCATTGAGCGGTGTCGCAGCCGACGTGGGTTCCGGTCAAGTGGAGGTGCTCGCGCAGCGCGTGCACGAGCAATGTGTTGGGAGGGACATCGAGCGACCTGTCTTTGCCGTTCACTTTGAATTGCACCTGCATGGCTTGTCTCCTGGAAAGTGCCGCGAATCATTGTGAACCCCGCTTCGGCCGAATACCTAGGCGAAACCCTAGTCCGCCGAACGGCAACCCACGAAATTCTCAAAATGGAACAATAGGTACTTGTGCGACTGATTCAAACTCCCGCCACCGCTGGACAGTCATGAACACCCTCCTCCCTCCGCCTGCCGAGCAACGCCTGCGGCAAATCGGCCTCGCGCGTCGCGCCGTGCTGGTGGAGGGCCGCCACGCTGGCGAAGCGATGCTGGACAGTGGCCCCGAGTTCGGCTGGATCGAGCGCTCCTGGCACCGTTGCCTGGCCAACGGCCAGCGCCCGGATCAACGCCTGGCGTTCGACGTGATCCCCGCGCAGGCGGCACGCCGCACCGAGGAAGCCAATCACGCATTGCTGCAGGCCGCGCGACCGGTGCTCGAGAAACTCGGCCGTGCCATTGCGAATAGCCGCTACTTTGCGATCCTGACCGACGCACAGGGCGTGGTCATCGACGTCAATGGACTGATCGACCGCGGCGATCCCCGTGCCCATCTGATCACGCGCATCGGCGTGGACCTGTCCGAACGGGCCGTGGGCACCACCGCCATCGGCGCGGCGCTGGCCGAATTGCGGCCCGTCTGGTTGCACCGCGGCGAACATTTTTTCGACGACACGGGCATGTACAGCTGCGCGGGTGCGCCGCTGTTCGGCCCCGAAGGCGAATGCGTCGGGATGCTGGACCTGACGGGGATCGATGCCGCCGAGCGCCCAGAGCTCAAGCATCTGGTGTCGCAGTGGGCGCGCAGCATCGAGAACGCGCTGGCGCTCGCCCGGCCGCACGCCCTGCTGTTGCGCGTCAATTGGCCGGGCCGGACCATGGGCGGTGACGGTGACGGCCTGGTCTGCCTGGACGGTGATGGCCGGTTGGCCTCGGCCAACCCGACAGCCCGCCAAATGATCTCGCAGCTCGCGGCCCCCGCTGCTGCTGCGCAGCATTGCGCAGACCTGTTCGCCATGCCCTGGGAGATGCTGTTCGATGCCGCCGGCCGCAAGGGCCCGATGGAAGTGCCGCTCTGGTCGGGCCTGACGCTCCAGGTCCTGGCGGTGCCCTGCGGCACGCCGGACGATCAACTTGCGTTGGACGCCAAGCGGTTGCCGCTGAAGGATCTGCAGACTGCGCTGATCCGCAAGGCCGTGGACGAGGCGCGTGGCAATGTCATGCAGGCGGCGCGCGTGCTCGGCATCAGCCGGGCCACCGTGTACCGCAAGCTTGGGCAAAAAAAGGGCCGGTAATTCGCGGCGCATGTCATTTCAAGGCGTTGGGAAAGAATAGCTGCTCGCCGCCGATCTTGTAGCCGGCGATGGCGGACTGGCCGGCCGGTCCCGTGACCCAGTCCACGTACTTCTGCGCATCCGCGACTTTCACGTGCGGATGTTTGGCGGGGTTGACCGCCATCACGCCATACTGGTTGAACAGCTTGGTGTCCCCTTGCACCAGCACGGCCAGATCCGCGCGGTTCTTGAAATTCAGCCAGGTACCGCGGTCGGTCAGCACATAGGCCCCCGACGAGGCGCCGATGTTCAGCGCCGGGCCCATGCCGCAGCCGCACTCCTTGTAGCCCGTACCCTTGTTCGCGGCCAGGCCGGCATTGTTCCAGTAACGCTGCTCGGCCGCGTGGGTGCCGCTTTTATCCCCGCGCGAGATGAACGGCGCATTGGCGGCGGCAATCTTTTTCAACGCCGCGCCGATGTCCTTGCCCCGGGTGGCTGCCGGATCGCCCTTGGGACCGACCAGCACGAAGTCGTTGTACATCACCGGATAGCGCTTGACGGCAAAGCCATCGGCCACGAACTTCTCCTCGGCCACCTGGTCGTGCACGAACAGCACGTCGGCATCGCCGCGCCGCGCCATGTCGATGGCCTGGCCGGTTCCCACGGCCACCACCTTGACGTCCAGACCGCTCGCCTTCTTGAATTCGGGCAAGAGGTGGGTGAACAGTCCCGACTGCTCGGTGGACGTGGTCGAGGCCATGGTGATCGTTTGCGCCTGTGCTCCGGCGAGCGTGGTCCCCAAGACCAGCGCGGCTATCCATTTCATGCCAATTCCCCCTTGAGGAAGAGATCGGCCTCGCGCGAAGTGCGCGCCAACAGCGGGCCGTCGAAGAATTCGTGCACCGGCAGGTCGGCCAGCACGCGTCCTTGCTCCAGGTACACCACGCGCGTTGCCAGCCGCCTGACCTGCCCGAGGTTGTGACTGGCAAAGACCAGTGTCATGCCGTCTTGCGCGAATTCAGCCAGCAGCGATTCCACCTCGCGCTTGGCATGGGGATCCAGGCTGGAAGTGGGCTCGTCCAGAAACAGGACATGAGGCTTGAGGCTCCAGGCCCGCGCCAGCGCCAGGCGCTGCTGCTGCCCGCCGGAAAGCCTTCTCGCAGGCCGCATCGCGACTTCGCCCAGTCCCACGCGGCCAAGCGCCAGCAGAGCCCGCTCCCTGGCCTGTCGCCACGGCGTGCCCCGAATCCACAGACCCAGGGCGACGTTGTTGAGCGCGCTGGTCATCAGCATGTAGGGACGCTGGAACACCATGGCCTGGCGCGCCGCGCTGTCGCGCAATACGGAGCCGCTGCTGGGCGCCAGCAGCCCGTGCAACACGCGCAGCAAGGTGCTCTTGCCGCTGCCGTTGGCGCCGACCAGCGCCAGCCGGTCGCCGGCCGCCACACGCAAGTCCACACCCCCCAGCGCCGTGACGGCGCCGAAATACACGTCCACGGTTTTTAGTTGCATCAGGCCACTCATCCGCGCGCTCCCTCCAGCAGCGGCACCCGGTCGTCCCTCCCGAGGCGCCAACGCCGCACCAGCGCGATCAGGGCATTGAGCGCCAGCACCACCCCCAGCAAGACGATGCCCAGCGCCAACGCCAGCGGCAGGTCGCCCTTGCTGGTTTCCAACGCGATGGCCGTGGTCATCACCCGTGTGAAGCCTTCGATATTGCCGCCCACGATCATCACGGCGCCGACCTCGGAGATGGCCCGGCCGAACGTGGCGATCACCACGGTGAGCAGCGCGTAGCGCTCGTCCCAGGCCAGCAGCAGGCTGCGCATGGCGGGGCCCGCGCCCAACGAGCGGAGTTGCTCGCCATTGGCGCGATCGACGTCCTCCACCACCTGCCGCGTCAGAGCCGCGGCCACCGGCAGCACCAGCACGGCCTGGGCCAGCACCATGGCCTTGAAAGAAAACAACCAGCCGAGAAAGCCCAGCGGCCCGGAACGCGACAGCAGCAGGTAGACCACCAGGCCGACCACCACCGACGGCAGGGCCAGCGCCGTATTGAGCAACGCGAGAATGGCGCCGCGCCCGGCAAAGCGCGCCACTCCCAACCAGGCGCCGAGCAGCAGGCCTGCGGCACAAGCCAGCACGCAGGCCGTGGCGCTGACGGCCAGCGAGCGCGTCACGATGGACCATAGAAGCGGGTCGGCCCCGGCTATGAGCTGGAAAGCCGTGGCGGCACTCTGCGAAAACGTATTCACGCAGCGATGCTAGCCGCTGGCCGCGCCAAGGCCTATTCGGAATCACGAGCTATGAAGCGGCGTGCATAGCGGCAGTCCGTGCGACATACTCGGCGCGTGCGCAAGATCCAACTTTCCTACACTTGGAACGGGCAGCAAGGCGATCGGCTGATCCGAAACGCCTTGATGGACCTGCTGTATTCGGTCAGGGAAAGCGGCTCGATTTCCGCTGCGGCCAAGGCACTGGGATTGTCTTACCGCCACGTCTGGGGCGAGCTCAAGCGCTGGGAAACCGCACTCGGCCAGCCGCTGATCGTCTGGGACAAAGGCCAGCCGGCCCGCCTGTCGCCCTTCGGCGACAAGCTGCTGTGGGCCGAGCGCCAGGCCCAGGCACGGCTGGCCCCGCAGATCGAGTCGCTGCATGCGGACCTGGAACGCGCCTTCGCCGTGGCGTTCGATCCGGCGGCCCATGTGCTCACCCTCTTCGCCAGCCACGATGATGCGCTGGCCGCATTGCGCGAACATGCGGCCTCCAACGCGCAGTTGCACCTGGACGTCCGCTTCTGCGGCAGCGTCGACGCGATCAGCGCACTCAACGAGGGCCGCTGCGCGGTGGCGGGCTTTCACACGCCGCCGCAACCCGCCGCCGGATCGCTGGCGCAACGCGCGTACCAGCCGCTGCTCAAACCGGGCCTGCACAAGCTGATTGGTTTTGCCCGCCGCAGCCAGGGCCTGATGGTGGCGCGCGGTAACCCCTTGGGCCTGGCCTCGATCGGCGATCTGGCCCGATCGCGAGCGCGCTTTGCCAACCGCGCACTGGGCACCGGCACGCGGGTGCTGTTCGAGGAATTGCTGGCCCAATCGCGGCTGACTCCCGGCGATATCACGGGCTACGGCAACACCGAACCCTCTCACGCCGCCGTGGCGCAGGCAGTGGCCTCCGGCGCGGCCGACGCCGGTTTGGGCATCGAGGCCGCGGCGCGTTCACGCGGGCTGGATTTCGTCCCGTTGCTCAAGGAGGACTATTACCTCGTGTGCCTCAAGGCGGCGTTGGACGAGCCGCCCGTCGGGGCCCTGCTTGACGTGCTGCGCAGCGGCGCGTGGCAGGCGAAGCTCGCGGCCTTGCCGGGATACGAGGCCAGTGCCTGCGGCGAGGTGCTCAGCTTGCGCAGGCAGTTGCCTTGGTGGGACCTTCCGGCTCGCTAGAGCGCGCAGGTACGGAAACCCACGAAGCCATCGTCGCGGTCGGGCAGTGCGAAGCCCCGGAACTTCGGATGCTTCATCCGCGAACGCGCCGCAAAGGATCCGCCCCGTTGCACGCGGGCCAGGCCGAGGCGCGGTTGTGCGGCCAGGTCGGTGTGTTCGCTCCAGGCATCGGGCTCGAAACCGGGCCAGGGCCGCAGGGTGCTGGCGGTCCACTCGCGCACATCGCCCCAGCGGAAACCCCGGCGCGAGGCGGTGTGCGCAGCCATCTCCCACTCCACCTCGGTCGCCAGCCGCCGACCCGCCCAGCGCGCCCAGGCGTCGGCCTCCCACCAGGTCACATGCATTGCGCTCTGGCTGGAGGACATCCGCGAGGATTTGCCGAACAGCGTCCGCATGACGGCGCCGCTCGCCGATCCGATCTGCTCCACGTAGCGTGGCCCGCGCCGGCCCTCCTGGTCGGCCTCGCGCTGCAGCCATTCCCAGCCCTGCGGCAACCAGAGCTCGGGGCGGTCGTAGCCACCATCGTCGACGAACTCCACGTACTGGCCCCAGTTCACCGGCTGGGCGTCGATCTCGAACTCGGGCACGTCGATCTCGTGCGCCCACTTCTCCGCATCGAACACGAAGCCGCCGGGCGATGAGCCGAGCAGCCAGCGCCCGGCGGGCACCAGCACGGGGTCGCGCGCCTGCACACCCACGGGCAGCGCCAGCTTGAGCGGCAGGCCGAGCGTCTGGGCCATCGTCACCAGCTGTTCGCAGCGAAGGTCTTCGTGAAAAAGGGCGACGCGGAAGAAGTACAAGCCCTGATCGTCTTCCGCCGTCTTGTCCAGGAGCTCGAGCGTGCTTTCCAGCGTGTCGAGCAGGTAGGCCCGTATGGCCTGGAAATCGGGCAACTGCAGCTGCCAGCGCGCCGCATGGGTTGCAATGGCCGGGTTGAACCACTGGTCGGCCATCGGTTCGATGGAGGCCAGCCGCACTGCGTCCGGCGGGCAGGCCGCCCCCAGGCTGCGCTGCGGGTTGCGGCCTATCCAGTACTCGGCCAGCCAGCCGATATGCCCGGCCAGCCACTGAGGCAACTCGAGTTCGGGACGGCAAGGCACGTCCAGCTTGCCTTCCGCCGCCGCCTGTTCATAGTGGGAGAGCAAATGCAAGCTGTGGTTGCGCGCATCCATCAATGCCAGCGACAACAGCTCGCGGCCGGCGTTGCGCATCGCCGGCGCGTCTATGGACGTAGGGGGTGCGTCCGGTGAAACGGTGGCCATAAGGCATTATGACTAGGCGATTCACCGGGAATACACCGTCAAAAAGCTGTCAGCTTGGCTTTTATAGTCAACACTAGAATTTCCTTACTACAAGACGGCCGGCGAACGACTGAAAAATCAGTCGGTGATCGACTTCGCGTGCGCAGGGAACTTCTTCACGGAGACAACATGCAGGCATTACTAAAGTTTTCCAAAGGCGTCGATTGGCTCAACGCCCAGATTGGCAAATACGTTATCTGGTTGATCCTCGCCTCCACGGTTATCAGCGGGGTCAACGCGGCGGTACGCAAGGGCTTCAACTACAGCTCCAACGCCTTCCTCGAGGTGCAGTGGTATCTGTTCGCGGCCGCTTTCCTGCTGGCCGCCGGCTACACACTGCTGAATGGCGAACACGTGAAGATCGACGTCATCTCCAGCCGCCTGTCCAAGCGCGGCCAGATCTGGATCGACATCATCGGCTTTACGCTGTTCCTCACTCCCGTCTGCCTGGCCATCCTCTGGTATGGCACGCCGTTCTTCCTCCAGGGCCTTCGCTCCGGGGAGATGTCCTCCAACGCCGGTGGCCTGATCCGCTGGCCCGTGTACATCATGATGCCGCTGGGCTTCGGACTGCTCATGCTGCAGGGCTTCTCGGAACTGATCAAGCGCGTCGCATTCCTCAAGGGCCTGATCGACGATCCCACGGCCAAGAAAATCGAGAAGACGGCCGAAGAAGAACTCGCTGAATCCATCCGACGCCTCGCCGAGCGCGAAGGCAAGGCCTGAACTAAAAGAACGAGGAATAAAAGATGGAGTTCTTCATTGCAAACCTGGCCCCGATCATGTTCGCGGGCCTTATCGTTTTCCTGCTGTTCGGCTTCCCGGTGGCCTTCAGCCTGGGCGCCTGCGGCCTGTTCTTCGCCATCATCGGCATCGAGCTCAACGTCCTGCCCGAATCGCTGCTGCAGGCCCTGCCGCTGCGCATCTTCGGCATCATGCAGAACGATACGCTGCTTGCCATTCCGTTCTTCACCTTGATGGGGCTGATCCTGGAGCGAAGCGGCATGGCCGAAGACCTGCTCGACACCATCGGCCAGCTGTTCGGTCCGGTGCGCGGCGGTTTGGCCCTGGCGGTGATTTTTGTGGGCGCCCTGCTTGCTGCCACCACGGGCGTGGTCGCGGCATCGGTGATCTCAATGGGCCTCATCTCCCTGCCCATCATGCTGCGCTACGGCTACGACCGCCGCCTGGCGACGGGCGTGATCGCGGCTTCGGGAACGCTAGCACAGATCATCCCGCCCTCGCTGGTGCTGATCATCCTGGCCGACCAGTTGGGGCGCAGCGTGGGCGATATGTACAAGGGCGCGTTCGTTCCCGGCTTCATCCTCACGGGCATGTATGCGCTTTACGTCGTCATCCTCGCGTTTATCAAGCCCCACTGGGTTCCGGCACTGCCGCTCGAAGCCCGGACCATTCGCGAGGACAGCGGCAAGGCGGGCCTGCCATCGCTGCTGGCGCTGACCGTGATTTCGACGGCCCTGGCCGTCACCCTGGGGAAAAACTACGCCGCTGTCGTCAGCTGGTGGACGGGCACGAAAGTGGACACCGTCGCCACCGACGAAACCATCGTGGTGTCCATGTGTGCCGGCGTGTTGTTCGCGTTCCTGATCGCGCTGATCAACAAGGTGACCCGCATGGGCCTGCTGTCGCGCATGGCCGAGCGCGTGACTTTCGTGCTGATCCCGCCGCTGCTGCTGATCTTCCTGGTGCTGGGCACCATCTTCCTGGGCATCGCCACCCCGACTGAAGGCGGAGCCATGGGTGCCCTGGGCGCCATCGTGATGGCTCTGGCGCGCAGGCGCCTGAGCTTCTCGCTGCTGCGCCAGGCACTGAACACCACCACCAAGCTGTCGTGCTTCGTGGTGTTCATCCTGATCGGCGCCACCATCTTCGGCCTGGTGTTCCAGGGCGTGGACGGGCCCAAGTGGGTGGAGCATCTGCTGTCAGGCCTGCCGGGCGGTCAGCTGGGCTTCCTGATCGTGGTCAACATCCTGATCTTCGTGCTGGCCTTCTTCCTCGACTTCTTCGAGCTGTCCTTCATCGTGGTGCCGCTGCTCGCGCCGGTGGCCGAAAAGCTGGGCATCGACCTGGTGTGGTTCGGCGTGCTGCTGGCCGTGAACATGCAGACTTCGTTCATGCACCCGCCCTTCGGCTTCGCGCTGTTCTACCTGCGCAGCGTGGCGCCCGATAAGGAATACAAGGACCGCGTCACCGGCAAGATGATCCCGCCCGTCACCACGATGCAGATCTACTGGGGGGCCGTACCCTTCGTGCTGATCCAGATCATCATGGTCGGCCTCATCATCGGCTTCCCCGGAATCGTCTCGAGCGGGCTGGACAAGGCGGAGAAGGTGGACCTGGAGAAAGTACGCATCCAGATGGAGGGCGACATGCTGCGCCAGGATTCACCCGGAAAGCTGCCGGAGGCCGGCGCCTTGCCCGACCCGGGCGCGGCACCCGGAACTCAAACGGACACCGACAAAGAGATGGACGAGCTGTTCAAGCAGCCGCCCGCCGACAAGAAGTAACCGAGGGGGGTTCGAGCCCCCCCAAAAAAGACAATGCCCCTGCCGCAGCGATGCGGGCCGGGGCATTTTTCTTGGGCGAACGCTTAGAACTTGACGGTGCTCATGTAGCTGTCATAGCGGAATTCGGAGAAGCGCGCCCACAGCAGCTGGTCGCGCTGGAAGGCCCGCATGTCCTGGTGGATCTTCTTGAACTCGGGTGATTTCGCCTCGTGCTCGGCAAAGACTTCCATCGAAGCCTTGTAGCCCGCATCCATCAGTTCCTTGGAGAAGGCCTTCAGCTGGGTCTTGGCGGCCACCAGGCGCTTCAGCGCCACCGGGTTGAGCGCATCGTACTTCGCGGTCATGTCACGGGCCGCCACACTGGTCGCGGCATCGACGATGGCCTGGTTCTCGGGCGACAGCGCCGCATAGGCCTTGGTGTTGACGAAGAACTCCAGCTCCGCACCACCTTCCCACCAACCGGGGTAGTAGTAGAACGGGGCCACCTTGTTGAAGCCCAGTTTCTCGTCGTCATAGGGGCCCACGAATTCTGTCGCATCGAGCGTGCCCTTCTCGAGCGCCTGGTACACGTCACCGGCAGGCATGTTCTGTGCGACTACGCCCAGCTTGGCCATGGCCTCGCCGAACAGGCCGCCACCCAGGCGCATCTTCAGACCCTTCAGGTCGCCCGGCCCCTTGATTTCCTTGCGGTACCAGCCGCCCATCTGCGTGCCGGTGTTGCCGGCGCTGCGGCTCTTGATGTTGTAGTTGGCGTAGAACGCGTCCATCAGCTTGCGGCCGTTGCCGTGCTCCATCCACGAGTCCATCTGGCGGGCCGTGAGCCCGAAGGGCACGGCGCAGCCGAAAGCGAATATCGAATTCTTGCCCGTGAAGTAGTAAGGCGCCGTTTGCGCCATTTCGATGGTGCCGTTCTGGATGCCGTCCACCACGCCGAAAGCGGGCATCAACTCACCCGCCGCATGGACGGACACCTCGAACTTGCCGCCCGACAGCGCGCGCACGGTCTTGGAGAACATTTCGGCGCTGCCGAAGATGGTGTCCAGCGACTTCGGGAAACTCGAAGCCAGCCGCCAGCGAACTGCAGCCTGCGCGTGTACGGCGGGTGCAATGCCGGTCGCCAGCACGCCGGCGATGCCGGCATTCTTGATAAGGGAACGACGATCCATGGATGAGTACTCCTGTTATTGGTGCCGCGGATAATGCTGCGCCTGGGATCGCGAAGCTTGCAAAAGGCTGGCACGCACATGCAGTGCTTGTACTTAAGAGGAAGCACTGACCAAACAAAAAGCCGCACAGTGTGCGGCTTTTTGCATGAGCTTAGAGCTTTGCCCTACAGTTTTTGCGACTGCATGAAGCGATCGAAGGTCGCCTCGGTGAAACGGAACCACAGGTTCTGGTCCGAGCGGAATTTCTGGTAGTCGGCATACACCTTGCGCCAGTTCTCGTTCTTGGCCGAAATCTCATCGTACAGGGACATCGACTGCTTGAACGCCGCAGCCATCACATCGGCCGGGAACGGGCGAAGCTTGGCGCCCGAGCCCACCAACTGCTTGAGTGCACCGGGGTTCTTCACGTCGTACTTGGCCTGCGTCTCCACGTGGGCGAAGGTGCTGGCCATTTCAACGATGGCCTTGTTCTCGGCCGACAATGCGTCGTAGGCCTTCTGGTTGACGTACAGGTCGAGCTGCAGCCCGCCTTCCCACCAGCCGGGGTAGTAGTAGAAAGGCGCAACCTTGTTGAATCCCAGCTTCTGGTCGTCGTAGGGCCCGATCCATTCAGCTGCATCGATCGTGCCTTTTTCCAGGGCTTGGTAGATTTCGCCGCCGGGGATGTTCTGCGGCACGCCACCCAGGCGCTCCAGCACCTTGCCGGCGAAGCCGCCGATGCGGAACTTCAGGCCCTTCAGGTCGGCGACGCTCTTGATTTCCTTGCGCATCCAGCCGCCCATTTGCGCGCCCGTGTTGCCGCAGGGAAAGCTGGTCATGTTGTACTTGGCATAGAACTCGCGCATCAGCTTCAAGCCGTTGCCCTCATAAGTCCACGCGCTCATCTGACGGCTGTTCAAGCCGAAAGGAATGGCGCCGCCGATGGCGAATGTCTCGTCCTTGCCGAAGAAATAGTAGGGGGCCGTGTGCGCGGCTTCCACGGTGCCGTTCTGGACGCCGTCCACGACGCCGAAGGCGGGCATCAGTTCACCGGCGGCGTGCACCGAAACGTCGAACCGGCCACCCGAGAGTGCCTTGACCTTCTGCGCGAACACTTCCGCCGCGCCATAGATGGTGTCGAGCGACTTCGGGAAGCTCGAGGCCAGGCGCCAACGCACCGCTGCCTGTGCATGCACGGCAGGCGCGACTCCGGCCGCGAGCACGCCGGCGATGCCGGCATTCTTGATGAGGGAACGACGATCCATGTATATCTCCTGTAAGTTCTAGGGCTGCAGTGCGTATGGACGCCGCGCGATGATGCGACGGCCCGCACTCTAAAGCCTTTCAAGCCACTTACGAAGAACTGCGTATGCGCGGCCGTGTCAGGAAATTGACACCCAAAAGAAAAGGGCCCCCGCAGGGGCCCTTCACATAGGCAAGTTGTTTACAACTTCTGCGATTGCATGAAGCGGTCGAAGGTGGCTTCGGTGAAGCGGAACCACAAGTTCTGATCGGCGCGGAACTTGGAGTAGTCGCCGTAGATCTTTTTCCAGTCCTCGTTCTTCCCATTGAGCTCTTCGTACAGGCCCATCGCTTCCTTGAAAGCAGCAGCCATCACGTCCTGCGGGAACGGACGCAACTTGGTGCCGGCGCCCACCAGCTGCTTCAGGGCAGCGGGGTTCAAGGCGTCGTACTTGGCCTGCATCACCACGTGGGCGTGGGCAGATGCCGACTCCACGATGGCCTTGTTCTCCGCCGACAGGGCATCGAAGGCCTTCTGGTTGATGAAGAAATCGAGCTGCGGGCCGCCTTCCCACCAGCCGGGGTAGTAGTAGTACGGAGCGACCTTGTTGAAGCCCAGCTTCTGGTCATCGTACGGGCCCACCCATTCGGCCGCGTCGATGGTGCCTTTTTCCAGCGCCTGGTAGATTTCTCCGCCGGGGATGTTCTGGGGCACGCCGCCGATGCGCTCAAGCACCTTGCCGCCGAAGCCGCCGATACGCATCTTCATGCCCTTGACGTCCTTGAGCGACTTGATTTCCTTACGGTACCAGCCGCCCATTTGGGCGCCCGTGTTGCCGCCGGGGAAATTGATCATGCTGTACTTGGCGTAGAACTCGCGCATCAGCTTCATGCCGTTGCCTTCATACATCCAGGCCGACATCTGGCGGCTGTTCAGGCCGAAGGGAATGGCGCAGCCCAGGCCGAAGGCCTCGTTCTTGCCGAAGAAGTAATAGGGAGCGGTGTGCGCAGCCTCGATGGTGCCCTGCTGCACGCCATCGACCACGCCGAATGCCGGCATCAACTCGCCGGCCGCGTGCACGGACACTTCAAACTTGCCGCCCGACATGGCCTTGACCTGTTTGGCGAACACTTCGGCCGCGCCGAATATCGTGTCAAGCGACTTGGGGAAGCTGGATGCCAGGCGCCAGCGAACTGCCGCTTGTGCGTGCACGGCCGGGGCCACGCCCGCTGCCAGCACACCGGCGATACCGGCGTTTTTAATGAGTGATCGACGATCCATGGATGCGCTCCTCTGCTAATGGATAAAACTTCTGAGAGACGAAGATCGGTGACAACTAAATGCTTGTCGCAATCTGCAGCCATTCTAGGAAGCGAAGCACTTAGGTATTCAGGGGTTTTCCCTTGCGCAATCTTTAGTGTCGTCGACGCCGTCAGCAAACTTTCAGGAACCGAAGTGTCGGCCTCGAGTCCGACAGAAGGGCCCGTCATCCCGGGCTTGACCCGGGATCCATGTTGGCGCGCCTACGCGGTGGATGCCGGATCGAGTCCGGCATGACAAGCAAGGCTGCCCGCTACGCGTCTGACTTCTAGCCGACGATCTTGAGTGCCGGCGGCGTGCGTTCGACCAGATCGCCGAAGCGTTGCAGCACCGAGGCTTCGATCCCCGCCGCATCCAGCCCCTGCAGCGCGAGGAGCTTGGCAGGATCGCCGTGCGCGATGAATTCATCGCGCAGGCCCAGTTGCAACACGGGCTTGGCCACGCCTGCGGCGTGGAGGGCCTCGCCGACGGCGCTGCCGGCGCCGCCCATCACGGCGCCCTCTTCCACCGTCACCAGCCCTTCATGCCGCGCCGCCACCTGCAGCAGCAACTCGATGTCCAGGGGCTTGGCCCAACGCATGTTCACCACCGTGGCATTGAGCCGCTCGGCGGCGGCCAGGGCCGGGTACAGCAAGGTGCCGAAGGCCAGGATGGCAACGCCTTTGCCTTCGCGCCGCACTTCGCCTTTGCCGAACGGCAGGGATTCAAGCCCCCGCTCGACCGCCACGCCGACGCCGGCACCGCGCGGATAGCGCACGGCCACAGGATGGTTCTGCTCGAAGGCACTGGTGAGCAGCTTGCGGCATTCGTTCTCGTCGGCGGGGCAGGCCACGCTGACGTTGGGGATGCAACGCAGATAGGGGATGTCATAGGCCCCCGCATGCGTGGGCCCGTCCGCGCCGACCACGCCCGCGCGATCCAACGCGAACACCACCGGCAGGTTCTGCAGGGCCACGTCGTGAATGAGCTGGTCGTAGCCGCGCTGCAGGAAGGTGGAGTAGATCGCCACCACGGGCTTGAGCCCTTCGCAGGCCAGACCGCCGGCAAAGGTCACGGCATGCTGTTCGGCGATGCCCACGTCGAAGTAGCGTTTGGGGAAGCGCTTGTCGAACTCCACCATGCCGGAGCCTTCGCGCATGGCGGGCGTGATCCCGACCAGGCGCTCGTCTTTCTCCGCCATGTCGCAAAGCCACTGGCCGAACACCTGCGTGAAGGTGAGCTTGGAAGGTGTGGCCGGCTTGACCAGGCCCACAGCCGGGTCAAACTTTCCCGGTCCGTGATAGGCCACCGGGTCGGCCTCGGCCAGCTTGTAGCCCTGGCCCTTGCGGGTCACCACGTGCAGGAACTGCGGCCCCTTCAGGTGCCTGATGTTTTCCAGCGTGGGGATGAGCGATTCCAGGTCGTGGCCGTCGATCGGCCCGATGTAGTTGAAGCCGAACTTCTCGAACAGCGTGGCCGGCACAACCATGCCCTTGGCGTGTTCCTCGAAGCGCTTGGCCAGCTCGAACAGGGGCGGTGCAACCTTCAGCACATTCTTGCCAACGTTCTTGGCTGCCGCGTAGAACTGGCCGCTCATGAGCTGGGCCAGGTAGCGGTTCAGCGCGCCCACCGGCGGACTGATCGACATGTCGTTGTCGTTCAGCACCACCAGCAAGTCGCAATCGGCAACGCCGCCGTTGTTCAATGCCTCGAAGGCCATGCCCGCGCTCATCGCGCCGTCGCCGATGATGGCCACGGCTTTGCGGTTCTCGCCCTTGTGCTTCGCGGCCAGGGCCATGCCCAGCGCCGCGGAAATGCTGGTGGACGAATGGGCCGTGCCGAATGTGTCGTACTCGCTTTCGCTGCGCTGGGGGAAGCCGGAGAGGCCGCCCAGCTGGCGCAGGCTGCTCATGCGATCGCGCCGGCCGGTCAGTATCTTGTGCGGATAGGTCTGGTGGCCCACGTCCCACACCAGCCTGTCGTACGGCGTATTGAAGACGTAGTGCAGGGCAATGGTCAGTTCCACCGTGCCGAGGTTGGAGCTGAGGTGGCCGCCGGTGCGCGACACGCTGTCCAGCACGAAGGCGCGCAGCTCGTCCGCCACCGTGCGCAGCTGGGCACGCGGCAGCTTGCGCAAGTCCGCGGGGTCGTTGATCGTTTCCAGCAAGGTGGCCATCGCTATCCGTTTTCCGTCAATTGTCCCGATTCACGACCATCATCGCCAGCGCCTGTAAAGCTTGTGTGTCGCGCAAGCTACTGGACGCGAGCGCCTGCAGGGCCTGGGCCAGCAGTTGCTGCGCATAGGTGCGCGAGCGCTCCAGGCCCAACAGGGAAACGTAGGTGGGCTTGTCCTGGGCCGCGTCCTTGCCGGCCGTCTTGCCCAGCGTCGCCGAATCGGCGGTGACATCCAGGATGTCGTCGATCACCTGGAACGCCAATCCCATCGCCGAGCCGTACACACGCAAGGCCGCGAGCTGCGCTGCGGTTGCGTCGCCGCAGGCCGCACCCATCATCACGCTGCCTTCGAGCAGCGCGCCGGTCTTGAGCCGATGCATCTCGCGTAGCTGGGCTTCGGTCAACGCGCGTCCGACGCTGGCGAGGTCGATGGCTTGGCCGCCGGCCATGCCCGCGTGGCCCGCCGCGCGCGCCAGCAGCCGGCACAAGGCCGCCTGGATCGCCGCCGGGATGCTTGCATCCTCGGGGGCGAGCAACTCGAAAGCCAGGGCCTGCAGCGCGTCGCCTGCCAGCAAAGCCTGGGCCTGGCCGAACTTGACGTGGACCGTGGGCTTGCCCCGGCGCAAGACATCGTTGTCCATGCAGGGCATGTCGTCGTGCACCAGCGAATAGGCATGAATGAGCTCGGTCGCGCAGGCGGCGCGCAATGCCGCAGCCTCGTTTCCATTGACGGCCTCGCTGGCCGCCAGCACCAGCAGCGGGCGAAGCCGCTTGCCGCCGTCGAGCACGGCATAGCGCATGGCCTCTCCCAGGCCGGCCGGCGCATCGGCCACCACCCACTCGGACAATGCCTGCTCCACGCGGTCCAGGCGAGCGGCGCTCCAGGCCCCCAGATTGAAATTCACTCCTGCGTCCACGGCTTGAGCGTGCCCTCGTCCAGCACCTTGATCTGGTTTTCCACGGCCTGCAACCGGTCGCGGCAGAACTGCAAGAGTTCGGCGCCCCGCTGGTAACCGGTCAGCAGCTGGTCCAAGGGCAACTGGCCCGACTCGATAAGGCTGACGAGCTGCTCAAGCTCTTCCAGGGCAGCTTCATAGCTGGCCGGGGTTTGGAAGGGGGGCTTGGGCATGATCATGAACGTGCAAAACCCTCAATTCTAGGGGACGGCACTGGCAGGGCTCGCGCAATGCGGACTTGATAGCCCGTACAACGCCCTCAACTCAAGCCCAAGGGTACAATCCCCTTCCCCTCCATCCGGCGGGCCACCCCGCTCATTGCTCTTTACACCTTCCTGCGCGAATCCACGGATATAGCGCTTCCCTGCCCCTTAATAGGGGGAGTCTCTAGGTCAGGTCACCCATGTCTGATTTAAGTCTTCAACTGCAGCAGGCCGCAAGCCAACTACCAGTTTCCAGTTACTTCGACGAGGCGCTTTTCCGGCGCGAGATGGAAGCCATCTTTCAGCAAGGGCCCCGCTATGTGGGGCACCAGCTTTCCGTTCCGAACCACGGCGACTACTACGCCCTGCCCCAGGAGGGCGAGGGCCGCGCATTGCTGCGCACGCCACGCGGCGTCGAGCTCATCTCCAATGTCTGCCGGCATCGCCAGGCGGTGATCCTGAAGGGCCGCGGCTCGATGCAATCGAACCCGGCCTCGGGAGGCAACATCGTGTGTCCTCTACACCGCTGGACCTACAGCGGGGGCAGCGCCAGCCCGGCGGGCACCTTGCTGGGCGCGCCGCATTTCCCCGAAGACCCATGCCTGAACCTCAACAACTACAAGTTGCAGGAATGGAACGGGCTGCTGTTCGAGGCCAATGGCAGGAACATCCAGGCCGAGCTGGCCGGGATGGGCCCGCGCGCGGACCTCGATTTCACAGGCATGGTGCTCGACCGGGTGGAGATGCACGAGTGCAACTACAACTGGAAGACCTTCATCGAGGTTTATCTCGAGGACTACCACGTCGGGCCGTTCCACCCGGGCCTGGGCAGCTTCGTGGCCTGTGACGACCTGCGCTGGGAGTTCAAGGACAACTACTCGGTGCAGACCGTGGGCGTGGCCAACCGCCTGGGCAAAGCCGGCAGCCCGGTGTACGAGCGCTGGCAGAACGCGCTGCTGCAATACCGCGACGGCAAGCAGCCCAAGTACGGCGCAATCTGGCTCACCTACTACCCGCACATCATGGTGGAGTGGTATCCGCACGTGCTCACGGTGTCCACGCTGCATCCGATGGGGCCGCAGAAGACCATGAACATGGTGGAGTTCTACTACCCGGAAGAGATCGCCGCTTTCGAGCGCGAATTCGTGGAGGCCCAGCAGGCGGCCTACATGGAAACCTGCGTCGAAGACGACGAGATCGCCCTGCGCATGGACGCGGGCCGCAAGGCCCTGATGCGCCGTGGCGACAACGAGGTCGGCCCCTACCAGAGCCCGATGGAAGACGGCATGCAGCACTTCCACGAGTGGTACCGCGACGCCATCGGCGCCAACGCCGCCCGCTACTACGCGTAGGGGGATGAGTCCCGGCGCGAAACGGCCTGACTGATGCAGGCCTTATGGATGGTTCTCGGCTCGTTGCTCTTCGCCACCATGGCGGTGTGCGTGAAGTACGCTTCGGCCTGGTTCAACAGCTCCGAACTGGTGTTCTACCGCGGCGTGCTGGGCATGGTCTTCATGTGGCTGCTGGCGCGCCAGCGGGGCGTGGCGCTGGCAACGAAGTATCCCGGCATGCACGCGTGGCGCAGCATAGTGGGCGTGATTTCGATGGGGGCATGGTTCTACGCCATCGCCTGGCTTCCGCTGGCCACCGCCATGACCCTGAACTACATGAGCAGCGTCTGGGTCGCGGCCTTCCTGGTGGGCGGCGCCCTCCTCGCCTGGAATCCGCGGACCGGCTCCGCCACTCCCAGGCAAGGCCCGCTGGTCCTCAGCGTGCTCGCCGGTTTTGCCGGGGTCATCATGATGCTGCGGCCCACGATAGAGCAGAACCAGGTCTTCGCCGGCGTCGTCGGCCTGATGTCGGGCCTCATCTCCGCTTTCGCCTACATGCAGGTGATGGCACTCGGCAAATTGGGCGAGCCCGACTCACGTACGGTGTTCTATTTCGCCGCCGGCTCAGCCGTGGCCGGCGCCATCGGGATGGCCATCACCGGGATTTCGCCCTGGGACTGGAAGCACGCCTTGTGGCTCCTGCCGGTGGGCATCCTGGCCTCGCTGGGCCAGCTGTGCATGACGCGGGCCTACCGGCAAGGGGCTACCTTGGTGGTGGCGAGCCTGCAGTACTTCGGGATCGTGTTCGGCGCCATCTACAGCGTCACGTTGTTCGGCGACACCATCACACCGTCGGGCTGGGCCGGGATGGCGTTGATCGTCGCCAGCGGCGTCGCCGCCACAGTGCTGCGGTCGCGGGCCGTGCCCAGTGCGCCGGCCGAAGAACACTGACGAGCGCAATCGCAGGATAATTCTGCGCATGTACAGCACGCTCATCTCCGTCGACCAGCTCAAATCCCTGCAGGCCAGCGGCGCCCCGCTGATGATCTTCGATTGCAGCTTCGACCTCATGAATCCGGCGGCGGGCGAAGAGCAGTATCGCAAGGCGCACATTCCCGGCGCCGTGTATGCCAACCTCGACACGGACTTGAGCGACAAAGGCGTGATCGACCCCGATGGCAAGCATCATCCGCATCCCGACGCAGCATCGGGCGGGCGCCATCCGCTGCCCAGCCGCGAGAAGTTCGCGATGTGGCTGTCGAGCGTGGGTTTCTCCAACGAGATGCAGGCCGTGGTGTACGACCGCAACGGCGCCAACTATTGCGGCCGGCTGTGGTGGATGCTCAAGTGGGCCGGCCACGAGGCGGTGGCTGTACTCGATGGCGGCCTGCAAGCCTGGGAAGCCGCGGGCGCTGAGCTGAGCGGTCGCGAAGAGCCGTCGCACTTCCAGTCGAATTTCGCGCTCGGCCGCGAGCTGCGTTCGCTCGCCACCACCAAGGACGTGCTCAGAAGGCTCGGCAAGGGCGGACAGACCGTCGTCGATGCGCGGTCCAACCCGCGCTTCAAGGGGGAGGTGGAGCCGTTCGACCCCGTGGCGGGCCATATTCCCGGAGCGTTGAACCGCCCGTCCACCCAGAACATAGACCCCGACGGCAAGTTCAAGCCCGCGGACCAGCTCAAGGCTGAATTCGAACAGCTGCTCGCCGGTCGTGACCCGGCCACGGTCGTACATCATTGCGGCAGCGGCGTCAGCGCCCTGCCCAACTTGATTGCGATGGAAGTGGCCGGCCTGGGCCCCACGGCGCTGTATGCGGGCAGCTGGAGCGAATGGTGCAGCGACCCCAAGCGCCCGGTGGAAAAAGGCTAGGCGTCTGCCCTACTCTTTGATATTCGCGGCTTTGACGATGCGGGCATAGCGTTCCTGCTCGCGCTGCACGAAGCGCGCGAACTCCGCCGGGCTGCCGCTGCCGCCGATCGCGCCCTGCTCCTGCATCTTGGTCCGCACCTCGTCCGAGCTCAACACCGCGTTGAGTTCGCGGTTCAACCGCTCCACCACGGCGGGCGGGGTCTGCGCCGGAGCGAACAGGCCGGTCCACGCCACCACGTCGAAGCCCTTGAAGCCGGGCGTCTCGGCCACCACCGGCACTTCAGGCAGCGCGGGCAGGCGCTTGTCGTCCGTCACGGCGATGCCTTTGATCTTCTTCGCCTGGATCTGCGGCGTGGCCGTGACGCTGACCAGCACCGCCAGGTCCACCTGGTTGCCGGCCACATCGGTAACGATCTGCGCGCCGCCGCGGTAGGGCACGTGGGTGATGAACACCTTGCCCTGGTCCTTGATCAATTCCATCGCCAGGTGCAAGACGGTGCCTATGCCCGAGGTGGCGTAGCTGAGCTTGCCCGGCTGCTCCTTGGCGAGCTTCAGCACCTCGGCCAGCGTATTGGCCGGCAGGCCGGGCCGGGCCACGAGAACCATGGGCGCGGTATTCACCAGACCGACCGGAGCCAGGTCTTTCAAGGTGTCGTACTTCACCGCGGCCGGATTCACGAGCCGGGCGATCGCCACCGGGCTGTCGGCTCCCATGACGAGCGTGTAGCCGTCCGGCGCGGCGTTCACGGCCTTGGCCACGCCGATGGTCCCGCCGGCGCCCGTGACGTTCTCGACCACGACCGATTGCTTCAGCCGTTCGGACAGCTTCTGCGCCACCAGCCGGGCCGATACATCGACGCTGCCGCCCGCGCTGAAGGGCACGATGATGGTGATGGGTTTGGCCGTCGGCCACGGCGCCTGGGCCTGGACGGCCCCAGGGCCAGCCAGGCCGGCGGCGGCGGCAAGGCTCAGGG
The DNA here is from genome assembly GCF_013155545.1 of Caenimonas soli. Classification (GTDB taxonomy): domain Bacteria; phylum Pseudomonadota; class Gammaproteobacteria; order Burkholderiales; family Burkholderiaceae_C; genus Ramlibacter; species Ramlibacter soli. The sequence goes on along the minus strand of NZ_JABJVV010000004.1, from coordinate 140,448 downwards.
CGATTCGTTTGAACATCATGAGGCTCCAGTTGCAGATTCCATGCCGGCACGCAGACTGTCGAAGCGCGCGCCCCATTCGGCGCGCATGCTTCGCCGTTCGCCCTCGTCGATCCAGGCCGCGTCGATGCCGTTGAGCATGAAGCCGCGCAGGTCGTCCAGGCCAAAGCCGAAGTCCCGCACCATCATGTGCCAGGCTTGCGTGGGCGTCACATGGTGCAGCGTGGGGTCGTCGGTATTGGGGTGGATGCGCAGGCCCAGCCCGGGCATGCGGCGTATCGGGTGGTCCAGCGCCCAGCGTTCGGGCGCCAGGGTGCGCAGATAGTACGAATTGGTCGGCACCACCGTGAAGACGATGCCGCGCTCGGCGCAGCGGGCGGCGAATTCCGGGTTGTCGATGACCGTGTAACCGTGGTCGATGCGATCGACCCCCAGCAGTTCCACAGCCGTACGCACGTTCGTCCAGGGCATGCCGAACTCACCGGCGTGCGCCGTGGTTTTCAGCCCGCCGGCGCGGGCATCGGCATAGGCTTGCGCGAACAGCTCCGGCGGCCGGTCCACCTCGCGGTAGTCGATGCCGATGCCGGGCACCTCCTCGCGGCGATTCGCGAGGACCCATCGGACCATTTCCACCGCCGCCTCGGGCGAGGCCTCCCGGTCGATGGCGGGCACCAGGCGTGCCGTGATGCCGAAGTCCACCTGCGCATCTGCAACCGCCCGCAGGATGGCTTGTTGCGCCAGCGGATACGCCATCCCGGACTGGCCCACGGTACCGGTCGGATTCCAGAAGAACTCGGCGTGGCGCACGTTGTGCGAGGCCGCGTCCTGCAGGTATTCGTAAGTGATGCGGTGCAGGTCGTCGGGGCCGCGCAGCAGCCATGCATCGAGCGCCCGCAGCACGCGCAGCACCCCCACCGGTTTCTCGCCACGCGTGTAGAAGGCCTCGATTTCCTCGGCGCTCAGCGGCGCCTTCTCCCGCCGCGCCAGTTCGGCAAACGTTTCGCGCCGCACCGTGCCCAGCAGGTGGCAGTGCAGCTCGGCCTTGGGGATGGCGCGCAGGAAGTCGGGCAGCGTCGGCATGGCGCCATCGTACCGAACTGCGGCCGCTCTAATGCGGCATGGCGGGCCGCGTGAGCTCCGGTGAACGCACATGTTCCGGCCGCGCGCCGACGCCCACGGCGTACGCCGGCAAGGCGCGCAGCGCCGGCCAGCGGTCCAGCAGCTTGAGCACCCACGGCACCTGCGGCGGCTGCGTGCTGTCCAGCAGCGGATTGATCAACCGGCTCTGGGCCGCCACCTGTACTGCCTGCGTCAGGCGCGTGGGCAGCATGCGGCGCCGCTGCACTTTGGCCAACAGCGGCGTGAGTCTCTCCGCCGAAACCCGCGCATCCGCAAGCGGTTCCGCCAGCACGTTCGCCGCCGCCACGGCGTCCTGGATCGCCAGGTTGATCCCCACGCCACCGATCGGCGACATCGCATGGGCTGCGTCCCCGATGCACAAGAGGCCGGGACGCCACCACCGCGTCAGACGGTCCACGCTCACGCTCAAGAGCTTGACGTCGTCCCAACTGGCCACCTGGGCCTTGATGCGATCGGCGAACAGCGGCACCAGCGCCACGATGTCGGCGCGGAACGCGTCGAGCCCGCGCTCGCGGATGGCCTCGCTGCCGCCCTTGTGGATCACGTAGGCGCACTGCCAATAAGTGCCACGGTCGATCATCGCCATGAAGCGCCCCGTGCCTATGCGCCCGCCACTGCCCGAGGGATCGGTCCGCAGCTTGATGATGCGCATCCACAGCACGTCGATGGGCGCGCCCAGGTCGCGTACCTGCAAGCCCGCCGCTTCGCGCACGGCGGATTTGCGGCCGTCGGCGCCGATCACCAGGTCGGCCTGGATCAGGACTTCGCCGGTGGTCGTGCGCGCCCGCACCCCGGTGATCCGGCCTGCCCGCTCGATCAGCCCAACCGCCTCGGTTTCCATGGAGAGCTGAAAGCCCGGGTAGAGCGCCGCCTCGTCGCGCAGGAAATCGAGAAATTCCCATTGCGGAACCATCGCTATGAAGCGGCAGCGCGTGCGCAGCCGCGAGAAGTCGGCGATCACCGACTCCGTGCCGCCAATGACCGCGCGAATGTCGTGCGCCTTGTCGTGCGGCCGCTGCAGGAAGGATTCGAGCAGCCCCAGTTCGTGCATCAACTGCAACGTGGAGGGGTGAACCGTGTCGCCGCGAAAGTCGCGCAGGAAATCCCCGTGCTTCTCGAGCACGGCGACGTCGACACCGGCGCGCGCGAGGAGGAGGCCCAGCATCATTCCCGCCGGACCGCCGCCGGCGATGCAACAACGAGTGGAAGACGGCGGCGAGAATCTCACCGCGCCAGCGTAACCGAAAGGAAGCGCTAGCGGGTAAGGGCGCGGGTATGCATCAGCGAGTCGGAGTGGTCGTGCTGCTGGTGGAGCCGGTCACGCCGCCGGTGCCCGAGCCCCCCATCGAACTGGTGCTGCCCGAAGTACCGCCACTGCCGGCCGTGCTGCCCGATCCGGAACCGGAACCCGTGCCGCTGCCGGACGGGCTGGTCGTGCTCGAGGAACTGCTCGAGCCCGTACCGGCGCCGGAACCGGCCGTACCCTCGCGCTTGTCGCAAGCACTCAGCGAGAGCGCGGCGACGACGGCCAGGGTTGCGGCGGCGCATTGAGTCAGAGACGTCTTCATCAGGAAACTCCTAAGAGAGAGGTTGTTAGAAATTCGAACGCAAACAACGGGAAACGGGCATGCTCAGCGTTTGCGCCCGCTCTCGGCTTTCGTCTTGCTCGTCTGTTTCATCGCGCCCTCGGCCGCTGTGCCGCGGCCGGTGTTGCCGCTTTCCTGAGTGCCCGCATCCTCGGCCTGCATGTCGGTGTTGGGGGTCATCTTGTTCTTGGTATCGACTTCCTTGGCACTGTCACGCGGCTCGCGGCCGCCGGATCGGGATTTGCTGCCCGGGTTCATCGTGGACTCCTGTGAAAGATGGGAGCACGTACTCTAAGCAGCGGGCCCAATCGCGGCTGTTATCACCTGTAAAGGTTGCCCATCCGCCCGCCTCGTCCTAGTCCACCGGAGGAGCTTCCCTGGGTCGGCGCTTCACCGTCCGCTCGTAAGCAGCCATCAGCGGCGTCACGGAAATCCCGTGCACGATGATGGAGGTCACGACCACGGACAGCGTCAATGCCGTCAGCTGATCGGCAAGCTCGCCGGACACGCCGTGGTTGATGGCGTACAACAGGTAGTACAGCGAGCCGATGCCGCGGATCCCGAACCAGCCGATCAGCCAGCGCTGGTTGCGGGAGCTGGACGACCTGAGCAGCCCCAGGCCCACTGCGGCCGGGCGGATCAGCAGCAACAGCAAAGGAACGAACCACCAAACAGCGTCGTGCCAACGCACCGACCACAGCAAGGCGCCGATGGTGATCACGACGGCCAGTTCGCCGATGCGCTCCACCTGCTGGTTGAAGCCCAGCACCGCCTGCGCCATGAACGCCGGTGCGTGCTGCGGATCCACGGCCACGGCTTCCGCGACGCTCTGGTCGGGATCGATGTTGGCTCGTTCTACCGCGTGCTGGCTGGCCTTGCCCGAGCCTTCCGATTGCTCCAGCTGACGCAGAGCCACGCCGGCCGCGAACACCGCCAGGAACCCGTACGCATGCAACAGCAGCGCAACACCGTAAGAGAGCGCTATCAAGCCCATCGCCAGGAAGTCGTCCAGGCCTACGGCCTCCTTGTGCTGGCGCCGGAGATAAAGCACCAGCCGCCCCACGGCCAAGCCGAGCAGCGCGCCGACACCCAGGCCGGCAAATGTGGCCCAGAGGCCATCCACGAGTACCCAGCGCCAGCCGAAGTCACCTATTTCATGCAGTCCGAGCAGACCCAGCCCGAGCATCACGAACGGAAACGCCGTGCCGTCGTTGAGTCCGCCTTCGCCGGTAAGCGCAAAGCGAAGCCGGTCGCGGTCGCCCGGGCGGTTCACCTGCACGTCCGACGCCAGCACCGGGTCCGTCGGCGCGAGGATGGCGCCCAGCAGGATGCAGGCGCCCAGCGGCAGGCCAAGAAAGAAGTAGGCGGCCGCCGCGATAGCCAACACCGTGAGCACCATCGAGGTCAGGGCGAGCCGCAGCGGCAGCACCCAACGCCGGTCGCGCAGCCCGGGACTGAGTTTGAGCCCGGCGGTGAACAGCGAGATCAGCACGATCACCTCCGTCAGCCGCTCGAGCAGCGCGGCGTGCTGCCGGACGTCCGCCCTCATCAGGTCCAGCCCCCAGGGGCTGACCGCCAGCCCCACCATCAGGTACAGCATGGCGGTGGAAAGCGGCAGCCGCGCCAACACCGTGGCGCTCAATGCCATGAGGACCAGCAGAAAACCGACGATGACCGACCAGAGGGCGAATTCCATACCCTATTGTTGGGCTGGAGCGCTCCGCCGTGTGTGAGGATTTGCCGCGACTTGGGCGCGCGTACTCAGAGGCAGCCCAGCGCGCCTGCCAGCGCCTTGCGGAAACTGGGGAACTTGTGCACATCGCTGTGCCCCGCGCCTTCCACGCAAAACAGTTGAGCTGCCGGTGCGGCTGTGCGCAGCGCGTGGCTGTGATGGATGCCGATCAGCTCGTCCTTGTCGCCGTGCACCAGCATCAAGGGCCCCTGCACGAGTGCAGCGTGTTCGGCAGTGTGCAGCGGATAGCGCAGCACCTGGCGCGGCACCCAGGGGTACAGCTCTTCCGCCAGCGCCCGCATGCTGCTGTAAGGCGAGACAAGCAAGGTGAGGTCGGGGGCGTGCCCCGCGGCGCACAGTTCCGCAGCCAGGCCGGCAGCCAGCGCGGTCCCCAGCGACTGGCCCGATATCACGACCCGCTTGCCTTCGTACTGGCTGGAAAATTCCTTCCACACGGCGCGCACGTCGGCGCGCAGCTGGTCTTCGCTGGCGATGCACCCGGTGCTCTTGCCATAGCCGCGGTAGTCGAACATGACCACGTCGAAATTCACCTCGCGGAAGGCATCCAGCTCCACCAGGCAATCGGTGAGATTGCCCGAATTGCCGTGCAGGAAGAACATCACGCCGCGCGGATCGGGCATGCGCAACTGGGCCGCTGAAAGCCTGGCGCCAGGCACTTCGATGGTAAATTCGTGCACGTCGGCATCGTCCACCAGCTTCTGGTCGGCCGGCAGCGGCGTGGGCTCGAACAGCAGGCGTTCCTGCCGGAACCACAGATACCCGATAGCGGCCGTGTACACGGCGGCGACGGCGGCTGCAACGCCAAGGGAGAACAACGCGTAGACCATGCTGTTCCCCCTTTTCATGATTTTGCAAGCTCCTTTACTACTGTGATGTGAGGATGCGCCGCGACAAACCTCAACCTTGTAGGAGTTCGGCTGCGAACGACGTAGGAACGTCGCGAAACGTTAACCCTGCATGGACTTGTAGAAATCTAAAGCAGCGACCCGAACAACGCCAAAGTGTGCTCGTGCAGCTTTTCGGTGATGGGGCGCGTCTTCCAGGCGTCATGGGTGACGCGCCGCGACTGCGCGAGGTCGGCTTCGAACACCCGCTTCTGGCGCGCCGCGAAGGCCGCGTCGTAGATATTCAGGTTGGCCTCGTCGTTCAAGCGGAACGAGCGCACATCGAAGTTGGTGGAGCCCACCGAGGTCATGAGGCCGTCTACGATCATCACCTTGCAGTGATACATGGTGGGCTGGTATTCGTACATCTGCACTCCCGCCTCCAGCAGGTCACCCCACAAGCCGCGGGATGCGCGCCGCACCGTTTCCGCGTCGATGTTCTTGCCGGGCGTGATGATGCGCACCTTCACGCCGCGTTGGACAGCGGAAATCAGCGCCTTGCGCGTGACGTCGTCCGGAACGAAGTAAGCGCTGGAGAGATCGATGCTGCGGGTGGCCGCGGTGATGGCCAGCAGGTACATCATCATCATGCTTTCGCTGCCGCCATTGGGCGAGCTGGCGAACATCTGTGCGCTCTCGGTGCCCACGGGCTTGAGTTCGGGAAAGTACTCCTTGCCGTGCAGCACCTTGCCGGTGGTCTTGCTCCAGTTGTCCAGCATCACGCTTTGCATCTGCGCCACCACCGGCCCTTCGACGCGGAAATGCGAGTCGCGCCAATGATCCGGGTCCTGGGCGTTGCCCGTCCAGATCTGCGCAATGCCGACGCCCCCGGTGAAACCCACTGCGCCGTCGACGATGAGCAGCTTGCGGTGGGTGCGGTTGTTGAGCCGGCCCAGGTTGTACCAGCGCAGAGGGTGGTATTTCTCCACCTGGACGCCAGCCGACTTCATCTTGTCCAGGAGCTCGTCGTCCATCTTGGCGCTCCCCACCCAGTCCAGCAGCACGTGGACCTTGACGCCGCTGCGCGCCCGCTCCGACAGCGCTTCGGCGAAGGCGTCGCCGATCTCGCCCGACCAGTAGATGTAGGTCTCGAAGAGGATGGTTCGCCTGGCGCCGCGAATGGCTTCCAACATCGACGGAAAGATGCCGTCGCCGTTGATGAGCTCGGTGGCCTTGTTGCCATCCACGATGGCCGGGCCCAACATCAGGCCCATCGCGCGCTTGAACTGCGGGTCGTCCACCGTGTACAGGTGGGGAATCTCCGTTTCGACCTTCCTGTCGGGCCCGCTGAAGTTGATGAAGACCAACACCACGAGGATGGTGAAAATGACGGTGGCGAGAATCAACTTCTTGTGCTTCACATGGCTTGGCGTTAGTGCCTGCCGATGCTACTTCGCCCGGCCGCGCCGTGGGGCCGGGCGGCTCATGAATGGAAATCGGCCTACAAGGGGAGGTACAAATCCCTCATCCGCTTGCGCTCCGCATCCCCCAGTCCCAATCCCTTCCGGAAGTACCCCTCCAGCCCGCCGTACTCCTCGTCCACGGCTTCGAAGGCGGCTTTCAGGAATTCCGGCTGCACTCGCCAGAGCACGGCCGCGACCTCCGGCGCCAGGCCAAAGCGCGAAGCATCCGGCATCCGCAGCCGGTCGTTGGTCAGCAGGTAATCCCGCATCACGTCCTCTTCGCCCACGCCCAGGCTGCGCAGGATCAGCGCCGCCGCGAAGCCCGTGCGGTCCTTGCCCGCCGTGCAATGGAACACGGTGGGCTCGTTCGATTCGAGCAAATGCCGGAACAGTTGGGCAAACTGGTACGAGTTGTGGCGCACGAAGCCGCGATAGGTGTCCTGCATGTGCCCCGCGACCTCGGCCGCGGTGAGCTTGTGGCCGGCTGCCATGAGATCACGCAGGACCTGGACGATCGTGGGCTCGATGGCCAGGGAGTGGACGGTGACGTCGGGGACGAGGCACTCGGCGGAGACACGTTCGTCGACCCCGCGCAAATCGAGAACGCGGCGGATGCCCAGGGACTGGATCTGCCGGGCGTCCGCTTCGTCCAGGGCTCCCAGGTGGTCGGAGCGGTAGAGGGACCCCTGCCGTACGTACGGCAGGGCGCGGAAGTTGCTGGCACCGTCGATGCTGAAATTTGGGGGCATGGGACCTATTCTAGGTAGCCCGGCAAACCCACAAAAAAGCCCGGCCGCTTTCGCGCCAGGCTTTCTTGTTCGAGCCTCGAAGGCTTACTTGCTGCTCTTGCTGCCGCTGGACTTCTTTTCGCCGCCCATGCTGCTGCGCTTGCTGCTGGCGCCGCCGCTGTTGCCCTTGGCGCGTTCGCTCTTCATTTCATTGGCCTGCATGCTGGCCTTGGCACCCTTGGTGGGGGCTTCCGGACGGCCACCGCTGCCGGCCGAGGACTTGGAATTACGCGATGCCATAGAGATGCTCCTTGGATAGTGATTCGCGGCCGGCGCAGAGTGCCCCAGCCACAGGTTGACTCTAGGAGGGGTTCGCGGGCTTTCTGTCGGCTGTGATTGCGCGTCGCTGTAGGACATGCCTTGTGCAGCCCTTTATCCCTCCAGTGTCCCGGCCAAGCTTTGCGCGGCGGCCAGGTGGTTGCGCAGTGTGAATAGCGTCCTGTCGATCCAGGCCAGCAGGTCGCGGTCCTTGGTCTCGCGCTTGGCCCTTTCGAACACGGCGATGTTCGTGCGATGGTCCTCTATGCCCACGACGCGGACATACCCGCTGTCGAAGGCCGCGCTAGGCGGCAGGCTGGCCAGGCGGTGCAGCTTGGTCTTCTTGTCCGCGGCAAGGCCCTTGGGCGGGGCCACGCCCTTGGCGCTCATCAACGCGACGAGCTCATTGTTGGCCTGGATGTGGTGGTTGACCATCATCTGGGCGTAGGCGCGCACTCCCGAATTCACCGCGCGTTCCGCCGCCAGCTTGGAGACTTCGACTTCATAGAAACCCTGGGTGGCGGCCTTGATCGCGAACTCGCGCTCGGCCGCGCTCAGGCGGGTCGAGGCCACGACAGCCGGCGCACCCGGACCCGCCCCCATGCCGGTCCGCATGCCGGGATAGCCGGCGCAACCTGCGCCGAGGACGGCGGCCAGCCCCAGGCTGGAAAGCAACACGGCCCGCGCCGCCGGATTCTTGCTCATTCATTTCTCCCTTGTTAGGCCCTGACCAATTTAGCCCTGCGCTGTGCTCGCGGTTGTTGGCAAATGTTTCCTTCTGGGGCATATTGCCGAGCTTGGGGAGGAAGCACATGACAGGCACGATCGCCACCGCCAGCGGCGGCAAACAGGTCGAGCGCAAGCTCAACGTTCGCCGCGACACGCTCGATTTCCGCGACCGCATGTTCGAGGCCACGCTGATCGAGGTACCTACCCACATCCCATTGGCCGCCTGGCGCAAGTTGCGCGTGCCCTTGCTGGACCAGGGGGAAGAAGGCGCCTGCACCGGCTTTGGCTTGGCCACGGTCGCCAACTATTTACTTTTACGCCGCAAGGTCGTTCCCGACAACGCCCCAGTGAGCGCGCGCATGCTCTACGAGATGGCGCGCCGGTACGACGAATGGCCCGGAGAGAACTACAGCGGCTCCAGCGCGCGCGGCGCCATGAAGGGGTGGCATAAGCACGGCGTCTGCCAGGAAGACGGCTGGCCGTACGGCCTGGGGCCCAAGGATCCCAAAGGCCTGACGCAGGCCCGCACGGCGGACGCGATGCGCAGGCCTTTGGGCGCATACCTGCGAGTGAACCACCGCGACCTGGTGGCCATGCACAGCGCCCTGGCCGAAGTGGGCGTGCTGTTCGCCTCGGCCACCGTTCACCAGGGCTGGTCGCAGGTGGACAGCAAGGGCGCCATCCCCTACCCCGCGCCGCTCTCGGGCGGCCACGCCTTCGCCATCGTCGCTTATGACAGCGAGGGGTTCTGGATCCAGAACTCGTGGGGGACCGGTTGGGGCATGGGCGGGTTCGCGCGCATCTCCTACGACGATTGGCTGGCCAACGGCACCGACGTCTGGGTGGCGCGGCTGGGTGCGCCCGTGGTGCTGCGGCTGAGCGAGTCGGCGGCCATCGCGCATTCAGTGGGAGCAGGCCGCTCTGCCGCCTACTCGTACAGCGACCTGCGGCCGCACGTGGTCAGCCTGGGCAACGACGGCGCGCTGCGGCCCGGAGGCGACTTCGGCACCTCGCCGGTTGAGCTTCAGCAGATCTTCAACGACGACATGCCGCGGGCCATGGCCGATTGGCCGGAGAAGCACGTGCTGCTCTATGCGCACGGCGGGCTGGTGGCCGAGCGCGATGCCATCCAGCGCCTGGCGGAGTACCGCGGCGCCATGCTCGACGCGCACATCTACCCCATCAGCTTCGTCTGGAACAGCGACTACTGGTCCACCATCACCAACGTCCTGCAGGACGCGATGCGCAGGCGCAGGCCCGAAGGAGTGCTGGGCGCCGCCAAGGACTTCCTGCTCGACCGGCTGGACGACACCCTGGAGATCCTGGCGCGCTCGCTGACCGGGAAGGCTTCGTGGGACGAGTTGAAGGAAAACGCGCTCGGCGCCACGCTGGACGGCGGGGGCGCGCTGGCGGCCATGGACCAGCTGGCTGCCCTGTTCAAACGCATGCCCTTCAAGCTGCACGTGGTGGGCCACAGCGCCGGCTCGATCTTTCATGCGCCGCTGGTGCGCCTGCTGACGGCGCCCGCCGGCCCCATCGCCTCGGGCTACCTGAAGGGCAAGACGGGCTATGGCATCGGGCTCGACACCTGCACCTTGTGGGCGCCGGCGTGCACCACCGAGCTATTCAAGCAGGCCTACCTGCCGGCGGTGCGCGAGCGCAGCATCGGCCGCTTCGCCCTGTTTGCGCTGGACGACAAGGCCGAGCAGGACGACAACGTCGCGAAAATCTACAACAAGTCCCTCCTGTACATGGTGTCGCGGGCGTTCGAGCAGAGCGCTTTCGGGCCCGGCACGCCCATCCTGGGCATGGAGAAATGGCTGGCCGCGGACGCGGAGTTGACGGCCCTGTTCACCAGTGGCCAGGCCGATCTGGTGTTCTCGCCCAACAGCAATCCCGAAGGGTCGATCACGGCCTCTCGCTCTACCGAGCACGGAGCGTTTGATGACGATGGCGCCACCGTGAAGGCGACGATGGCGCGCATGCTGGCAAGCGGCGCCGCGCAACCCGTCGCTGCACCCGCGCCCGATCTGCACTTCCACCACGGCAGCGGCTCACTGCGCAGCCGGCGCGAACAGATCGATCGCCAGTCGGCTGTGCGGGCTTAGCCGCCATGGATTGCGGGTCAGGCCCGCAATGACAATACTTATTTCCACGCCGCGCGAGCCCGCGCGCGCACTTGCAGCAGTGGCGTCTGGGGACGGGTTGGGTCCGTGCCCGGCGCCGCTTGCGGCCAGGTGATGCGCTCGAACTTCTCGGCCATGGCTTCGGTGATGAAGCGGGTTCGGGCGGCGTACATGTGCTTGTCTCCACCGCAGCCTTGCTGCGTGACGTAGAAGCGGTGCGGCACGATCAGGTGCAGGTGCTCCTTGGCGCGGGTCATGGCGACATACAGCAGGCGCCGCTCTTCCTCCAGTTCGTCCGCACTGCCGGTCGCCATGTCGCTGGGAATGCAGCCGTCCACCACATTGAGCACGTGCACCGCTTTCCACTCCTGGCCCTTGGCGCTGTGGATGGTGGACAGGATCAGGTAGTCCTCGTCCAGATGCGGCACGCCCGATTGGTCGCTGGTGGATTGCGGCGGATCCAGCGTCAGCTCGGTAAGGAAACGCTCGCGGCTGGCATAGCCCGCGGCCAGCCGCACCAGCTGGTCGACATCGAGCTTGCGTACCTGCGCGTCGTCGTGGATGCGCTCCAGCTGCGGCAGGTACCAGGCCTTGGCGAGTTCCAGATCGGCGGGCCAGGCCACATCGGGATTGCGCAACTGCGAGTAAAGCTGCACGAATTGCGCCCACTCCTGCTTCGCCTGCGCCGGCGCCTCGAACTGCTGCAAGGTCTGCGTAGGCTCTGCCGCTTCGCCCATCGCATCGAGCAAGCGCGTGGCCGTGGCCTGGCCGATGCCGGGAATGAGTTGCGCGACCCGGAAGCCCGCCATCCGCCCGCGCGGATTCTGCGCAAAGCGCAGGACCGCGAGCATGTCCTTGACGTGCGCCGCCTCCAGGAATTTCAGCCCTCCGAATTTCACGAAGGGAATGTTGCGGCGGGCAAGTTCCAGCTCGAGCGCCGCACTGTGCGTGCTGGTGCGAAAGAGCACGGCCTGGCTCTTGAGCGTGGAGCCCGCCTCCCGGTGGCGCAGCACCTGGTCGGCCACCCAACGCGCCTGTTCGGCCTCGTCCGGAACCAGCAGCAGCTGCGCCCTGTGGCTGGAGGCCTTGTCGGTCCAGAGATTCTTGGCGTGGCGCTCGCGCGCTTCGCCGATCACGGCGTTGCTGGCATCGAGAATGGCTTGGGTGCTGCGGTAATTGCGCTCCAGCGTGACGATGCGAGCCGGCTGGGTGAACTGTCCCGGAAAGTCGAGAATGTTGCGCACCGTGGCGCCGCGAAACGAGTAGATGCTCTGCGCGTCGTCGCCCACCACCGTCACGCCCTGTCCGGTCGGCTTCAGCGCCAGGATGATTTCCGATTGCAGGCGATTGGTGTCCTGGTATTCGTCCACCAGCAGATGGTCGAACCGCGCTCCCACTTCCTGCGCCAGCGTCGGCTCCGCCATCATCTCGGCCCAGAACAAGAGCAGGTCGTCGTAGTCCAGCACGTTCTGCTGCTGCTTGGCCTCGACATAGGCGCCGAAAAGTTTTTTCAGTTCGCTTTCCCACTGGCTGCACCAGGGGTAGGTGTCCTGCAGGACCTTGTCCAGCGGATCGCGGGTGTTGAGCACGCGCGAGTAGATGCCCAGGCACGTACCCTTCAGGGGAAAGCGGTTCTTGGTTTCCGAGAGGCCGATCTCATGCCGCACCATGCCCATCAGGTCCTCGGCGTCGCCGCGATCGTGGATGGTGAAGGATTCCTCCAGGCCTATGCGCCCCGCGTACTCGCGCAGCAGCCTCGCCCCGATGCTGTGGAAGGTGCCCGACCACGGCAGGTTGGGAAGCGACTGCGTTTGCGGCAAACCCAGTGCGCGCTGCAACACACCGCCGACGCGCCGCTCCATCTCCTGGGCCGCACGGCGGCTGAACGTGAGCAGCATCATCCGCTGCGGATCGGCCCCATGGCGTATCAGGTTGGCGACGCGGTGCGCCAGGGTATTGGTCTTGCCCGATCCCGCACCGGCGATGACAAGCAGAGGGCGGGTGTCTTCTGCGCCCTCGCCCGTGCCGTGCGCTGCCGCATCGCGCTGCTGCGCGTTGAGTTCGGCCAATGGATCGTTGGTGGGTGGCGTCGCTTGGGGGTACTGCATTTCAAGTCCGTCCCCTGTATATTAATACAGTGGACAACATCCTCGTAGGTTCCGCCTCCTGGACGGACAAGACCCTGATCGATTGCGGGCGCTTCTATCCCAAGGAATGCAAGAGCGCCGAGGCGCGGCTGCGCTACTACGCCACGCAATTTCCCATCGTCGAAGTCGACTCCAGTTACTACGGCATGCCCACGCCATCGAATGCGCAGTTATGGGCCGAGCGCACGCCCGCAGACTTCGTTTTCAACGTCAAGGCTTTCCGGTTGTTCACCGGCCACCAGACTTCGCCCATCGTCCTGCACAAGGACATCCAGCAGGCGCTCGGGCCCGACATGCCCAAGGCCCTCTACTACAAGGACGTACCGGCGGAAATCCGCAGCGAGTTGTGGCGCCGCTTCAGCGAGGCACTGGAGCCTTTGCGCCAGGCGGGCAAGCTCGGTGCCGTGCATTTCCAGTTCGCGCCCTGGCTGCTGCGCAATCGCGAAGGCCACGCCCACGTGCAGGAATGCGTAGCTCGCATGGAGGGCTTCTTGCTGGCCGTGGAATTTCGCAACCAGAGCTGGTTCGATGGCGCCCATGCAGGGAGCACCGTCGCCTTCGAGCGCGAACTGGGCGTGGTCCACACCATCGTGGACGGCCCCCAAGGTTTCGCGAACAGCGTGCCCGACGTCTGGGAAGTGACGCATCCCGAGCTGGCGCTGGTTCGCCTGCATGGACGCAATTACGAGACCTGGAATCACAAAGGCCCGGCGTCCTCCAGCCGTTTCAATTATTGGTATTCCGGCGAAGAACTGGCCGCGCTCAAGCCCGAAATACTCAAGGTCTCGCGCAAGGCCCGCAAAGTCCACGTGCTTTTCAACACCAACTACGAAGACCAGGGCCAGGTCAATGCCCGGCTGATGAGGCAACTGCTGAGGTAAACGGTAGGTAAAAGGTGTACAGCTGCCCGACAGGGAACTTGGGGACGCTAGACTTCTCGCAATCCTTTTGCATTCGGAGTCCCGATGAAGTTTTCGTATTCCCTGTCCGCTGCGCTGGTAGCCCTCATGTTCTCCGCAACGGCGGGCGCCCAGTTGAAGGCACCCAAGCAGGCCGCAGCGCCCACCAAGCCGGCCGCCGCCGCATCTGCCCCCTCGGCTGAAAATCCGAACGCCGAGAAAGAAAATGCCGGGAAACTTGCAGCTGCCGGCTGGCTGCTGCTGCTCGACCGCCGCGACTGGGGCCGGGCCTGGGAAACATCCAGCGCCATGTTCCGCAGTTCCGTGCCTCTTGCCGCCTGGATGGACGGCGTCCCGAAGGTGCGCGAACCCCTGGGCACTTTCGTTGAGCGCGCCCCGGCCAACTCGTCCTACAAGACCACGCTGGAAGGCCGGCCGGACGGCGAGTATGTGAGCGTCATCTTCCTGTCCAAATTCGACAAGAAGGAACTGCAGGAAGTGGTGACCACCGTACGCGAAGGCGACGGCAAATGGCGCGTCACCGGCTATTCGACGCGATAGGACGGGCTGCGACGGCTTTCGTCACGCCCAGTTGCATGGTGCCACCCGGCTGCTGCATGCCCAGCTTCGCCGGCCCCGCGCCCATGGACTGCGTGGCCTTGTTAACGGGCTGCGCCGCCACCTGACGTACGGGCTGCGCCGCGACAGCTTTCGCAGGCGCAACCGGTTTTGCCGATTTGACCTCGGCCGGCGTGCTTCGCTCGGCTGTGGCGAGGTGGTAGCGCAGCGTCGGGAGGGTTTGGTCAATCCACGCCTTGAGGGCCGGATCCCTCACCGTCTGGCTGGCCTTCTCATAGTGCTCGACCTCCTGCTGCTGGCTCTTCAGGGCCACCTCTTCCATGAACTCGCGGTCGAACTTCCTGCCATTCAACTTGCCCAGCCGGTTGAGCGTTTTTCTCTGGTCATTGTCGAGCATCGGCGGCGCCATGCCCCGCACATGCAGCATGTGCTGCAACGTGGTCGTGGCGGCGGCTTGATGGTTGACCTGCGCAGCGGCGAAGGAGCGCACGCCGGCGTCGTTGGACTTGCTCAGCGCCATGCGCGCGGCGTCGCCCTGGAAACGGCTGGCAGCCGCCGCATCCTTGAGGAATCGCCGTTCCTCGCGATGCTCCAGCGTCATTGGTTTGATGTTGACGGCTGCCGCTGCGGCGAAGAATGCGGGGCGCGGAGGCGCCGTCTTGGTCTCGGTTACTGCCGTGGCTGCGGCGGTCCACAGCATGGCCGACGCGGCGGCTACGACGCTAACGCTGACGCATTTCATGTGGGTTCCCCTGCAAGGTGCCCGCTCCGACTGATCGCAGGCGAGTACTTGATCTTGAGCAGCCGAACTGAGCAGGCATGTCGGAATCCGCCGGGTGGCGGTGTAGGACGGCCTGCCCAGGCATGGTGTAGGACTGCCCAGCCTTACTGAACGCGCAGGTCTTCACACACTGTTAGCACTCGGACCACAACGGCTTTACGTGCGTCGCCAATGATGAAATCACGCACAGGAGGTTGCTATGGGAAAGAGCATCTGGATCTCGGCCGCCGCTGCCGTCGGGCTCGGTTGCGGTGCAGCGCTGATCGCCACGCCAGCCTCGGCCCACGACTCGGTATACGTCGCGCCTCCGCCCGCCTATTACTACTCGCCCCCGCCGCAAGCCGTTTGGGTGCCGGGCCATTGGGAATGGGATGGCAACCGCCATGTCTGGGTGCATGGCCAGTATTGGCGCGGCGGTGGCGACCGCTGGGCCCATCGCGACGGCTGGTCGCGTCGCGACCGCGACCACGACGGCATCGCGGATCGCTACGATCGTGATCGCGACGGCGACGGCGTGCCGAACTGGCGCGACCGCGCGCCCAGCAATCCTTATCGCCGCTAAGCGCCTCTTCCGGCGCTCACTTTTTCTCGCTGCTCCACTTGAGCACGCTCAGCAGCGAACTGTAGTCATCGCGCCAGACTTGCACCCCGGGGTCTATTGCAATCTGCCTGGCAACCTCCTTGATTTCAGCCTTGTCGAAGAAGCTGGGATCGGCACTCATCAAAACCCACTTCGACTCGACGACTCGACGATCGGTTTTCTTCGGCAGCACCAGAGAAGCGCCATAACCAATGCTGTCTGCGGCGGCTTTCACGACCTGATCGAGATTCAGGTACCTGTTGGAGACGTGAACAGCGAGCGCGCCGCCAGGTTTCAGGTGCTTCAGATAATTGAGGAATGCCTCCCGCGTCAGCAGATGGATTGGCACCGCATCCCCGGTAAAGGCATCCACGATAAGCAAGTCGAATTGTTGCGACTCCTCCTTTTCAAGACTGAGTCGGGCATCCCCCAGGATCACATCGGAGCGAGCGGCAGTCAGGTCCAGATAGCTGAAGTGGGATCTCGCCACATCCACCACGAGGGGGTCAATCTCGTACATGCGGAAATAATCGCCGGTCCGGCCGTAGGTCAGCAGCGTCCCCACGCCAAGACCGATAATGCCCACCCTCATGGGCCTTTCGTTCTGCAGGGCGAGCAAGGCACGGCCGACACCACTCTCGGGGACGAAGTAAGCCGTGGCCTCGCGTTGCCGCTTGGGCGTGGTGAATTGCCCGCCATGGACGATTTCGCCGTGCTTCAGAACCCGGATCGCTTCTTCTCCTGTTCCGCCGCGGACGACTTTGAGCCTTCCGTAAAAGTTTCTCACAACGAGTTCTGCACGTTCATGTTCTGTCCAATGGAGCGTCACGCGTATAGCGACGAGACTGACCATCAGCAGGCCTACAAAGCTCCAGGCCAGCACTTTTTGGTGGCGCTGCACATGTTTCTCTTCGCTGGTTGCCAGTGACCACACGACGAATGCCGTCAGAATCAAGCCGATCGACAGCTCGTACTTGTCATTGAACCAATAGGGCGCCAGTGCACCGATGAAAACCCCGCCCATGGCGCCGCCTGTGGCGAGCAGCAGGTAGTAGCTCGTCAGGTGCTCCGGATGGGGCTGCTTCATGGCGAGTTCACCATGGCAAACCATGCACACGACCAACAATGCGGCCAGGTGGATCGACAGGTTGACGAGCACCGGAATGTGACCGGCGAGGAACGGCATGCCCGCCACGGCAAATAGGCTCAGCAAGAGGAGCGGCCTAAAGATTCTGCGATCATAAATTTGCCGCTGCCCGAAGCAAATGACGAACGATAAAAGATATAAGGCCAGGGGAATGACCCAGAGCAGCGGGACGGGCGCGATGTTCTCGGTCAGGTGACTGGTGATTGCCAGGAGCAGCATCGAAGGACAGGCCGCAAGGCCAATCCAGACCATGCGGGTGCTGATGGTCAGCTGCGTCTTGGGCGGGCCAACTCGTAAAGGCGCTGCGCTCAAGCGGCTGCCACGCCAAGCCAACAAGCCCGATGAAACGATGAAGGCAAGAAAAAGCAGTGACCACAGCCAGGCTTGCCAACGCGTGGGCATGAGAGGCTCCACCGCCACGGGGTAGGAAAGAAGAGCAACCAATGAGCCCAAATTCGACAGCGCAAAAAGGCGATAGGGAACTGCGTCGGGTCGCTCTCTGGCAAACCATGCCTGGACCAGAGGCCCCGTGGTCGACAAGACGAAATAAGGCAAGCCAACGCTGAATGTCAGAAGAAGCAGGATGCGAACCGTAGGGTCCTCGGCACCGGTGGGCCGGAACGCTTCGTTCAGGCTGAGCGGAAGAAGCAACAGGCTGAGTAGCAGCAGGCCGATATGCACCATCGCCTGTCCACGATGGGACAGATAGGTCACGATCCAGTGCGAGTACAGATACCCGGCGAGCAGCAGCACTTGGAAGAAAAGCATACAGGTGGTCCACACCGATGCCGAACCGCCAAACCAGGGCAGAATCATTTTCCCTACGATGGGCTGCATCTGAAACAACAGGAAGGCGCCCAGGAAAATGGTCAGCCCGTAATGCACCGCCAAAATATGGGTCGAGAACGCGCCCGCGACTCGCGCGTAGGCCCATTCGTTGGTTCTTGTCGTCATGCGTTTCTCCAAGACTTTGCGATGCCGGTTCGCATCACAAGTATTGGGCACTCGCCGTCCGAAAAGAAGGGCGATGGGTCCCAGACCGGGAAGACTTTTGTCCCGTCCGAATGGGTGACAAACTAACTAGGGCGCGGATTCAAGCTCGACAGTTGGCGCGCGATCGCGCAGCGACTTGATCATGTCGTGGTTTCGCTGGGCGTCCTCGAACTGGCGCTGCACCATGGCGTGAATCTCGGGCGGCAGGTTCTGCTTGAGCGCCTTGCGGTATCGCTCGAGCGCGGCGTCTTCGCCCCGTTCACATTCCGTCAACATCGTCTCGTCGCTGGCTCCACCAAACAGCCCGCGTAGTTGAATCCACACCCGGTGCGCTGTACCGCCCACGCTGCCGCCTTGTTCGACCTGGCCGCCCAACCGCTCGATTTGTTCCTGCAGTTCGGCCGCGGCCTCGCGGCAATCCTGGGCCCGGCGCCCAAACAAGGCACTCAAGGCAGGTGTCTTGGTGTGCTCGGCTGCCTCGCGAAATCCCAGTTCTCCGTCGCGCGCGTTTTCCAGCAACTCATTGAGCGCGCCAATCACATCCTCGGGAGTGGCGCTGCCATCCGTCGTGAACTCTCGCGCGTTGTGCGCGCGCTGCCACGCTGCACGGCTGGCCGCACGAGCCTGCTCCCACGAGAGGCTCGAGACGCCCTTGCGCACGGTCCAGTCCGTGGCCATGACACATTCCGCGGTGTCGAATTCACCGCCATAGTCGTGATAACCGGTCCATCCGATTTCGTAGGCGGGGCTGTAATCCTCGAAGTGACGGCCCTCTTCGAAGTAGGGCTCGCGGATATGCATCTCCCGCCAATACTGAATCTCGCTTTCCGGCATGCCGGACAAGCGATTGCTGGGGGCGTGCGTCAATGGTCTCTCGTCGGCCATGGCTGCTCCTCTTGCCTTTGCGCACGGCACATGGTGCCTCCGGCAGCCGACATGAAAGCCGGAGAAAGCCTCGCCCCCGTGTAGGACTCGTACGACTCAGTGGGAGTGCGCCAATCCGCTTACCACGGTGACAAGGCCGATGCCGACCAGGAGCCACGCAATCTGCGCGGCAGTCTCGCGCGCTGTCAGGCGTTTCTGCAGCTGCGGAATAAGGTCGGCGAGCGCCACATATATAAAGCTGCTGCTGGCCACTACCAGGAAGTAGGGCAGATACTCCTGCAGCCGGTCCACCAACCACCAGCCGATCAGCCCGCCCAAAGCGGTGACGGCGCCGGCCAGCGATACCTTGACCAGGGCCGCGCGGCGGTTGCGGCTGCTCAAGCGCAGCACCGCCAGGTCGCCGATGTGGTGGGGCACTTCGTGCGCCAGCACTGCCAGCGCCGCCACCAGCCCCAGGCGTATGTCCGCCATGAACGCCGAGGCGATCAGGATCCCGTCGCCGAAGCAGTGGACACTGTCGCCGGTCAATACGGCCCAGCCACCCGAGCGCACCGGCGCGTGGGCGTGGTGGTGGCCATGGTCATGGCCGTGGTTGTGGCCGTGCTCGTCGTCATGATGGTGTTCGTGCCCGTGGTGCCACAACTCCGCCTTATCTAATAGGAAGAAGAACACCACGCCCACCAGCAAGGTGGAAAACAACTCCTTGGCGCCCGCCTGGCTCTCGAAGGCCTCGGGCAGCAGGTGCATGAATGCAGTGGCCAGCAAGGCCCCCGCCGCCAGACTGAGCAGGTGCTGCGGGCCGACGCCCCCGGGGCCGGTGTCGGGCCGGGCCAGAAAGCCCAGGCGCATCAAGCCGGCGGCCAGCCATACGCTGCCGATGCCCGCGGCCAAGGTCGCGATCAGGATTGCTATCAAAGTCATGGCTTGCGGACGCGCACCGGGACGGTGCGGCCTTTTCCCTCAAAATTCTTGCCGGCAAGAGGCCGGTTCTGGCTTTATCTTAGCAATCGTGTCAAGGCTGGCAGAATCCCGGCTTCATCACAGGAGCCAAAACATGCCGACCTTGCGCGTAGAACTCATGGAAGGGCGCACGCCCGAGCAGAAGAAGAAGCTGGTGAAGGCGCTCACGCAAGCAGTCGTGGAAACGCTTGGCAGCAGCCCCGAATCGGTGGACGTGCTGCTCTACGACATCAAGCGCAGTGACTGGGCCACCGGCGGCGAGCTCTGGTCCGAAAAGAAATAGGCGAAAGCCGGATCAGACCGCCTTGTCCAGGCTGTGCCTGGTGGCGAACGCGTAGAGATCGAGGCGGCTGGACAGGCCCAGCTTGCTGTAGATCGACGTCAGATGATTGCGCAGCGTGTGCTCGCTGATGCACAAGCGGCTGGCGATGACCTTGCCCGGCGCGGAGGCATCTCCGGCCACGGCCGCGATGGTTTGCCGCTCCCGGCTGGTGAGTGTCGCGATCTTTGACTTCTGCGGGTCGTTTCTCTGAGCGGCCTTCTGCCTTGCCATCTCCAGGAATATCCGGCCGGCCGCGCCGCGGTCGATCCACAGTTCCCCCTCGTGCACTTTCTCGATGGCCTTGAGCAGGATCTGAGGCGGCTCACACTTCTTCACGACTCCACGGACACCGGCCATCACCACCCGATCCAGCAGAGCCAGGTCGTGCGAGGCGGTCAAGACGAGTAGCTTGGCCCGCACGCGTGCCTGAAGGTCTGCCACGGCCTCGACGCCATCGACTCCATCGAGATCCAGCACCACCACGTCGACCGGCTGTCGTTCCAGCAGAGGCAGGCTTTCCGCCACGACGGATGCAGTGGACACCACCTCGAACTGCGGATGCGCGCCTCGCACCATTTGCTCCAAGCCCCACCGTATCAACGGCAAGGCAACTAGATGAACCTTGATAGAGTGAGCGTGACCAACTGGCATGCGGAGCCTCATGAGTTAGTAACAGAAGGTCCTGATCGTAATGAGCTGTGCCCGACCATGCGCAAATGTCGAGCACTTTTTTCAATTATTTTCATAACGCGCAAATAAAAGCAGGTAATACGCAATACCTTGCTACCCATTGCTAAAGGTTTCGTATGGAAGAGCCACAGGCCTCCTAGGACATTCGTCACGCAAACCCCGCGGCGGCTCCCGCCGCACGACTAGAAAATCAGGCGAAACAACCCAATACGCTAGACGGGCCGCGCACCACACTGATACGCATGTTCGAAGAACAGCGTATTGAACCCCGTGAACGCCTGGCACTGCCGATCAAGCTCGGCGATGGGCTCCGCGCCATCACACGAGACATCAGCCCGACAGGACTGTTCTTCGAATTCGAAGGCGAGCGCCCCATGCGGGGCCTGGTCGATTTCGAGATGCACCTCATCGAGGCGGGCATGAAGTTCACCTCCGTTGGCGAAATCGTGCGCATCGAATATCGCGCGGGCAGGACCGGGGTTGCTGTCCGGCTGATGGCTCCCCGGTTGGAGCTCATCAATGACGGCAAGGCGGGGGCCGACAGTGTCTGACTCACCTATGTCATTTGTCCCGGCCGCACCAAGTTGGCAAGGGCGCATGTACTACCCAAATCGGGACCGAAAACCCATGTCGGCCAAGACCTCGCCGCGCATATTTGGTTCTCGGCCAAACAACAACGAGCCTAACCAATGAGAACCGTGTCTGTCGATTACCTGCACCCACTGCTGGGCGGCCTGGCCGCCAATCCGGGCATCGCGCTGGTCGTGCTGGTGATCGCAGCCGCAGTCATTGACGTGCGCAGCTACCGCATCCCCAACTGGTTGTCCGTGGGCGGGATGCTGATAGGCCTGGCCTGGAACACTGCCGTGGCCCCGCAAGCCCTTACTGGCTTGCTGTGGGCTCTCGGCGGGCTCGCGCTGGGCTTGGTGGTGCTGCTGCCCTTCTACGCCTTGAAGGTGATGGGCGCCGGCGACGTCAAGTTGATGGCGATGGTCGGTGCGTTCCTTGCATTTCCCGGGATCCTGTACGCCATCGTGTTCACCTTCATCGCCGGCGGCGCCGTCGCCGTGGCGTTCGCACTCGCGCACAGGTCGGCCGGACGAATGGCCGGCAATGTAGGCGAGATCGCCCGCTATATGGCGTTCGGAGCGATCAGCGGTGTTCGGCCCACGGTGTCTCTCGCCGGGGGCCCGTCCATCGGGAGACTGCCTTACGGCATCAGCATCGCCATAGGAACCATCGCATACGTGGTGGCACAGCAACTGGGTTACGCATAAGGCCGCGACCCAAATTTCATGGAGTTATTGAAATGAAAAACATGAAGGCCATTGGATTGTTGATCCTCGCGATCATCACGGGCCTGGCTGCGGCCGTCTACGCGGCAAGCTGGATCGCCCAGCGCGGCAACATCGCCTCGACCAAGGTGGTGGTAGCGGCGGTCGACATGGAGCTCGGCAGCAAGATAAATCCGCAGATGGTCCAGACCGTGGATTGGCCCAGCAGTTCCCTGCCGGACGGCGCCTTCAAAGACGGGAAGGATCTGGAGGAGCGGGTGGTGAAGGTCAGCGTGCAGCGCGGAGAGCCCATTTTGGAGCGCAAGCTGGCACCGGCCGGCACGAAAGGCGGACTGTCGGCGGTCATCGCCGACGGCAAGCGGGCCATGACCGTACGAGTCAACGATGTGGTCGGCGTCGCAGGCTTTGCGCTCCCGGGCAACTATGTGGACGTGATGGTCAACACGCAGCAAGACCGCGGCAATGGCCAGCAGGCGAGCCAGATCAGCATGACCGTCCTGGAAAAGGTGCTGGTGCTGGCCGTCGCCCAAGAGGCCGGCCGCGACGACACCAAGCCCAAGG
This sequence comes from Caenimonas soli, assembly GCF_013155545.1. Taxonomy (GTDB): domain Bacteria; phylum Pseudomonadota; class Gammaproteobacteria; order Burkholderiales; family Burkholderiaceae_C; genus Ramlibacter; species Ramlibacter soli. The sequence goes on along the minus strand of NZ_JABJVV010000004.1, from coordinate 117,945 downwards.
TTGTCAGTGCCGTCACGCTGGAACTCGCGCCCGGCGACGCGGAGAAGCTCGACCTCGCCCGGAGCGTTGGCACCCTTTCCCTGGTGCTGCGCAACCAACTGGACAAGAACAACGTCGTCACAGCGGGCATCACCCGCGACCAGTTACTCGGCCTCAAGCAAACGGCCATCACGCCGGTCGCTGCGACGGCCCGTCCGATCCCGGTGGCCACGCGCCCTGCTGCGCCCTCCCGGCCCATCGCGGTGGTCAAGGCGAACTGCGTCGAAGTGATTCGCAACGGGACGCTGGCGATGAGCTGCTTCTGAGCGGCACAACGCCCCTTGAAGAACAACAACCCAGGGAGAACCCAAGTGCCACTCAACTACCGTCAATCGGCTATCGCCTTCGCGGCCTCCACGGCCCTCGCAGTTTCCGCGTTTGCCCAGACACCGCGGCCCAGTAGCCCGCAAGCGACTGCGTCCGCAAGAGCCGCCACGACCGCGACACCCGCGCCGACGGTAGCGTCGACAGCGCTCAAGCCCTGCACCTCGGTTGCGGTGGATCCGCCCACGTATCTGACGCTCGGCAAATCGCAGGTCGTCCGGCTCAATTTCCCGGTGGCGCGGATCGTGGTGGGCGGAGGCGCAGGAAGCCGGGCGGGACGTCCTGTCCAGGCAGGAGCGCCGGCCGGCACGCCGGGCGCCGCACCGCCTCCCGCCCCCGAGCGCGGTGGCGGACAGTCAGCGGATGGCGTCGCCGATACCGAGATCACATTGCTCAGCCCGACCGAACTGTTCTTCCTGGGCCGCAAGACGGGGTCGATGAATATCGTCTTGCAGAGTGCTGAGGGCCGTTGCGTCGTCAAGGACATCATCGTCACGATCGATCCGGACACGCTGCAGGCCAAACTCGTCGAGTTGATGCCCGATGAGAGCCGAGTCAAGGTGCGGGGTGCGGAAAACTCGCTGGTCCTCACGGGCAGCGTCACCGATCTGGTGAAGCTGGACCAGGTGCTGAGCCTCGCCGCTTCCTACGCGGACACGAAGAAGGTGGTGAACCTGCTTCGCATCACCGCGCCGCAGCAGGTGATGCTCGAGGTAAAGATCGCCGAAGTCAGCAAGAGCCTGCTCGACAAGCTGGGCTCCAGCGTCAATGTATCGCGCACCGCCAGCGGCGGGCTCAATACCTACTCGCTGATCTCCGATTTCCTGAGTGGCGGCAGCGGCCTGGTGCAGGCCTTGCGGATCGGCCGCGGCGTCCTCAACATCGACGGCCAGAAAAACGACGGGATTGTGCGGGTTCTGGCTGAGCCCAACATCATGGCGATCAGCGGGCAGGCGGCAAGCTTCCTGTCGGGCGGAAAAATCTTCATCCCGGTAGCGCAAACTCCCTCCGGCACCAACGGCATCACAACCATCACGCTGGAAGAAAAGGAATTCGGCGTGGGCCTCAAGTTCACGCCCACGGTGCTGGACGGCCGGGTCAATCTCAAGGTCATTTCGGAAGTGTCCGAGCTGTCGCAAACCGGGACGCCCTTCACGACCTTCGGCGGCGTCACCGCAGTCCTCCCGTCGATGACGACGCGCCGGGTGGATACCACGGTCCAACTAGGCGATGGGCAAAGCTTCGTCGTGGCCGGCCTGATCAAGAACAACATCACCGAAGCGGTCAACAAGTTTCCCGGCCTGGGCGAAGCACCGGTGGTTGGCGCGCTGTTCCGCTCTAGCGAATTCCAGAACGACCAGACCGAGCTCATGTTCGTGGTCACACCCCGGCTGGTCAAGCCGATTGGGGCGACGAACATCATGGTCCCCACCGACAACCACGTCGTCCCCAGCCGCACGGACCTGATGCTGAACGGCAGGGTCGAAGGAACGTCACCCACTCAACCCGTGACACCGTAATCAGAGAGAACGCCATGAAAAAACTCTTCATTGCTCTTGCACTCGTCCTGTTCGGCGGCTGCGCCAGTTCGCCGACACCCAACTACGACGCGAAGTTCGGCCAAGCGGTACGCCAGGCGCGCCAGATGATGATCATCAATCCGAACGCGGGTAGCAACCCGGACCCGATCGCCGGCATGGACGGCGTAGCGGCGAAGGAGGCAGCAGGCCGGTACCACGAATCGTTCAAGGCACCGCCTCCTGTCACGAACGTGATCAACATCGGCGGGGCTATCGGCGGCGGCGGCCGTTGACCGAACGATATTCCCAGCGCCTAACTTCAACCCCAGGGACGTCGCCCACAGACGGCAACAACCCAGAAAGGAGAGAAAGCACCATCCAAGACGACTGCCATACCCCCTTCTCTTTTCCCTTCACTTCAACCATTTTTTTTCAATTCAAGGTGAATCAATGAACAAGCTTTTCAACTCCATCCGCTCCTTTGCCATCGAAGAAGACGGCGCCCAAGTGATCGAGTACGCGCTGATCATCGCAGTGGTATCGATCGCGCTGGTGATCTTGCTGAGCGCACTGAACAACTCGGACATGAACACCTTCATCGACCGCGTTGGTAACTGCCTGACGATTGTGAACGGCTGCAAGTAAGTGTCCGGCTCGTGAAGGGGGTCCGCCTGACGACAGTCGGGCTCCCAACACGACTCACCTTCAACAAAAAACGTATCGCCAGCTTCATGTGACGGGTGACCCAAATGATGAAAGTCCTCAAATCCATCCGTTCCTTCGCGACCGATGAAGACGGCGCACAGGTTCTCGAGTACGCCCTGATCATCGCGGTCTTGTCGGTTGCGTTGGTCCTGACGCTGAAGCCACTGGTGAATTCCGGATATTTCGGCACCTTCCTTGCCCGCTTGGGCGCTTGCCTGACGACTGCTACCTGCATCTGAGAGACGCACACCCCTTTTGGAGCACCACAATGAACAACACCAATCGCCATCGCCAAAGGGGCGCCGTGATCATCACGGTGTGTCTCATGCTGCTGTTCCTGCTCGGCTTCATGGGGATCGCGCTGGACTTTGGTCGTCTGTTCATCGTGAAAACCGAGTTGCAGACCGCCATGGACAGTTGCGCCCTGTCGGCGGCCGGTGAGCTCGACGGACTCGCGGATTCGATCAATCGAGCCGGTAGCGCGGGCGAAACCGCAAGCAGTGTCAACCGGGTCAACCTGCAGTCGGGCAACTGGGACGGCAAGACCAAGCTCGCCGCGGCCGACATCATTTACCGGGACACGGCCTATCAGGTCACCACCAATCCCGCTCTTGCCAAGTACGCCGAGTGCACCCATACCCAGCCAAGCGTCCAGATGTGGCTGCTCCATATCCTGGGCGCCGTTTCCGGCAACACCACGGCTGCCCCGAGCGTGCGTGATGTGGCCGCGAGGGCCGTGGCCACGCGCGGCAGCACCCAGACCACCTGCCCGATCCCCGTCGCGCTCAAGCCCAAGACGACGGGCTGTGCGGGCGGCAATTGCGGCGCCCCGAACTACGGCTTCGCGGTCGGCGAATGGGTGACCCTACTGATGGGTCAAAACGTCGCCCAGGGAGGAGAGATCGGCTGGGCCAATCTGGACGGATCGAACAACGCCTCGGAAACGGAACGCGAAATGCTTGGCAGCTGCGGCACCCGGGTGGGCGATACGTTGGGAACACCGGGGGTGCAGACTGCGATCGCCGACGCCTGGAACTTCCGGTTTGGCATCTACAAGAACAGCGGCAACCCAGCCGTTCACCGTCCGGATCTCACGGGCTATGCCTATACCGCCAACAATTGGCCGAGCACTTTCAACGCATACGACGGCGCACCCGGCTCCGACCCGACCGGCACCGCGGCAAACTTCGTCACCAAGCGGCAAGACTTCGCATCCTGCGCGAATCAGGACCCGCGCACCAACAACCAGGCGGTCACGGTGTGCGAGGGCATCATCGCCCGGTCGCTCAACAGCTTCCAGAAGCTGGCGGCGCCTGGAGCCGCCGTCACGGGCGGACACCGCACCTACGGAATCAGCCGGCGCATCGTGCTCGTTCCGGTGATCAACCCATCGTCCAACGTCATCGACTACGCCTGCATGTTGATGCTGCAGCCGCTCAGCATTCCGATGACGAACGTGCAGCTGGAATACAGAGGCAATCCCTCCGCGCCCGGCACCCCCTGCACGACCTCCGGGATTCCAGGCGGCGTGGCCGGCCCGCTGGTTCCCGTCCTGGTGCGATAGGAGGACGCATGAACAAGTCACACCGCGGCGTTGCACTGGTCGAATTCGCACTAATGCTTCCTATGCTGTTGCTGCTAACAGTCATCACGACCGAATTCGGGCGGGCCATTTACCAGTACAACACCTTGGCCAAGTCGGTACGTGATGCGTCAAGGTATCTTTCGATGCAGACGCCCGGGACCCAGATGACCCAGGCGCGCAACCTGGTCGTCCATGGAAACCTGGCCGGTACCGGCCCTGTGCTGGTTGATGGTCTCAACGGGTCGAACGTGCCGAACCCCACCTGGCAAACCGCGGGGGCCGATCCGATCATCACGACCGTGACGGTCCAGGTCAGCGGATATACGTTCCGGCCGATGTTTTCGAGCGTGCTCGGCGTTCAATTCTTCTCAGGCGGCGGCATCACGTTCTCCGACATCCGAGCGACCATGCGCAGCCATGTAGAGCCCGTTGCACCATGAACCTGGCACCACTATGAAACCGAAACAATCAGGCGCCACCATCGTCGAGTTCATGTTGGTGCTGCTCCTTTTTTTGATGTTCACGTTCGGCATTCTGGACTTCGCGCGCATGCTTTTCACCTGGAACGCGGCTAACGAAGCCACGCGCGCGGGTGCCCGCTATGCGGTGGTCTGCGACCCCACCGGCGGCGAGGCCGACGTGCTGGCCACGATGCAGGGAGTGCTGCCGGATATCAGCACGATCAGTGTCGTATGGACACCTCCGTCCTGTGACCCGACAACCTGCATAGGCGTCACCGTCAGCATCACCGGCCTCAACTTCCAGTGGATCGCGCCGATGCCCGGATCCGCTTCCAAGTTGATACCAATGCCCCAGTTCTCCACATTCCTGACGCGCGAGGTGATGCGCCAGGACCCGAACAGCAACGCCATCTGCTCATGATTTAGAGGAGTTTCCATGAAAATCGTAGTGATCTCACCCAACAAGAATCACCTGGAGGCCATAGGAGGCGCGCTCCAGGGCCAGGGCCACACGGTCCTGCGCTTCGAAGGCGGCAAGAGCCGAATGCGCGAAATCGCCGAGCAGGAATTGCCCGAGCTGATGCTGGTCGACGGCATGTGCTGCGACACGCACGAGCTGGTGCATGTGGAACACGTGACTTCGCATCATCCAACCACCGCGGTGATCCTGCTTTGCTCCACCAATACGCCGGAGTTCCTGATCAACTCGATGCGCGCGGGAGTGCGCGAGGTTCTGCCCTCCCCGGCACCGGCGGCAGCTCTTGAGGCTGCGGTGAACCGGGTGGCAGCCAAGCTCGCAGGCGTTGCGGGACGCCGCCTGGGCAAGGTCCTGGCATTTATGTCTTGCAAAGGCGGCAGCGGCGCTACTTTCCTGGCCACCAACCTCGGCTGGCAGCTGGCGGAGACCAAGTCGGTACTGCTGATCGACCTGAACCTGCAGTTCGGCGACGCTCTCTCTTTCGTGCATGACGGAAAGGCGCCATCGACTCTCGCCGATGTGGCCAAGGACATTGGCCGCCTGGATGGCTCGCTACTCGCCGCGACCACCGTGAAGGTCGCGCCGAACTACAGCGTTCTTGCGGCGCCCGAAGATCTGGCCCATGCCATGGAGGTGAAGCCCGAGCACATCGAGGCCATCCTGAGCGTTGCTGTGACGCAGTACGACTTCGTCGTGCTCGACGTCTCGCGCGTGCTGGACACGTTGACCATCAAGGCCCTGGATCGCGCATGGCGCATCTTTGCCGTGTTGCAGTCCGGGCTACCCGACCTGCGCAACGCCAGCAAGCTGCTGGAGGCCTTCAGGTCGCTCGGCTACCCCGGCGACAAGACGGAGCTGATCATCAATCGCTTCGAAAGAACCAGCGAGATCGGCATCGAGCAGGTGCAGCGCTCACTGGGCAGCGTCCGTCTCAACACCGTGCCCAACTCGTGGAGGGAGGTGGTTGCGTCCATCAATCACGGGGATCCCTTGATGCGCAGCGCTCGCACTAATACGGTATCCAAGCACCTGGCCGACCTTGCGCTGATGATCAGCCCGAAGCAGCAGGAAGAAAACCGCGGCGGCCTGCTGGGCCGCATGTTCAGGAGAAGCTGAAATGTCGAGCATTCAACCTATCGTGACCCGGGTCGAGCCGACCATGACGTCGCTTCGCGCGAAGCTCAACGGCGGCGCTGCAGCCGAGTTTGCGGCGCCGGCGCCTGATGCCCCAGCAGCCGAGTCGTACAAGGCGTTGAAGGGCCGCATCCACCTGAAGCTACTGGAGATCGTCGACTTGCTCGCGTTGGAATCGCTGGCACCCAACGCCCTGCGGCAGGAGATCGCCACCATGGTCGAGCGCCTGCTTCAGGAAGAGCAGGCTGTCATCAATGACGCGGAGCGTGTTTCACTCATTCGCGACATCCAGCATGAAATGCTGGGATTCGGCCCTCTCGAATTGCTGATGGCGGATCCGGCGGTTTCGGACATCCTGGTCAATTCCTACCGGCAGGTTTATGTGGAGCGCAGGGGCCTCCTGGAGCTGACCAACGTCACTTTCACGGACGAAAAGCACTTACTGCGGATCATCGACAAGATCGTCTCGTTGGTCGGGCGTCGCATCGACGAGTCGAGCCCCATGGTGGACGCGCGCCTGCCGGACGGCTCGCGGGTCAACGCCGTGATTCCACCGGTCGCCATCGACGGTCCGATGATGTCGATCCGCCGATTCGCATTCATTCCGCTGAAGATGGAAAACCTGGTGGCCGAGCCACTCAAGACGCTCACCCCCGAGATGGCCGGTATGCTGCAAGGCCTCATCAAGGCGAAGGTGAACGTCCTCATCTCGGGAGGGACCGGCGCCGGCAAGACGACGCTGCTGAACATTCTGTCAGGTTACATCCCCGAGCAGGAGCGGGTGGTGACGATCGAAGACGCAGCCGAGCTCCAGATGCAGCAGCCGCACGTCGTCCGCCTGGAAACGCGCCCCATGAACATGGAAGGCAAGGGCGAGGTAACCCAGCGCGCCCTGGTACGCAACGCATTGCGGATGAGGCCCGACCGGATCGTGATCGGCGAGGTTCGCGGAGCCGAGGCGTTCGACATGCTGCAGGCGATGAACACCGGCCATGAAGGCTCGCTCACCACCATTCACGCCAACACGCCGCGCGACGCTATCGCGCGGCTGGAAAACATGATCGGGATGGCCAATTTGAACCTGCCGCACAAGGCTGCCCGCCAACAGATCGCTTCGGCCATCACCCTGGTGATCCAGGTCCTGCGCATGGTCGACGGGCGCCGTAAGGTGATGAGCATCCAGGAGATCACCGGCATGGAAGGCGAAGTCATCACCATGCAGGAAATCTTTACTTTTCGGCAGACCGGCCTGAGCTCCACCGGCATGGTGGAGGGGTACTTCCAGGCCACCGGCGTTCGGCCGAAGTTCAGCGAGCGCCTGAAGGCATTCGGCGTGGTCCTGCCCGATGCCATGTTCGATCCTACCCGGCACTATCAGTAAAACCAGGAGCTGATCATGCTCAAGACTCTCGCGGGCAATGACTTCCTCATCGTTACGGTGTTGGTATTCGTCGCCATCATGCTGGCGCTGGAAAGCCTGTACCTCATGTGGCGCGCGCAAAAAGGACCTGAAGCCCGAAAGTTCCACAACCGCCTTCGGGTTTTGACGGCTGTCAGGGACATAACCCCGGAAACCCAATTGCTCAAACAGCGGCTTCTCAGCGATCTGCCTCCGCTGGAGCGCCGGCTGCAAAGCCTTCCACGGGTACGCGGGCTGGACCGGTTCCTCCTGCAGTCCGATGTGGGTTGGAGCGTGTCCAGACTCATTCTCACCTGCATAGCCGCGGCCGCTGGAGGCTGGGTCGTCGCGGTTTCGGTGGCTCACCAGAGCCAGCTGGTTGGAGCAGTGGCAGCTGCCGTGCTGGGCGTAATCCCGATATGGTACGTGAGCCTCAAACGCGAGAAACGCCTCAAGAAGATCGAAGCTCAGTTGCCGGACGCCCTGGATTTGATCACCCGGGCGCTACGCGCGGGCCATGCCTTCTCCTCCGGTTTGAAAATGGCAGGGGAAGAAATGGCAGAGCCCATCGCTGCCGAGTTGCGGATTGTGCACGACGAAGTCAACTTCGGCGTGTCGCTGGAGCAGGCTCTGACACACCTCAGCGATCGGGTGCCTCTTACGGACCTGAGGTACTTCGTGGTGGCGGTGCTGATACAGCGCGATTCGGGCGGCAATCTGACTGAAGTCCTGGGCAATCTGAGCCGGCTCGTTCGCGAACGCGCCAAGCTGATGGCCAAGGTCAAGGTGCTGTCGGCCGAAGGTCGACTCTCGGCATGGATTCTCGCCATCATGCCGTTTGCGCTGGCCGGACTCCTGAACGTGATGAATCCCTCGTTCATGAGCCGACTGTGGACGGACCCCATCGGCATCTCGATGATCAAGTATCTGCTGGTGATGATGGCGATGGGCGTCCTCGTGCTACGCCGGATCGTTCGAATTCGCGTCTAGGAGGCCGCCATCATGATGACAATCTCAGCTCTCGTTTTTCTCGCCGTCTCCTTTGGGTTGGCCGCGGTATTCCTGTGGGTCGTGCCCTCCCGGACCGAGCAGCGGCTGCAAACCATCTCCACGGCAGGAGGACCGCTCGAAAAAAACCAGTGGACCGAATCGGTTCTCAAGGTAGTTGGGCCCCTTGCCAAGCTATCGGTGCCGACCGGCGAGTGGGAGACGTCTCCTTTGCGCCTGCGCTTCCTGAACGCGGGCATTCGCCATCAGGACGCGCGGCTCTTCTACTTTGCCGCAAAGACCTTCCTGCCGCTTTTCTTCTCGACGCTCGCTTACGTTTCGCTGCGCGGCGCGAGTCAAGGGCTGACGATGCTGTTCTACGTGCTGATGGCGGCATTGATCGGCTGCTACCTTCCGAACCTGCTGCTGCACCTGAAGATCAAGTCACGGCAACGCGAGATATTCGAGAACTTTCCCGACGCCGCAGACCTGATGCTGGTCTGTGTAGAAGCAGGCCTGGGTCTGGACGCAGGACTGACCAAGGTGACGGAAGAAATCAAGCGCAAGAGCGAGGCCCTGGCCGAAGAACTACACCTCACCAACCTGGAGATGCGCGCGGGCGCCACGCGCGAAAAATCACTGCGCAACCTGGCCCTGCGCACCGGCCTCGAAGAGATCGGCACCTTTGCCACCATGCTGACACAGGCTGACAAGTTTGGCACCAGTATTGGCGAATCCCTTCGCGTTTTCTCCGACGACCTGCGTCACAAGCGCCAGGTTCGTGCCGAGGAGAGCGCGGCCAAGATTCCGACCAAGATCCTCTTTCCGCTGGTGTTCTTCATCTTTCCCTCGGTGATCATGGTCATCCTGGGGCCCGCGGTCATCCAGATCATTCGCACCATGATTCCGTTGCTGGCCGGAACAAAATAGATGACGCAGGCCCATGAACTGACCTCTCCTGCAGTTGCAGGAAAAAGCCACGCGGGCAGGGGCGCCTCCTGGCTTTTTTCCTGGCCGCTGCTGGTGGGCATGGCGGTCTACCTGTTCAGCATCTCCCAAGGCAGGAAGCTGCTCCAGGATGGCGACACCTTGTGGCATATCGCGGCCGGCCAGTGGATACTGCAGCACGGCGCGATCCCCACCCATGACGTCTACTCGCACACCATGCGAGGCGCCGCCTGGACGGCGCACGAGTGGCTCGCCGAGATCATCCTGGCTGTCGCTCATCAAGCTGGCGGGTGGCCCCTGCTCGTGGCCATCACCGCATTGGCGTTTGCCGCGACGATTGCGCTGCTCACGCGCGCCCTGCTGAGATGGCTGGAGCCGATCTACGTCTTGCTGTTCGTCATGCTGGCGGTGGTCATGACGGTGAGCCACCTGCTCGCCCGGCCCCATGTGCTGGCCATGCCGTTGATGATGGTCTGGACCATCGAACTGGTGCATGCCAGCGAAGCCAACCGCGCACCGCGCCTGTGGCTGCTGCCGGTGATGACGTTGTGGGCTAACCTGCATGGCGGGTTCACTCTCGGTATTGCGCTGGCCTTCGCTTTTGCGTTCGAAGCGTTGCTTGCGGCCAGGCGTGAGCAACGGCTCGCCGTCAGCGCGAAATCCTGGGGGATTTTCCTGGTGCTGGCGGTGGGGAGCGCCCTTCTCACGCCGCATGGCGCACAAGGCCTCTGGTTCACGTGGCAGACCTTGTTCGAGAGCAGCTACGCCCTGGAACGTATTGGAGAGTGGCGGTCGCCCAATTTCCAGAAGTTCCAGCCTCTGGAGCTCTGGTTGCTGGGCGGACTCGCACTGGCCATGTACCAGGGATTGCGCCTTCCCCCCATCAGGCTGGCGCTGCTCCTGGTCCTGCTGCATCTTGCCTTGAAACACATCCGCAACGTCGAGCTGGTAGGACTGCTGGCTCCGCTGATCGTGGCCGTGCCCCTTGCAGCGCAGTGGCGCCAGGCGCAGCAGGCGAAGCAGCAACTGGAAGGCGTCGACCGCTTCTTTCGCAAGCTGGCTCAGCCAGCCGGCGATGGCGCCGTTTTTGTAAGCGTGCTGGTACTCGTGGCGGCGACGCTCTGGCTGGCGCGCATCCGCCCGGTCGAGCCTCCAGTGATGGCCGCCCCGGTGCTCGCCGTGCAGGCGGTACAGAAAGCGGGCATCAAGGGGCCCGTGCTGAACAGCTACGGCTGGGGCGGCTATTTGATCTACGTGGGCATTCCACCCTTCATCGATGGCCGGGCCGACGTCTACGGCGACAACTTCTTCAAGCAGTACAGCGAAGCGCTTGAACTCAGGTCGTCCGACGGCCTGCCGAACCTGCTCGCCAAATACAAGGTAGCCTGGACGCTGCTAAGCCCTGACAGCGCCGGGGTTGCCATGCTGGATCACCTGCCGCAGTGGCGCCGCCTCTATTCGGACGAATCCGCGGTTGTGCACGTGAACATGAATCCGGAAACTGCGCCCCAACAACCCGGCGCAATCAAGTGAAGGGAATGCAAGATGCCCACCCTCACGTCCTTTACTTCACCAAGGCAAAAGAAGATTTCCATCATCGTTCCCTTCTTCAACGAAGGCGGCGGCGTGGAGGTTTTTCACAAGGCCCTGGGGCCTGTGCTGGCAGGAATACTGAACTATCAGGTCGAGATCATCTGCGTCGATGACGGGAGCACGGACGACACGCTCGCAAGGCTGGTGGCCCTGGCGAGGCTGAGCCCGCAGTACAAGATCATCGAGTTGAGTCGAAACTTCGGCAAGGAAGCCGCACTGACCGCGGGCTTGGATAGCGCCGTCGGCGACGCGGTGGTAGCAATCGATGCGGATCTGCAGGATCCTCCTTCCCTGATTCATCAACTGGTTCACGTGTGGGAGAACGGCGCCGACGTGGTGCTGGCCCGGCGAGCCGACCGCAGCACCGACGGCTTCCTCAAGCGTAAGAGCGCGGAATGGTTCTATCGCCTGCACAACGTCGTTGCCGACATCGCCATCCCGCAAAACGTAGGTGACTTCAGGCTCATGGACCGGCGTGTGGTCGAGGCGCTCAAACGACTGCCCGAACGTCAGCGATTCATGAAGGGCCTGTTCTGCTGGGTCGGCTTCAAGACCGCCGTACTGGATTACGATCGCGCGCCCAGGGCCGTCGGCACCTCGAAGTTCGCGGGGTGGAAGCTATGGAATTTCGCCATCGAGGGCATCACGAGTTTCAGCACCACGCCGTTGCGGATCTGGACCTATGTCGGGTTTGTCAGCGCGATGCTGACGGCGCTGTACGCTGCCGTGGTCTTCATCAGGACGCTGCTGTTCGGCATCGAACTGCCGGGCTACGCGTCCCTGATGATCGTCATCCTTTTCTTCGGCAGCCTTAATCTCATCAGCCTGGGATTGGTCGGTGAATACATCGGGCGAATCTATATCGAGAGCAAGCAGCGCCCGATCTACATCATCAGGAACAAGTACGCCGGGGAAGCTCTTGCACGCGTGGCCAAGCCGGGCACCGGCCGGCGGTTGCGCAGTCGTCTGGGCCGCGGCGACACGTCGCCACTGAGCGTCAGGGAAGACCACATAAAGGCCGCAGCATGAGGGGGGCAACCATGGACATCAGAAGCGACACGGCAATTGCAAGCAACCCTCTGTTCGAGCTCCAGCAGACGCTCTATTCGTCCAGCAACTACACGAGGCGCCGGCTGCACCAAACCCGTTTGCAGTGGGTGACCAAGGCGATTGCAACCCATGCTCCGGCGATTCCGGCCTCCAGCGCGCTGGAGTACGGGCCTGGTTCGGGCATCTACCTGCCGATCCTGGCCCAGCATTGCGCCGAGGTCACAGCGGCCGATATCGAACAGGCGTACTTGTCGCAGATCCAGCCGCTGGCAAACGAGATGAAGCGCCTGAAACTGGTGGTGGATGACATCCAGGACTCCGGGATCGAAGACAACTCCTTCGGCCTGGTCTTGTGCAGCGAAGTGCTCGAGCACGTCCCGGATCCGGAACGTTCCCTGAAAACGCTGTACCGCATTCTCAAACCCGGCGGCATAGCCATAGTGACGACTCCGCAGCGCTATAGCCTGATGGAGCTTTCCTGCAAGGTTGCGTTCCTTCCCGGCATCATCCAGTTGGTGCGCCGCATCTACCGTGAGCCGGTTCTGCCGACCGGACACATCAGCCTGCGCACGCACAGCGCATTCAATGCCGCCATCGAGGACAGTGGATTCGTGTTCGTCGAGCACCGAAAATTCGGCCTGTATCTGCCCGTGTTGGCGGAATTCGGACGTGATTGGGGCGGGCGCGTCATTGAAGCGCTGGAGGACCGCCTCAGCAAGACACCGCTGAACCAGCTTTTCTGGACCCAGGCTTACGTACTGCGTAAACCCCGCGCATGACGGCACTGCTGTCCATCAAGCTGGTGCGTTATGCCGTGGTTGGCGCTTTGACGCTGGCCATCTACCTCGCATGCGGCGAGGTTGCGCATGGGCTCGCGCTGCCTCTGATCTGGCAAGCGTCCTTGCCTTTCATCGCCGCGGTCGCCTTCAACTATGTCTTGCAACGGGTTTGGGTCTTCGAGGACTCCAGGCCAACTGCTTCCAGCCTTCCCAAATACGGGGTCATGATTGTCATTGGCTACGTGATCAATCTTCTCGCCCTGGTCGCACTCTCGCCCCGAATGCCCCTGGTCATGGCCCAACTCACGGCGGCCACTCTCGTGGTAATCTCAAATGCCTTTTTTTCTTTCTTCTGGGTTTTCCTGACGCGCGGGGGTGGAGCCAACACCAGCGAGGCGAAAAACTCGGGATCATTTTGATAGGCCCGTCCGAAACCATGCCAGAACCGATGCCCTTCCGGCTTGTCCTCAGCGTGCTGCTTCTGCTAGGACTGTCAGCCTGCGCCAGCGAGCCACCTCGCCTGCCCGAGCCGCGCTGCCGGGCGGCCGGCGCCGAGTCTGAATTGGGCAAGACCGTGGACGACAAAGTGGCCGACGACGCGCGCTATGCCGCGGGTGCCATGCGCACACGGGTGATCCGGCCAGGCCAGGCCGTGACAATGGATGCGGATCCGCAACGCCTCAATATCGAGGTGGATGAGACCGGCCGAATCCGCAGGCTGCGCTGCGGTTGACCCGAAAGGCGCTAGTGCGCCTTTTCCCAGTTCTCCCCAATCCCTATCTCCGCCAGCAGCGGAACGCGCAACTCCGCGACGCCGGCCATGATGCGGGGGATTTCCGTTCGCAACCATTCCACCTCGTCCTCGGGCACCTCGAACACCAGTTCGTCGTGCACCTGCATGATCATCCGCGTCCTGCGCCCTTCTGCATCCAGCACGTCCTGCACCTTCACCATGGAAAGCTTGATGAGGTCGGCCGCGGTGCCCTGCATGGGCGCGTTGATCGCCTGGCGCTCGGCGCCGCCCCGGCGCGGGCCGTTGGGTGAATTGATTTCCGGCAGGTACAGGCGCCGGCCGAACACGGTTTCCACATAGCCCTTGCTCTTGGCCGACAGCCGCGTCTCGTCCATGTAGTTCTTGACGCCGGGATAGCGCTCGAAGTAGCGCTGGATGTAGTTCTTGGCCGCCGTGCCGTCGATGCCCAGGTTGCGCGCCAGCCCGAAAGCGCTCATGCCGTAGATGAGGCCGAAGTTGATCACCTTGGCATAGCGGCGCTGCTCGCTGCTGACCTGGTCGGGCGCAACGGCGAACACTTCCGCCGCCGTGGCCCGGTGCACGTCCATACCTTCCCGGAAAGCCCGCATCAGCGCGGCGTCTTCGCTCAGGTGCGCCATGATGCGCAACTCGATCTGGCTGTAGTCGGCGCTCGCGATCTTGTGGCCGGCGGGCGCAATGAAGGCCTCGCGCACGCGCCGGCCTTCCGCCGTCTTCACGGGGATGTTCTGCAGGTTCGGGTCGTTGCTGGACAGGCGCCCGGTGATGGCAACCGCTTGCGCGTAATGCGTGTGCACGCGGCCCGTCTTCGGGTGGGCCATCTGGGCCAGCTTGTCGGTGTACGTGCCCTTGAGCTTGGACAAGCCGCGGTGCTCCAGGAGCTTGGCGGGCAGCGGGTAGTCCTCCGCGAGCTTCTCCAGCACTTCTTCGTCGGTGCTCGGCACACCGCTAGGCGTTTTCTTGGTGACCGGCAGGCCCAGCTTGGTGAAGAGGATCTCGCCGATCTGCTTGGGCGAGCCCAGATTGAAAGGCTGGCCCGCGAGGTCGTGCGCTTCCTTCTCCAGCTGCATCATGCGTTGGCCCAGCTCGGCGCTTTGTTTGGCCAGCATGGGGCCGTCGATCATCACGCCGTTGCGCTCGATCCGGTACAAGGCCTCGCTGCTCTTGATCTCCAGGTCGTAGATGAAACTCAGCTTGCTGTCGGCCTGCAGCTTGGGCCACAGCGCCAGATGCACATCCAGGGTCTGGTCGGAGTCTTCACAGGAGTACTCGGCGGCTTTTTCCACGGACACCTGCGAGAACGGGATCTGGTGAGCGCCCTTGCCGGTGATGGTTTCGTAGTCGATGCCGCTGCGTCCCAGGTGGCGTTCGGCCAGGCTCGCCAGGCCATGCGGCTTGTGCACCTCCAGCACATAGCTTTGCAGCATGGTGTCATGGTCGTAGCCCTGCACCTCGATGCCGTGGTTGGCGAACACATGGCGGTCGTACTTGATGTGCTGGCCCAGCTTCTTTTTCTGCGGATTCTCCAGCCAGGGCTTGAGCCGCGCCAGGACTTCGTCGCGCGGCAACTGCTCGGGCGCATCGCCGTAGCTGTGGGCCAGCGGAATGTAGGCGGCCTCGCCCGGCTTGACGCTGAACGAAAGGCCGACAATCTCGGCCAGCATCTCGTCGAGCGAACTGGTCTCGGTGTCGATGGCAGCCAGCTCCGACGCCTCCAGGCGCGCCAGCCAGTCGTCGAACTGCGCCCAGGTGAAGATGGTGTCGTAGTGCAGGTTGGCGGCCTGCGACAGGCCCGACAGGTCGGGCTCTTCGAACAGGTCGCCAGCCCCAGCGCCCACCTTCTTCTTGCTGCGGTGCTCCGCGATCAGCTCGGGCGGAACTTCGTGGATCTCGAGCTGCTTGAACAGTCCCTTCAAGCCGTACTTCTCGTAGAAGGCCTTCAGCGCCTCCGTGTCCTGGCCCCCCGTGACGGCGATATCGTCCAGCGAAGGCAGGCCCGGGATGTGGTCCTTCAGGTCGCAATCCTTCTTGATCGTCAACAGCTCGCGGCCCTTGGGCAGCCAATCCAGCGCCCGGCGCAGGTTCTCGCCGACGGCGCCCTTGACCTCATGAGCGCGGGCCACCAGTGCATCGAGCGATCCGTATTCCTGCAACAGCTTCACCGCCGTCTTGGGACCGACCTTGTCGACGCCCGGCACGTTGTCCACCGAGTCGCCGACGAGCGTCTGGTAGTCCACCATCAGCCGGGGCGGCACGCCGAACTCGGCCTCGACCCCGGCGAGGTCGCGCTTGCGGTCGTTCATGGTGTCGATCACCGTGACGTTCTCGTTCACCAGCTGGCTCAAATCCTTGTCGCCGCTGGAGATGACGGTCTGATAGCCGTGTTCCGTGGCCATGCAAGCGAGCGTGCCGATCACGTCGTCGGCCTCCACGCCCGGCACGTTCAGCACCTTCCAGCCGAGCAGGCGCACCACCTCATGGATGGCGTCCACCTGCGAACGCAGGTCGGGCGGCATGGCCGAGCGGGTGGCCTTGTATTCCGGATAGATGACGTCGCGAAACGTCGGGCCGGGGGCGTCGAAAACGCAGGCCACGTAGTCGGCGCGCACGTCCTTGCGCAGCTTCTGCAGCATGTTGATCATGCCGCGGATGGCCCCGGTGGCCGGGCTGGTCGGGTCGCCCGGCACCGCCCGCAAGTCCGGCATGGCGTGGAAGGCACGGTACAGGTAGCTGGAACCGTCGACCAGCAGCACCACTTTGGGCGGCTGGTCCTGGGGGATTTCCTGTTGGGTCGGCGCATTCATGGGGGGCATTGTGCCTGCGCGCAGAGATGCCTTTGGCGCCATCTACAATCTCCCCATGCACCCCCGATTCCTGCTGCTCGCCCCCTTCCTGGTCTGCACGGCCCTGGCCGCCCAGACCGTGCCGGCCCCGCCGCTCGTGCAGGAGTCCCAGCAGACCGAAGGCCGCAAGAACCAGAAGGTCGAACGCATCCACATCGAGGACCGGGCGACGATCATCGACGAGGTTCGCTATGGCGGCCAGACGCAGAGCATCGTGGTGCAGCCCAAAGGGGGCATGCCGGAATACGAAAGCCAACCCACCGACCTGTCGCGCTCCCGGCCGACCGACCACCGCGACGGCATGAGCAGTGCCACCGGCAAGCGGGTGTGGAACTTCTTTAAATTCTGATGGCGGTCTTCACGGAAGTCTCGGAGAGCGAGGCCGGCGAGCTTGTGCGCGCGCTGGCCCTGGGCGAGCTGCGCGAACTGCGCGGCATCCAGGGTGGGATAGAGAACACCAACTACTTCCTGACGACGGACCGGGGCGAGTACGTGCTGACCCTGTTCGAGCGCCTGACGTTCGAGCAGCTGCCGTTCTACCTGCACCTGATGAAACACCTGGCGCAGCGCGGCATCCCGGTGCCCGAGCCCCAGGCGGTGCCCGCCAGTGCCAGCGCGGAAAATCCCGACGGCCAGATCCTGCACACGGTTTGCGGCAAGCCGGCAGCGGTGGTGGACAAGCTGCGCGGCCATAGCGAGCTGGCGCCCACGACCGCGCATTGCGCGGCGGTGGGTGACATGCTGGCGCGCATGCATCTGGCAGCGCGTGACTATCCCCGCAGCCAGCCCAACCTGCGCGGCATTTCCTGGTGGAACGAGACCGTGCCGGTGGTGCTGCCTTATGCGGACGCCTCGCAGGCTGCCCTGCTCAAGAGCGAACTGGCCTACCAAAACCATGTCGCCGCCGGCTCGGCCTATGCGGCCCTGCCCCGCGGCCCCATCCATGCCGACCTGTTCCGCGACAACGCCATGTTCGAGGAGGGCCGCCTCTCCGGCTTCTTCGATTTCTACTTCGCGGGCGTGGACAGCTGGCTGTTCGACATCGCCGTGTGCCTGAACGACTGGTGCGTCGACCTGGAAACCGGTGCCCACGAACCCCAACGGGCGGCGGCGTTCCTGCGCGCCTATGGCGGCGTCAGGCCGCTGGCTGCGGCGGAGCGCGAACTGCTGCCGGCCATGCTGCGTGCCGCCGCCCTGCGTTTCTGGATCTCGCGGCTGTGGGATTACCACCTGCCGCGCGAGGCGGCCATGCTCAAAGCCCACGATCCGAGCCACATCGAGCGGGTGCTGCGCCAGCGGGTCGCGCATCCGGCCTCCCGCGACTGATTCGCCCTTCACGGCCGGCCGAACTGGGCACTTGCGTTAAATTTGTCACGCAAGCGCCCTCCACGGCCGAGTTTTCCGCAATAAATCCGCGTCCACTGCGACTCTTCCTTCGTACCTGTCAATGAAACTCAACATTGTTCCCGCACGCATTGGCATCCAATGGGTCAAGCTCGGCATCCAAACCTTCTCCAAGCAGCCGCTGGCACTGGCCGGGCTGTTCTTCATGTACATGACGGCCGTGATCGTGGTGGCGATGATTCCCGTCGTGGGCGTGATCGTCGGAGGCATGCTGGTGCCGGCCGCGACCCTGGGCCTGATGGCTGCGACCGAAGAGGCGACCAAGGGCCGGTTTCCCATGCCGTCCGTGCTGATCAGCGCGTTCCGGGCGGGGCGCCAGCGGGTGCGGGCCATGCTGGTGCTGGGGGTGATCTACACCCTCGGCTCCATGGCGGTCACCAGCGTGGCTTCGCTGCTCACGGGCGGGGTTCCGGCGGCGGAGGGCGAGATCGACCTTGCCACCCTGCTGGCCCTGGCCTTGCACACGCCGCTGTTCCTGATGTTCTGGCACGCGCCCGCGCTGGTGCACTGGCATGGCGTCTCGCCGGTCAAGAGCCTTTTCTTCAGCGTCGTGGCCTGCCTGAGGAATTTCGGGGCGTTCCTCGTCTACGGCATGGCCTGGCTGGCCGTGTTCCTGGGCATCGGCTCGGCTTTCGGCCTGGTGGGTGCGCTGCTGGGCGGCGCCTCGATGGCGCGCGCCGTGATGATGCCGCTGGCCTTGCTGATGGCCGCGATGTTTTCCACCTCGATTTATTTCACCTTTCGTGACAGCTTCGTCGCCACGCCCGACCCCGAACAACAACCCCCCGGAGAGCCCATATGACACAGCACATCCTGCAAGGCCGTACCGAATCCGAATCCCTCTGGTTCCAGCGCCGGAGCTTTTTGCAGGCGGCGGCGGCCTGGACGGCCATGGGCGGTTTTGGCGCGGCGCAGGCGCAACGGCGCAGCAACATCGTGGACTTGCGCGGTGACGCAATGCTCAACGGCCAGCCGATGAATCCGCAGCAAACCATCCAGACGGGGGACAGCGTAGAAACCGGGCCCGGCTCCCACCTGGTGTTCGTCGTCGGCACCACGGCCTTCCAGGTGCGGCAGAACTCGCGCCTGACCATAGATCGCGGCGCCACACTCAATTCCGTCAGCGTGCTGCGCATGCTCACGGGCGCAGTGGCCAGCGTCTGGGGACGCGGCACCAGCCGCCAGATCGTCACCCCGACGTTGACCGCCGGCATCCGCGGCACGGGCGTCTACACCGAGGTGTTCCCGCAGCAGAACTATCGCAGCTACTTCTGCAACTGCTACGGCGAGGTGGAGATGGGCGCGGGGCCGGACAGGACCGTATCGCGCGCCGAGTACCACCAGTCGTTCTGGGGCGAGCCCGAAGCGAAGGACGGCCGCTTCCTGACGCCGGCCAAGGCGATCAACCATACCGACGAAGAGCTCGAATACCTGGCGCAACTCGTCAACCAGCGCACGGCCTGGCAGATCGCGGGCAAGAAGGGTGTGCTCGATGGCAGCGGGTACATGGACCAAAAGCCCGGGCAGGCGCATCCGCTGATGAAGTAACTGCGCCCGCGCGTCAGCGGGGCTGCAGTTCGCCATCCAGCTTCGCCAGCGCCCTGCGCGCCTCCTCGGCCGCGGGCCCCGACTCTTCGCCGTAGCGGCCCAGCATGTCCCGCAGCGCGTGACGCGCATCGGGCGCCGCGATTTGCGGCAGCCGGCACCAAACCACCAGCGCTTCCAGCTCGTGTTGCATCGCGCCCCGCGCACGGGCTTGTGCCATCGCGAAGTCCAACGCGACGGCAGCAGCTTCGGCATCGCCGCGCTCCAGCAGCAGCTCGCCGCGCACGCGCTGCAGTGGAGACAGCAGGCAATGCTCGCTGCCGCTGCGTGCCAGGGCCAAGCCCCGGTCGATGGACTTCATGGCCTCGTCGCTACGGCCCAGGGTGCGGCAGGCGTCCGCGTACATCTGGTGAAAGCCGGTCAGGCCCACGCGCAAGCCGATCTCGTCGCAGCGCTGGGCGGCGTCGCGCATGGCAGCCAGGCCCTCCTCTACCTCGCCCAGCGCCACCATTGCTCGCCCGTAGATCCAGCCATGGGCGCTGGGGCCACCGGCAAGCCAATGGCCTTCCACCAATTCGTAGATGCGCCGGGTCTTTTCCTTCACCTGCGCATACTCGCGCCCCATCGAATGCACGACGGCGGCCAGATGCAGCGCGATCGCCTGGGTCGGCGGGTGCCGGATGCGCTCGGCGGCAGCCTGTGCCCGGGCTATGAAGTCTCGCGCCCGGCTTGGACTTCCCATCCACCAGGTCAGCACGCCAAGGTAGCTGAGCGCCTCCACGCCGGGATCCTGCACGAAGAGCTCCGCGGACAGTGACTGCCCGGCTGCGGCGTAGGCCTCGAGCGCGGCTTCGAGATGGCGTCGTGCCCCCGGCAGGTCGCCTATGTGGGTGAGGGTCATGCCCAGCGCGCTGGATCCCGCCACGAGCAGGCTTGCATCGCCCGTGCTTACGCCAAGCGCGAGGATGCGTTCGGCAAGGCCACGCGCACGCTCCAGTTCGCCCCGGCCGAACGTCACCCACCACAGCCCGTGCAGCGCTCGCGCCTGGACGGGACTGGCCGGGAGCTGGTCGCACAGCACCTGGGCCCGGTCAAAAACGGCGCCAACCTCCGGACTCGAGAACACGGTCAGCTGCGCCAGCGACACGCCCTCGAGCACACGCAAGTCCAGCTCCATTGCCAGTCCGGCCTCGCCCGGCGGCAAAGCCGCCAATAGCTCCAGCCCGTGGCGCGCCGCGTGCAACGCCTCGCTCGGCGCAAATCGTCCGAGCGCGCGGGCTGCGCCGAGCTGCAAATAGAAGATGGCCCGGGGCAACTGCTGGCCACGTTCGAAGTGCATCGCGAGTTCGCCCGCTATCTCAACGGCGGCCCGGCCATGCAGCCGCTCCAAGGCCGCCGCCATTCGACGGTGCCAGTAAATGCGGCGTGCCTCACCAAGCGACTGGTAGAACACATGCCGGTACAGGGCGTGGTTGAACCCGTAGCGTGCCGCGGTCCGCCCGTCGCCCAGCTGACTGCTGCCCGCGCCGCGCAGCCACTGCTGCTGCGCCACCAGCGCATCGAAAGCTTCGCTCACCGCCTGCGGTTCGACCTCCAGGGCATCGGCCAGCGCGATGTCGGGAAATTCCGCGCCCGCCACGCTGGCCGCGCCCAGCCACTGCCGCAACTGCGCCGGCAACCGCGCGATCTGCTTCTCGACCACGCCAACGATGTTCGTCGGCACCGGCAGGTCAGCGCCGGACGGTTCCAGGCCGCCCTCCGCCTCCAGCGCATCGACAAGGTTGGCCACGAACAGCGGCAGGCCCTCGGTGTGCCTGTGCAGCCGGCGCACAAAGTTCTCGCTGAATTGGCGGCCGGGACTGTGGTTGGCGAGATAGTGCGCCACCTCGCGCTCCGAGAAAGCCTCCAGGTCGAGTTCGTCGCACAGACGGTGCAGCTTGAGCTCCTGGCGCAGGCCCTTGAGCGGATGATCGCCGGCGATGACTTCGGCGGGTCGGAAGCTCCCGATGACGAGCAGCCGCGCGGCACTGCGCTTGCGCGCCAGGTAACCGATCCATTGCACAGTCGCCTCATCGCTCCAGTGCAGATCTTCGAGCACCAGGACGAGCGGATGCGCCGCTGTGTGCCGGTCCATCAATTCACCCAACTCGCGCAACATGCGCTGTTGGGTGGCGCCGGCGACCTCTCTTTGCAGCTGCAGGCGATCCGAGTCGCGCAGGTACCAGGGCAACTGCACCAGCCAGGTGGGGGCGACGCAGCGCATCAGGTCCAGCAGGCCGGGCGCGGCGGGCGAGCGGCACAGCGCGTTCAGAGCCTCCAGTACCGGCATGTAGGGCTCGCCGGTGCCGTATTGCTCCACGCATTGGCCGACCGCCTGCGCAGTGGCGGGATGCTCCTCGAGGAAACGCGCGATCAACGTGCTCTTGCCGATGCCCGGCTCGCCCGCCACCAGCACCACCTGGCAGCGGCCCTGCGCTGCGCGTTCCAGGCGCTGGCGCAGGAAGGCGAGCGACTCTTCGCGGCCGACGAGGTGGGCGGCGACTGCCGGTGGCGCGGCCGAAGCGGAAGGCGCACGCAATGGCGCGATGAAACGGTAGCCTCGCCGTGGCGCCGTCTCGATGTAACGCGGCGTCTTCGGGTCATCGGCGAGGGCTGCCCGCAGCTGGCTGATGGTCGTCTTGAGCACCGACTCGCTGACATGGTGATGGCCCCAGACGGCGTCGAGGAGCGCGTCCTTCACGACGAGCCGCCCGTCCTGCCGCGCCAGCGCGCACAACACGGCAAAAGCGCGTGGCGGCAGATCCAGCGGAACCCCGTCCCGGTCGATGCGCGCATTGGCCTCGTCCAGGACGAACGCATCGAACTGAGCCAGCAGCGGTTGAGTATCTGCCAACGTAGCCCCCGGGGATTTTGCTTCACTCTAATGCAATCACCGGACTGAATCCAGACTGAAACCAGACCGTGCCGTGACGACTTTCACCCGCGCAAAACCTACGCTTGCGCCATGGTTCTGCATTCCCTTCCCAACTATTCCCAGTCCCGCTCCTACGTGTTGCAACTGCACCGGGACGCCGTGGCCGGGCAAGGCCGCCTGTTCGGCCGCATCGAACACATGGCTAGCGGCGCCAGCCTCGAGTTCGCATCGGGCCAAGCTCTGCTGGACTGGCTGGCCTTGCACCTGGCACACGCATCGTCCCCCGCCGCCGCTTCCGGAGATTCCTCGTCATGAAACCATTGCCTTGCATCCTTTCCTTGCTGATCAGCGCGTCGGTCGCGCTGCCCGCGCTCGCCGCGACGCCGGCCGCCGACGCCCGCTTGCCCGCCGCCTGGCACGAACCGCTGCCGCATGGCGGCGAGATCGCTGTTCTGAACCAGTGGTGGAGCCAGTTCGACGATCCGCTGCTCAGCCGGCTGATCGACGCCGCGCAAGGCGCCAGCCCCAATCTGGCCTCGGCCACATCGCGGATCGCCCAGGCGCAGGCCAACCGCACGAAAGCCGGCGCGGCCCTGCTGCCATCGCTCGACGGCAGCATCTCTGCTTCGCGCGGCCGCACCGAACTGGGTCAGCCGTTGGCAACCAGCACGTCCCACGGCCTGCAGATGGCCTGGGAAATCGACCTGTTTGGCGGCGGCCGAGCCGGAGCCCGGGCTGCCCAGGCGCGCCTGGAAGCCGCGCAAGCCGGCTGGCATGAGGCGCGCGTGGCCGTGGCCGCGGAAGTGGCGACCAGCTACGTGGGGCTGCGCGCCTGCGAGGCGCGCTTGGTGCAAACCGAAATCGACGTGGCCTCGCGGGAGGAGACCTCGCGCCTGACTGGCCTGAGCGCGCAGCACGGCCTGCAATCGCCCGGCAGCGCTGCGCTGGCCCGGGCCAGCGCAGCCCAGGGACGCGCCGGCGCCACCGCCCAGCGGGCCCAGTGCGCTTCGCTGGTGAAGGCGCTGGTGGCCTTGACCGCCTCCGACGAAGCTTCCTTGCGCGCCGAGTTGGCGGCCTCCACGGCGCGCCTGCCAAGCCCGGCACAGTTCGCCGTGGACAGTGTGCCGGCACGCGCGCTGGCGCAACGCCCGGACCTCTACGGCGCGGAGCGCGATCTGGTGGCCGCGGGCGCGGAATGGACGCAATCGAAAGCGCAAAGCTGGCCGCGCCTGATGCTGCAGGGCAACTTCGGCGGGATGCGCGCCGAAAGCGCGATGGGCAGCACGAGCGGTTCCATCTGGAGCTTCGGCCCCATCTCGCTGGTACTGCCCATCTTCGACGGAGGCCAGCGCCGGGCCAACACGAAGGCCGCGGAGGCACGCTACGAAGAGGCCGGCGCCGCTTACCGCGCCAAGTTGCGCACCGCCGTGCGCGAGGTCGAAGAAGCGCTCGTCAGCTTGCGCAGCGCCGCCGAGCGGGCCGAGGACGCACGCGCCGCCGCCGGAGGGTTTCGCATTTCGCTCCAGGCCGCCGACGCGCGGTACCGCGGCGGCCTGGCAAGCCTGTTCGAGCTGGAGGACGCTCGCCGCAGCGATGTGCAGGCGCAGACCGCGCTGATCGACCTGCAGCAAGAGCGCATTGCGGCCTGGATCGCGCTGTACCGCGCATTGGGCGGCGGCTGGGAGCCGACCGCATGAATTCCTCACCTTCAACCCCACGGAGAAGCCTTATGAACTCGCCCTACACCATGACGATGATCTGGACTGGCACCGTCGTGCTCAGCCTGGTTGCCACGGCCCTGCTCGTGCTCCGAGCGGAAGCCGGGGTCGAACCCAGCCCGGCCACAGCCGCTCCCGCGCTCACAGTCCGCCTGGCGCAACCGCAGCGTCAGGACCTGCCCCGGCAGCTCGATGCCAACGGGACAGTGACTGCCTGGCAGGAGGCGAGCGTCGGCTCGGAAGCCAACGGCCTGCGCTTGGCGGCAGTGCACGTGAACGTCGGTGACGAAGTCAAGCGCGGCCAGGTGCTCGCCACCTTCGCACCCGAAACCGTGCAGGCCGAACTGGCGCAGCTGGAGGCCGGCGTCGCCGAGGCGAAGGCCCAGGTGGCCGACGCCGCGGCGAACGCCGAACGCGCGCGGGCGCTGGCCGCCAGCGGCGCACTGAGCGCACAGCAGATCAACCAGTACCTGACCGCCGAGCAGACGGCACTGGCGCGGCTGGAAGCGCAGCGCTCGGCCGCCCGGGCCCAGCAGCTGCGCCTGGCCAAGACCCAGGTACTGGCCCCGGACAACGGCGTCATTTCCGCGCGCAGCGCGACCGCCGGCGCCGTGGTGCCGGCCGGGCAGGAGTTGTTCCGCCTGATCCGCGGTGGCCGCCTGGAATGGCGCGCGGAAGTCACGCCCGAAGAAGCCGTACGCATGAAGCCGGGATCGGCCGTGACGGTTCATGGCGCCGATGGCAGCAGCCTGCCGGCCCGCGTGCGGCAGGTGGCGCCCACCGTGGATGCGCGCACGCGCACCGCGCTCGTTTACGTGGACCTGCCGCCTTCGCACGCGCTGAAAGCCGGCATGTTCGCCCGCGGCGAGTTCGCCCTGGGCAGCTCCAGCGCCATCACCGTGCCGCAGCAGGCGGTAGTGATGCGCGACGGCTTCAGCTACGTGTTCAAGCTGCAGGGCGCAGATCACGTCAGCCAGGTCAAAGTGCGCACCGGCCGCCAACTGCGCGACAGCATCGAGGTGCTGGACGGCATCGGCGCCGACACCCAGTTCGTCGCCAGCGGCGCGGGCTTTCTCAACGACGGTGACTTTGTGAAGGTGGTGGGCCAATGAACTTCTCAGCCTATGCAATCCGCAACCCTGTAGTGGTGATCCTGCTCTTCGGCCTGCTCACGCTGGCCGGCCTGTGGGGCTTCAAGGCGAACCAGGTGCAGGAGTTCCCCGACGTCGAATTGCCGGTGGTGACGGTCAATGCCACGCTGGACGGCGCCGCGCCGGCCCAGCTGGAAACCGAGGTGGCGCGCAAGATCGAGGACTCTATCGCCAGCGTGCAGGGCATCAAGCACATCCACACCAGGGTGCTGGACGGCGAAGTGTCGATGACCGTGGAGTTCATCATCGAGAAGAACGCCTCCGACGCCGTGACCGAAGTGCGCGATGCCGTCAACCGCGTGCGGTCCGACCTGCCGGGCGACTTGAAAGAGCCCGTCATCAGCAAGGCCAGCACGGCCGGCCGCGTGGTGCAGGTGCTCTCCGCCTCGTCCGACACACTGGACGAACAGGAGGTGTCCTGGTTCGTCGACAACAAGATGACCAAGGCCCTGCTCTCGGTACCCGGTGTCGGCGCGGTGCGCCGCGTCGGCGGGGTGACTCGCGAGGTGCGGGTGGAACTGGACGCGATGAAGATGGCCGCACTGAATGTCTCCGCCATCGACGTGTCGCGGCGGCTCAAGCTCGTGCAACAGGAAGCCCCGGGCGGCCGCGGCGACGTCGGCGGCGCCGAGCAGAGCGTGCGCACCATCGCCACCGTCGGGACCGCGGACGAACTGGCGGCGCTGGAACTGCCGCTGGCCGATGGCCGCAAGATCCGCCTGGACCAGGTGGCACGCCTGGCCGACACCGTGGCCGAGCAGCGCAGCCTGGCATTGCAGGACGGACGGCGCGTGGTCGGCGTGGAGGTATTCCGCTCCAAGGGCGCCAGCGAACTCGCTGTCGCAGACGGTGTGCGCACCGCTCTGGCCAAGTTGTCGGCCGATTACCCGCAGCTGAGCCTGAAGCAGGTGGTGGACAACTCCGTGCCGGTGCAGGAGAACTTCGACGGCTCCATGCACCTGCTCTACGAGGGCGCGATACTGGCGATCCTGGTGGTGTGGTGGTTCCTGCGCGACTGGCGCGCGACCCTGGTCGCGGCCGCAGCCCTGCCGCTGTCCGCGATCCCCGCGTTCCTGGGCATGGCCGCCTTCGGCTTCACGCTGAACACGGTGACCTTGCTGGCTCTGGCACTGGTGGTCGGCATCCTGGTGGATGACGCCATCGTGGAAGTGGAAAACATTTCCCGCCATCTGAAGATGGGCAAGACTCCGATGCAGGCCGCCATGGAAGCTGCCGACGAGATCGGCCTGGCGGTGATCGCAACGACCTTTGCCCTGGTGGCGGTATTCCTGCCCACCGCCTTCATGGGCGGAATCCCGGGCAAGTTCTTCAAGCAATTCGGCTGGACGGCCGTGGTCGCGATCATGGCGTCGCTGGTGGTAGCGCGTTTCCTGACGCCCGTGATGGCGGCCTACCTGCTCAAGGGCGGCGTCCACGAGGAAGAACAGGACGGCCGGCTCATGCGCTGGTACATGCGGGCCATGCGCTGGTGCCTGCACCATCGCGGCATCACGGCCACGGCTGCGGGCCTGTTCTTCGTCGGCTCGGTCAGCCTGGTGATGTTGCTGCCGACCGGTTTCGTGCCTGCGGGCGACCGGGCCCAGACCCTGGTAAACATCGAGTTGCCTCCCGGCAGCACGCTGGCGGAAACGCACCAGATGGCCGAGCGCGCGCGTCTGGCGGCCGAGGACGTTCCTGAGGTGAAATCCGTGTTCAGCTCGGTGGGCGGCGGGTCCACCGGCGACGCCTTCGCGCCCGGCACGGCGGCCGAAGCCCGGCGCGCCGTGCTGACCATGACTTTGGCTCACCGTACCGAGCGCGAGACCTCGATCCGCGAGGTGGAGGCCCAGATCCGGAAACGGTTGGCTGAGTTGCCGGGTGCACGCTTCGGCGTTGGCGCCCAGGACAACGGTGTGAAGATGCAAATCGTGCTGCAGGGTGATGATCCGGCGCTGCTGGCGAGCGCGGCGCAGCGCGCCGAGCGCGAACTGCGCACGCTCAAGGGGATCGGCGGCGTCTCGTCGAGCGCCGGCCTGGCGCGCCCCGAGATCATCGTGCGACCCGACTTCGCCCGCGCCGCGGATCTGGGCGTGACGGCGGCCAGCATCGCCGAGACCGTGCGCGTGGCTACCGCCGGCGACTACAGCACCGGCCTGTCGAAACTCAACCTGAGCGAGCGCCAGGTCCCGGTACGCGTGAAGTTGCCCGATGCGGTGCGCGCCGACCTGGCCGCGTTGGGGCGCCTGACGGTGCCGGGCAAGGACGGTCCTGTGCTGTTGGCGAACGTGGCACGACTGAGCATGGATAGCGGGCCGGCCCAAATCGCGCGCCTGGACCGCCGGCGCAACGTGACACTCGACGTCGAGCTGGGTTCACGCGACCTGGGCGAACTGCACGAGGAAGCCCTGGCCCTGCCGGGACTGCGCCTGCTTCCGCCAGGAGTGAAGGTCGTGGAACTGGGGGACACACAGGAAATGGAAGCGCTGTTTGTCAGCTTCGGCATTGCAATGGCGGTGGGCGTGCTGTGCATCTGGGGTGTGCTGGTCCTGCTGTTCAAGGACTTCATGCAGCCGATCACCATCCTCGCGGCCTTGCCCCTGTCCATCGGAGGCGCCTTTGTCGGCTTGCTGGTGACGAACAGCGCCATGTCCATGCCCTCGATGATCGGCTTGATCATGTTGATGGGAGTGGTGACCAAGAACTCCATCCTGCTCGTCGAATATGCGATCGTCGCCCGGCGCCAGGGCATGAGCCGCCTTGATGCGCTGGTCGATGCCTGCCACAAGCGCAGCCGTCCGATCGTGATGACCACCATTGCCATGGGCGCGGGCATGCTGCCACTGGCGCTGGGCCTGGGCGCCGACCCGAGCTTCCGCGCGCCGATGGCGATTGCCGTACTGGGCGGGCTGGTGACCTCGACTTTGCTGAGCTTGCTGGTGGTACCGGCGGTGTTCACTTACATCGACGACGCGCAGCGCGCGCTGCGCCGGATGGTGCGCTATGGCAAGTTGCCGGTCTTGCTTCGCGCCACCCATACCTGAAGACGGCCGGCCTCATAAGCCACCTCATAGTTGCTGCGGATATATTCATCGACGACGTTTTTCCTGTCGTACTTGAACTTGTCCACTGAGGAATAGTTGGTCACCATGCATTGCGGACGGCGCACCTCGATGTCCCTCAGGGCCTCTGCAAAGTGAGTGTTCGTGCTCATGTTGCTCAACAGAAAAGAGTGGCGCGTTGGATTCAGCTTTCCCGTCTCAAAGTAGTACCCCGGCGCAAAGGGACCCGCATAGATGTACGGCGACGCCCCGCAGTTTTCCCGCACGTACCGCAGGGCGGGGTGTTGCGATTCCTCAAAGAGCGGCGTCGAAAATCTGGTGGCGACCACGACCGGAACCTGAAGATTCAGCAACAGGAGACCCGCCGCTATCCATATCAGAAAGAATCTCGAAGTTCGCGATCCAACAGGGGCTGCGCTCACCAACAGCGGAAAGAGCGCCAGCAACGGAAACAGGGTCAGCGTGATGTGGCTGAGATCGGGGCGTTGCAGCGCAGTCGCGAACAAGATGACTTGCAGCGACATCAAGAACCACACCACGCGACTGGAGCCATGACGCAGAAGCCAAGCCGCCGAAACAATGAGGGTAGCCACCAGCACAAACACAGAGAAATCGACCCGATTCACTTCCAGATAGTGATTCGCGGGGAAATAAATGAGGTTCTCGACCAGGAGGGATGCAGGCCAACAGAGCAGCATCCCCCCGACCGGAACCAGGAAGGCGATCAGGAAGGCGGCAGAGTTCTTCCACCTCGCCAGACCGCCATCGCCGCCGTGGAAGAGGCCCAGCAACAACACGGAGGTCGCCCCCACAACTGCGCCGCGATGCTGCAGGAACCACACGGCGACGCCGCAGATGAAACCACCAATGACCGCGTCAACCGTATTCCTTCGCAGAATGCTGCGGATGACGAAAAACGTGCTCCATACCACCAGGACAACATTGAACGTGTTGTGATTGATGGAGGGCCAGTAGCCCGAAAACAGGCAGAAGACGAAGGGCCCGAAGAGCATCGCCCACCGCGGAGCGGCCACCTGCCGTTCAGCAAGCACGAGTTGACTGATCCGCCAGACGCCGATGGCTGCACCGGAGATCGCCAGTATCCCGATCGACTTGGCAATCCAGTAGTGCGCACCAAACAATTTCCACGCGGCAGCTATGAGGTAAAAACTTCCTGGCGCGACGAACTCGAAGAAGTCCGTGTACAGCGTGCGTCCGTTCAGGATGCTCCAGGCGCCGTGAAGAATGAGCCCCTCATCGCTGTCGAGGAGATGCGTCGCGTGCAGTACGAGCAGCAGCGCTGAGCAAGCGAGCAAGAACGAGCCAGTCCAGAGTTGTTCGCTCGAGATGGACTGGGTTCTTTTCATCGGGCCAGCCGCGTCGCCAATTCCAGCAACCGCGGGCGCACTTCAGCCAGCAGGAATTCCGGCGAGAGGTTGATGCCCGGTCCGCCGCAGTTGATGGCCATGACCGAACGGCCGCCCGGCGGTTGGAACGCGATGGCGATGGCGTTCACATCCTTCTGCCATTCGCCGAAAGAAGTGCAGCAGCCCAGCTCGCGATACTCGTCCTGGGCGCGCTCCAGGCCATCGCGGATACCGGGCCAGGCCACGGCGTCCAGTTCGCGGATGCGCTCCATCAACTCGTTGCGCTCGGCCTCGCCGCACACAGCCAGGTAGGCGCGGCCCATCGCGGTGGTAGCCAGGGGGATGCGCGAGCCGACGTCCAGGCTCAAGGTCAGCGCGGACTCGCTGCGGCAGTTCTCCACGTAGATCATGCTGAGCCTGTCGCGCAGGCCCAGCGACACCATTGCATGCGAATGGTCCGCCAGTTCCTGCATCAAGGGGCGCGCGACCTCGCGCATGTCCATGCGCGCAAGCATCGCGCTGCCGAGCGCCAGCACGGCACTGCCCAGGCGGTATCCGGTGTTGCCGCTGCCGTCGTCGGCATGCTCCAGGTAGCCATGCTTGGTCAGGGTGTAGGTGAGGCGCGAGATGGTGGACTTGGGCAGGCCGCTGCGGCGCGCCAGTTCCTGGTTGCCCAGCATGCGATCGCGCGAGCGGAAGGCGCTCAGCACGTCGAGGCCGCGCGCGAGCGCCGTGACGAAGTGGCGGTCGGCCTTGGCGTTGACCGGGCGTTTCGGCGGGCGCTCGTCGGCCATGTCAGGTCACCGGGGTCAGCTTGGCCACCGACAAGGCCAGCCATTTGATGCCATGCCGGGGGAAATTCACCTGCGCGCGCGCATCGTCGCCCTGCCCTTCCAGCGACACCACCTTGCCCTCGCCGAACTTGGTGTGGAACACCTTCATGCCCGCGTGCAGGCCATGCGAAGGCGACTTCTGCATGGGGACCGGCGGGCTGGCAAAGGTGTCCTTGCTGAAACCCCCGCCCCCGCCGCCACGCGAGGTGGCATAGCCGGCGCCAAAGCCGAAGGCGGAGCCGCCGAAGCTCTGGTTCTTGGGCGTGAGCCATTTCATCGCGCCTTCGGGCAGCTCGTCGAAGAACCGGCTACGGATGTTGTAGCGCGTCTGGCCGTGCAGCAGCCGCGTCTGCGAATAGCTCAGGTACAGGCGCTTGCGCGCGCGGGTGATCGCCACGTACATCAGGCGCCGCTCTTCTTCCAGGCCCTCGTGCTCGGTCATCGAGCGCTCGCTGGGGAACAAGCCCTCTTCCAGGCCGCTGATGAAGACGCAGTCGAACTCCAGCCCCTTGGCCGAATGCACGGTCATGAGCTGGATCGCGTCCTGCCCGGCCTGGGCCTGGTTGTCCCCGGACTCGAGCGCCGCGTGGGTTAGGAATGCGGCCAGCGGCGACAGCGTTTCGCCGGTCTCGGCATCGGGCGGCACGTAATCGGGGGCCGGCTCATTTTCTTCGGGCAAGCTCGGATCCAGGCCCTGGCTGGCCGGCGACTGGCGCAGCGTTCCCGGGCCCAGTTCGTCCACCGGCAAGGCAACGGCGTCGCGCCCGAACCCTTCCTGGGTGACGAAACTCTCGGCCGCGTTGACCAGCTCCTCCAGGTTCTCCACCCGGTCGGCGCCTTCGCGCTCGCTCTTGTAGTGCTGGATGAGGCCCGACTCCTGCAACACCAGGTCGATGATCTCGCGCAGCGTGAGGTTGACCGTCTGCTCGCGCAGCACATCGATCTTGGCGACGAAAGACGTGAGGTTGGCGCCGGCCTTGCCGGTGGTGGCGCTCACGGCATCGTGCAGCGAACAGCCGGCAACGCGCGCTGCGTCCTGCAGCTGCTCGATGCTGCGCGCGCCGATGCCGCGCGGCGGGAAGTTCACGATGCGCAGGAAGCTGGTGTCGTCATGCGGATTCTCGAGCACGCGCAGGTAGGCCAACGCATGCTTGATTTCCGCCCGCTCGAAGAACCGCAGGCCGCCATAGACGCGATAAGGAACGGCGGCATTGAACAGCGCGGTTTCGATGACCCGGCTCTGGGCATTGCTGCGATAGAGCACGGCGATCTCGTTGCGCGGGGTGCCGCCCTCGGGACCATCGCCGCGCACCAGGTGCCGCATCTCCTCGACCATCCATTGCGCCTCGGCCAGGTCGGTCGGGGCCTCGTACACGCGCACGGGCTCGCCGGGTCCCTGGTCGGTACGCAGGTTCTTGCCCAGCCGGGTCTTGTTGTGGCTGATCAGTTCGTTGGCCGAATCCAGGATGTTGCTGTGGCTGCGGTAGTTCTGCTCCAGCTTGATCTGGTGCCTGACCTCGAACTCGCGCACGAAGTCGGCCATATTGCCCACCCGCGCGCCGCGAAAGGCGTAGATGCTCTGGTCGTCGTCGCCGACGGCAAACACCGAACTCTCAGGCCCGGCCAGCATCTTGATCCACGCGTACTGGAGCTTGTTGGTGTCCTGGAACTCGTCGATCAGGATGTGGCGGAAGCGCCGCTGGTAGTGCTCGCGGATCGGGTCGTTGTCGCGCAGCAGTTCGTAGCTGCGCAGCATCAGCTCCCCGAAATCGACCACGCCGTCGCGCTGGCACTGGTCTTCGTAGAGCTGGTAGATTTCGATCTTCTTGCGATCTTCTTCGCTGCGCACCTCGACCATGTTGGCACGCAGGCCATCTTCCTTGCAGCCGGAGATGAACCACTGCGTTTCCTTTGCCGGAAAGCGCTCCTCGTCCACGTTGAATTGCTTCATCAGACGCTTGATCGCCGAAAGCTGGTCCTGGGTATCCAGGATCTGAAAACTCTGCGGCAGGTTGGCCAGCTTGTAATGGGCCCGCAGGAAGCGGTTGCACAGGCCATGGAAGGTGCCGATCCACATGCCGCGCACATTGACCGGCAGCATGGCCTGCAGCCGTGTCATCATTTCCTTGGCGGCTTTGTTGGTAAATGTCACCGCCATCACGCCGCCGGGCGAGATCTGGCCGGTGGACAGCAGCCAGGCGATGCGGGTGGTGAGCACGCGCGTCTTGCCCGAGCCGGCGCCCGCCAGGATCAGCGCGTGCTCATTGGGCAGCGTGACGGCGGCCTGCTGTTCGGGATTGAGATTCTGGGTGAGCGGGGAACCCGCGGCGACTTCTGGGAACATAGGGCCATTGTAGGAAGTAGCCCGATGAACAAACTGTCACGACTCGCCATTCCTTTGTTCGGGCTCCTGGCCGCCGCCGGCGCCCAGGGGCAATCCTCCTGTGCCAGCGACGGCCTACCCCAGCCCGTGGCCTTGCTGGAACGATTCATCAGCGCCGATTGCGAGTCCTGCTGGAGCGACCCCAAGACCGCCAGGCCCGGGCGCGGCGAATTGGCGCTGGACTGGATCGTGCCGGGCAGCCGTGGCGACGATGCACCCCTCTCCGCCGCCGCCAGCCGTGACAGCTTGGAGCGGCTGCACGCGCTGGGCCGCAAGCCCCCGCTCCAGGCCGAGGCGTCGCGCCTGAAGCCGCGCCCCGACGGCAGCCAGCTGCGGGTGGCCCACGGCCTGCCATTCGACAACTACATCGGTACTTCCATTGAACTCAAGCCCGCTAGCGGCGGGCCCTGGAAAGCCTGGCTGCTGCTGGTGGAAACCGTCCCGTCCGGAACCGAAGGTTCGCCCGTGGAGCGCAACCTGGTGCGCAATGCGTTGCAGACCGCTTGGGATAACACCACCCAGCTATCGAAAGAAGAGCAAAACCGCCTCTTGGAGTCGCGGCCGATGAGCATCCCCGAAGGCGCCAATCGGGAACGGCTGCGGGTGGTGGGCTGGGTGGAAGACGCCCGTGGGCAGATCGTTGCGGCGGCGCAGAGCCGCTGCCGGCCGGCAGCACGCTAGCGGCTCTTGCCAGCCTTCGACTGCGCCAGGCTCTCCAGGGCTTGCAGCGCAACCTGCTGCTCCTCCGCATCCAGGAACGCCGTGCTGCGCATCCGCAGCCGCACCGCCGCAAGCGAGACGATGCCGGCCTTCAAGCCCGCACGAACCCAGCGCAGGTCGCGCGGCTCGCCCCGGGCGAGCTTGGACACTGCGGCGTCATTTGGCTCGAGAAAAGCGGCCGTCACCTCGCCTTGCTGGATTCTGATCAGCCTCTGCTCCCAACCGTCGGGCAGGGTGGGGAGCTTGGGTGATACCGGGTCGAGATAGATTCCGTGGCTGCGATGGTAGGGGCTGCCTTCACCCAGTTCGGCCTGCAAATCGAAAACACGCCCGGGATCGGTGGGGGTGTAGCAATCCGCATCGATAGACATGGTCATGTCCGCCGGAATGGCGGTCACCTGTGCCAAGCCTAAGACGGACAAGCTGCCCACCA
The DNA here is from genome assembly GCF_013155545.1 of Caenimonas soli. Lineage (GTDB taxonomy): Bacteria > Pseudomonadota > Gammaproteobacteria > Burkholderiales > Burkholderiaceae_C > Ramlibacter > Ramlibacter soli. The sequence goes on along the minus strand of NZ_JABJVV010000004.1, from coordinate 83,801 downwards.
CGACGTAATCGCGGTGCCCACAGAGGCCGCGTGCTGCGTCCAGTAGTTGAAAAAGCGACGCCAGATTCACGAAACTCCGCCAACTCCGGCCGCCGTGAACGGAGAGTTTTGGCGCATCGCCCGCCCCCAGCCCTGCGCATCCGAGCACATTCGCTGCACGAGCTGCTTTACCGGCAGCGCCAGCCAGGCGCGCCAGCGTTGGATGTAGTCCGCGCTGCACAGTTGACCAGCTTCCCAGCGATCCACCTCGTGCAAGGCTGCCTCGACGCGCTTGCGCTGCTGCGGCGACGGTGCGCACAGCAGTTCGATCCCAAGTTCCTGGTGGGCGATCAAGCGGTGCAATTCCACTTGCTGCTGTGCTGCTCGTGCGGCACGACGCTCATCCAGCGGTTGATGTTGCAGCAACCACTGCGGCGGGACGATAGCGGCGACGAGTTTGCGGTGGCGCTCCACTCCGACGGGCCCAAGCGCAGCTCGTGCCAATACTTCGCCGAAGTTCTGCTTGACGTGGGATGCGGCTACCGTGTCCATTTGGAGATTTTAGACAATTTATGAGTTTTAGACAATTCTCGAAAAACCCCAGCCTCCTCGCGTCCATAAGGTCTATACGAATCGCCGGATCACGCCGCGGACAGCGGCGGGTAAAATCAATCACCGGGCCCAAGCATCTTGCGGCCCGGTTTGCGTTTCGGCCTTCCGCTGAAACCGGCCGGGCCACAGTCCAAGCGCTCACCTGTTCAACAAACAGCCCTCTGGAGCTTGGTATGGAAATCTTCGATTACGACAAAGTATTGCTGCTGCCGCGCAAGTGCCGCGTGGAAAGCCGCTCGGAATGCGACGCCGGCGTGGAGCTGGGCGGGCGCACCTTCCGCATCCCGGTGGTGCCGGCCAACATGAAAACCGTGGTGGACGAGAATATCTGCCTGTGGCTGGCGCAGAACGGCTACTTCTACGTGATGCACCGCTTCGACCTGGACAACGTGGCCTTCGTGCGCCAGATGCGCGCCAAGGGCGCGTATGCCTCGATTTCACTGGGCGTGAAAAAGGCCGACTACGACACCGTGGATCAGCTCGCGGCCGCGGGCCTGGTGCCCGAGTACGTGACCATCGACATCGCGCACGGCCATGCCGACACGGTGAAGAACATGATCTCCTACCTGAAGGAGAAGCTGCCCACCACCTTCATCATCGCCGGCAATGTGGCGACACCCGAGGCCATCATCGATCTGGAGAACTGGGGCGCCGACGCCACCAAGGTGGGGGTGGGCCCCGGCAAGGTCTGCATCACGCGCATGAAGACCGGCTTCGGCACCGGCGGCTGGCAGCTGTCGGCGCTGAAGTGGTGTGCCCGCGTGGCGACCAAACCCATCATTGCCGATGGCGGCATCCGCGAGCACGGCGACATCGCCAAGAGCGTGCGCTTCGGCGCGACCATGGTCATGATCGGCTCCATGCTGGCCGGCCACGAGGAGTCGCCGGGCCAGACCGTGGATGTGGATGGCAAGCTCTACAAGGAGTATTACGGCAGCGCGTCCGACTTCAACAAGGGCGAGTACAAGCACGTCGAAGGCAAACGCATCCTGGAGCCGGTCAAGGGCAAGCTGCCCGATACCCTGCGCGAGATGGAAGAAGACATCCAGAGCTCCATCAGCTACTCCGGTGGCAAGAGGCTGATGGACATCCGCAAGGTGAACTACGTGATCCTGGGCGGCGACAACGCCGGTGAACACTTGTTGATGTAGGGCTACGTGCCTTTGGCCAGCTTCAGCGCAAGCTGGTTGAGCCGATGGCCGGGCTGCGTCAGCGCTTCCAGCACGCTGAAATGATTCAAGCCGGGCAAGGTTTCGCACACCGGCACCCGGCTTTCGCCCCAGGCCTCGCGCATCACGCGGGCCTGGCGGTGAAACTCTTCACTCTCATCCCCGCCGGCCACGGCAAAAAGCTTTCCGTCCGCAGGTGCCGGCAGTAGCGCGGGACTGGCCTGGCGCACCTGCTGCGTCGTGAGCTTCAGTGAAGGCTGCAGAAACGGCGTGTGCATCATCGGCTCCAGGTCATGCACCCCCGAGATGGACAGCGCACCCTTGACCAGATCCGCCGGCAGCTCGCGGGCGTAGACCGGCCACAGGCAAGCCAGCATCATCGCCGCCAGGTGCCCCCCGGCGGAATGCCCCACGACCGTAATGCGATTCGGGTCGCCGCCATGCTTGGCGATGTGGCGCCAGGTCCAGGCCAGGGCCTGCACCATCTGCATGGTGATCTGCGGAATGGTCACGGCCGGGCACAGCGCGTAGTTGGGGACGACCACACAGAGTCCCTCGCGCGTGAGCGCGGGCGCGACGAAGGAGTGGTCGCGCTTGTCCAGCGACCGCCAGTAGCCGCCGTGGATGAAAACCACAACCGGGGCATCCGGCTTCGCCGTCGGGAAGATGTCCAAGTGTTCGTTGGGCCCACCGCCATAGCGCACGTCCAGCTCGCGCGGCTGCGTGCGCATCGCTTCGGCCGACTCGGCGGCCCAGCGCCTGAAGAAGCCGGGGTGCTCCGGCACCAGGTCGCGGTTGTTGTACATGCGGTCCAGCCAGGGGCCGTCGTGGCGAGTGCTCATCAGAGAAGTTTCCTTGTTCGTTGGGCGTATCTTGGCACAGCTTGCAAGCGCCCTTTTTTGGCTGTATTCTGTATACAGACTTCAAAAGCACATGACCGCCCACCTCGTCAAGATCGAAAGCGCGCCCGACCTCGTCGACCAGGTCTATCGCAGCCTGCTGGACGCGATCAGCGACGGATCGCTCGCCCCCGGCGAGCGCATCACCCAGGAAGACATCGCCGAAAAGCTGGCCGTCTCGCGCCAGCCGGTACTGCAGGCGCTGCGCTTGCTGAAGAAAGACGGCTTCGTGCGGGACGCGCCCGGCCGCGGCGTGTTGGTGGCCCCGCTGGACGCCGACTGGATCGCCAAGGTGTATCAAGTGCGCGGCTCGCTCGACGCGCTGGCCGCGCGGCTGGCGGCCCAGCAGCGCTTCCGCCTCGATCCCAAGCTGATCGAAGCGGGCCGCAAGGCGGCGCGCGGCAAGAACGTCAAGGCCATGATCGAGGCCGACCTGGCCTTTCACAACGCAATCTACGGCGCATCGGGCAACCCCCTGATCGAGCAGAGCGCCCAGCAGCATTGGCGGCACCTGCGCCGGGTGATGGGCGCCGTGCTGCAGCACTCCCGGCAGCGCGAGGCCCTGTGGGATGAACACGAAGCGATCGCCAAGGCGATCGCGGCGGGCAATGGCGATCGTGCCGCCCTGTTGATCGAAGAGCACAGCCAGCGCGCCAGCAAGAACCTGGCCGCGCGGCTGGCCCATGTCCTGAAGACCCAAGGAGACAAGACACCATGAAACTGACGAAAGAGCAACTCGAACAGTTCGACCGCGAAGGCTACCTGTTCTTCCCCGGGCAGTTCACGCGCGAGGAAATGAAGGCCCTGACTGACGAGGTCCCCGAGTTGTACAGCCGCCGCGAGGCCTACAACGTCCGCGAAAAGGGCAAGGAGGCTGTGCGCACGAACTTCGCCGCCCACATGTACAGCAAGCCGTTCGCCAAGCTCGCGCGCCATCCACGCATGGTCCAGCCGGTGATGGACCTCTTCGACGAAGAGGTGTACATGCACCAGTTCAAGATCAACGGCAAGATGGCCTTCGAAGGCGACGTCTGGCAGTGGCACCAGGACTACGGCACCTGGCTCAACGACGACATGATGCCCACCGAGCGGGCCATGAACGTCGCCATCTTCCTGGACGACGTCAACGAGTACAACGGCCCGCTGATGTTCATCCCCGGCAGCCACAAGAAGGGCGTGGTCGAGGCCAAGCACGACCTCACCACCACCAGCTATCCGCTTTGGACCGTGGACAACGACCTCATCGCGCAGCTGGTGGAACGCGCCGGCGGCAAGAACGGCGGCATCGTCAGCCCCAAGGGGCCGGCCGGTTCGATGATCCTTTTCCACAGCTGCCTGGTGCACGCGTCCAGCAGCAACCTCTCGCCGTGGAACCGCGTCAGCGTCTATCTGAGCCTGTGCGCCGTGTCCAACCACATCCGGCGTTTCAAGCGGCCCGAGTACATCGCCCACCGCGACTTCGCCCCCATCGAGTGCCTGCCGGACGATTGCCTGTTGAAGGACTATCCGGTGGATCTGCCATGGAAGAACGGCCTGCCGGCCAGCGCGCTGGAAACGACCGCCGTGCCGTTCGAAGAAATCAGAGAAGCAGCATGAGCCTTCATACCCAACTCCAGCAGCGCGCTGCCAAGGGCAAGCCGATACGCGTGGGCCTCATTGGCGCCGGCAAGTTCGGCTCGATGTACCTGGCCCAGATTCCGCGCACGCCGGGCGTCCACCTGGTGGGCATCGCCGACCTCTCGCCGGACGCAGCTCGCGCCAATCTGGCCCGGGTCGGCTGGAAGGCGGAGCAAACGCAAGCCGCATCGCTGGACCAGGCCCTCAAGTCCGGCGCCACCCACGTGGGCGAGGACTGGCAGGCCCTGGTTCGCCATCCCGCCATCGACGTCATCGTCGAATGCACCGGGCACCCGATCGCGGCGGTAGACCACTGCCTCGAAGCTTTCACCCATGGCAAACACGTGGTGAACGTCACCGTGGAAGCCGATGCGTTCTGCGGGCCGCTGCTGGCGCGCAAGGCCGCCGAGGCCGGCGTGATCTATTCGCTCGCGTTCGGCGACCAGCCCGCGCTGATCTGCGACCTGGTGGACTGGGCGCGGACCTGCGGTTTCCCGGTGGTCGCCGCCGGGCGCGGCCACAAGTGGCTGCCGCACTTCAGCGAATCGACGCCCGAAACGGTATGGGGCTATTACGGCCTCACGCCCGAGCAGGCCCAACGCGGCGGTCTCAACCCCAAGATGTTCAACAGTTTCCTGGACGGCTCCAAGCCTTCCATTGAAAGCACCGCCGTGGCCAACGCCACCGGCCTGGGCGTGCCGAGCAACGGCCTGCTCTACCCGCCGGCCAGCGTGGAAGACATCCCCTTCGTCACCCGGCCGATCATCGAAGGCGGCGTGCTGGAGCGCAAGGGCATGGTCGAAGTCATCTCCTCGCTCGAGACCAACGGACGCAAGATCCCCTACGACATCCGCATGGGCGTGTGGGTCACTGTCGAGGCCGAGACCGAGTACATCAAGAACTGCTTCGAGGAATACAACGCCCACACCGACCCGACCGGGCGCTATTTCACGCTCTACAAGCGCTGGCACCTGATCGGCCTGGAAGTCGGCATGTCGGTCGCCAGCGTGGCGCTGCGCGGCGAAGCGACGGGCGTCGCCACCTGCTGGAACGCCGACGTCGTGGCCACAGCCAAGCGCGACCTGGCGCCGGGCGACGTGCTCGACGGTGAAGGCGGCTACACGGTATGGGGCAAGCTGCTGCCGGCCGAGAAGTCGAGCCGTATGGGCGGGCTGCCCCTGGGCTTGGCCCACAGCGTCAAGGTGATACGGCCGGTGAAAAAGGGGCAGAGCCTGAGCTGGGCGGACGTCGCCATGGACACCACGACGCACGCCTACAAGATCCGAAAACAGATGGAGGCGATGTTCGCCGCGGCCCCGGAAAAAACCACGCTTCCAGTTTTGGCATAATACGGATTGTTCCCCGCGCGAGTAACTTGTTTTGCTAAACTACGCGTTGCTGTGGGGGGGTAGCTCAGCTGGGAGAGCGTCGCGTTCGCAATGCGAAGGTCGGGAGTTCGATCCTCCTCCTCTCCACCACAGCCTCTTTTTTGTCGATTTCAGTGGGCTCTTAGCTCAGTTGGTAGAGCAGCGGACTCTTAATCCGTAGGTCGAGTGTTCGAGTCACTCAGGGCCCACCACTGAAACCCTTTCGGGGACACGCCGGCCAGCTATCAATTTGGTAGCTGGCCGGTTTTGTTTTCGGCCACGGTGACAGTTATGGAACGGCGCTTTTTGGCGAGCCGTTGACCCACACAGCTCTAGGGTTCCCGCCTACACAGGCTCAGCAGTTTCAGCTCCAAAGTAGGGACTCTACATGCCATGTAGAGACTCCAAGTTAGAGGCCGATCCCGGCCTCTTTTTTTTGCCCTATTTCTTTCCCCCACCGCTGCCGCCGCCCACACCGGGACCGCCGGGACCACCGGTACCGCCACCGCCGCCTACACCACCGCCATTGCCATTGTTGCCACCGCCGTTTCCACCACCATTGCCGTTGCCATTGCCATTGCCCCCGCCACCAATCGGATTGCCCGCACATGATGCTGGCGCAGCACGTGAGCCCAGCAATTGGGCGACGCGGGTGCTCAAGTCACAAAAGTCTGGCTTTACCGCAAGCAGCTGAACGACAAGGCCAAGCGAAACAACGGCCAGGAGCAACGCATATTCGATAACGCCGGCGCCGTTTTCATCTGTAAAGAATCGGCTGCTCGCTGCGATCATGGGGCGCTCCTTATTGGGGTTTGCCCCACGTTACGCTCGATTCGCATTGACTGCAACAGCCGAGCTTGCCTACCCGCACCTGCAGGCCTGGTCCAACATGCTCGCGGAGCGCCCGGCCGTCCAGCGCCTCTTGCCGGCGTAACGCGCTTGCTGATGGTTTGCAAAGGCCGCGTTCAAAGCCGCGAGCGCCTCGTCGCTTCTGCGCTGGAGGTCCCATACCTTCGCCTCCAGTTGAACGACGAGGTCCCTGCCGCCAACATTGCAGCTGCGAGCCTTGCGCAATTCCGATTGCGCCGCGCATAGTGCGTCGTGGAGGTTTCTCCACGCCAACAGTCTGTTCTCGAGGTCAAGCATATATTCACTCTCGATGGTTGCCCGGGCGGGCAGTCACCTCTGTACGGCACGCCTGGGCGCACCATCTGACGCAATGGCGGGTGCGCCGTCATGCGAACGCGGCACTGTGTGCTGCGCTTGAATCCAGCGTCGGGCGTCCAGCACCGCACCTTGAATCGTGAGGCTCGGCATCGACCTGAGGAGACCATTCAGCGCCTTGCGAGCCTGACCATGGCCTTGGTCTGCCGCGACCTTCAACCATCTGAAGGCCTCGCGTTCTCGTCCCGGCGATTGCTGGTCTTCCGCCCCGAACAAGGCCAAGGCAAGGGCGAACTGTCCTTGCGCATCGCCGGCCTCTGCTGCCTTCGCGAGATACCGCTGCGATGCGTCTGCCTCTTTCGCGATATCCAGGAGCACTCCCATCTGGTACAGCGCCGCCGGCTCGCCCTCTGACGAGAGCCTCTGAATCTCGCTGACGCTTCTGGAATATCTCTCCCTTGCCGCATGCTCCAGCGTCGCTTGCAAGACGCGATCATTCACGAACTGATGGTCGCTCACCAGCCCACGCCGCTTCATCTCGGACATGAGCCTCGCCATGGCCGCGAGCGCTGCGTCGTACTGCTCAGCGCCGGCCGTTGCGGCGATTGCAAGACGATTCTCTTGGACTGCGCGCAAGCGGACCAGTTCGCCATCCGTGCTTCGCGAGCAGTCCCTGCGCAAGATCCTGAGAGCAATTAACACAACGAGCAACACCAGCGCGGCCATTAGAGCTGAGGCGAGTTCCATAGATGCTCCTTTTCGAGGACATGGGCTAAAGCTTAGTTGTTGCTCTTGTTACGTGAGTAGGAGATATGTCCTTATTTTTGACACTTTGAAACGCGACGCAGGAACGCTCCTACATCCTCTCGGCCAAGGGCCTTACGCCGCTGCGATTTGCATGCCTATTGAGCCCCTTTTCGCGCGGCGCAACCCTGACAGAAAACCGGGACATTTGTCCCGCGCATGTGTGACAAAACTTTGCCAAAAAAGAGAGGATCGTCCCTCGTGTCGCCGTCGTCCGCCTTCCAGACTTCACAAACCATTCAGGGAGCAGACGATGAACGCATTCAACCGAAGACTTGCCATCACAGCCCTCTCGGCCGCGCTGGCCAGTGCGGCAGGTATTACGTGGGCACGCGGTAGTGGCTCGGCTGGGCCTGGCGGACCCGGCGGACCCGGCACGGGCAACAGCGGCAATGGCGTGGGCAACACCGGTCCGGGCAACCAGGGCAACGACGGCAGCAACGGCAACGCCGGCGGCGGCGGCTCCAGTGGCGGCGGCTCCAGTGGCGGCGGCTCCGGTGGCGGCGGCTCCGGTGGCAGTGGCTCCGGTGCCGGCGGCTCTGGTGCCGGCGGCGCTGGTGCCGGTGCCGGTGCCGGTGCCGGTGGCGCTGGTGCCGGTGCCGGTGGCGGTGGCGCTGGTGCCGGTGGCGGTGGCTCTGGTGCCGGCGGCTCTGGTGCCGGCGGCTCTGGTGCCGGCGGCTCTGGTGCCGGCGGCTCTGGTGCCGGCGGCTCTGGTGCCGGCGGCTCTGGTGCCAGTGGCTCTGGTGCCAGTGGTTCTGGTGCCGGTGGTTCTGGTGCCGGTGGCTCTGGCGCCGGTTCCGGTGCTGGGGACTCTGCGGGCCCAGGCGGCCCCGGAGCGGGTGGTGCCCCTGGCCCGTCTGGTTCGGGAGACGCGGTGGTCTTCGGAAACGTGCCGGCGGGCCCAGCGACGGCCGCCGCGCCGGGTAACGGCCCGACCCCCACTTCTTCGGTCGCTTCCTCGTCACCGCAATGGGTGGAGAAAAAGGCGCTAGCCGACCAAACACCACCCACTTCGCATATGGGAGCGGGGCCTGATCAGATCGGCCCAGCGAAGCAGTAGAGACGCCGGCCAGCTATCTTTTTGATAGCTGGCCGTTTTCGCTTTGTACTCCCGCTGCGCCGCCGTAGCTTCTCGACCGGTACGTCACATTGCTAGCGTCGTTGCCAGCGGTATCACCGTTAGCGCACTAACTAACTATTAGTGCACTAACGGTCGCGCATGAAACTAGGTACCGTGAACAGGGTACATCCAACTCGGGACGTTCCTCCCCGTATCGAAAGGGCATTGCAACCATGAAGGTGGCTGCGCACCAACCTATCGTTTAGGCCGCGCGAGGCAGTGTCTTGAACAGCAGTTCTCCATGTTGCGTCGCGCTACTGCAGGTCCCCGCTTTTGACATCTCAACCGCTAAGGAGCTCTCCATGATTGCGCGACAAACTCTCAAAACCATCTTCACGCTACTCGTCGGACTTTGTTCCGCGGGGGTTGCCGGCATTGCCTCCGCCCAAGGCACGCCTTCGTCCAAGGCAACCTTCGCCTATAGCGAACTGATTTCCTTGCCTTCGTGCAGCAGCACCAGCGGGGGCTGCGGCAGCATCAGCGACGACAGCGGCTGGAAGTCGATCCTGAAACAGAAAATCAAGCTGGCCAACCAGAAGGATCTGTTCATGGGCGCGTCGCTCCAGTGCGGCATCGTCACCGACACAACCGTGAAAAGCCTGAACGGTTCCGAGGACTCGGCCGAGGCCCGCGGAACCATCCGGGTGCGGATCAAGATCACGACGCCTACGGGGGGGGTGGTCTATGCCGAGCCGAACAGTGGGCGCAATGCAACGGGCGCGGCGGACGCCGACGGCGTGGTGTTCTGCGACCGCATCCAGACCCTCAGGGCCAGGTTCTCGGGTCTGAACTGCACGGCGAACCTGACGACCGGCGCCGTGACCTGCAGCACCCCGGAAGAGCTGCAATTGATCCTCAAGACCTTGAACGCCAACGCTTTCAACTTCGTCGCGCCGGACCTCGCGTCGGGTGTTCACACCGTCGAAGTGCAAGCCAGGTCATCTGCCGCTACGGGCGCCACCGGTCTGAACGGATCCCTCGCCTCCGCCAACGCTTTCATCGGCGCGGGTTCGGTGGCCGTTGAATCGGTCCGCATGATCAAGGGCAACGACGGCACCACGCTTGCCATCGACTAAGTAGTGGTCGCCCAAGTGCCAGAGGAGTTGAGCTTAGCGCTCGACCCCTCTGGACAAGTCGAAGTACACCATCATCGAGGCCGTCACAGGCCTCATTTCGGGGAGGCTGCAATGAAGCATGGTTCGACGACCCTGGTCAGTGTCCTTGCCCTGGCGATAGTGACGGCATGTGGTGGCGGCGGCTCCGGCGGAATTACCGACCTCCAAGCCGTAACTGCAGCAGCCCCACCACCCCCAACGGCAGAGCGAGTAGTAACGATAGTCGGTCGCGAGCGCGTGGCCACCAACGCCCCTCCCGCGGCAAACACAATCCAGGCGAGGCCGGATCCGGTCCCACGCATCGACCCGCTGGTGGTCCAGGGCGTGCAAGCCGAATTGGACAAGATCGAACGCGCCCTAAGCCTTATCGACGATAGCAAGGTCGAAAAACACGAGGCACTTGAAATAGTACGCGACGCGCGCGCGGAACTGCAGAAAACCCGGCCCAACAAGCTCAAACTTCGCAGCCTTCTCGGCGGCCTCGTTCAGGGCGTGCAGACGTTGGACGGCGTCAGGAGTGCGGGCGATTTCCTGGGTCGACTGGTCCCGATGGTCTGACCTGGCCCGCCAACAAACGTAAGTTTTGCGGCTGAGCTTGGGATGGCGGTAACAGCCAAGTTGGGCGGCTCGTGCCCCGCTTGGACCCTCCCTCAGCCATACCCGCATGCCTTGTTGAGCTCAGTACCTGCGCGTGTCTCATCCATTTCCTGAACGGATGAGCAGTGGTCCAGACGCGGGAAAAAGTCTCGCCGGCAAGGCCCCTCTCAGGGTAAACATCTACGAGATTCCGTTACCTTTGTAGGCGGCCATCCGCGCGAATGTCGGACGGTTCCTACTACAGTCGGCTTTCTCGCTGAGGTTGGCCCTGCGCCCACCCGCCATCGCCGCATACGCGGCGAATCGCGGAGGCCGGTCCATAAAGCCCCAGCTCATCTTTCAACAGGTGGAAGGAATGGCGTCGAGCCAGCCGGAAGCCCCCAATCCCTTACATATTGTTGAACATGAGAAGACGTCTATTTCTCCATTCCAGCTCTGCCGCCGCGGTGGCCTACGCACTGACCGGTTGCGGCGGCGGCGGTGGCGGGGGCAGTGCCTCCGTCGCGGCTACGGCTGGCCCAGCCTTGGCAAACTCCGCCCCCGCCACCACGGCGGCCGCCTCGGGAAGCGGTTATGCCTTCGGTTCCCGCCTGGAGGCGTACGCAGCCGGCATCCTGCCGAGCAAGAGCAAGCAGTCCATGGATGCCGTGCTGACGAAGCAGTACGACGCCTGGAAGGCAGCGAACGTGGTTTCGGCCAATTCGGTCGTGGCGGGCGGCTACGCCGTGCAGTTCTCCAATCGCACCTACATCGCGGTATCCGAAGGCATGGGCTACGGCATGCTGCTGGCCGTGCTGTTTGCGGGGCATGACCCCCAGGCCAAGGCGGTGTTCGACGGCATGCTGGCCATGGTGCGCGCCCGCCCGGCATACGCCACCGGCTACCCCGCCCTGATGGAATGGCGCATCAACGCCGACGGCACTTCCGCGGGCGAAGGCTGGAACGCCATGGACGGCGACCTCGATATCGCCATGGCCCTGCTGATGGCGGACCGGCAATGGGGCTCGGGCGGAACCTGGAACTACAAATCCGAAGGTATCGCCACCATCAACGCCATGAAGGCGTGGAACATGAAGCCGGACGGCACGACCAAGGGCCTGCCCAACGCGAACAACAACCGGACGTCCGACTACATGATCGGCCACTTCCGGGCGTTCAAGAAAGCAACCGGCGATGGCATCTGGGACCTGGCCGTGACTCGCGCCTATGAACTCCTCGACGAGATGCAGACGAAGTTCTCGCCGGGCGTGGGCCTGATGCCGGACTTCGTGATCAACACGCACGCCTCGCCCTCGCCGTCCACCGGCTACATCGGTGACATGAACGACAAGGAAGGCTACTTCTGGTGGAATGCCTGTCGCAATCCGTGGCGCTTCGCTTCCGACTACCTGCTGTCGGGCGACGCCCGTTTTGCCTTGGTGACCGGCCGGATGATCGACTTCTTCAAGTCCAGCTCCGGTGGCGACCCGATGAACATCGGAACCGGCTACGCCCTCGACGGGACCAAGCTGACCGGTGGCAACAGCGCGGCGTACCACGGCCCCATCTGCGCCGGCGCCTGCGTGGACGCGCGCTTCCAGACCTTCCTCGACGCGATGTGGGACTGGAACGCGAGCCACCTCACCACCGGTTACTACGACGGCGAAATCCAGCTCCTGAGCATGGTCGTGGCCTCCGGCAACTGGTGGACGCCCTAAAGAGTTAGACTTACGCGCTTCGTGAATCCCGAAGCCAATCAACTCTGGCGCGCACCGCGCTGGGCCCTAGCCGTCCTGCTTGCCTTGCTTGGCATGCTGGGGCCCTTTTCCATCGACACCTACATCCCGGCGTTCTCTGGCATTGCCAAGGCGCTGGGCGCCACGCCGGTGCAGATGCAGCAGACGCTGTCGGCTTACCTGTTCGGGTTTGCCTTCATGAACCTGTTCCACGGGGCGCTGGCCGACAGTTTCGGCCGGCGCCCTGTGGTGCTCTGGGGCATCGCCGTGTTCACGCTGGCGTCGGCCGGTTGCGCCCTGTCGCAGACAATCGGCCAGCTGGTCTTCTTCCGCGGGTTGCAGGGGCTGTCCACCGGCGCGGGCATCGTGGTGTCGCGCGCCATCATCCGCGACATGTTCCCGCCGGCGCAGGCGCAGAAGGTGATGAGCCAGGTCACTATCTATTTCGGCGTGGCACCAGCCATCGCGCCCATCATCGGCGGCTGGCTGTTCGTCCACGCCGGCTGGCACAGCATCTTCTGGTTCCTGACGGCGGTGGGGGTGGCACTGTGGACGGCGAACTTCAAGCTGCTGCCCGAGACGCTGCACGTCACGCACCGCCAACCGTTCAACGTGCGCAACCTGATGCAAGGCTATTGGGAGCTGTGTTCGAACCCGCGTTTCCTGCTGCTGGCGCTGGCCAGCGGCATTCCCTTCAACGGCATGTTCCTGTACGTGCTGGCGGCGCCTGAGTTTCTGGGCACGCACCTCCACCTGGCGCCGACGGAGTTCTATTGGTTCTTCGTGCTCACCATCGCCGGCATCATGGGCGGCTCCTGGTACAGCGGGCGGCTGGCGGGAATGATTTCGCCGCGGCGCCAGATCCGTTATGGGTTCACGATCATGCTCGTGGTGTCGCTGGGCAACGTGGCCGCGAATTACCTGATGGTGGCCAGCGCCAGCTGGGCGCTGATACCGATCGCGGTGTTCGCCTTCGGCTGGGCCCTGATGGTGCCCGTGGTCACGCTGCTGGTGCTGGACATGTTCCCGGAGCGCCGCGGCCTGGCCTCGTCCTTGCAGGCCGTGATCGGGTCCACGGCCAACGGCATCGCCGCCGGAGCGATCGCCCCCTTGGTCATGCATTCCACGCGCGCGCTCGCGATCACGTCATTGCTGATGATGAGCGTGGGCTTGTTCGCCTGGATCTTCGTGCACCGCCGCTGGCCGGAAACCGGCCGGGCGGTGACCGCGGCCGCATAGTGCTACTTTCCGCGCAACCGCGACATCTGGTCCAGCGCCTCCTGCATGTCGCGCCCGTACTCGGCAAGGTAGCGGTCGCGCTCCTCGCTCTGCCATTCCGCCGGTGAAAAATCCTGCGTGTTGTAGCGTTTGCTCTGGTGCACCACGCCGGGCTGGCGCGGCATCATCGCGCGATCGGGGAAGGTGTCGGGCTGCAGCAGAAAGCCTTCGACGTCGACGAGCCGCAGCGGAAACACCGGGTTCTTGTCGTGCACCAGCACGCCGGCCAATGAAAGCTTGAATTCCGCCGCCCCGGCCGGCACCATTTCGTTGAACTGCAGCAAGGCGAACGGCTGGCCTGTCGCGTCGTACACCCGTCCGCTGGCCACATACCTACCCGAGGTTTTCACCTGGGCCTTGAGGTAGAAGTTCAGCGAGCCCTCTTCCAACGCCTCGCGCACGCCGGCCCAGGTGGCGGGCGCCGCCGGGCCGTAGATCACGTCGAAAGCCACGGCGCCCCGCTCCCCGTTGGCTGTCACCTGGACCAGTACACGGATCGTTCCTGCGTGGCTGCCAAAGCCCTGCGCTGCGGGCACCAGCCGCGCGCTGTACTTTCCGTCGGCCGCCACCTCGTCGGGGCCGGCACCGTCATCCACGAAGGGAACCTCGGCCTGGATGATGGCGATCAGCGCCGTGGTATCCGGCATGGACTGGGCCGCGGAGCGGTTGACGACCAACGGAACTGCCCGCCCCTCCTCGTCCACGGCCTCGATGGTGAACTTGGCGGAGTCGGCCCCGGCCACGAACACCTGCGACTGCGAAGTGCGCAGGCGCAGGCCCTTCACGGGCTTGCCCGAGGCCTCGCGCATCGGCAATTCTTCAACGACGGGTTCAAACGGCCGCACCTGGTCTGGATGCTCTTCGATGAGGCGGGATTCGGGCGGATAGCGGGTGGCGTCCCGGTAGCTGGTATAGACCTGCTCGGCGCGCACGTAACGCTGCTGCCACAGCACCAGCTGCTGCTGACGCGCCGCCAGTCCGGCCGCACTGAAAGGACCGCCGGCCGTGCCCTGGACCGGGCGCGATGCGCCGCCGGCTGCGGTTTGGGCCGTTGAGGCCGGGCCGCCGCCTTGGGATTCAGTGAGCGCCGTGTCGGCGGCCAACCACTGCCAGCCGAGCAGACCTGCCAGTGCAGCCGATGCGGCCCCGGCGAGCGCCCAGCGCCGGGATCGGCTCATTTAGCCAGGCTTTCCATATCGGCTCGGAGCCTTGACACGACACCGCTCCAGTTGCGCCTGGTGTAGTGGTCAAGCGCTTCGGCATCGTCGCGGAAGCTCACCGAGTGGTAGCTCCACTTGGCCCTGCCGCCCTCGTTGGGGCCCGAACCCAGCGTGAGGTTGTTGCAGAACCAGTCGGACGGATTGCAGAAGCTGGCGCCGCCGCTGCCGGACACGCCACCGGCCGAGTGATAGGCCACGACTTCGTCGTCCTGGCCCGGCAGGGTGATCGAGTACAGCGCGCCCTTGGCGCCCGCATACATATAGAACCACTTGGCGCGCGTCTGGTTGTGGTCGTACATCGCACGTGCGGTGGATGTCTTCAGGTCGGCCGTGAGCGGGTCCGCGACTGCCCAACTGCCCAGGTTCGCGAGCTCGGTCCCACCGGCCGCCCCCGCGGCAACGCCTACCCACTTGATGTTCCAGCCCGTCTGCGTGCCGCCCGTGCTGCCGCACACGCCCGAGCCGTCGGGAGCGGCGTTCTTGACTTCACGGGTGGTGCCGCCGAACAGCGACAGTGCGTAACCGATCTGCAGGTCGCCGGCGCTGTGCGCTGCGACATAGCACCAGTTGGTGCCGGTGCAGTAGCAATCCAGCGCGTCGCGAATGCGAAAGTTCTGGGTGGAGATGCGGTTGAAGCCGTCCCAGTTGACCGACCTCTTGTTCACCCCGGCAGCAGCTTCGGGCGGCCCCCAGTAGGTGAAGTCCAGGTGATTGCCGACGGCGCCGCCGCCATTGCGCCCATTGATCCAAAGGGAGTAGTTGGCGGCGTAGACCAAGCTCGCCACGCAGGCCAGCGCCACCGCCATGCCCACCATCGTTCGTACGGGATGCCGCATGACGGTCGCTCCTTCAAAAAACTTCCGGATGGAAATTTTTTTCCTGCGCGAGGTCGCGGCAAACCGTACAAACCCGTGACGAGCAGGCTTTGCGGTAGCGCGGCGCTCACCTCATCTCAACGATGGGGTGAGCTCTGATAACGCCTTAGTTTGCCGGCTTGTACGGGCGCTTCTTGATGTCGCGGGGCACGAACACCTTGCCGCCGTTGCCGGGCTTGGCCGGCTTGGCGAAGGTGGCCGGTGCACGGGGTGCGAAATCGCCACGCGGCGCGAAGCCGTCGTTGTTGCGCACGCCGAAGCCTTCGTTGCGGCCGCCGCCACCGAAGTCGCCGAAGCCGGGCTTGCGGCCGTAGCCGTCGTTGCCACGGCGCTGGTCGAAGCCGCCGCCGCCGCCGCCACCGCCGAAACCGCCGGTGCGCGGTGCGCCGAACTTGCGGTCACGCGAATGGTTGTCGCGGCTGCCACGGCCGGCGAAGTCGCCGCCCGGACGGCCGCCTTGCGGGGCGCGCTGCTGCGGCTCCATCCCGGGCACGGTTTCGGCCTTGAACGGCTGCTTCGTGTAGCCCTCGATGTCGAAGATCTTGCGGCGGTCGCGGAATTCGGCGAACGTCACGGCCAGGCCGTCGCGGCCGGCACGGCCGGTGCGGCCGATGCGGTGGGTGTAATCCTCGGCCTTCATCGGCAAGCCGAAGTTGAAGACGTGGGTGATGGTGGGCACATCGATGCCGCGGGCGGCGACGTCGGTGGCGACCAGCACTTGCACATGGCCCTGGCGCAGCGCCATCAGGCGGCGATTACGAAGGCCCTGGCTCAGGGCACCGTGCAGCGCGACGGCGTCGAAGCCGGCTTGCTGCAGATCATTGGCCAAACCATCGCACTCGATCTGGGTGCTGGCGAACACGATGGCCTGGTTGATCGTGGTGTCGCGCAGCCAGTGGTCCAGCAGCTTGCGCTTGTGCTGGGCGTTGTCGGCCCAGAACAGCACCTGCTTGATGTTGACGTGCTTTTGCTGCGGATTGTCGACCTGGATCCGGCGCGGCTCGCGCATCACGCGGGTCGCCAGTTGCTGGATGCGCGGCGCGAACGTGGCGCTGAACATCATCGTCTGCTTGCGCGCGATGGTGAGCTGGTTGACTTCGGCCAGGTCGTCGGCGAAGCCCAGGTCGAGCATGCGGTCGGCCTCGTCCACGACGAGGAACTGCACCTTGTCCAGCTTGATCTGCATCGAGCGCTGCAGGTCCAGCAGGCGGCCGGGCGTCGCGACCACGAGGTCGGCGTTTTGCAGCCTGGCGATCTGCATCTGGTAGGGCATGCCGCCGACCACGTTGGCGACGCGCAGGCCGCGGCAATGGCGGACCAGGTCGATGGCGTCATTGGCCACCTGCTGCGCGAGTTCGCGCGTGGGGCACAGGATCAGGGCGCCGGGGGTGGCGGCCTTGAAGTTGCGCGAGCTGGTCGGGTCCTTGCGCTTCGGGCGCTTGGGCGCTTCTTCGCCGCGGGCCAGGGCCTCGGCGGTTTCGCGCTCGAAGTCCAGGCGCTGCTTGGTCTCGGCATCGGCTTGCTGCTTCAGCAGCGTGTGCAGCACGGGCAGCAGGAAGGCCGCGGTCTTGCCGCTGCCGGTCTGGCTGGAGACCATCAGGTCGATGTGCGCTGCGGCTGCGTCGTCCGAAGGCAGGGCCAGGGGGATGGTCTGTTCCTGCACGGCGGTGGGCTGGGTGAAGCCCAGGTCCTCGACGGCGCGAATCAGTTCGGACGCGAGGCCCATCTTCAGGAAGCCATTGGGGGCCAGCGGCACGGCTTGCGCCACCACGTCGGAGGAGATATCAAGAGTTTGCACAGGCGCAAAGTCGCCCTGCACTTCAAAAGTGTCGGTCATTTATTTATTCACTCACACGCATACGCCGCCGAGGGGGTGGCGTTGTCGTCTATGGTTAAAAAACATCAACCATCAAACGACTATCAGGGCCTAGGCCGCTGGAGGCTCGTCAGCGCTGTTGAGCGCGTCCTGCGCCGTGAGGCGCGTTCCTGTATCTCAGGAATGAGCGGAGTGTGAAGGAGGATGCACGATGACTGCCTAATGCAGCCAAGCTGTCGATTATCGCACGTTCAGGGTTTTCCCGCAACCGGCTCAGTCGCCGTCAGCTTGAGGAAGTGCTCACGATAGTGGACAAGCTCATCGATGGACTCGTGCACGTCGGCCAGCGCCGTGTGTTTCTGCTGCTTCTTGAACGAGTTGTAGACATCGGGCCGCCACCGCTTGGCCAGTTCCTTGAGCGTGCTCACGTCCACGTTGCGATAGTGGAAGAAGGCTTCCAGCTTGGGCATGTACTTCACCAGGAAGCGCCGGTCCTGGCTGATGCTGTTGCCGCACATGGGCGTGCTGCCCTTGGGCGCGTACTTCGCCAGGAATTCCAGGATCTGCTGTTCGGCCTGCGCCTCGGTGACAGTCGAAGCCTTCACCTTGTCGATCAGTCCGCTGCGCCCATGGGTGCCCTTGTTCCAGGCATCCATTTTGTCCAGTTGGGCATCGCTCTGATGGATCACCAGCACCGGGCCTTCTATCCTGAGCGTGAGGTCGGCGCCCGTCACGATGACCGCGATTTCGATGAGGCGGTCGGTCTCGGGATCGAGCCCGGTCATTTCACAGTCGAGCCAGATCAGGTTCTGGTCGCTTTTTGCAAGGGTGGCTGGGGTTGGCGCGGCGGTTTCTGACATTTTGCGATTGTCGCCTATGCCCTAAACTTGGACGCAATGAACGCTTCCTACACACTGACCCTGGCCTTCGCCGCCTTCCTGCTGGCAAGCCTGGGCGTCAAGTTCTGGCTGGCCTCCCGCCAGATCCGCCATGTCGCCCGGCATCGCGATGCCGTTCCGGCAGCATTCGCCGGCACCGTGACCCTGCCCGCCCACCAGAAGGCGGCCGACTACACGATCACCAAGACGCGCTTCGGCCTGATCGAACTCGCCTTCGGCGCCGCCGTGCTGCTGGGCTGGACGCTGCTGGGCGGCCTGGACGTCCTCAACCGGGCGTTGCTGGGCTGGCTGGGCGCCGGCATGACGCAGCAGTTGGCCTTGCTGGCTTGCTTCGCGCTGATCGGCGGCATCCTCGAGCTGCCGTTGACGCTGTACCAGACCTTCGTCATCGAGGAGCGCTTCGGCTTCAACAAGATGAGCTTCAAGCTCTGGCTGGTCGACCTGTTCAAGTCGGTCTTGCTTGGCGCGGCCATCGGACTGCCGATCATGGCCCTGATCCTTTGGCTCATGGGCGCAACCGGCAGCCTGTGGTGGCTATGGGCCTGGGCCGTATGGATGGGCTTCAACCTGCTGCTGCTGGTGATCTACCCGACCTTCATCGCGCCTCTTTTCAACAAGTTCAAACCACTGGACGACGAAACGCTGAAAGCGCGGGTGACCGAACTGATGCGCCGCTGCGGATTCGCGGCCAAGGGCCTGTTCGTCATGGACGGCAGCAAGCGCAGCGCCCACGCCAATGCCTACTTCACCGGTTTCGGTGCGGCCAAGCGCGTGGTGTTCTACGACACCCTTTTGTCCAAGCTCTCGCCCGACGAGGTGGATGCCGTGCTCGCGCACGAACTCGGCCATTTCAAGCACAAGCACATCATCAAGCGCATCGCCGGTATGTTCGCGTTGAGCCTGGCCGGTTTTGCCCTGCTGGGCTGGCTGTCGACGCAGCTCTGGTTCTATACCGGGCTGGGCGTGCGCCCTAACCTGGACGGGCCGAACGACGCCCTGGCGCTGCTGCTGTTCATGCTGGCCGTGCCGGTGTTCTCGTTCTTCATTTCGCCCGTGTTCGCGCGGCTGTCGCGCAAGCACGAGTTCGAGGCCGACGCCTACGCGGTGCAGCAAACCAGCGGCAAGGACCTGTCCACGGCGCTGCTGAAGCTGTACGAGGACAATGCCTCCACGCTGACGCCCGATCCGGTCTTCGTGAAGTTCTACTATTCGCACCCGCCGGCCTCCGAGCGGCTGGCGCGCATGACTGCGGGGAGTTTCGTATGAGCACCATGCTGAAGAAGAAGGACTGGTCGCTGTTGCCGCGCCGCGCGCTGACAGGGCCCGAGATCGTCACGCGGCTGGCGGCGGCGCCGGGCTGGAAACTCACCGGCGACGGCGCCGACGTGGCCATCGAGAAGACCTACACCTTCGGGAACTACTACGAGACGATCTCGTTCGTCAACGCCGTGGCCTTCATCGCCAACGCCGAGGACCATCACCCGGACCTTTCCGTCCACTACAACCGCTGCGTCGTGCGCTTCAATACGCACGACGTGAAGGGCCTGTCCGAGACCGATTTCGAGTGCGCGTCGCAGGTCGACGCGCTGCTGGCATGAGGGTGGTTTCTTGACCGAGCGCGCGGCGCTCGATCGCGGGCTGGTGGTGGCGAGCCACGGACGCCACTGCGTCGTCGAAACCCCGGAAGGCAAGCGCCTGATTTGCCACCCGCGCGGCAAGAAGAGCCAGGCCGTGGTCGGCGACCGCGTGCTGTGGCAAGGCTCACACGACGAAGGAACGATCGAGAAGGTCGAAGAGCGGCGCAACCTGTTCTACCGGCAGGATGAAATCCGCACCAAATCCTTCGCGGCCAATCTCGACCAGGTCCTGATCCTTATCGCCGCCACGCCCGAGTTCTCCGAAAGCCAGCTGGCGCGGGCACTGATCGCCGCCGAAGCGGAGCGCATCGCGCCGGTGATCGCGTTGAACAAGAGCGACCTGGTGGAGCCGTTCGAGCGCGCCTGGGCTCGTCTCCAGCCTTACCAGCGCATGCACTATGGCGTGTTGCCGCTGTCGCTCAAGCACTCCAGCCAGGTCGACCGGGACCATCTGCTCAAGCACCTGGAGGGCAAGACCACCCTGGTGCTCGGCCCCTCGGGCGCGGGCAAGAGCACGCTGATCAACCTGCTGGCGCCGGGCGCCCTGGTCGTGACCGGTGAGATTTCCCAGGCATTGAACTCCGGCAAGCACACCACGACCAGCACCGCCTTGTACTGGGTCGACAAGAAAAGCGGCACCGCGCTCATCGACTCGCCGGGGTTCCAGGAGTTCGGCCTGAACCACATCGAGCCCATGCAGTTGGCGGGGTGCATGCCCGACCTGAAAGCCCACATGGGCAACTGCAAGTTCTACAACTGCACCCACCTGCATGAACCGGGCTGCGGCGTGATCGCAGCCGTGGGTTCGGACGCGAACACCGAAGGCATCACGCCCTCGCGCTACCGGATCTACAAAGAGCTGTTCGCCGAACTGTCGCAGCCGGAGCGGTTCTAGGGTCCAGGCGCTAGCCCAGCAGGCGCGCCAACGTCAGCAGCGCCAGCAAGACCATCCACAGCACGACCGACCGCCACACCAGGCCAACGATGCTGCGCAGGTGCCCGACCTCCGCCTCGCGGCCGGGCGTGCTCTCGGTGTCGTCCATGGTGGCCTGGGTGCCATTGGCGGAATGGGCCGACTTCAGCGCCTCGCCGCCCAAGCGCACATTGACGGCGCCGGAGGTGGCGGCCAGGATGACGCCGTCGTTGTCGTTGGGAAATCGCTGTGCGTAATTGCGCCAGCAATCGATCGCGTCCTCGAAGCTCCCGACGACGGCGAACGCCAGCGCCGTGATGCGGGCGGGCAGCCAGTCGATAGCGGCCCAGGCCCGGGCCGCGGCGGACTGCAGGGCCACGCTGGCAGGCTGGGTCTGCGTGCGGTTGCGGTGCTTCCAGTAGCGCGCGACGAACTCGCTCATGCGGTACAGGATCGCACCGGCAGGCCCGAAGCCGAAAGCGGCCAGCACCGAGAACCAGGCCAGCACGCCGAACACATGGCGGTGTGCTGCCAGCACCGAATACTCGATCACATGGCGCACGATCTCGCTGCGCGGCAACTCGCTGGCATCGACCTGCTGCCATTGCGCCAGCAGCTCGCGGGCGGTGTCCTCGTCACCGGCGTCGAGCGCATCGCGGATATTGGTGAAGTGATGGCTGAACTGCCGGAACCCCAGCGTCACGTACAGGACCGCCACGCTCCACACCACGGCGAAGGGCCATCCCAGCGTGAGCGCCAGCGCCCAATGCACCGCCACGGCGGCAACGGCGGGTAGGAGCACCGCCACCGTCCAGGCCACCCAGCCATGGTGCGGCTTGCCCGCGTCGAAGTTCCTGCTCGCCCACCGGGCCCAGCCCCGCAGAGAAGCGTGGATCGGGTTGTGCCGCGCCAGGGGACGCACCTGCTCCAAAAGCAGCGCGAACAGGATGGCGAAGAAGCTCATGCGGCAATCATAAAGCCGCCGCCCAAAAAAGCCGGCTAGGCGGCCAGGAATCGGTAGAAGTTGCGCAGCATGGCGGCGGTGGCGCCCCAGACGAAGCGCTCGGTGGTTCCGTCCATGTACGGCATGGAGAACCACTCGCGGCGCGCGCCGGCCCACTCGATCGCATGCCGGTGGTGGTGGGCGGGGTTCATCAGGAAGTCCAGCGGCACCTCGAACGCATCCGCAACCTCGAAGGCGTTGAGCGTCAGCTTGTGATCGGGATTCACCAGGGCCACGACCGGCGTGATGATGAATTGCGTGCCGGTGGTGTAGGTCGGCATCTGGCCGATCACTTCCACCATGCCGGGGGCAAGCCCGATCTCCTCGTGCGCCTCGCGCAGCGCGGTGTGCGCCTCGTCAATGTCGGTGTCGTCGCGCTTGCCACCGGGGAAAGCGACCTGCCCCGAATGCGTGGACAGGTGCGTGGTGCGTTCGGTCAGCAGGATTGTGGGCCGCTCGCGCATTACGATGGGGACCAGCACGGCGGCCCTGGCGGATCGTCGCTCGGCGATCCTGGGCTCGTTCCAGACCTCCGGCTCCCAATTCGGCGGGTCCCGAAACCGCTCGCGCAACGCCTTCGGCGCCAGCGCTTCCGGCCGCACCGCAGGCAGGTGCGTGTCGATGCCGATCACCGGCACCGTGCGGGGATCGAAATTCGGCAGCTTGGACAGCGGCACGTAGGTGGGGGCGGGACTGATGGGCATGGGCCAGAATGAGAAAAGCCGCCACGAGCACGAAGCTGCGGCGGCTCTTCGCGGGGCGCTTGCTTACTGGGCGGCGGCCAGCTTGCTGGGCAGCTTTTCCTTGATACGGGCCGACTTGCCGCTGCGCTCGCGCAGGTAGTACAGCTTGGCACGGCGCACATCGCCGCGGCGCTTGACTTCGATGCCGGCGATCAGCGGGCTGTAGGTCTGGAACGTACGCTCCACGCCTTCGCCGCTGGAGATCTTGCGCACCGTGAAGCCGCTGTTCAGGCCGCGGTTGCGCTTGGCGATGACGACGCCTTCGTAGGCCTGCACGCGCTTGCGGGTGCCTTCAACGACGTTCACGCTGACTATGACGGTGTCGCCGGGGGCGAATACGGGAATTTTCTTGCCCAGGCGGGCAATCTCTTCCTGTTCCAGGGTTTCGATGAGATTCATGGTTTTTTACCTCTGTGATCGTGCCCGCGCTACGCTAGGGGCGGCATTCGAACGCTTGGAAGCGTTGCGAGCCGCGGCCGGGCAGAGGATCGAAAAGCCTCTGATTATAAACAACTCAAGGCAGCTTGCTCAAGAGCGCCTCATCGGCCTTCGACAGGCGCCCGGCGGCGCGGGCGGCGGCGATCAAGTCCGGGCGGTGCCGGGCCGTGATCTCCAGGCGCCGGTCGCGGCGCCAGCGCTCGATCTGGACATGGTGGCCGGAGAGCAGCTCGGGTGGGGCCTTGAGCCCCTCCCACTCCTCCGGACGGGTGTAATGCGGGCAATCCAGCAGCCCGTCCAGCGCCGGGTTGAAGCTGTCGAACTGGTGGCTGTCCTCGTCGCCCAGCACCCCCGGCTGCAGCCGGGCAACCGCATCCAGCAGGGCCATGGCCGCAATCTCTCCGCCGGAAAGCACGAAATCCCCCAGGCTGATCTGGACATCGACGTGGCGGTCGATGAAGCGCTGATCCACGCCTTCGTAACGTCCGCAGACCAGCACCGCGCCCTGGCCGGCCGACCAGCCCTCCACCCCCGCGTGGTCCAGCTTGGCGCCGATCGGTGAGAACAGCACCACCGGCGCGGCATCGCCACGCTGCGCCTTGATAGCGGCCAGGCACTGCGCCAGCGGGCCGGCCAGCATGACCATGCCGGGCCCGCCGCCGAAGGGCCGGTCGTCGACGCGGCGGTAGTTGCCTTCGGCGAAATCACGGGGATTCCACAGATGAACATCGACCTGCTTGGACTCGTAGGCGCGCCGGGTCACGCCGCTGGCCAGGAAAGGCGCGAACAGCTCGGGGAACAGCGTGATGACGTCGAAGCGCATGACGCCAATGTTAGTAGTCGGCTTGCCAGTCGACCGTGATCTTCTTGCCTGGCAGGTCCACCCCGTCGACATAGGCGGAAACGAAGGGAATCATCCGTTCCATCGCCTTGCCGTCCTCGGTGTAGTCGAGCACCAGCACGGTTTGCGGGCCGGTGGAGAGCAACTCTTTGACCTGGCCCAACGCCACGCCCTCGCGATTGACCACCTGAAGGCCGATCAGGTCGACCCAGTAGTACTCGTCGGTGCTTGCCGTGGGAAAGCTGGAGCGCGGAATGAAGATTCGCGCGCCCTTGAGCGCCTCGGCGGCGCTGCGGTCATCGACCTCGTGGGCACTGGCGACGATGGTGTCAGAATGCTCCTTGGCCTCGCGCACGCGCAGGAGCACGGTTCCCGTGAAGGTCTTCGTACCCCTCTCGGTGGGCAGCAGGTACCAGCGCTTGGAAGAAAAAAGCGCCTCGGGGGAGGCGCTGTGGGGCAGGACCTTGAACCAGCCCTTGATGCCCCATGCATCGGCGATGCGCCCGACTTCGATGGCGTCCGCCGGCAGTTCGGCGGGATCCAGACCTGGCAGCGCGGCTGCCGGACGCCCGGGCGTCACCGTCTTAAGCTGCCTTGGCGGCGGCTTGCTTGAGCAAACGCTCGACGGTCGGCGAGGCTTGCGCGCCTACGCCGCGCCAGTACGTCAGGCGGTCCTGGGCGATGCGGATGCTTTCCTCGTTTTCCTTGGCGATCGGGTTGTAGAAACCCAGGCGCTCGATGAAGCGGCCGTCGCGGCGGGTACGCTTGTCGGCAACGACGATGTTGAAGAACGGGCGGGCTTTCGCGCCGCCGCGGGAGAGTCGAATGACGACCATGATTTATCCTTGGGTGGAGGAAGAAAAATTCTTCCAAAATCTTTCCAGCGTTGAGACACGCGCTAATGGCCACCCGGCCAGCGACACGCTGTAGAGCCCACGATTATAGCGTTTTGAACATATGAGCACCATCCGACCCAGCCGCGACTCCGATTTACCCGCGATCGCGGCGATTTATTCGCACCATGTGCTCAACAGTACGGGCACCTTCGAAACCACGCCGCCCACCGAGAGCGAGATGGCAACGCGCCGCGCCGACGTGCTGGCCAAGGGCCTGCCCTACCTCGTGGCCGAGGACGGCGGGCAGGTGCTGGGCTTTGCCTATTGCCAGTGGTTCAAGCCGCGCCCGGCTTATCGCTTTTCGGCCGAGGACTCGATCTACCTGCACCCGGATGCCGCCGGCAAGGGCCTGGGCAAGGTGTTGCTCGCCGAACTGGCCCGCCAGGCGGAAGCAGGCGGGATCCGCAAGCTGATAGCGGTGATCGGTGACTCGAACAACGCCGGCTCCGTCGGCGTGCACCGCGCTCTCGGCTTCTCGCCCGTGGGCACGATCAAGTCCTGCGGCTGGAAGTTCGGCAAATGGCTGGACATGGTGATGATGGAAAAAACCCTGGGCGAAGGTGACGCCACCCCACCCGAACCCGCCGCCCGATGAAAAACAAGACCTTCGCCGCCTGGCTCGCCTTCCTGGGTGGGCCGCTGGGCCTGCACCGCTTCTACCTGCATGGCATCAAGGACCTGCTGGGTTGGGCCTTGCCGATCCCCGCGGCACTGGGCCTGTATGGCATCCAGCGCCTGCAACGCTATGGCGTGGACGACCAGTGGAGCTGGGCGCTGATACCGCTACTGGGCTTCACCATCGCCGGCTGCGCCCTCACGGCGATCGTCTACGGGCTGACGACGCGGGAAAAATGGAACGCACGTTTCAACCCGGGCGCCAACGAGGATGCAGCGGCGGGCGGCACCAACTGGTTCACGATAGCCGCCGTCGTGTTTTCATTGCTGATCGGCACCACGGTGCTGATGGCCAGCATCGTCTACAGCTTCCAGCACTACTTCGAATACCAGGTCGAAGAAGGCCGCAAGATTTCCCAATGATCAGAATATCTGCAGGCTGACCCAGTAGGCGATCGCCGCGACGAAGGCGCTGGCGGGAATGGTGAAGATCCAGGCCCAGACGATGTTGCCGGCCACGCCCCAGCGCACGGCGCTGGCGCGCTGGGTGGAGCCGACGCCGACGATGGCGCCGGTGATCGTGTGCGTAGTGGAAACCGGGATGCCCAGCGCCGTTGCCAGGAACAACGTGATGGCGCCGCCGGTTTCCGCGCAAAAGCCCCCCACGGGCCGCAGCTTGGTGATCTTCTGGCCCATGGTCTTGACGATGCGCCAGCCACCGAACATGGTGCCGGCCGCGATCGCGAAGTAGCAGCTGATGATCACCCAGGTAGGCGGGCTCTTGTCACCGACAGCCACATAGCCCGTCGCGATCAACAGCATCCAGATGATGCCGATGGTCTTTTGCGCGTCATTGCCGCCGTGGCCCAGGCTGTAGGCGCCGGCCGAAACCAGCTGCAGGCGGCGGAACCAGCTGTCCACGCGCGACGGCGTGGCACGCCGGAAAACATTGGCCACCAGCACCATCATCAGCGACCCGAGCAGGAAGCCGAGGGTGGGCGACACGAAGATGAACAGCACGGTCTTCCAGATGCCGGCGGCGATCAGAGCGCCGGCTCCCGCTTTGGCGATCACCGCGCCGACGATGCCGCCGATCAGGGCATGCGAGGAACTGCTGGGGATGCCGTAGTACCAGGTCAGGAAATTCCAGGTGACCGCGCCCACCAGCGCCCCGAACACCACGTGGGTGTCCACCACGCCGGGCTCGACGATGCCCTTGCCCACGGTGGCCGCCACACTCAGGTGGAAGATGAAGATGGCGACCAGGTTGAAGAACGCGGCGAACAGCACGGCATGGCTTGGCTTCAGCACGCCCGTGGAAACGACGGTGGCGATCGAGTTCGCCGCGTCGTGAAAGCCATTCATGAAGTCGAATGCCAGTGCCAGCGCCACCAGCAGGAACACCACCCACAGGGCGGCTTGCGCGGTTTGCATAAGCCCTGCCCCGGCTTCAGGAATGCTCGAGGACGATGCCCTCGATCACGTTGGCCACATCCTCGCACTTGTCGGTGATGGTCTCGAGCAGCTCGTAGATCGCCTTGAGCTTGATGACCTCGCGCACGTCGGGCTCTTCCCGGAATAGCTTGCTCATGGCGGCGCGCATCACCCGGTCGGCATCCGACTCGAGCTTGTCGATCTCCTCGCAGGTCTTGAGCGCGGCCTCGGCCGTGGCGGGATCCGCCAGCTTGCCAATCATGTACACGGCTTCCTTGACCCGGTCGCAGCATTTGACGCTCAGGTCCGTGAGGCGCGTGATTTCCTCGGTCATGTGGCGCACGTCGTACAAGGCCATGGTTTCGGCCGAATCCTGGATCAGGTCGGCGACGTCGTCCATGGTGTTGATCAGCTTGTGGATCTGGTCCCGGTCGATCGGCGTGATGAAGGTCTTGTGGATCAACCGGTTCACCTCGTGGGTGACGCGATCGGCCGCCTTCTCCGCGTTGTCCACGTCGCGGTTGTACTGCTCGCGCAGGTGCAGGTCGTTGTAATTGGCCACCAGATGGGAGAAGGCGCGCGCCGCCTCCACGATCCTGTCGGCGTGCTGGTTGAACATCTCGAAGAAATTGCCTTCGCGCGGCAGCAGCTTGCCAAACAGCATTCTGGCTCCTGTTGTTATGACGGTACTTTGACTGCGGCGAGTGTAACTGCCACCGCAATCGGGGATACCTCAGGCATTGCGGAATATGAAATACACCGCGCCCACCATGCACAGCGCCGCCCACAGGTAATCCAGCTTGAAGGGCTCTTTCAGGTAGAACACCGCAAACGGAACGAAGACGGCGAGGGTGATGACTTCCTGCATGATCTTGAGTTGTCCCACGGAAAAGCCGGCCTCGCGAAAGCCGATGCGGTTGGCCGGTACCTGGAGCAGGTATTCGGCCAGGGCGATGCCCCAGCTCGCGAGGGCTGCGAAGTACCAGGGCGACGTGGCCAGGTTCTTGAGGTGCCCGTACCAGGCCATCGTCATGAACACATTGGAAGCCGCCAGCAGCAAGATCGTCTGCAGCGAAAACGGAAGGGATTGAAGCGCGGTCATGCAGCGATTATCCGAAGAACCAATCTATGCGGATGAGCATTTGCTGGTGCTGGACAAACCGGCCGGTCTGCTTTGCGTTCCGGGGCGCGGCGCGGACAAGCAGGATTGCCTTTCCCTCCGTGTCCAGCGGGCCTTTCCCGATGCGCTGGTCGTGCACCGCCTGGACATGGCTACTTCGGGCCTGTGGCTGATGGCGCGGGGCGGCCCGACCCAGCGCGCCCTGGGCGACGCCTTCGCGGCGCGCCAGGTGGGCAAGCGCTACGTGGCCGTGCTGGCCGGCCGGCTGGGCAGGTCCCTGCCGGCGGACCCATGGGCCATGATCGACCTGCCCATCGCGGCCGACTGGCCCAACCGGCCGCGCCGCATCATCGAGCCGGAGCGCGGCAAGCCGAGCCAGACGCGCTGGCGGGTCCTCGCGTACGAGGCGCAAGCGGATGTCACGCGGGTCGAGCTCGAGCCCCTGACGGGGCGATCGCACCAGCTGCGGGTGCACCTCCAAGCCCTGGGTCACCCCATCCTGGGCGATACGCTGTACGCGCCGCCCGAGGTCCAGGCGCTGGCACCTCGGCTGTTGCTGCACGCGACCGAACTGCGATTCACCCATCCGGTCACCGGCGCGCCGATGGCCTTCACCAGCCCGGCGCCTTTCTGAACGGGACGGAACTTGGATTCCCGCATCCGGTCTGAACACCATGTCATCTACCCTGCCAAACCGGCGCAAGGTCGCCGCCGCCCTGGTTGCCTTGCCGGTCGTGTGGAAAGGGCTTCGAGCCCAGCCGGCCACGGCCCGGCAGCCGACACCTTCGCAGACCGAAGGACCGTTCTATCCGGTGAGCCTGCCCAAGGACTCGGATTTCGATTTGCTGCGCAACGGCACGCTGGACTACGGCCGCGGCCAGCCTGCGTGGGTGGAAGGCCGGGTCGTTGACCTGCAGGGCAAGCCCGTTGCCGGCGCCGTGGTCGAGATCTGGCAATGCGACGAGGCCGGGCACTACCACCATCCCGGCGACGGCGGCCGGGCCGACCCCGCTTTCCAGGGCTTTGGCCGCGTGACCGTGGGCGCTGACGGCCAGTATCGTTTCCGCACCATACGACCGGTCGCCTACAGCAGTCGCACGCCGCACATCCACGTGAAGGTCAAGCTGGCATCGCGCGAGCTGTTGACGACCCAGTTGTACGTGGCGGGCGATCCGCACAACGAGCGCGACTTCCTGTGGCGCAACCTGAGGCCGGAGGCCCGCGCGGCGCTGACGGTGCCGTTCCAGCAGGGCGGTGACGGTTTGCGCGCCAACTTCCCCATCGTGCTGGCGACTTGAGCAGCAAGCCCGGCACTGCCGCTACGATGGCGGCATGAGACACCTCACCATTCTTACCGGCGCCTCGCGCGGCATGGGCCTCGCCATGGCCGAGCAACTGATCACCGCCGGCCACGACCTGTTGTGCATTTCGCGCAAGCACAACGACGCCCTGGGCCTGCGCGCTTCGGCCGCCGGGCGCCGTTGCGAGCAATGGCCGCAGGATCTGACGCACGCCGACGCGGCTGCGGCGAAACTGGAGGCCTGGCTGGCAGCACAGGACGCCGACGCCTTCGCCTCGGTCACGCTGATCAACAACGCCGGCATGTTGCCGCGCATCGCCCCGCTCGCGGCGATCCCCGCCCAGGATCTCGCCGATGCAATGCGGGTCGATCTGGAAGCGCCGCTACTGCTGACGTCCGCGTTCCTGCGCGCCACGCAATCGTGGAGCGCGGCGCGCAAGGTCCTCAACATTTCCTCGGGACTGGGCCGCCGCGCGATGGCTTCGCAAGCACCCTATTGCGCCGCCAAGGCGGGCATGGATCATTTCACCCGCTGTGTCGCGCTGGAAGAGGCGGACCGGCCCAACGGGGCCAGGCTCTGCTCGCTCGCGCCGGGCGTGATCGACACCGACATGCAAGTCCAGCTGCGAAGCGCCGACGCCAGCCAGTTCCCGGACAGGGGCAACTTCACCGGCTTGAAGGACAAGGGGGCCCTCGCCTCGCCCGCGCAGGCAGCGGCGAACGTGCTGGCGTTCCTGGCACGGCCGGATTTCGGCAGCAACCCGGTGGCCGACGTTCGCGGCTGATCTGCGATTTTCGGGCCCTACGGAGCCTGGTTAGGCGCTACCATTTGGTGCAGCCAACAAAGGAGGTCCCCATGCCCGAAGTCACCACCCGCACTGCTCCCAGGGAAAAGTTGATGACCGATCTCAAGCTGGTGATCGCCGATGCCGAGGAACTGCTCAGGCTCACTGCCGGACAGGCCGGCGACAAGGCGACCGAGATGCGCCTGCGCATGCAGGCCCGCATGGAACAGGCCAAGGCCGACCTCGCCAGGCTGCAAGACGCGGCAATGGTGGGGGCCAAGGACGCCGGCAGGGCGGCCGACATGTACGTGCACGAGAACCCCTGGCCCGCCATCGGCGCCGCAGCCGGGCTCGGGTTCGTGCTGGGCCTGCTGGTCAGCCGCCGCTAGCACCCTGGAAGCCGCCAGCGCGATAGGTCAGCACCAGCGTGTCGCGCTGCCCGTGCGCGGCTGTGGGCTGGATCGGTGTGGTTTCGTGGATCACCCGCTCGTCATCGAGCAGCAACAGGCTCCACGGCTCGGTCAGGGTGAATCGCTGGCCCGCCGGACCGTCGGCCTCGAACACGCGCGTCTCGCCGCCCTTGATGCTTTCGCGCCCGACCAGGAACACGCCCACCAGGTCGACGCCGTCGCGGTGCGCACCCTCAGGGGTGGGCCGGCCAATGCCGCCCTCGGTGTCGATGCGGAACTGGTGCGCCTCGACGTACCACGGCCGCTCGCCCTTCAGGTCGCCGCTCACCCGGCCCAGGGCCCGCAGCAATTGCTGCCAGGCCGGTGACTGCACGACAGCCGGCTCCATCGGCTCGAACCAGCGCTCCATGCCGCCATGCAAGGCGTTGTACTCCACCGGCTGCCAATGCGCGCGGTGCGGCGCCTGCGCGACTTCCTTGCCCTCGACCACAAAACAGGAGTGACGGCGCCGGCGATAGTGCCCGCCGTCCTTCAGGTAAGCGTCGGGCACGAGGTCGTCCCAGCTGGGACGCAGAGCCATCAAGTCCTCGATCTTGCACCCGGCCAGCGCGCAAACCGCCTGCGGCGCCAGGACGGCGTAGCCTTGGCCGCGCAGCACGGCCGGCAGTTGCAGAGAGGACGTAAGGGCCGGGGCAAGAATCATGGCCCAAGCATACCAAGGGCCCCTGGGGCGGGCTCAGGCCAGGGGCTTGAGCTTGCCCAGGATGGTCGGCAGGAATTCGGCCACCGTGGGGTGGATGGGAAGCGCTTCCTTCATCGCGTGCCAGCTTGCCCCCGCAGCCATGAAGTTGCTGATGACCTGGATGATCTCGTCGCCGTTGATGCCCAGGATGGAGGCGCCCACGAAACGCTCCGTGTCGGCGTCCACCAGCAGCTTGACGAGGCCATGGGTCTCGCTCTCTTCTTTTGCGCGGCTGACATCCTTCATCTTGAACTGCGCCATCAGGATGCGCCTGCCGGAAGCACGTGCCTCGGTCTCGGACAGTCCGACGCGACCCAGCGGCGGGTCGGTGAACATGGCATAGGCCATGACGCGGTCATCTGCCGAACGGGTGCCGCCGTCGTGATTGGCCAACACGATCTCATGGTCGTGATAACTCGTGTGGGTGAAGGCGCCGCGCTTGTTGATGTCGCCCAAGGCCCAGATGCCCGGCACATTGGTTTCCAGCCGGCCGTTGGTCGGAACGAAACCCCGCGCGTCCTTCTCCACGCCCACCGCGGCCAGGTTCAGCCGCTCGGTGTTGGGCAGCCGCCCGGTCGCCATCAGCAGATGCGAGCCCTCTACCCGGCGGCTGGCCAATTGCACCACCACGCCCTGCGTTGACCGCTCGACGCGAGCCACCGGTTCTCCCGTCAGGACGGTGACGCCCTCTTCGCCCAGGAAGGACGCAATGCTGGCGGAAACTTCCGGGTCCTCACGGCTCGCGACGCGCGGGCCGGGTTCGACCACGGTCACCTCGCTGCCCAGCCGCCTGAAAATCTGGCCCATCTCCAGGCCGATGTAGCTACCGCCGATGACAATCAGGTGCGCGGGCCGGCTGCGCAATGCGAGCAGGCTGACGTTGTCCAGGTACGGAACGCCTTCCAGTCCCGGGATCGGCGGGATAGCCGCGCGGGTGCCCGTGTTGAGGTACACCCGGCGGGCATGCACCGATTGCGCGCCGGCCATCAAATCGAACCCATCCGCGCTGCGGCCGGCAAACGAAGCCCAGGCTCGCAGCACCGTCACGTTGCGCTCACCGGCGAGCCAGCTCTCGAGGCCGCCGCGGGCTGCATCCACGCGCTCCTGCATGCGGTTCATCGCCGCGGCGAAGTCGACCTCGACCTTGCCGACCAGCACGCCGAATTCCGCGGCGCGGCGCGCCAGGTGGGCGACGCGGGCGCTCTTGCGCAAGGTCTTGGTCGGTGTGCAGCCCACATTGACGCAGCAGCCGCCGAGCTGGTCCCCCTCGATCAGCGCAACGCGTTCGCCGCGCTTGGCCAACGCCACGGCCAGCGCGGGCGCGGCCTGTCCCGAGCCGACGATGGCTGCGTCGACTTCTATCGGCTTGCTGCTCATGGGAACTCCTACGGCTCGATCTTCACGCCCTTCCAGAAGGCCACGCGGTCCTTGACCATTTCGGCTTCCGGCTTCGGGTCGGGGTAGTACCAGACGGCGTCGGTGTTCATCTCGCCGTTGATCATCAGCGAGTAGTAGCTCGCCCTGCCCTTCCAGGCGCAACTGGTGTGGTGATTGCTGAAACTGACGTAGTCGCGGTTGAGGGACGCGGCGGGGAAATAGTGATTGCCTTCCACCACGACGGTGTCGTCGCTTTGGGCTATCACGGTGCCGTTCCAGGTTGCTTTCATCGGTCTTTCTACTTTCTAGTCGGGTGCGTGCAGCCAGTGCACGCTGAAAAGCCTGTCCGGGTCCGTCCATACCGGTCCCGGCCTGAAGCCCGCGCGCTGCGCCAGCGCATGCAGCCCCGCGATGGTGAACTTGTACGAGTTCTCGGTGTGCAGGGCTTCGCCTTCGTCGAACTCGTAGCTGGCGCCACCGAAAGCTACGGTCTGGCGCAAGCGGCTGACCAGATGCATTTCTATGCGCTGCAGGGGAGCGTTGTAGAAGGCGCTGTGGTCGAACTGCTCCAGCACGAAGCGCGTGCCCAGTTCGCGATTGGCGCGCGCCAGCAGGTTGAGGTTGAAGGCAGCCGTCACGCCTTGCGCATCGTTATAGGCGGCATGCAGCACGGCGGGATCCTTCACCAGGTCCGCGCCCAGCAGCAACGCGCCGCCGCGCAGCTCCTGCCCCGCCGCCCGCAGGAAATGCAGCGCCTCGCCAGGCGTGAAGTTGCCGATCGTCGATCCCGGGAAAAAACCCACCCGCCGTCCCGCGCCCGGCAGCGGCGCCGGCAGGCGCAGGCGCTGGGTGTAGTCCGCGATCACGGGCTGGACCTGCAGGCCGGGATAGTCGCGCTGCAGCGCGACCACCGATAGCGACAGATGCTCCGCCGAGATGTCGATCGGCAAATAGCGCGCCGGCTGCTTCATTGCGTCGAGCAGTAGCCGCACTTTGCGCAGCGAACCCGCCCCGAACTCGACGATCTCGGCATGCGGCCCCATCTGCGCGGCGATCTCGCGCGCGTTGCTTTCGAGGATGCGCAGTTCGGTCCGGGTCGGGTAGTACTCGGGTAGCTCGCAGATGCGGTCGAACAGCTGCGAGCCCACGGCATCGTAGAAGTACTTGGGCGAGATGCTGCGCGGGCGCGAGGCCAACGCCGCCGTGAGGTCGCAGGCGAACTCGCTGGGGGCCTGGTCCGGGGGCCGGCTGTCTGCGGGGTCGCTCCCCGCTTCGACGCTGATCAGGTCGCGCGTCAGCATGGGCCTGCGTCCCTGGCCAGCCGCAAGCCGGAGAACTGCCAGCGCGCTGCCGGCGGAAAGAAGTTGCGGTAGCTCGGCCGCGTGTGGCCCGCAGGCGTCGCGGCGCTGCCGCCCCGCAGGACGATCTGCCCCACCATGAACTTGCCGTTGTACTCGGCCACCGCACCGGCCCAGGGGCGAAAGCCGGGATAGGGATCGTAGGAAGAGCGCGTCCACTGCCACACATGGCCGGCCATCTGCGTGATGCCAGGTGCATGGACGGCCGCTTCCCACTCGAACTCCGTCGGAAGGCGCCCGCCCGCCCACTCGGCATAGGCTGCCGCTTCGTAGAAGCTCAGCTGGCTCACGGGCCCGGCCGGATCCATGGGTCGCACGCCATGCAGGCCGAAGACCTGCCAGTGCGCTGCCGGCGCCCGCGGGTCATTGGGCGAGATCCAGTACAAAGGCGCTTGCCATCCGCCCGCCTGCACGGCAGCCCAGCCGTCGGACAGCCACAGCGCCGGCCGCTCATAGCCGCCATCGGCGATGAACTGCGCATACTCGCCGCAAGTCACCAGCCGGTCGGCGATGCGATACGGTGCCAGCAGCACGGGGTGGCGCGGCGTTTCGTTATCGAAGGCAAAACCCTCGCCGCCATGGCCCACCTCCACGGTTCCGCCCGGCATGTCGATCCAGCGGGACGCCGAAGCGGCGGTTGCCAGCCGCAGCCCAGGTGCGTGAGCCGGCTGGTACGCGGGCAACAGTGGGTTGCACGACAGCGCATGCAGGACGTCGGTGAGGATCAGTTCCTGGTGCTGCTCTTCGTGGTTCAACCCCAGTTCGACCAGCGGCGCGGCAGCCTCCCAGGCTTCGCCCGCGTCGCCGATCAGGCGCTGTATGGCGGAATCGACATGCGCGCGATACGCAAGAACTTCGGGCAAGTCCGGCCGGGTCAGCAGCCCGCGTTGCGGCCGCGGGTGGCGCGGCCCCAGCGACTCGTAATAGGAGTTGAACAGGTGTGAAAAACGCGGGTCGAAGGGCTGGTAGCCCGGCAAGTTGGGCGCCAGCACCACGGCCTCGAAGAACCAGCTGGTATGGGCCAGGTGCCACTTGGTGGGGCTGGCGTCGGGCATGGATTGCACGCACTGGTCTTCGGCGGAGAGCGGCTCCGCCAACGCCAGGCTATGCGCGCGCACCTGCGCATAGCGCAGGCCCAGGTCCGTACGGCAGGATGTGGCCGGCAAATAGCTGCGGGCGGATGATGACGGGAACGCGGGCATGCGAAAGCCTCCTGTGTGGCGTGCCTCAGCACATCAGTCGTGAACCCCTCCGGATTTATTACAGCACAAGCCCGTGAATCTTTCCTGTCCGCCCCGTCCGCCCTCCTGACAGAAAAAAACGCTTACACAACCTTGCGGATAGACGCCACTGCCGGGATTCCTGTCACTTGCGCTACCGGAGGGATCGGCCCCGGCCGCTACCATGCCTCATTTTCCAGCCCGACCCTTCCGGAGACACCATGAGCGCGATCACCACCCTCACCAACCATCAAGTCCGCCTGGCCAAGCGCCCGACAGGAACGCCGACGCGCGAGGACTGGTCCTTCACCACCGAGCCGGTGGCCGAGCCCGCAGCCGGCGGCGTACTGGTCAAGACGTTGGCGCTGTCCCTGGATCCGGCCATGCGCGGCTGGATGAACGATGCCAAGAGCTACATCCCGCCGGTGGGCATCGGTGAAGTGATGCGTGCTGGTGGCATCGGCAAGGTCATCGCCTCGCAGAACCCCCAGTACGCCGTGGGGGACCTGGTCTCGGCAGGGCTGGGCATCCAGGAGTACTTGGCTCTAGCCGAAGACCAGATCAAGCGCAACGGCATGTTCAAGATCGATCCGCGGATGGGCAGCATCACGCAGTGGCTCAATGTGCTGGGCATGCCCGGCATGACGGGCTACTTCGGCCTGCTGGACGTGGGCCAGCCCCGGCCCGGCGACACCGTGGTGGTTTCGGGCGCCGCCGGCGCCGTGGGCCAGACCGTGGGCCAGCTGGCCAAGATCAAGGGTTGCCGCGTGGTGGGCATCGCCGGCGGCCGCGCCAAGTGCGACTGGGTCGTCAGTGAGCTGGGTTTCGACGCCTGCATCGACTACAAGGCCGGAAACGTCAAGGCCGACCTGAAGCAACATTGCCCCAAGGGCGTGGACATCTATTTCGACAACGTGGGCGGCGAGATCCTGGACGACGTGCTGGCCCGCATCGGCCGGGGCGCGCGCATCATCATTTGCGGCGCCATCAGCCAGTACAACAACACCACGCCCATCCAGGGCCCCAAGAACTATCTGTCGCTGCTGGTGAACCGCGCGCGCATGGAAGGCATGGTGGTGTTCGACTATGCCGAGCGCTTCCCCATCGCCGTGGCCGAGCTGGCGGGCTACCTGAAGGACGGCCGCATGAAAAGCAAGGAAGACGTCGTCCAGGGCCTCGAGACATTCCCCGAGGCGCTGATGAAGCTGTTCACCGGCGAGAACTTCGGCAAGCTGGTCCTGCAAGTCGCACAGGACTGAACGCGGGTCAACTCTGGCCGGGTAACGGTGCGGCCAGCACCCGGACCGATTTTCCCTCGACCATCACGCGTGAGCCCGCGGCCAGCGCGCCGCGCTGCTCAACGGTGCGCGTGGTGCCATCGTCCATGCGGATGTGCATCTGGTAGCTGCTTGGCTTGGGCTGGCCGTAGTCGTGCACGGCCACGACCATCTGCACCACCCCGCAGTTTCGGCAGGCGGCGCTCGCGCCCATCGCGTGAGAGGCAGGCCGGCTTTCCGCGCCTTGCGGGCTCGCCTTGGCCGCGACCGGCGGCGCGGGCTTCAAGGGCGGCGCCGTGACGACGCTCTTGTCGCTGACGGACGTATCCGCGACCTGTTCCGCGGACGACGAACCATTGCGTTGCACCATCACCGAAGTGATGACGGCGGTGACTGCCACTACGGCAACGGCAAGCGTGGGAACGAGTGTTTCGCGGCGCCATCGCACGCGAGGGTCCGGCCCGTGGGGCGCCTCGTCGGCGCTCTCGGGCCGCTCGGCCGCCGGCGCGGCCGTATCCTTGTCAGTGTCCATGCCACAGACTCCTTTGCTCCTTCCGTTTTAACGAAGGATACGGAGATGGGTAAGGGGCAATTGCTGACCTTACTGTAGGAATCGTCCCACAGCACCTGTTACTGATGAGCCACAAACGCGCTCGGGCTCAGACCCGTGAGTTGCGGTTGGCTTCGTTCACGGTCACCCAGAAATCGTAGACCTGGCGCATCTTGCGGCGCAGTTCGTCGTAGTCCAGGCTCTTGCGCACCACGCTGTTGGCGCCTGCCTCGTAGCAACTGTCGAGCTCGGGCTTTTCCGTGGACGAGGACAACATGACCACCGGAACGGATTGCGTCAGAGCATGGGCACGCATGGCCTTGAGTACATCCAGCCCATGCAATCGCGTGAGCTTCATATCCAGGATGACCAGCCGCGGTTGCTTGCGCGTGTCCCGGCCATCGTGGATGCCCCGTCCGAACAAGAAGTCCAGCGCGTCGGTCCCGTCGGAAGCCGTCGCAATGCGCGCAGGGTCACAGCACTCGCGCAGTGCGAGAACGGTGAGTTCGCGGTGGTCTGGGTTGTCTTCGACGACAAGTATCGCAATATCGGTCACAGTAATTCCTGTGACGCCATCTTACACACCACCTTTGGGATGGGTGGGGTCGATCCACAGCACCTGCTCCGGTTTTTCCACCGGTTCGATGTCCAGGTTGACCGCCACCGCCTCGCCGTCGCTGCGGCACACCACGCACTCCAGCGTCTCGCTGGGGCTGGCGTTGATTTCCTGATGCGGCACATACGGCGGCACGTAGATGAAGTCGCCGGGCCCGGCTTCGGCCGTGAATTCGAGGTGGTCGCCCCATCGCATGCGGGCGCGCCCCTTGACGACGTAGATCACGCTCTCCAGGTGGCCGTGATGGTGCGCGCCGGTCTTGGCGTCGGCGTGGATCGTCACCGTGCCGACCCAGAGTTTTTGCGCCCCGACGCGCGCGAAGTTGATCGCCGCCTTCCGGTCCATGCCGGGGGTTTGGGCGGTGTTGGGATCGAGCTGGTTGCCCGGGATCACCCTCACACCGTCGTGCTTCCAGTGGTCGTGAGAATCCATGGGCGCAGACTAGCACTGTGCCAGCCCGCTGTCACTATCCCGGTCAGCTCAGCACCACCACATGCCCCGCCGAGGGGTCGATCCGGCCGGCGTGCAGATCGGCGATCAAACCCTGGGCGGCTTCGAAACCCGCGTGCTCCCGCACGGCCATCCAGGGCTTGCGGCTGTCGCCGATGCGGCGAATGAAGGCCAGCTGGGCTTCGTTGAACTTTCGGTTCACTTCGGCGTGGCCCCAGTCGGCGTTGCGCTTTCGGATCTGCACCGGCGCAAAGTAGAACTTGGGCTCCGGCCCCGGCAAGCCGGTATCGCGCAGGAAGTTGGTGTTCTGCGCCGAGCCCGCGAAGCAGTCGTACACCAGCGCCGCTCCGAAGTGATGGTGGATCCTGGCGCGCAGGTCCTCGTCGCCGGAAAAATCGACGTACAGGGTCGGCAGGTCGGCGTCGATGGTGTGCAGTTCGTCGTAGGCCACGGCCCGGTGATAGCAGCCCAGGCCTTCGACGAAGGCCTTGTTGCCGGCCGAGGTGAGCGCAACCAGTTCCACGCCAGCCAGCCCTTCCAGGCAGAACGCGGTGCCGTACGCCGTCTTGCTCGAGGCGCTGGAAACCACCAGCCGCCTGGCGCCGAAGAACGCGTTGTCCTGCAGGAAGTCGGCCAGCATGAAGGAAGTGATGAACAGCGGCCGCACCAGCATCTGGTAGTTCTCGTCGGCAGCGCGATAGGCCGGGTCTGCCGTGACCCGGGTGTACTGGTTGTAGGCCGAGGTGAGCGCGAGCCGGTGCTCGGCGCCGTCGTAGAAGCCGCGTTCGGTCACGCGCACCGGCTTCATGCGCAGATGGCTGGCGATGGGGAAGTAGCCGTAGAAGCGCTCGCCCACTTCCACGCCCGGCACGGTGGAGGCCACGACGTCGGCGAAGCCCCATACCGGCATGTGGCCCCAGCCGTCCTGGCCGCTGGGGAAGAAATTCCAGTACTGCATCGCGTCGCCGAATGCGGCGTAGGTGATGTTGTTGGTGGTCACCGCCACGCGGCGGATCTGGAGCAGCGCCTCGCCCTCGGCCGCCGGCGCCAGCGGCGTTGCGTCGATACGGGTGTGATTCAATGCGCTCTTGTCGGTCAACAGGCGTGTGAGCTCGGTCATGGTGATGTCCTTTGCGTATCCGGTGGGTCTGCAGCTACTGTATGGCCGCGCCGCCTTGCGCGGGTTCGGAAACCGGCCATGAGCAAGGTCGCCCCGTCCACCGGGGTCAAGCCCCTGAAACGTCCGTCGCAGGCGCGGGCCAAGTTCACGGTGCAGGCCATCTACGACGCATTTGTTCGGATTTGGCAGCGCGACGGCTGGGAGCGCCTGACCACCCGCTCGGTGGCGCTGGAGACCGGCATATCGGTCGGCACGCTTTACGACTACTTCCCCAACAAGCTGGCGCTGCTGTCGGGCTACGTGCGCCACAGCGTCGAAGTGCTGCTGATGGCCGTCGAGCGCGAAGCGGTGCAGCCCAAGGGGCTGTCATGGCAGCAACGCCTGCACCAGCTGGTCCGTTTGATGTGCGGCGTCGATGCGCCCGAGCTGACCTGGTTCCATCCGCAGATGCTGGCGCTGGAGGCGCAGATGGCGCAGCCCAAGCATCACCGGCGGGTGCAGGAGGAACTGGAGGGCGCATGGCAGCAGGTGTTCGACGCTTGCGCCGACCTGCCGCAACGGCCTTCGGCGGAAACTGTGCGTGCGCTGCACCTTGCCGTGTGGGGCGGACGGCGCTATGCGCTGTTGCTGGAGCTGGACGAAGCGCAGGCCCGGCTATGGGCGGCGCAGATGGAGCGGATGTGCTGCGGGCTCATTGAGAGGTAGGAGTCCTCGCGCCGCGGCCTGCCCGGACACGCCTTTGCCGCGAGGTCTGCGCCATCAACAATCGCGCAGACTTCTAGTCCAGCGCCGCGTAGACCAAATGCCTGAACAGGTTGCGAAAGAAGATGCGCTGGTTCGGCGCCTGCGTCAGCAGCATGGCGAACAGGTCCTCGGCCGGATCGACGAAGAACGAGGTGCCGCCGATGCCGCTCCAGAAGTACTGGCCCACCGAACCCGGCTGCGGCGCCAGCCCGGCATGCGTGCGCACCGCGAAACCCAGGCCAAAGCCATAACCCGGCAGCAGCAGGTCGCCTTCGGTCGGGATGACGCCCAGGTGGTCGGATGTCATCCATTCGATGGTCTTGCGCGAAACCAGGCGCGTGCCCTCGATCGTTCCCCGATTGCGCATGAACCGCAGGAAGCGCACGTAATCGCCGGCGGTCGATAGCAGGCCACCCCCGCCGGACTCGAACGCCGGCACCTCGCGCGCATTCATCATGACGACGGGCTCGCCGCTGTCGGGATCGTTGGCGAAGGGCTCGGCGATGCGGTGCCGCTGCTCCTGGGGCACGGAAAAGCCAGTGTCGTTCATGCCCAGCGGCTGCAGGACGCGCTCGCGCAGCAGCGTGCCCAGCGGCTGCCCCGCCGCCACCTCGAGCAGCGCGCCCAACACATCCGTGGCACGGCTGTAGTGCCAGCGGCTGCCCGGGTGATGGGCCAGCGGCAAGGCAGCCAGCACCTTGCAGAATTCCGCATTGGTGCGCGACCGGTTGACGATGTCCACGGAGCCGTACTGGCGCTGGACGGCACTGCTGCCCAGGAACTCATAGGTCATTCCCGCCGTGTGCCGCAGCAGGTCGTGCACCGTGGCCTCGCGGCGGGCGGGCTCCAGCCGCAGCTTATCGCCCTCTTCCACCGCGACCTGCTGGCCGGCAAACTCCGGAAGGTACTTCGCAACCGGATCGCCCAGCGGCAGGCGCCCCTCTTCCGCCAGCATCAGCGCCGCCAGCGAAACGATGGGCTTGGTCATGGAATAGATGCGGAAGATCGCGTCGTCCTTCATGGGCGCGCCCGCCGCCGCGTCCCGCCGGCCCAGCGCTTCGAACAGCTCGACGTGCCCGCCCAGCGCCACCACCGCGATAGCGCCGGGGATGCGGCCGCTGTCGATATGCGATTGCAATGTGCTGCGCAGCCGCGCCATCGCCCGGCGGTTCAAGCTGGCCATCAGCCGTACCTCCGGCGGGCCAGCTCGGCGCCTTGCGCCAGTGCCTGCAGCTTCTT
Organism: Caenimonas soli; assembly: GCF_013155545.1. Lineage (GTDB taxonomy): Bacteria > Pseudomonadota > Gammaproteobacteria > Burkholderiales > Burkholderiaceae_C > Ramlibacter > Ramlibacter soli. The sequence goes on along the minus strand of NZ_JABJVV010000004.1, from coordinate 42,727 downwards.
CATGGCCACGTCCCGGTCCATCGGCGCCAGCCCGCAGTTGGTGCAGGGAAACAGCCGGTGCTTCGCGACGAATTGCAGGGCCGTCCCGATGGTGTCCGCGACCTGCTCCGGCGTCTCGATCTCGTCGCTGGCCACGTCGATCACGCCCACCATCACATCCTTGCCTTCCAGCAACTTCATCAGATGCGGCGGCACATGCGAGTGGTAGCACTCCAGGCTCACCTGCCGGATGCTGCTGGCAGCCAGTGCGGGAAATATCTGCTCGTACTGCCGCCACTCCTCGCCCAGCGTCTTCTTCCAGTCCACATTGGCCTGGATGCCGTAGCCGTAGCAGATGTGGACGGCGGTGGTGCAGGTCAGGCCCTGCGCCGCACGCTCCAGGGCCTTAACGCCCCAGTCCGCCGCCTCCTTCATGTAAACGTTGAAGGCCGGTTCGTCGAACTGGATGATGTCCACGCCGTCGGCCTGCAAGGCCAAGGCTTCCTGGTTCAGCAGTTCCGCGAACGCGAACGCCATCTCTACCCTGTCGCCGTAGAAGCGATCGGCCACGGTGTCGACGATGGTCATGGGCCCGGGCAGCGTGAACTTGAGCTTGCGCTGGGTGTGGGCGCGCGCCAGTTGCGCCTCGAACGCGTGCACCCGTCCCTTGAGCTTCAGCGGCGCGACGACCTGCGGCACCATGGCGTCGTAGCGGTTGTCGCGGATGCCCATCTTCACCTTGTGCTCGAAGTCGATGCCATCCACCTGTTCGAGGAAGCCATGCACGAAATGCTGGCGCGACTGCTCGCCGTCGCCCACGATGTCCAGGCCCGCATCTTCCTGGGCCTTGATCCACAGCAGCGTGGCGTCGGCCTTGGCCTGGCGCAACTCGTCGCCCTGGGCCTTCCACTGCGGCCAGAGCTTGTGGGTTTCGGCCAGCCAGGCCGGCTTGGGCAGGCTGCCCGCGATGGAGGTGGGGAACATGGACTCTCCTTGGGAGCCTTCATTGTGCCTTCCTCGCATAATGAACCCATGCCCTCAACAGACAACAAGAAAACCCGCATCGTCATCGTCGGCTGTGGCTTTGGCGGCCTGGAGGCGGCCCGCGCCCTGTCTGATGCGCAGGTTGACATCACCGTGGTGGACAAGACCAACCACCACCTGTTCCAGCCCTTGCTCTACCAGGTGGCCACCGCCGGCCTGTCCGCCCCCGCCATCGCGGCGCCGGTGCGCTACCTCTTCCGCAAGCAGTCCAACGTGACAACGCTGCTGGGAGAAGTGATCGCCATCGATACCGGCACGCGCCATGTCCAGCTCAAGGATGGGCCTTCCCTGCCTTACGACCACCTGATCGTCGCCGCCGGCGCCACCCACAGTTATTTCGGGCGGGACGACTGGGCCCCGTTCGCTCCAGGATTGAAAACACTGGACGACGCCTTCGAAATCCGCCGCCGCATCCTGCTCGCATTCGAAGCGGCCGAGAAAGAACCGGACGCTGAACGTCGCACCGCGTGGCTAACCTTCGTGGTGATCGGTGGCGGGCCCACCGGCGTGGAAATGGCCGGCACGCTGGCCGAGATCGCCCGCCACACATTGCCCGGCGAGTTCCGGCGCATCGACCCGGCCAGTGCGCGCATCCTGCTGCTGGAAGGCGGCTCGCGCATACTGCAGGCCATGCCCGAGGACCTGAGCCAGCGGGCCAGAGAGCAACTGGAAAAGCTGGGCGTGGAAGTGCGCCTGGATGCCCGCGTGACCGGCATCGATGGCGGCAGCGTCGAAGTCAAGCCGGGCGCCGGCGGTGACAACTACATCCTAGCCACCCGTTGCGTCGTCTGGGCGGCCGGCGTCGCGGCTTCACCCCTGGGCCGGCAGCTGGCGCAGGCACTGGGCGTGGCGACCGACCGGGCCGGGCGTGTGGCCGTGGAGCCGGACCTCAGCCTGCCCGGCCACCCGGAGATCAGCGTGATCGGCGACCTGGCGGCGGCCAAGAGCTACCTGAAAGGCCATGCCCCACGCGACGTGCCCGGCGTTTCGCCCGGCGCCAAGCAGATGGGCCGCGCGGCCGCGGCCAACATCCTGCGGCGCCTGGCGGGCCAGGCCACGCAGCCTTTCCACTACCGCGACTACGGCAATCTGGCCACCATCGGCCGCAACGCCGCCGTGGTGGACCTGGCCTCGCCGGTGGGCCACTTCAAGTTCAGCGGCTATTTCGCGTGGCTGTTCTGGCTGTTCGCGCACATCTACTTCCTGATCGGATTTCGCAACCGCATCGTGGTGCTGATCGACTGGGCTTCGGCGTACTGGAGCAAGCAGCGCTACGCGCGCGTCGTCACCGATATCGAGCCGGCTTAGGGCGGCGGCCTCGCCACCAAAGACGGCATGTCGGGCAGCTGGGTTCCGCACTGCTGGCAGAAATTCGCTTCCGGCCCGTAGCCCTCGGCACTGCATTTCGTGCAGGCGCGCCGCACCAACAGCGGCCGGGCATGGCGGCGAACCGTCATCTCGGCCGTCACGATGCCGGTGGGCACCGCCAGCGTGCCCCAGCCGATCAGCATGATCACCGAGGCGATCAGGCGCCCGATGTCGGTCTTGGGCGTGATGTCGCCAAAGCCCACGGTGGTGATGGTGGTGACGGCCCAGTACATCGCGGTGGGAATGTCGGTAAAACCATGCTCCGGGCCCTCGACCACATACAGCAAGGTGCCGAGGATCAGCGCCACCATGATCACCGCCGACAGGAACACCAGGATCTTGCGGCGGCTGGCCACCAGCGCTTCGATCATCACCTGGTAGTCGGCCACGTACTCGGTGAGCCGAAAGATCCTGAAGATGCGCAGCAGGCGCAGCACCCGCACATCGATCAGCGCATGCAGCTCGGGGAAGATCAGCGCCAGGTAGGTGGGCAGCACGGCGACCAGGTCGACGATGCCGAAGAAGCTGCGCGCGTAGCGCAGCGGCCGGTCCACGCTCACCAGCCGGGCCAGGTACTCCACCGTGAACAGGGCGGTGAAGAACCATTCCACCGACGTGAACGTGGTGCTGTGGCGGGCGTGCCAGACCTGCACGCTGTCGGCCATGACCACCGCCACGCTGATGACGATGGCTGCCACGATGAGCTGGTCGAACAGCCTGCCCGCGTGGGTATCGGACTCATAGATGACCCGGTAGAGCCGCAGCCGCCAGCCGCCCGCCGGGCGCCCCAATTCGTCTTGCGTCGTCATCTTCAGTCATTCGAATCAATGGCCGCCATGTACTTCTGCTTCGCGCTCGCGCGCGCTTGCGGGCCCTTGGCTGCAGCGCCGAGGATGGCTTCGGCGGTCTGCTGCGGATCCCGGCCATCCGGCTGAACCAACGAGATGGTCACCGGTGCCCCGTCCATTTCCTGAACCTCCGCTCGCAGCGCGTCCGTGAAGCCTTTGACGGCCTGCTTGGAACTGGCATACATGCCCTGCAGCGGACCCGATCCTTGCGAGATCTCGGCGCCGACGTTAACCAAGGAGCCACCCGTCGAAATCAGATGCGGCAAGGCGGCCAGCGACCCGTTCACCACGCCCCAGAAGTTGATCTCGAACAGATGCCGGCTGTCGGCCTCGCTCACGCCGTCGAGGCGGCCGTAGATGGAAACCCCCGCGTTGTTGATCCAGGCGTCCAGGCGGCCGAAGTGCTTGACCGCGGCGTGTGCGGCTGCCACGACCTGCTCGCGGACCGCAACATCTGCGGCCACATGGATGGCCTGGCCGCCGGCTGCGCCGATGGCCGCCATCAAGCTGTCCAGTACCTGGATGCGGCGCGCGACGAGCACCAGCCTGGCGCCCTGCTGCGCCGCCAACTGGGCGGTGCACAGACCGACTGCGTTTGAAGCGCCGGTGAGGACGACGACTTGACGAGCAAGGGACTCAATTTTTGTTGTCATGGATTCTCCTTGTCTCCATCAGGGCAAGCCCCGTGCCTGCGAAATGCCACTCAGACGCCTTCGTGCTCCGGCACGCCTTCCAGCGCGAAGGCGACGGCGGCCCCCAGCGAGTTGATGTCGAAGGGCTTGCGCAGGATGGCGGGCTTGCCGGCGAGCCGCTCCACCGCTGCCATGTCGGCATAGCCGGTGGCCAGTATCGCGGGCAGGTCTCCCACCATTTCGCGGGCCTTGGAGATCACCTCTGCGCCGGTCATGTCGGGCATGGCGTAGTCGACCACCAGCAGGTCGGGCTTGTTGATGGCGATCGCCGCCAGTCCCTCGGCGCCGTTGGCCGCTTCGGCGACGGAATAGCCGATCAGCCCCAGGCATTCGCAGATGACTCTGCGAACATCGGGGTCGTCCTCGACCACGAGGATCTGGCGCGACTTGACCACAGCAGGCAATGCCGGCGCGGGCGGCGGATCGCTCGCACCCTGAGCATTGGCTGGGGCCGCGGGAAAGTACATATCCACTGTGGTGCCGCGCCCCTGCTCGCTGCGGATGAAGGCTAGGCCCCCGGACTGCCGCGCGAACCCATAGACCTGGCTCAGGCCGAGCCCGGTACCGCTGCCCATCGGCTTGGTGGTGAAGAAGGGATCGAACACCTTGCTCAGCAGCGCGGCGGGAATGCCTTTGCCCGTGTCGCTCACCGAAACCACCACGTAATCGCCGCGCTTGAGCTGCGCTTCGTCCTGTGTCCGCGATTCGGTGCAGATGCTGATCTTGAGGACGCCGCCTTCGGACATCGCGTCGCGCGAGTTGACCGCCAGGTTCAGCACGGCCATCTCCAGCTGGCTCGGATCGACAACCACGGCAGCGCGCTGGTCGCACAATTCCAGCTCTACCGTGATGCCGGGCCCGGCCGAAATCTCGAGCAGGTCTTTCATGCCCACCAGCAGTGCGTTCACATGGGTCAGCTTGGGCAACAGGGACTGGCTGCGCGCAAACGAAAGCAGCTGGCCGGTGAGCTTGGCACCGCGCTTGGCGGCGCTTTTGGCGCGGTCCACCACCGGCTTGACCTTCTCTTCCTTGGCATAGAGCGAGATCAGCTCCAGGTTCATGTTGACCACGTGCAGCAGGTTGTTGAAGTCATGGGCGATCCCGCCCGTGAGGCGGCCTATCGCTTCCATCTTCTGGCCCTGGGTAAGTGCCGCCTGGGCCTTCTCGCGCTCTGCTATCTCCTTCATCAGCCGGTCGTTGGCGCTGGCCAGTTCGCGGGTGCGATCGAGGATGCGCGCCTCCAGCTCGCTGTTCAGCAGCTCCATCTCGTTGCGGGTGCTTCCTATCTCTTCCAGATGCTGGCGCGTGGCGTACTGGCGCTTGCGCGCCCTCACGGCGGCGTCGGCGGCGCTGGCCAGGGTTTCGGCGTTGAGCGGGCGTTCCAGCAGGATGACGTTGCCCAGGCTGTGCAACAGTGCGATCGCCTGGGCCGAGCGTCGGCCCGGCTGCTTGGTCGCCAGCACGATGAAGGGGAAATCGGACCAAGAGGGCTGGCGCCCCAGCCAGGCTGCCAGCGTCCGGGCCAGGCCTTCACTGGCCAACGCCTCCTCGGTGAGGATCGCGGCAGCAGCGCCCTCGTCCAGGCAAGCCGCAAGTTGCGCGCTCTCGCCGCAGACCTCGACCACGTGTTGGGGTTCCAGCACGCCCTTGACCACGGCTGCGTCGCGGCCGCGAGGAGCGTGGATGAGTACTCGCAGCTCCATCAGGGGCGCCCCGCCGCATCAGCGTCGCCGAGCAGCGGAATTGCCCCCCTGTACGACGCGACGCCCGTCAGCACGCCCTCGAAATCGACCAAGGCCTCCCCGACCTCGATGCCCTGTTTGCCGAGGCGGAACTCGCGGATCGTCAGCTCGTGGTCGCTGGTGCGGCTTTTGACCACGGAGACCGCTTTCAGCAGGCTGCCACGCGCCTCGAAGAACCGGAACAGCACGATGGAATCGCTGAGGTAGCTCAGGTCCACATCGCTGCGGACCTCCCCCAGTACGCCATGCTGCGCGAGGATCAGCAAAGTCACCACGCCCCGCTGCGTCAGGTAGCTGAGCAACTCGTGCATCTGCAAGAGCAGGTGCTTGTCGCCGGACATGGCCTGGAGGTATGCATTGAGGCTGTCGATCACGACCGTCTGCACGCCGGCTTCGACCGCGCTGCGGACCATGTCGGCGAATTCACCCGGCGACACCTCGGCCGGATCCAGCGTGTGGACCTCCAGCCGGCCCTCTTTCAGGAAAGAATCCACGCCCAGGCCCAGCGCGCGGGACCGCGTCAGCAGTGTGCCCAGGCCCTCGTCGAACAGGTAGAAGGCGGCCTTCTCGCCGCGATGCAGCGCGGCGCGCACACACGCCAGGGCCGTGGTGGTCTTGCCCACCCCGGATGGCCCGCTGAACAGCGTACTGCTGCCCCGGGCCAGCCCGCCGCCCAGCAGTTTGTCGAACGCGGGCGTCCCCGTCCCGACCAGCGAGTGGTCGACGTGGGCGCGATGATCTGCCGCGATCAGGCGCGGAAACACCGCCAGACCGCCCGTGTCGAGGTTGAAATCATGTTCGCCGCCGCCGTACTTGATGCCCCGCATCTTGATGACGCGCAGGTGGCGGCGTTCGGGGCCGTACTGGTCCACCGACTGCTCCAGGCTGATGACGCCGTGGGCGATGCTGTGCAGCTGAAGATCGTCATGGTCGGCGCTGCGGTCGTCGAGCAGCAGGACCGTACAGCCCCGTGTCGCAAAGAAACTCTTGAGCGCCAGCACCTGGCGTCGGTAGCGCAGCGGGTTTTGCGCCAGCAGCCGCATTTCGGACAGGCTGTCGAAAACCACCCGGGTCGGCTTCAGGCGTTCAACCGCGGCAATGACACCGCGGGTAGTTTCGCCCAGCTCGACCTCCGAGGGATGGAGGATCGACTGCTCGGCTTCAGGACTGAGGCCCTCCTCGGTCACCAGTTCGAACAGCTCCACACCGTCGAGCGACCAGCCGTGTGACCCCGCCACGGTCCTGAGCTCGGAGGCGGTCTCGGACAGGGTGATGTACAGGCCCTTCTGATCCTCTTCCACGCCGCGCAGCAGGAACTGGAGCCCCAGCGTGGTCTTGCCGGATCCCGGAGTTCCTTCGACGAGGTACAGGTGGTTGGAGGGCAGTCCGCCGCCCAGGATGGCGTCCAACCCGACAATACCGGTGGACGCTCTTTTTTGGTCGGGGATGGTGTTGTGTAGAGTGTTTTGTCTCATCGCTTCTGTCGTCGTCTCTCGCGGCCAATCCTAGGGGAAAAGCCCCAGACGCCGTGTAGGCGGTCTCCGACAGATGAGTAAGGCTCAGACCGCGCCGCGGCCCTTCTGGCTCTCGAAATAGACCACCTTGCGCGCCCGCTGAACGTCACCCAGGGGCCGGTGCTCCGCCAACGCCTGCCAGGGATCGAACACCGAGGCTTCCACTTGCCGCGCCAGGGCCTGGCCTTCCGGCGCCGTGGTGTCTTGCCGCGGCAACATCAGCCGCGCCACCGTGCTGTAGGGCGTGGGCCAGTTGACCGAGGCGTCCTCTATGGGTGTGAGTTCCTCGCTGGCGAAAAACTGGAGTTGCAAGTCCCAGTGCAGCGGCTGGCGGGCCAGCCGGGTCGAAAAATCCAGGGCCCAATCCTCACGCGCGCCCGGCGCGGCCGCCCCGTTCGAGGCAGCGGGCATCAGGCGCACGCGTACGGCGTAGGGGCCGTTGGCCATGGGCAACGCGCTGAACAGCGGCTCGGTGGCGAAGCCGCCAAAGGGTTTGCCGGCCGCCTTGATCATCTTGCTCAATTGGCGCGGGGTGCCCAGCAGGCCGTAACGCTTGAAAAGGTACTTGATCAGAGACCTGTTGCCATACGACGCGGCCGCGACGAAATCGACGAATTCGCCGCTGCCGGAAAAGGCAAAGGCCTCCTGGTTGATGAGCGTGAAATCCTGGCTCTTGGCCGGGCCGTTGCCCAGAGCCGACTCGCCTTGGACGCCAAATACCCGCAGGGAAAAGCCCCGTATATCGGGTGCCTTGTCCGGCGCGCGATCCATGCCGCCATTGGAAAGCCGCACCCAGACGTCGTAGTCGCGCGGTTGGGCAAACAAGCCATGCCGGGCGAAACCGGGCAGGCCATCCAGCACCTCGAGTACCCCCTGCGCGACCGTGAGCTGCTTGCGGTGCAATGTCCGCCCCGGGCCCCAACGCGCGGACTTGCGCGCCTGGATCTGCGCGAACTGCCTGGCATAGCCGGCGTAGCGCTGCTCCTCGTCGGGGGCAATCTTTTCCCGCCAGCCGGTGCTGGGCGCAGGGATCCTGCTCATGGGACTCTCGATATTCTTCTCTTCGAGAGTGCAGTCTACGCCTTGCTTTCCTGCTCCTGCAAGGTGCGCCACATCACTTTTCCGCTGCCGCTCTTGGGCAGCGCGTCGGCGAACTGCACGATGCGCGGCACTTTGTACACGGCCATGTTCTCGCGGCACCAATCCACGATGTCCTGCTCGCTGACTTGCCCCTTGTGGCTGGCGCGCAGCACCACCACGGCTTTCACGGTTTCGCCGCGGTAGCTGTCCTTGGCGGAGATGACGCAAGCCTCCTGGATGGCCGGGTGCCGGAACATCAGGGCCTCGACCTCGGCGGGCCAGACCTTGAAGCCCGAGGCGTTGATCATGCGTTTGAGGCGATCGGTGAGGAAGAAGTAGCCGTCCTCGTCGACGCGGCCGAGGTCGCCGGAGCGGAAAAAGCGCTTGCCCTCGAATTCGATGAAGGCCGCCGCGGTTGCCTCAGGCCGCTTCCAGTAGCCGGCGAACACCATGGGGCCGTGCATGATAATCTCGCCCTGCTCGCCGACGGCCACCTCCTCGAGCGTCTCGGGATCGACCACGCGTGCATCGCAGCTCATGAATGGAACACCCAGGCATTGCTGCTTGGGATCATCCGGCGGATTGCTGTGCGAGGGCGCCGCGGTTTCCGTCAAGCCATAGCCTTCGACGTAGCGCAGGCCGAACTGCTCGAGCAGCCGCTGCGCGACGGCTTGCGGCATGGCCGCTCCACCGCCGCCGATGTGGACCAGGCTGGACAGGTCGTACTGGTCGAAGTTGGGGCTGGCCAGCAGGTCGATCACCATGGTGGGGATGTTGGTCCAGGTCGTCACCTTCCAGCGCGAGATCAGGCGTCCGGCCAGTTCGCGGTCCCAGCGCGGCATGATCACGAGCGTGGCGCCCGCATAGATGTTGGCGTGCATCACGCTGACCATGCCCGTGATGTGGAACATGGGCACGACCAGCAGCGTCACGTTCTCGGCCGTGCCGTTGCCCCAGACGCAGCTGGACATGGCGTTGTGCATGATGCTGCTGTGCAGGTGCATGCAGCCCTTGGGCAGGCCGGTGGTGCCGCTGGTGTAGGGCAGCACGGCCATGTCGCCCGGTCCCACTTCCAGCGCCGGTAGCGGCGCCTCGCTGTCCAGCGCCTGCTCCCAGCTCATCACCTCGCCGCCGGCCAGGGCAGGCAGCGGATGCCGGGTGAGCAGCCAGTCGCGCCACGCCTCGGGCATGGCATCGCCCGCGGCCGCGCCGGGATCGAACGCGTCGGTGAAGTGGCTCACGATCATGTGGGCCAGGCGCTCCTGGGGCGGCAATGCATCGCTGGCCCTGGCGATCTCCGCCGCCAGGTCGGCGGTGGTGATCGCGACCTTGGCGTCCGGATCGTTGATGTAGTGCTTGAGCTCTTCCGCGCGGTTCATCGGATTGACGGGGACCACCACCGCGTTGGCGCGCAGGATCGCGAAATGCGCGATCACCAGTTGCGGGCAGTTCTGCATGTCGAGCATGACCGGGTCGCCCTTCTTCAGCCCCAGCGCGCTGAGCGTGGCGGCGAGCCGCTGAGCCTTGTCGACGAGTTCGCGATAGCTGAACACTCGGCCGAAAAACACCAGCGCGGCCTTGTCGGGGTAGCGGCGGGCGCTGATCTCCAGGTTGTCCCAGAGCGAGGTCGCCGGCGGGTTGAGGGCATGGGGCAGGCGCTTGGGCCAGAACTTGTGATGAGGACGGTGCATGGCGGTCAGCCTAGCGGGGGCCATGCTGCACCGCATCAGGGATGGCCCCAAGGCGCGTCACGTTGGTGACGCCAAGCAACGAGGCGGCGTCCTACAGACCGCCACCGGCAGCTTGCGCAGACTTGAACGCGTTTCCTCACAGGAGTTCGCCATGATCGAGAAGAAAGCAAGCGTCCATTGGGACGGCGCCGGCAAGACCGGCAAGGGCAAGGTCAGCACCGAAACCGGCGCGCTGCAGGGCTTTGACTACGGCGTCAACGCCCGCTTCGGCGACGACCGCAAGGGCACCAACCCCGAAGAACTCTTGGGCGCGGCGCATGCGGCCTGCTTCACGATGTTCTTTGCCGTCTCCTGCGAAAAAGCAGGCATCGCCACCAAATCGATCGACACCACGGCAGTGGTGCGCCTGGCCAAGGACGGCGACGGTTTCAAGATCGACCGCATCGCCTTGACCATGGAGGCCTCGGTGCCGGGAATCGATGAAGCCCGGTTCAAGGAACTGGCCGAAGGCGCGAAGAAGAATTGCCCGGTATCCAAGTCGCTGGCTGCCGTGCCCGAAATCACGCTGGACGCCAAACTGCGCGCGTAGCGGTCGGCGATCGCCGCCGTTACGATGGCAGTCGATGACACCGACCACGACCGTCCCCGAGTTTGACCCCGCCGCCGCCGCGCGGCGCCTGCTCGCTTCACGCAAAGGCGCGGCGCCGGCTCCCTGCGCGGAGATAGTGCCGCCTGATGCGGCTGGTGCCTATGCCGTGCAGGACACGACGATGGCAGTGCTCGGAACGATCGGCGGCTGGAAGGTCGGCGCCAAGAGCCCCAAGCTGGAGCCCGCCTGCGCGCCCCTGCCGGCCACCGCCATGCTCGACAGCGGCGCCGCGCTGCTGGGACCGCCCTGGCGGATGCGCGGTATCGAAGTGGAGGTGGCGGTGCGATTGCGCAAAGACCTGATTCCCACAGCCGGCGAGCCCGACACGGCCGCAGTGCGTGATGCCGTCGGCGCGGTGCTTCCCGTCATCGAAGTGGTCGAAACCCGCCTGGCCGATTGGCGCGAGAGCCCGCCCCTGGCGCAGATGGCGGACCTGCGAAGCCACGGCGCGCTCATTGCCGGCGCGCCGTCGCAGATGAGCCCCGGGGACCTCGATCTGCGAAGCGTGGAGGCCTATCTCGCCTTCGACGGCCAGCCCGTGGCCAGCACCCGTGGCGCCAACCCCGCAGGGGACATCTGGCGGCTGCTCGCATGGCTGGCCTGGCATTGCGCGCAACGCGGACATCCGCTGCGCGCCGGCCAAATCATCACGACGGGTTCCTGCACCGGGCTGCTGTTCGCGCCCGAAGGCGCGCGCGTGCAGGCGCAGCTGTTCGGCATCGGAATGGTCGAACTGCAGTTCTAGTCCCCATTCGCGGGCCATACCGAACCAGGCTGGTGCATCGGCCAGTGGCAAATCACCAATTTTGGTGCGCAAGTCTTGTATACCAGTGGCACGGGAACTGCTTGTACCTCGCCACCAATGGCTACTTCCTCCGACATCAGCGACCGAATCCTCGAAGCCGTCATGGCGCAAAAGCTCGCACCCGGCTCGCGCCTGGGCGAGCAGCAGCTGGCCATGCTGTTCGACTGCAGCCGCACGATCGTGCGCGAGGCGCTGATGCGGCTCGCCGCCCGCGGCATCGTCACCGTGAGCGCGCGCCGCGGCTGGTACGTGGTGGAACCGTCCCAGGACGAGGCCCGCGAGGCTTTCGAGGCGCGCCGCGTGATCGAGCTCGGCCTGATTCGCAGCGTCAAGTCGGTGGACAAGACCGGCATCCGCCAGCTCAAGGCGCACCTGAGCCGGGAGAAGGCCGCGATCAAGGGCAATGACGTTGGCGCGCGCAGCTTCCTGCTGGGAGATTTTCATGTCTGCCTGGCCGAATGCCTGGGCAACAGCCTGCTGGCCGACACCCTGCGCGACTTCACCGCCCGTACCATCCTGATCGCGATGCTGTACCAGTCCTCGCACGACGCCGCACAGTCTTGCGAGGAGCATGTGCAGATCGTTGCCGCGCTCGAGCAGGGCAAGCTGGCGCTGGCCGAAAAGCTGATGGCCCAGCACCTGGGCTCGGTACAGGCAGCCTTGAAACTGCACGCCACCAGCGACCCGCTGGCCAAACTGCGCGACGCCCTGGCGCCGGTAGCCAAGGCCGGCAAGGGATCGGCACAAGACTTGCATACAAGCCCGCGCAAAACCGGCCGCAAACCGGCCTCACCCTCCGACGATTCGTCAACCTACCTAGGAGCCCTGTTATGACACCGAGCAAACGCAATTTCGCCCTGGGCCTGGCCATGGCCGGGCTGTTGGCCGCGACTGGCGCCCAAGCCCAGGCCGCGCTGGACAATGTCCTGAAGAACAAGAAGATCACCATCGCCATCCCCACCGACTTCCCGCCGTATGGCTTCGTCGGCATCGACCTCAAGCCGCAGGGCCTGGACATCGACATGGCCAACTACATCGGCGCCAAGCTCGGGGTCGCCGTGGAACTGGCGCCGGTGACCAGCGCCAACCGCATCGCCTACCTGCAGACGCGCAAGGCCGACCTGGTGATTTCGACCCTGGGCAAGAATCCGGAGCGCGAGAAGGTGATCGACTTCACCGCCGCCTATTCGCCGTTCTTCCAGGCGGTCTTCGCCCCCAAGAGCACGAGCGTGAAAGGCTTTGCCGACCTGGCGGGCAAGTCCGTGGCCGTCACGCGCGGCGCGATCGAAGACCAGGAGCTGACCAAGGTCGCCCCGGCGGGAACGGACATCAAGCGCTTCGAGGACAACAACGGCACCGTCGCGGCCTTCGTCTCGGGCCAGACCCAGTTGATCGCCACGGGCGCGTCGGTCGCGGGCAACATGATGGCCAAAAATCCGCAGTTGGGCGCGGAGTTCAAGCTGCTGCTCAAGGAAAGCCCTAACTTCATCGGCGTGGCCAAGGGCGAGGACAAGCTGCGCCTGAAGGTCAACGAGATCATCGCCGAGGCGAAGAAGAGCGGCGACATCGACAAGATGTCCGTGAAGTGGCTGGGCCGGCCCGCGGGCGACCTGCCGAACTGACGCGTGGATGCCGGATCGAGTCCGGCATGACAGCCCAAACATGAACGTCACTTTCGACTTTCCCGCCGTCCTGGCCCAGTGGCCCCTGCTGCTCAAGGGCGTGGCCTGGACGCTGGCGCTCACCGCCATCTCGGCTGTCGTCGGCGTGCTGGTCGGCGTGGCGTGCGCCTGGGCGCGCAGCCACGGAGCGGCCTGGCTACGGGTGCTGGTGGGGGCCTACGTGGAGCTGATCCGCAACACGCCTTTCATCGTGCAGCTGTTCTTCATCTTCTTCGGCCTGCCCGCCGCCGGCGTGCGGTTGTCGCCGGAGACCGCGTCGATCATCGCGATGGTGGTGAACCTGGGCGCCTATGCCACGGAAATCATCCGCGCCGGCATCGAGGCGACGCCCAGGGGCCAGATCGAGGCGGCGTTGAGTCTGGCGATGACACGGGCGCAGATCTTCCTTCGGGTGGTATTGCCGCCCGCCTTGCGCAAGGTCTGGCCGGCCCTGACCAGCCAGATCATCATCGTGATGCTGGGCTCGGCGGTGTGCGGCCAGATCTCGACCGAGGAGCTGAGCTACGCCGCCAACCTGATCCAGAGCCGCAACTTTCGCGCGTTCGAAGCCTTCATCGTCGCCACCGGCATCTACCTGCTGCTGGCCATGGGCCTGCGCAGGCTGCTCAACTGGCTGGGCCCGCGCTTCCTGTTCGGCCGGTGATCGGCAAGCACCATGGTTGAGTTCTCTCTCTGGGACATCCTGCGCAACCTCCTGCTGGCGGCGCGCTGGACCTTCGTGCTGTCGCTGATCGCCTTCATCGGCGGCGGCCTCGTCGGGCTGGCCCTGCTGGTCGTGCGTCTCACGCCCGCACCCTGGGCCCAGAAGCTGGTGGCCGGCTACGTGCAGCTGTTCCAGGGCACACCGCTGTTGATGCAGCTGTTCCTGGCCTACTTCGGCATTGCCTTGTTCGGCATCAATACCTCGCCCTGGGTGGCCGCGGCGCTGGCGCTTACGCTCTACACCAGTGCCTTTCTCACCGAGATCTGGCGCGGCTGCGTGGCTGCCATCCCCAAGGGCCAATGGGAGGCGGCGCAAAGCCTGGCCATGAACTTCGGCGAGCAACTGCGCCATGTGGTGTTGCCGCAGGCCAGCCGCATCGCGATCGCGCCGACCGTGGGTTTCCTGGTCCAGGTGATCAAGGGCACGGCCCTCGCCTCGGTGATCGGCTTCGTCGAACTGACCAAGGCCAGCACCATGATCAGCAACGCCACCTTCAAGCCCTTCGTGGTGTACAGCTGCGTCGCCCTGCTCTATTTCGCGCTGTGCTTTCCCATCAGCCTGTATGCAAGAAAGCTCGAGAGGAGGATGAATGACAACCGTCGTTGAAATCACCGGCTTGCGAAAGTCGTTCGGTGCGAACGAGGTGCTCAAGGGCATCGACCTCGCCGTTCAGAGCGGCGAGGTGATCGCCATCATCGGCAAGAGCGGCTCGGGCAAGAGCACGCTGCTGCGATGCATCAACGGGCTGGAGGTTTTCCAGCACGGCGCACTCGCTGTCGACGGCAAGCCCCTGCTTCACGACAGCGCCTCCGCCATGCGCGAACTGCGCCAGCATGTGGGCATGATCTTCCAGAGCTTCAACCTGTTCCCGCACCTGACGGTGGGAAGGAACATCATGCTGGCGCCCACGCTGGTCAAAAAGAAGGACGGCGCCGCGGCCACGGAACTGGCGAAGAAGCTGCTGGCTCGCGTGGGCCTGGCCGAGAAGTTCGACGCCATGCCCGATCAGCTGTCCGGGGGCCAGCAGCAGCGCGTTGCGATAGCCCGCGCGCTGGCGATGGAGCCGGCGGTATTGCTGTGCGACGAGATCACCAGCGCGTTGGACCCCGAGCTGGTCGGCGAGGTGCTGCGCGTTGTCGAAACCCTGGCCGAAGACGGCATGACCTTGCTGATGGTGACGCACGAGATGAACTTCGCGCGCAAGGTCAGCGACCGCGTCATCTTCATGCACGAGGGCCGCGTGCACGAGATGGGCCCGCCGCAACAGCTGTTCGGCAATCCGCAGACGCCCGAGCTCAAACAGTTCCTGTCTTCGTTGAACGACTAGGACGGGTCGCGGCCGCGCTGGAACATCTCGAGATGCAACGGCCAATCGTTGCCCAGCCAGTACGCATGGGTCGTGTGGTCGGCCAGGTCGTCGCCGGTCAAACCGTGCACGAACACATCGAGATCGCCGCGATGCTCGTCCAGCCAGGGGATGACTTTGTCGAATTCGGCTGCGCTGAAGGCCAGCTGGCAACTCCAGGCCGGATGCGGACCGACCAGCTTCTCGTGCACCCGCCCGACCTGGACGTTCAAGTGCTTGCCGGCCTCGGCCACCAATGCCCGCGCCTGGTCGACGGTCTCCGGGCCGAAGTAAACGTGGGCGTGGTAGGCCTTGTGAAGGTTCTCGGGGCGGCGCGGCATGGGGTGAAAGCAGAATTCGGTGCCCCACGGTACCATCGCCGGCATCATGTTGAAAGCCCTCCTCCTGTGCTTCGGCGCGGCCGTTGCTTTTTCGTCCGCCGCCTTCGACCTCCAGGGCCACCGCGGCGCCCGCGGCCTGGCCCCCGAGAACACCCTTCCGGCCTTCGAGCGGGCGCTGGAACTCGGGGTGACGACACTCGAGCTGGATATCGGAGTCACGGCCGACGGAGTGGTGGTGATCCATCACGATCCCTACCTCAACCCAGCGACCGCCCGAGATGCCGGCGGCCAATGGCTGCCGGGCAGCAAAGGCCCACTGATCAAGACGCTGACACTGGCGCAGCTGCAAGCCTACGACGTAGGCCGCATCAACCCGGAAACGCCTTACGCCAGGACGTTCGACGCGCAGCAGGCGCGCGACGGAACGCGCGTGCCCACGCTGGCATCGCTGTTCGACCGCGTGAAGTCGCTGGGCGCCGGCGACGTGCGCTTCAACATCGAAACCAAGATCAACCCCGGCCAGCCGGAGGAAGCCGTGAGCCCCGAGGCGATGACCGGCGCGCTCCTCAAGGTGATTCAGGATGCCGGCATGACGCAACGCGTCGCCATCCAGAGCTTCGACTGGCGCACCTTGCAGCTGGTACAGCGGATCGCGCCGGCGATCCCGACCGTGTACCTCACGGTCCAGACTGCCAACAACGACAACGTGCGGGACGGCACCTGGACCGCGGGCTTCAAGATCGACGAGCATGGCAGCGTGCCCAGGCTGGTCAAAGCTGCCGGCGGAACCGTGTGGTCGCCCAACGGCGGCGCGCTCACGGAGGCGCTGCTGAAGGAAGCACAGGCTCTCGGGCTCAAGGTGATCCCCTGGACCATCAACAATCCCGCTGACATGGAAAGGCTGATCGCCTGGGGCGTGGACGGCATCATCACCGACTACCCCGACCGCCTGCGCAGCGCGATGCAAGCGCGCGGGCTGCCGCTGCCCAAGCCCGTGATGGCCAGGCGCTGACAGACGAACCATGCCCGCCATCCTCTACCTGTTCGCCCTGACCAACCTGGTCATCGGCACCGGCGCCTTCGTGCTGACCGGCATCCTGCAGCCGCTGGCCGCTTCGCTCGATATCAGCGTCGCGGCTGCGGGCCAGGTGATGACCGCCTATGCGCTGACGTCGGCGTGCCTGGCGCCTTTGTTCCTGCTGGCCACCGGCAGCTGGCCGCGCAAGCGCGCCATGCTGCTGGCGCTGGCGCTGTTTGCCGCCGGCTGCGTGCTGTCGGCATCCGCGCCCTCGTTCCCGGTATTGCTGATGGGGCGCGTACTCATGGGCGTGGGCTCGGTGTTCACGGCGCTGGCCGCGGGCGTGGCGGTCGCGCTGGTGCCACCGGAGCGGCGGGGCCGCGCGCTCTCGCTCACCTTTCTGGGCATGAGCCTGAGCTATGCGCTGGGTGTGCCGCTCGGCGCGTGGCTGGGCCTCACCTATGGCTGGCAGGTGCCGGTGTGGCTGGTGGCGGGCGCTTGCGGCGCGGTGTGGATCGTCTTGTGGGCGCTGCTGCCGCGCCACATCGCCGCGCCCGGGGCCAGCTTTGCCGGCATGGCTGCGGCCATTCGCCAATGGCCGATCGTGCGGGTGTGGATTCGCACCCTGCTGTACTTCATCGCCATCTTCAGCGTCTTCTCATACGCGGGCCCGGTGCTGCTGGCGCTCAATCCCATGACGCCCGGCCAGCTGTCCTTCACGCTCGTGATGTTCGGGCTGTCCGGTGTGGGCGGAACCATCATCGGCGGGCGGGCGGTGGACCGCTTCGGCGCGGTGCGCACCTTGCGCGTCCAGTTGGGGGTGCTGGCGGCCATGATGGTGCTCGTGCCCCTCGCGCGCGGCAACTACACGCTCATGATGCTGGTGTTCGTCGTGTGGGGCGTGGCCGGCTTCGGCATGATGTCGCCGCAGCAGGTCTTGCTGGCCACACTGGCTCCGGCCCAGGCGCCGCTTCTGATGAGCCTGAACGGTTCGATGCTGTACACCGGCACGGCCCTGGGCGCGATCATCAGCGGCGCATTCATCGGCGTGCTGGGCTTCGACAAGCTTTCGTGGGTGGGCGTGCCTTTCGCCCTCGTCGCCTTGAGCACCTTGTGGTTCGACCGGCGCGCCAGGCTGGTGACGGCCTGACCACTGTCAGTGGTCGTGCCGGTGGTGCGCGTCGGGAAAATGCGGGTGGCTGTGAACCAGCGGCTGGTGGCGGTGCGCATGGCTGTGGCGAGTTCCCGGCGGCACGGGCGGCACATGCGCGTGGTCGTGATGGACGTCGCCGCCATGCACATGCTCGTGCGTGTGCTCCATGGCCTCGTGCGCATGCCAGTGCACGTGCCGCTCCGATAGATGCAGCGCCACGCCGATAGCCATCAGCGCGCCGGCCAGGAGCAATGCAGCCGTGACCGGCTCGCCCAATAGCACGATGGCCAGCAGCGCGCCGAAGAACGGCGCCACGGAAAAGTAGGCGCCGGTGCGCGCAGTCCCCAGTTCGCGCAAGCCCACGATGAAGAGTGCCAGGCTGGCGCCGTAGCTGGCGAAGCCGACCAGCCCCGCCGCCAGCACCACCGGCAGCGCGGGCCACGAAGCACCCAGGACCCATGCCAGCGCCAGGTTGGTCGCGCCCGCGGCCAGCCCTTTGACCATCGCGATCCATGAGGCATCCGCCAGCGAGACCTTGCGCGTCAGGTTGTTGTCCACGGCCCAGGCGAAGCATGCGGCCACCACGAACAGCGCAGGTTGCCAGCCCGGCCAATTCATCTGGCCCGGCCAGGCCAGCAGCAGCCCGCCGGCTACGATGGCGCCCATGCCCAGCGCAACGCGGGGGTTGACGTTTTCCTTGAACACGAACCAGGCCAGCAGCGCCGTGAACACCGCTTCGGCATTGAGCAGTAGCGAGGCCGACGAGGCCGGCATGGCGGCCAATCCCAGCATCAGCAGCACCGGCCCGGCCACGCCGCCGGCCAGCACCGCGCCGGCCAGCCACTTGGCCTCGCCGGCAACCAGTCGCACCGGTGGCTTGGCCTGGATCCGCCGCATCAAGGCCAGGCCGATTCCCGAACCCAGGTAGAGAAGCGCGGCTAACAGCCATGGGCTGGCCTGCGCCAGCAACAGCTTGGCCAGCGGCGTGCCGGCGCCGAACAACAGCGCGGCCGCCAGGCTGGCCCACACGCCGCGCGGCAGCTTCATCGCATCGGTCCCTCGGCGTGGCATGCGCAGGCCTCGCCGTGCGCGGCGGCTACCAGCTCGTGGAGGATGCCGCACTCGTGCGTAGCATGGTCGGCGTCGCAGCTGTCGCGCAATGCCGTGAGCTGGCGCTCCATCGCCCGGAGGCTCTTGAGGCGCGCGCGCACCCGCAGCAACTGCCCGGCGATCAGCGCATCGATGTCGCCGCGCTCGTCGCGCGCGCCACCGACGAAATCGAGCAGGCGCTTCACGTCGGCCAGCGGCATGTCCAGCGCGCGGCAATGGCGCACGAAGGCCAGGCGCTCCAGGTGCGGCGCGCTGTAACTACGGTATCCGTTCGCCTCGCGCGCGGGCGCGGGCAACAGGCCGGCTTTTTCGTAGTAGCGGATGGTTTCCACGTCGACGCCGGTGGCACGGCTGAGGTCGCTGATCTTCATGGCTCCATCATAGGCAATTGACACTGGAGTGGCTCCAGGGTTTCCAATTCACCCGAAGGAAAGGAAAACATGTCCGCCCACTGCTGTCACCACGAGCCACAAAAAACCTCCAATGGACCCCCGCCGCCCGATTACCGCCGCGTGCTGTGGATCGCCCTGCTGGTGAATGCCCTGATGTTCGGGGTCGAGATCGCGGCCGGATTGAGTTCGGGTTCGGTGTCGCTGCTGGCCGATGCCATCGACTTTTTCGGCGACGCGGCCAACTATGGACTGACGCTGGCGGTGCTGAGCCTGGGCGTCGCGTGGCGCTCGCGGGCGGCGTTGGTCAAGGCGGCCAGCATGCTGGGCTTCGGTGTGATCGTCATCGGCAAGGCCCTGTGGTCCGCAAGCCAGGGCGTCGTGCCCGAGCCGCTCACCATGGGACTGGTGGGCGCGCTGGCGCTCGCCGCCAACCTGGGTGTGACGGCATTGCTCTATGCGTTCCGGGAGGGGGATGCCAACATGCGCGGCGTCTGGCTGTGCACCCGCAACGATGCGATAGGCAATGTCGCAGTGATGCTGGCCGCTCTGGGTGTCTTCGGCACCGCCACCGCCTGGCCCGACCTGGCGGTGGCTGCCGTGATGGCCTGCCTGGCCATCACCGCCGGCTGGTCGGTGATGCGCCAGGCGCGGCGCGAGTTGGCCGGTTCGGGTTTTAGCGCGTGATCTTGGCCAAAAGCCAGCCGATGGCGAAGGCCCCGGCCACGACCGCCAGCGGATTGGCCCGGACATGCTCGCGGGCCATGTCGCCGTATTCGTGTTGCCAGCTCATGACCTTCTCGCTGCTGGAGCCGAGCGTCTGCTCGAGTTTGTCCACGGCTTCGTGGGCTTTCTGGGCGACACGGCGGACCGTGCCCTCGTTGCCGACGCCGTTCAGGCTGGTGGAACCGCTGGGTCCGTTCATGCTGGTGATGCTGTCGCTTGTTTCGCTATTCATGGTGCTTCCTCTCGGGCATGTCGAAAAAATCGCCAGCGGCGCCGGCGAACGTCCACTGTAGAAAGCTCGGCACTGCTTAGCTGTCGGCGAAAGCGCCGCATCCGCTGTAGGACGTTTCCTGCGCCCGCCATGGATAATGAAATCCATGGACCGCTCTGCTATTACCGACGTTGCCGGCATCGAAGTCGGGCACTTCACCGACCCGAGGCGACCGACTGGTTGCACCGTGGTCATCGCCCGCGAGGGTGCTATCGCGGGTGTGGACGTGCGCGGCGCCGCGCCCGGCACGCGTGAGACCGACCTGCTGGCGCCCACCAACCTGGTCGACCGGGTGCACGGCATCCTGCTCGCCGGCGGCAGCGCGTGGGGCCTCGATGCCGCCACCGGCGTCGTGCGTTGGCTCGAGGAGCAAGGCGTTGGGTTTCCCGTCGGGCCGGTGCTCCTGCCCATCGTGCCGGGCGCGGTGCTGTTCGATTTGCTGGTGGGCGACGCCACCATCCGCCCGGACGCGGCCGCCGGCTACGGCGCCTGCGAGTCGGCATCGGCCAGCGCGCCGGCCGAGGGCAATGTCGGTGCCGGTGCGGGCGCCGTCGTCGGCAAGATCTTCGGCATAGAACGCGCCATGAAGGGCGGCATAGGCACGGCGTCAGTCACCGTCGATGGCGTCACGGTCGGCGCGCTGATCGCCTGCAACGCCTTGGGTGACGTGATCGACCCGCAGTCGGGCCTGCCGATCGCGGGCGCCCGCACCACCGACGGCAAGGCCTTGGTCGATACGCGGCGCGCCCTCTTGCGCGGCGAGGCGCCCAAGCCGCTGCTGGCCGGAACGAACACCACCATCGGCGTCATCGCGACCGACGCCGTCATCACCAAGGCCCAGGCCTCGCGCCTCGCGACCATGGGCCATGACGGCCTGGCGCGCAGCATCAACCCGGTCCACACCATGTCCGACGGCGATACCCTGTTCGCCCTGGGCACGGGCCGCGCCGGCAAATCCCCCGGCATGATGGTGCTGGGCACCATGGCGGCCGAAGTCGTGGCGCTGGCTGTGGTGCGTGCGGTGCGAGCCGCGCGAAGCATCACGGCGGGCAAGCTGTACCTGCCCGCGGCGGCCGACCTGTAATGAAGCCACACATGCCCAAGGCCATCCGCTACACCTTGCTTTCCATCCGCGACCTCCTCATCTCCGCCGGCCCCTTTGCGATCGTGGCGGTCGCACTGCTGGTGCTGGCCTACGTGTGGCTGGATCCGACACCGCCCAAGCGCGTGACGCTCGCCACCGGGCCGGCGCAGAGCGCGTATGACGAATTCGGCAAGCGCTACCAGAAAGCGCTGAGAGTCAACGGCACCGAGGTCGTGCTGCTGCCAAGCCAGGGCTCTTCCGACAACCTGCGGCTGCTGCGCGAAGGCAAGGCAGACCTGGGCTTTGTGCAAGGCGGCAGCAACGAGCGCGCGACCACCGAGGAAAGCGGGCTGGAATCGCTGGGCAGCCTGTTCGTCGAACCCGTGTGGCTGTTCTACCGCGAGGACTCCGCGCGCAAGGTGACGGCCACCGCCAGTCTGTCTGCGCTCACACAACTGCAGGGCCTGCGCCTGAACGTCGGCACTGCCGGCAGCGGCGTGCCGCGCCTGATGGAGAAACTGTTCGAGGCCAACAACATCGACATCAAGCGCGTGACCCTCTTGCAGCTCGAACAAACGCCTGCCACGGTGGCTTTCCTGGGCGGCGAGATCGATGCGGTGGTTTTCGCCTCGGCGCCGGAATCGCTGATGGTGCAGATGCTGCTCCAGACACCGGGCGTCAAGCTGATGGATTTCGCGCAGAGCGAAGCCTATTCCCGGCGGTTTCCGTTCCTCACGCCGGTCGTGCTGCCGCGTGGCGTGGTGGACCTGGCGCGCGATCTGCCGGCCAATGACCTGCGCCTGGTCGCCACCACCACGTCCCTGCTCACGCGCGAGCAAACCCATCCCGCCTTGTTGCAGCTGTTCACGCAGGCGGCGCGCGACCTGCACAGCCCGGCGGGCTGGTTCAATCGGGCAGGCACCTTCCCGACCACCGAGCACAGCGAGTACCCGGTCTCCCGGGAAGCCGAGCGCGCCATCAAGGGCGGCCAGCCCTTTTTGCAGCGGTACCTGCCGTTCTGGCTGGCCAACCTGGTAGAGCGCATGTGGCTGGCACTGGGCATCATCATCGCCATCCTGCTGCCGCTGTCGCGGATCGTGCCGCCGCTGTACGAGTTCCGCATCCGTTCGCGCGTGTTCCGCTGGTACGGCCAGCTGCGCGCGATCGAGAACGAGATGCAGGCACCGGACGCCGACTCGGCGCAGCTGGCGCAGGAACTGGACGCCCTGGAAGACAAGGCCGGTCGTATCAGCGTGCCGCTGTCGTATGCCGATGAGCTTTATGCATTGCGCAACAACATCAACCTGGTTCGGCGCAAGCTGGCGGAAATCTCGGGTACGCGAATCGCGCACCGTCCTACAAGTGCGCGCGGCAGCCCTGCCTAGCATGAGCTTTTCGTTCTCCACGGGAGCTAGAAGCATGCCGGACAACAAGACGCAGCCCATGGCCCGCGATCAGGATCGCATCGATATCCACCACGAATACGAGTTGTGCGCCTGGGCGAAGCACTTCAACGCCAGCGAGAAGCGCGTCAAGGAAGCGGTTGCCGCCGTGGGCGACCGCGCCGGCAAGGTGCGGGAGCACCTGTCGGCCAAGAGCGACCGGCCTTCGGGCAACTAGTCGAGGCTGTTGCGCAGTGCGGCCTGCGCCACCGCGTCGAGGGCGCCGTCCACCACGGCCCGGCCCGAGATCATGCGCAACGTGCCGCCTTGCAGCATCTTGCCCAGCAGGCGCCGCGTCATCGAATGGGGCTTGCCGGCGGCGCTGGAGAACATGAACAGCGTGCCGTGCGGGCTGGCCCATGTCACCTGGTAGCGTGCCCAGCCCCCATCCAGCATCATTTCCACCCAGGCGCCCGGCTCGAAGCCCGCTTCGGGCAGCGTCGGCGCCAACTCGCCGGAGGTGGGGCGGGTGTCGCCAAACCCGGGCTCGGTCTCCTGGAATATCGCTCGGGGAGCCGTAGGCAGGTGCGTTTCCATGAAGCCGGAATGCTGCGCCTCGGTCGGCGCCAGCCAGGGACCGGGGCCCTCGTCTTCATCGGTGCCCAGCATGGCCTCCAGCTCCTCACGCGTCATGCTCGTGGACAAGGGCGCGGGCCGCGCCGCCATCTCCACTGCCTGCCGATGGGCGCCCGCCAGGTAGTCCAGGAAGCGCTGCGTCGAAGGGGCGGGATAGTCGATGATCGCCAAGCCATGGCGCAGTTGTTCGACCAGTGCGGGCGCCAGCTTTGCCAGCCGCGCGGTGTTGCCGGCAGCCAACCGCGGCTGCGCGCTCCAGACCAGGTCTGCTACCAGCGCGGCATACCCGTCCGGATCGTTGCCGCCGCTTTCATCGGCCAGGCGCGCCTGGGCCATCACCTGCGACCAGGGCCCGGTGACGAAAACGGCCACCTCGCGAGGCACGCCCGCCATGTCGGGGCGGTAGCGAATCTCCCGCGCGATCTTCTCGGCCAGCAGGTTGCGTTGCTCGGCCTGCAGCAAGGCGCGCACGGCCTTCTGGCGATACCGCCGGTCGCGCTGCTGTTCATCGCCCCAGGCTTCCTCCAGCGTTTTCAGCGCGAAGTCGAAGGGCTCGGCGCCCGCAATGCGAGTTGACAGCAGCACCTCCACGGCCTGCTGCAAGGGCTCGATGAAACCGGCGAAGCCCGGCGCGTCCACGGATTGCCAAGCCAAGCTGCGCTGCGTCATCTGCTCCAGCAGTCGGCGCGCCGGATGCTTGCGGTCGCTGAAAAAGCGCGGGTCGCCCAAGGCCAACCGGAGCAAGGCCGGCTCGAGATCGCGCACGGTCTGCTGCACCGGCGGCAAGAGCCGCGGATCCTGGGCGATGTTCTCGACCATGAGATTGACCACTTCCAGGCCGAGCGCCTGCGTCGGGTTGCGCGCCTCGTCCTGGGTAACGCCGCCTTCGGCACGGCGTTGCCGCAGCCGCTTCATCACCTGGTCGACCTGCCTCATGTCCTGCAGCGCTTCGAACGCGGCGGGGACCGTCATCGAGAAGTCGGGTTGCTGCCTGCCACCGGCATCCGCCGGGGCGGCCTCCTCGGTGCCGCCGGAGAGCAAGCGCCTCAGCTCTTTCAGGTTGAGCAAGGCGCTGGCGTGCGTCGAGGCGCCGGCCGGCGTGGCCCGGGCTCCGGCAGGGGCAGCGCTCTCAGGCGCGGGGATGGCGTTGAAGCGCGCTTCCACCACCCCCTGCGACCGCAGGGTCTGGGAAAGTTCGGCATAGGCCCGGGCGAGCTCAGGCCCCAGGGCCTCGCCCAGGTCGAGCATCCAGCGGGCGCGCACAGCGGCCCCCACCGGGCTTTGCAGGACGACGCTGCGCAGGCTTCGGACATACACTTCCGGCCGCAAGGGGTTGCGCTCCACCTGCACCGTCCGCAAACCCTGGACCGAGCAGATGAGCGCGTTGAGCTCGGCCAGTTCGCCGTCGACTTGCAACGCCACAGCCTGTTGCAGGCGCATCAGCTCCACGCTTTCGCGCATCTGCTCGTCACCCATGAGTTCCAGCGAATCGAAGCTCAGCGCGCCCGCCTTGCGCGTATCGCCGGCTATGGCCTGGGCGAATTCCGCGAGCAAAGCCTGGGGATAGGCTTCGCAGAGCGTGGCTTCATGCTTCATGAGGATGCGCACCGCATCGGTCAGGAGCTTTCGCTCATGGTCGTCCGGCGCCAGCGCGGCGCGGCGCGGCATGGATTCACCGGCCCGCACTACCAGGCGCTGCATCAGGGTCTTGCCTTGGGCGGCCGCCTCCTTCATGCAGGCACGGTAGAGCGCCTGGTAGGAAGTTTTCTCCGGTGCGGTCGACATGGATGCTCCCTTGGCCTACGAACTGCTGTGTCAGCCCGAGTTTAAGCTGGCCCCATCATTGATCAATGGGAGTATTTCTGTGGCAAATCCTCTTTTGGGCCAGATCCTGGGCGGTATTTTCGCGAGCGCCATGCGCGGGCGCGGGCGCAGCGGGCCGTTCCGCGGCGGTACGGGCGGCACGGGGTTGGGCGGCTTGGCCGGCGGCAAGCGCGGCATGCTGCTGGCCATGCTGCTGCCCTTTGCCATGCAGTGGGTGCAGCGCAACGGCGGCATCGGCGCAGTGCTCGATCGCTTCAAGCAAAAAGGTTTCGGCCAGCAAGCCGACTCATGGGTGTCCACCGGGGTAAACCAGTCGCTGCAAGCTGACGCCGTGGACAACGTGGTTGGCCGCGAGGAGCTGTCCCGCTTGGCGCGCCAGCTTGGCGTGCCTGAGCAGGAGGTGGCCGATGGTTTCGCCGAGATCCTGCCGGAGATGGTCGATCAGCTGTCGCCCGAGGGCCAGGTGCCCCCGGAGGCCGACGACGCACTGGACGGCGGACTCTCCGAGATCGAAAAGGAATTGAGCCACCTCACGACCAGCACGCTGCCATGAGGCACTTAAAAACGCAACACAGTTGCGTTATTTAAGAGCTTTGTAGCGCATGCGCTTGGGCTTGGCGCCCTCTTCGCCCAGGCGCTTGCGCTTGTCGGCCTCGTATTCCTGGTAGTTGCCGTCGAAGAAGGTCCACTGGCTGTCGCCCTCGGCGGCCAGGATGTGCGTGGCGATCCGGTCCAGGAACCAGCGATCGTGGCTGATCACCATGACACTGCCGGCGAATTCCAGCAGCGCGTCTTCCAGCGCGCGCAGCGTTTCCACGTCGAGGTCGTTCGAGGGTTCGTCCAGCAGCAGCACGTTGCCGCCGGCGATCAGGGTCTTGGCCAGGTGCAGGCGGCCGCGCTCGCCGCCCGAGAGTGAGCCGACACGCTTTTGCTGGTCGCCGCCGTTGAAGTTGAAACGCCCCGCATAGGCGCGGCTGGCCATCTGGAACTTGCCCACGTTCAGGATGTCCAGCCCGCCGGAGATGTCTTCCCACACGGTCTTGTTGTTGGCCAGCTCGTCGCGGTGCTGGTCCACGAAGGCCATCTTCACGGTGGAGCCGATCTTCACCTCGCCGCTGTCCGGCGCTTCCTTGCCGGCGATCAGCTTGAACAGCGTGGACTTGCCCGCGCCGTTGGGCCCGATGATGCCGACGATGGCGCCGGCCGGAACCTTGAAGCTGAGGTTGTCGATCAGGACCCGGTCGCCGAAGGACTTGGTAACGTTCGTGAATTCGAAGACCTCATTGCCCAGGCGCTCGGCCACGGGGATGAAGATTTCCTGGGTTTCGTTGCGCTTCTGGTATTCGAAGTCCGACAGCTCCTCGAACCGGGCCAGCCGCGACTTGCTCTTGGCTTGGCGGGCCTTCGGGTTCTGGCGCACCCACTCCAGCTCCTTTTTCATCGCCTTCATGTGGGCGTCTTCGGATTTCTGTTCGGCCTCCAGGCGCGCTTCCTTCTGCTCCAGCCAGGTGCTGTAGTTGCCCTTCCATGGAATGCCCACGCCGCGATCCAGTTCGAGGATCCATTCGGCGGCGTTGTCCAGGAAGTAGCGGTCGTGGGTGATGGCGACCACGGTGCCGGAGAAACGCGTCAGGAACACTTCCAGCCACTCCACGCTTTCGGCGTCCAGGTGGTTGGTGGGCTCGTCCAGCAGCAGCATGTCGGGCTTGGACAGCAGCAGGCGGCACAGGGCCACGCGGCGCTTTTCGCCGCCGGAGAGCAGGCCGATCTTGGCCTCCCAGGGCGGCAGACGCAAGGCGTCGGCGGCGATCTCGAGCTGGTGCTCCGAGTCGGTGCCCGCCGTGGCGATGATGGCTTCCAGGCGCGCCTGTTCGGCGGCCAGCGCGTCGAAGTCGGCGTCGGGCTCGGCGTAGGCCGCATATACGTCCTCGAGCTTGGCCTTGGCGGCAAACACCTCGCCCATCGCCTCTTCGACGCTCTCGCGTACGGTGTGCTCGGGGTTGAGCTTGGGCTCCTGTGGCAGGTAGCCGATATTGAGGCCGGGCATGGGCGTGGCTTCGCCCTCGTACTCCTTGTCGACGCCGGCCATGATCTTGAGCAGGGTCGATTTGCCCGAGCCGTTCAGGCCCAGCATGCCGATCTTGGCGCCGGGGAAGAAGGACAGGGAAATGTCCTTGAGGATTTGTCGTTTCGGCGGCACGATCTTGCCGACGCGATTCATGGTGAAGACGTACTGGGCCATGGGGATATCTTTTCAGGAAAACTGCAGGTGCAACCCTCCATTATCGGCGGGATGAGGGATCGCAACCTGCCGGCTGGCTTTTTTGGCTTCGCGTCGCGGGAGGCGGTACCCGGCAGGGGCTCATACTGTGGCGGTCGGCGCTTTGCGCCGACTCCGCTGCGAGCCAACGTGGTGGGCGTGCGGTGCGACGAATACCAACCACCTCTCTACAAAGGCGTGTCTGGGCAAGCCGCGGCGCATCGTTGCGAGGCGCCTGGGTTTGCTCGATTTCGTGGCCGCGCGCAGCGCTTCGTGCTCTGACTTGTCGCAGCTGTTTGAGCGAAGCGGCCTCAGGGCGCGCAGCGAGTTCTGCGACGGGCCGCGAAATCGAGCAAACCCAGGGAAGTCGGTGCGAAGGCACCGACCGCCTTGTCGATGCGACGCGGCCTGCCCGGACACGCCTTTGCCGCGTGCCTTGGGCTTCGCTCTCACTGCCTCAGGCCTTGCCGTCGAGGCTGTTTCTCAGGGCTGCCTTGGCGACTTTGTCGAGCGCTTCGTCGACCACGTTGCGCTCGGCGACGATCTTGATCGAGCCCTGCGCCCGCAGCCGATCCAGGGTGCGGCGCGACATCGAGTGCGCCGATCCGGCCAGGGAGGTGAACATGAACAGGGTCGAGTGCGGGCTGGCCCAGGTGAGCTGCGCCCGGATCCACTGGTCCTTGACCAGCAACTCGACCCAGGTGCCGGTCCTCATGTCGCCCGCGCGAGCCTGCGCTGCCGGCTCCTCCTCCATCGCGTCGGGACTGGCCGGCTCCTCCGGCGCGACCGCTTCCTCGGCGACATAGCCCGATTCCGCGACCTCCTGCTCGTCCAGCCACACTGCGTCGACCGCGCTGTCGCTGAACTGCGATTCCTGGGCCTCCGCCGCATCCGCGGCGGCCTGGCTCACGGCATCGCGGCCCTCGTGCACGGCCGCCCGGTGGATGGCGATGAGGTTGTTGAAGAAGCGCGCCGTGAGCTCGGGCGGGTATTCGATGCGGTCCAGGCCTTCGCGCAGCTTGGCCAGCAGGCCCGGGATCATCTGGACCAGGCGGCGGGCCCGGCCACGGGTGGCGGTGCTCTTCTGGATGCTCCACACCATGTCATCGACCATGGCCCGGTAACCATACGGATCGTCCGATCCGTCGGCGCAGCTGAGCTGCGCCTCGGCCACCACCTGCGCCCATGAATTGCGCAGGAAATCGGAAACGAAATCCGCCACCTCCAGGCCTTCGATCTGCTGCATGAACTCGGCGGCGAGCTTCTGCGCCAGCAGGTTGCGCTGCTCCGCGTGCAGCAGCGCCCGCGCCGCTTCTTCGCGGCGCTGCATCAGGCCCTCATCCTGACCGGCCCATTGCGTCTGCAGATGGTCGATCAGTTCGCCGAAGGTATCGGCATCCACGACCTTGCTGGTGAGCCAGCGCACCGAATCTTCCACGGTGGCCTGGAAGCGCTGCCAGCCGGGATCGCTCTCGCTGGTGAAGGCCAGGCTGCGCTGGGTGATCCGGTCCAGGAACTGGCGCGCGGGGTGGGTGCGGTCGCTGAAAAACCGCGAGTCCAGCTCGGCCAGCCGCAGCATTCCAGGCTCGATCGTCTTGAGCTGGCGCTTGAACTCGGGCAGGAGGCGCTTGTCCTGCGCCAGGTTATCGAACATCAGCCGCACCACCTCTTGCCCGAGCTGCAAGCCCAGGCGGGGCAGCGCCTGGTCCTGTTCCGGGGGAGCCTGGGCCAGCATGTCCGCCGGCGGCGGTGCCGCGGGGGCCTTGGGCCGCTTCTCGAGCTTGTTCACCAGCGCGTCGACCTGCTTCATCTCCTGCAGCATGGCCATCGACGCCGGCATGGTGTAGAGGAAATCCTGCCTTGGCGCCTTGTTGTCGAAATCGCCGGCCAGCAGCTTGCGCAGCCGGTCCAGCGTGAGCAGCGTCTTGGACACCGAGTCGGCAGCGGGCTTTCCACTGGAGCCGCTGCCCTTGTGCACCCTGCCGCCGATCGGCACGGCCGGCTCGACGCCGCAGGAACGCAGCCAGTCCGACAGCTCGCGGTAGAGCCGGCGCAGATTGGCGCCCAGCAGGCCAGCAGCGGGTGCTATCAGGAAGTCGCGCACCGAGGCGTCCGGCACATGCTGGGACAGGCAGGATTGCAGCGCACGCACGAAGACTTCGGGGCGAACAGGGTTGAGGCCGGGCTGTATGGTTCGCCAGCCCAGCAGCGTGCTCACCAGCGCATCCAGCGTGGGCAGGACGTCGTCCACGGCCAGCGACACTTCCTGCTGGGCCCGGGCGACCTCGATGCTTTGGTCCAGCTCGTCATCCTCGAACAGGCGCAGGTCTTCGAACCTCAGCGCCTCGGCATGGGCCTGTTCCTTGCCGCCGCCCTCGTAAACCAGGCGGGTCAGCTCGCCGCGGTAGGTAGCCGCCACCGACTGGGCGTTGGCGGCCATGTCCTCGATGGCGATTTGGGTGCCGGCTTGCTCGAAACCGGGAATGCGGCGCGCATTGCCGGGCGCCGCGGCAGCTTCCAGCCCGCTGAGCATGTCGTGGACCAGCAGGTCGGCCTGCTTCAGCATGGCCTCCAGGCAGTCATTGAGTGACGGCTGGAAGGCCGACGGGTCGTCGGATACGCCGAGTCGAAGCTTCAGCAGGTTGGCCATGGGTGAACGGGGGTAAGCGAGGCCAATTATCAGCTCCAAGGTTGAGCTACGCCAGCTTTTTGACCTGCCATCCGCGCGGCGCGGGGGCAAATGCGACAGATCGGTATTCGTACCGAGGCGGCTGTCAACCGGGTGTAAGAGTCGGTAACCATGCTGTCGCGGGGAGACAAAAGATTCAGATCCGAGATCAACATGCTTTACGTTAAAACCGATGCCGGCCGCCTCGAAGTCCAGGCCCGCGCCCTGACTCTCACCCCGTCCCAGCGGCAGGTGCTGATCCTGTGCAATGGCGACCGCCAGGAGGACGACCTGCTGGAAATGATGCCGGCCGAAACCCTCAAGGCGGCGCTGGACCAGCTGTGCGCGCACGGCTTGCTCGAAGCCAGGCAGGCAGCGCCGCGCGTCAAGGTCGGGCCGGTCGTGCTGACCGAAGCAGAGCGCTACCGGGCGATTGTCGAAATGGCCACGTCCATGGTGATCGAGCTGGGATTCACGGCGCGCATCAAGGCCCAGCTGCAGATCGAGAAGGCGCAATCCCTGCAGGATCTCACGGGCGTGGTCGAGTTGCTGTCCAAGCACCTCAAAAGCACGCCGCTCATGGCGTTGCGGCTCAACAAGCTGCGCGAATTGGCCGCGGCGTAGGGGCCATCCCAGCTCACTCTCAGCGGCAATCGCTCAAGCATGCGACAATAGGGTCGTTGCGGACTCCAGTTGCCCGCAACCTCAGCGTTTCGCTGGGGACGACGCAGGCTTCTTGCAAGCTTGCAGGCTCCCACCCTTGAACCTCATCTGCCTTTGACTGGCTCGGTGCCATGCACCGTACAGGCCGATTCCCAAGCGCCATGGATGGCGCACCCTTAAATGACCTTTGACGAACTGAATCTGGCACCCGCCATTCTCAAAGCCGTGCACGAGCAAGGCTACGAAACCCCCACCCCGATCCAGGCCCAGGCGATTCCCGTCGTGCTCGACGGCCATGACCTGCTTGGCGGCGCCCAGACCGGCACCGGCAAGACCGCTGCCTTCACCCTGCCCCTGCTGCACAAGCTGAACGCCGGCAGCAGCAAGACCAACAAGTTCGGCAAGGACGGCGTCGCCGCCCTCGTGCTCACGCCCACGCGTGAACTTGCCGCGCAGGTGGAAGAGTCCATCCGCACGTATGGCAAGTACCTGCAACTGACCTCGACCGTCATCTTCGGCGGCGTGGGCATGAACCCGCAGGTCGACCGCATCAAGCGTGGCGTCGACATCCTCGTGGCCACGCCGGGCCGCCTGCTCGACCTGCAGCAGCAAGGCAACCTCGACCTGTCGACTGTCGAAATCCTCGTGCTCGACGAAGCCGACCGCATGCTCGAC
Source organism: Caenimonas soli (assembly GCF_013155545.1). Classification (GTDB taxonomy): domain Bacteria; phylum Pseudomonadota; class Gammaproteobacteria; order Burkholderiales; family Burkholderiaceae_C; genus Ramlibacter; species Ramlibacter soli. Next base: position 11,385 of record NZ_JABJVV010000004.1, on the reverse strand, counting down.
ATGGGCTTCCTGCCCGACGTCAAAAAGATCCTCGCGCTGATGCCCAAGGAAAAGCAGAGCCTGCTGTTCTCGGCCACCTTCAGCGATGAAATCCGCGACCTAGCCAATAGCCTGCTGAAGAACCCGCAAAGCATCCAGGTGACGCCGCGCAACACCACCGTGCAGCGCATCACGCAAGTGGTGCACCCGGTCGGCCGCGGCAAGAAGAAGCAACTGCTGGCCCACATCATCCAGGAACACAATTGGAGCCAAGTGCTGGTGTTCACCCGCACCAAGTTCGGCGCCAACAACGTCGCCGAATTCCTGACCAAGAACGGCATCCAGGCCATGGCGCTGCACGGCAACAAGAGCCAGTCTGCGCGCACCCAGGCGCTGGCCGGCTTCAAGAGCGGCGACATCCGTGCGTTGGTCGCGACCGACATCGCGGCGCGCGGTATCGACATCGACGAGCTGCCGCACGTGGTCAACTACGAAATCCCGAACGTGCCCGAAGACTATGTCCACCGCATCGGCCGCACCGGCCGCGCGGGCAACGAAGGCGCGGCCGTGAGCTTCGTCTGCCTGGACGAAGAAGGCTTCATGCAGGAGATCGAGCGCTTCACCAAGCAGCGCATCCCATCCGTCCCCATCGAAGGCTTCGGCGCCGAACCCGGCGAACGTGGCGAGCCGATCGCCATGGGCCGCCAGACCATCTGGGGCGGCGCCGGCAAGCCGCCGAGCCGCGAAGTCATGATGGCGGCCGCGAAAGCAGCGCGCCAGGAAATGATGACTCGCATCCGCGACAACAAGGGTGCCGAAGGCGGCGGCCGTGGCGGTGACCGTTCGGCCAAGCCCAAGCAGCCGCAAGGCCAGCGCAGCGCGAATGGCAATGGCAATGGCAATGGCAACGGAGCGCGCAACGGTAACGGCAATGGTGCCCGCAACGGCAACGCGCCCAGGCAGGGCGGCGCCCGTCCGCCGCAGCAGAGCCGGCCGCCCAACAGCCATTCGCCGCGTCACGCGGATGACGCGCAGCCGCGCGATGGGGCGCACAATATCGCCAGCCCCTTCGTGCAACGCGACGCCCCTGTAAGACACACCGATGGACAACCCGACCCCTTGCGCACCAGCGTCGACAGCATGGGCGGGCGCGGACGCCGCGGCGGCGGGGGCGGCGGGGGCGGCGGTGGCCGCTCGAACCGTGGTGGTGGCGGGGGCTTCGGCCCTCGTGGGCCGGGAAATCCTACAAGGACTTTTGGCCGATGATTCGGTGGTGGCGGTCCATTCGCTGGGCCGCCGCGAACTGCCTCTCAAGCACCCCAAGCTGACCCAGTATCGGGTCGATTTCAAGGCCTTGCCCGCGCTGCCCCGCGTGGGCGAGGCCTTTATCGCTTTGGGCACCACGATCAAGGTGGCTGGAAGCCAGGCGGCGTTCCGGGCGGTCGATTTCGATGCCGTCGTGGCCGTCGCGAAGGCGGCCAAGGCGGCGGGCGCCAGCCGGCTGGGCGTGGTCAGCGCCATGGGGGCCAGTGCGCGCTCCCCGGTCTTTTACAACCGCGTCAAGGGAGAGATGGAAGAGGCGCTGTCCGCGCTGGGCTTCGACACGCTGGTCATTGCCCGGCCGTCCTTCCTGGCGGGAGACCGCGAGGCGCTGGGTCAACCGCTGCGTTCCGGCGAGAAACTGGCGCTGCGGGTTTCGAAGCTGCTGGCGCCGCTGATCCCCGCCAACTATGCATCGGTCGATGCGCGTTTGGTGGCGAACGCGCTACTCACGATCGTGCCGCGAGAACGCGGGCGCCGTGTGCTGCTCTCGGGAGAATTGCAGAACCTCAGGAAGCCCGCCGCTTCGCCCCCGTGACGCGCGTTGCCGAGCCCTCCTCGCGCAGTTCACGCACCACCCTGTCCATCGTGGGCGCCAGCATGTTCCAGTGGAGGACACGGGCCATGGGCCGATGGGACGCGCGCCAGGCCTGCGAGGACACCAGTCCCAGCGGGTCGCTATAGAGGCCCAGGTCGCTCATCACCATGACGTCTTTCTCGGTCGCGACGCCGCCCAGGAAGGCATCGCCCGCGGCACCCCACATCGCGTCCCCGTTCCGGTGGATGCCATAGCCCCAGTCCCAGCCGTGATCTTTCAGCCGCTGGCGCGCCGCGGACATGTAGACCGCGTCGAAGATATAGGTGTCGGTGCGCAGCCAACAATCGTTCAGCCAGATTTCAGCGAGGGGCCGGCCGGCCGAGGCGACATTGGACGTGAGGCCGCGCAGGATCTCGCCGCGCATTTCGATGTAGCGCAGCCGCGCCGGGATGCCGGCTGCGCGCATCAACGCGATCAGCACCGTCGCCTTGTCGTTGGCGTCGCCGCAGCCCGCTTCGATGACCTGCCGCGCGGTGCGCAGGCGCATCTTGAAAGGCTTGGCAAAAGGGATGCGCTTGACGAAGCCATAGACCGCCAGCGCTTTTTCGCGGTCGGTCCTGCAAAGTTGCGTCAGCGCGTGCGCGCGAAGGCGCAGCTTGGGATCGTCCAGATCGAGCAGCTCGGTGGAACCGAGCCAGCAGTCTGGCCCGTCCACGACCGGCTGGCGATCGAAACCATGCGATTCCAGGAAGTCCGCCAAGGGTGAGTCTCCAACGATTCCGGGCAGGCGGTCGCCGCGCCCGGGTAGCCCGCGTGCACATGGCCGCGGATCTTGTAACTACAAATTCTACCGCGCCGTCGGGCTGCGGCAAGGCCCCGCGTTTGTCACGCGAAATCAGGCTGCCTTGATAAGAGGCGCGGGCGTGTTCAGGCGCGGCAGGCGCTTGCGCGTGGACAGCACCTGCTCGATATCCTCACGCGCCCCATCGATCAACACGAGGATGGCTTTTTCGGCCTTGGCGGGGTTGTGGGCCACCACGGCGTCCAGCACTGCACGGTGCAAGGGCAGCGAATTCCGCGGGCCGTCCTTGCGCGCCGTCGAGATTTCAAAACTGGTGCGCAGCAGCGCTCCCAGCGCCTTGCTCATTTGCACGATCATGCGGTTGCGGCAGGCGCGCAGCAGCCCCTGGTGGAACAGCAGGTCGTACTTGACGTAGTCGCCGCCCTCCTCCACGGCCTTGCGCATGCCTTCGTACGCCGATTCGATCTCCGCCAGGTCTTGCGGCGTGGCGCGTTCAGCCGCCATGCGCACGGCGGCGGGCTCCACCACCCGCCGCAGGTCCTGCAGGTCGCGCAGGAATTCGGGGGTCAGGCCCGCATGCGACTGCCACATGATGACGTCGGGGTCGAACCAGTTCCACTGGTCGGAGTCCAGCACCCGCGTCCCCACCTTGGGGCCGCTGCTCACCAGGCCTTTGGCGATCAGCGATTTCACGGCCTCGCGCACCACCGTGCGGCTGACGCCCAGCTCCTCGCACAGCAGGGGCTCCGGCGGAATCGGCGCGCCGGGTCCGTACCGTCCCGCGACGATCGCCCGGCCGAGATGATCGACCGTGTTGCCGTGGACGTTCTTGATCATGTTGGCCTGCGCTCTCATCCTCGCACGAACAGCGTTACCAGCGGATCAGGACCCACCTGCCGGCTCCAGTGACCGTGCACCGACGCGTCGAAAGTCGCGCCGGCAGGCAGCAGGTCGGCGGAATAAAAATGCTGCCCCGGCCCGAAGATGCGTGACGTGCCGTCCTGCAGGCCGATCTCCATCCGGCCGCCCAGGATGAACACCCATTGCGTGTGGGGACTGCAATGGAACTGGCTGCGAAAGCCCACCGGGCTGTGGCGCAGTTGCATGCCGCCCGAGGGCATCAGCGCCGAAAGCATGGACTGGGGCGTGCCCTCGGCCAGCTCGATCGGCTCCTCGCGAAATCGGGCGCGCCCATCCGCGTCCGTGAAGAGAACTACTTTGGTGAATACGGTCATGGTTTCAATCCAGGCGGTTGCCGCTGGCACCGTCAAATACGTGGGCCTTGCCGGAGGCAATGTCCAGGCGAACGATATCGTCCGGCTGGACGGCGGTGCGCCCATGCAGCACGACCACCAGCTGCGCCTTGCCCACTTCGACCAGGAGCTCGGTCTCCGCGCCGGTTGGCTCGACGACGATCACCTTGGCAGGAATACCGTTGCCCGAGGTCGATACGGAAATGTCGCCGGGCCGCACGCCGTAATGTACGGCAAGCCCGTCGCGGGCTTGGGTCAAGGCGCTCGCCGGCCAGCGCTGGCCTTCGGCTTCGACCCAGGTTTGCCCATCGCCGGTGCGCAGCGTTCCCGCCACCACGTTCATCGCGGGAGAACCGATGAATTGCGCGACGAAGAGGTTGCGCGGCCGGTCGAACAGTTCGAGCGGCGTGCCGATCTGCTCGACGATGCCGTCGTGCATCACGACGATGCGGTCGGCCATGGTCATGGCCTCGATCTGGTCATGGGTGACGTAGACCGTCGTGGTCTTGAGGCGCTGGTGCAACGCCTTGATCTCGGCGCGCATCGCCACCCGCAGCTTGGCGTCGAGGTTGGACAAGGGCTCGTCGAACAGGAACACCTTGGGATCTCGCACGATGGCGCGCCCCATGGCGACACGCTGGCGCTGGCCCCCGGAGAGTTCCCTCGGAAAGCGCTCCAGCAGCGCATCGAGGTTGAGGATGCGCGCCGCGTTCGCGACCCGCTCGCCGATCAGCCCCTTGTCGGCCTTGCGCAGCCGCAGGCTGAAGCCCAGGTTGTCGCTCACCGTCATGTGCGGATAGAGCGCGTAGCTCTGGAACACCATGGCGATGTCGCGGTCCTTGGAATCGACCTCGTTGACGACGCGCCCATCGATGGCGATTTCGCCGCCGGAGATCTCTTCCAGCCCGGCCAGCATCCGCAACAGCGTGGACTTGCCGCAACCCGAGGGGCCGACCATCACCACGAACTCGCCGTCGGCGATGTCGAAGCTGATGCCGTGGATGATCTTGAACTTGCCGAAGTTCTTCTCGACGCGATTGAATGAGACAGCTGCCATGGTGAAAAGCAGTTCCTTGTATTTGCTAGCTCTTCACGGCGCCGGCCGTCAGGCCCGACACCATGTAGCGCTTGAAGGCGTAATAGATCGCCGCCGGCGGCAGCGCATAGACGAAACCGGTGGCCATGAGCAACTCCCATGGCGAATCGTCCGCCGCCAGGAAGTTGCCCAGCGCGACCGCCAGCGTGAGATCGGTTTCGTTGGACAGCAGCAGGAACGCGTACAGATACTCGTTCCAGGCCAGCAGCAACGCATAAGTTCCCACGGCCACCAGCGACGGAACCATGAGCGGCAGGTACACCAGGAAGAACAGCTGCACCGGCGTGGCGCCGTCCATGCGGGCGGCTTCGTCCAGCTCGTACGGCAGCTTGTCCGAGGCCTGCTTGAGCACCCAGATGCAATAAGGCGATGCGATCGTCACCATGGCCAGGATCAGCGACCACTGGTTGTTGAGCAGGCCATAGTTGGCCATGGTCTTGTACATCGGCACCGCCAGGAAGGCAGCGGGGATGAAATAGGTGAACAGCGCCATGTTCATCACCGTGCGTCCACCGCGCACCCGCAGGCGGCTGATCGCAAACGCGGCCGTTGTGGCCACCACCAGCGTGATGGCGCCGACGGCCAGCGCGATCAGGAGGGAATTGCCCAGCTGCACCCAGAAGTGACTCAGGTAGAAATGCTTCTGGAAGAAGACCGTCTCGAAGTTCTGCAGCGTCGGGTTCTTGGGCCACAGCCGCCCGGAAGTGGCCGAGTCGCGCTCGGAGATCGCGAACAGGAACATGTGATAGACCGGAATGATGGTCCAGAGGAACACCGGGATGCCGATCAGCAGCAGCTTGGCTTCCGCCGTGACCATGCGCAGGCTGATCTTCTTCATTTGCTCAGCCTCTTCATCATGAAATACACCAAGGGCAGCACGAGCGGCAGCGCCACCACGATAGAGGCCATGGCCACGTCCACCTGGTCCAGGCGCAGGTAGCGGATGCCCAATGTCGCCAGCACGTGCGTGAGGTCGGCCGGCCCGCCACCGGTGAGCAGGTACACGCTGTTGAAATCACCCAAGGTCCAGATGGCCGAGAGGATCGTGGATGTCACGTACAGGTTGCGCATCGCCGGCCAGGTGATGAAACGGAACTTCTGCCAGTTGCTGGCGCCGTCCACCGACGCGGCTTCGTATTGCTCGCCCGGAATTGCCAGCCGCCCGGCGATCAGGATCAACGTCCAGAACGGCAGCGACTTCCAGATGTGCATGAGCATGGAGAACGACAAGGCGAGCGTGGGGTCGTTGAGCCAGTTCGGGCCGTCCAGCCCGGTCATACGGAAGATCAGGGAGTTGATGACGCCCCACTCCGGATTGAGCATGAAGCGCACCGACAGGATGGTGGGGATGGAAGGCACCGCCCACGGCAGGATGAACAGCACCGACAGCGCCTTGATCCACCAGCGCGTCCTGATGAAGAAGCCCGAGAGCACCAGGGCCACCATCATTTTGACGTTGATGGCCACGAACAGGAACACCAGCGTGTTGACGGCGCTGCGAAAGAAGATCGGGTCGTCGAACAGCTTGGTATAGCTGGCGGGATGGCGTGCCAGCCACAGCCCGTAGATCACGGGGTAAAGCACGAACACCGCGAACACGAGCAGGTAGGGCACGACCAGCAGCCGTCCCCAGAGCTCATATTGCGACAGGGCCCGGGCCGATCGGGCCGCGGCGGGCATCGATGCGGTTGCGACTTGGGTCATGATTCGAAGGCCAGCACGGGCTGCGGTAATGAGGCCGGCCGCAAGCCCATTGGCTTCCGGCCGGCCGTTGCTTTCCTAGTTGGCGGCGACGGTCTTGATGCGGGCGATCAATTCGTCCGTGGCTTTATCCACCGGCACCTTCTCGTTGAGGATTCGGTTGGCGGCCTTGGCCCACACGTTCTCGTTGTTCAGCACCGTGAACTTGTAGTTCTTGGTGAATTCGAAAGGCGTGGTGCCGTTCATGAACTGGTTGTAAACGGCCAGGCGGTGCGGATCGCTCTTCCAGAACGGGCTTTGCTGCGCCGCCTTGGTGACCGGGAACCAACGGCCGAGCGAGCCTTCGACATACGGTGTCAGGTTGGCATCGTCCAGCATGAAGGCCACGAACTTCTTGGCGCCTTCCTTGTTCTTGGCATCCTTGAAGATCACACCCGTCTTCACGGCGGCGCGATACACCATCTTGGAGCCGTCCGGCTTGTTCGGAAAGCCCGCCGTAGCGATCAGCTCCGTGTAGTTCTTCTTGGCCGTTGCGCGCTGCGCCTCGGTCAAGGTGGCGTTGTTCATGTCGTCGAGCCACTTCGCCGCGATGGAGATCGTCGCGTTGTGGGTCAGCACCGTCGTCTTGTTGTGGAAGGCAACGTTGTTGTCGGGGTCCTTCCAGTTGGTGGCCGAGGGCGGCGTGCAGCCCTTGCCGTACACGCTGGTGTAGTCGGTCAGCGCATTGATCAGCCCCTGGCGCACGGCCGGGTCATCCACCAGCAGCTTGCCGGAGTCGCTGACCAGCTTGACGTTGTAGGCGTCCATGAACGTCAGGAACGAGTAGAAGGAGTCGCTGGAGTCCACGCCCAGCGGCTGGCCTATGCCGAACACCCGGTTGCCGGTTTTCTGGCGATACCCGACCTGCACCTTGTCGCACCAGAAGCTCCAGTAGCCCTTCCAGTCCTTGGGGATGTCGCTTTCCTTGAAGCCCGCTTCAGCCAGCATGTCTTTCCAGTACTGGATGTGCATGGTCTGCTGCTTGATCGGATAGGCGTAATAGGCGCGCGTGCCGTTGGTGTTGTTCAGCAGGAACGTGGTCGACAAGGCCGAGGGCTCGAACTTGGACTGGATCGGATTGATGATGCTGGAGACGTCCTCCAGCTTTCCGTCGTACGCCCACTTGGCGGTCACCTGGAAATCGAACACGTCGCCGTAAGTCACGTCCGGCACGTTGCCGGCGTCGAGCGCGGCGACCGCCTTCGGGATCATTTCCTGCGGCGCATAGAGAGACAGGTCGATCTTGTACTTGGGATTCTTGGCCTCGAACTTCTTGATGGCCGCGAGCAGCGCGTCGTCCTCCGCCTTGTAGAAGCCCTTCTGCCACCAGACGGTCAGCTTTTCCTGGGCGGCGGCCTGCCCTGCGGCCACCAGGCCCGCAGCGAACATCGCCGTGGCCAGCAGTGTCTTGAGTCTCATATCGCTTGTCTCCTATACAGGTGAGTCAGTGAACTGTGCATTGTTATCATATGATGATTAAAACCTTCGAACTCTATGGAAAACCCGCAGCCGGATGGCGCGTTCCTCAGGACCATTCCGGCACCGGGCTGAGCAAAGGCCGCCCCGCGAAATGCGAGCGAAGGTTGTCGAGCGCCAGGTCGGCCATGGCCTGGCGCGTCTCTCGCGTGGCGCTCGCCATGTGCGGCGTCAGCACCACGTTGTCCAAGGCCTTCAGCGCTTCGGGCACATGGGGCTCTTTCTCGAACACGTCCAGCCCCGCGCCGGCGATCACGCCGTTTTGCAGCGCCTCGATCAGCGCCGCTTCATCGACGACCGAGCCGCGCGCCACGTTGATCAGGTAGCCCTTGGGTCCGAGTGCGTTCAGCACCTCGGCATCGATCAGGTGGTAGGTGCCGGTCCCGCCGGGGGTGATCACGACGAGGAAGTCCACCTGCGCCGCGAGCGCCTTCGCCGTGGGATGGAAATCGAAGGGAATCTCCGGCTTGGAGCTGCGGGCCGTGTACGCGACCGACATATCGAATGCCTGCGCGCGGCGCGCGATGGCCTGGCCGATGCGGCCCAGGCCGACGATGCCCAGGCGCGCGCCCGAGACCTTGCGCGCCAGCGGCATCGGCCCTTCGGTGGCCCAGCGGCCCTCGCGCACGTAGCGGTCGGCCTGCGGAATTCGCCGGGCGATGCCGAACATGAGGCTGATGGCCAGGTCGGCGACGTCGTCGTTGAGCACCCCGGGCGTGTGCGTCACCGGGATGCCCCGCTCGAGCGCGGCCGGCACATCGACGCCGTCGTAACCCACGCCCATGATGGACACGATCTCGAGCGCCGGCAGTTGCTCCATCAGAGCGCGCGGCACCTTGGATTCGCCGCCGCCGCAGATGCCGCGAATCTCGGGCGCGACCTTGGCGAACGCCGCGGGATCGGTCTGGTGCAGCCGGTCATGGACGACGAAGGCTTCGTTGAGGGGCTCCAGCAGGAATGGAGGCAGTTTGGCGACGGTAAGTATTTGTGGACGAGACAAGGCGGTCCCCTTTGGTCATGGTTTCCACTGAGAAACTGGCTCCAATGGTATGAACATAATATGATTGAACATTCAGGACTTTCCCTATGACCACTCCTCCCAAGAAAAAACCCGCAGCCGAGCTGCGCAGCCAGCAATGGTTCGGCCGGCAGGACCGCGACGGATTCGCCTACCGCAGCTGGGTCAAAGGCAAGGGTGTGCCGCATGACCAGTTCGACGGCAGGCCTGTCATAGGTATCTGCAATACGTTCAGCGAACTCACGCCCTGCAATTCGCATTTCCGCACCCTGGCCGAGCAGGTGAAGATCGGCGTGTACGAGGCCGGCGGTTTCCCGCTGGAGTTCCCCGTGATGTCGCTGGGCGAGACGCTGTTGCGCCCCACCGCCATGCTCTACCGCAACCTCGCCAGCATGGACGTGGAGGAAAGCATCCGCGGCAACCCGATCGATGGGGTCGTGCTGCTGATGGGTTGCGACAAGACCACGCCTTCCCTGGTCATGGGCGCGTCCAGCGTCGACCTGCCGACGGTCGGCGTGTCCGGCGGGCCCATGCTCAGCGGCAAATGGCGCGGGCAGGAACTGGGCTCGGGCACCGGCGTCTGGAGCATGAGCGAGCAGGTGCGCGCCGGCACGCTCAAGCTGGCCGACTTCTTCGAAGCCGAGAGCTGCATGCACCGCAGCCACGGCCACTGCATGACCATGGGCACCGCCTCGACGATGGCCAGCATGGTCGAAGCGCTGGGCATCGGCCTGCCGGGCAACGCCGCCTACCCGGCGGTGGACGGCCGGCGCAACGTGCTGGCGCGGATGGCCGGCCGGCGCGCCGTCGAGATGGTCCACGAAGACCTGACGCTGTCGAAGATCCTCACGCGCCAGGCCTTCGAGAACGCCATCAAGACGCTGGCGGCGATCGGCGGCTCGACCAACGCGGTGATCCACCTGATTGCAATCGCGCGGCGCATCGGTGTCGAGCTCACGATCGAGGATTTCGACCGCCTGGCCAGCGAACTGCCCTGCCTGGTGAACCTGCAGCCTTCGGGCAAGTACCTGATGGAAGACTTCTGCTACGCAGGCGGCCTGCCGGTGGTGATGAAGGAGATTTCGCAGCACCTGCACCTGGATGCCATCACGGCCAACGGACGCAAGGTCGGCGAGAACATTTCTGACGCCCAGAACTACAACACCGAGGTGATCAAGCCGCTGGCCACCCCGTTCAAGGACAAGGCCGGCATCGCCGTGCTGCGCGGCAACCTGGCCCCGCGCGGCGCCGTGATCAAGCCCAGCGCCGCGACGCCGGCGCTGATGGTGCACAAAGGCCGGGCCGTGGTGTTCGAGAACATCGAGGACTTCCACGCCCGCATCGACGACGAGAACCTGGACGTGGACGAGAACTGCGTGCTGGTGCTCAAGAACTGCGGCCCCAAGGGCTACCCCGGCATGGCCGAAGTGGGCAATATGCCGTTGCCGCCCAAGGTGCTGCGCAAGGGCATCACCGACATGGTCCGCATCAGCGATGCCCGCATGAGCGGCACGGCCTATGGCACGGTGGTGCTGCATACGGCGCCGGAAGCCGCCGCCGGCGGTCCGCTGGCGATCGTGCAAAACGGCGACATGATCGAGCTCGACGTGCCGAACCGGCGCATCCAGCTGCACATCAGCGACGAGGAAATGGCGCGTCGCCTGGCGGAATGGAAAGCGCCCGAGCCGCCCCTGAAGTCAGGCTACTGGAAGCTGTACGTCGACCATGTACTACAGGCCGACGAAGGCGTCGACCTCGACTTCCTGGTCGGCAAGCGCGGGGCCTTCGTGCCGCGGGACAATCACTGAAAGCCTGGATTGCGGGTCGAGCCCGCAATGGCAGCCCGTTGTCATCCCGGGCCTGACCCACTACTGTCCGGAGAAGCGTTCTCATTTGGATCGCAAGTCGTTGATTTTATTGATTTAAACGGCCGGGCGTGGCCGGGTCGATTTGAATTTCAGCTTCCCGAAGCCGCACACTCGTATGGATTTGCGGGGGTGCGGCCATGCACAAAGGCAAGCTGGTATTTGCTCAATTGAAGGAGCATCTGCCGCGGTCCGTTTTTGATCGGTGCGTGGCGCGTTACTCGGGCTCGCACGCGCCGCTGAAGTTCTCGCATTGGGATCAGTTGCTGTGCATGATGTTTGCGCAACTGACTTCGCG
>NZ_JABJVV010000039.1 GCF_013155545.1 Caenimonas soli | reverse complement strand
ACGGGCAACCCGAATCACGAGGCGAAGTCGAGCTACAGCTTCACCGTAGTAGCCACCGACGGAGTCGGGCGCACTGACAGCCAAGCTGTGACTCTGGCGATCAACGACCTGGACGAAGCAGACCCGACAGTTACCTCAGGCGCCACGGCTACGGCGATCGACGAAAATTCGGGCGCAGGCCAAGTGGTCTACAGTGCGACCGCCAGCGATACTGATGACGTCAGCGCGGGCGTCACCTTCAGCCTGGCGGGCACGGATGCTGCCGCCTTCACCATCGACGCGGCCACGGGCGCGGTAACGCTTACCGGAAACCCGAACCACGAAGCCAAAAGCAACTACAGCTTCACGGTGGTTGCCACCGACGGGGCGGGGCGTACCGACGGCCAAGCCGTCACTCTCGCCATCAACGATTTGGACGAAGCCGACCCGACGGTCACCTCTGGCGCCACAGCCACGGCCGTTGACGAGAACAGCGGCGCAGGCCAGGTGGTCTACACGGCGAGCGCCACCGATACGGGCGACATCAGTGCCGGTGTCACGTTCAGCCTAGCCGGCACCGACGCGGCTGCCTTCAGCATTGACGCGAGCACTGGCGCGGTGACGCTCACCGGTAACCCGAACCACGAAAGCAAATCGAGCTACAGCTTCACGGTGGAGGCTACCGACGGAGTCGGGCGCACCGACAGCCAGGCAGTGTCCCTCGCCATCAACGATCTGGACGAAGCGGATCCCACGATCACGTCCGGTGCCACAGCGACCGCGATTAACGAAAACTCGGGCGCAGGCCAAGTGATCTACACGGCGAGTGCCACAGACACTGGTGACATCAGCGCGGGCGTCACCTTCAGCCTGGCGGGCACGGATGCGGCCGCCTTCAGCATCGATGCGGCCACCGGTGCGGTAACCCTGACCGGCAATCCCAACCACGAAAGTAAATCGAGCTACAGCTTCAGCGTGGTAGCCACTGATGGAGTGGGCCGCACCGACAGCCAAGCCGTTACTCTGGCGATCAACGACCTAGACGAGGCTGATCCGACGGTTACCTCAGGCGCCACGACCACGGCCATCGACGAAAACAGCGGCGCGGGCCAAGTCGTTTACACCGCCACAGCGACCGACACGGACGACATCAGCACAGGCGTGACCTTCAGCATGGCGGGCACGGATGCCGCTGCGTTCACCGTTAACGCCAGCACCGGTGCGGTGACCCTGACGGGTAACCCGAACCACGAAGCCAAGAGCAGCTATAGCTTCAGCGTAGTCGCTACCGACGGAGTGGGCCGCACTGACAGCCAAGCCGTCACGCTCGCGATCAACGACCTGGACGAGGCCGATCCGACAATTACTTCGGGGGCTACGGCCACGGCGATTGACGAGAACTCGGGCGCGGGGCAAGTCGTCTACACCACCACAGCGACAGACACTGACGACGTGAGCGCCGGCGTGACCTTCAGCCTGGCGGGCACGGATGCTGCCGCCTTTACCATCGACGCTGCCACGGGCGCGGTAACCCTGACGGGCAACCCGAACCACGAAACGAAGAGCAGTTACAGCTTCACGGTGGTTGCCACCGACGGAGTGGGCCGCACCGACAGCCAGGCAGTGACTTTGGCCATCAACGACCTAGACGAGGCCGACCCGACGATTACCTCGGGCGCCGCCGCCGCGGCGATCGACGAAAACAGCGGCACAGTCCAAGTCGTTTACACCGCCACAGCGACCGACACGGCCGACATCAGCGCGGGTGTCACCTTCGGCCTAGCTGGAACCGACGCGGCTGCGTTCACCATTAACGCCAGCACTGGCGCGGTGACCTTAACTGGTAACCCCAACCACGAGACGAAAAACAGCTACAGCTTCACCGTAGTAGCCACGGATGGAGTGGGACGTACTGACGGTCAAGCCGTCACTCTCGCCATCAACGATTTGGACGAAGCCGACCCGACGGTCACCTCTGGCGCCACAGCCACGGCCGTTGACGAGAACAGCGGCGCAGGCCAGGTGGTCTACACGGCGAGCGCCACCGATACGGGCGACATCAGCGCCGGTGTCACGTTCAACCTAGCCGGCACCGACGCGGCTGCCTTCAGCATTGACGCGAGCACTGGCGCGGTGACGCTCACCGGTAACCCGAACCACGAAAGCAAATCGAGCTACAGCTTCACGGTGGAGGCTACCGACGGAGTCGGGCGCACCGACAGCCAGGCAGTGTCCCTCGCCATCAACGATCTGGACGAAGCGGATCCCACGATCACGTCCGGTGCCACAGCGACCGCGATTAACGAGAACTCGGGCGCAGGCCAAGTCGTCTACACCGCCACAGCGACCGACACGGACGACGTTAGCGCTGGCGTCGCATTCAGTCTGGCGGGCACGGATGCCGCCGCGTTCACCATTGACGCTAGCACAGGCGCGGTGACCTTGACCGCCAACCCGAACCACGAAACCAAGAGCAGCTACAGCTTGACGGTGGTTGCCACGGACGGAGTCGGACGTACCGACAGTCAAGCCGTCACGCTAGCGATCAACGATCTGGACGAAGCTGATCCCACGATCACTTCAGGTGCAACCGCCACGGCCATCAACGAAAACTCTGGTGCTGGCCAAGTGGTCTACTCCGCCACTGCGACCGACACCGACGACATCAGCGCGGGTGTCACATTCAGCCTGGCGGGCACTGACGCGGCTGCCTTCAGCATTGATGCGAGCACTGGTGCGGTAACACTCACGGGCAACCCGAATCACGAGGCGAAGTCGAGCTACAGCTTCACCGTAGTAGCCACCGACGGAGTCGGGCGCACTGACAGCCAAGCTGTGACTCTGGCGATCAACGACCTGGACGAAGCAGACCCGACAGTTACCTCAGGCGCCACGGCTACGGCGATCGACGAAAATTCGGGCGC
>NZ_JABJVV010000038.1 GCF_013155545.1 Caenimonas soli | reverse complement strand
GAACGGCTGGTTGCGCGGTCCACCGGCGGCGTAACGCGCGTGAAAGGCGCTCAAGTCCAGGCTATCGATTGCGTCGCAGACGAAGTAGGCCAAGTGCCCTTCAGGCAGCCACTCCTTCAGTGACGGGGGCAGCAGGAAGTCCTGGTCGGGCTCGTAGGGGATGTAGCTGGCTGGCATTCAAGCTCAACGATTGATCCGTGGCTGGCGATGACCTCCGCACCATCGCCGCGTGCCCCCACCCCAGCCCTCCCCCGGAAGGGGAGGGAGAAATGCGAGCTTCTGCCGCGCAGACTCCTAGGGCCGTGTGCCCCTTAACATGTCAATCGACGCGGACCCACAACAGCAGGAGGCGGCTTCGCCGCTGGTGTTGGTGGTCCGGTCATCTTCACGTTAGATGGCATCAGCACTTAGCACCTGGCGGCGGATTTCAATCTTTCTCGGCGCTTCTGCTGCGGGAGCAGCCTTTTTCGCTGTGGCCGTCGGCTTTGCTTATGGCGTGGTGTTTCGGCCTACGGGTGGGAGCACAAAGTACGGCGCGCCCCCGGCGTGGGAGGTTATCGCCATTGGCTCGCCCCTCGGTCGGGCTCTCGGTGCGGTGTGCTTCGCCGCTGGCGGCGCAGTGTTGCTGTGGTTTGCCTACAAGACGCTCACGCGGCGTCGATGAAAGGGTCAAGTGTTTTCCAGGCCGGCTAAGTTTTCGTGCAAGGGGCGGTTGCCCACCCGTTTCTCGTGCATACCCCACGAGATGTCATCTAACATGTCGGCCAACACGGACCCGCAACTGCAGGAGGCGGCTTCGCCGCTAAAGTTGCGGTCCGGTTACCTCCAACGTTGGGCGTCACCAAAGGCGCCTCTGGAGCATGTACTGTCTATGACTACCCGCGTCGTCGCCGCACTCGTATCTGCCTCATTCTCAGTTTCCGTATTTGCCCAGGGGTTCGAGCGCACGCCCTTGCCCGAAACGCATCCGCTGGTCGGAACGTGGAGGATCGACCTGCCGGACCAGAAGTGCTTTGAGGAGTACGTTGTTCACACCGATGGCACCAAGTCATCGCAATCCGCTGACGAGCGCAACGAGTCGGAGGTGATGATCTCACTGGTCCCGAGCACAAGCGGCTTCTACAAGTGGACTGATCGGATCATCAAGAACAATGGGAAGGCTGACTGCTCAGGTTCCAATACCGCACTGGGGCACGTCGCCGTCAACTTCGTTCGGGTCCATCCCAGCGGGAAGCGCTTCCTCTTGTGTGAGGCTGAGGATATGAAGTCTTGCTACGCCGAGTTCTACCGAAAGTCCAAGTGAAGGTTCGCCAACAGTGACGCCCAACCCTTCCATCGAGCGGACGTCTTCCAGCTGGCTTCGCCAGCTTCCAGCCGCCGCTCATGTCCAACGTTATCCCTCATGAAGCGTCGCGCGCTCGCTCTTTTGCCTTTGACACTCTTGGTGCACCGACCGGCCATAGCTAATTCGAAGCTGGAATGCGAGAGGCTAATGAAGGAAGCGCTGCCGCTCGCTGAGAAGATGCTGCGAGAACACGGTGGCTTTTATCCCTATGGCGCAGCGTTGGACCGAAACGGAAAGGTTGTCCCCGTTTCAGCCAGCGATGGGAAGGCGCGACCAGCGCCGGCGGACTTGATCCGATTGCTAGCGGCCGGTTTCGAGGAGGGGGCTAAAAAGGGCAAGTACCAGGCCACGGCTCTCATTTACGACGCGCGCGTCTTAGACCCCTCGAGCGGCGTTAAATCGGACGCAATAGCAGTCGCGCTCGACCACAGAGAGAACTACTCAGTCGTCGTCTACATTCCATATCGAGTCGAATCGGGAAAGTACTTCCCAGGCAAACTCTTCGCGACAAAGGGAGAGAGCCGTGTGTTCAAGTAGGCCACTGAGGGATAACTTGTCAATTGACACGGACCCACAGCAGCAGGAGGCGGCTTCGCCGCTAGTGTTGGTGGTCCGGTCATTTTTACGTTATCCAGCATGAGTGACGCATTGGCAATCGTGGCCACTCCCTGGAAAGAGTCGATCGGCACGTGCGCGTGCTGCGGTCGGACCTCCAAGACAATTTGGGGAGACCTTGCGCAGGGCGAACTCACGGTGGCGCTGTATTTCGTGCAATGGACACTCGGCGCGCCAGAGCACGCCCCGAACATCGACCTGGTCGTCGGGCCATGGGGCGACGAGGCGAAGCCCGAGCATAGGCTGGCCATTTCCTTGCTCTACCATCCTGCACAAGGAGGCGGATCGTTCATGGTCATTGATGGCGAGGGTCGCCGCACGGACGATCGCTTCCTG
The DNA here is from genome assembly GCF_013155545.1 of Caenimonas soli. Taxonomy (GTDB): domain Bacteria; phylum Pseudomonadota; class Gammaproteobacteria; order Burkholderiales; family Burkholderiaceae_C; genus Ramlibacter; species Ramlibacter soli. Next base: position 2,020 of record NZ_JABJVV010000038.1, on the reverse strand, counting down.
TGCGGGCGCGCACTCAAGAGAGAAGATGTTGTCGGAACGCCATTGGCGCAAGAGGTATTCGCGTTGGTGGATGCGGTTTGGCTGACTGAGCCGCGCATCTGCGAAGTGAAAGAGCTAGACAATGCTGGATAACATGTCAATCGACACGGACCCACAACAGCAGGAGGCGGCTTCGCCGCAAGTGTTGGTGGTCCGATCATCTTCACGTTAGGCAGCAGATGAAGCGTCTCTTCGCATGCGCGCTCGCAGTCGTTGCTCTCGTTGCGTTCGGTTTTGTCTCGTACCGCCTCGGCCTGCAAGCAGGCGCAGCCCAGGCAAAGGAAGCATTCGGGTCTGTATTGGCGTCTGTACAAGCAGACCTGGGCGTAAACAAGCTGCAGCGGCTGCGCGCCCTGGAATCGGACCTCGCCCGCGGCTGCTCCAAGGAGGCCCTAGCCAAAGTTCGCTTTGACATTGACGTGGAGCTCTACGTGCTTTCATCCTTCTACCGGGACTACAAGGGGACTAGTGCGGTGGACCAACTTGCCAAGCGCGATCCGGCGTTACCAGGCCAGCTCGAAGGCTTCAAGAAGCAGTACGGAGACTCGTGGACGGAACCGAAATGTGTCACATAAAGCGCTCGCTGCCTAACTTGTCAATCGACACGGACCCACACCTGCAGGAGGCGGCTCCGCCGCAACAGGTGGTGGTCCGGTCATCTTCACGTTAGACCGCAAGATGACACGCATAGGAGATCCTTCCCCCCGCCGCTCTGAAGCACGGTCGAGCCGCTCGGTATTGGCCAAAACGGTGGTGGTTTACGTGGTTCTGGCGTGTCTGGGAGTGGGCATCCTACTGAGCTTTGTTCCTGACTTCTTCAACGTCGGGGAGTCATCGCCGTATCGGCTTCTGATCCTCGTTGCGGTGGTGCTCTTTGTGATTGGGCCGGTTGTGGCCGTTGGCTACTTTATTCTTGAAGCGGTCGTTGAATCGGTGGTGCGGGGAGCAGGCTGGGTGCTTAAAACTTGCCTTCGCGCTGTCGTGCGCTTTGTTAGGCGTCTGTTCGGCGGAACCGAGAGGTAGCGAGGCTTGAGGCGGTCTAACTGGTCAATCGACGCGGACCCACAACAGCAGGAGGCGGCTTCGCCGCAAATGTTGGTGGTCCGGTCATCTTCACGTTAGAGCGCAACGCCCATGCCGAAATTTCTAGAGATCGCCAAGGTTGTCGGCTCGCTGCTGGTGGGTGGCCTTGCGGGTGGTGCAGTTTTCGCGGCAGCCACGATGTTTGTCACCTATGTCCCAGCCGGTGGGACACCGCAGCATAGTTTCGTGCCGTCGAATCTGATGTGGACGCCGTTCTTCGCGATTTTTTCGGTACCCGTGGCGCTAGTCGTGGGCGTTCCTCTTTTTTTCGTCCTGAGGCGCTTCAGTGTCCTGGGCTGGTTCTCTGTCGCGCTGGTGGGGGTACTTGCAAGTCTCCTCTCGGCCGCCCTGCTTGGCCTTTATCGCAACTCTATTGAACAGGTCATTCTCTTTGGCATAGCTGGGCTTGCGGCTGGCGTAGCGGCTTACGCGGTACTGTTGCGCTCTAACATTTCGCTCAACCCGGACGCGCGGCAAGAGCGGCCGCGCGCAGGTTAGCTCGGACGTTAAGCAGCACTAATCCGCCCGTGCAACGTAACTTCTTTTCTGCCGCGGATGACTTGCTCGCGGTCTTTGAAATCGTGGAGCGAAAACATCGCGTGTAAGCGTCCGGCGAACCCATCCTTGCCGACTTAGCCCGCTGCGGCGAGCATCGTGTCCACGAGAGGATTGGAATGGACACGAGCGAACCCACCAAGCGCACCCGAGTGCGCGCGTATGCCCCGGAGTTCAAGGCGAAAGTGCTGGCCGAATGCAGCCAGCCCGGCGCCTCGATAGCCAAGGTGGCGCTGGCCCATGGCCTTAATGCCAACATGATTCACACGTGGCGCCGAGACGCGCGCGGGGCTGTCGCCCCGGCGCTGGCGGGCGCCGGCGAGTTCGTGCCTTTGCAGCTCGC
>NZ_JABJVV010000037.1 GCF_013155545.1 Caenimonas soli | reverse complement strand
CCGCCGGCAGTCAATCCATCGATCGTCGACACGGTGCTCGTGGTGGAGACAAATCCTTCGACAAGGTCCAGCTTGTAGGTGCCGTTGGCCAATGCCGTCAGGAAGTAATTAATCGGCGCGTCGGTCGTGCCTGGGTTGTTGTCGAAGTCAGCGCTGAGCGTTCCGCTGAAAAGGAAGTCGCCGCTCGCATTCGGTGACCCTGCCAGTGGCTCTAACGTGGCCGTCCCGGTGGCGGTCGTGCTGTTGGGCCGCACGATCGTGAATCCCGTCACATTGATGTCCAGTCCCGTGACCCCTGGAGCGATGCCGTCGGTTCCGGCGTTGGAGGTCCAGTTGCCGTACTGCGGGTTGATGCTGCCGGTGCCGATCAAGTTGCCGAAGGCCACGCTGACCCCGTCGTCGTCGAAGTTGATCTTGTCACCGACCGCGGTCGAAGTGGACGCGGTGTCGTTGTCATTGTCGGTGACCGTCACCACCGCGTTGACCAGGCCGGTCAGGTCGATCCTTTCATCGAATGAGCCCGCTGGCGTCGTGCCGTTGCCGGGTGTCGGGTGCTTGAGCGACACGTACTGCGCCACCGCCAGCCGGCCGCCTTGGTCGATCGCGATCGCGAACGCCGCCGGGTCGGCTGCCGTGACGGTGCCGTTGTTCACGTCATAGCGGCCGACGATCAGGTCGCCTTCCTTGAACAGCACGATGTTCTTGCCGTCGGTGGTATCGAGCAGCGAGTCGGTGCCGTCGCCGCCGGTGATCGACAGCGAGAACACCGTCGACTTGGCGTCGTCGGTGCCACCGGAGCTGCCGGTCGATGCCACCACCGCGCCGCCGCTCAGTGCGTACTGCGGCAAATTGGTGTCCGTGCCTGCACCCGAGATGGCGAACAAGGCTGCCAGCGTCGTCGCCGGGTTGCCGCCAGTGCCGTCGGGATCGAAAGCCGTGGTGCCTGCCACGTCGTCATCCTGGATGCCGGACGACTCGTCGACGATCACCTCGCTGGTGCCCAGGGCGATACCGGCCGTCGGGCCGTCGTCGTCGAAGTTGATCTTGTCACCGACGGCGGTCGAGTTCGACGCCGTGTCGTTGTCGTTGTCGGTGACCGTGACCACCGCGTTGACCAGGCCGGTCAGGTCGATCCGTTCGTCATGGGACCCTGCGGGCGTGGTGCCATCGCCGGCCGTCGGGTGCTTGAGCGACACGTACTGCGCCACCGCCAGCCGCCCGCCCTGGTCGATCGCGATCGCGAACGCCGCCGGGTCGGTTGCATCCACGGTGCCGTTGTTCACGTCATAGCGGCCGACGATCAGGTCGCCTTCCTTGAACAGCTTCACATCCTTGCCGTCGGTCGTATCGAGCAGCGAATCGGTGCCGTTCACACCTCCGGCGATCGCCAGCGAGAACACCGTCGACTTCAGGCCGTCGGTGCCGCCGGAGCTGCCGGTCGATGCCACCACCGCGCCGCCGCTCAGTGCGTACTGCGGCAAATTGGTGTCCGTGCCTGCACCCGAGATGGCAAACAAGGCTGCCAGCGTCGTCGCCGGGTTGCCGCCAGTGCCGTCGGGATCGAAAGCCGTGGTGCCTGCCACGTCGTCATCCTGGTCGCCGGACGACTCGTCGACGATCACCTCGCTGGTGCCCGCCACGACGGCGGCGGTAGGGCCGTCGTCCTGGAAAGTCAGCTCCTGGAACGGGGTCGGAACGGTACTTGCGCTGATCAGGCTGAACCCGCCGATGTCGAAGGCGGAGTTGAACTTTGCGTCAGTGTTGCCGACGTTGTCGATCAGCACCCGGTTGTGCAAGGAATCGGTCTTGTAGTCGATGACGTCGCCGGCCAGCGCGCCGGTGATCTTCACCGTGGTCCCCGAGAAGTCCACGGTAATGTCGCTGAGCGGACCACCGGGTGGGCTGCTGGTGGGGGAGCCGCTTTCTGAATAGCTGAGGTTGTAGGTCGTCAATGTCTTTCCGGTCTTGACGACGCGGGTGATCGTGACGGAGGAAATATTGACCAGGCTGTCGTCGTCGCCACCGTGGATGTCTACCCCGGTGCCGTCGTTCAGTCCGTCGATGAAATCAACGCCCTTCTCCGTTCCGTCCGCGTTGTTCAATGCGGTGAGACGCAGCGTGGCCGCCTTGGGCGGCTGCATCTGGACGACCGTGAAGATCGCCTCGGTCTGGCCCAGGTAGGAGTCGAAATCGATGTTGGCTTCGACGTCCGCCTCGTTCTGGTCCAGGTTGGGGACGGTCAACGGCGCCGACGCCGCAGAAAGCTTGACGAAGGTGAAATACATGCCTTCGTTCGGGTCGATCATCTGGTTGTTGGAGCCGATGGTCGTCTTGCCGCCGCCCTGCCCCGTATTGACGGTGTCGCCACCGGTGATGCCGCTGGAGTCGATCGACTGGTTGATGGGGTTCTTGCCGGTGACGACGATGGCGGTCTCGCCCGCGGCAGGCGAGCCGTCCGCGTACATCAGGAAGAGGTTCTGGCCGGAGGGCGCGCCTTCCAGCGAGAACTCGGTCCGGGTGCTGACGCCAACGTTCAGCGGGTCGAACAGGAGCCTGGCGTCATCATAGGCGGCGGCCGTCGAGCCGGCGGTCCCGTGCTGGATCGGCTGGTACTCCACCATCCAGACCTTGGCGCCCACCGCATTCAGATCGGAAGACTGGACGACGCCCGAAGCATTCGTCGGCTGCAGGTACGCGGCGAAAATCAAAGCGCCGTTCGGGTCCGCAACGCCGCCGGCGCCGCTGACATTGGCCTTGATGCCGAAAACGGCGTTGTTCTCATCCACGCCGGCGAGGTCGGCCGGCAGTGCACCGTTGACAGTGCGAGTACCCACCAGGGCCGAGTAGCTGTAGAGGAATATCTTGTAGCCATCGGCGGTCATCAGGAAGTCCGTCGCGCCGGCCCCGAACTTGGCTACATCGCCATCCAACGGCTGGCCTGCGCTGTCGGTAAAGGCCAGGTTGGTGACGTTGGGCCCCAGGCCGGTGATCAGCGGCGTACCGGTCGGGTGGGCGGCATCGGCATTGCTCACCGAAACGCCGGTCGGCGATACGCCCGTCCCCGCTACCGCAGCCAGAAGAAGGTCAAATTCAGGCGCTCCTGCTGGCGCGCTGAGCGTGGCCAAGCTGACGTCGTTATCGGCAAATACGTTCGAGGTGCTCGAGGCGTTCTGTGTGCCCGATGTTTCGTCGATCGCCAGTGACCCGGATATTGTTAAAGGCATGATCTGGAACTCCTAGAAAGCGCCGGTCATGAATCCCTGACCGTTAGGGCTGTGTCAAAAGATGGGCGTCTACCGTGGCGAGCGGTAGAGCAGGGCGAGCCCGCCCGTTGCGGGCGTGCCCAGGACAGTCGCATCGCCGCCAAACCGCGTCACGAAACCAGCTACCGTTTCCGGCGCGGCGCCGTCGGCCGGGGCAACGTCACAAACACTCACGTCGATCACACCCGCTGTAGGGGGTGACTCCGAAAAGCGATAGATCGTCAGCTGGTGCGTGGCACAGGCGCCACTCTCGGCAGTCAGATTCTCGATCACGAAAACTTCGCGCTCGTGTGCACTGCCGGGGACTGGCTCCTCGGCCGGGTAACCGCACGTGTCGGATTTGATGCGCATAACTGGCTCCACTTTTGGTTGTCGATCGTTCATGGGAGGCCATCGACAATAAACAGCGCAGCTCGCGCTGCAAATACACCTCATGGAGTACCTGGAGCTCCCCACATCGAACGTCGAGCAGTGATTGCCGAGCACCAAATGGACTACCTAGTTTTTTTCAGCTGCCCCGCTGAGAGCACTTTTTTCATTGGGATGCGCATGGGCTGGTACGAAGGTTCGGGCTGACCCTGCCAGGCGCTCCCCGCAGTGCGGATATCGCCTGCCTTCTAAAAGCAACCTACGGTAACTTCTGGCGCACCTCGTATGCGTTGAGGGCAGGGCCTTGCTCATGCCCATCGGCTCAGCTGGACAGTGGCCAGCCTACTGATGTGCTGAGCCAGGCACCTCAGCTGGCAGCGGACCGCTGGCAACTGACGAGTTTGCCGGCTCATCAATTGTTAAAGACCAGCTCATCCACTTACTTTTTCCCGTTCGCCAAACTGTCGTGTTGGCCTTCATGAGCTCTACCATGCGGGACGGCTGAGCTCGCTCTCAGCACAGCCGTCTTTCAACAGGGTTTGCTTCATGAAGTTTCTTTCTCTTGCCGCGGCCGCAATGGTCGTTCTCTCGCCGGTCTCGTTCGCACAGACGACTGACGCCCCTTCTCATCCGTTTGCCCAATCGCAGCCAATTCCCGGACGCTACATCGTGGTGTTCAAGAAAAGCGTGCCGAACGCCGCTGCCGAGGCTGCCAATCTGATGAACGGTCAGGGGGGCCAGCTGCACCACACCTATTCCGGCGCGCTCAAGGGCTTTGCCGCCAGCCTGCCGGATGCCGCCCTGCAAGGCATTCGCAACAACCCGAATGTCGAGTACATCGAGCAGGACCACACGGTGTCGCTCAAGCAAACGCAGAACCAGGCCACTTGGGGCCTGGACCGCATCGACCAGGCCGACCGCCCGCTGGACACCCAGTACAACTTCACCAACAACGGCGCCGGCGTCCACGCCTTCGTCATCGACACCGGCATCCGGCCCGACCACGTCGAGTTTTCCGGCCGCCTGCGGCCCGGCTTCAGCGCCATCGCCGACGGCAATGGCACCAACGACTGCAACGGCCATGGCACGCACGTGGCAGGCACGGTCGGCGGTACCACCTGGGGTGTGGCCAAGGGAGTGGCGATCACTCCCGTTCGAGTGCTCGACTGCGCGGGCTCGGGCGCCTGGAGCGGCGTAATCGCCGGCATCGACTACGTCGCCAACAGCACGCTGCGACCCGCTGTGGCCAACATGTCGCTGGGCGGAGCCGCATCCGCGGCGGTGGACGCGGCCGTGGCCGGCGCAGTCGCCAAAGGCGTCACCGTCGCGGTGGCGGCTGGCAACAACGGCGCCGACGCCTGCAACTACTCCCCGGCGCGCGAGCCCAGCGCGGTCACCGTGGGGGCATCGACCAACATCGACTATCGAGCGTCCTATTCCAACTACGGCGCCTGCGTGGACATCTTTGCCCCCGGCCACAGCATCACGTCGGCCTGGAACACCAGCGCCACTGCCAGCAACACCATAGGCGGCACGTCGATGGCCTCCCCGCACGTGGCCGGCGTTGCAGCGCTGGCCTTGGCGGCCAACCCGGCGGCCACGCCTGCCGACGTGACTGCCTTTCTGACCTCCACTGCCACGCCCAACCGCCTGCAGCTGTTTGCCGCTGCCACCCCGAACCTGCTGCTTTACTCGCTGGGCTCGGGCGGAAACGTGACGCCGGCGCCGCAGCCCACCAAGACCGTTGCCTTGAAGTCCATGAGCGGCAGCTCGGCCAAGACGGGCGGCAACTGGCGGGCCTCCGCCACGGTTACCGTGCGGGACATCAACAGCGGCGCGCTGATTCCCAACGCCACTGTGAGCGGCAGCTTCTCCCCCGGCGGCAACGGTAGTTGCGTCACCGCCAGCAACGGCGCCTGCACGATGACCAGTTCGGCCATCAAGAGCAACGCGGCGGCGAGCAGCACGCTCACCGCCACGGGCATCTCCGGCACGCTCCTGAATTACGACGCAAGCCAGAACGCGATCAGCCAGATCGTCATCTCCAAGCCCTGAGATCCGCAATCAGGCCGGGCCTTGCGGCCCGGCCTGCGCTCAGACGATCGTGGTGATGTCGGTTGCGGCAAGATCAACACCCACCACCGTGACAATGGTGTGCTGGCCGCCTGCCGTTTCGGTGATATCCACGATGCTGTTGGCGCCGGTATTGTCGATCGTGAAGCTGTTGGCTCCCAGCAGCACCAGCTTGTCGACGCCCGGCGTGAAGGCGTTGGCCTGGTACGTATTCTTCGTATCGGGCAGGTCGATGTTGAACGCATCGGCGCC
>NZ_JABJVV010000036.1 GCF_013155545.1 Caenimonas soli | reverse complement strand
TCGGTGTTGATGGACACGGCGACGCCTGCACGGCGCAGGCGATCGATGGGGTGATCCTCAATGGAGGGGTAGACGCCCAACGTCAGATTGGAAGTCGGGCAGATGCCCAGCGGTATCTGCCGATCGACCAACAGTTCGACCAGCCCGGGGTCTTCGATCGCTCGCACGCCATGATCGATGCGATCGGCACCGAGCAGTTCGATGGCGTCCCGCACGCCCTCGGGGCCACTGGACTCGCCGGCATGCACGGTGCGGCGAAGCCCCGCCCCACCTGCGCGTCGGAACGCCTCGGCGAAACGTGGGCCGGTGCGGCCGGCGGCAGCCTCGTTGCCGTCGATCGAGAGCGCCACGACGCGCGGATGTCGCAGTTGGTAGCGAGGGTGTGGCAGAAGGTATGGTTTACGAGGGGAAGATCTGGATCTCGAGCACCTAGAAATCGCTCGCCACCTGTTCAGCCGTGATGATCCGCGTCAAAAGGTGGTTGCGATCGCCGTCTCTCACCGGAAGGCCGTCGATGATTTGTCGGAGCTGCGGTACGTTCGCTTCTGTTTGTACGAGGAGGTACTTCACGTCGCTCGGACTATAAGCGAGCTTGTACGGTCTGAGCTGTTCCTTGTAGAAGGCCTTCTTAGACATCAATGCTGTCGGGAGGAACGGCAACACACCTTGTGTAGGATGATCGGGAACATACCGCCACTCTCGTTCGTCGGCGAAACGGTATTGGCTCGTGCTGCCCCGCCGATCCAAAGTACCTTCGTAATTCTTGATGTACCGGAGCGTGTTGATTACGTTCATGTACCGCTCCTGGCACCGCAGCAGCTCGTCAAAGTCGTCAGTGATCGAGTCGCATTCGTTCCACAGCTCTTGGATTGCTCCCAACAGCCGATTGGTGAAGTGACTGGATTTGTTCACATATGCGACGGGGTTTAGACCCGACCGTAAGGCCCATTCCTTCGAGAGACCGATGCCAAACTGGCCGTACTTATCCATGTGGAATGGAAGTTCGGAAAGACGCAGATCACAGAACGACACCATCGGAACACCGAATTCTTTATCGGGACCGGCATTCTCAATCCGCTCTCTTGCGTAGGAGAGCAGGAACGCGCCCTCTTTCAGTACGCCTTCAAGCGCTTCAGGCTCTTCCGCGAAGTGAAATAGGATCTGAGGATAGGGACTTTTCATTCACCGATTCTAGGTGGTGTACTTCTCCCCCTCGCTCGTATGATTGGCTCACATGTGTGGCTGGAAGGTGAGGGGAGCGTTCGTAAAAGTTATCGGGCGCTAGCACTGAATTATTCTCGAACCACTCGCCTCGCTAAGTTGGGAGAAGGCATCGGCGCTGGACGCGGCGCGCAGGTCGGCCAAGAAACCTGCCACGTGACCCAGGGGCCTATTGAGGAGACGGCAATGCAACGCCGTCAGTCCTCCTGTGGCTCGGTGAAAAGTGCAACGCGTTGTACCCGAACTTGTGAGCGAGACGCTCATCGAAGCAAGTCGCCTTCCCGCAGGCACCACACGGGCGCTGATGGCCATGTTCCTGATCGCCGAGGTGCATCCGTTCAACTACGGCAACGGCCGCTTGGCGCTTGGTGATGAACGCCGAACTCTCCAGCGCCGACGGCTGCCGCATCGCGTGCCCACGCTCTTTCGTGAGGAATACCTGGGACTGCCTGCAAAGCCTGACCCGCAACGGTGAGCCCGCGGGGTTCCAGAACCAGGAGAGGGCGTCGCGCTTCGACTACGAGGACCTGGATACGGTCATCGGCGAGATGCGCAAGTGCAATGAATTCGAGCGCTCCACGACGCAGTTCAAGCTCGTCATGCCCGGAAACCTCGCCGGTGCGTAGCCGCGTAGGCCGCGCTGCCGGTCGAACTCGTTACTTCGCCACTTCGGGCTTCTTGAAAGTCCAACTGCAGCAGACGCAACCGTTAAAACAGCTGAAGCCTGCGATGCTGTTGTCCGTCAGCCTGATCTGCCCCTTGCTTTTCGGCCCCTTCTTTTGCGCTTTGATCGTGATCTGCACGGTTTCCGGCGCAATCCCCTTTGCTTCTAATACTCGCTTGATCTCTGTCATCGTTTCTGCGAGTTGCTCATGTGACTGCTTCTCTGTGACGTTGGTGACGCACGAGCAATCCGCGCAGCCATACTGATGACAGGCGAAAGCCGGCGTTGGCAGGACGGCCGCCAACGACGGGAATATGGCGGCTATGGCAAGTTTTGCGAAGCAAGGCATACGGTGAATCCCAAAGGGGGATTGTTAGAGCGCCTGGCCGCTGCTCCCCTCAGCGCCGCGACCTGGCAAACTACACCTGCAGCGTCACTACGACACCACTCTCAAAGTGTGCCTTGGCTCCGACGACCACGCAACTGGTAGATCCTCATCAATATGCAAAAGCCCTGTTTTCCCGCAATGGCGTAGTTCAACGCGTGTTCGGCCGGGCAGACGAGCTGCACTGCGGAACGCGAATCCACGGGCCATGAGCAACCGGGCAGTAGAGATCGCCAAGCGAGGGCCGGCGTACATTGATGAGGTCCCTCTGAAGTAATAGGACGCTGCAACAGCGGACCACATTGGAACCCCCTACCGGTCGGACGACTTGCAGGTCGTCGCCTCACAACACGAGACGGTTGTCAAAGAGCCGTTTGCAGCAGGCGTTCGGGCAGCCGAGCTGGGACCAACTATCGAGCCTGCGCATCATCCAAATGGGAGAGTCGATTTGATGAGTTGCAGTAAGTGAGCTGACGATTGACAATCCCGAGGCGAACCTCTCACCCATCTATCATGAGCCACGGTATGCTCCGTTGTGCTCTGTGTGTGCTAGGTCGCGCGTTGTGGGCGAACCGTTCTTTTTTTAGGAGCTGCTATGACCGCTAAGTTGACAAAGGAAGCTTGGGCCGATGTAGTCGCGAAGGCTTGGAAGGACCCTGATTTCAAGCAGAGGCTTCTTGCGGACCCGAGAAAGGCGCTTGCTGAGAGCGGTCTTCCGCTCCCGGGTGGGGTCCAAGTCAACGTAGTTGAAAATCGACCGGATACTGTGAATCTTATTCTGCCGAACGCTCCTGACGACCTGGAAAAATTCGCGGCGAACACGCAGCTAGCGTTCACATGTTGTACCGTCCATATTCCAGTTTGCTAAGAACCTAACGATGCGTCCGACGGCAACGTGAGTCGTGCCTCTTGTCGCTTCGATGGCGCCGAGCTGTCGAACTTGAGAGCAGCTGGATCAGCCTCGGCGAGTGCCGAGGAACTCGCGAATTCTGTGCGCCGTGAGGGTGGCGCCGGCTCGGCTACATCGACAAGCGAAGTGCGCTCGCGAGCCGAGTGGGTGAAGACTTTCGCCCAGTTCTGGCAACTGATCGACCGATACTGGTGCGCAGGTCGTTCAATGCGCGGGTGCCTCGACGAGGTTTCCCGCTACCTACTCCAAAGTGTGAAGGCGCGTCACCTTGAGAAGTACCGAGAACTGGACAACATCGCTGGGCTTGCGGACATCCTCACGGATCGCCTTCAAAGCTTGTATCAGATTGCGTTACAAAGAAGTGAGCCCAGGGCTGAGCAGCTCTTTTTGGAGTACGGGCCAGTATGGCTAAAGCAAAGATTCTTGGCCATGCCCGTGTTAGCGCGAGTCACGGCATCAATCGTACAAAACTGGGTTTCGTTCGCGCACGAGTTCCTCGAGAGGTTGCGTCAAGACCGCCAAAGTATCGCTGCGACTTTCTCGGGGGGCACTAGCGATCGCGTTATTGACGTGTCGGCAGCGGGATCCGATGTGCACAGCTCCGGGCGCATTGTGCTTCGGGTGAAGTTCGAGACGGGTGCAGCGCTGGCTTACAAGCCAAGACCACTCTCAATTGTCAATTTCTATAGGTCAATCCTGGCCTGGATCAGTGAGCATTCTGGGCCGGCCTGCGCTGAAGTTCCTATCCACCTCCTTCGAGATAAGTACGCGTGGGTGGAGTGGTTGACGGAGGACGATCACGCACAAGCGGACACTTACCGTCGCCTCGGCGCGACGGCTGCGCTGCTCGGCTACCTGAATGGGACGGACTTCCATCGCGAGAACGTAGTGTTGTCTGCTGGTAAGCCTATGCTTGTTGACATAGAAACCGTTTGCCAGCCCCGGCTCCCGAGCGGGACGTTCCAGCCCGGTAGCTGCCGTGACTGGGCTCGCCAAGCACTCCAGGAGGGCAGTCTTGGGACTGGCATTCTCCCCTTACGCATCGAACTGCCTGATGGTCGGAGCGTAGATGTAGGCGCCCTGTCTGTCGATGCGGGCAGTTACTCTTGGAGAACGCTCGACAGCGATCGGCGCGAATTGGTGATTTCCGGATTCCAGATGATGAGCGAGTTCATCCGTTCGCATGCGGACGGGTTCCTGGCAGTCGATGGTCCCCGCCAGGCGTTGTTTGGCTGTCGTGTTCGTATCGTTTGCCGTCCCACTGCGCTATATGCGGCCTTGTTAGAGCGCGCACTGACGGAAGAGACTCTGTCTGATGGAGCGAGGTTTTCTCAGCACTTTCACTTCCTAAAGCGCCTTGACATTTCAGGATCGACAGTTGGCCAGTTCAAGGCCCTAAGGGCGGCTGAGATGGAAGCTCTCGAATCTTTTGACATTCCGTACTTCACAACGGAGGCGACATCGATTGCTCTTGAAAGCCAGACGAATGGCGTGACGAAAATGATTCACCCGAGATTTCACCATAGCAGCGTCTGGGAGTCGGTAACTGACCGTCTGCAGACGGCTAGGGCGGCAAGGCACTCCGATCGGATGAATTTAGTGCGAGCTACCATGCGATTGGCTGATGATGTCTATGCCGGAGCCAAACTAACCCCCGGTGCTCAGAACTGGGGCCCGCAGGATACCGAAGCTCTCGCGATCAGCTTAGGTGACTTGCTCCACGCGCGAGCCATCCACGGGTCAGACGGCGTTTGTTGGATAGGGGGCACTAGAAGTTCAGATGGAATATCAATAGCTATTTCCACCTTGGGGCACGATCTATACGCTGGCTCCAGCGGGATTGCATTGTTCCTCTGCGCGCTGTCGTCTGTAATAGGACGGCAGAAGTACCGCGCGTTAGCCCGACGTGCTGTTCGCCCCCTCAAATGCGAGCTGGCAGATCCTCGTTGCGCGCGCAGGCTCCTGAGGATCACGGGTGTAGGCGCCGGGGGCGGCCTCGGCGGCTGCCTATATGCACTGACACGTTGCTGTTCGATCTCCGGGGACGAATTCTTTGCTGACGCCGCCAAGCAAATATGCAATTTGATGACGCCTGATGCATTGCGCGCCCAGAGTGAACTCGATCTGATGAACGGGGTCGCGGGTGCCATTATCGGGCTTTTGACGTATTACAGCTTCAGTGCAGACGAGAATGCATTGTGGTGCGCAGCCTATGCTGGCCAGCTCGCACTTTCGGCGACAGCTGACGTCATCTCAGGCGCGCGAGGGACCTCTTCCAGGATCGGGGTAGCTCACGGGTTGTCAGGAGTTGCTATGGCTTTTGATCGGCTCTACTTCGTGACAGGGAACGGCGCATTCAAAGACGCAGCCAGCTCCTTGGCTGCTTTTGAGTCCGAAAGATTCTTCCGGCTCCGGCTCGGGGCGCATGAAACTGGCATCGCGCATGACGTGTCTGGTTTGCGCTGGTGTAGCGGGGCCGTTGGTCTTGCGTTGGCCCGATTGAGTTCGGTGGATGGACTCGGCGATCCGGCAGCGGAGAGGGTGATCCAATCAGGCCTGAACTACACAAAGTACGGACTAGTGGCGCCCACGGACAACATCTGTTGTGGAAACTTTGGAACACTCGCGCTTCTTTCACTTGCGACTCTTCGCTCGATTGCAGCAGCGGAAACTACCGTTCCTGTTGCTCATCGCATGCTGGGGGGTCTGAATGCTCGGGTAGGAGGGCAAGACGATCTGGTCGACTTTTTTCCAGGGATGTTCACCGGTGCAGCCGGTATTGGTTACGAGCTGCTTAGGTTGTCGCAAGTCGCCGAACTTCCGTGCGTGCTGTCGTGGGAGTAAAAGAATTCTCTCCGCGGCGCCCGTGATGGAATTGTGCGACCTCGAAGGCCCCGAGCGGCGCCTCCTAGATGGAGCATCGCTCTCCGTCTTCACAGGCGGACTGAGTTCCCTGCTTGCGGCATCAACTCTTATGTGGTTCCAAAGTGGGTCGACCCGGTGCGCTTGTGCCGCAATATCGTGGTGTCGGGTATCAACTTCCTCGCGCTGCGCAACGCAAAGGTCCGCATGGGCGATTGCGGTGCTGGAGATCGTCTGGGCATGCGCACCTTGCGCGCGGATGAAATCGGCCCGTGTCGGGCGACCCTGCGCTCGCGGGCGAGCGCGCTCCATCCGCCTCAACTCTACCCTGCGGAAACGCGGCGTAAGCGTCCGGCGAACCCATCCTTGCCGACTTAGCCCGCTGCGGCGAGCATCGTGTCCACGAGAGGATTGGAATGGACACGAGCGAACCCACCAAGCGCACCCGAGTGCGCGCGTATGCCCCGGAGTTCAAGGCGAAAGTGCTGGCCGAATGCAGCCAGCCCGGCGCCTCGATAGCCAAGGTGGCGCTGGCCCATGGCCTTAATGCCAACATGATTCACACGTGGCGCCGAGACGCGCGCGGGGCTGTCGCCCCGGCGCTGGCGGGCGCCGGCGAGTTCGTGCCTTTGCAGCTCGC
>NZ_JABJVV010000035.1 GCF_013155545.1 Caenimonas soli | reverse complement strand
CGCAAGGAAAGAAAGAAGGTGGAGATGCTATTTGCGCACCTCAAACGCATCTTGAAGCTCGATCGGCTGCGACTGCGGGGCCTAAATGGTGCGCGAGACGAGTTCCTGATGGCCGCGGCCGTCCAAAACTTGCGAAGAATGGCTAAGTGGCTCGCCCCGAAGGCAGAAAACGGAAGGCTGATACCTGTATGAAAGTGCGAGGATGACCTCGAACTGATCAGGCGCTTCTGCATTGACTCAATCAAGCGCCGCGAAGGCGCTACCGCGCGCAGCCAAAAGCGAGTTCTTCAACACAATAGACCCTGAGCAGACATGGGCCTCCGACAGCGGACTTCAATGCTGCGTGACAACGACTGGGCCGCCGTAAATCCAAGGCCAGCCACCGCGTGACCTTAACGATCGCCAGCACACGGTGGTCGGACGATGCAGGTACCGTGCGCCCGAGATTGCCGCTGTTCGCGATGCCGGCAGAGATGCCGCGCAGGGCATGCCCGCGATCGCTGCAGCGCGCGGCAAGACGACTCAACACCAATCGCTTTCAGCTTGAGATACGGGCGATGACCTTGATCTCGAAGTCGAAGCCGGCAAGCCAATTGACGCCGATTGCCGTCCAGTTCGGGTACGGAGCGTGCGCGAAAATCTCGTCCTTGACTGCCAAGACAGTTTCGAACTGGCGATCAGGGTCAGTATTGAAGGTTGTGATGTCGACAATATCGTCCAGCCCGCACCCTGCGGCGAGCAAGGTGGCTTTTAGATTGTCGAACGCCCGCCGAACCTGCTTTTCGAAATCGGGCTCCGGTGAGCCGTCTTCGAGGCTGCCGACCTGACCGGATACGAATAGCAAATCACCAGAGCGGATGGCCGCAGAATAGCGATGCTTCTCGTAGATGTCCTGACGGTTTGCGGGGAAAATGGCTTTGCGCTGCAGCATGTCGAATCCTTTCTGATCAATTCGGCTGTCGTTGGGTGGTTCGCGAAGGCGCGGTGCCCTTCTGCGTGTTCCGAACTCTAGTGACAGGGCATGCGATGAGAAAGAGGAAACATCGACAATCACTTTTTGGCAGGCCCAAACAATCGCTGCCCGAGGAAGATCAATGGACCGTTTCGACGCGATGCAGGCCTTCGTGCGGGTGGTGGAGGCGAAAAGCTTCACAAAGGCCGCGCGAACACTGGGTCTGAGCAACACCACCGTGACCCAACTCGTGCAGCAACTCGAAGCCCGCCTTCAAGTGAAATTGCTCAATCGAACGACACGGCAGGTCAACGTCACTGCCGACGGCGCCGTCTACTACGAACATGCGGCCCGTGTGCTGGCCGAGATGGACGACGCTGAGACCAACCTGTCCAGTGCTGCCAGATTGCCACGGGGGCGTTTGCGGGTCGATGTGCCCAGCCCGTTCGCCCGCACCGTCTTGATCCCTGCCCTTCCGGCTTTTCACGCCCGATACCCCGACATTCAGATCGACATGGGTGTCAGCGATCGCATGGTCGACCTCATCAAGGAAAACGTCGACTGCGTCGTGCGAGGTGGGGTGATTACCCACGAATCGCTGATCGCCCGTCGAGTTGGCCACTTGCCACTTGGGGTCTTCGCATCACCGGGCTACCTGGAACGAGCCGGCAACCCCGTGCATCCGACGGACCTGGAGGCTGCACATCATTCTGTGGTCGGTTTCACCTCGTCCCGCACAGGCAAGCTCATCCCGTTTGCCTTGCGCCGAGATGACCATAACATCGAGATCCACGCGCGGTACATCCTGGCAGTCGACGATGGCAATGCGTGCCTGGCGGCTGGACTCGCCGGGCTGGGAGTAGTCTGGCTACCGGAGTACATGGCGCAGCCACACGTCGCCCGCAGCGAACTGGTGCGGCTTTTCGATGGGTGGCAGCTCACTCCGATGCCTTTGTACGTTGCCTACCCTCAGAACCGGCGCGTCAGAGCCAAGCTGCGCGTGTTCATAGACTGGATGGTGGAGCTGATGGAGGATGCAGGGTCCGGACCAAGCGCTGACGGAGCGACGCCACGGTAGCGTTTGAAGAAATGCGTTGCAGTCGGAAAACCCATACGGGCTGCGCGCCTGGCAAAGCCACGCCGGTTAACTTTCATGGATGCTCGCGACTATCTGACCCGGTTGGCTGTCTGCCTGTGGCCCAGCCTATCGATTGATCGCGTCGTAGATAAAAGCGTCCTGGCTGATGGCGTTTGCCATGTTGGTGCCGCAGGCACGCTTGTTGACCATATCGACGACGTATGTGTACACCCCGAGTATTTCTCCCGAGCGCCGGTCGGTAAGCGTGAGCCTGTAGCGCACAGCGCCTTGCTGCACGGGCGCTTTCTTCAACTCTTCCGGCTTGTCCACATCGAGGAAGGCCAGGACGTCGGCGCTGAGGGTCTTCACGCCGTAGGCTTGCCCCGTGTTGGGGACTGGAAAGTGAGCATATGGAAATCCGGGGCGATCGCCCACCGGTCTTTCCGTGAACTCGAAGGTAGGCTTCTTCTGTTGCCCTGCGGCGCCCAGGCTGATGGGACCGCTGCCGTACGACTGAATCTGGCCCTTACCGTCCAGCTCGACGAAATCCCAGAACGGACGTTCACTGAATCGCTGGCGGTCCCAGTCGTAGGCAAGTGAACGCACGGGCGCGACCGGTCTTGCCGTCAGCTGCACGCCGACATCCTTGCACAGTGACGCGAACTCGTTGTTCTCCCGGGCAGACTCCACGATCGGATTGCTGGGGGCCAAGACCATGGGAACAACGGAGAGCAGCGGCGGAAGCACCGCCCATGAAAGCAACGCAACCGAAGCGCGCGACTGCGTGGAGCCGGAGTGCCTGAGCATGACCGCAAGCTCGACGGCAGCGGCGACGACGAGTGCGATTCCTAGCGCGGCGTAGGCTGGCGCCAGGAACATGGCGAGCACGACTACCGCTGCAAACGCCCCTTGGCTGCGGGCCAGGAGCGGGGCGCTTGCCGCAGCAAAAACGATCACCCATCCGAGCGTCAAGACTGCAGACGCAAATCGCACACGTGGCGCGCCGAGCTTCCGATGAAGCCCGGCCAGCCAGAAGATCACCATGAATAT
Organism: Caenimonas soli; assembly: GCF_013155545.1. GTDB lineage: Bacteria > Pseudomonadota > Gammaproteobacteria > Burkholderiales > Burkholderiaceae_C > Ramlibacter > Ramlibacter soli. Next base: position 4,530 of record NZ_JABJVV010000035.1, on the reverse strand, counting down.
CGAGGCGGGCAACCATAGGTTGATGCCGATCTTCGCAAGCAGCGCGGCGAAGGTGGGCACCGCCGTCATGCTGGCGTTCGTTAACCACGGCGCCAGCAGCCAGCGCGACGGCACCAGCGGCGCTACAAGATGAAACTCGCTCGCGAGCTTCACGAGTGCCGCGATGCCCAACGCGAGATTCACCAGTCGCCAGGGCGACGGCGTACCACCCGCTGACGCGGACTGAACAGCGCTCATGCATCGATCTCCATGCACCACACATTGTTCGCAGCGGCAACGGTGAGCCAGGGATCTTTATCCCGATGACCCTGGTCATTTACTCCCGGGCCAAGCCCTCTTCCCGTCGCCCGGCCTCGGATCGATTCTGCGTACGTGCTCGACCGTGTGGGTCGCCTGCAGCTGGACTTGGGATCGCTGTGAGCGCTCGCCGCTGCAGAAGGTAGAGCCGGCCGCCGGCGAACGCCCACTCGAGGTCGTGGCTCCCGCCGAACACCTCGTCGCAGCGGAGCGCGAGCGCATGAAGCGCGGCGAGCTGTGCATCGTCGAGGCAGAGCTCGCGGGCGAGCCCTTCGGAAACCTGTATGCGGGTGGTGCCGCCTTCCGGGGCGGTGCGTATGGCGACGTCCTTCAGTCCCGCGATTCGCGCGACGACGGCACCGTCACGCCTCAGGCGGAACCGATCTGGGATGACGAGACCGGCAACGACCGACTCCCCGAGCCCCCAGGCCGCCTCGACCACGAGCTCGTCCGACCCGTTGACGGGGTTACGGCTGAAGAGCACGCCGGCGGAGTCGGCGTCGACGAGCTCCTGTACGACGACGGCCATTCTCGGCTCGCGGGGCAGCCGGAGGCGCTCGCGGTACGCGAACGCTGAAGGCGAGCGCGCCGAGCGCCAGATGGCGGACACGGCGTCAACGAGCTCGGGCTCGGAGCGCAGGTTCAGCTGCGTCAGGTGCTGTCCTGCGAAGCTCGCCTGCTCGGAGTCCTCACCCACTGCGGACGAGCGCGCCACGAGCGGGGCGCCGAGCGTGCGAAAGACTGCAGCCAGCCGCTGCCTCGCGTCGCGTTCGTCAGCAGCGACTGCATCCACGAACCCGTACGGAAGCGCGACACCCGCGGGAACTGGCAGGCCCGCGCGCGTGGCGGCGGCTAGCTGCGCGGCCTTGCCGCCGAACCGGCTGTCCTCGAGCTCCTCGGTAAGCGCTGCCGGTTTCGGTGCGGCTGCTTCGGTCATGCGACGACCTCGGCCTCGCCCGTGGTGCCATCGACGATGACCCTCGCACCGTCCAGGAGCACGGAGGTCGCATCGGTGCACCCAACGACCGCTGGCAGCCCGTACTCGCGCGCCACGATCGCGGCGTGCGAGAGCAGCCCACCCCGGTCGGTCACGATCGCGCCGAGGAGAGGCAGCACGATGTTGAATGCCGTCGTCGTGGAGTTCGTGACGAGGACGTCGCCCCGCTCGATGCGACCAAACTCCTCGGTGCCGTGAATCACCCGTGCGATGCCCTCGTACACGCCCGGGCTGACGCCGAGTCCGTGAACCTTTCGCTCCTCGGTGCGTGGCTGCGGCGCGGCGAACATCGCCTGCACGGCTGCACCGATCGCGCGCTCCAGCCTTGCCGCCGCGGGCGGCAGCCACTCGGGCGGCAGCGGATCGCCCGGCTCGCCGCCGAGAAACGCCGGCGCATCCGCGTAGCGCGCCTTGAGCCGGTAGCGCGCACGCTCGGCCAGTTCCTCGCCCGATGGTCCGTCGCCGGACTTGACGAGGCTTCGCAGCTCCGCGTAGCCTGCCTCGACGAGATGGCCCGGATCGGCGAGCCGCCCCGCCGCCGTAAGCCGGCGGCCGGCCGCCAGGATCGCGCGCCGCATGATCCCGATCGCCCAGAGGTCGGCGTAGGTGCCCCGCTCGTCGCGTAGCCGGTAGGTCGCCCGAGCCTCCCCGAGCAGCGCGTCGAAGGCATCGCGATGCCGGGCGGGCACTGCGCCGCGCAACTCGGAGGTCTTCCGGCCCAAGTCATTTGCCGATCGAGTCTCGAGGCGATCGAATGCTGTGCGGATCGCTGCGACGATCAGCTCGGGAAGCTCGTGCACCGACGGGTCGCCCACGTCCTCGCCGTTGACCGGCCGGTGGGCGACACGATCGACGTATGCCGAAGCGAGCCGGCCCGTGTCGCCGGACCGCGAGCGAAGCGCGGCGACCACTTCGCCCGGCTCTCCGGCCGACGTGAGCAAGGCCGTCGCCGCCGTATCCAGTCGCAGAGCGCCGACCAGTCGCTCGAGCTCCTCGTCTGCACCGAGCGGGTCGGGGTTCGCGCCCTGGAGGAGACCGAGTAACTGGGCCTGCGAGCGGCCTGTCCACTCTTGCGCGTGCACGAGGAAGTCGCCCACAGGCAGGAGCGCCGGCACGTTGAAGAGGTGATGGATGTACGCGCCATGGATCTGGTTCTCGCGGCAGCGATCGATGTATGCGAGGAGCGCAGGCGTGTCGAGCGCCACCGGGTCAACCGCGAGCAGCGCGAGGTGAGCTCGGATCGCCGCGGGCTTCACCTCCCGGTCCCAGCGCTCGAGGTCCTCACGCCAGAGCTTGCGCTCGAACACGGTCGCGCTCGTTTCGAGCCGGCGCCGAATCATTGAGTGACTGCGCGCGAGCTCGTCCCACACCTCTTTCGGAGGGTGACCGACCGCCTCCCTCGGCGCGCCGACGGGACGTGCGCAGTAGTACGGGAACCCGTTGACGAAGCCCGCCTCCAGGTACTCGAGCAACGATCCGTAGCGGCGCAGGCTCTCGCCGAAGCCGCGCTGGAAGGCGTCGGGGAAGATCTCCGCCTGGAAGCGGCTCACCGGCCGCGTCCAGTGAGTCGGGTCGAGAAACCACGATCCCGGACCGGGTGGGGCGAAGGTGTGCTCAGCGATGAGTGTCATCATTACCAACCTCCTTGAGGCTCGCCGGATTGCGGCGAAGCTCATCTGTCAGCACGCGCACGGCCCAGGCGGCGGCCTTGCCTGCCTCCTCTCCCTTGAGGTCCCACTGATCGCGCATCGCCTGCCAAGCGGGCGCGCTCACGAGCAGGTAGATCACCGCAAGGGCGCGTCGGCGCTCGGCCGGGCCGAGTCCGCCGGTGACCTCCCGCATCGCCTTCTCAAACGTCGCCAGTCGCCGGCGCCGCGTGCGGGCCCGGATCTCCTGTCCGCGCTTCGATAGGAGGGCGCGCATCAGCGGCGCTCGCTCGTCGTACATGCGATAGAGCGCAGGCGCCATCCCGCGGACGCCCTCAAGCGTGTCCGGGTAGGAAAGGAGGACGACCCGGAGGTGCTCCTCCGCCCACTCACCGAACTCGTCGAAGAGCGCCTCCTTGGTCGGAAAGTGCCGATAGACGGTACGGACCGACACGCGGGCGCGCATGGCGACAAGTGGAACCGTGACCTCGTTGACCTCCTCGTCCGCAAGCACATCTGCCGTCGCCTCCAGTATCCGAAGACGCGTCTGCTCCATCTGTTCTGCGCGGAGCGGGCTCTCGTACGTGGTCGTGCTCATGACACGATTAAAATAATCCGCGTCATGGCATCGTGTCAAGAAGGCACGATGCCATGTCAACTTTTGAGGTGATTGTCGATCGGCACTCGCCGTCGAGCAGCAATCGCGACAGCCTTGGCCTTGGCGATGGCGCTGCCGTCGGGCACCCCTCGGAAGCGACCTCATGGCTCGAAGTTGTTCCCGGCCAAGTCCGGTCGAAGTGGCACTTCAGTCGGTGTCGCCCTTTTTCAGTGTTCGCGCGCCGGCGCCGCCGTGATTCCCCGCATCGCCCGCGTTCAGCAGCAAGGTAACGAGGACAGCGCAGTCGGTGCGCGCCCGCAGGGAGTGTTTTTGCTTTGCAGGAAGGACGATCAGGCTCCCGGCACCCAGGCGGCGAATGCCGCCCGGCATCACCACTTCCACATCGCCTTCCAGGCAGTGGATCGTGCACTCGTCGTCTACCTTGTGCTCGGGCTGGTCAGCATGGGCTAGGAGCACTATGTGCTGCAACTGGATGCGTTCCGTTTTCAGAAGGCTGGTGCTCACGGCACCGCTCAGCTTGGGGCCGAGCGGGGTGACATTGATGACGTCCAGGGGCTGGGCATGAGGCAAGGCCATAGCTTCCTTTCACTTTGCAGAGCGGGGGCAAGGCGCGTGTCTAGCGTACATTGAAAGGGCACGCCGACGCGTCCGGCTTGCACGTCTGCTTTCGACCTATTGTGTTGAAGAACTCGCTTTTGGCTGCGCGCGGTAGCGCCTTCGCGGCGCTTGATTGAGTCAATGCAGAAGCGCCTGATCAGTTCGAGGTCATCCTCGCACTTTCATACAGGTATCAGCCTTCCGTTTTCTGCCTTCGGGGCGAGCCACTTAGCCATTCTTCGCAAGTTTTGGACGGCCGCGGCCATCAGGAACTCGTCTCGCGCACCATTTAGGCCCCGCAGTCGCAGCCGATCGAGCTTCAAGATGCGTTTGAGGTGCGCAAATAGCATCTCCACCTTCTTTCTTTCCTTGCG
>NZ_JABJVV010000034.1 GCF_013155545.1 Caenimonas soli | reverse complement strand
TGGCGCCGCTGGGCGACTGCACCAGCGCGCCGGTGCCCACCTGAACGTTCGGGGCGATCAGCACCACGTCGCCGCTGCGCGCCAGGATCTTGCCGTCCACGCTGAGCGTGCCACTCGCCAGCCCATCGCCGCCGAACACCAGCCGCCCGGCCAGCGCATCGGCATCGCTCATGCGCAGCGTCGAGGCGGTGAAGCCGGCGGTGTCCACCACCGCGCCGGCGCCCACGGCAATGCCCGAGGGGTTGACCAGCACCAGCCGGCCGTTGGAGCTCAGGGTGCCGAAGATGGCCGAGGGGTTGCTGCCCACCACCCGGTTGATCGACAGGCTGGTCGCGCCGGGCTGCTGGAAATGGGTGGTGCTGCCCCCGGGGATCGAGAAGCTTTGCCAGTTGATGGCCGAATGGCTGGTTCCGGCGCCGTTTTGCGTGGTCACCAGCAGGTTGGCGCCTTGCCGGCTCAGGCTGGCTTGGCCGTGGATGGCCTGGGCGCCGCTGGGCTGGGCCACCACCGGGGAGGCGAGAAAGGCCGCAGCAATGGCGAGAGCCGCGCCTGCTGGCCGGAACCCTGCCACGGCAGGGCAAGGTGCGTTGTTGCTGGCTGGCAAGGCGGTGTGGGCCCGCGGGAAAGCTTGTTTGGCTGGCTTGTTCACGGCTGTTCTTTCAGGCAAGGCCGCCCCCTCCAGGCTTCCTCCTCGCCGCACCCCGCAGGGCTACTGGTCAAAAGGCGTTTCGACAGTAGCACACCGTTACATGCGCTGCAATACGGAAGTTGGTGAAATACGAGCCGGCACCGAGACATCCGGCACATAGCTGTGGGCTTGGGCGCGACACGCTTTTGGCCGCGAGGCCTTCGTTTACGATTGCGCCCATGCGAATACTCCTCGTCGAGGACGACACGATCCTCGCGGATGCGCTTTGCCGGGCCCTGGTCCAGTGCGCTTATGCGGTCGACGTGGTCGCCGACGGTGAGCAGGCGGACAACGCGCTGGCGATGGAGAGCTACGACCTCGCGATCCTCGACATCGGCTTGCCCGGCCTCAGCGGCCTCGATGTGCTGCGCCGCCTGCGCGCCCGCAAGTCCGGTGTGCCGGTGCTGATGCTCACTGCGCTCGATGCCTTGGCCGACCGCGTGCGCGGCCTGGATCTGGGAGCGGACGATTACCTGGCCAAGCCCTTCGACCTGCCCGAGCTCGAGGCGCGGGTTCGCGCGCTGCTGCGCCGGGGCGGCTCCACCACCACGCCTTTCCTGCAGCACGGGCGGCTGCGCCTGGACACCGTCGGCCGGCGGGTGTTCTACGACGACCAGCCGGTGGAGCTGTCGGCACGGGAACTCTCGGTGCTGGAATTGCTGCTGATGCGCGAGGGCCGGGTGGTGAGCAAGGAGCACATGGTCAACCACCTGTACGGGTGGGGCGACGAGGTGGGGGCCAATGCGATCGAGGTCTACGTTTACCGCATCCGCAAGAAACTCGAGCCCCTGGGGTGCGAGATCCGCACGGTCCGCGGGATGGGCTACCTGATGGAACGGAACGATGCGGCAGGCTGAGCCGCGGCTGCAGTCCAAGCTGCTGGCCTGGCTCCTCGGCCCCCTGCTGGCCCTGCTGGTGCTGGACACAGCCGTCACCTACTGGACCTCGGTCGATTTTTCCAACCTGGCGCACGACCGCTCCTTGAACGAGATCGCCAGGGAAGTCGCGCTGCACATCAAGCCCAATGGCTCCGGGCCGAAGCTGGAGCTCTCGCCCGCCGCCGAGCGGATCCTGCTGCTCGATCAGGACGACCGCCTCGCCTACAAGGTCTGGACGCAGAGCGGCGCCGTCATCGGCGGCGATCCGGAGATCGCGCGACCGGCGCGGCTTCCCTCCGTGAGCGGCAAGCCCTTGTTCTACGGCGCCGTCCTGCACGGCGAGCCGGTGCGCATGGTGGCGTCCTGGGCGCGAGTGGAAGGGGACGACGCCTCGGGGCCGGTGCTGGTGCAGGTTGCGGAAACGCTGAACAAGCGCAAGCGGCTGGCCTGGGAGATCCTGGCCAACGTCGTGGTCCCGCAGTTGCTGCTGATCGTGATGGCGACCGGCGCTGTCTACTTTGGCATCTCGCGCGGGCTGGTGCCGCTCAAACGGCTGCAGCATGCCGTGTCCGACCGCAACCATCTCGATCTGACGCCCGTGGAGATCCACGGCGTGCCGGGCGAAGTCCGGCCGCTGGTGGAGGAGGTCAACGAGTTGATGCAGCGCCTGGGCAAGACGCTGGATTTCCAGAACCGCTTCATCGCCGATGCCGCCCACCAGCTCAAGACTCCCGTCGCCGGCTTGAAGGCGCAGATCGAGATGGCGCTGCGGGAAAACGACCCCGAGCGGGTGCGCCATTCGCTGGCCCAGCTCTACGTCGGTGCCGACCGGTTGTCGCGCCTGGTGCGGCAGCTGCTGTCCCTGGCCCGCAACGAGCCGGGCGCGACCGACACGGTGCAACTGCAGGCGCTGGACCTGAATGCCTTCGCGCTGGAGATCAGCATGGGGTGGGTGCCGCAGGCCATCAAGGAGGGCATCGACCTGGGGTTCGAGGGGGCTGAACCGGTCCTGATCGACGCCGACGCCGACCGCTTGCGCGAATTGATCAACAACCTGATAGACAACGCGGTTCGTTACAGCCAGCGTGGCGGGCGGGTCACGATCGCGGTGGCGACCTCCGAGAACGGCGAGGGCCGGCTGTCGATCAGCGACGATGGCCCGAGCATCCCGGTCGAAGAGAGGGGCCGCATCTTCGAACGATTCCACCGGCTGCTTGGCAGCCACACCGACGGCAGCGGCCTCGGGCTGGCGATCGTCAGCGAAATCGCCAGCCTGCACGGCGCCCGCATCACCCTGGAAGAAGACCGCAGCGACGGCATCGGCAACACCTTCAGCGTGTTTTTTCCCGCCAGCCGATCCGAGGCTGACCGGGACGCGTAAGCCTGGCGACAGCTTGGCGACATCTACCTGACAGTTGGCCGGCAGAAAGGCGTCAGCGCCCCTGCGTACTCTCGAAAGCACCGGAACCCGCTCGCGGTTCCCCACGCTTTCGAGGAACAAAATGTTTGACTTCGCCACCCCCGAGTTCTGGATCGCCCTGGGCCAGATCATCATGATCAACATCGTCCTGAGCGGCGACAACGCGGTGGTCATCGCCTTGGCGTGCCGCTCGCTGCCGCCGAAGCAGCAGAAGAAGGCGATTGTTTTCGGCAGCGTCGGCGCGATCCTGCTTCGCATCGTGCTGACCTTCTTCGCGATCTTCCTGCTCACGCTGCCCTACCTCAAGTTGATCGGCGCGGCCCTGCTGCTCTGGATCGGGGTGGGCCTGCTCAAAGGCGAAGACGGCGAGGAAGAACTCGCGGGCCATTCGAACCTGGCCGCTGCCATCAAGACCATCGTGGTGGCCGACCTGGTGATGAGCCTGGACAACGTGATCGGTGTCGCTGCCGCGGCCAAGGGCAACGTGCCGCTGCTGGTGATCGGCCTTGTCATCAGCATCCCGCTGATCATCTATGGCAGCACCGTGATCCTCAAGCTGATGGCGCGTTTCCCGGCGATCATCACCGTCGGCGCGGGCCTGCTGGGATGGGTGGCCGGTGAGATGGCCGTGTCCGATCCGGCAATCGCCAACTGGAGCGCCCAGCACCACAACCTGCACACGATCGCTCCGGCGCTGGGCGCCCTGCTGGTTGTCGCGACCGGCAAGTGGCTCATGGTCCGCAGCGCTGCGCAGCAGGCCGGCCCCGCCGGAACCGCCGCCGACCAGGCCGCCGGCTAAACCGCAACAAGGAACCAGCATGAGAAAAATCTTGATCCCGGTGGACGCCGGCCATCCGGCGCGCAGCCGGGCCGCCGTGGCGGAAGCGATCAGCATCTACGGCAAGGACCCGGTGGCGGTCCATTTGCTGAGCGTGCAGGCCGCGGTTTCCAGCCATGTCGCGATGTTCTTCGGCAGCGGCGAGCTGCACCAGCTGCAGTACGCCGCCGGCGCCGAGGAACTCGAATCCGCGCAAGCGCAATTGACCGCGGCGGGCGTGCCCTACACATCCAGCGTGCGCATCGGCCGCAGCGCCGAGACCATTGCCCGCACTGCCCGCGAGCTGGGCTGCGACCGCATCCTCATGGGACAGGAAGGCGCCGGCAGCCTGGCCGCCAAGATGTTCGGCTCACTGCCGCAACAAGTCCGCCAGATCGTCGCCGGCAGCGGCGACTGCCAGGTTATCGGCTCCTGAACGCGCGCGTTAGCGCCGGCACTGGTTGTTATCGACCAGGTTGTCGACACCGCGGCCGTCGCCCGCCCGCGGCTCTTCTTCCTTCAGCACCAGCTCGGTAAAGGTCGTCAGCGGGTTGGTGCTGAACTCGGCGACCACCTGCGTGGCGAGTGCATGGTCCCCTTCGATCAGTCCGGCGATCTGGTCGGCTGTCGTCCCGCTCGTTAACGGCAAGGCTGCCGGGGGCGGAGGCACCGGTGCCGGTAGAGGTGGCGGCGATGCCAGGGCCACCCGAAGCGCCGGGACCGGGCTGCTTTCCAGGGTAACGACGAGGCCCGGCACGACAGGCAGGGCTCCACCCACACTACCCAGTGAGCTCTGGATGATGTCGAAGCTGTCGCCCGGCAGAAGCCCGATGGCGGCGCTGATGTCCGGCACGACGGTGACGCCGCTGGCCAGATTCACGTTGCCCGTCACGTTCAGCCGGTCGAAGCTGGAAGTGCTCACCACATCGGCATAAACATGGGTCCCCGCATCCAGGTTGACCGTGGCAGCCTCGATAGTCAGGGTACCGACGGCGCCGGGACCGCCGGGCATCAGCGTGCCGCTGTTGTTCAGGGTGCCGGTGCCCAGCCTGAGGGTGCCCGATCCCTTGATGACGCCGGCCGAGGTGTTGGCCAGCGTGGTGTTGCTGTTGTCCAGCGTTGCCCCGGTACCGACGAGCACCAATCCTGAGTTGCTGGAGAAGCCGGCGCTGCCGAACTGCAGCGTGCCGCTGGACACAGCAAGCGAGCCGTTGTTGATGAAATTCACCCCGCTCACGGCGCTCACGCCGGTGCCGGCGCTCTTGGTGAACGTACCGGAATTGCTGATGGTGAAGGCGCTGCCGGCAAAGCCGCCGTCGTTCTGGATGTCGAAGAAGCCGCTGTTGTCCAAAGACCCCGGACTCATCGCCGCGATTTGCCCGCTGCCCGACAAGACGATGGTCCCGCCGCTGGCGTTGACCATGTGCCGCACCAGCGATACCCCACCGGTGATGGTGGCGGTGGCCCCGGGACCAATGGTGGTGTCGCCGCTGCCGGTCATGATGCCACCCGACCAGGACAGGCTGCTGCCCACCATCAGGTCGCCCGCGCCGGTAATGGAACCGCCGCTTGCGAGGTTGAGCGAATCGACGGTGACATTGCTCCCCACCACCAGCGTGCCCTGCACATCCAGCGGCGTTCCGGCCAGACTGGTATTGAGGGTGGTGGTGCCGGACGTCACCTTGGCCGCGTTCCCGGCCCCCAGGTTGGTCGTGCCGCTGCCGGTCAGGGTCGCGTTGTTCAGCAGGACGTCGTTTGCTGCCACCAGATCGCCGCCGCCCGAGCCCGTGTCCACGACCGCATTGATGTTCAGATCCTTGCCCGCTCCGTTCGCCTTCAATATCACGCCCGAGCCGGAGACGTTGGACTGCACGGTCAGGGCATCGGCGCTTCGGATGTCGACGCCGCCCGTGGCGCTCACGCCGGTGCCGGCGATACCGACCGTCAGCGCGCCCAGGTTGCGGTAAACCAGCGAACTGGCGCCGGTCGCCGTCAATGCACTCACGTTGTTGCCGCCGTCGGAAAGATTCACCGGCCCCGTGGTGACCAGCTTCAGCCCACCCGCCGCCGTGATGGCCGAGCCGGCGCGCTGGGACACGTTGGTGCCGGTCAGCTCGATGGCGACGGGATCGGGGCCGTTGGCGTTCTGGATGCCGGAACCCGGGCCCACGTTGTTGACGTTGATACCATTGATGCTGGTGTACTTGAAGCTGTCGCCGGTAGCCGCGCCGGTGGCCTTACCCGCAATCACGCCGGTGAAATTGCCCTCGGTCAGGGCGACGCGGCTGCCCTCCGCATAAACGGCCTTGGCGCCGATCAGCGCACCCGCACTCTGGGTTAGCGCGCCGCCCGAGATCAGCGAGATGTACGCATCCGGGCTGAGCGGGTCATAGCCGCCGCCGGACACCTGGATCGCGATACCGCTGGTGCCGTCGATGGCGGCGCCCAGGTTCAGCGCGCCGCCATTGCGAAACTTGAACACCCGATTGGTGTTGCTGGCATCGCCCAGCGAGGCCGCCAGGTTCGTCACCGAATTGGGGGTGCCATCCAGGATCACGTCGCCCAGGGCCTTGATGGCCAGCGAATAAGCGGAGATGGTGCCCGCACCGGTTTGCGTAATGGCACCGCCCGACTCCAGCTTGATGCTGCCGCTGTAGATCGGCGCAATGGCGGCGCTGATGTTCATCGAGCCGGCCGAGAGTGCGCCGATGCGCAAAGCGCCGCCGCCGGCCAAGGCGTTGACTTCGTTGGTGGACAGCTCCAGGGTGTTGGCCGCCACGTCCGTGGAGGAGCCGAGGTCGATGTCCCAGTTGCTGGTCGTCGGCTTGATCCAGAGCACGCCGGTGCCGGCGTTGATCGAGGACGCGCCGCCCTGGAGGTTCATCCGGTCGGCTTCCAGCGTGATGCCGGCGCCGGTGAGGCTGCCGACGCTGAGCAGGCCGCCCGCACCGAGGAAAAGTCCCGAACTGCCGCTGTTGAGATTGGGCGTTACCGACAGGTTGCCGCTGGCCTTGAATTCGATGGGCGCGTTGATGCTTGGATTGATGCTGCTCAGGACCGCATTGCCCGCGTGATTGATATGGATGCCGCTGGGCCCGCCGGTGGCGCCGATGGTGAAGGCGGTCGAGGTGCCGTTCGATGCGGTTTGCAGCGGCGTGACGGCGCTGCCGACAGGACCGCTCGGCGTCCCACCGGCCTGCAGCGTAATGGTGTCCGACTTGAGAAGGCCACCGGCGCCCTGGATGATCGAGCCCGCGGTGGAAACGCTCAGGCTGGAGCTGGCGCCGGAGACGACGTTGCCCTGCACCTGTATGTCCTGGCCGGACACCGACGAGATCGATACGGAAGAGGGGGACAGGGCGTTCTGCGTGACGTTGCCAAGCGTCCACTGCGTTGCGGTGGGATTGTTGACGAACGCGATGTTGCCGCCGGTCGAACCCGTTTGCACCGCCGAGAAAGACTGCACGTCGTTCACGCCGGCACTGAGGCCGATGGAATTGTTCGCCGTCACCGCCAGCGCACTGGCCGTGATCTTGGCCAGACTGGCCTGCGTGACCGAACCAGTGCTGGCCGTGAGCGAGGCAGCGCCTGAGCCGGCATTGACGCCGTACGCGGTGTCAGAGATGCTGAGGTCACCGCTCAGCGCCGTGAGGGATACGTTGCTCCCGCCTGCGCCTACGCCGAAGGAACCCGCGACACTACCCACATCGAGCGCGCTGCCGTTCGTGAAGGTGAAGTTCTGGCCCGCTCCCGCGTAGCCCGCCAGAGTACCGACGGCATTGCCGGAGTGGTTGAGCGTGACTGCATTGAAGTCCGAGATGGCCAGCAACCCGGGAACAGTGATTGCGGCCGTCTGGGTGATGTTGCCTTGGGCGCGCAGGCTCAGCGCTCCTGTGCCCGTGCTTGTGATCGGGGCATCGACGAAGATGTCCGTGTCCGCGCTCAGTGTCAACTGATTGCCCGATCCCCAGCTCACCGGGTCGACCACCTTGATGAACCCGGCGCCGGTGCCCAAGGCATTGGTGGTCTGAACCGTGACGCTCGTGGTGGTCAGGAGACCCGTAAGGCTAGATGTGGTGACAAACGAGTCTTGCACGGCGCCTGTCGGCGTGAAGACCGGGCCCGTGGCGGTCTGGGCGCTTCCAAGGGCCATGCCCGCAGCCTCGGCACTGAGCTGGCTCGCGGCAACGTACATGTTGGTCGGATCCAGCAGCAAGTTGCCGGTATTGCCGTTGGGCGCACGCGTGTCCACTTGACCCTGCATGTCCAGGTAATGGCCGGAGGTTTCGATGTTGCCGCCGTCGCCCGACGCCGCGCCGCCGCGTGCCGAGAGCGTCCCATAGACCCGGGTCGATCCGTCGGACCAGGCCACGATGGTGCCGCCATTGCCGCTGCCCGTCGCATCGGCCTTGATGGTCGCGCCCGCTTCGACCAGGGTTTCAGTCGCATTGGCGATGCGGCCATCCTTGCCCTGCCAGCCGCCACCGATCAGCGCTTCGCCGCCGCCGCGCTCGCCGCTCACGTCGATCACGGCGCCGCTTCGGAGCATCACCTTGCTTGCCGTGGCATGCACCTGGCCGCCCTGCTCGCCCTTGCTGGCCGTGACGCGGCCGGAGATGTCCGCGCTATCCAGGCCCTTGAGTACCACCTTGCCGCCCTCGGCTGTGACGGCGTTGGCCTGGATCAGGCCACTGTGTTTGAGCTGGCCGGCGAAGATGCCCACGGCATCGCCTTGCAGCGTGCCCAGGTTCAGTGCCTGGTCGCCGGGGGCCTGCAGTTCCATGCGGATGCCTTCCAGGCCGCGCCCGGTCAGCTCCACCTTCTGGCCTGCGGCCAGGATCGTGGCGCCGCTGGGCGACTGCACCAGCGCGCCGGTGCCCACCTGAACGTTCGGGGCGATCAGCACCACGTCGCCGCTGCGCGCCAGGATCTTGCCGTCCACGCTGAGCGTGCCACTCGCCAGCCCATCGCCGCC
>NZ_JABJVV010000033.1 GCF_013155545.1 Caenimonas soli | reverse complement strand
GTCAAGCTGCCGAACTCGGCAGGTGTACCGCAAATCAAGCCCGGTGCGGCCATCACCGTCGGCTGGGAGACGCAGGATTGTCGTGCTCTCGATGCGTCGAACGCCTCGGAAATCTCACCACCCTAGCGGCGCGACCGCTGCTATTTCTCAACGCCGCAACCGGCTTTCGGACGGCACACATGGAGAGCCAAGATGATGAAATCATTCGTGAATGTCGTCAGCGCAGCAGCCAGCCTTGCAGCGGTTGCGTTGATGCCGGTGGGGCCTGCTTTCGCGGCCGACCAGCTGACGGTCACTTCGTATGGCGGGCCCTACCAGGCGGGACTGCGCAAAGCGATGTTTGAACCCTTCTCGAAGGCTACCGGGATCAAGGTGGCGGAAGACGAGTTCAATGGCGAGGTCGCGAAGATCCGCGCGATGGTCAAATCCAAGACCGTGACTTGGGACGTGGTCGACGTCTCGCCGGCTTTGGTCTTGCTACTGTGCGCCGATGGCAGCGTTGAGACGATCGACTGGAAAAAGTTGGGGCTCGACCGGTCCAAATTGCTGGCTGGGGATAAGTATGACTGCGGGGTGCCTTACGTCATCTCTGCCAAGATTGTCGCCTATGACAGGAACAAGCTGCCGAACGGTCCAAAGACGATCGCTGATCTATTCAACACTCAGAAATTCCCAGGCAAGCGCGGGCTGCAGAAGGCTCCCCACCAAAATCTCGAATGGGCATTGATTGCCGACGGCGTGCCCATCAAAGACGTCTACAAGGTCCTCGACACGCCTGAAGGTGTCCAGCGCGCGTTCAAGAAGCTCGATACGATCAAAAAGGACGTCGTCTGGTACGCGTCCCAATCGCAACCGGCGCAGCTTCTCGCCGATGGCCAGGTTGTCATGACCACGGCCTACAACGGTCGCATCTACGATGCCGTCAAGAATTCTGGCAAACCCTTCGAGATCATGTGGGATGCCCAGCAGTGGGAGTTCGGCGTGTGGGCGATTCCGAAGGGCAGCCCGCGCCTGGACGCCGCCTACAAGTTCCTCGCGTTTGCCGGTTCACCCCAGGCACAGGCCAACTTGACGCACTACATGCCTTACGGGCCCGCCAACAAGGACGCCACCGCGCTCGTTGATGCGTCGATCAGGCCCCACCTTCCGACTGCGCCCGACCACGCAGGCAATGTTGTGGTGATTGACTCAGCATTCTGGGCTGAGAAGGGCGACGAACTGCGCCAGCGCTTCAATGCCTGGGTGGCCAAGTAGAAGTTAGGGCGGGGAAAGCTCGCCCGCTTCGCCGCCTCGACAAGCCGGCCTTTCTGTTTTTGTCCACGCCGCACCCGCCTGCCAAGCGGCATTTATAGGAAACGACTGATGAACACGTTCTTGAAGATCGCTGGCACATTTGCCGGCCTTGCGGCGGCAGCGCTGATGCGCGTTGGGCCCGCTTTCGCGGCTGATCAGCTGACGATCACCTCCTATGGCGGTGCTTACCAGGCAAGCGTGCGCAAGGCCTATTTCGAACCGTTCTCTAAGACAACCGGGATCAAGATCACCGAAGACGAGTACAACGGCGAGAACGCCAAGGTCCGTGCCATGGTCAAGTCCAAGACCGTGAGCTGGGACGTGGTCGACACTGCCATGGACTCGGTCATGCAGCTGTGCGCCGAGGGCCTCGTTGAGACGATCGACTGGAAAAAACTGGGCATCGACCGGGCGAAGTTGATGGGTGGCGACACGCAAGACTGCGGACTGCCGTACGTCACCTCTACCGTGGTTATTGCCTATGACAAGAACAAGCTGCCAAACGGCCCGAAGACCATCGCGGACTTTTTTGATACCCAGAAGTTTCCTGGCAAGCGCGGACTGAAAAAGATTCCCGACAAGACTCTGGAATGGGCGCTGATCGCCGACGGCGTGCCCGTCAAGGACGTCTACAAGGTGCTCAACACGCCCGAGGGTGTGGACCGTGCCTTCAAGAAGCTCGACACGATCAAAAAGGACATCGTCTGGTATCAGAGTAACGCCCAGCCAACGCAGCTTCTCGCTGATGGTCAGGTCGTCATGACCTCGGCGCCGAACGGCCGCATCTACGATGCCGTCAAGAACTCCGGCAAGCCCTTCGAGATTATGTGGGACGCCCAGCACTGGGAGGTGTCTGTCTGGACAATTCCGAAGGGCAGCCCGCGGCTGGACGCCGCCTACAAGTTCCTCGCCTTTGCCGCCTCGCCGCAGGCGCAAGCCCGCCTAACGCAGTACTTTCCCTACGGACCCGCTAACAAGGACGCAATGGCGCTGGTTGATCCGGCGATGCTGCCCCACCTTCCGACTTCGCCCGACCACATGGTCAATGCTCTGCTGAGAGACGCTGCCTTCTGGGCTGAGAAGGGTGACGAGTTGCGCCAGCGGTTCAACGCCTGGCTTGCAAAATAACAAACGGCGCGACTAGTCGACAAGACGGCCACCTAGCTCGGCGAAGTGCCCGACGAGATTCCGCTGGGGATCGGGCTGCGG
The DNA here is from genome assembly GCF_013155545.1 of Caenimonas soli. Lineage (GTDB taxonomy): Bacteria > Pseudomonadota > Gammaproteobacteria > Burkholderiales > Burkholderiaceae_C > Ramlibacter > Ramlibacter soli. The sequence goes on along the minus strand of NZ_JABJVV010000033.1, from coordinate 7,184 downwards.
GTGAACCATAAACTGCCCGGCGCCAACAGACGGCCCGAACGGCGAGCGAACTTTCTGCCGGCCCCTCGTCAGCTACCTGCCGTCAAGCAGTGGTCGGCGTTGCGCCGTAGCTCGCTTGTGAGCGCCAGAAGTACTCGCTCGTTTCAGTACGCATAGCGCAGCATTTCGGCCCTGTCGAGGCGAAGAATAGAGGAAGTCAACGTTCCAGCGCGGTTATGGTTTCACGTTATCGAAAACTCCACATTCCCTCGCCTTAAATGGAGCTTCTCAAGATGGAAACCATAAACCGTTACTGGACCTACTCGGATAAGCCTGTCGGCGCTTGGCCGGAGCCGGACAACTTCGAGCTTTGCGAAGGGACCATCCCCGCGCCCGCCAACGGTCAGGCGCTGACCCGCACGATCTACGTCTCCCTTGACCCCTACCAGTGGGCCTACAAGGAACTCCGCGAGCAGTCCCGCGGTACGCCTTGCCATGCGCGCACAGTCGCTCAGGTCATCGAAAGCCGCATGCCGGGCTACGCCCCGGGGGATTTGGTCTCCAATACTAATGGCTGGGCCGAGTATGAGCTGATGGGCGAAGGGGTGACACGCCCTGCCTACATGATTCCTCGCAAACTCGATCCTGCGGCAGAGAAGATCTCCCATGCTGTGGGCGTGCTGGGTATGTTGGGACTCACGGCCTATGCCGGGATGGTCTTGCAGTGCAATCCAAAGCCCGGAGACACGGTCGTCGTCTCCGCAGCATCCGGGGGCGTGGGCCAGATCGCCGGCCAACTCGCCCGGTTGCGCGGCGCGCGAGTAGTGGGGATTGCCGGCAGGCCCGAGAAATGTCGTTTCGTGATGGAAACTCTCGGATTTGACGCCTGCGTTTCCCACCTCTCCCCAAGCTTCGCCGAAGATCTAAAGGCTGCTTGCCCGCGGGGCGTCGACGCCTATTTCGAGAACGTTGGTGGCGAAGTGTTCGAGGCGGTCCTGCCTCTACTCAAATCTGATGCCCGCATGACAGTCTGCGGCCGGATCAGCCACTACGGAGAAGCGCCCGGGGGAGTTGCGGGCGCCGAGCAGAACCGCCGTGCGATGGCACGCGGCGTGACAGTAACCGACCTCTGGGCTAGCCACTACGTGGAGTCCCATCATGATGCCATGCTCGCTGAACTAGGCCCCGCCGTCGCCTCAGGTGCTGTCGTCTACCGCGAAGACATTCGCCAAGGTCTTGAGACGCTCCCATTTGCCTTCGCCGAAATGCTGAAGGGCGGTAATTTCGGGAAGATGCTGGTGCAGCTGAGCGAGGACCCAACTTTGCGGGGCGCATGAGACGCCGCTCAAACGAAGCATTCCCGGTGAGCTTGCAGCAATTCTGCGTTGATAGGCGGTTCATTGGTGCGATCCGCTTCCAACGCCCGGTACTATGTTGATAGCAGCGATCGACGTAAGGCAGCCATCGGGCCTGCTGCAGGAAATGACGGCTTGACAAGCACCTTTTCGACCTTGTTTTCGTAGGTTCCTCAATTGCCCAGCCGCCCCGGCATCGCTGTTCCGATCGACAATCAAGAAGTGGCAGCTGACGCGCCAGCTGATCTGGCCCATGCGCCCAAACAGGAGACGTTCACCTCCGACAGCATCACCGCCCCTCTGCGTCATGCAACGTTCCGTCGCATCTGGCTCGCGAGCCTGATATCGAACCTTGGAACTCTCGTCCAAGGTGTAGGGGTGGCTTGGGCGATGACGGAAATGGCCTCCTCAGCCGACAAGGTGGCGCTCGTGCAGACCGCGCTTTGGCTACCTGCGGTGCTAATTGCAATACCGGCCGGCGCAATTGCCGACGTCCATGACCGGCGCATTGTGGCGTTGGCGTCCCTTGGTATCGCACTGGTTGCCGCCACCGTGCTGACGACGCTCGCCTCGGTCGGCCTTATCACATCGAATCTATTGCTGATTCTCAGCTTTGCCATCGGTTGCGGCGTAGCGATGATGGGACCCGCTTGGCAAGCCGCGGTGAGCGAGCAGGTGCCCGTCGACGCGCTGCCATCCGCGATTGCGCTGAACGGCATCAGCTATAACATCGCGCGCAGCGTAGGTCCAGCGATCGGGGGCGTCGTCGTGGCAACTGCAGGCACGATTGCAGCATTCGCACTAAATGCGCTGGCATTCCTGCCGCTCATCGTTGCCATCTTCCTGTGGAAGCGCCAAGCCGAACGTTCGCCGCTGCCGCCTGAAAGGCTTAGCCAAGCCATGGTTCTAGGCGTGCGTTACGTTGCCAATTCGCCGTCGATCCGGATCGTGGTACTCCGCAGCATCGTCACCGGTGGGATTGGTTGCGCGATTCTGGCACTCATGCCCCTGGTAGCGCGCGATCTATTGCAAGGCGGTGCGAAGACCTATGGCATGATGCTCAGCGCCTTTGGCGTGGGTGCAGTGATCGGTGCAGTCAACATCGCCCAAGTTCGCAAGCGCATGAGCGGTGAGAAAGCGATCCGGGCCTGCTCGCTGTTGATGGGTAGCGGGATTGCGATAGTGGCTGTGAGCCGCGAGCCGGCGGTGACCGCAGGCGCACTGATCCTCGTTGGCGCCGGATGGACCTTATCGTGGACCTTGTTCGGCGTTGGCGTGCAGGTTTCGGCGCCGCGCTGGGTGGCCGCACGATCGCTCGCCACGTACCAAGCGGCGTCATCAGCCGGGGTTGCCGTGGGCAGTTGGGGCTGGGGCAGCTTGACCAATGTCACCGGCGTCGAAACAACACTTCTCATCTCGGCCGCATTCATGCTGGCCTCGCCTCTGGTTGGCCTGTGGCTGCGCATGCTCCCAGTCGCAGGCCGTGCGGAAGAGTCCCAGCTACTCGAACATCCAGCGGTCCAGCTGCCGATCACTGGGCGCGATGGGCCGTTGGTGGTCGAGATTGAATATCGGGTAAAGAAGAAGAACGCGCGGGCGTTTCACGACCTAATGCAGGAAGTGCAGCTCGTGCGCCAGCGCACCGGTGGCTACGGCTGGTCCATAGCGCGGGACATCGCCGATCCAGAATTGTGGATTGAGCGCTATCACTGCCCGACGTGGCACGACTACCTGCGGCAACGCAACCGACCCACTCAGGCTGAACGAGCGCTGGAAGGACAGGCCGTACGTTTTCACACTGGCCCGGGAAAGGTCCTCGTCCGTCGCATGCTGGAGCGCCCGTTCGGCTGAGCGGAAACCCAAGCCCGTCTGTGCATTTAGCTCCCCGCAATCCCGACCCTGTGCCAAGTCGGCAGGCGGCACGGGCTTGCTCATGCGATGAAAAGCCAAGCTCTGCTGTGCTTCTGCGGGTCGAAGCATCGTCGCAAGACGAACAGGCGATGAGCACCGGCGCCGGCAGCCAGCTGTCCGACTGCGGCAGCGGCGGCCGATGAAGCTGTAGACCGGGCGCGCGTCGTGCTTGTGGAAGCTTTCTTCCAGCAGCTGCATCATCGACACGTATAACGCGGGGTCTATGTCGGCCGGCACGCCCGGCGGGTAGGGCGCCAGCCAGCGGCGTTGGCTCATTTTCTCTGCGTACTCTCCGCAGCGCCTACCCCTCTCAGCGCGGCCAAGACTCCCCGATTGCACGAACATGCGTACGAGTAGGTTGAAAGCCTGTTGCGACCCCCGTAGCAACGAGCAACTGCTTCGGAGCGGCATGAATGCCGCGTAAGCACTCAACGGCGGGGCCGTGGCTCCGTACTGCAGTTAGCCCGGGCGCCTGCGCCATGACGCGCGCTGCGGAAGCTTGCAGGCCTTTCCTACCGCGGCGAACATTGCGGTCGCGACGGCTAGCCTCCCGCAACGCAAATAACGCCGGGCTTGCTCGGGGAGGGAAACTGTCCGCGGATTGGCGATCCGGTGAGGTCAACCAAGGAGGGGGCGAAGAAACGGCTTCACATGGCTTCCGGGGTAGAACCCAGCTCGACCACACCGCACAAACGGTGCGGGTCGAGCAAGCGTTGCAGGCGGCCGGAGAGTTGGAGCGCCAGAGGCACCGTGAACATGCGATACCACGCGAGGTTGTGCGGGCCGATGCCGTGCTCGGCACTGTAGGTACCGGCGAATCCGTGCACGACCAGCGCGTAAAGTTCGTCACGCACCCGCTTCACCACATCGACGTCGTACCCGCGGGCCGCGTCGTGCGGCCAAGCGAGATTGAAGTGCATCCCGCCATCGGCGATGTGGCCGAAGTCGGCGACCCGAAGATGAGGATAGCGCGCTGTCAGGAGCGCCCTTGCCTCGCGCCGGAAACGCATGATGTCCGCTCGTGGCAACGACACGTCAAATGCAATTGGCTTGCCGAGGCTGCGTGTGCCCTCGCTAATGCTATGGCGTAGGTGCCAGAGCTCGCGGCCGCGCCCTACAACCGCATCGATGATGAGCTTGCCGAGGCGCGCTTCAAGAAATTCATTGAGGACTTGCTGAAGGTCCAGGCCCGTCGCCACAGCAGAAGAACACGACTCGAGTTCGATCAGGATCGCGAAATCGGGCATTCCACCGTTGAACGGGTTGCGTAGGGAGGGCACGTGATCGATCGCTGCGCACATCGCATCCGCCGACATGCCCTCGAACGCGGAAAGGAAATCTCCGAGCTCGCTTTCGAGCTCGCGCAGCAACTGCATGACGGCTTCGTCGGACACCGGCACTACCAGCGCCGTCGCCGATTGCTTTGGGCGCGGGTGGACTTCCAGCGTCACCTGCGTGATGACTCCGGCCACCCCCGAAGTGCCGACAAAAAGTTGTTTGAGGTCGAAGCCAGTGTTGTCCTTGCGCAGAGGCTTGCCGAATCGCACGAGTTCGCCTGCAGGCTCGAGCATCACTGCTTCGACTGCTAGCAGGTTGTGGCGAACGTCGCCGTACCGGATTAGTCGTGTGCCGCCCGTGTTGGCAGCAACCATGCCGCCAATGCTTGGATTGGCACCGAGGTCGACAGGAAAACACAAGCCGTGCGGTTCAAGCGCGTCGTTCAGTTCGTGCAGTAGCACCCCAGCATCGACGGTCACGGTTCGGTTGACCACGTCAACATCACACCGCCCGCGTAGCCGATTGAGGGACAGGATGACCTGCGCGCCGCTGCCGTCCGGCGTACTTGCGCCAACCAGACCAGTGTTCGCGCCTTGCGGCACGAGCGCGACCCGCTGGCGCACGCAAAGAGCGACCACTCGCGACACCTCGCGCGAAGTCGCCGGCCGCACGACGCACCTGGCACGACCCGCGCCATAGCGCGCGCCAGTAACGTAGGCAGCCGCGTCTGCCTCATCGTGGAGCAGCCCGGCGTCGCCCACGATGTTTCGCAGTGCATCCAGGAAAGCCGCTGAAGTCACGCCGGAATCCTCTGCTTGAGCCGTGCCATCACCGCGGCGATGGATGCCGCCTGCTCTGCTTCATACAGCGCAATCTCGTCGAGGACTGCGGCACCGAGTCCCGCTTCGAATTCGTCCTGCGCCGCGTTTGCCGCATAGCTCTTCTGCTCGGTTCCACCCAGGTTCGACTGGAAGATGCCCGCAGCGCTCACTGGCAGAAAGTCCTCGTATGTGATCGGCGTCGCGTGCACCAAGCCTGCTCCAACAAGTGCTTCGAGATCCGTCGGAAGTTCATTCGCGACTTCTCCCTGGACGGCAAGCGTGTAGCGGAAGAATCCGAGGCCCTCGCGGCGGATCGTTTCCAGCTCGTCCGGGAAATCGCGGAATGTGAACTCAAGACGCGTCGCATAATCTGCGGCGGTACTGTCGGCGCTGTGCGAGTCGCGCACGCGTGCCAACAGCGCGTCGTATAGGGTGCGCCCCTTACGCGTCAGCGCGATGCCACGCTGCTCGATCTCTCCGAACCGCGCCGTGTGCATACCGGCCTGCGCGGGGTTTTCGCCCTCGAAGGTCACATTTTCCTCCAGCGCCCTGAAGCTCGTCTGGCGCAGCAAGATTGGCACGCGGCGGCGCGGGGGTCCCTCGATCACGTCCTTCGGTGTGATCCCGCGCAGCGACATCTGCGCCTGCACGGTGTCGATGTCGAGCGTGCGCGGTGTGAGGTGGTTGATGTGTGGACCCTTGAAGCAAACTACGTCGGCGACGAGTCGATGCGCTTCGTGTAAGCGCTGATATATCTCGCGGGACACGCTCGCCTCACGGTGCCAGCGGAAAGTCTCGATAACTTCTGCCACGAAGTCGTTGGCTTGGTCGACGGTGAGGCCACCTTCCTCCTCGTGCAGCTGGATCAGTTCCAGGGCACGTTGCGTGAATATCTCGCGACGTGCAAGGATCTCTTGCGCGGTGGCACGCAGCTGCGCGTCGGCGATGAATTCGGGCCGGAGCAACGACGTGAAAATCCGGAAGGGATTGCGCGCCAGCGCTTCAGCCCCGACCGGCCGGAATGCGGTAGAGTGCACCGGTACGCCAGCCACCGAGAGGTCGTAGTAGCCAACCGGCTGCATTCCCATGACGGCGAACAGCTTGCGAAGCGTGTGAAGCTCGCGCGCCGTGCCGACACGGATGGCACCGTGGCGTTCCACGCCGACGCGGCGGTGGACGGCACCAGACCCATCACGTGTCATTACTGCTTCGTTCACCTCGGCTACTAACGACATCAGCGTCCCGTACTGCGGCACTTCGCGGCGGTACATGTCGGACATGGCGGCGGAGAAGCGCGCACGGATCTCGTCGGCGCAATCGAAAACGCGCTTGTCCGCGTGCGGGAGGAGATCATTCGTGATCGGCATCATAATGGTTTCAATTCTGCAAAACGGTGGGTGGCAATTTGACCAGCGGGTCGTTGACGACCAAGCAAGCGCTGCCAACCAGCATCAGGCGCACCCATGGCTATGTTGCGAGGTCACAGCAGCGAAACGCCTGCGCGCCGCCACGCCCATCAAAGGAGCATCGAGGGTCGCATAGGGCGACGGCCATTGGCTACTTGAACGAGTCAACAGCTACGTGACACACCGCAGCCTTGGCGCCGCCCGGCCAGCTGCGAACGCAACGCCTTGAAAGGCTGGAAGCGATGGTCGGCCGGTCACTCGTAGTACACGTAGAACCGACTCTCGACACTCTCGCGCGGATTGGCGTTCGGATACGCGCGACGATTGTCAAAACTGCCGTGAGCAGACCACCGATGGTAGTGATCTGCGGAATCATAGCCCTTGAACAGAAAGAACTCGTCTCGCGTCAGGTCGGGCACGTAGTACCAGCGGTG
>NZ_JABJVV010000032.1 GCF_013155545.1 Caenimonas soli | reverse complement strand
GCGAGCTGCAAAGGCACGAACTCGCCGGCGCCCGCCAGCGCCGGGGCGACAGCCCCGCGCGCGTCTCGGCGCCACGTGTGAATCATGTTGGCATTAAGGCCATGGGCCAGCGCCACCTTGGCTATCGAGGCGCCGGGCTGGCTGCATTCGGCCAGCACTTTCGCCTTGAACTCCGGGGCATACGCGCGCACTCGGGTGCGCTTGGTGGGTTCGCTCGTGTCCATTCCAATCCTCTCGTGGACACGATGCTCGCCGCAGCGGGCTAAGTCGGCAAGGATGGGTTCGCCGGACGCTTACGCTTCAGCTTCATCGTGGGCGTGAGTTCCTCGTCGTCGGCGAAATTCCCCCGGCGACCCCTGCACCACATGCAGCCTCAGAAGCGAGTTCCGGCGCTCCCTTTCAGTCCCAGCATGTCTCGGGCCTCTGCGGGCGTGGCGACTGCAAGACCCTGCTCTTCGAGCATCCTTCTCACCTTGAGCACTTGCTCGGCGTTCGACGTTGCAAGCTTCCCCTTCGCAATGAAGAGTGAATCTTCGAGACCGACGCGAACATTCCCACCCATGAGTGCACCGGCTATGGCCATGTCCATCTGAGAGGCTCCTGCGCCGAGGACTGACCAGCGGTACGCATCGCCAAACAAGCGGTCAGCTGTTCGCTTCATGAATACCAGGTTGTCGAGCTCCGCGCCGATGCCACCCAAAATTCCGAGAACAAACTGGATAAAGACCGGCGCCTTGAAGACCCCGGTGTCCATAAAAAACTTCAGGTTGTATAAATGGCCGACGTCATAGCACTCGTGCTCGAACTTCACACCTTCGCCTTCTCCGAGTTCGCGCGCCACCATCGCGATGTCTCGAAAGGTGTTCCGAAAAATATAGCTGTCAGAGTTCTCCAGGTAGGGCTTTTCCCAATCGAACTTCCACTCCTTGTATTTCGCTGCCAAGGGGTGCATTGAAAAATTCATGCTCCCCATATTGAGCGACGTCATTTCAGGAGAGACGCGCTTGGCCGGAGCAATTCGCTCCTCGACGGTATTCACGAGACTGCCGCCAGTTGATAGATTGAGTACCGCGTCAGTGGAGTTCTTGATTTGCGGCAAGAACCCCATGAAGTGATCTGGATCGATCGACACCGCGCCATTGGCGGGATTGCGTGCGTGCAGGTGCAGGATGGCGGCTCCTGCTTCCGCCGCATCGAGAGCTTGGCGCGCGATGTCTTCCGGCTTGAACGGCAGGGCGTCTGACATCGTCGGGGTATGGATGGCGCCGGTGATGGCGCAGGTGATGATCACCTTTCGTGGATGCTTGCTCATAGAGTTGTCGCGAGCTGCTGTTGCTAGCAGCCTTAGCGCATGCATTAGCCCTGTTCTCCGTCGGCGTCCGGAAGCAGGACGCCGTTCTCCATCGCTTGGTAACCGGGAATCTCCACCAAAAACATGACCACCGACTTGACCGGCTCGCCGGTTGCGGAACTCCACGCCTGAGCCAAGCTAAGCAGGAGTTCGCGTTTCAGTGCTTCAGGACGACGACGGATCAGCCCCACCATGCGGGTGCCGCTCGCCGGCTTGCCGGCAAGGTACAGATCCCCTTGGCCGAGCTCCACGAAACTCACATTGACGTAGTCAGCAGGGGCGCCAGTCACTTTGCAGTGTGTCTCCGTGATGGCTTGGGCGATTTCGGCCTTGCGTCGCGCACTGACGCTATCGGAAGTGATCGTGAATTGATAGAACGGCATGATTGATTCCTACAGAGACGACGACGCGGAGGTGCCGGGCGCACGATTGACAGCGGTTTGGCTTCGGGCATTCGGAAGCGTTTCCTTAGACAGCGCCAGGGCACAGAGGGAGATTGCACAGAGTGCGGCGGTGTACAGACCGACAGAATACGGCCCGTAGCGCTCGATCAGCTGGCTGGCGATGATAGGAGTCAGAGCGCCACCGAGCACGGTGCCGAGGTTGTAGGCGAGACCCGCGCCGGTGTAGCGATAACGCGCCGAGAAGAGTTCAGGCAGGTATGCCCCTAACGGACCATAGGCGAGACCGATGCCAGCCTGCAGGACCACAACGCCGAGCAGGAATACCGCCGTGCCGCCCACGCCGAGGAGCGGGAACAGGAGAAGCGTGGCAACAAAGCACAGACCGTTTCCGATCGCGAGCACTTTTCGACGACCGACTCGGTCAGACCACATTGCCCCCACCACGGTGGTGATTGCGAGCGAGACGGCGCCCGCCATTCCGATCAGTAGCACGTCTGTCCTAGCGAACTTTAGGGTCTGAGTGGCGTAACTCGCAAGGTACACGATGACGAAGTAAAAGAGGCCAAATACGGCGATCGTGGCACCAGTGGCGAGCGCCACCTCCCTGGTCTGTTCACGAAACAGTTCGGCAACAGGCAGCTTGCGCACAGTTTGCTTGGGCATTTCAAGCACGTTGCTCTTGAACTCCTGGGGCTCTTCAAGCGCCATGCGAGCAACGAACCCAACGACGATCAAGACCGCGCTCGCAAGGAACGGGACGCGCCAGCCCCAGCTCAGGAAGTCAGCGTCGCTCATGGTCAGTGACGTCAGAAGGAAGGTCGCGCTGGAGAGCAGAAATCCGAGCGCTGGGCCTAGTTGCGGGTACATCCCATAGTGTCCACGTCGGCCTTTGGGAGCGGACTCGGCAGTGAACACAGTCGCACCCGCCCACTCTCCGCCCATTGCCAGACCCTGCACGCATCGCAGCAATACGAGCAAGACCGCTGCCCACGGCCCAATGTCTTGGGCGGTCGGAAGTAAGCCAATGCCGACTGTGGCAATGCCCATGAGCAGGAGGGTCGCCACCAACGTGTTCTTGCGGCCAAACCGGTCACCGAAATGTCCGAAGAGGATTGCTCCGAAAGGGCGGATGACAAACGCGACTCCAAAGGTAGCCAGCGCTACCGCGGTCGCAGCTGACCCGCCCAGGGCCGGGAAGAAGAGCTTGTTGAAGACGAGCGCCGCGGCGATACCAAAGATGGTGAAGTCGTAAAACTCGATCACCGTGCCGACGGCACTGGCGACCGCAACGCGCTTCATTTGAGAAGAAGACGTGGCCATGAGAGATTCCTTTAGCTGGATTTCTGCAGCGCTTGCAAGTGAGGCGGAAGCGCCTCGGCGAACTGGGCTCGGCCATTGCCAAGCGAAAAGTCATCCGGGGCGACGCCCACCAGCGAGACAAAGACGTCCTCAGGCCGAACCTGAAGGCGTGCCTTGAGCAGCTCGGTCATGCGTCGGTACAGGTTGGTCTTGACCTCGGTACTGCGGCCGGCAGCGAGCGTGATTTGGACTGCTATGAAACCGTCGGACCGCTCGATGCCATAGAAAGTGGCGTCGTAGATGAGCTCGTGCGGCTCATGCATCGAGACGATCTGGAAACGGTCTTCGGCAGGGATGCCGATGGTGTCCACCATGGCTTCGTGAACTGCATCAGCTACTTGGCGGGCGCGTTCGGCGCTTGTCTTCATCAATGAAATACGTACTAGCGGCACGTCTGTCTCCTGTTTTGAAGCCATGACAATATCAGCAAAACTGAAGAAAATCAATATTTAGGCGAAATATTGTCTTCCCAGTGCCGGGCTGGTATGCTCGCTTCAAATGACTGTCTCCTTATCTAGCGGCGACGCGGACACACGCAGCCTCACGTATTCGACATACCGCCGCTTGCGGGCCGAAATCCTGTCGGGACGACTTCAGCCCGGCGAGAAATTGAAAATTCATGAACTGGCTGAACGGCTTCAGGTAAGCCCAACGCTGGTCCGAGAGGCGCTCTCTAGGCTCACGGCCGACAATGTCGTGGTTGCCACTCCGCAGCGCGGCTTCCGAGTGACACCAATCACTGCCGAGGACGTGCGGGACCTCACCCGCGCTCGAATCGAGATTGAGATGGTCTGCCTTCGGCGTTCGCTCGAAAGGGGTGATGTCGCCTGGGAGGCGCACATCCTCGCGGCGCTGCACCGGCTGGTCCACACACATCCGGAGCCTGGCTCCGTTGACGAGAATTGGGCCGATGTACATGGTCAGTTCCACAAGGCTTTGGTGGCCGCATGCGACAGCAGGTGGCTGCTGCAGGTGCGCGAGCAGCTCTTTGTGCAGGCGGAGCGATATAGATGGATCAACGTCCGCATGTCTCCAGAGACCCGTGACCTCGGGGACGAACACCGAGAGATTGCTGAAGCAGCGATCCGCAGAGATCTCCCGCGCACGTGCGAGCTGATGGAGCATCACCTCCGCCTGACCGAAACGATGACCTTGGAGGCGCTGGCTGCGGCTGCCTCGGCTTCCCTGTCGGTGCCCGGGGCTCGTACCGAGGGCTATCAAAAGGCCGCGGCCTGAGAGCTCTCCGGCAAGATTGTTGAGGGATAGGCCGGGACTGTCGCCCATGGGCTGCGCCACCGCGAGCGACGGCGAGGAGCTGCAGGTGCCGCGGCGCACGACCGGGCGGCGGGCGCTACCCAGCGCATTCCTGCCGGATCGTGCATCGGGCGCCACGACTACTTCCTTTTGAAGGAGATCGCGTTGAGAAACGCTCTGTGCTGCTTCAGCTGACTTCCGCAGGGCGTCATGGGATTTGACTAGCTAGTACCTCATCATGCCGTTCTCCAAGTGAGCAGAGAATGCTTGCGAGCGAACGTCCCGCCTCTGCAAAGACTGATGGGTTCCTCGTTACGAGCACTGGGCAGCGCACCTTCGTAGGTCATCAAGATCATCGACGCCAGCGCTGCCATCGCCGCCTTCCGCGCCGGGTAAGTCTCCAGCAGGGCGTTCTCGATTGTGCTTCGCCAAGTCGCGAAAATGCTCTCGCACTGTGCTCAAATCGAATCGTCGCCGCCGAAGTTGTCAAGCGCGACGGCGGCCACGGGGCATCCATATGAAGCGAGCTCCTCGTTCGGCGTCAACCTCACCGTTCTTCCGACGGTCAAGCCCGTGCCGTACGAGGAGTACCGGGCGGCAATCATCGACAGCGGCATCACCATCGTCGAAACGGCCGGCGCCAATCCCGCGGCGCACGTCGCGGCCTTCAAGAAAGCGGGAATCAAGGTCATCCACAAGGCGGTCGCCGGCAACGTCACCCTTGCGGGCATCGATTCAGTCAACGCCCCCGCAGATGTTCGTGCGCTTGCATGGTCTCGCTTGTCCCGGGATCTGGACTTGTCAAAGTTGCGGCGAACGTCAGCGCTGGCGCCTCTCGCAGAAGTGCCGAGCATCGCAGCACGGATTCTTCAGGGTCAGGTTCAGGGTCGGATCGTCGTGGACGTCAACGCCTGAACTGGTTCGGGACACGAACGCGAGGAGAAAACGTTGAAGACGCGAATTACTGAGCTATTCGGCATCCGGCACCCCATCATTCAGGGAGGGATGCACTACGTCGGCTTCGCCGAACTCGCACCTGATCGGCGGTCTCCAATGCTGGCGGACTCGGCATCATCAGGGGCCTGACCCAGAAGACACCTGAGTTGCTGACCCGGGAGATCGCGCGCTGCAGAGATGCCACGGATCGGCCTTTTGGTGTGAATCTGACCTTCCTGCCCACGTTCACGCCGCCGCCCTACGCCGAGTACATCCATGCAATCGTGGAGGGCGGAGTTCGCATCGTCGAAACAGCGGGGCGCAGATACGGCCCCGCTCGGGGAGAGACGACCGACACTTGCGGCGATTGCGAATCCGCCATTCGAAATATTGACGACCATGTGGTTCAACTTGATTGTCGGGCTTGGCGCCAATCGTGATCGCGCACAGGCGTCTGCCGCAACTGCCATGGTTGATTGGGCTGCCCGCCAACGCGAGAAGGGCTCCTTCGCACAACACGATGCGAGTAGCGAGTGCGCGACCACATAGAGGGCAGATCAAACGTCCCGATCACCAGCGCGTGAGATGTGCCCCGGGTTTTCGGACTCACCTGACTGGACGCCTCTGGGCGCAAGCCCGAAGTGGACGTCAACCGTCGAGGAACTTACCGGAAAAGCCCCACGTTCGTTGACCGAGTGGTTGACGGACAACCTGGACGTGTTCCGGGCATGAGCTATCCATCAACTTGTGCCCACAGCCCGGGCGCACAATGAGGCCGGGCGCAAGGTTGAAGTTGGAGGTAAGCAATGCAGAGTCTCCCGGACTCAAAAGCCGAATACCGCGAGGTGGGGGGTGAACTCGTCTCTGGCACCATTGTCGACTCGCGCACCACACATGTTGAGGTCCTTGCGCGCCGAGCCACCGGGCCGATTTCCTGGCGTTTTCGTCAGCCGCGGCTTGCGCTGTTCTGGTTTCGGAGCGGCCTCAAAGAGTTGCATCTGGAGCTTGACGGCCGCCGCATCCACTCAGGAATAAGTCATGGCACAAACCTTACGCTGCTCCCAGCCTCGACCTCCGTCGTAGGCGAGTTCGAAGTAGCCCCGTCCTTTGACTACACGGTGGTCTTCCTCGACCCAACCGTTGCGTCCGACGCCGGCTGCCACTTCAATCGGCCGCTGATTGCCTTTGGCAACGAAGACCTGCAACGTGGCCTCTCGGTCCTGTGCCGTGAGGCGCGCAATGCAGACAGCCTTTACGGGTTGTTCGCCGAGGGCTGGGCAATGCAAGCGCTCGCCCTTCTGGCGCGGGTCGACGGCAGCCAGGCAGCCACCGTTCGCCCCAGCGGTGGCCTTGCACCTGGCAGCTTCCGGCGCGTTATCGACTACATCGAGGCCGAATTGTCGAGAGCGTTCACGATCGAGGAACTGGCGAAGGTTGCCGGCGTCAGTCGCCGGCATTTCATGCGGGCTTTTCGCGAAAGTGCCGGGCAGACACCCCTGCGCTTTGTTTACAGTCTGCGACTCGAGCGGGCCAAGGAGTTCCTCTTGGATCCCCGTCGCACGGCAACTGAAATAGCGCTGGACTGCGGCTTCAGCCACGCTCAGCACTTCAGCACCGCATTCAAGAAGGCGACGGGCGTGACGCCGTCCGATTTCCGCCGGGCTGCGATGCGCTGATGGCGCCGCCATATCCTGGAGAAAAGAGCACTCTCAGAAGTTGACTTTCCCAATGCCCTTCAATTGCAAGATTTCCCGGGCTTCGTTCGGGCTGGCGATTTCGAGACCAAGCCCCTCGATAATCTGGCGCGCCTGCCGCACCTGGGCCGCATTGCTCTCGGCCAGCGTGCCGCGTCCAAGCCAAAGGCTGTCTTCCAATCCAACGCGCACGTTGCCGCCCATACTGGCAGACATTGCTGCGAGGCGAAGCTGATCCTTGCCTGTTCCCAGCACCGACCAGCGATAGTCACTGCCGAACAGCCGGTCGGCAGTTCGCTTCATGTGCAACACGTCTTCAGGGTGTGTACCAATTCCTCCCAGGATGCCGAACACGGTCTGAACAAAGAACGGCGCCTCGACCAGACCGCGCTCGACGAAGTGCGCCAAGTTGTAGAGGTGGCTCACGTCGTAGCACTCGAATTCAAAGCGCGTGTCGTTGGCCGAACATTGCGCCAGGGCGTATTCGATATCCTTGAACGTGTTGCGGAAAATCAGGTCACGACTGCCTTCGAGCGCTTCGCGCTCCCAGGCATGTTTGAACTCTTTGAAGCGCGCCAGCATCGGGAACAGCGCGAAGTTCATGGAGCCCATGTTGAGCGAGGCCACCTCGGGCGCAAAGCGCATTGATGGCTGAATGCGCTCCTCGACCGTCATGTAAGGCGAGCCGCCACTGGTGATGTTCAAGACTGCATCGGTGCGCGCCTTGATCTGCGGCAAGAATCGGCCGAATGCGTCGGGGCTCTGGTCCGGCTTGCCGGTGACAGGATCGCGTGCATGAAGGTGAATGATCGCCGCGCCCGCTTCGGCCGCGCCGACCGAGGCTTCGGTGATCTCTTCCGGTGTGACCGGGATATAGGGTGACATCGAGGGCGTATGAATCGCACCCGTGACAGCGCATGTGATGATGACTTTGCTCATGATCTGCTTCACTCGTTTGCGGCGTACTCAGATCTGGGCTTTTCCGCCATCGACGAACAGTTCTATGCCGTTGACAAAGCTCGAATCGTCGGAGGCAAGAAAGACTGCCGCCTTGGCAATTTCGTCCGGATCGCCAACACGGCCCATTGGGATCCGCGAAGCGAGAGCATCGAGCATTCCCTGCTGCCGTGCGGCGTCGGGACCGGCCAGGTCAAAGAAGCCTGGCGTCTTAGTGGGTCCGGGGCTGAGCGTGTTGACCCGGATGCCGCGGCCCTTGAGATCGAGAATCCAGTTGCGGGCGAATGAGCGTACGGCGGCCTTTGAGGCGGCATAGACACTGAATGCCTCGGTGCCGCCGCTGGCAGCGGCGGAGCCATTCAAGATGACTGACGCGCCGTCCGCCAGCAATGGCAGAGCCTTCTGTACAGTAAACAGTACGCCCTTGACGTTACGGCCGAAGATGTCGTCATAGTGCTCCTCGGTAATGTTCCCCAGTGGCAGTCGAGAGCCGCCGCCGGCGTTGACGAACAACACGTCGATCCGACCCTTTTCCGATTTCACCCAATCAAACAGCGTGTCGAGTTCGGCCATGTTCGATGAGTCGACCCGAATGCTGGAGGCGTTACCGATCTCGGAAACCGCGGCGGCGAGTTCGGCTTGCCGGCGGCCGGTGACAATGACATGCGCTCCTTCGCTAGCGAACCGTTTGGCGGTAGCAAGCCCGATTCCGATGGATCCACCGGTAACAACTGCGATCTTTCCTTCAAGCTTGCGTGACATGGAAGCTTCCTTGGTTGTGAGATTCAAGGCCGCTGCCCGACCGCGCTCGCGCCGTGGCTATGCGAAGCGGCCGACGACTTGTGCTTGATCAGAGCAACCGCGACACCGCCGATCACCGCGGCCACTGCAATGGCCAGGAAGTTCTGCACCAGCGGCAGCTTCATCGAAACCAGCAGCCCGATCACGATCGGCGCCGCGATCGCGCCGATGCGCCCGACCCCCGAGGCAAAGCCGAGTCCTGTCGAACGGATCGACGTCGGGTAGAACTGCCCGGCATACGCGTACATCAGGATCTGTGTGCCCAGCGTCGATGCGCCGACTACGGCAACGATCAGGAACAGCGGCTGCGCGCCGTGGCCGAGCAGCGTCAGCGAGACCGCGGCGACCGCGAAGAATGCGGTCGTCACCCACTTGATGTTCAGCTTGTCGGCGAGCCATCCGCCACCGACGGCACCGACGACTGCACCGGCGTTGTAGGCGAGCAGGAAGTTCAGTGCGGAACCGAGGCTGTAGCCGGCCATGCCCATCAGCTTGACCAGCCACGAACTGAGCGCGTAGAGCATGAACAGGCAGCTCATGAAAGCGACCCAGAACATCACCGAGCTGAAGCCGCGGCCGTCCTGGAACAGCCTGCCCACGGTCGGACCTTCGGCCTTGTCCTCGGCCGGAACGATGAACTCCTCGTGCGGCTCGAACCGCATGTCCGGCCGGATCTTCCGGACCACTTCGCGCAGATGCGTGTCGTCGTGCTGCTTGATCAGGAACGGCAGTGACTCAGGCATGTACTTCAGGATGAACGGGATCAGCACCACTGGGGCTCCCGCGGCGATGAACACCGATTGCCAGCCGTAGGTCTCGATGAGCTGCTTGCCGAGCAGCGCGGCGAGGATGCTGCCGACCGCGTAGCCGCAGCACATCAGCGTGACCATCAAGCCGCGCACCTTCTTCGGTGAGTATTCAGTCATCTGCGCCGCAGCCGTCGGGATCGCGCCGCCGATGCCGAGCCCGGCCAGGAAGCGCATCACGCTGAAGGTGATCGGGTCGTTGGTGAACCCGGCGGCGGCGGTGAACACGCTGAACAGGAACACGCAGATCGCGATCGCCCAGCGGCGGCCAATCCTGTCGGCGAGCGCGCCGAGCCCGATCGCACCGAACATCATGCCGAACAGCGCCGAACTGGCCATGAAGCCCGCGGTCGCTGCGTCGACATTCATCGCCTTCATGATGGACGGAAGCGCGGTGCCGGCGACCGCCAGGTCGTAGCCGTCGAGCACCAGGATCACGAAACACCAGATCAGCACGGACCCGTGAAAGTTGTTGAACTTGGCCTCGTCGGCCAGTTTGTGAACATCTATCCGGTGCATGGTTGTGGAATTCATTGACTTGTCTCCTTATATCTTTCAAATACTTCAAACTTCAGTGGTCAAGACGTGGTCGACAGTCTTGATTGCTGAACCGGTTGACTCACTGCCGCGCAGCCTGTGTCTCCTGCGAGCCCGAGCTCGTATCAAAGCAAAGGGCGCACGGTGGTGGTCTCTTTGTTCTGCTGCATCCCGAATGGTTGACCGAACACATTTCGTATTCGTAAGGCTGGGAGCTGGAGAACTGCTATGAGTGAACCCGTTTATGTAGGGGTCGACGTCGCCAAGAACAGCTTTGAAGTGGCTGTCACCGGCGAGCTTC
>NZ_JABJVV010000031.1 GCF_013155545.1 Caenimonas soli | reverse complement strand
CTTGACGGACAACGGCAGCGCCTACCGCTCCAGGCTGTTTGCCAAGACCTGCCAGGCCCTGGGCATCAAGCACACCTTCACCAGGCCGTATAGACCGCAGACCAACGGCAAGGCCGAACGGTTCATCCAGACCTGCCTTCGTGAATGGGCCTACGGGCGCACCTGGAGCAACAGCGCTGAACGCACTGGCTGGTTGCCCGCGTTCCTGGCCTACTACAACGCCCGCAGGCCCCACTCGGCCCTGGGCTATAAGCCTCCAGCTTCCCGTCTCGGCGGGAACAACCTATTGCAACTCAACAGCTAGCTCTCTCGCGAGGCTTACGCGAGGGACTGACGTCGCACGCGTCGAACCGCACTCCCTTGGCTAACCCCGCCGCTAAACCGTACCCAGGGCTCGCCTAGAGCAGCGCCGAAGCGCCACGGGTTCGAGTGAGGCAGCCTTACTCGGCGACCAACATCCACGGCGCAAAGCTGAGTGCAATACAAAAATGTAGTTGGCAGGTCAATCAAACTCAGTCAACTCCAAATTTCTTCAGTATTGTCGCCTTGGAATCGGCAAGCTGTGCCTCAAGCAGAACTTGGCTAAGAAAGGGTTGAGACTCGGTCACTGCAAATCCGCACTTTGTGCACTCCATCTGAACTGGGTAGACCTCCATTTGGTCCATAACCCCTGCGTCAAGTTTGGCTACAACGCAATCAACGGCATGGCAGACCGGGCAATCGAAGATCCAGGCCGCATCACCTGAGTTTTCAAGGTGCTCCCGCGTTACGCGGGCTCCCTCGTACTGTAGTCTTTGCCCCTCGGCATCTTCAAGCGCGTTGACCTCCCAACCTCCTGAAAAATTTTGCTTGGAGCACCAACCAATTAGATGGGCAACGCTGTGCAGGCAATACGACATATCGAGATTTGGCCTCTTTGCCAGCGCGAGAACACGCTGGGCAATACCGAAGTGCTCGGCACACTCCATCCACAAACCGTCCAGCAGGTCAAACTGGTGGAATTCTCGATAGCAGAGAGCAAGAAATGGCAATCCCACTTCTAGGTAGAGGCTTGTTGACTCACTATTGTCTGAGGGGCTGAATCCACGATGGACTATTCGATTCCTGGTTTCGCGGAAGTCTCTGAGCTTGTCGTCCCCAAACTCAATTATTGCTTGGGAGGATTTCTTCGCTTTTCTGACTAGTTCTTGGAACCCGTCCTTCTCTTTCGCCCCGATGTTTGCTGCCTGCAAGGTGCTCTCAATTGCGGACGCACAAACCTCCAACGCGTGTGGATAACGACGAGCGGCAATCAGAAAAAAAGTAGTTTCCAATGATTGGAGTGAACTTGCAACGTAGTCACTGGTTGCCCAGCCTTGGGGCCTGTGTCGGAAGAAAAGTAGTGTCGGCTCTTCGAGGATCATTCATAAACCTTCCAAGCAAGCGCTAGGTGTAACCGCCCAGGGCGGCGGCACAACGAAGCACGTTCCAACAACTCCGGCGTTGAGCGCGCAATTGCCCAGTTGCCTGGTCATTTCTGGCTCTAGCCGCAGGACGGCCAACCGGCCCGGCTCGGGTCACCTTTCCTTTTTTGGTTGCGAGAGCTCCCACTGCAGCGAGGTGGGCGCTAGGAACTCCAGAATCCTATTGCCGGATTGGTACATCGTGAACTGGATGAGGATGCGCTTGGCCTTCACGGCACGAGCGATGAAAACCCGCGGGTTACTAAAAAAGAATGCCTGCGAGCTACCGTCGTCAGGATTGCCCGCAATGAACCGTACTGGCTGCTCGTCGTCGAAGCGCACTGTGACCGTGCATCCACCTACTTGGGTAGAGCAAGGAATCTGCCCTTGTGAGACTTGAACGAACACGTCCGGGCTCTCGCCTACTCTCTGGCGCACGGTAAGAAACCCGTACGTCTCCCCTGTGTACGGTGGATTGAGCTTCAGCACCGTGAGGCTCGCCACGCCGGCTTGCCGGATTGGCTTGCCCGTCATTTGGTCCACGTCAGTCCAATAGCCCCATTCTCCAATGCCAAGGTTGCAGTAACCAGTGGCGGGCGTTAGCAACAAAACGGCAGAAAAGAAAAGTCCGAGGAGCCTTTTACCAGCGGTATGCATGCGAGTGCCAGTGCTGTGAACCGCCGCTACAGTCACCGCGGTGTGACCGCGTGCCTCTGCGACCTGCGCCCAGACAGACAGCAGGAATCGCAAGCGCTGAAGCGAGTTTTCACGGCTCCCTCCCCTCTGTCGGGCCCTTCCGGCTCTGCACATCGACGGTGAGGCATGGGCAGCTGGCTTGGTAGCTCCGGGAGATACAGCAGTGGGAAACATGCTCGATCCTTGCCAACGCTACTCGCTTCGTCGAGGGAGAGTTGCCCCGAACTGCATAGGACGTTTGTCCCTTCCTCGGCGCAAAAAAGCCGCGAAGCGGCAAACGAACCTTATCAGCGGACGCCGCAGCTGTTCAGCCGGTGTGGATGGCCGTGCTGTTGGGTTGATGACCTGGAAAGTGGGGTAAAAGCGCGTTCGCCGCAAGAACGGTCCCGTTCCAGCTGCGCCGATGGGGGTATACCGAAAAGCTCCTCCGTTTTTGCCGTCGGGTTCGCTCTTAGACATTCCCTATTTCATGGCATACGCAAACCAGTTGATTTCGGTATGGCGCCGTGACCGCATGCGGCATGAGCAAGACCAGCAGCGCGAAGCGGGTGGCGCTATACGCCCGCGTATCAATAGACCGTCAATCGACCTCCAACCAGCTACTCGAGTTGAAAGAAACTGCCGAGCGGCTGGAGTGGGCCGTAGTTGCCGAGTTCGTGGATCGCGGCATCAGCGGTGCCAAGGGGCGCAAAGACCGCCCGCAGCTCGACGCCTTGCTACGCGGGGTAGCCCGGCGGGACTTCGGTCTGGTCGCGTGCTGGTCCGTGGATCGGCTCGGGCGGTCGCTCGTGGATCTGGTCGCGCTGCTCCAGGATCTGCATTCAACTGGTGTGGACCTGTACTTGTATCAACAGGGCATCAACACGACGACGCCGGCGGGCAAGGCCCTCTTTCAAATGATGGGCGTGTTCGCCGAGTTCGAGCGCGAGATGATCCGCGACGTGTCCGTGCGGGCATGGCAAGGGCCAAGTCCAAGGGCACCAAGTCCGGCAAGGCCATCGGACGTCCGTCCGTGTCAGAACCGAGAAGCGCATTCTGGAGCTCCGCGGACAAGGACTTGGCAAAGTTAAGATTGCCCAGCAAGCTGGCTGCGGCGTATCGGTGGTACAGAGAGTTTTGTCAGCGGTGGTCTAGCTGCGCATCTGGCCACATGCCGCGCCGTACCCCAGCGAGCATGGCGGCGTGCGCGGGGCAATCGCCTCGATGGGATCCAGGCGAAGCTACTGCGCAAGACAATCCGCCTTGCAAGATGCCACTTGCGGCCAGGCGCAAAGATACTCAGCCGTCGTACTTGAATGACAAGGACACCCGCGCCCGGTAGGCGACTACCTTGCCATCGTCAACCGTTAGGTCAAGCTTGGAAATCTCGGCGACCCGCAAGTCGCGCAAAGAAGACGCCGCTGTCTCTACGGCGTTCTTTGCAGCGTCCTCCCACGACACGGCACTCGTGCCAATGATCTCGGTGACACGGTAGACGCTGGGGTCGCCGGTTGCGTTCTTGGCCATGGGTTGCTCCTTTGCAGCGTTAAGCCAACTTACCTCGAATCCAATTGGCAGGTGCGTGCCAAGCTTCTTTGGCATGCGGTAAATCCACTTTAGCACCGGTCCTTGCACGATCCGCAACAGCCAAGCAACGAAGCGTGACATCGGAGCACACGCGGACCATGACGGACTCTTCGGGTGATCGAGACTCGACGATGACCCGCACAGGCAGGCTGTGGCGTCTCGGTGGTGCAGAGGGTGCTGTCAGCAATGGCCTAGCAAGCGCGACGCTGACAATCGCCTGCGGTCAGTTGTCCGCTGCAATTGGCGCGGCCTGAACCGAGCAGTACACTTTGACCGAATAGCTCTTCCGCATATGAATCGCGAAATGTTTTCTCGTAGGTATCGCCTCGGCGACTGGCCGAATGTCGATGTACCTCTCGTTTCCGCGCGGGAGCCTATGTGATCTGGGACGCCAACAATTTGATCTACTGCGGGATGTCGGGGCGCGGTTTTGAAACAAGGGACGCGGACAAGCGACGCTGCGGACTTTTTACTCGATTGGCCAGCCATGCGTCAGGTCGTTTGAGTGGCGACCAGTTCTGGCGTGGGCCTGCTGCGCGGCTTTGTGCGCACTCATCACGCCTTGCTTGACCGCATTGCCCAGCCCGGCCTTCGCGGCGACCTTCGCGTCCCGTATCGTGCGCTCGGAGGTTCGAGCCATGCGGGCCATGTCCTTGTCTCGAATTGCGGAAACGGTTTCCGGTTTGCCGCCTAGTCGCCCCTCTTTTTTTTGGGACCTGAACGCAAGTTCAAATCAGCAGAGGACGAGCTCCGCCAGTGCGTACCGATGCCCCAGGTGTTCGACCTCCTGCGAGATGGGTGCCGGATGAAGCGGAGCGACTATGAGTCTGCACGTTCAGACTACCGGAGCAAGCTCGAAGACCTGAAGAGCGGCCTTGATGATGTGGATTCCAAGGTACGCAGTGCCGGCAGTTCGTGCGGCTTCGACTTCTCACGAGTTGTCGGCCCGCCCCGTGTCGTTCCCCAAGGCGTCCAAAAACCGGACGTGTGTGCCGTGTATCTCCGGTACAAGGAGCGCCTGCCGGCTCAATCCCTCATCGACATGTGTTCGAAACAGATGCCCGCTGACCAGTGCAGGAAGTGTCTGGAGTAGGAAGGCCCGTGCGAGCAGGCTGCTGTTGTGCCGCTGTTCTCAGTAATCGGCTAACGCCTCACGCTGGCCATCTAGCACGAGGTTCAATTGGCGCAGCACCTGCCGGGTGCCGCCCTTCCACCCGTTGCGGCTAACCCTGGCCTTGCCCCGGGGCTCTTCGGGCCGGGTGGATTGCTCCCACGGCTTCCAACTCCTGATTGCCTCCCGCTGCCGCTGCCGCTGTCGCTGTTCCTGCGTCCAAGACCGTGCCGGCCATGCTGTATTCCGTTCAGCAAGCATGTCCATTCCATTGAAGCGCAGGTCCCCGTACGTGCTCACCTTTCAGCGGTGGTCCCTGTGCAGCCTCACCTCGGAGGGACGCAGTGGGGCATTCTGACGGAGTCCGCTCAAAAAAACGAGCTGCACCGTTAGTAAGAAGTCTTGCGCGCCGTCAACTTCGCCTTTATGCTGAAGCCTCGTACCCACCTCGCATCCAAAACAACCGACATCCAAGTATGCTCGCCGCAGCGCTCCATCGCAAATGCCGCTACCCGTGCAGCACCGCGCCGGCACATGTTGCAGCGCGCCTGATGTTCAAGCGCGCGATCCCGACGACATCCGTCAAGCGCTCGGTGTTGGCCATGAGCATGCGGTTTAGCTACGACGCGACTACATCGGGCAGTCGTTTGAATCGCACGATGACTGCCCGCCTCGAATGTCTACCGAACCCTTGCCGTAGTCGCCAGGAGCCGGGCGCAACAATTTGCCGCAGCACATGAGCTGACGCCAAGAAGCGCCCCGGGCTCCTGACCCCAAATTCAGGAGCCCGAAATGAAAAACAATCACCTCAAGCATCAAACCGTAGACCCGGCGAGCGATCTCGCCCACGGCTTCAAGGCTCTCGAGCGCCTCAGCGTCCTAGATGGCCAGGATCGCAGCGTCGAATTACTAGTGCCTCATCACCTGGCTGAAGCCCTGTTCGCCGAAGAGCTCGCGAAGTACGAACGTGATAGGCAAGAAGCCCAGAAAGCCGCAAAGTTGGAGCTCGACCGTCGCGAAAAGACCTTCGCCAAGGCACCTGAGGAGCCCGGCAAAACAAATGCACCTGTAATCCAGGGGGACCGGGCATCCAACCAAAAAGCCATTTGGGCCGCTCACTCCGCAACGCCTCATGGGTCGCGACGCGATCAAAAATACCCGGTATTCCAACCTGATGAGGGCTTAGCTTTGCATCAGCGGATGGGCCGCTACAACAAGGAGGACCGCGAGCGCTATCAGCTCATCTACGACCAGATGCTCGACAGCGGTCAACTGCGACTGATCGCGCGGCCGTCGAGCGCAGCTTTGCGAGAGCTCGCACTGTCTCAACCCCATATGGCGGCCGTAGTGGAGTTTGTGCGGGATCAGATCGTTCTGGCGCAGCGCGCCCGCAAGCCGCTGCGCCTTCCCCCTGTCCTCCTGGTCGGTGAGCCGGGCATCGGCAAGACCCACTTCGCGCAAGGACTTGCCAAAGCCTTGTCCGCGCCATTGAGCATCCAGCGCCTTGACAGCGACCTCACGGGAGCACTGTTTCTCGGCTCGGACCGCAAGTGGGGAAACACCCAACATGGGCTGCTGTTCGAATTGTTAGTACTGGGAAAAGCAGCCAATCCGGTAGTCGTGCTCGACGAGATCGACAAGATCAATCGCACTACGCATAAGGTCCAGTCCAGCCTGTACTCGCTCCTGGAGCCAGTGTCGGCCAGACAGCTGCGCGACATCTCGCTGGAATTCGAGTTCGACGCCAGCTTGGTGACGTGGATCGCAACGGCCAATGATGCGACCCGGTTGGACGACCCTCTTCGCAGCCGATTCAAGGAATTCCATATCCAAGTGCCGAACGCTCAGCAGTGCCTGGTGCTGGCCCGCGAAGTGATCAGAGCCACGATCCGCGACACGGGCGTGCGCGGCTTTAGCGTCGAGACCAGCAGGCTTGAGCGGTATGTGGCCCACCTGCCAGCGCGGCATATCCAGCAGCTGACGCGGGAGGCGATGGCCCGCGCCCTCAGGTCCGGTCGTACGAGCCTCCAGCGGCAGGATCTGCCGCCCGCGCTGCTGGACTCTCACCCGTCACGTGCTGGCGCCAATGGCTATCTGCACTGATCGAAAGAAAGCTATGAATCCGAGACAAGTCAAAGCCAGGTTCCCCTACATGTTCGCCGGCGAGAACATCGGCCTTTCGTTCTGTCGCGGCTGGTTTCCGCTATTCACCCAACTGTGCGAGGAGATTGATGCGCTGCTGGGTCCGGACAAACGCGGCTTCCATTGGGTGCAGCTCAAGGAAAAGTTCGGCTCGGCCCGCTTCAATTGGGAGATGAACGGGCACAGGCCCGCTCCAATGATCAATCTCATCAGTGGGACCCAAGTGACCATGGTGGTCAGGCGCTCAAGCGGTAGCAGTCCAGCGGAGGCAGACGGTTCGCAGCCTTCGATTCCCCGACGCATTGATAACCTCGTACAACAGGCCACCCTCGCCACGCGCTCCCTCTGTATCGTCTGTGGCAAGCCGGGCATTCCGAACCAGGAGGAGCCCTGGATCCTGGTGCTGTGCGATGAGCACGCGATACAGCATCGCCAGGGCGAACTGGAATCTGCTTGGTTCGACAAGGAGGAGCAGTGATGACGAAGCAAGGTGACATGATCAGCAATGACGTGACCAGTCGAATCGCCGAATTCGACAGTCAGCACGAAGCCGCCTTGCGCCGGATCTGGTTCCTGGGAGACGTGCACGGGCAGTTCAAATACCTGGCGCGCGCGCTTGTTGTCGCCAGCGCACCTCCGGCATGGCTTGTGTTCCTGGGGGATGTAGACATTGACCACAAGCCATTGCGCGAGCTTCTGGATCCCATGTATCGGGACTACCCGCAGCTGCGGGTCGCCTTCATCCACGGCAACCACGATGCCGATACCTACGAGCACTGGAAGATGCTTCACGACGCTGGCAACGCCATCGCCCTGCACGGCCGGGTAGTGGAGCTAAATGGTGTGCGAGTGGCAGGCCTTGGCGGGGTCTTTCTGGGTCAGGTCTGGATGCCGCCGGGCGAAGCAATCGTCGCCAACAAGGCGGAGGCGATAGCGCGCGGGACGTTCCAGTGGCGCGGCGGGCAACGGCCGGCGCCAAAGTACCTGGGCGCTATTTATCAGGACGAGTTCGAGGCTCTGGCAACGCAGGAGGCCGACATCCTCGTGACACACGAGGCGCCCAGCTGCCATCCCCACGGCAACCCGGCCATCGACGAGCTGGCTCGGTGCCTGAAGGTGACGCGGTCCTTTCATGGCCATCACCACGACGACCTCAGCGACGAGTACGCCAAGGTTCGGGTCGCCTTGGGTTTTGACGCGCGGGCGGTCGACTATTGCGGCATCAAGAACGGCCTGGGCCAGGTGGTTCTGCGAGGCGAGGCGGGATGGTGAAGTTGCTGGCGCTGTCGGATCTGCATCTCGAGTTCGTGACCTTCAAGCCGGATGGTGAGGTCGCGGCTGCTGCTGCTGCTGCTGCTGCCGCTGATGTAGTGGCCGAAGCCGTGGACGTCGGCAGGGTGCGATTTCGGGGCTGCAGTGTGCGGACGGATTTTTAGCCATTTGGGCATGAGCAGAAGGTTAAAGCGATGCACGAGGCCTAGTACCGCATGAACGACTCCGCCAGTATTAAAGTTAAGAAGAAGCAAGAGAACCGTTGCGTGCCCGCACGGCTAACGCCTGGACTCACGGAATGACACGTTCAACGCCTCGAGACCCAATGCGCGCGCGTCAAGCTCCAGCACTGACCTGCGCGCTGATGGAATCTGCGGTCTCCTTGGGACTGGGCAGGCGGCAACTGGCCAAGGCTATCGGAGTCAGCGAATCAACGATCGGCCGTTTTGCACGTGGAGAGCGCTACGTGCGACAAGGAAGCGAGCAATGGGACCATTCCTTGATGCTCGTGAGCGTATACCAAGCCCTCTTCTCCTTGGTGGGCGGGAATGAATCGCGAATGCGTGACTGGATGACCAGCTACAACCGGGCTTTCCACAAGACGCCGGCGGAATCCATTCTCACAGCTGGCGGTCTCGCGCGCACGCTCAGCTATCTACGCGGAATGTCATCTCTTCTCTAGGCTAACGACCGCGCAGCTTGAAGGCGCCGATGGGCTGCGCCAGTTCCAGCTTCAGTAGCAATTCGCGACCGACGCGCCGCTGCAGGAAGGGCGAGTTGATGAGATGTGTGTGGACGGCTGTGCCCGCAATGGGCTGCCGGGCGGCCAGGATGTCGGCCGGGGTGATCGACGCGTCAGCCATTGCGGAACATCGTTCCCCGGCCCGAAGCGCAGACCGCGCGAGGGCCAGCGTGGCAATCGCCGTGTCCTGCACGCCGGTTTCCGTTACCGCAGCCGGCCGCGGTGGCTCCGCTCGGATATCGCGGCGTGGTTCGGCTGCGTAAGGACGGACCCAAAAGAGTCGGGAGGCCGCGGAAGCCGGCCGAGTGATGAGCCGCTACGTAGTCGGCTATGGAGCCGGCAGGCGTGACTGGGATGTTTGTCCTACCCAAAGAGAGCGAACTGCCCCTTATGGGCGAGCCCTAGTTTGCTTCTACTGTCACCATGAGCAATCAGGCTTTGGCAAACGATCAGTTGTGGGCGCAGCCACGGTAGCTAATGAAAGTCGCTCTGACCGTCATAGCCAGCGTCTTCTTTTTCGCGGTAGCGGCAATCGGCTGCGACAGAAGTCAGTCAGCCATGTCCGACGGCGACCGCCGCAAGTGCGCCGACGCCATTCTTGATGCCATACGGAAGACCTCCAGCCGCGATGCAGCGCAAGCCTATGTGCGCTCCGACCCCTATTCGCGCTCAGTGTGCAAGGAGTTTGAAATGAACGGGGTCCCCGTCATTCCATGAAGTGCGTCCGCTTCATACGAATACCTTGCTCTCCGCGGTTGTGCAGACTTCTAACCTCAAGAAAGGGCGCTTAAATCATGCAGCAAGACCCCGAAGATCTTCCCGTCGCCTATATCTGCCCGCAGTGCGGCGAGCACTTTACGACTAGTCTCGTCCAGGCGAATCAAGACCCGAACCCCATTTGCCCGAATTGCGGGCTCAAGCTCGGTAGGCCTCCAGATGAGCCCGGCGGCCCAACAGAGCCTGAGCATTTCGTCGACTAGCGCGCGGAGTCTGGCTAGAGAGGAGTTGCCGAAAGGAAGGCCTCTACCGCCGTCTCGCAGCTCAGGAATCACTGCTATTAGGCTAACTCCTGTTAGCAGAATAGCGCATATCCGATGCGCAATGGCAAGCTCTGCGGAGCAAGCAGCTGGACCCTGTCATGGATCCTTCAGCGGCTGCCCACTTGCATCCGTCCGCAGAGCTCGATGACCTTCGATCGTTCCGACGCGCTGCGGACGGGCTGGCACTGCGGGAAGAGGCGCACGCGCCTCCGAGCCGGTCGGCGGCGCGTTTTCTCGTTGCTGGAGCAAGACCGCCTCGAGTCGCTCGTCGGCGACGACTTTGCGGGCGTCCAGCACAACCTCCGACATCGGCACGAGACTTGGGTCGATGTATTCACGAAGGAGGGAATCCTCGCCACCGAACAGGGCAACATCGTTTTTGCCGTCGCACTCAGTTGCCGCTCGTACGTCACCGGCATCCAGATCGACGACGTCCAACAGAATCAGATCGAATCGGTGCGGATTTCGCTGGCACCGTATGTCGGCGCAGAGATGGCTGCATTGCGATCCCTGCGACATGACCAGGGGGGCCTATGGAGAGACGGCGGCGTTGATCGCGACGCGTGTCGCCTCCATCTTGCTAAGGTTCGAAGCAGAAACAGCGAAGACCGATGACGAGCACGCCGGCACGAGCAAGCGCGGGATGGCGTTTTGGTTGAATGTCGAGTCGGACGTGGACCAAGAATTCCCCGTCGCGAGCCTCGGCCAGAGCTGGCTGCTCGTGGACGGCGGCGATGCCTACAGGGTGTTCACACGCGCACACGACACGGAGGTAGAGTCGACCTCGCTCGCGCGCGAACCGGTCCTGGCGAGCTTCCGGGAAGAACTGGACCAGCTGGTTCTGAAATCGCGGATCAGCATCGGCCGACTCGCCAAGCATTTGCAGGCGCTTTTTGCTAAAGCTACCAACGACGGTTGGCACACGGCTCAGGAGGAAGGCCGCATCTACGGCCGCTTGCTGCCACAACATATTGCGTCACCGACTGAGCGGCGGCTCTTCAAGCTGGTGAGGCAGGAGCGGGTGACAGACTGCGCCGTGACGTTGCTGCTGGATTGCTCTGGCTCCATGAAGGAGCATTCACGCCGGCTCGGGGTCTTAATCGACGTCCTGGCGCGCGCGCTCGAGCAGGCTGGTGTGGCCACCGAGGTCCTCGGGTTCCCACGGGCTCATGGAATGGTGGCCGACCTCGTCGCGAATGGGAACGATCCGGCAGCCCGCCGCACCCGGGGCGACTCAACGAGGTAATGCACGTGGTTTTCAAGGCCGCCGAGTCGTCTTGGCGACGCTTCCGCAAAGCCATCGCGGCGCTGCTAAGAAACGAGGTCTATCGACAAGGGATCGATGGCGAAGCGGTGGCTTGGGCATGCACTCGGCAGCAATGCGATGCGCGGCGGCGCATCCTCGTCGTGGTCTCCGACGGCTCACCCATGGACGGTGCCACGTCCCTTGCGAATGACGACCACTACCTGGACCATCATCTCCAGGCGATTGTGGCCGCTCAGTCCGCCGCCGGTGACATCGATCCGCGGGCTGGGAGTTGGGCTCGATCTCAGCCCGTATTACAGCCGCAGCGTTATCCTCGACCTGTCCCAAAGCCTAGGGTTGAAAACGCTCATCGAGGTGTGCGACCTCATGGTCAGTCTGCGGCAGAGCGCCGCGCATTGATCCCCTAACGGCAGTTTCGCCGCAGCGGCGCTAGCATTTGCCTTGACGGGCGTCCGATTGATGCGACGTGGGCAGACAGGCAGCCAAGTCAACACTCCAACCTTCCCGCCGAAAACGGGATCCGAAACTTGTGCGTTCCATCGACGGCTGTTCTAGCATCTCGAAGCCCTCCCCGAAGCCTCCACCGGTGCCGAGGCGGGATGCTCGGCTGGTAAACCACGTCTCCAACAGACGACAAATCGGCAGCTCCGCTCGGTGTGCTCTATGCGCCAGGCGCGCCGCGCACGCAAGGCTGCGCGTGCGGCCAACCGAGCTCACTACCTTCTATTCGTACCTGCTGCGCAATCTGGCGCTCAGGCGAGCCAATCAAGTGTGGGCGATAGACATCACATACATCCCGATGGTCCACTGATTCGTGTACCTAGCTGCGGAGATGCACGTCGCCACCCGCGTGCTGGCCCACCGCGTGGCGATCACGCCTGAAGCGGTCCACGCCAAAGAGGTCACCGAGCAAGCTCTGGCGAAGTACGGCACGCCCTAGCTCTACTTAGAGGTCGAGTACCAAAAGAGGCGATTTGGACCGAGAGCAACATGGCGTGAACTGGTCGTTGGCCGCCCGCTCGTCCGGGGTCAAATACACGTCTTTGTGCTCAGGAACCCCTTCTAGTATTCGCGTAAGGCACGTGCCACAGACGCCCTGCTCGCATGAGGTTGCCACTTCAACACCGACGGCAGCCAATGCCTGCACCACGGTTTGGCCCTTCGCGACCCTAACTACTTTGCCCGAGCTCGCCAATTTGACGTCGAAGCTCTCGCCGTCATCGGACTTCGCAACCTCAGTACCGAAGAACTCGTAGTGCTGTCGAGTCGCGGGCCAACCTAACGAGCGCGCCGTTCCGAGAATCCAGTCCATGAAGCCCTTGGGGCCACAAACATAAACATGAGTGTCGGCCCGCACCGCCGCGAGTAGTGCACCGGCATCTAGCTTCTGCTCCTCTGCGCCATCATCAAAGTGACAATGAACTGAAGACGCGAATGACGATGCCGCGATCCGACCGCGGAACGCCGCTCGATCGGGCGAACGCGCACAGTAGTGCATCTCAAAAGACGCACCGGTCGCCGACAAGCGTTCCGCCATGCAAAGAATCGGAGTAACACCGATTCCACCGGCCAGAAGCACGCTATGAGGGGCCTCGTGAGCAAGTGCAAAGTGATTCTTCGGCGCGCTTATGCACAACTCGTCGCCTTCCTTGACTTGCTCGTGCATCGCTCGCGAACCGCCTCGGGAGGCGGGATCTCGAAGCACTCCAATGACATAGCGGTGCCCCTCGCGCGGGTCGTTGCACAGCGAGTATTGACGCGTCAGTCCATTGAAAAGATGAACGTCAATGTGTGACCCGGCCGAAAATGCTGGCATTGGCCCATCGTCAACCTGAACCAGCTCAAAGGTCGAGATGTCGAGCGTTTCCTTGGTCTTACGCGCCACACGCACACGGACGTTCGAAGATTGCATGTATGGGAGGTCTCATAGATGCGTAAGCGTCCGGCGAACCCATCCTTGCCGACTTAGCCCGCTGCGGCGAGCATCGTGTCCACGAGAGGATTGGAATGGACACGAGCGAACCCACCAAGCGCACCCGAGTGCGCGCGTATGCCCCGGAGTTCAAGGCGAAAGTGCTGGCCGAATGCAGCCAGCCCGGCGCCTCGATAGCCAAGGTGGCGCTGGCCCATGGCCTTAATGCCAACATGATTCACACGTGGCGCCGAGACGCGCGCGGGGCTGTCGCCCCGGCGCTGGCGGGCGCCGGCGAGTTCGTGCCTTTGCAGCTCGC
>NZ_JABJVV010000030.1 GCF_013155545.1 Caenimonas soli | reverse complement strand
CTGAAGCTCGCCGGTGACAGCCACTTCAAAGCTGTTCTTGGCGACGTCGACCCCTACATAAACGGGTTCACTCATAGCAGTTCTCCAGCTCCCAGCCTTACGAATACGAAATGTGTTCGGTCAACCATTCGGGATGCAGCAGAACAAAGAGACCACCACCGTGCGCCCTTTGCTTTGATACGAGCTCGGGCTCGCAGGAGACACAGGCTGCGCGGCAGTGAGTCAACCGGTTCAGCAATCAAGACTGTCGACCACGTCTTGACCACTGAAGTTTGAAGTATTTGAAAGATATAAGGAGAGAATCATGCCAATCGTCACCATTCAGGTCACCCGCGAAGGCACAAAGCCGGGAACCAGTTCAGTTACTGTCGAAGAGAAGGCTGCGCTAATCAAGGGCACCAGCGAGCTGCTTCGCGATGTGCTGAACAAGCCGCTCGATAGTACCTTCGTGATCATCGAAGAGGTCGATACCGACAACTGGGGATGGGGCGGCCTGCCTGCGCTGGAGTTCCGACGACAGCGCGCAGAGAAGGCCAAGTAGCCCCGCAATTGCCGATCCGCGAGTGAATACCTATGCTTCGGCATTCGGTGTTTCACTTCGGGAAAGAGTCATGGATCGGATCGACGCGATGAAGGTCTTCGTGGCCGCGGTTGACGAGGGCAGCCTGGCCGGCTCGGGGCGCAAGCTCGGCAGATCGCCGGCAGCCGTCAGTCGCGCGATAGCGTTCCTGGAGGCGCACGTCGGAGCGGAACTGCTGCACCGCACGACGAGGTCGATCAAGCTCAGCGAGGCCGGCGAGCGCTACTCCGTCGCATGTCGCCGGATCCTCACCGACCTAGAGGAGGCCGACATGGCCGCCGCCGGCGAGCGATCGGCGCCGCGCGGCATGCTCACGATCACGGCGCCGGTCGCCGCGGGCGAGGAGATCCTGCGTCCTTTGCTCGACGCGTTCATGGACAAGTTTCCCGACGTGTGTGTGCGGCTGGACATGCTCGACCGTCCCGCCAACCTGATCGACGAAGGCATCGACGTGGCGCTGCGCATCGCGCATCTCGCCGACTCCACGCTGGTTGCGCTGCGGGTCGGCGATGTACGACGCGTCGTCGCGGCCTCGCCACGCTACCTCGCGCGACACAAGCGCATCATTCAACCCGCTGACCTGGCCGAGCACCAGATCATTGCGATGACGCACTTCGGCATCGACTCGTGGAATTTTCCACCGATCGACGGGTCGACGATTCCGCGAGCGGTGCAATTCACCCCGCGCTTCGTGGTCAACAGCATCCGCGCCGCCGTCGCATCCGCCGTGCAGGGGCGCGGCGTCGTGCGCATGTTCTCGTACCACCTCGCCGACGCAGTGGCCGACGGCACGCTCAGGATCATCCTCGCCGGCGACGAACACCCGCCCCTGCCGGTGCACCTGGTCTCGCCGCACAGGCGACTGTCCGTGCCGAAGGTACGGGCCTTCGTCGACTTCGCCCTGCCCAAGCTTCGCGAAGGCTTCGAGGAACGCGGCCTGGCGTGCAGCGCGCCTGCGAGCTCGCCACGCAGCCGGTCGCAATAGCGTCAACTCGGGCGGTTGAACGGCCGCCATTCCGGCTTGCTGGTGCCGCGCGGAACGAGGACGGTGTCGTAGGCACCGGGCGTGCGGGACATCTTCACCTGGTCGGTAACGCCCTGGTACCGTCCCGCCGGCGTGTCCGCCACAAACAGCTCCGGTTCCTGTTGCTGGTGTTCACCCCCCGAACCGGCGGTCTCGTGCGCATAGGCCTTGTCGAACAGGCCCAGCGAATAGAGCCAGAGTGAAACGCGCGTGAGCGAAACGTGCACGCGGTAACTGCCGCCCTCGCGGGCCCGGCGCATCAGGGCGGCGACGGCACCGGTGGTGGCGAGCCAGGCGACGATGTTGTCGTTGACCACCATTACCGGCGGCAATTGGGGCGCGCTTTCCGTGCCCTCCAGCGTCATGATGCCGCTGACCGCCCCGGCAGTCTGGTCGAAGCCTGCCCTGGAGGCCCAAGGCCCGGTTTGGCCGTGCAACGATACCGAGACATGCACGATGCCCGGTTTCACCGCGGCCGCTTCTTCCGGGGACAAGCCGACTTTCTCGAGGAAGCCATGGCGTCGATTGGCGTAGAAGACATCGGCATCGCGCAACAGCGCATGCATGCGCCCGCGGCCTTCGGCTTCGGAAACGTCGATGACGGCGGAACGCACGCCGACATTCGCGGTGGCGTACATGGTGTCGATTTCGAAGTCGCTGGGGCGCCAGATGTTCAGGACGTCCGCGCCGTGGTAGGCCATCGCGCGGCCGATCGCAGCACCGGCGATCACCCGGGCCAGCCCGAGTACCCGAATGCCATCCAAAGGGCTCGAAGGATTGACCGCGAAAGGCATGGGCGCCGACTCGCCGATCTTCTCGATCTCGATCAGCGGCAGGTCGGCCAGATGGTTCAGGTACTGCTCCTCCTGGATGAACTCCTCGATGCTTCTGAGCATGGGCATGACGACCCCGCGCTCCGAGCCCACCTTCTCCAGCTCGAGCGCATCCCAGCCGCGGATCGCCTTGATGATCCGCTGTGGGTCCTCAGAGCTCTGCAGGAGCTGCAGCGCCGATGAGCGGAGCCGGGGGTAGAGATTGAACGGCATGACCCACTTGTTGTCCCGCGTTTCGAAGAACCCCCGCATGAACGGGTTGTTGGGGTCCGCCGTGTTGCGCGGGTAGTAGCCGTTCAGCAGCTCCCACTTGCGCTCCCAGAAGGGGCACAGCCGTCGCGGCGCCTTGCGGATGTCGAGGTGAATGTCCTGCCCTTCACCCGTTCGGTGGGCCCACAAGGATGCCATGGCTGCAGACTTCGCCACGATGGCCAGGCCCGCCGCGGAAGCCAGGCGAAACACGCTCGGCACGATCGGATCGGCGCCCTCGAACGTAATCGCGCCACCGGTGGATCCGCGCTGGATGCCAACCCCCGCCAGGACCCGGTACAGGTGCTCATGAATATTGAACGGCACCGGACCCGCTGCTCGCGTGCTGATGGCCTGCTGGATGATGGAAGTCTGCTGCGTGCTCATGTCTTTTTCGCTTTCTTGTTGGCTGGTCGCCTAGTTCGTCTGGCGCAGGCCGTACTTCTCCACCACTTCCTTCTCGATCGGCACACGACCCGCCATATAGCTCTGGTACTGCTGGGTATTCATGTAGCGGACCTCGTTCGCCATGGCGTCGAGGGCAGCGAGGAAGGCCGGGTCCTTGAGCGCTTTCTGGGCAGCGTCGTGGATGATCTTGATGCGACCGGCAGCGACGCCTTTGGGCGCGGCCAAACCCCATGGGGCGAAGTCCACGATGTCCAGACCGAGCTCTTTCAGGGTGGGAGCGTTCGGGTAGCGGTTGAGCCGCTTTTCGCCATACACGGCGAGCAGCCGGAACTTCCCGGAATCGACGAAGGGCGACCAGCCGGTGGTGTCAGACAGGGCCATGATGTGTCCGCCCTGCAGATCGGTCTGCGCCGGGCCGGAGCCCTTGTAGGGCACGTGGTTCCACTCCAAGCCCAGCTTGGTGCCGATCCGCGTCATCACCTGGTGCGGGACCGACCCTACGCCGATGGTGCCGTAGCTCACCTTGCCGGGATTCTGCTTGGCATAAGTTGTGAATTCCTGGAAGGTCCTCCAAGGCGAGGAAGATTCCACGACCAGCCCGAAATCGAAGGTCGACACGCCGATCACGTAGGTGAAGTCCTTGATCGGATCGAACGTCGTCTTGGCGATGAACGGTTGGCGGATGACCGTGTTGGTCACTTGCGCCAGCGTGTACCCGTCGGGCTTGGCGTTGGCCAGCACGGCCGCACCCAGCGTGCCCGCAGCCCCCGGCCGGTTGTCCACCAGCACCGTCTGGCCCAGCTCCTTGGACATGGCCTGCGCCAGCGCCCGCAGTTGCACATCCGCAGCCGCACCTGGCGTAAAGGGACATATCAGCGTGACGGGCCGGTCCGGATATTTCTGCGCGCTTGCGATGCCGGCGCACAGGCCGAGCAGGGCCGCCGCGGCGACTTTCATCCAACGTCTCATGGTGTCTCCTTGTGACAAATGGTGGACAGAACGGGTCTGTTGCGCTCCAATCTTAACGGCGTTATATTTGATGTCAATCCTGAAAATGCAAAGGCACTAGGGGAATTCCCGTAAACCCTTGCAACAGTCAACACCAACCGAAGGACAACCATGCGCGAAGCCGTCATCATTTCCACCGCGAGAACGCCCCTCACCAAAGCTCATCGCGGCGAGTTCAACATCACGCCCGGAGCCACCCTGGCCAGCTTCGCGGTGCGGGCTGCAGTGGCGCGCGCCGACATCGACCCCGTGCTCATCGAGGACGTGGTGCTCGGCTGCGGCTATCCCGAGGGACGAACGGGACGAAACATAGGGCGGCAGACGGCCATCCGGTCGGGGCTACCGGTTTCCGTGGCCGGCACCACCATCAACCGGTTCTGCGCCTCAGGCTTGCAAGCCATCGCCATGGCGGCAGGACGGATCGTCGTGGACGGCGCGCCCGCCATCGTCGCCGGTGGTGTGGAGAGCATCTCAGGCATTCGCACCCGTGACGACGCCGAGAATGGCACGGACCCGTGGATCTTGGAGCACAAGCCCGAGCTCTATCTATCGATGATAGAAACAGCCGATATCGTCGCGGCACGCTACGGAATCAGTCGCGAGGCGCAGGATCGGTTCTCCGCCGAAAGCCAGCGCCGGACGGAAGAGGCCCAGCTCGCCGGCCGGTATCGCGAGGAGATCGTGGCCGTGACCACGACGATGGCCGTGCCCGACAAGGAAACGGGTGCCGTCACGCAGCGCGAAGTTACCGTGGACGCGGACACCTGCAACCGCCGCGGCACGACCTACGAGGCGCTGGCGAAACTGGCGCCCGTGAATGGGCCCGGCAAGTTCATCACCGCCGGCAACGCATCCCAGCTGTCTGACGGCGCGTCGGCTTGCGTGATGATGGAAGCGCGCAGCGCCGAGCGGGCCAACCTCAAGCCCTTGGGCGCTTTTCGCGGCATGGTCGTTGCCGGCTGCGAGCCCGATGAAATGGGAGTCGGGCCGGTGTTTGCCGTCCCCAAGCTGCTGCAGCGGCACGGGCTGAAGATGGAGGATATTGGCCTGTGGGAGCTCAACGAGGCGTTCGCTTCGCAAGCTGTCTACTGCCGTGACAAGCTCGGCATCCCGAAGGAACTTCTCAATGTTAATGGCGGCGGCATCTCCATCGGCCATCCCTTCGGCATGACCGGGGCGCGGCTCGCGGGGCACGTGCTCATCGAAGGCCGGCGCAGGGGCGCCAAATACGCCGTCGTCACCATGTGCATCGCCGGCGGCATGGGCGCCGCGGGCTTGTTCGAGATTTACTGATGGAGCAGCCCATCGCCGGCCTTGGCAAAGACGAGGTGTACAAGCTGCTCAATTGCATCGTGGTGCCCCGGCCGATCGCCTGGATTACCAGCGTGAACGGCGACGGCTTGGTGAACCTTGCGCCCTACAGCACGTTCACCATCGTGTCGTACGACCCTCCCCTGCTGGGAGTGAACATCCTCTCCCAGGCTGATGGCCGGCGCAAGGACACGGCACACAACATTATTGGCAGCGGCGAGTATGTCGTTCACATAGCGGACGAAACCATGGCTGCCGCGCTGCACGCCAGCGCTTTTGCGCATCCACCGCACGTCAGCGAAGTCGAGCTGCTTCAGCTTGAACTCGCGCCGTCGGCACTGGTTCGGCCGCCGCGCCTTGCGGCCGCGCCGCTGGCGCTCGAGTGCCGCCTGTCGCAGGTGATCAACTTCGGACCTGCCGCGGAGTTCGTGGTGGGCGAGGTGGTGCACATCCACTCCCGCGAGGGCCTGATCAACGACAACAAGATTCAAACCGCCGACCTTCGTCCGTTATCTCGCTTGGGCGGGCCGGTGTACGGGACGCTGGGCCGCACCATCACGATGCAGCCCGGCGGTAAACAGCAATCATGACAAGGAGACAACGATGAAGAGACGCCAGTTCGTGAAATCAGCCGTTGCGGTCCCGGGCGCGTTGGGTGCCTGGTCCGTGCAGGCCGCCCCCTTCCCCGAAAAGCCCATCCGCATCCTGCTGCCCTATGCCAACGGCAATCTGATGGACACCGCCCTGCGAACGGTCAGTGATGAAATCCGGGCCAAGACAGGCCACCAGCTGGTCATCGAGAGCAAGCCCGGCGGCGCCGGCATCATCGCGGCCCAAGGCGTCGCCTCGGCGCCGCCGGACGGATACACCCTTCTGCTGGCCAACACCGGGCTCTACGCCATCAACCCCCATACCTTCAAGAAACTGCCCTACGACCCGGAGAAGAGCTTCAAGCCGGTCACCAACTTCCTTGGCACCAGCATGGTCCTGGCCGTCCACAGCGACCTGGGAGTAAAAACAATGGCCGAGTTCGTGGCCTGGGGCAAGAGCAACCCGGGGCGCGGGTCGTTCGCCTCGTTCAGCATGGGCAATCCCTCGCACTTCGCCGGCATCATCCTGAACAAGCGCGCCGGCCTGGACCTGACCCACATTCCCTACGCGGGCACCCCGCCGGCAGTACAGAACCTGCTCGGCGGCCAGGTCACATCGGCCTTTCTGCCCCTGCTTGCCGTGGCGCCGCATGTCAAGAGCGGCAAGGTGCGCGTGCTCGGCGTGTCGAGCCCCAAGCGCTCACCCTTGCTGCCCGATGCACCAACTTTCCGCGAGGCCGGATTCCCGGATCTCGAGCGCTACCTGTGGGTTGCCGTGCTGGCCCCCGCAGGCACGCCCGACGCCATCGTCGCCACCCTCAACGAACTCTTCACGACCGCCTTGAACTCGCCGAAAGTGCGCGGCCAATGGCTTGAGATGGATTTCGAGCCTCTCCCCTCCACGCCTGCGGAGTTCCTGAGCTTCGCGCGCGAGGACACCCGGGTGTGGGGCGAAGCCGTCAAGCTTTCCGGCTTCAAGATGGAAGACTGAGCTGGCCCGGGGCCGCTAGATGCTTCGGCCCCGGCCCTGCCAGTAGCGGTCGCGAAGCAGCCGCTTCGCGATCTTGCCGCTGTCGTCGCGCGGCAGGATTTCCGCTCCCATCGACCTTGGAACTTTGTAAGCGGCCAGTTTCCGGCGCAGCCAGTCGCCGATCGCCTGGACGTCCAATTCCTGGCCGGGCGAGGGTTCGATCAAGGCGTGAAGCCGCTCTCCATACTCTTCGTCCGGGATGCCGAACACCGCGCAATCGGCGACGGCGGGATGGGTGATCAGCACGCTCTCAACCTCCGCCGGGTAGATATTCACCCCGCCCGAAATCACCATGTCGGAGGCGCGATCGCAAATGTAGAGGAAGCCGCTCTCGTCCAGGTAGCCGATATCGCCCAGCGTGATGTGGCCGCCGCGCTCGATCGCCGCGCGCGCCGCATCGTTGCCGCGGTAGCTGAAGTCGGGGAATGCCGGCTGACGCACGTAGATCAGCCCCGTTTCACCGGGCGCGCAGGGCTCGCCCGCGGCGGACACGATCCTGATCGAGGCGTCGTCGACCGGCCGGCCCACGCTGCCCGGATGCAGCATGGCCTCCTCGGAATCAATCACGGTGACCATCCCGGTCTCGCTGGAGCCGTAGCTTTCGAATATGACAGGGCCCAGCCAGCGGATCATCTCCGCCTTGACTTCGGGGGCGCACGGCGCGCCCGTCGATGCGACGAAGCGCAAGGACGAGGTGTCGTACTTCCGCCGCGTTTCGTGGGGCAGGCGCAGCAACCGCACGTACATGAGCGGCACGAGGTAGGCGGTCGTGATACGGTGCCGCTGCACGTCGGCCAGCAGCTGCTCCGCATCGAACCTTGCGGCGAGGACCACGCAGTCGGCATACTTCAGCGCGCTTTGGAAAAAGACCCCCGGCGCGCTGTGGTACACCGGCGCCGCGATCAGCGCCCTGCAGCCGTCGCGCACGCCAAAGGCTTTCGCGGCTACCGACTTCATCCGCTGCTGCTGGCGCAGGAGGTCCTCAGCCGCAACCGGCTTGCGGACGATGCCCTTGGGCCGTCCGCTGGTGCCCGAGGTGTAAGGCATGGAGCCACCCGGCGCCACGGCCAGTCCGTCGTAGGGGGCCTGCCGGCTGAGCCAGGTCTCGTAGTCGGTGCCTCGGGCTCCGCCGTCAAGTCCCAGGACCAGCAGCGTCACAGTTGCCGGAATGGCGGGAGCCACCATCTCCAGGAATTCAGCCGCCACCACCAGGACCCGGGCCTGGCTGTCCTCCAACAGGAACCGGCACTCCTGCGCCTTGAAATGCCAGTTGATAGCGCAGTACACCGTACCCGCGATCGCGCAGGCGTGGACGACATCCGCGTACTGGGGAACATTGGGCAACATGACGGCAACCACATCCCCCGCCGACAGCCCCAGGCGGGACAGTCCGCCGGCGAGTTGGCGGCCCCGCCGGTCCTGCAGCGCGGCGTCCCACACGACAGCGCCGCAGCGCAGCTCGGCATAACTCATCCGAAACTTTCTCCCGCCTCGAGATACGCGTCCAGGAGCCAAAGCCTGTCGACCCCCCAGAACAGCTCGGCGCCTACGACGCAAGTCGGGGAGCCGAATACACCCCGGGCGATGGCCTCGCGCGTCTGCTCGTTCACGGCCTCGCGCGTGGCACCATCTTCGAGCGCAGCAAGAACCGCCCCGGCGGGCACCCCGACCTTCTGCGCCACCTCGACAAGAACCTCTGCGTCTGCCAGATCGCGGCCTTCGCCCCATTGCGCATGCAGCATCGCCTTGGCGAACGCTCCAGTCAGATCCGCCGGCGCCGCCTGCAAGGCGCGGGCCGGAGGCAGCGGCTGCGGCTCAAAATCGACGCCCCTGAAAGGATGTCCCGCCACAGCAGCTAGGCGCCTGACATCGCGGCGGATATAGTCGCTTTTCAACGGAGTCCGCATGACAGGGGGCAGCCCCATGACCTTCACGACGAGGACCCCCAGGCGAAAAGGCTTCCACTGCAATTGCCGGCGATGCGCCTCGGCCAGGGCTTCGATATGTAGCGAGGCCAAATACGCGTACGGTGAGATGAAGTCGAAGTAAAAATCGATCGGATTCACGTCCATCGCATCCGGGTGACGAAGAACTTCCCATTATTACACCGTTAATTTTAAGCGGACTGCAGCTTTTTCTAATTCTGCTTGACACACGTCTTACCATCGTTAAGATACGTGCTCATGCCGCACTACGCCCCACCCCTGCCCGAGTTCCAGTTCCTCCTGCAGGAGGTTTTCGACTATGAAGCCACCGTGACTGCGCTGCCCGGGCTGCAGGACGCCACTATGGACATCGTCCTCGCAGCGCTGGAGGCGGCGGGCGCGTTCTCCAAGAACCTGCTGCTCCCCATCAACCTGGACGGCGACCATGAGGGTTGCGCCATGGCCCATGGCAAGGTTTTCACGCCCAGTGGCTACAAGCAGGCATACGGCGACTTCAGGGAAGGCGGTTGGCCGTCACTGGCCGGCGATCCGAACTACGGAGGACAGGGATTGCCGCTGTCGCTTGCCCTGTTTGTCCGCGAATTCATAGCTTCCGGTTCCATGGCCTTCGGAATGTACGGAGGGCTGTCGCAGGGTGCTTACCGGGCGATTTCAGCCCACGGCAGCGATTTCCTCAAGAGCCTGTTCCTGCCACGGCTGATCGACGGTAGCTGGACCGGAACGATGTGCCTCACGGAGCCGGAATCCGGCTCGGACCTCTCACAGCTTCGCACCCGCGCCGTCCCGGAGGCGGATGGCACCTATCGGCTCACCGGCGCCAAGATCTTCATCTCGGGCGGTGACCATGACCTGGCAGACAACATTGTCCACTTGGTGCTGGGCCGTTTGCCCGATGCGCCGCCCGGAACCCGGGGCATCAGCCTTTTCGTCGTCCCCAAGCTCTGGCCGGCGGCCGGTCAAGACTCCGCAAGCCTGACGGACAACGGCGTCATCTGCAGTTCCATCGAACACAAGATGGGAATCCGGGCCTCCGCGACGGCCGCCCTCAACTTCGAAGGAGCCCGTGGCTGGTTGCTGGGCGAGCCCCACGGCGGGCTGCGCGCCATGTTCACGATGATGAACTCCTCGCGCGTCGGGGTTGCCGTGCAGAGCGTCGGCGTCGCCGAGCTCAGCTTGCAGAACGCGCGCTCCTATGCGCTGGAGCGCCGGCAGGGGCGCGCTCCGCAGCCGGCCGGAGCGAAGCCGATTGGCGGCACAAGCGACCCGATCATCATGCACCCCGACGTCCGCAAGAACCTGCTCACCATGAAGGCCCTGGTCGAAGGATGCAGGGCCTTGTATGTCGAGCAGGCCATGGCGCTCGATGTGAGGGCCCGCCACGCGGACGCTGCCGCGCAGGAGCGCGCGGACTCCGACCTGGCTTTGATGACTCCTGT
Organism: Caenimonas soli; assembly: GCF_013155545.1. Lineage (GTDB taxonomy): Bacteria > Pseudomonadota > Gammaproteobacteria > Burkholderiales > Burkholderiaceae_C > Ramlibacter > Ramlibacter soli. The sequence continues at coordinate 5,721 of NZ_JABJVV010000030.1, read as the reverse complement.
GCTGAAGAGCTTCATCAGTGACTGCGCGGTCGAGACAACGCGGCTGGGCATTGTGATCTATGGAGGCCATGGTTACGTCCACGAGAACGGCATGGAACAGTTGCTGCGCGATGCCAGCATAGTCCCGCTTTACGAAGGCACCAACGGCATCCAGGCGATCGACCTCGTCACCCGCAAGATACCGGCGGACGGAGGCCGGGCGGTCAACGATTTCCTTGAACGGGTGCTCATGAGCATCAACGCCCTGCGCGGACGCTCTGAACTGGCCGCGGTGTGCGCCAAATTGGGTGAATCGCTGATTCACCTCCAGCAAGCGACGCTGTTCATGCAGGATCGCGTGAAGTCCGATCCGGTCACGGCGGCGGCGGGCGCGAGCGATTACCTCCGCATGTTCGGCCTGGTGGCCTGCGGCCATGCCTGGTTGCGTATAGCCGCCGCGGCACTGCGGGCCCGGGGTGGACAGAGCCCGACCTTCTACAAGGGGAAGCTTGCCGCGGCCCGGTTCTTCATGAACCACCTGCTGCCCGACACAGGACGGCTTGCTTGCACGATTCGCGAGGGCGCGGCCAGCATCGTAGATCTGCAACCCGAAGAGCTCTGATGCCCACACACAAGAAAGACGCAACGTGATCAACAAGATCGTCAATGCGCTGGACGATGCGCTGGAAGGCATCGGGGACGGCGCCGTTGTGCTGATCAGCGGCTTCGGCGACGCCGGCACGCCGCACCAGCTGATCGATGGGCTGGTCCGTCGCGGAAGCCGAAACCTGACAGTCATCACGAACAATGCCGGAGTGGGAGCGACCGGCGTAGGAGCCCTGCTGGCCGCGGGCCAGGTTCGCAAGCTGGTGTGCTCGTTTCCGCGTGCCATCGGCGTGTCGGTCTTCGATGACTTGTACGCAAAGGGGACGGTCGAGCTGGAGCTCGTTCCCCAAGGAACCTTGAGCGAACGGATCAGGGCGGCTGCGGCTGGCGTCGGTGGTTTCTTTGTACGGACGGGAGCGGGAACCCTGCTCGCCGAGGGAAAGGAGACACGCATGATCGACGGCGCGCTCCATGTCTTCGAGACGCCGTTGAAGTGCGACGCCGCGCTCATCAAAGCCGAGCGGGGTGACCGTTGGGGCAATCTCACCTATCGGCTGTCCGCACGGAACTTCGCCCCCGTCATGGCGCCGGCGGCACCCCTGACGATCGCCCAGGTCCGGCAAGTTGTTCCGCTCGGCGCCATAGCGCCGGAAGAGGTTGTCACGCCCGGTATTTTCGTGGACAGAATCTGGAGGGCATCATGACCAAGGATTACCGGCAGCAAATCGCGCAGCAGGTTGCTCAGGACCTGCCCGATGGGTCATACGTCAATCTGGGAATCGGGCTGCCCACGCTGGTGGCGAACTACCTTCCCGCGCAGCGGGAGATCGTCTTCCAGAGCGAGAACGGCCTGCTGGGTGTGGGGCCCGCGCCCGAGCCCGGCCTGGAAGACCCCGAACTGGTGAACGCGGGCAAGATGCCTGTGACCCTGCTGCCCGGCGCCTCCGTCTTCCACCATGCCGACTCCTTCATGATGATCCGGGGCGGCCACATCGACTTCGCGTTGCTGGGGGCGTTCCAGGTCGCCATGAACGGCGACCTTGCCAACTGGACTACCGGCGCCGACGCGAAGCCACCGGCTGTCGGCGGCGCCATGGACCTGGCAGCAGGGGCCAAGTCGGTATGGGTAATGATGGAGCACTGCACGCGTGACGGAGCGCCAAGACTGCTGGAAAAATGCAGCTACCCGATCACTGCCGCGGGCGTGGTCAAGCGCATCTACACGGAACTTGCGGTGATCGACGTGCGCGACGGATTCGCCGTCACCCGGCTTGCCGACGGGGTAGCGTTCGGGGATGTCCAGAAGCTGACAGCCGCGCCACTTCGGCTGGAGCTGCGCAAGTGAGGGCTCCGCTGGAGGGCGTGCGCGTCCTCAACCTGGGAGGTATCTGGGCCGGCCGAGTGGCTGCCATGCTCCTGGCCGACCAGGGCGCCGAAGTCATCGAAATCAATCGACCCGGACGGCCGCCGCAAAAAGAGGACGCCTTGCTTTCGCGCGGCAAGCAAACGCTGACGCTCGACCTCAAAGCGGACGCTGGCCGGCGCGTTGCCTGGGAACTGGTATGCGGCGCCGACATCATCTTGGACAACCTCGGCCCACACCGCGCGGCAAGCTTCGGCTTGGACCCGGCGGCATTGTGCGAGACGAACCCTCATCTCGTCTATGTATCCATTCCAGGTTTCGCGAGCTCAGCGCCGGAAGGCGAATTGCGGGCGTGGGAAGGGACCGTCAACGCCTCGGTCGGCGTCTATACCGACTTGCATGCGACCGGGGCGCTATTGGGATCGGACCCCATCTACACGGCCGTGCCGATGGCCTCCGCATACGGAGGCGTGCACGCAGCCATAGCCGCAATGGTGGCGTTTCTGCGACGGCTGCAGACTGGCCATGGCCAGCAGGTGGAAGTGCCGCTGGCGGACGCGTTGATGTCGGCGATGGCGCTGCTGGCCATGCGGATCGAAGGCCAGCCACAGCGTTTTGACCTGCCCGCTATCGACAAGGCCATGACAGAGGTCGCATTCCCCATCCTGCGGGACTTGTCCGCTCATCTGACGAGCGAACACCGCACTACTATCGGACAGTACCTGCAGCGATTTGCAAAGCCCTTGTTCAGCCACTACCGCTGCGCCGACGACCGGCAGGTCTTTGTCAACGCGCTGGATCATGTCCACCATTCGCGTGCCTGCCTGGAGGAATTGGGAATCCTCAACACCTTGATCGCCGAAGGCATGGTGCTGGCCAATCCCTACGAAGAAAGTGGCGCCGGAAACAACATCGCGAACGCCGCGACAATGAGCATATCGTGGGCCAGGCGCGTGCAGCAGCTGATGGCGCAACGCTTTGCCGCCGCGACCGCGGATGAATGGTCCGTGCGGCTGCAGCAGGCGGGCGTGCCCTGCGCCAAGGTCCAAACCACGGCCGAGTGGCTCGAGGATGCCGCCGCGCGCGAGGCTGGCTGCGTGGACAGCGTGCCGGGCCCGGATGGACCCCGATGGCAGGCGGGTCGCTTCCTGTCCCTGGACGGACCCGGCGTGCATTCGCCCGAACTGCGCCGCCCCATCGACGCTTGCGCCGCTGAGGGCTGGAGCCAGCGCAAGCCACTTCCCCAGCCAGGCACGAGGGCCGATCCGAACTGCCGGCTGCTCGAAGGGGTCCGTGTACTGGACCTGTCCAACGTCATCGCCGGCCCCGTCAGCACGCGAACCTTGGCGGAGTACGGGGCGGACGTCATTCGTGTTGACTCTCCAGCGCCCCAGGCCGGGCCACGCATGACGATGTGGTTCGGCCTGGACGTTAACCAGGGCAAGCGCGCGCTGATATTGGACCTGAAGTCGGCGAAAGGCAGGGAGGTGCTCGAGCGCCTGGTGCGGCAGGCGGACGTCGTCGTGCACAACTTCCTCGATCCTTCACTCGAGGACATCGGCCTTACCGAGCAGCAGCTCAGTCGGATCAACCCCAACGCCATCTGCTGCCAGGTGACCGCCTGGGCGGGGCCCAGGGGCGGTCCGCGCAAGGACTATCCGGCGTTCGACCCGGTGCTGCAGGCTGCAACCGGTATCACTAGCCGCTACGGCAGGCCCGATGCGCCGGTCATGCACGGTGTGGCGTCTTGCGTGGATTACATCAGCGGATTCACTGCGGCGCTGGGTATCGTCCAGGCCTTGGTGGCGCGAGCCCTTGGCCAGCCGGTCCGCAGCGTCCAGACTTCATTGGCAATGGGTGCCCAGCTGGTGCAGTTTCCTTACGTAGCACAAGGTCCGGTTGCAACGCATGAGGTCAGCGGGCAGCAGCAAAAGGGATCGGCCCCCTGGCACTCGATGTACCGCACGCGGTCGGACTGGGTATTCCTCGCATGTCGGCAGGAGGTTCTGGTGGCAGTGGCGCGAGCTCTCGACGCCACCGGAGCTGAGCAGGACGCCATCTCGAAGGCGCTCGCGAATCAGGACCTGGACTGGATCCGCGGCCGCTTGGGACGATTGCCGGTCAACGTCGTGCCCGTGAGTTCGCTTGAAGCGCTGCGGATCGAATCCCTGATTGCAGCGGACAGCGAATCTCCCATCGACTCGACTGGGCGGTCCACGCCAATGGTGGAATTCGACCACCCCGCCGGGTACAGGACCACACTACCGCTTCCGAGCTGGAGCCGCGGAGGGGCGCACCCTCTGAAGCGGCTGCGCCCGGCCCCGATGCCTGGCGCTCATACGGCCAGTGTGTTGGGAGAGGCTGGTTACTCAGGCGAAGAAGTCGAGGCGCTTTTCGCGGACGGGGTGGTCAGGAACCGCTGGGCCGTGCACCAACACTACCTTCCGCGCTAGCGCACGCATACGCATAAAGAAAGGCAAGACCCATGATCCACGTAATCGCCATCATCACTGCCGTCGAGGGGGCGCGGGCGGACCTCCTGAAGGAAATTCGCGGGAATCGCGCGGCGGTCCTGGAGGAGCCGGGATGCATCGAATACAGCGTTGCCGTCGACGCCGCGACGCCCGCCCCGGTCTGGTCTGCTTTCGGGCCGGACGCAATTGTCATCATTGAAAAATGGGAAAACCGCGCAGCCTTGAAAGCGCACGCCGTCGCGCCCCACATGGTCGCGTACGCCGCCCGGGTGAAGAACCTGGTGGCGAGCAGGGCAATCCACGTGCTCGACCCTGCTCTGTAAACAAGGTGAGAACACGGCCTGAAGGCCGTGTCCATGGGTGGTGTTTCGCCCAGGCGACTTTTTACTCAATGGCCTTGCCCATGTCCTCGACCACCTTCTTGGCATCGCCAAAGACCATCATGGTCTTGTCCATGTAGAACAACTCGTTGTCCAGCCCGGCGTAGCCGGCGGCCATGGAGCGCTTGTTCACGATCACGGTCTTGGCCTTGTACGCCTCCAGGATCGGCATGCCGTAGATCGGGCTGCCCTTGGTGAGCGCCGCCGGGTTGACCACGTCGTTGGCGCCCAGGATGATGGCCACGTCGGCCTGGCCGAACTCGCCGTTGATGTCCTCCATCTCGAACACCTGGTCGTAAGGCACCTCGGCCTCGGCCAGCAGCACGTTCATGTGGCCCGGCATGCGCCCGGCCACCGGGTGGATGGCGTACTTCACCGTGATGCCCTTGTGTTTGAGCTTCTCGGCCAGTTCGTTGACCGCGTGCTGCGCGCGAGCCACGGCCAGGCCGTAGCCCGGCACGATGATCACGGTCTCGGCGTTGGCCAACACGAAGGCCGCGTCGTCGGCCGAGCCGCTCTTGACGGGGCGCTGCGCCGTGCTGCCCGTCGCGGCCTGCCCGGCCTCGCCGCCGAAGCCGCCCAGGATCACGTTGAAGAAGCTGCGGTTCATCGCCTTGCACATGATGTACGAGAGGATCGCACCGGAGGATCCCACCAGCGAGCCGGCGATGATCAGCATGGAGTTGTTCAAGGAGAAGCCGATGCCCGCGGCCGCCCAGCCCGAGTAGCTGTTGAGCATGGACACCACCACCGGCATGTCGGCCCCGCCGATCGGGATGATGATCAGCACCCCCATCACGAAGGACAGCGCCAGCATGGCGAAGAAGGCCGGCCAGTTGCCGGTCGCCATGAACACCAGGCCCAGGCCGATGGTGAGCAGGCCGAGGGCCAGGTTGAGCTTGTGCTGGCCGGCAAACAC
>NZ_JABJVV010000003.1 GCF_013155545.1 Caenimonas soli | reverse complement strand
GCCATCCACGGTACTGCGCGTGCGCGCCGGACGCGAACTGCGATCCCTCAAGCTGTTCTCGCCGCCTTGTTCAAAGCGCCGAAGCCACTTGCGCGCAGTCTGGCGGCTGATGCCCGCGGCCTCGGCCGCGGGCATCAGCCCCAGGACAGAAATGCGTTCAACAAGCAATTTGCGACCCTCGAAGGTCAATCTGGCATTCTTATGGCTGTTCATCCGGGGGAATTCCTCTGAGAGTGCTGAAGCGTCGTAACTCCAGTCTCCCAGACTCTTCCGGGTGAACAACCTATTGAAACATCACACCTAGTCCTTCATGATGGTTCGAATTGTTGTGAACTGTAGGTGCGTCTGGGGCTGCCGCCTGAACGGTTTGCGTACGTCTTGCCTGCAACCGTTCCAGGCCTGCAAGCAACTCCTCTTTTTCCTGAAGATCTGCGCGATCGCGAGCAATTTCGACGGACAGTGCAGCGATGGCTTGGACGTATGGCATCACGTCTCCTTTCAGGGGCGGGGGCTGGCAATCGTGCGGGGAGCGCCACTCGCACGGGGATAGGCAGGCTAATCTCCCAGTGCCCAGCTTCGTCCGAAATGGCGCACCAAATGAATCAAGGACTTAGGTCAGAAATGGCCTGGGTCCTTCTTCTTTTTGCGCGACTTTTGCGTGACTTCACTTCCGCACCGGCCTTTCAGCTATTGACGACCCGCAGCAGAGTCGTGCGGTCCCGGGTGCGCGAGACCTTGTTGGCTGCTTCGACCAGCCTTGCGACGGTGGCTGCTCACCGAACTTGATCCCGAAGATCTCGATCGTGCGCTCGGCCCGTGCGACCTCGGCATGGGATTTCCGGAACGCTCGGACTGCACGTCGAGCTCGGTCTGCACTTCAAGGCGGTACTGCGCTGTAGCTACTCCGTTAAGGCAGCATCGATGGTCAGCACCGCCTCCAGCAAGGCTTTCGTGTATTCGTGGCGCGGAGTCTTGGTGACTTGGTCGACCGTCCCATGTTCGACCAAGGAGCCGCGTGAGATGACTGCCACGTGTGTCGCAAGATGTTCGACGACCCCCAAGTTGTGAGTAACGAACACGACGCCAAGTGAAAGTCGTTCCTGCAAGGCAAGCAGCAGGTTCAGGATTTGCGCCTGGACGGACACGTCGAGGGCTGACGTCGGCTCATCGCAGATAAGCAGCCGGGGCTCGAGGACGAGCGCCCTGGCGATCGCCACGCGTTGGCGTTGCCCCCCAGACAGGTGACGGGCTAGTCCCTTTTGATGCTGCAACGACAGCCCGACCAGGCCGCACATGGCGCTGGCGCGCTCCATGCGCTCATTGGAGCTGCCAATCTTGTGGATCAGCAACGGCTGCGCAACGATGTCCAGGACGGTACGATCGGGATTCAGGGATGAATACGGATCCTGGAAGACAGCCTGGCTGAATCGGGCCCGTTCGAGCCGGCTGTACGCGTCGAGCGTTCGACCATTGAGCACGACTTCGCCGGATACGGGACGCAGGAGTCCGAGCATGGCTTTCATCAGCGTCGTCTTGCCGCTGCCTGATTCACCGACGATCCCCAGCACTTCGCCGGCATGGACTTGCAGCGAGACGTCCCGAACGACAAGCGGCATATCCGGCACGAACCAGCGACCCCTTCCCTTGTAGGAGCAGCTGACGGACCGAAGCTCGATCAGGGGCGTCATTGGAGCGCCCTTTCGGTTCCAGCTTCGCCATCAACAGGAGCAGCCTCATCCAGCAGCACGCATCGCGCGTAGTGGCCGCGCGTCAGGCTGCGTGGAGCGTTGGCCGTAATCGCTTCGCATGCTGCCGACGCGTGCTCGCATCGACTGCGATATGCGCAGCCGTCGGCCTCGCCGATGACGGGCATTGCGGCGCCGTTGATGACGCGGAGCGGTTGTCGCGGCTTTGCACCGGTCGTCGGGAGGCAGTTGATCAGGGCGGCTGTGTAGGGGTGTTGCGGATTTCGGAACATCCCGGACGTCGAACCGAATTCGACGATCCGCCCTCCGTACATCACCGCTACCTTGTCCGCGATGTGCGCGACAACGCCGAGGTCATGCGTGATGAATACCATGCCCATTCCCGACTCGCGCTGCAGGTCCTTGAGGAGGCGAAGCAATTGAAGCTGCACCGTCGCGTCCAGTGCGGTCGTCGGCTCGTCGGCAACGAGAACTTCCGGGCCGCAGATCAGCGCCATGGCGATCAGGATCCGCTGCCGCTGGCCGCCCGATTGTTCATGCGGATACTGATCGAGTCGCAACTCCGGATCGGGGAGCTTGACCTTCCGGAGCAGTGCGATCGCCTGCTTTCTTGCCTCCGCATGGCTGACGTCCCTGTGTTGACGCAAGACATCCACTATCTGGTCACCGATCGTGAAGAGCGGGTTCAACGCCGTCATGGGCTCCTGGAAGATCATGGACATCCGATTGCCCCGGAAACCGCGCATGTCGCGTTCGGAGATCGCGGCCAGGTCCGTGCCCGCGGCCTTCAGGATATCGACCCGGCGAAGCGCAAGCGGGGGCAGGAGGTTCATGATGGCCATGGCGGTCATCGACTTGCCGCAACCCGACTCGCCGACAAGGCAGAGCGTCTCGCCTTTTTCCACCGTGAACGAAACGTCGGTCACCGCATGCAGGATACCCCTCCGCGTGGGAATGTCGACGCAAAGGCCGCGCACCTCCAGCGCGTGGTCATGTTCTGCGGCCATGGTCACTTCATCTCCCGGAGGGCTTCTTTTTGCAACGAGTCGCCGAACACATTGATGGCTGTCACGAACAGGAACAGCGCCAGACTCGGAATGGCGACGAGCCACGGATTGAACAGCAGGTCGTTCCGCCCCTCCGAAATCATGAGTCCCCAGGACGCCGTGGGTGGCGGCACCCCCATGCCGAGGAAGGAAAGCGCGGATTCGAGCACGATGGCGAGCCCGATCTCCAGCGTGGCGACGATGATGAGCTGCGGAGCGATCCCAGGAAGGATTTCCGTGGCCAGGATGCGGGGTGTGGAGGCACCGAGCAGGTAGGCCGCAGTGACATAGTCCGTCTGCCGCAGTTGCCGCACCATGGCTCGCGTCACCAGGGCGAATCGATCCCAAAGCAGCGTGCCCAAGACGGTGACGACGACAGTGAAGGAGGCTCCGAACAAAGCCACGCTCGCGAGGCATATCAGGATGACGGGCATCGACAGTCGGGCCGTGATCAGGAAGGATACAACCGTGTCGGTCCACCCGCCGAAGTAGCCGCCCAAAATACCGAGCAGGACGCCGATGACCGCAGCCATTGCGGTGACGCTCACGCCAATGCCGATCGATGTCCTCGCGCCGTAGACGAGGCGGCTCAGGACGTCACGTCCTACCGCATCGGTTCCGAGCCAGTGAATCGGGTTGCCCCCGTCCACCCATGCCGGCGGAAGGCTGATGGACTGCAGGTCGGCCGCGTTCGGATCCGCAAGGGGCAACAGGGGAGCGGCCAGCGCGAGCACAGTGATGCAGAAAAGAAATGCAGCTGCCACGAGTTGCGGCCAGCTTGCCTCTTTGATGAATTTCTTGGCCATAAACTCAGGTGCGCAGTCTCGGGTCGAGCCATGCCATGACGAGATCCGCGGCCAGTGTGAGCACGATGTAGACCAGGGAAAAGCTGAGCACCAGGGCCTGCAGCAGCGGGATGTCTCCACCCAGGACCGAATCGAGTGCGAGGCGGCCCGCACCGTAGATCGCAAAAACGCTCTCGACCACGATGGATCCGGACAGCAGGAAACCGAACTGCGCAGCGGCGACACCTACGGTGGGAAGTAACGCATTCCGGAGTGCATACCGGAAGAGGATGCGCGATTCGCCCACACCCATCGCCCGAACGGTCCGCACGTAGTCCTTTGAAAGCACGTCGATCATGCCGGCCCTCGTGAGTTTGAGGACCGCGGGTATCGCGAAGAATGCCAGCACAAAGATCGGCATGACCAGGTGACGCCAGCTTTCGGAGCCAGAAGGAGGGAGCACGGGGAATCGCACGGCGAACACGATCACGCCGAACAGGGCAAGGCAGAAGGTCGGCATGGACTGTGCCGTGATGCTGAGCATCAGGACCATCTGGTCGAAAAGACTTCCCGGCCGGCGAGCCGCGAGCACGCCGAGCACGATCGCGATCACGGTCGCGACGACCATGGCGTAGCCCCCGATCAGGAACGTGATGCGGAAGCTCTTGAGGATCATGCCCAGCACGGGCTGGTCGAACCGCAAGCTCACGCCCAGGTCCCCTCGAAGCGCCTTCGCGGCCCAGTCGAAGTACTGGACGTACAGGGGCTGGTTCATGCCGAGCAACTCGCGTGCACGCTGGACGTCGTGCGCGGTCCCCGCTTGGCCGACCAGGGCCGTCGCCGGGTCTCCCGCCGCGAACAAGAGCCCGAAGCTCACGAGGGAGACGAACAGGACCAGCAGGGCTGCCGCCCCGATCCGGCGCAATGCGAGCTTGAGCATCGAAGGCTACTTCCAGCGCGCAGCCTGGAATTGCACGAACTCGTCGGGATTGATCGTGACCTGCAAGTCCTTGTGATGGGCGGAATAGATCGAGTAGCTCCACAGGGGGACCCAGTACGCCTGTTCCGCGATCTGCTGGAGCGCTGTACGGTACTTTGCTTCGCGATCCGACCGATTCGTCGAGCTGTCGGCGGCCTTGAGCAGCGGGATCACCTTGGGGTCCTTGAACGGGTCGTCGGCATTCCCCGAGAAGAACTGGCTGGTGCTCAGCGAAACGTCCCCGATGCCGTAGGAGCCCCAGGTCGCAATGAGCATCTGGAGTTTGCCGGCACGCCAGTCGCTCAGGGCGCTCGAGTAAGTCGCGACGGCGATCTTGAGATTGACGCCGCTCTCCTTGAAGCTCGCCGCGATCGCCGCATTCACCGCAGGATTGGGAAGGATGCTCGTCGCCTCCACGGTGACGCCGTTCGGGTATCCAGCTTTCGCGAGCAGTTCGCGCGCGGCCTTCGGATCGTACGGATACGTCGTGACGTCCTTGGCGCAACCGAATTGCGCCGGGCTGCAGGCGGCTCGCAGCAATGCGGCACCCGAGCCGTAGAAGGCCCCGCGGATGGGCTCGCGGTTGATCGCCATTGAAATCGCCTTGCGCACGTTGACGTCCGCGACGGGCGACTTGCGATCGTTGAAAGCCGGGTTGAACGCGATGTACTCGAATCGCATGATCGGCGTGCTGTCAACGACCACGTTCGGCAGGCGCTTGAGCTTTTCCGCCGCGTCGACGGGCATGCGCCAGATCCAGTCCAGGCGCCCGCTCGCGAGTTCGGCATATTGCGTGTTCGCTTCCGGCAGGATCCGCACGTTGATCGTCGCGATCGATGGTTTGCCCTTCGGGCTGCCGTCGTAATAGTCGGCAAAGCGCTCGAATTTCATGCTCGTCCCCGGCACGACTTCGGTGGCCTTGTAGGGTCCGGTTCCAATCGGCTTGACGGCCATTCCTTCCGCGCCGACCTTGGAGTAGTACGCCTTTGGATAGATCGGCAGGTTGCCCGCCAGCATTTCCAGGGCGGCGGCGAACGGGCGCTTCATGTGCAGCCGGACGGAGTAATCGCCCGTCTTCTCGGCCTTTTCGATCCAGTCCACGGCGACCTGGTAGCGGGCGTTGTAGTCCTTGGATGAAACGAGGTTCAGCGTGTAGACCACGTCTTCCGCTGTCAGCGCCGTCCCGTCGTGAAACTTCACGCCCTTGCGAATATCGAAATCGATTGTCTTGTCGTCGACGATCTTGTAGGAACTGGCCAGTTCGGGCTTGAACTGGTTCGTCGCCTGGTCCTTGCTCAGCAGGCAGTCATAGATGAGCCGGGCAAGCATCAACCCGCCGCGGTCCGGCTCCCTGTAGTTGTCGAGGGTGGTGACGTTCACACCAATCCCCAAGGCGACGTTGAGCGAGTTGTCCGCCTTGCCGGCGTTCGCGGAAAGCGAGCAGGCGAGGGCGGTGCTAGCTGCAATTGACACAAGCAGGCGTTTCATAGTCGTGGTTCTCCAAACGGTCGTCATGATTCACTCCCCCCAGACTTCTCGGAAGACGCGCATCCAGTTGCCGCCGATGATCTTCTTCACCTCTTCGGCATTGAAGCCCGAACGAAGCAATGCGTCGGTCAAATGGGGCGCCTTGTCGGGCGTTTCGATGCCCTTCGGGTAGATGTACGGCGGCGGGGGGTAGGACTTCGATGACCACATGCCGCTTTCCAGATAGCCCTTGTATGCGGCCATCGCGTGTTCGTCCGAGGAGTAAGGGCTTTGGCCGGCGAAGTAGTCGAGGCCCAGGCCGACGTGGTCGATGCCCACGAGGTCCACGATGTACCTGATGTGATCGATCAACTGCTCCAACGTCGGCGGCTTGTCGGCCGACACGAAGGGCGGGTATGCGTTGGCTCCGACCAAGCCTCCCTTCGCTGCCACCGCCTTGATCTGTTCATCCACGATGTTGCGCGGCGACGGATGGACGGCACGCACGCCGGCGTGTGAAAACACAGGCGGCCGTGTCGAAGCCTCGATGGCATCCAGGGTCGTTCTAAGGCCTGTGTGCGAGCAATCCACGATGACCCGCGCCTCGTTCATGCGTTTGATCACTGCAAGCCCGAACTTGCTCAGGCCGGCATCCGTTCGCTCTTCGCACCCGTCGCCAAGCCTGTTCTTGACGTTGTAGGTCAACTGGATCATGCCCACGCCCATCGACTTGTACGCGTCGATGTATTCGAGGCGATTTTCGATCGGCTCCGCGCCCTGAAAGTGAAGGATCAGTCCCATCTTTCCCGACGCTTTCGCAGCCTCGATATCGCGCGCCTTCCTGACAAGGACCAGGCCGGCGTCTTCGCGGATGACTTTATGGATGGATCCCAGTTTCCGGAGCGTGCCGGCGGCGCCATTCTCGTTATCGCCGACCGTCGGTGCCACGGCAGTGAAGCCGCCTGCCCTGTAGGCAGGGATGCCTCGCGGATCGTCGATGAGCGGACACGTTCCATCGATGACGATGGATTCCTGGTGAAGGGTTGATGAGGGGGTCATGTGTTCGATGATTGAGTTTATGCCATAACGACGAAAATTTATCGTATCAGAATAAATTTGGATCATCAAGGTGCAAATTTCACTTACGAACATAGGTAGCGGGCCGCCCGGGGCCGTCAAGCCGACAGCCGGCACGACGCCCAGCCCCCAGTGGGGGACTGCGCGTCGTGCTGGCGTGACTGGAACCTTAGGGAGTTTCCCGCGGGCGAAGCGAAACGTTCTTGGAGCAGACCCAGACGACGACGGCATCCTCCTTGCCGCCGGAAACGAGGCCATGACGCATGCTGCTGTCGAAGTAGCAGCAGTCTCCTTCGGAGAGGACGATGGGCTCGTAGAACTCGGTGTGAAGGGTGATCTCACCGCGGACGACGTAGACGAACTCTTCCCCGTCGTGCTTGGGCAGGGTGACGAAATCATGGACGCTGTGCGCCTTGATCGTGGCCAGCAGCGGAAGGAATTGCTTGCCCGACAACTCGGAGCACAGAACCTGGTATTCGTACTGCGGCGACGAATGAACGACGCCCCGGCCCTTGAGAGTGACCGCCCGGCGGCCGATCGGCGTGCCGGAGGTCGAGTCGCTGAACAGTTCCGCAACATCGACGCCGAGCCCCTTGGCCAGCGCGAGGATCTTCTCGTACGTCGGCGAGAGCTGGCCGTTTTCGATTTTCGACAGCGCGGATTGGGACACCCCGCTCACCGCACTCAACTCCTGCAGTGTCAGTCGGGCGGCCGTCCTGAGACTCTTAGTCTTCCGCGCGAGGATGCCGAGCCGGCCGTCGTTCGTGGCGGTTGCGCGTGCCGGTACGGGGGCGGGAGCTCGAGTCTCCTTCTGGACAGCAGGTTTGCCCCGGGGGCGGGACGGCTTCGATTTCAAACGCGCTGTAGCAGAGTTCATGGTTTCCGAGTTTAGCAGCGAGCGACGACGATACCCAGCATATTACTAAAACATCTTGCTAGGATATTTTTATTCGTATACGATATTCAAATGCATGGAAAGACTTGGGACAAGACGCTCTCCTCGTGGATGCGGGTCTGCAGTGTGGTGTGGCGGAGTCGTGTTCCGGGTGTTCACGATGGCTAAACCGCGCCGCGCAATCGTCATAGGTGGAGGCGCCGTTGGGGTCAGCGCCGCATTGCATGCCAGGATGCGAGGCTGGGACGTCACCTTGATCGATCCGCGGGGTGTCGCCGGCGGCGCCAGCAGCGGCAACGCAGGTGTACTCGCGGTCTCTGAGTGCGTTCCTGTAGGATCGCCGGGGACGATCAGGTCGGTGCCCCGGATGCTCGCTTCCCGCGACGGGCCGTTGCACATCAGGCCGGCCTATTTCCCCCGGCTCCTGCCCTGGCTGCTGCGCATGGTGGTGGCCAGCACGCCGTCCAGGGTGGAGGAGTTGTCTATTGCGCTTGCGAGCATTCTCGAAGGCGCCGTTGCCGCGCACGAAGAACTTGCCGGCCCCGCGGGCGTGCGAGGCAGCATCGTCCCCACGGGGTGGCTGAAGGGCTTCGAGACGGAAGCCGGCTTTCGCGGTTCGGCTGCGGACTTTGCCTTGATGCGCCGGCGCGGCATCGCTTGTGATGAACTGGATGGGAACGGAATCGCCCGCCTCGACCCGGCACTGAAAGGGCGATTCGCGCGCGCCGTCTTTCACCCCGGCTGTTGCCATGTCGGGAACCCGCACACATATGTCCGCGCTTTGGGCGATCATCTTTTGCGGCTGGCGACGGCCTGCCTTGCGGACGAGGTGACGGGATTCGACCTGACCGGTGGCGTGGTCAGCGGCGTGCGCACCCGCACGCAATCGATACCTGCAGACGCGGTCGTGGTTGCGGCAGGCGCCTGGTCGAAGCCCCTTGCGGCAATGCTCGGATGCAAGGTCCCCCTAGACACGGAGCGGGGCTATCACATGATGCTGGATGCTCGCGATTGCGAGACCAAGCTGCAGCATCCGCTCTACTGGGCCGACAAATCGATCGTGATCTCGCCCATGGGCGACTTGTTGCGGGTGACCAGCAGCGTCGAATTCGCGGGACTCCAGGCTGAACCCGATTTCGACCTGGTCCTGCGCAACCTCCCGCATGTCGAGCGACTTTTGCCGGGCGTTCGCCTGGTACCCGACAGCACGTGGCTGGGCTTCCGTCCTTCCATTCCCGATTCGTTGCCCGTCATCGGCCCTGTGCCGGGAGTCGCCAATGCGCTGCTCGCGTTCGGGCATGGCCACCTGGGCCTGACGTTGGGGCCCGTGACGGGGAAGATCGTCGGGGCCATGCTCGATGGCGAAGCGGCCTCGATCCCGACAGCCCCTTTCTCTCCATCGCGTTTTACCTGAGCACCATCATGAACAACACTCTTCTGGTCCATGTTGTCCCCGGGGCGCGCGGCGTACCCCATTTCGCATATCGCGGAGGCGATGACGTGCGCAAGACAGAACTGGCTGCGTGTCTATTCGGCCGTGTGGCGTTAACCAGAGTTGAACTTGCATGAAACAGATCAGCGAGGCGCAAACGGCTGAAGGACTTCCCTTCGAAAAACTCATCCCGGCGCTGAATGCAATGTTTGCCTCGGGCTGCAGCGTTCCCCTGCGGCACTCTCACGTGATAGGGCATCCGGAGGCGGGCACAGGCACCTTGCTCCTGATGCCTGCCTGGCAGGAAGGTAAGCGGCTCGGCGTGAAAACGGTGTCCATCTATCCGGACAACCAGCGCCGTGGGCTTCCGGGGTTGCATTCGGTATTCATCCTTTTCGATGCAACGACCGGAGTGCCACTCGCGCTGCTCGATGGCAACGTCATCACATCGCGGCGAACCGCGGCCGCGTCCGCCCTAGCCGCTAAGTACCTGAGCCGGCCGGATGCGAACTCGATGCTCGTGGTGGGAGCAGGTCGAGTGGCAAGCCTGATCCCGGAGGCCTACCGAACCATCCGTCCCATCCAGCGGGTCAAAGTGTGGGACATCAATGAAACGCTCGCCCGTTCCTTTGTCGAGCGCCTCGGACGCGCGGGCTTCCAGGCGCAGGTCGTGTCCGACCTGGAAGCCGCGGTGGCAGAGGTCGATATCGTGAGCTGCGCCACACTGTCGACGGCGCCGCTGGTTCGCGGAGCTTGGCTCAAGCCAGGCACGCACCTCGACTTGATCGGCGGATTCACTCCCGAGATGCGCGAGAGCGACGACGACTGCTTCCGCCTATCGACGGTGTTCGTCGATACGGACGAGGCTCCGATGAAAGCCGGCGACGTTCTCTCGCCGATCGCAAGCGGCGCGTTCGGCAAAGAGAAGATCGCGGGTGATCTGACTTCGCTTTGCCGTGGGTTGCATCGTGGACGGAGAGGCGACGACGAGATCACGGTGTTCAAGGCCGTGGGAACCGCGTTGGAAGATTTGGCAGCGGCTTCGCTGGCCTACGACTCTCAACACTGAGACGCGAGTTGTACGGCGCCCCGCCTACGGTCGCTAACGTCCGCTTTGGCTCCTATTGTGTTGAAAAACTCCCGCTGACCTCCTAGATTTACGTCACGACCAACTCGAGGGGTGGAGTGGCCAATGATGGGAAACCAAGGCGCGGGCCAAGCGCCGTTGTTCTACGCGTTCAATCTGGAAGACCACGTACCGCGGGATCATTTGCTGCGGGGTATTGATCGCTTCCTGGACTTGAGCGATCTACGCAGGCACCTGGCGCCCTTCTACAGTCACACGGGCCGGCCATCGATCGACCCCGAGCTGATGATCCGGGTGCTGGTGATTGGCTACTGCTTTGGCATCCGCTCGGAGCGGCGTCTGTGCGAGGAGGTTCACTTGAACCTGGCCTACCGCTGGTTCCGTCGCCTGGGCCTTGAAGACCGGATCCCCGATCACTCCACCTTCTCCAAGAACCGGCATGGCCGGTTTCGCCAGAGCGATGCATTTCGCCATGTCTTTGAGACGGTGCTTCGACGCTGCATGGGCGAAGGGTTGGTTGGCGGCGAAGGCTTTGCCATCGATGCCAGCGTCATCAAGGCAGATGCAAACCGCACCCGCGACGTGCCCGGTGGGCAGGAGATCAACTGGAGCCAGGGCGAAGGGCCGAGCCGCGCTGTGCGCGAGTACCTCAGCGCGCTCGATGCGAACAACCCTACCGATGACGACGAGCCACCGGCGCCGCCAAGCGGGCCATCGAGCCAGCCGAATAACATCTCGCTGACCGATCCGGCTGCCCGCTGGACTGCTGCTCCCGGGGGGCCGGCGTTCTATGCTTACTCGACCAACTATCTAATTGATCTGGACGCGGGGATCATCGTTGACGTGGAGGCAACGCCAGCGCACAAGACGGAGGAAGTAGAGAGCACCAAGACCATGATCGAACGCGTTGAGAGACGGTTCGATCTCAAGCCGAAACGATTGGTGGGCGACACTGCCTATGGCGCCGCGCCGATGCTCAACTGGATCGTCAATGACAAGCAGATCGAGCCACACATCCCTGTGTGGGAGAAGTCCCAACGCGACGACGGCACCTTCAGCCGGTCAGACTTCCGGTTCGATGAGCAGAGCAACAGCTATGAATGTCCCGGCGGCAAGCAGCTGACCACGACCGGACGGCCAACCTCGGAGAGCACCGTGCTGTTCCGAGCCAAGAACGAGGATTGCGCGGGCTGTTCTCACAAGCAGCGCTGCTGCCCAAACACGCCGAATCGAAAGATTGCCCGCAGCATCTACGAAGATGCGCGCGATGTCGCACGTACTGTATGCACAACACCGGCCTATGAGCAGTCGCGCAAGGATAGAAAGAAGGTGGAGATGCTGTTTGCCCACCTCAAACGCATCTTGAAGCTCGATCGGCTCCGACTGCGGGGCCTAAATGGTGCGCGAGACGAGTTCCTGATGGTCGCGGCCGTCCAAAACTTGCGAAGAATGGCCAAGTGGCTCGCACCAAAGGCAGAAAACGCAAACCTGATACCTGTATGAAAGTGCGAGGGAGACCTCGCACGGACCAGGCGCTTCTGCGTTAACTCAATCAAACGCCGCCAAAGCCCTACCGCGCGCAGCCAAGAGCGAGTTCTTCAACACAATAGGCCGGAAGCAGACATCACCTCGCGTGGTACGCCAGAATGCGCCATGCCCCTACCGCCCGACCTTGTTGAGGAAGCCGAGTGGTTGTCGCGCGCACGTGCCGGCGACACCGCTGCTTTCGACCGGCTGGTGGCCCCCCGCCGGCGTCAGCTGCACGCTCACTGCTACCGAATGCTGGGCTCGCCCTTCGATGCAGACGACGCGCTCCAGGAGACCTTGCTTGCCGCCTGGCGCGGCTTGGCCGGCTTCGAGTCGCGCAGCGCGCTCGGCACCTGGCTTTACCGCATCGCCACCCACGTGTGCCTGCGGCTGATCTCGCAGCGCCCCCGGCGTATCACCTCGCCCGACCACCGTGCGCCGCTGCAGGCCACGGCCGAACTGGGTGAGCCGGTGGCCGGGCCGGTATGGTTGGAGCCCTTGCCCGATGAAGACTGGATCGACACCCATGAAGATCCGGCCACCGCACTGCAACGCCGCGAGTACGTGGCGCTCGCCTTCGTGGCCGCGCTGCAGCACCTGCCCGGCACGCAGCGCGCCGTGCTGCTGCTGCGCGAGGTGTTGGAGTATTCGGCGGCGGAAGTAGCCGAGATGCTCGACACCTCGGTCGCGTCGGTCAACAGCGCGCTGCAGCGCGCGCAGAAGACCGTGAAGGAGCGGACGCCGGCGGCCGACGTGCAGCGACTGGGTGAACAGGGCCTCGATGGCCTGCTGCAGCGCTTCATGAGCGCCTGGGAGCGCCGCGATATCGCAGCCATGGTCAGCCTGCTGGCCGAGGACGCGCGGTTCACCATGCCGCCACTGCCTGCCTGGTTCAACGGCCGCCGATTCGCCCTGATGTTCTTCGCCGAGCGCGTGTTCCAGACACCATGGCGTCTGCAGCCCCTGCGCGGCAACGGCCAACCGGGCTTTGCCTGCTACATCCAGCAAACCGGCGACGACCACTTCCGGCCGGGCGGCGTGGTGCTGCTGAGCCTGCGCGATGGGCTGATCGGTTCCATCGACAGCTTCATCGACCCGGCAGTCTGCCGGCGCTTCGGCATGCCCGACGAACTTTCTTGAGGAAGCCGCTGCCCGGACCGATGAGTTGGCCCATCGTCCTGTCTCCAAAGAGATGACACGCCCCGGACGGTCCGGCCGCGTGGTTCAACCCCAGGAGATCCTTCATGGCCAAACTCATTGTCAGCATCCTCAGCTCACTCGACGGCTACTGCGCCGGCCCCGGCGGCACGCTCGCCGGCCTGCCCATGGATGCCGCCTTCAACGTCCACAACCTCGACTGCATGCGCCGCGCCGGAACGTTGCTCTTTGGCGCCACCACCTTCCCGATGTTCGAGGTCTACTGGCCCAACGTCGACCGCGGTCCCGGCAGTGATCCGGTGCAACGTGAGATCGCCGAGCGTGTGGTGGCCGCGCGCAAAGTGCTCGTCAGCGACCGGCTGAGCGTGCGCCCCGACTCTCCATGGGCCGACACCGAAGTGATATCCCGCGCTCAGGCCCGGGCACGTATCGCCCAGCTCAAGGCCGCGCCCGGCCCCGACCTGCTGATCTACGGCAGCCACCAGCTGTACAACGGCCTGCTGGCGCAAGGGCTGGTCGATGAGCTGCACCTGCTGGTGGGCAACGTGCTGCTGGGTGAGGGTGTACCCACCTTCGAACCCGGCCTGGCGCAGCACTGGAAGCTGCGGGGCCAGAACCGCCTGCCAGGGTCAGATACCGTGGCGTTGCACTATGGCTGCCGGCCGCAGTGAACGCGCCCGCGTGCCATTGGCCGGGGCCAGATTTGCGAAGCAGGCGAGCGCTCCCCGACTTACCGGTAGACGAGACCCGACAACCGCCAGGCCAACGTGCGGCGGAAGTTCGGCACGCGAGCCAGCATCGACAACAGCAGGTTGCGCAACCCGCGCAATGCCCGCGGCGCGGTGGCCATGCGCGTCAGGCGGTCGGCCAGGGTGACCACCTGTTGCGCCACGGGCCTGCGGCGCGCCTCGTACGCGTCCAGTGCCGCGTCGTCCCCCGCCAGCGCCGGGATCAAGGCCTCGGCCAGGGCGATCGCGTCCTGCATGCCCACGTTCATGCCCTGTCCACCGGCCGGACTGTGCACATGTGCCGCGTCCCCGACGAGCACCACCCGCCTGTTGCGGTACGCCTGCGCGACCCGATGGTGAACGCGAAAGCGCGAGCCCCATAGAACCTCGCGCACGACGGCACGCGCCGCCTGCGGCCCTCGGGTATCCAGCAAAGCCTGCACGTACGCGGCGTTCGGCTGTTCCGGGGCATCTTCCACAGTGGCGACGATGCGATGGACTCCGTCCGGCAGCGGCGCGACGACGACCAGCCCGGCCGGCGAGAAGAACAGGATCACTTCGCGGCGAGGCACGGCTTCGTTCGCCTCCAGCCTCACATCGGCGAGCACGAAGGACTCACCGTAGGTGCCGCCGTCGAATCCGATCCCGGCCTGCTCTCGCACGAGGCTGTGCATACCGTCGGCACCCACCAGGAAGCGCGCGCGGACCTGGCTGCCATCGCTCAAGGTCGCCACCACGCCCTCCTCGTCCTGGGAGGAGGTGACCAGCGCACAAGGACGGCGAACCACCACGCCCAGCTCGCGCGCACGTTCCAGCAGCACTGATTCCGTCACGGCCTGGGACACCATCAGCGTGTAGGGGTAGCGCGACGGCAGGCCGCCGAACTCGATCGGCACCAGGATGCGGTCGCGGTCCCGGATCGTGAAGCGGCCTGCCTGCAACCCGAGCGCGACCAGCCTGTCGGAAACGCCGAGCGGTTCCACCACCTCCAGCGTGCGCGCGTGGACAACCGCGGCGCGCGAGGTGTTCGCGCCCTCCGCTTGGGCGTCGATGACGACCGTGGCGACCCCCTGAGCCGCGAGGGCTGCGGCAAGGGTGAGGCCCGTGGGGCCTGCCCCGACGATCAGGACGTCGGTCTGGGCGGCAGCGGCGGGTGCTGGAACTTGGTTCACGGGGATTCCTTTCAAGGGAGGTAAGATGTCAACGATCGTTGAATTTTGCAATCGCCACCCCAGAAAGTCAACACGTGTTGAAAAATAACCCTTCCGCCAAGTCGGCGCCCGCCGAAACCCCGCCATTGAAGAAGTCCGATCGCACGCGCGCGTCGATCCTCGAGGCGGCTCGCACGCTCTTCGCAGAGCGCGGCTACGAGTCCACCACTGTCCGCGAGATCGCGTCAGCCGCCGGCGCCGACCCCGCGCTCGTCATCCGCTACTTCGGCAACAAGGAGGAGTTGTTCGTCCGCGCGACGGAATTCGAGCTGCGGTTGCCGGACGTGTCGGCGATGAAAGCCGGCAACGAAGGCGAGATGCTCGTGCGGCACTTCTTCGAGATCTGGGAGAAAGGCCCGTCCGCCACGAGCATGGCGATATTGATGCGCTCCGCCGTCACCCACGAAGCGGCGGCGGACAAGATGCGCGAGCTGTTCAAGCAGCAGGTGTTGCCCGCTGTCGCCCGCAACGGCCCGCACGCGACGGCGCCGATGCGGGCGGGACTGATCGCCACCCAGTTGCTCGGGCTCGCCCTGTGCCGCTACGTGCTCAAGATCCCTGGCATCGCGACAGCGGCGCCGGAGAAACTCGTGACCGCTGTGGCACCGACGATCCAGGCCTACTTGTCACGCTGAAGCGGGCGCCACGGCCGCGTTATTCCTCGACCCCTGAGCTATCGCCGCAAACGCCCCCCGGGTCACTTCGCCGGCTTCTTCGGCGACCTGCGCGCGGCGTCCAGCGCCGCTGCCTTCTCCGCGTGCTTCTCGGCACGCGTTTTGCGCGACTTGGGCTTCTTGGTTTCATGGGCGTCGTGCGATTCATCCCTGACCTTCGGCTTGTCCTTGGCCTGGGGGTGATGCGTTCGCACAAGCCGGTCGAGGGCGCTCGGCCTGGGCAGCAGCGCCTCCTCCTTGCGCTTGTCCCGCTCTTCCTTGAGCAGCCGGCGCTCCTCGATCAGGGCGGACTCGGCTTCGGACGGCGCGTTGTCCGCCCCACCGGTTTCCCTTCGGCTCATCATCGCGCGATGCAGCGCTTGCCCGTTGGCCGAGATCCTGTTGGTCAATGATGAAGTACGAATCGGCATTTGGGAATTCCTCATGGTGCTGAAAGGGCCACTGTAGGCCAGCCCGACGCGTGACGCCAGTTGTGTTTGTGTCATTGCGGCGCAGCAGGCGTATGCATGAGCACGTGCAGTTGCTGAGTCTTGAAGCAGGTTCTACGCGTAGTCGCTCGACTGGCTGGCAATGAAAACCGCCAGTTGGTCGGCGAAAGCTCGTTGGTAGGCCGGGCGCGCTTCGCCGCGGGCGACATAAGCGCAGAGGTTCGGATACTTCTCGAGGACACCGGCGCTGAAAGCACCGTCGAGCCAGTCGGCCTTGCCAAGCCGACTGGACAGTTCGCCCAGCCGTGTGCGGACGCGATCCTCAAGGATCGGCTGGCGCTCCCCGTACCAGGGCTTGTCGCGCTCCAGGAGCGTGGCGCTGCTCGGCCGCCCAGTCGCGCGCGATGCGGACGATGCGCCGCGAATCCTCGTCCTGTGCCGGCACGTAATGGTCCATCACCAGCACCACGCGGTCCTTGTTCCAGATCTGCGCGCCCAGCTCCTCGGACATGGGCTTGAGGCGGCGCGGCCCCGAGGCGTGGAACATGGCCAGGTCGACCTGGCAGCTGACGATCTCGCCGGGGGCGACGTGGCTGCGGCCGCTCGCGCGCGCGATCGGTTTCTGCGGCAGCGTCTGCGGATGCCGCCCGGGTGCAGCAGCGCCTGGTGGAAGCCTTCGGCCGCCTCGGGCGACAGGCGCAGGGTCCAGGAGCTGTCGTTCTGGGCCTCGGCGGCGGTCCAGGGGCGCGGGCGGAATGCAGTGCTCATCGAAAAGGTCTCCTTGTGTGGGTGGCCCCCGGGGGGCGTTCAAGGAAAGTCTAGGGGCATCCTGGATCAGGAAAAAGCGCGAAGTTCTTCAGTCCTGATGAAGATTTTCTGATGAAGAGGCTGCCGAGCCCTCGGCATCCGCAGCGTGTGCCCGGATCCACTCGATGAAGTTGGCCACTTCCGGGCGCTGCAGGTGTCGCGGCGGGCAAACGACGAAGTGGGCCTGGACCTTGACGCACCAGCGATCGTCGAACAACTTGCGCAGCCGGCCTTGATGCAGGTGGTCTGCTGCTATGGAGGAGCTGTCGCACGCCACGCCCAGCCCCTGCACTGCGGCGTCCAGCGCCATGGAAGTGCGATCGAAACTGTAGGCGTACTGCCCGGGCGTGAACTGGACCCTGCGGCTGCGGAACCAGTCACCCCACTGCACCACGTTCACGACCGACTGGATCAGGGGCAACTGCAGCAGGTCCTCGGGCGTCTCGATGCGATGGCTTTCGATGAAGGCCGGGCTGGCCATCGGCTGGATGCGCTCCTCGAAGATCGGCTGCACATGAAGGTGGGGCCAGTTGGGCACGCCATAACGGAGGTCGATGTCGACCTGACCCGTTGCGAAGTCCGAATGCGTCGGCGAGGCCGACAGCGACAAGGCAATGCCCGGGTGCTTGCGGGCAAAGTCGGTCAGCCGCGGCATGAGCCACAGGGTTGCCAGGCTGGGCGCGGCGTGCAGGTGCAGTGCATTGCGAACGCCTTTGCGCACGTTATCGGTGGCCGCGCTGATGGCATCCAGCGCGAGCGACACCCGGCTCATGTACTCGCGCCCGGGCTCCGTCAGCGCGATGCTGCGCGCCGAGCGCTCGAACAGGCGCACATCCAGCAACTGTTCCAGCTTCGCGATCTGGTGGCTGACCGCGGAGGGCGTCAGGTTGAGTTCGCCGGCGGCCGCGCTGAAGCTGGCGCGCCGCGCGGCGGCTTCGAAGGCGAGCAGGCAGCTGAGCGGGGGAAACGAAGACCTCATAGGGTTAACCCTTTTTGAATGGGATTCACAAGTTGCTGAAGAACTGTCGCTTGTCTTCATGTGTGATGGTGACCATAGTTACCCCCATTCCAGCCCCCCACCGTCACTTCAAGGAACCCTACTCATGCTGCTCGCCGATCACGTCGCCCTCATCACCGGAGGCGCCGGCCTCAACGGCCTCGGATTCGCCACTGCCCGCCTGCTCGCCTCGCACGGCGCCCGCGTCGTCATCGCCGACCTCGAGGCGGCGCGGCCGGCCGAGGCCGCCGCCCAGCTCGGGCCCCAGCACCAAGGACTGGTTGCCAACGTCACCGTGAAGGCGGATGCCGAGGCGGTCGTCGCCCGCGTCCTGGAACAGTTCGGGCGCATCGACATCCTGGTCAACAACGCCGGCATCACCCAGCCGCGCAAGACGGTCGACATCTCCGAGGCCGACTACGAGGCGGTCATGGACGTCAGCCTGCGCGGCACCCTGTTGTTCTCGCAAGCGGTCATCCCCGCCATGCAGCGCCAGCGCAGCGGCTCCATCGTCTGCATCTCATCGGTGTCCGCGCAGCGCGGCGGCGGGATCCTGGGCGGTCCGCACTACTCCGCCGCCAAGGCCGGCGTGCTCGGCCTGGCCCGCGCGATGGCGCGCGAACTGGGCCCCGACGGCATTCGCGTCAATTGCATCACTCCCGGCCTCATCACCACCGACATCAACAAGGACAAGCTGACCGCCGAGCGGAAGGCCGAGATCTCCGAAACCATCCCGCTCGCCCGTCTCGGCGTCCCGGCCGACGTCGCCGGCGCCTGCCTGTTCCTGGCGAGCGACCTGTCGGGCTATTGCACCGGCATCACGCTCGACGTGAACGGCGGCATGCTGATCCATTGAACCACCCACCATAAAACCACAGGAGACAAAGTCATGAAACGCAGAACCATCGCCATCATCGCCGGCGCACTACTCACGAGCGGCGGCCTCGCGCTTGCGCAGTCGGCCACGAAACTCACGCTCGGCCACGGCGCCGCGCCCGGCAACCCGCGGCACGAAGCCGCCGTCCTCTTCGCCGAGCGCGTCAAGGCCAAGACCAACGGACGTATCGAGGTGCAGGTGGCGCATTCCGCCCAGCTTGGCGACGACGCCGCGATGGTCACCGCCCTGCGCTCGGGAACGCTGGACATCTCCGCCAACAGCCAGGGCGCGATCGCCAATGTGGTGCCGGAATACGCGGTGCTCGGGCTGCCCTTCCTGTTCAGCGACGTGCAGAAGGCGTGGCAGCTGCTCGACGGCCCGGTCGGCGAAGACCTGGCCAAGCGCACCGCGGCCAAGGGCATGGTCGTCCTGGGCTACTGGGACAACGGCATCCGCCACGTCACCAACAGCAAGCGCGCCATCAAGGCGCCGGCGGACATCAAGGGGCTGAAGATCCGCACCCCGCCGGACACCATGACGGTTGACATCATGCAGGCCCTGGGCGCCGACACGCAGCAGATCAAGTTCGCCGAACTCTACGTGGCGCTGCAGCAGGGCGTCGTCGACGGCCAGGAGAACCCGTTGGCCAACATCGCGTCGGCCAAGCTGTACGAGGTGCAGAAGTACCTGTCGATGACGGGCCACAAGTACGAGGCCAACCCCTTCGTCATGGGCAAGCGCTCCTGGGACCGCCTGACGCCCGCCGACCAGAAGGTCCTGACGGAAGCCGCCGCCGAGGCCACGCAGCTGCAACGCAAGCTGTCCAAGGAGGCCGACGAGAAGCTGGCGGCCGACCTGAAGGCCAAGGGTGTCGAGATCAACACGGTCGACCGCAAGGCGTTCATCGACGCGACGAAACCCGTGTACGCCAAGTGGTCCGCCGGCCCGACCGGCGACTTCGTCAAGCGCGTCATCCAGCAAGCACAGTAACGGCCCGCAGGCCATCCGCTCCGCGCTGACGGCAGCGCGGAGCGCCATCTCTCCCTTTCCACTTAACGCCCGCGCCTGGCGCGGGGCCCGGAGGGCATCGTGATTCCGTTCATCCAATTCATCGAGCGCTGCATCGGCGCCGCCTGCCGCGGCGTCCTGTACCTGACGCTCGCCATCGTCTTCGTGATCCTCAGCGTGAACGTGGCCCTGCGCTACGTGGCGGGCACCA
The DNA here is from genome assembly GCF_013155545.1 of Caenimonas soli. Lineage (GTDB taxonomy): Bacteria > Pseudomonadota > Gammaproteobacteria > Burkholderiales > Burkholderiaceae_C > Ramlibacter > Ramlibacter soli. The sequence continues at coordinate 330,566 of NZ_JABJVV010000003.1, read as the reverse complement.
GCATCGCCTCGGCGTCGGAGCTGCCGGAGCTGCTGTTCCCCTGGCTCATCATGGCCGGTGTGGTGCTGGCCGCCCAGCATGGCTCGCACATCGCGGTCGTCATCCTCACCCAGAAGCTCGGCCCGGCCCGGCGCTGGGTGCTGGCAGGCGGCTCGCTGGTGGTGGCCGTGCTGTACGCCTGGCTGGCGGTGATCGCCTGGCCGCTGGCGGAAATCGCCGCCGACGAACGCAGCCCGATCCTCCAGGTTCCCGGTTCGGTCACGGTGTGGTGCCTGATGCTGGGGTTCGGCCTGCTCAGCGTGGTGACGGTGTGCAAGCTTCCCGAGGTCTGGGCCGGCATCGCCGTGCCGCATGGCCATGAAGAGCCGGAAGTCGCCGCGTCCCATCAAGGAGCCTGAACATGACCGCGTTGATCATCGCCCTTTTTGTCGGCACGGCGCTGCTGTCGATCCCGATCGCCCACGCGCTGATCCTCTCCTCGGTCGGCGGCCTGCTCATCATCGACAAGGTGCCCGTGCATCTGGCCATCGAGCAGATGATTGCCCAGACCCAGAGCTTCCCGCTGCTCGCCATCCCGTTTTTCATGATGACCGGCGCGCTGATGGTGAGCGGCAAGCTCGGGCAGAGCCTGGTGAGCCTTCTGTCGATGATGATCGGCCGGGTCCACGGGGGGCCCGCCCAAGTGGGCGTGCTGTCGTCCACCATCTTCGGCGGCGTTTCCGGTTCGGCCGTGGCGGATGCGTCGGCCATCGGCTCGATGCTGATCCCCTGGCTGAAGAAGCTCGGCTACCCGGCGCCCTTCGCCGCCGGCACGCTGGCCGCGGCCGCCACGATCGACATCCTCATCCCGCCGTCGATCCCGATGATCGTGTACGCCCTGGTATCGGGCGCGTCCATCGGCGCGCTGTTCGTGGCGGGAATCCTGCCGGGCCTGCTGATGTGCGCCGGCTTCATGGCCGTCTGCTATATCCAGGGCCGCCGGCGCAACTTTCCGCGCGATACCGTTCCCTTTAACTGGACCGCGTTCCTGCGCCAGCTGGCCCACGCCGGACCGGCTCTGATGATGCCGGTGCTGATCATTGTCTTCCTGCGCTTCGGCATCGCCACGCCCACGGAAGTCAGCGTGATGTCCACGCTTTACGCGCTGGTCGTGGCCGGGGTGGTCTACCGCGACCTCACGCTGGCCAAGGTCAAAGCAGCCGCCATCGAAGCCGGCATTTCCACCGGCGTGGTGCTGTTGATCATCATGGCCTCGAGCGTGGTGGGCTGGATCGTCACCTATGAACAATTGCCGGCGCAATTCACGCAGTACGCGACGCAGGTTCTGCAGTCCCCGTGGCTGATCATCCTGGCGATGAACCTGATCATGCTGGCCACGGCCATGTTCATCGACCTGCCGGCCGCCGTGCTGCTGCTCACGCCGATGTTCGTTCCGCTCGCCTCGGCGGTCGGCATGGACCTGGTGCAGCTCGGGATCATGATGATCATCAATCTCTCCATCGGCCTGTATCACCCGCCGATCGGCACCACCCTGTTCATCACCAGTTCCATCGCCAAGGTCCGCATGGGCGACGTGGTGAAGGAGCTCATTCCCTTCTATTTCGTCGCCATCGGCATCCTGCTGGCGTTCGCCTACCTGCCTTGGCTCACCTTTCGTTAAGGAACCACCTCATGTCTGATGCATCGACGCTCGTAGAGCGCGCCTACAGGATCCGCCGCTACGCCCTGCGCATGGGCGAAGTGCAGGGCCAGGGCTACATCGGCCAGGCCCTCGGCTACGCCGACGTGCTGGCCGTCGCCTACGGCCATGCGATGAAGTACCGGCCGCAGGAGCCGCTGTGGGAGGGCCGCGACCGCTTCCTGCTGTCACACGGCCACTACGCCATCGCCTTCTACGCCGCGCTGATCGAGGCCGGGATCATTCCCGAGGCGGAACTCGAGACCTACGGCAGCGACGACAGCCGGCTGCCGATGTCCGGCATGGCCACCTACACCCCCGGCATGGAGATGTCGGGCGGCTCGCTGGGCCAGGGCCTGCCGATCGCCGTCGGCATGGCGCTTGCGTTGCGCCACAAGCGCAGCACCGCCTACGTCTACAACTCGATGTCGGACGGCGAGCTCGACGAGGGCTCCACCTGGGAGGCCGCCATGGGGGCGGCGCACCACGGGTTGTCCAACCTGGTCTGCCTGGTCGACATCAACAACCAGCAGGCCGATGGACCGTCCAGCAAGGTGCTGGGCTTCGAGCCGCTGGCCGACAAATGGGCCTCGTTCGGCTGGCACGTCCAGCGGGTGAACGGCAACGACCTGCAGGCCGTGGTGGCTGCATTCGACAGTGCCCGCTCGCCGCAGGGCGACAAGCCCAAAGTGATCCTGTGCGACACGCTGATGGGAAAGGGGGTTCCCTTCCTGGAGCAACGCGAGAAGAACCACTTCATCCGGGTCGACCCGCCCGAATGGCAGCAGGCCATCCACTACCTGGACCAAGCGCATACCGAAGGAGTCGCGCCATGAGCACCACCACCGAGAAGAAACCGCGGCTGACCACCTCCGCGATGATTGCCTCCATTGCCTCCGAAGGCCAGCGCGTCAAGGCGGCGCCCTTCGGCAAGGCGCTGGTCGAATTGGCCGCCACGCGGCCCGAGATCGTGGGGATGACGGCGGACCTCGCGAAATACACCGACCTGCACCTGTTCGCCCAGGCCTATCCCGATCGCTTCTTCCAGATGGGCATGGCGGAGCAATTGCTCATGGGCGCCGCCGGTGGCATGGCCAAGGAAGGCTTCATCCCGTTCGCGACCACCTACGCCGTCTTCGGCACGCGCCGCGCGTTCGACTTCGTGCACCAGGTGATCGCCGAGGAAAACCTGAACGTCAAGCTGTGCTGTGCGCTGCCCGGCCTGACAACCGGCTATGGCCCGAGCCACCAGGCCTGCGAGGACCTCGCCCTGATGCGGTCGATCCCCAACATGATGGTGATCGATCCCTGCGATGCGCTCGAGATCGAGCAGATGGTGCCCGCCATCGCCGCCCACCGCGGGCCGGTCTACATGCGGCTGCTGCGCGGCCAGGTGCCGCTGGTTCTCGACGAATACGGCTACCAGTTCGAGCTGGGCAAAGCTAAGCTGCTACGCGAAGGCAAGGACGTGCTGGTGATCTCGTCGGGCATCCTCACGATGCGCGCCCTGGAAGTGGCGAAGGCGCTCGCGGTTGATCAGATCGACGTCGGCGTGCTGCACGTGCCGACCATCAAGCCGCTCGACACGGAGACAATCGTGCGCGAAGCCGGGCGGAGCGGCCGGCTGGTCGTCGTCGCGGAGAACCATTCCGAGATCGGGGGCCTGGGCGAGGCGGTGGCCACCGCTTGTCTGACAGAGGGCGTGGCGCCCCGCTTCCGGCGCATCGCGCTGCCCGACGCCTTCCTCGACGCGGGCGCGCTGCCCACCCTGCATGACCGCTACGGCATCTCCGCCGAGGCCATGACCGCGACCATCAAGGGCTGGCTGCGCTAGAGGACTACCCGCCATGTCGAACCACGAGCTCGCCCCGCTTGCCAGCGCCATCCGCTTCCTCTCCATCGATGCCATCGTCCAGGCCGCCGAAGGGCACCAGGGCGTGCCGCTGGGCATGGCGGAGATCGCAACGGCGCTTTTCACGCGGCACCTGAAATTCAACCCGGCCGACCCCACCTGGCCGGACCGCGACCGCTTCGTGCTGTCCAACGGCCACGGCTCCATGCTGCTGTATTCGCTGCTGTACCTCACGGGCTACGAAAACATCTCGCTCGACGAGATCCGGCGCTTCCGCGAGCTCGGCTCGCGCTGCGAAGGCCATCCCGAATTGGATCCCGCGAGCGGGATCGAGGTCACCACCGGCCCGCTCGGCCAGGGCATCGCCAACGCGCTCGGCATGGCCGTGGCCGAGGCGTACCTCAACGCCCGCTTCGGACCCGAGCTGGTCGACCACTACACCTATGCGTTCGTGGGCGACGGCTGCCTGCAGGAAGGCGTCGGCCAGGAGATGATCTCGCTCGCCGGGCACCTGCGGCTGGGCAAGCTGATCCTGTTCTGGGACGACAACCGCATCACCGACGACGGCAGCACCGAACTGTCCATCAGCGAGGATGTGGCGGAGCGGTTCCGCGTGGCTGGCTGGCATGTCCTCGAAGTGGACGGCCATGACATCGAGGCGATTTCGCAGGCTACCTCGGCGGCGCGGTGGGACGCGCGTCCCTCGCTGGTCGCGTGCCGCACCGTCATCGCGAGCGGCATCGCGCGCCTGCAGGGACAGCGCGCCGGCCACAGCGGGCGGCTGTTCCCCGAGGACGCTGAGGCAGCGCGGGTCCAGCTGGGTTGGCCGCACGGCCGCTTCGAGGTGCCGGAGCCCGTACTGGGTGCCTGGCGCGACGCCGGACGGCGCAGCCGGGGCGAGTACGACGCGTGGCAGGCTCGCCTGGCCGCGCTCCCCGCGCGCGAACGGGCCGAGTTCCAGCGCGTCCTCGCGGGCGAACTGCCGGCAGGCTGGCGCGAAGTGCTGCACGAATACAAGCGCCGGGCGCCTGCGTCCGATGCAGCGCCGGGGGGCATCCTGATCTCGGCCGAGATCAGCGGGCTGCTCGCCGAGGTATTGCCCGAGCGCATGGTGGCCTGCGCCGACCTCGAAGCGCCCATGAGCCACAAACGCGGCCTGCGGGCGTTCACCCCGGACGACCGCACCGGCTCCTACGTTCATTGCGGCGTGCGCGAGCACGTCATGGGCGCCATGGCCAACGGCATGGCTGCGCATGGCGGCGTGATCCCCCTGAGCCTGACCTACCTGGCGTTCTCCGATTACGAGCGCCCGGCGATGCGTATGGCCGCGTTGATGGGGCTGCCGGTGAAGTTCGTCTTCAGCCACGACTCGATCGGCCTCGGCAGGAACGGGCCCACCCACCAGCCCGTGGAGATCCTGGCGTCGTTGCGCGCCATGCCCAACATGCTGGTGCTGCGCCCCGCGGACGCAGTGGAAGCCGCGGAGTGCTGGGAGGTCGCGCTCGAGCACCGCGGCGGTCCCGTGACGCTGGTCTTCGCGCGCCAGGCTCTGCCGCCGGTGCGAACCGCGCACGTGAGCGACAACCTGTCGCGGCGCGGCGCCTACGTGCTGGCCGAAGCGACGGGCGGAGCACGAGCAGTCACTCTCCTGGCGACCGGTTCGGAGGTGATGCTGGCGCTGCAGGCACGCGTGCTGCTTGAGGCCGATGGCGTTCCCACGGCGGTCGTGTCGATGCCCTGCTGGGAACTCTTCGATACCCAGGATGGAGCGTACCGCGCGACCGTCTTGCCGCCGGGCGGCACGCGTGTGGCGGTCGAGGCCGCGTTGCGCTTCGGCTGGGACGCCTATCTCGGTGAGCGCGGTGGATTCGTCGGCATGCAAGGTTTCGGTGCGTCCGGTCCCGCCGATGCGCTGTACCAAAAGTTCGGCATCACGCCCGCCGCCATCGTCGCCGAGGCGAAGCGTTGCCTCTCCTCAGGCTCCTGACTTGCAGTCAGTGGATCAGCATTCCGCATCGACCAGAGCGCGCATGCGCTGCCAGTGCGCTCCCTCCCAGAACACGCGCCCGCAGACCTGGCAGGTGCTGAAACTGTCGTAGAGCTCGCGCACGAGCGGCGGCAGAAGGTGCTCCACCTGTGCCTTGGCGACGGCATGCAGCGCCGCATTGCAGCCCGGGCAGAGGGTGAACGGGCGGGCGCTGCGCGCGAGTTGTAGCCGCTCGAAGACCTCGCGCAACTGCTGCTGCGGCCGCAGCGCGCGCACATAGCAGCCATGCGTGATGCTTCCCCGCTTAAGCAGGTCGCGGTCGCGCGTCAGCACGATGCGGCCCTGCGCCGCTGCCAGGCGCTCGATCTCGTCGTCGGCAAAGGCGTTGTCGTACAGAGTGTCGAAACCCATCATCCGCAGCAGGCGGGCAAGGGAGCCGAGGTGGGTGTCGGCCACGAAGCGAATGTCGCGCAGTGGCTGTTCGCGCACGCGCAGCAGCGGCTTGATGTCGAACGCCTCGAACTTGGGGTACACGGCCACGCGGTCGCCCTCGCGCAGGAGCGTGCCGAAACCGACCGACGCGCCATTGAGCAGGATCAACTCGACCTCGGTGTGCGGAACGCCGAGCGCCTCGATCATGTGCTTGGTGGTGGCGGCGCGGGCGCAGGGCACGGTGAACTCGCGCCGCCGCCGCTCGGGCGCGAGGAAATCGTTCAGCTCCTCGTAGAAGCGGAAAGTCGCCGTCACCATGCGAGGCATCAGGGTTCGCCGCCGGCCGCTTCCAGCCGCACCGGAATGCGTCGCCGCCCGAAGCCGCGCGAGAACGCGCCGAAGCACCCGGCCACGCGCGCGCCGCAATGCGGGCAGGACGCGCGGGCGTCGAGCGCGCATTCCAGCACCTCGTACCAGTCGCGCCGGATCAGCGGTTCGCCGCAGCCGGGGCAGTAAGTGGTGCCGCCCTCCACGTCATGCACGTTGCCGGTGTAAACGTAGTGCAGGCCGTTGGCGAGCGCGATGGCGCGGGCGCGCTGGAGCGTGGCGGGCGGCGTGGGCGGCCTGTCCAGCATCTTGTAGTCCGGGTGGAAGGCCGTGAAATGCAGCGGCACGTCCGGCCCCAGCTCGCTCGCCACCCAGCGCGACAGCGCTTCGATCTCGCTGGCGTCGTCATTCAGGCCGGGGATCAGCAGCGTCGTGATCTCCAGCCAACACGCCGTCTCGTGCCGCAGGTACTGCAGTGTGTCGAGCACCGGCGCGAGGTGGCCGCCGGTCTGCTGGAAGTAGAAACTCTCGGTGAAGCCCTTCAGGTCGACGTTCGCCACGTCCATCCTCGCGTAGAACTCGCGGCGTGGCTGCGCGTGAATGTAGCCGGCCGTCACCGCCACGCTGTAGAGGCCGAGTGCATGGCAGGCATCGGCGGTGTCCATCGCGTACTCGGCAAAGATCACCGGGTCGTTGTAGGTGAAGGCCACGCTCGCGGCGCCGCTGGCGCGCGCGGCTTGCGCGATGCGCTGCGGCGAGGCGGCGTCCATCAGCCGGTCCATCTCCCGGCTCTTGGAAATGTCCCAGTTCTGGCAGAACTTGCAAGCGAGGTTGCAACCCGCCGTCCCGAACGAAAGCACGCTGGAGCCGGGGAAGAAATGGTTGAGCGGCTTCTTCTCTATGGGATCGAGGCAGAAGCCGGAGCTGCGGCCGTAGGTCGTGAGCACCATCGCGTCGCCGACGCGCTGGCGCACGAAGCACATGCCGCGCTGGCCGTCGTGCAGCCGGCAATCGCGCGGGCACAGATCGCACTGGATGCGGCCGTCGTCCAGACGGTGCCACCAGCGAGCAGGGTGCATCGAAGGGGCTGACCGCCTGGAGTATCAGGACTTGCTCTTGGCGTCCGCTTTCGGCTGCGCCGCAGCCTGCTTGGCAGCGGTCTTGGCCTTGTCGTAAGACGCTTTCGCATCCTTCTTGCAGGTGGCCATAGCGGCGCCTTGCTGGTCCTCGCACTTCTCCTTGGCGACCTCATAGTCGCCCTCGGCCTTCATCAGCCGCACCTTCTCGTCCGCCTTGGCACCCGGCTTGTTCTTGGCGTCGAGCTCGGCCTTCGCGATCTTCTCCTTGGCCTTTGCCTCAGCTTGGCACACGTCCTTCGCGTTGGCCTTCATTCCATCGCAGGCCTTCTTGTCGGCCTTGGCTTGCGTCTCGATCTTGTCCTTTTCGGCTTTGTAGGCGTCCTTGCTCATCGCATCGGCGGCGAAGGCGCTGCCGCCGATGCCGAAGCCAATAGCGACAGCGACAGCGAGAGAGATAACGTGTTTGTACATGGTGGAGCCTTTCGAGTGGAGAAAAGTAACTGCACCATACCAACGCACCCAGGACCACATGCGCCGTCAGCGCGGTACGGCAGTCGTTGTCGGAGCACGATTACAAAGCTCGGCCTTAGATATCAACCGCCCGCCGGCCGAGCGGCCTCAGGCTTCGCCGGGCTTCCAGTCAGGGCTGTAACCGCCAAGGGCTGGGTGGTACATCTCGTCACCGTCATGCTGGGTGAACTCGACGTTGAGCTGGTGCTCCTGCAAGCCGAAAATGTCAATGCAGTGCTGGCAAAGCGCCTTTGCCAGCTCCATCCGCAACTCGGCGGGCCGGCCCCTGCGGATGTCCAGCATGAGCATCGAGACCGGGGCCGGTTCGTCGCCGACTTCGGGAATTCGCCACAGGCCGCCATCGCCCAACTCGCGGATGGCAACGCTGATTCGCCGGATGTCCACGGACATCATGCGGGCGTAAGTCTCACTCATCGCAGCGGCCAACCGCTGCTTGTCGCTGACGGAGTAGCTGCCGGTTACGTCTAGCTGAAGGTAAGGCATATGGACATGTGCACGTGGCCGTCCACTTTAACGGGAACAACGGGGTACTGGAGAAAACCACTCCCAAGATCTAGCATGGCGACATGCAAGCGGGCTACGTCACCCGGACAATGAGCCGCGACGAGGTCGCGCTCGCGATCGAGTGGGCAGCTCAGGAAGGCTGGAATCCCGGCCTGCACGACGCCGAGACCTTCCGTGCCGCCGATCCGCAAGGCTTCTTCGTCGGCACGCTGGAGGGCGAGCCGGTGGCCTCGATCTCGGTGGTCAAGTACGAGCCCGGCTTCGCATTCCTGGGCCTGTACATCGTGCGGCCGGAATGGCGCGGCCGCGGCCTGGGCTGGGCGCTATGGCAGCACGGGATGGCTTCCGCCGCGGGCCGGCAGATCGGGCTGGACGGCGTAGTCGCGCAGCAGCCCAATTACCGGAAGTCAGGGTTCGAGCTGGCCTGGCGCAACGTGCGCTACGAGGGTCGCGGCGGGACGCCCGCCCCCGACGACGCGCGGGTGGTCGACCTCGCCCGCGTGCCCTTCTCCACCGTGTGCGCCTACGACAAGGCGTACTTCCCCGCCGAGCGCACGGCCTTCCTGCGCGCCTGGCTCACACAGCCGGACGCCGCCGCGCGCGGCTGGATCGAGGACGGCCGGCTGCAAGGCTACGGCCTGGTCCGCCGCTGCCGCAGCGGCTGGAAGATCGGGCCCTTGTTCGCCGAACGAGAACGCATCGCCGAGTGCCTGTTCCTAGCCCTGTGCTCCCGGGCGGGCGCCGCGGAACCCGTCTACCTCGACCTGCCGGAGGCGAACGCGGCCGCGGTGGCGCTGGCGCAGCGCCATCACATGCGCAGGGTGTTCGAGACCGCGCGTATGTACACGGGCCGGCCGCCGGCCGTGACCATGCACGGCCTGTACGGGGTCACGACTTTTGAACTGGGTTGAAGCACCACACGCGAAATAAGCCTCAGCCCCGTCGTGCCGCTTCGATGGCAGCGATGTCGATTTTTCTCATCTGCATCATTGCTTCGAAGGCGCGCTTGGCCGCCGCGCGATCAGGATCGGCGATCGCCTCCGTGAGGGCCCGTGGCGTGATCTGCCAGGACAGGCCCCACTTGTCCTTGCACCAGCCGCATTCGCTTTCCTGGCCGCCGTTGCTGACAATCGCGTTCCATAGGCGATCAGTTTCGGCCTGGTCATCGGTCGCGACCTGGAACGAGAATGCCTCGCTGTGCGTGAACTCGGGGCCGCCGTTCAAGCCGAGGCAAGGGATGCCGATGACGGTGAACTCGACCGTCAAGACATCGCCTTGCTTGCCGGCGGGATAGTCGCCAGGCGCGCGAAGGATCACTCCCACGGCGCTGTCCGGAAACGTCTTCGCGTAAAACTGGGCGGCGTCCAAGGCGGTGCCGTCGTACCAGAGGCAGATCGTGTTTTTACTGATCATTTCGTCCTCCAACTCATGACAGGTACGGTTGCTCAGGCTGGCGCACTCGAGAGATAGTCTGCCACGAATCACAAGCGACCGGTTCTCGGCCGCAGTACTACTGGGTAGTGGCAGCGAGCGTCGACACCAGTTGCTTGGCCGCTTTGGTGGTGGCTGCCTTGCCGGTGATCGCCAGCGCCGGCCGATTCTTCAGGATCCGCTCGAAGACTGCCCGCACTTCGTCTGCCGTGATGGTTTCGATCACGGAGATCGTTTCCTTCGTGGACGTGACCATTCCGTGCACGAAGAGCTCTTCGACCGCGCGTTCCATGGTCGCGTAGGTTCGTTCCGAGGAACGCACGCGGGAAACCGCCAGCTGGTTCTTCGCCCGCTCCAAGTGCACCAGGTCGATCAGGCGCGCGTGTTCGCGCAGCAGTTCACCAGTGGCGGTCATCAATTGCTCGAGCTTGTCGGGGGTTGTGACCGCATGCACGAGGAAGTTGAACCAGACATCGCCGTTTTCCGTGCTCGACTCCGCCGTGTAGGCGAGACCGAGTCGTTCACGAATGGTGTCCGTCAGCGGCGCAGACATTCCACCGCCGAACAGGATCGCCGCCACCGATGCGACGAGTCGCCATCGCTGCTGCTGGATCTCTTCGGCCTTCGCTGGCGCAAGGGGGTAAGCCATGTTCACGAAGACCTGCGATACCTGGCTGAACCGCTGTCCCATGGCGCTGCCGATGTACGGTGCCGGCGCGGAAAGCGCCGGCGACATCCCGTTGGTGGATCGGGGCATGCCGGCAAAGAGTTGGCCGGCCTGAGCAAAGAAGGCTTCGACGTCGAAATTTCCCGCTGCGGCAACAACGGTCTTGTCGGCCACGTAGTGAGACTTCACGTGCACGATGAGGTCGTCCCGGGTAAAGCGTTCAATGTTCTGCACGGTGCCAATCACCGGCATACCCATAGCGTGGTCTCCCCAGATGGCGCGGTCCAGCAGCGCGCCGGAGCTCTCCTGCGGATCCTCGAGGTACTCGATGGCTTCCTGACGGATCACCTCCAGCTCCCGCTTCAGTTCGGCTTCAGGGAAGGTGCTGTTCAGGACGATGTCGGCCGTCATCTTCAGGAACTGGTCCACGTGATTGCCCAGACCGGTCATGAAGTAGCCCGTCGTGTCCTTGCTCGTGAACGCATTGACGTCCGCTCCCAGTCGCTCCGCATCCAGGTTGATCGCCTGGACGGATCGGGTGGTCGTGCCCTTGAAGGCCATGTGCTCCAGAACATGGCTGATGCCACTGGTCGCGGGCGTCTCGTCCCGGGAGCCCACCCGCAGGAAGACCCCGACGCTGGCGCTTTGTACATGCGGAAGGCGGATGGCCAGGAGGCGCACCCCGTTGCCGAGTGTCTTGAGAGACGAAGTAATAAGAGTCAAAGCGGACGAGGGCCTTCGAAGTATGGCAAGAGCGCCTTCGCAGCCTCGATGCGCAGGTGCAATTCTATGGTTCGATCATTCATGATCTCGAGCAGGAAGCGTCGGGGATCCGGACTATCGGTAGCCGCTGCCGGTGGCGCCTGAGCAGATCCCGGGGTATCGGCAGGCCTGAGCCGCTCCAATGCCCGCTTCAAGTCGGCGGGTTTCATGCTGTTGAGGCGAGACAACAGGTCTGCCTGCGCATCGGCACCAGGTGGAAGGTCAAGCCAAGGCTCGTCCGCGAACAGTGCTGCCAGGTCCGGCGCCACGAACGCCGACCACCGCCCGGCTGCCCGTTGGGCGGGAGGCAACACCTCGTGCTGCGCGTGCCCTGGCGCGGATGCATCCGCAGAAGGTTTCATTCCGATGTGCTCCTGCGGGATATCGCCGAGATAGCGCCTGCGTAACAAGTCAAGAAATGCAATTGCTTGCGCGACTGAAACGGACTCCGACAAGGAGAACCAGAGCTGGTAGCCGTCGATGCCGGAGACTGCGATCGAAGGGGCGGGCAGTTCCAGATCGACCTGAACGCCTCGCCATACCTTCGCGAGACCATCCCAGCTGGCGGGCCGTGCAAGCTCCAGCACCATCGCCCTCACCCGCCCACCGGGGCCGACGAGGCCAGGCTCTTCAGGATCAGCGGCTTCTCGCTCCATGTCAGGCGAGAGGTAGAGACGTTGCAACTCAGCTTGAAGTCTGTTCATTGCGTTCGACTCTACTCCGTCGAGGGCGGCCTCCGGCGGCTGACGAGCTGGCGTCCTTGCGAAGCGCGGCTTCGTCATGAATTACAACCGGGCCTGGACTTGGCGGCCGGACGTGGCAGACGCGTTCCTTGCACTGCGTGGCCTGGTCACCTCCACCTCGTCGCTGTCACCTCGCGAACAGGCGGTACTTACCTGCGCCACGGCGTCTACGCTGGGCGATTCGTACTGCTCGCTGGCCTGGGGGAAGATGCTTGCTTCGGCTGTCGATCCCTCTACCGCGGCCGCAGTGCTCAGCGCATCCTCCAGCGAGGCCCTCACGCCGCGCGAAGAGGCGCTCGCCGCGTGGGCGCGCAAAGTGGTCGGCAACCCCAACGGCACGACGGCGCAGGACGTGGACGCGTTGCGCGCCGCCGATTGCTCAGAAAGGGACATCTTCGAGGCAACAACCTTCATCGCCTTTCGGCTCGCATTCTCGACCGTCAACGACGCTTTGGGCGTCGAGCCCGATCGGCAGATCGCTGAAGCGGCACCGCCGGAAGTGCAGAACGCGGTGCGCCATGGGCGGGCGAGGGCAAGGCACGCAAGCCTCTACCCTGTCGATTGCTGAGCAGGCCGCCTGCCCCCAGCAGCCTGATGAGCACCTCTGGCTGACCACGTGTTGTGGCGAGTTCCTACAAGGCTGCGAGTGCAGAAAAACGCATGATGTCTCCTTTCACCTACCTCAAAGGGGCGAAAGCATGAAGACCTTGATCATTGCAGCAGCCACCGTGCTGAGCCTTGTCGGCTGCGCGGGCATGACGGGCGCCAGCGGTCCGCAACGCACGGTTGGCCAGGCCGTGGACGACGTGACCATCGGCACCAAGCTGAAGGCGGCCCTCGCGGCCGATCCGGAACTTAGCGCACTGAAAATTAACGTGGACACGACCCAGGGCAATGTTCGCCTTCGCGGCGAGGTGAAGAGCATGGCCCTGCGCCGCAAAGCCGAAGACACAGCGCGCAAGATCGAAGGCGTGAAGTCTGTCGATAACCAGCTGATGATCACGGGATGAGCCTCTAGGTGGCCTCGCCACTCACACGCATCAATCCGCGGTGATCTTCCCCGTCTCGGGCGTGTTGGCCTGTACTACGCCATGTGGCGCCAACAGATCGGCCAGCGCGAAGCTGCGCCGGCCGGCCTCGCGTGCAGCAGACCCTTCACTTCCGCGAAGAAACCTCTTGACTTCAAGTTGACTTGAACTTCTATAGTGCTGACACCGTAGTTCATCAACCCAGGAAGACCATGCCCCATACCCTCGACTCCTTCGCGGCGCGCGTCCGCGAGATCCTGCTGAAGGAAAACAACCCCGGCGGCCGCGAAAAAGTTGCCGCACTCCTGTGCGACGTGTTGAGGGATCGCGCATTCGTCGAAACCCTCTTCGACGAGACTTCGCCGGAACGCAAGGTGCTCTACGAGGACCCGCAGCTGGGCTTCTGCATCCTGGCGCACCGCTACACGGACGCCAAGGACAGCCCGCCGCATGACCACGGGCCTTCGTGGGCGATCTACGGCCAGGCCGACGGAGAGACAGTCATGAGCGACTGGACGCTGGTGGATGCGGCATCCCTCGACCACAAGGTGAAAGAGCTGCGCAAGTACACGCTCACGCCGGGACGCGCTCATGTGTACAACGAGGGTGACCTGCACGCACCCAGCCGGGCTGGGCCGACGCGATTGATCCGCATCGAAGGGACCAATATGGAGCGCGTAGCGCGACGGAAGTACGAACCCGTGCAAGAGTGATCTTCCTTCGTCTGACGAAGATCAAACACGGCGCTCCTAGCTGGCAGCACCATATTTGGGCTTCCGCCGCCGGCGGAGTGGAGCCCCAAATGGATGAACTACTGAGGCAGAAAATCCTGGCATTGATCGATGAGCACAGGATCATGACGATTGCGACGCTGCGCCCCGATGGGTGGCCGCAGGCCACGACGGTCGGCTATGTCAACGACGGCATGACGCTTTGGTTCCTCTGCGGCCTGGAAAGCCAGAAAGCGAAGAACCTGGCGCTAGACAGCCGCGTTTCGATCACGATCGACCACGACACGCCGGACATCATGGCGATTACCGGATTGTCCATGGCGGCGCGAACACACCGCGTCACTGACCGGGCCGAGGCCGAGAAGGTGCTGCGGATGCTGCCGCTCAAGTACCCCGACGCGCCGCCCGGCACCGCAAGCATGCGAATGCCCGCGCCCGAGGAGGTTGCTCTATTCCGGGTAGAGCCCGAGATCATCTCGGTGCTGGATTACACCAAGGGATTCGCCCACACGGACTTGGTAACCTGCTGAGAGAGCAGACGCAGGTCCGCTTCTGGGCCGATAACAGCCCACCTAGGTCCTGCCCCTGAGCGCGCAACGGTAGCACCCCGCGCCGGCAGATGCACAATGATGGCATCGATGAGCAATGCCACCGCCCCCATCTTGCCCTGGCTGTGGATCCCCATCGTGGTCGCTGCCGCCCTTGCGCAGACGGCGCGCAACACGGCGCAGCGCTCGTTGGTAGCGCAGGCCGGCACGCTGGGTGCGACGCTCTCGCGCTTTCTCTACGGCCTGCCGTTTGCGGCGGTCTGGGTACTAACGGTGCACCTGCTGCCGGGGACCGCAGCGGCCATCCCATCGTTCCACACCGGCTACTTCGGCTGGCTGATGCTGGGCGCGGTAGGCCAGCTCGCCGCCACCGCTTGCCTGCTGGCCGCCATGAAGCAGCGCAACTTCGTTATCGGGGTCGCGTACTCGAAGACCGACGCGCTGCAGGTGGCGCTGTTCGCCACCCTTTTCCTGCGCGAGCTGCCCGGCTGGATTACCGTGCTCGCGATGGTGCTCGCCACCGCGGGCGTGGTGCTGCTCTCGGTGCCGCCGAAAGCCGCCTCGGGTGGCGTGCGGGCCTGGTCCGGGCGCGCGGGATGGTATGGCCTGGCCTCCGGGGCCGGCTTTGCGTTCTCGGCGGTGGGATATCGCGGCGCGGCGCTGCAGCTGCCGGACGCATCGGCCTGGCTCATAGGCGGCTGGGGCGTGCTGTGGGCGCAGGCGGCGCAGTCGCTGATGCTGGGCGCCTGGCTCGCGTGGCGCGCGCCGCAGGCGCTACGCGCCACGGCCACGGCCTGGCGCATCTCGATCTTGGCTGGCGGCACAGGCGCGCTGGCCTCGATCGGCTGGTTCACCGCCTTCGCGCTCACCACTGCCGCCAATGTACGCACATTGGGAATGATCGAGGTCGTCTTCAGCTACCTCGTGTCGCACCGGCTGCTGCGCGAGAAGCTCTCGCGCGTGGACCAGGCGGGACTGGCGCTGGTGGGCGCGGGCTTGTTGGCCTTGTGCCTGAAGCTTTGATTTGCGGCGGAGATCACAGGAAAAGCGGGCGCAAGCGATCCGTGGCCATTACTCCGCAGCTTCGGCAGGCGCGACGGACGCACCTGCAATCCCGTGTCTTTTCATAGCTGCATCAATGAAGCCCTGGACCTTCATTTCTTCCACAAATGATCTCAGTGCTGCCAGGAAGGTGTCCACGACCGTGGGAGAGGTCGGCGCACGAACGATCTGCGCCGACTTGAGTTCCCGGGTCAGGTCCTCCGGCCGGATGTCCGGGCTTTCGCCGAGCAGCTCCGCGATCCGCTGAAACAGCACTTTCTTTTGTTCCACGGTGCGGGTGTTGTTCACGGTGATCTGGATGAACACGAGATCGTTGGGCGACCTGCTTCAAAGCTTCGACCGGCGGGAACTCGACACGGTGATCGTCCGCCTGCATGCCGGGCGGAGCGACGGGAAAATTCTTTGCGAAGAAAAATTCTGCTGGTTCGCAGCGCCCAGCTGGCAGCATCGCGCGGGCGAGCCCCTGCCGGTTGCCACGCTTGCCGAGCCCTGCGGCGTGCGTGTGATGGCCGGGCTCGGCGTTGCTGCATTGGCTCCGCGCATGCTGCCATTCGGCGCAGTTGACGTGGGCCCCAAGCTCGGGCTTCCCGATTTACCGCGCCTGCCAGCTCTGCTTCACTCAAGGGTCAAGGACGGCCGCCTTCAGGAGCGCGGTGCGAGGCTAGCCTACCGCAACCCCTCCCACCACTTCCGATTGTCCCCAGCGCCAGCACCACCATGGCCGGTACCGCGACCGCAATTCTTGATTCCCTTCGGGTCATGGCCCCTTGATCAGCATGAGCGCGTGAGGCAGCGAATAGGCCGACGGGATGAAATAGTCCATGGTCGCCCCCAGCAGCACTGCGCAGAAGAGTGCGCCGAGCAAAGGCTTCCAGGTCAGGCGTACCACTGCCGATAACCAGCCCTCGCGCACCACGCGAATCGCGGTTCGGGCCGAGACGTAGCTGAAGGCAAGTTCCACGGCAACGGTGAGCAAGGCTTCCCATCCGAAATAGAGCAATAGCAGGGAACCCGCGCCGAACAGCACAGCGAGGCCGATCAGGAATATGGCGACGACCGGCACCACGACAATCGCACCCTCGTCCGCGCCGGCTGCCACCTCCAACGCCCCCGTGGCGACCTCGCCGAGCACTTCGCCCGAATCGCCCGCCACCGAGAAATCGGCGGACGCGCCGCCGCCGCCGAAATCGCCGCCGCCGCCGGACTGGAACGCCGGGGCTTCGGGTTGCACGCGATCCAGGCCGACGGGCCTGCCGGAGCCGGGGACGGGGATGTCGCCCGGCAGGTCGAGGCCCGCTTCGTCCCGGCCCACCAGGACACCGGCCCACAGGCGCAGCACCAGCAGGTAGCCCAGGTAACCGACGCCCAGGGTGACGAGATAACGCAGCGCCAGCGATTGCGACCCCATCAGCAACTGCATATGGGCGGTTGCCCACATCAGCCCCAGCACCAACAGGCCGATGCACCAGCCATGCAGCCAAAGCCAATGGCGCTTGTGCAGATCGCGGGCGACGCTGCTTTCCCAAAGTCGAACCGATCGCCAGTTCGACAGGTTCTTCATTCCACGACGGCCGGCACCCGCAACGCCAGCCCGCACATCAGCTCGTACCCCACCGTGCCGCCGGCGCGCGCCACCTCGTCGATGGCCAGCACAGCGCCGTTAGCCGCCCGGCCCCACATCGTCACCTCCGCGCCGAAGCCGGCCTCGGGCACCGGCGTCAGGTCCACCGTGATCATGTCCATGCTGACGCGCCCGACCATGCGGGTGCGCACGCCGTCCACCAGCACCGGCGTGCCGGTGCTGCAGTGGCGCGGATAGCCGTCGGCGTAGCCGCAGGCCACCACGCCGATGCGCAGCGGCGCGTCGGCGGTGAAGCTGGATCCGTAACCCACCGTGTCGCCGGGCGCCAGTTCCTGCACGCCGATGATCCGTGTGGCCAGCGTCATGGTCGGCTGCAGATCCCAGTGCGCGATGTCGTGGTCGGGATAGTCCGGCGCGCTGCCATAGACGGCGATGCCCGGTCGGATCCAGTCGGCCCGCACGCCGGGCTCCGCGCCGAAGCGCAGGCTGGCGGCGCTGTTGGACAGCGTGCGCTCGCCGGGCAGGTCGCGCGTGATCTCGTCGAACACGCGCACCTGCTCGGCGATGCCCTTGGCACTGTCGGCATCGCTGAAATGCGTCATCAACGATATCTCGTCCACCTGGGGCAGCGCATCCAGCCGGGTCCAGGCCGAGCGGAAACGGTGCGGGGCAAAACCCAGGCGGTTCATGCCCGAATTCATCTTGAGGAAGACGCGGTGCGGCTGGTTTGTCTTGTGCATGGCCAGCATGTCGATCTGCTCATCGCAGTGCACCGTGTGCCACAGGTTCAGGCGCGAGCACAGCTCCAGGTCGCGCGGCTCGAACACGCCTTCCAGCAGCAGGATGGGCCCGCGCCAGCCCAGTGCCCGCACCCGCTCGGCCTCCTGCAGATCGAGCAGGGCAAAGCCGTCGGCGCCGCGCAATCCGTCGAACACCCGCTCGATTCCGTGGCCGTAGGCATTTGCCTTGACCACGCCCCACACCCTGGCATCGGGCGCGGCCGCGCGCATGCGGGAAAGGTTGTGGCGCAGCGCTTCGCCGTGGATGGTGGCCTGGATGGGACGGGGCATAACCCGATTTTGTCATTACCCCACGTGATATAACCCCTTGTCGCTTGGAGACAGTCCTAAAAATTACCGCCCATCAGCCCGCCTGATGCGCCACAGCCCAGACAATGAAGCGCGGTTTCTACACCCTCATGTCGGCCCAGTTCTTCTCGTCACTGGCCGATCAAGCGCTTTTCGTCGCAGCGGTTGAACTGATCAAGAGTGGCGGCGGAGCCGAATGGCAACGCGCGGCGCTGGTGCCGATCTTCGCCCTGTTCTATGTGATCCTCGCCCCCTGGCTGGGCGCCTTCGCCGACGCCCGGCCCAAGCGAAACGTCATGTTCGTCAGCAACGCCATCAAGGTGGTGGGCTGCCTGATGATGCTGTTCGGCAGCCATCCGTTGATGGCCTACGCCGTGGTCGGCCTGGGCGCCGCGGCTTACTCGCCGGCCAAGTACGGCATCCTCACCGAGCTCCTGCCGGCTTCGCAACTGGTCAAGGCCAACGGCTGGATCGAGGGCCTGACCATCGCCTCCATCATCCTGGGCATCCTGCTGGGCGGCCAGCTGGTGGGGCACGTGATTTCCACCCAATTGCTGGCGGTCGACGTGCCGTTTATCCAGACCGGAATCGATACACCGCCCGAAGCGGCCATCTTCGTTCTGATCTTCATCTACATGGTGGCGGCCTGGTTCAACCTGCGCATTCCGCTCACGGGCGTGGAGATGCGCCCCATGCCGAAGAACCCGCTGGAGCTGGTGCCCGATTTCTGGACCTGCAACTCGCGGCTGTGGCGCGACAAGCTGGGTCAGATCTCGCTGGCGACCACCACGCTGTTCTGGGGCGTGAGCGGCAACCTGCGCTACATCATCCTGGCCTGGAGCGCCGCGGCACTGGGCTACAGCACCACGCAGGCCTCCTCGCTGGGCGGCGTGGTGGCCATCGGCACCGCGGTGGGCGCGATCGTCGCCTCGGTGCGCATGCGCCTGGACGTCGCCACGAAGGTCATCCCCATGGGCATCATCATGGGCGTGCTGATCATCGTGATGAACTTCATCAGCAACGTCTGGGTGGCCGCGCCCTTCCTGATCCTGATGGGCGGGCTGGGCGGCTTCCTGGTGGTGCCGATGAATGCGCTGCTGCAACACCGGGGCCACAACCTGATGGGCGCCGGCCGGTCCATCGCCGTACAGAACTTCAACGAGCAGGCCTGCATCCTGGGCCTGGGCGCGTTCTACAGCCTGTCCACCGGCATGGGCATGTCCGCCTTCGGCGCCATCACCGCGTTCGGCCTGGTGGTTGCCGGCGTGATGTGGCTGATCATGCGCTGGCACCAGAACAATACGGTGAAGTACAAGGAAGAAGTCGACCACCTGCTGAAGATCGCCCGGCACGACAACCCGCATGGCTAGGGTGCCGGCCGGCGCGCTGCCGGCCCTGGCACTCGTCTTCAATGCCTTCATCTGGGGTGTGTCCTGGTGGCCGTTTCGGGTGCTCCAGGAGCACGGCCTGCATCCCTTGTGGGCGACCGCCTTCATCTACCTGGTGTCCCTGGCGTTGCTGCTGGCCTTCAAGCCCGATGCCTGGCGCGGCTTCGGCCGCCAGCCGCTGCTGTGGCTGTTGATGGCCGCGGCCGGCATGACCAACGTGGGCTTCAACTGGGCGGTCACCGTGGGCGACGTGGTCCGGGTGGTGCTGCTGTTCTACCTGATGCCGGCTTGGACTGTGGTGCTGGCCTGGCCCATGCTCGGCGAAAGGCCCACGCCCGTTTCAGCGATGCGACTGGCGCTGGCCATGGCGGGGGTGGTGATCGTGCTCAAGGCGCCCGGCTCGCCCTTGCCCGTGCCCGAGGGCGCAGCGGACTGGCTGGCGCTGGCGGGCGGCTTCAGCTTCGCCTTGACCAACATCCTGCTGCGCAAGCTCCAGCGCGTCCAGGCCGCGCCACGCATCCTGGCGATGTTCGGCGGCGGCGCGCTGATGGCGACGGGCGGGGGCTTGCTGGGCCTGACGCTGGGGGTCGTGGCCGCCCCGCCGCAACCGCAGCTGGCCTGGGCCGGCGTGGGCCTGGCGCTGAGCCTGGGCTTTCTGGCCAGCAACGTGGCCTTGCAATACGGCGCCTCGCGCATGAACGCACATGCCGCGGCGCTGATCATGCTGTCGGAAGTCGTGTTCGCCAGCCTGTCGGCGGTGGCGCTGGGCGCGGCGGAAATGAACGCCCGCACCTGGCTGGGCGGTTCGTTGATCCTGGCGGCCGCCGTCTGGTCGGCCTGGCCGGTGGAGGAAGCACAGGCGCCCGGCCTTGGCGCACAATAGAAATCATGAAGACTATCTACGACTTCGAGGCCCGGCAGATCGACGGCAAGACAGTGCCCTTGAAGAAATTCAAGGACAAGGTGCTGCTGGTCGTCAACACCGCCAGCGCCTGCGGTTTCACGCCGCAGTTCGGTGGCCTGGAGGAACTGCACAAAGCCTACGGCAAGAAGGGCTTGGTGGTGCTGGGCTTTCCCTGCAACCAGTTCGGCGCCCAGGACCCGGGCAAGGACGAAGAAATCGCGGAGTTCTGCCAGCTCAATTACGGGGTCAGCTTCCCGATGATGGCCAAGATCGACGTGAAGGGCCCGGACGCCGATCCGCTGTACCAGTGGCTCAGCGCCGAGGCGCCGGGCTTGCTGGGCAGCAAGGCGATCAAGTGGAACTTCACCAAGTTCCTGGTCGGCAAGGACGGCCAGGTGATCAAGCGCTACGCGCCTAACGATCCCCCCGCGGCACTGGCGAAGGACATCGAGAAGGCGCTCGCCGCTTGAGGCCTTAAGCCGCCCAGCCCTGCTCGCGGGCCCGCGTCTCGTTCAGCCGGGCCAGATCGGCCAGGGTGCGGCCTGGCTCGTCGCGAAAGCGGTCTTCCAGGCTGCGCACATAGGTCACCCGATCGACCCGGAAGCTGCGGAAATCGCTGCGCTGCTCGCACCAGGCCGCCAGCGTCCAGACCTTGCCCCAGTAGAAGCAGCCCAGCGGCCTCAAGGTGCGCTCGCTGGCTTTCTCGCTGAGGTCGCGGTAGTTGATGAAGACCTTGCGCCGCTCCTGCACGGCTTCGCGCAGCGTCTGCAAGGTGCGTTGCGCGCTTTCCGGCAGGCCGCCCTGCGGCGCGTACACGGCGAGCGCCTCGGCCGCCACCCGCGCATCGACCGGCAGCACCGACAAGATCTTGCCCAGCGCATCCTGCGCGCCCTGCGCCATTGCCGGATCGAGCCAGACCTGGGCCATGCGCACCGAAGCCACCAAAGCCTTGGCCTCGTCCTGCGTGAACATCATGGGCGGCAGGTCGAAGCCCGCGCCCAGGCGATAGCCCACGCCGGCCTCGCCCTCGATCGGAACGCCCTGCAGCTGCAAGTCGGCGATGTCGCGATAGATGGTGCGCTCGGACACTTCCAACCGCTGGGCCAGATAGGCGGCGGTGGTCAGCCGCCGCCCGCGGATCAGCTGGATGATGTGGAACAGGCGGTCGGCGCGGCGCATGGAGGGACGTTACTGTGCCGCGGGTCTCCTGACAAGGTGTTGTCAGGAGTCCGACAATGCGTCGTCCAGCACCTCGACCCAGTGCCGCACCGGCGTGGCGGTCCCGCTCTGCAAATGGGTGATGCAGCCGATGTTGGCGGAAATGATGGCCTGCGGCTGCAGATCAGCCAGGTGCCCGAGCTTGCGGTCGCGCAGCTCATGCGCCATCTGGGGATGCAAGACCGAATAGGTTCCGGCCGACCCGCAGCACAGATGCGACTCGTTCAGGGCCACACGGACCGTGAAGCCGAGCTGGCCGAGATAGCTCTCGACACCGCCGCGCAATTGCTGGCCGTGCTGCAGGGTGCAGGGTGGATGGAAGGCCAGCAATCCCGGCGCGGGCTTCACCTTGCCCAGCAATGCCGGCACCAACTCGGGCAGCAACTCGCTCAAGTCGCGCGTGAGCTCGCTGATGCGCCGGGCCTTGGATGCGTACTCCGGGTCGTGTTGCAGGTGATGGGCATACTCCCGCACCGTGACACCGCAGCCCGAGGCGTTCATGACGATGGCTTCGACGCGGCCGCTTTGCACATCGGGCCACCAGGCGTCGATATTGGCCCGCATCTGGGCCCGGCCGCCCTCCTGGTCGTTGAGGTGGAACTTGACCGCGCCGCAACAGCCCGCCTCGCGTGCCACCACGGTCTGTATCCCGGCCGCGTCGAGCACGCGCGCCGTCGCACTGTTGATGTTGGGGGCCATGGCCGGCTGCACGCAGCCGGCCAGCATCAACACCTTGCGCGCATGCTCGCGGGTCGGCAGGCGGCCGGCGTCCCGCCGGGGCGGCACCTTGTCTTTCAGCGCCTGCGGCAGCAAGGGACGCAGCGCCTGGCCCAGCCTCATCGCCGGGCCGAACAAGGGCGAAGTCAGGCCCTCCTTCAGGGCCCAGCGCAGCGCCTTCGAGCCGGCGCCACGCGGCACTTTCTCTTCCACGATCCGGCGGCCGATGTCGGCGAGGTGGCCGTATTCCACGCCGCTGGGACAGGTGCTTTCACAGTTGCGGCAGGTCAGGCAGCGGTCCAGGTGCAGCTGCGTCTTGCGGGTGGGCGCCTCGCCTTCGAGCACCTGCTTGATCAGGTAGATGCGCCCGCGCGGGCCATCGAGTTCGTCACCGAGGATCTGGTAGGTCGGACAGGTCGCGGTGCAGAAGCCGCAGTGCACGCACTTGCGCAGGATGGCCTCGGCCTCGCGGCCCTCCGCCGTGTCCTTGAATTCAGGGGAGAGATTCGTTTGCATGGCGGCTACATGTCGGGATACAGACGGCCGCGATTGAAGATGCCGGCGGGATCGAACTCGCGTTTGAGTTCGCGGTGGATTCGATCCAGCTGCGGCGGCAAGGGAGTGAACCGAAGCACGGCGCTGTCGCGCCCGCCGGCGGGAATGAACAGCGTGGCGTGGCCGCCGGCGCGCAAGGCCGCCTCGCGCAAGCGCGGCGCGTCGGCGGGTTCGGCGCGCACCCAGCGCTGGCCACCGTGCCACTCCATCAGGGGCGGTTCCGGCAGGTCGAGCGCCGGCGCGGTCTGCGGCACCGACAGGCGCCACAGATCGCGCTGCCCGCGCTCCTCGAACCAGGGCAGGCGCTGGTCGCGGCACAAGGTCCAGTCCGGCGCCACCTGGGCGTTGTCCTGGCGCTCGCCACCCAGCGACTTGCATGCAGCCTCGACGGCAGCGACGGCGCCGCGCAAGCGCAGGTACAAGGTCTTGAGCCCGGCGTCATCGACCCAGCAACTGGCGTTCAGCGGCAAGGGCCGGCCGCCCCAGTCGTTCAGCCGGCGCAGGGCTTCCGCCTGGCTCATCTCGAATTTGAGCGTGGCCTCTGCCGGCGCCACGGCCAGCACTTTCAGGCTGACCTCGACAATCAAGCCCAGGGTACCCAGCGCACCGGCCATGAGGCGCGAGACGTCATAGCCCGCCACGTTCTTCATGACCTGGCCGCCGAACGTCAGCGGCTCGCCGCGTCCATTGACCATGGTGAGCCCCAGCACGAAGTCGCGCACCGCGCCGGCGCTGGCACGGGCCGGCCCGCTCAAGCCCGCGGCGACCATGCCGCCCACGGTGGCACCGCCGGAGAAATGCGGCGGCTCGAACGGCAGGCATTGGCCGCGCTCGGCCAACACCGCCTCCAGCTCGGCCAGCGGCGTGCCGGCGCGCACGGTGACCACCAGTTCGGTCGGCTCATAACTGGTGATGCCGGCAAGGGGCCGGGTGTCCAGCAACTCGCCCCGCGCGGGTTCGCCGTAGAAATCCTTGCTGCCGCCACCGCGCAGGCGCAGCGGCGTGCCGCTGTCGGCAGCGGCGCGGATGCGCTCGATCATCGAATCAAGGATGAGGTCCATGCCGTCGATGGTAAGCGTCGCCCGGGCGCGGCCTGGTTGATCTTTTTGAAATCAGTCGCTGACGAAATTCACCGGCAGGCCCGGCACGCCGACCCGCGTCGCGATCACGCAGCCGGACAGCGGCAGTTCCTTCAGTTCCGCCTCGGAGCGGTTGTAGCTGGCGCTGGTCACGTACAAGGTCTTGAGGTCGTCGCCGCCGAAGCAGGGCATGGTGGGGCAGCGCACCGGCAGCGCGACCTCCTCCAGCAGTTGCCCGGCGGGCGAGAACTTGACCAGCCGCTGGCCTTCGAACATCGCCGCCCAGTAGTTGCCCTGGGCGTCCACCGTCGCTCCGTCCGGACGGCCGCCGTAACCCAGCTCGCCGGGCTTCCAGCCCGCCGGCTTGGCCGGAAACTCATGGAACACGCGATGCTTGCTCATCACATTGCTGTGGGCGTCCCAGTCCCAGGCATAGATGAGATGGTGGGGCGTGTCGGCCCAGTACACGGTGGACGCGTCGGGCGACCAGGCCAGGCCATTGGCGATGACCGCGTTGTGCGCCTTCAGCTCGATCAGGGGCTTGGCGCTGGAGTCGCGCAGGTCAATGGAATACAGCTCGGCCTTTCGGGCGTCGCGCGGCTCGTACATGGTGCCGGCCCAGAAACGCCCCGCGGGATCGGCCTTGCCGTCGTTGAAACGGGTGGTGGCGATGTCGTGGCTGAAACGGGCGACGAGGCGGAGCGGGCCGCCCCAGCTGCGCGCGCAGTAGATGCCGTCGCGCAGCGCGATGGCGAGGCCGCCGCCGCGCATGGGCGCGATGCAGCCCGGCTCCATCGGCACAGCCCAGCTTTGTACCTCACCGGTACCAGGGTCCACCCGGCGGATCTGCCTCGCGGGGATGTCCACCCAATAGAGCATGCGTTCCTGCGGATGCCAGAACGGCGATTCGCCCAATTGGTCCGGGGCGGCGACCACGGCGGTCCAGGAATTCATGCCCATGATTGTGCCTCGCCCGCGCCGATGAGGCCCGCCGCAGGTGCAAACCGGTAACATAAGCGCACGCTTGGAATGAAGGCAATGCCAGACAAACAAGAAACCCTATTGGACCCGGCGCCCGACCGACTGGTAGAGGCCGCACGTTATGCCCTGTTGCGGCGGCTGGCCTTTGCCATGCGGCACCATATGGTGGTCCACCTCCAGCCGATCGGCATGATCACCGAGGTGATGGAACGCCGGCTGCAGTCGGCTTCGCCCGACCTGGCGCAGATGCACGAGAGCATGACCAAGATCAACGGCTTCTCGCGCGCGGCCGTTCAGTCCTGCCTGGACGTCGTGTCCTGGCTGGCCCCCGAAAGTGGCGCCGTTGTCGCGCTGGACGAGGGCGTCGGCGAATGCATGGCGCTGCTGCGCAGCGGTTTCAACTTCCGCGGCTTCACGCTCAAGGATGAGGTGGGAAGCGTTTCCTTGCCGGTGGCGCGCGCGGGCTTGCGCAACGTGCTGCCGGCCTGCTTGCTGGCGCTGACCGACCGCGTGACTTCCCCCGCTGACCTGGTGGTATCGGCTCAGCCCGGCTCGGGGCAGGCGATGCTCACCGTGGCCGTCCGGCCCGGCCAGGGCTCGCCGGGTTTTGCCGGCGACGCACCCTACCGGCTGCTGGAGTGGCACGAGGTCGAGGCCCTGGCCCGCGCCGACGGCATCGCAGTCGACCGCAGCGGCGAGCAGGTCCGCCTCACCATCCCGGCCGCCTGAAAAAAAACGGCCCGCAGTGCAAGCACCGCGGGCCGAACATCCAAAGGAGACTTGCTGGTTATCCCGATGCCGGGTTATCGGTTGTAGGCGGTTTCGCCGTGGGACGAGATGTCCAGGCCTTCGCGCTCTTCCTCTTCGGAGACGCGCAGGCCGATCACCAGATCCACGATCTTGTAGGCGATGAAGGCGACGACAGCCGACCAGACCACCGTGGTCAGCACGGCCTGGAACTGGATCCAGACCTGGCCGCCGATCGAGTAGTCGGGGTTGACCTTGTTGGCCACGTAGTCGTACACGCCGGTGCCGCCCAGGGAGGGCGCGGCGAACACGCCCGTCAGCAGCGCACCCAGGATACCGCCGACGCCGTGCACGCCGAACACGTCCAGGGAGTCGTCGGCGCCCAGCAGGCGCTTCAGGCCGTTGACACCCCACAGGCAGATCAGGCCGGCCAGCAGGCCGATCACGAGCGCGCCCATCGGGCCGACGAAGCCGCAAGCCGGGGTGATGGCCACCAGGCCGGCGACGGCGCCGGAAGCGGCGCCCAGCATCGAGCCCTTGCCCTTGGTCAGCGCCTCACCGGAGATCCAGGACAACGTAGCGGCGGCGGTGGCGACCAGCGTGTTCATGAAGGCCAGGGCGGCGACGCCGTTGGCTTCCAGGTTGGAGCCGGCATTGAAGCCGAACCAGCCCACCCACAGCAGCGAGGCGCCAACCATGGTCAAGGTCAGGCTGTGAGGCGTGAGTGATTCCTTGCCGTAGCCGATGCGCTTGCCGATCACATAGGCACCCACCAGACCGGCGACACCGGCGTTGATGTGCACCACGGTGCCGCCCGCGAAGTCGAGCGCGCCCTTGGCCCAGAGCCAGCCGGCCGCTGCCGTGACTTTCTCCAGCGAAGCCGCATCGGTGATCGCGTCCGGGCCGTCCCAGTACCAGACCATGTGGGCGATCGGCAGGTAGCTGAAGGTGAACCAGATGGCCACGAACAGCAGCACCGCCGAGAACTTGATGCGCTCGGCGAAGGCGCCCACGATCAGCGCGCAGGTGATGGCGGCGAAGGTGGCCTGGAAGGCAACGAAGCTCAGCTCGGGAATCACGACGCCCTTGCTGAAGGTCGCGGCGATCGAGTCCGGCGTGATGCCCTTCAGGAAGACCTTGTCGAAGCTTCCCATGAACGGGTTGCCGGCCGTGAAGGCCACGCTATAGCCGTACAGCGTCCACAAGACGTAGATCAGCGCGGTGACCACGAAGACCTGCATCAGCACGGACAGCATGTTCTTGCTGCGGACCAGGCCGCCATAGAACAGGGCCAGGCCCGGGATGGTCATCAGGATCACCAGCAAGGTGGCCACCGTCATCCACGCGGTGTCGCCCTTGTTGGGGACGGCAGCGGGTGCGGGTGCTGCGGCGGCCGGAGCCGACGCGGCGGCGGCCGCGGCAGGGGCAGCAGCAGCCGGAGCTGCCGTGGCTGCCGCCGCGGGCGCCGCTTCGGATGCAGTGGCTGCCGGCGCCGCGGCGGGTGCCGCGGGCGCTTGCGCCAAGGCGGCAGCGCCGCCGGTCAACAGGCCCAGGCCCAGGGCCAGGGAGGCAAGAAGTTTTCTCATGTTCGTCTCTCTGTTGTGAAGGGGGTCGCTGTGGTTACAGCGCCTCCTTGCCGGTTTCGCCGGTGCGGATGCGCACGACCTGCTCGAGGTTGTAGACAAAGATTTTCCCGTCGCCGATCTTGCCGGTGCGGGCGGCCGCCTCGACGGCCTCGATCACGCGGTCGACCAACTCGTCGGCCACCGCCGCTTCGATCTTCACCTTGGGCAGGAAGTCCACGACATATTCCGCGCCGCGATACAGCTCGGTGTGGCCCTTCTGGCGCCCGAAGCCCTTGACTTCGGTCACGGTGATGCCCTGCACCCCGATGCCGGAGAGTGCTTCACGCACTTCGTCCAGCTTGAATGGCTTGATGATGGCCGTTACGAGTTTCATATCTGCTCCTTTGGAAACTTGCAGCTCAGAAGGTTTTCTTGAGGCCCACGACCAGGCCAGCCTTGCCGAGGTCCTTGGTGCCGCTGCCAGGCAACGTGGCGGGGAAGCCGAAATGGTCCTTCCAGTTGGTGCCGACCACACCGCCGCTCAGGACGAGGCCGCTGAAGTCCTTGGCAACCGTCACCGAGTAGTCCATGTAGGTGCCAAAGTTGCGGATCTTCTGCCAGCCGACGTGCGGCACGACGGACAGGCCATTGCCCACGTCGAAGGTGGCGCTCAGGTCCAGGTAGCCGCTGTTCTTGCTGTTGGGGGCGCCGAACAGCGTGGTGAGGGCGTGCGAGTACTTGACCGTGGCCGGGCCGGCGGAAACGGCGCCGTACAGCTCGAACGTATTGGCGTTTTCGCCGGTGGCGTTCTTGTAGTTGTTGTCGACGTACCAGTAGCCCAGGCCACCGACGTCGTACGAGAAGGTATCGGTGATGGAACCCTTGTAGCCGCCGTACAGGTCGACTTCGGCGGAACCCTTCAGGCCGGGAGCGGTGTCCTTGATCCAGCGGATCGTGGAGGCCCAGGTGCCCAGGTAGAAGCCGCTCTTGTGCGCGAAGTCCGCGCCGCCTTGCAGGGCCGGCTTCCTGCCGGACTGGGAAAGACCGCGATAACGGTAGTCGCTCACCACGCCCACGTTGTAGGACAGGGTGTAGTCCGGTTCCGGGGCCTTGGTCTGGGCAAACGCGGCGCCGGACACAGCCAGGGCAGCCAGAACCATCTTTTTGGTGATCTTGAGTTCCACTGAGTTCTCCTGAAGAAAAAATTTGAACTCAACCTAAGCAGGAGGCGTGCCATAAGTCACAAGACTGCCTTGGCAGTCCACGATGCATGGGCCGCTGCCGTTACTCAAGCACAGCCGTGGCGAAAACCGGCGAACGCACGCTCTTGGTGCGGAATGTCCTTGTTTTTCGCACCAGCTGCAAACATGCACCTGAATGGGGAGTAGATCTTCGATGAGCTTGTCTTTGGTGCAGAGTCGGGCGCTGCTCGGCCTTCAAGCCGCCGCCGTGACCGTGGAGGTGCATCTGGCCAATGGCCTGCCCTGCTTTACCTTGGTGGGGCTGGCCGACGTGGAAGTGAAGGAGGCAAGGGAGCGGGTGCGTTCGGCCCTCCAGAACTGCGGCCTGGAATTTCCGCACAACAAGCGCATCACCGTGAACCTGGCACCGGCGGACCTGCCCAAGGACTCGGGCCGCTTCGACCTGCCGATCGCGCTGGGCATCCTCGCGGCCAGCGGGCAAATCGATGCCGCGCGCCTGGCGGGCTGGGAGTTCGGCGGCGAGCTTTCCCTGTCCGGCGAGTTGCGGCCGGTGCGTGGCGCGCTGGCCATGAGCCTGGCCTTGCACACGGCGGGCGGCACGGCCAAGCTGGTGTTGCCGCCCGGCAGCGCGGAAGAAGCCGCGCTGGTGCCGCAGGCCCAGGTGTATCGGGCCAACCATCTCCTGGACGTGGTGCGCCAGTTCCTGCCGGGTCAGGAGCCGGATCCCGGCGAGGGCTGGAGCCGCGTGGTCGCGCAGCCCCAGGCGGCTTCGGCCGACTATCCGGATCTGGCCGACGTCAAAGGCCAAGCCGGGGCCAAGCGCGCGCTGGAAATTGCCGCGGCCGGCGGCCATAGCCTGTTGATGCTGGGCCCGCCAGGCTCCGGTAAATCGATGCTGGCCCAGCGCTTCGCCGGCTTGCTGCCGCCGATGACGGTGGAAGAAGCACTGCAAAGCGCCGCCATCGCCAGCCTAGTGGGCCAGTTCTCGCAGCAGCGCTGGGGCTTGCGGCCGACCTGCAGCCCGCACCACACGTCGAGCGCCGTGGCCCTGGTGGGCGGGGGCTCGCCGCCTCGGCCGGGCGAGATCTCGCTGGCGCACAACGGCGTGCGGTTCCTCGATGAATTGCCCGAGTTTCCGCGCGCTGCGCTGGAAGCCTTGCGCGAGCCGTTGGAAACAGGCCAGATCACGATTTCGCGGGCGGCGCGCCGGGCGGAGTTTCCAGCGCGATTCCAGTTCGTCGGCGCGATGAACCCCTGCCCTTGCGGCTGGCTGGGCGCCCCGCACAAGGCCTGCCGCTGCACGCCGGACCAGGTGTCGCGCTACCAGGGCAAGTTGAGCGGGCCGCTGCTGGACCGCATCGACCTGCATGTGGATGTGCCCACCCTGCCGCCCGAGCAATTGCTCACGGCGCCCGCCGGTGAATCGACCCAGGCGATCCGCGAGCGCTGCGAGGTTGCCCGCGACCGCGCCGTGCGGCGCCAGGGCAAGGCCAACCAGGGCCTGCAGGGCAAGGAGATCGACATCCACGTCGCACTCGACGACGCGGCAGGCAAATTCCTGAACATCGCAGCGGCGCGCCTGGGTTGGAGCGCCCGCTCCACCCATCGAGCGCTCAAGGTGGCCCGTACGATCGCCGACCTGGCCGGCTCGGCAACCACGCAAGTGGCACATGTCGCAGAGGCCGTGCAGTACCGCCGGGGATTGGCGCATCAAGCCGGTCGATGATGCGGGCCCGCCCATGATGAGATGGACGCCAAGGCCGCAGGCGCCTATTGTTGGTTCCTCGGCGACATCCAGGCTTAAAGGAAGGCCCCCATGAAGCTCTACTACCATCCCATCTCGACCACAAGCCGCCCCATCATGCTGTTTGCCGCGGAAAGCGGCATCCCGCTGGAGTTGCAGGTGGTGGACCTGTTCACCGGCGAACATATGCAGCCGCCCTACGCGGCGCTCAATCCCAATAAGCTGATTCCCACGCTGGAGGACGGCGACTTCATCCTCACCGAGAACTCGGCGATCCTGAAGTATCTGGCCGACAAGATCGGGTCGCCCGCCTACCCCAAGGATTTGCAGCGGCGTGCCCGTGTGAACGAACGCATGGATTGGACCAACACGCAGCTGTGCAGCGATCTGGTCTACGCCCTGGTGTACCCGCAGATCTTCGACACCCACAAGCGCCGCAGCGACGAAGCACAGGCCGCCACGCTGGAGCGCGGGAAAGCGCGGGCACAGGCTTGGCTGGAGGTTCTCGACAAGCACGTTCTCGGCCCAGGCAACAAGTACCTGTGCGGCCAGGAGATCACCATCGCCGACTACCATGCCGCGTCATACGTGGCGCTGGCCGAGGTGATCGGCAGCGACTTGGCGGACTATCCCAACGTCAAGCAGTGGCTCGGCCGCATGAAGGCGCTCAAGAGCTGGCCGAAGGTGTACGAGGTGATCGATGGCTATGCCGCGTCTTTCAAGGGCAAGGCCATGGTTGCGGTGTGACGCGAAAGGAAGCCCGCCATGATCCGCAAACTGCACCACAACGCCTACCGCTGCAGTGACTCGGAACAAACCCGGCGTTTTTACGAAGACTTCCTCGGCTTGCCTTTGGTCAAGACGCTGGAAATCAATGAGAGCAAGACCGGGCGCGCCACGCAGACGCTGCACACCTTCTACCGGCTGGCCGATGGGTCGCACCTGGCATTCTTCGAGTCGCGGGAGATGCCATTCGAGTTCAAGAAGCAGCACGACTTCGACCTGCACATCGCGCTGGAAGTCGACGCCGAGGACTTGCAGCCGATGTTGGCCAAGGGCCGTGAACTGAACATCGAAGTCCGGGGCCCCTCCGACCACGGCATGATCGACTCGATCTACTTTCGCGATCCCGACGGCTACGTCATCGAGCTGTGCGCCAAACGCGCCAGCCATGACGCGCTGATGGACCCGGCCCGTAACGGCGCACGTGACACGCTGCAGCGCTGGACCGCGGCCAAGTCCGACAACTCGACTTGAGGCGACGACAATCGGCGCATGACCGCCGAGCCAAACCCCCAGCCCACGCACAACCGTCGGCTGGTGGCCTGGCTGTCGGTGGGACAGTTGATCACCTGGGGCAGCGTGTTCTACACCTTCGCGCTGCTGATGGAGCCGGTAGAGCGTGAGCTGGGTCTGACCCGGGCCCAGTCATCCCTGGCGTTCAGCCTGGCCTTGCTGGCCGAGGGCGTACTGGCCTATCCGGTTGGCCGCTGGATCGATCGCGGCCATGAGCGTGCGGTGATGACCGGCGGCTCGCTGCTGGTGGGCCTGTGTCTGCTGCTGCACAGCGTGGTGAGCAGCGTGGCCGGCTTCTATGCGGCATGGATAGGCCTAGGCGCAGGGCTGGCCGCCACCTTGTACAACCCCGTGTTCGCCGTGGTCACGCGCCGCTTTCCCGACGACTTCCGGCGCGCCATCATTACGCTCACTTTTCTGGGCGGCCTGGCCAGCACGGTGTTTATCCCGCTGTCGGCCTGGTTGATCCAGTCGCTCGGTTGGCGCCACGCGCTGTGGGTGCTGGCCGCCTTTCATCTGCTGGTCTGCGCGCCCTTGCATGCCGTGCAGCTGCGCGGGGCTCCGCGGGCCAGGCCGGCGCGCGAATCCGCCGGGAGGCCGGCTTCCGCATCGCTGCACATGCGCAGTGCCCCCTTCCTGCTGGTCGGCGTTTTCGTGGTGGGCATGATGGCCGTGACGGCGGCGCTGCCTGCGCACATGATCAGCCTGTTGCGCGGCACCGGCCTGGCCGAGGCCTGGGTGATCGCCATTCCCGCCAGCATCGGCCTGATCCAGGTGCTGGGGCGGCTGCTGCTGTACTTCTTCGAACACCACTTCGACCTGCACCTGGCCAACCGCCTGATACCGATGCTGATCCCGCTGGGCCTGGCCGCACTCCTGGCCGGCGCCGGCCACCCCTGGGCCGCCCTGCTGTTCGTGCTGCTCTATGGCCTGGGCAACGGCATGATGACGATCGTCAAGGGCACGGCGATCGCGCAGTACGTCAGCCGCGACCATGTGGCCTCGCTCAACGGCGCGCTGGGCTTGCCCTCGGCGCTGGCCCGGGCGCTGGCGCCATTTCTGCTGGGCGTGCTGTGGAGCGCGCAGGCCGGCTACGCATGGGGCCTGTGGCTGCTGCTGGCCGTGAGCGTGATTTCGGTGCTGGCGCTGATGCAGGCCCAGCGCCGCGCCGTCAGGACTTGAGCAGGGTGTTGCCCGACACCTTGACCACTTGGCCGGCTTGCCAGGTGGGCTTGGCGGCCTGCTCGAAATTCCTTACCGTGCCGTCCTTTAGCTTGACGGAGGTCACCCAGACGGTTTTGCTGGTGACCTTCTTTTGCACCTCGTTGCCGACGAAGCCGCCCGCGACCGCACCGCCGACGGTGGCCACGGTGTTGCCCGTTCCCTTGCCGACCTGGTTGCCCAGCAGGCCACCGACCACGGCGCCGCCCACGATCCCGACGGCCCCGCCCTCACCCTTGCGCTTTTCTTCCCGCACGCTCTGGACCTTGCCGCAGTTGTCGCACAGCGCTGCGACCTTGAGTCGGTGGCCGAGGGCCCGGCCCGGAGGCTCCGCCGGCTGGGCGAAAGCACCTGCCACCGAGGTCAACAGCATGGTAGCCAGGAACAATTTCTTCATCGCGGTCTCCGTGGGTTATAGGCCTGCATAACGTCCGACGCAGGCCGCTCGCCGACAGATGAGCTGGTTGCGATGGAGCTTCTACGAACGCTTACAAGTTGGGCGCCAGCAGACGGCTCAATTGCGCAACATCGGCGCCGCGCCGCCGCGCCTGGTCGTTCAACTGGTCCTCGCCGATCTTGCCGACGTTGAAATAGGTGCAGTCCGGGTGGGCCAGGTAGAAGCCGCTGACGCTCGCGGCCGGCATCATCGCCAGGCTCTCGGTCAGCTCCATGCCGATGTCCTGCGCCTGCAGCAGCTCGAACATGTCGCGCTTGACGCTGTGGTCCGGGCACGCCGGGTAGCCCGGCGCGGGACGGATGCCGCGGTACTTCTCGGCGATCAGCTCCTCGATCGAAAGCGACTCCTGCGGCGCGTAGCCCCACAGGTCCTTGCGCACGCGATCGTGCAACGCCTCGGCAAAGGCCTCGGCCAGCCGGTCGGCCAGGGCCTTGAGCATGATCGACGAGTAGTCGTCCAGGTCATCGAGGAAGTACTTCTCCTTCTTCTCGATGCCGATGCCGGCCGTGACGGCGAACACGCCCACGTAATCCTTGGCCACGCCCTTGGGCGCGACGAAATCGGCCAGGCAGCGGCTGGGCCGCATCTTGCCCTCGATCTCCTGCTTCTCGGTCTGCTGGCGCAGGCCCCACCAGGTCATGGCCACCCGCTCGCGCGACTCGTCGGTGTAGAGCTGGATGTCGTCGTCGTTGACGCTGTTGGCGGGCCAGAAGCCCATCACGCCATTGGCCGTGAGCCAGCGGCCTTCGATCAGGCGCTTGAGCATGCGCTGGCCGTCGGCATAGACGCGGACGGCCTCGGTGCCCACCACTTCGTCCTTGAGGATGGCGGGGAACGGCCCGGCCAGGTCCCAGGTCTGGAAGAACGGGCCCCAGTCGATGTACTTGGCCAGCTCGGTCAGGTCGAAGTTCTTGAACACGCGGCGGCCCAGGAACTTGGGCTCGGGCGGCTGGTAGCCGGCCCAATCGATCGGCGTCTTGTTGGCGCGCGCCTTGGCCAGGGGCCACAGCGGCACCTGCTTCTTGTTGGCATGCTGGAAGCGGACCTTGTCGTAGTCGGCGTTGACCTCGGCGATGTACTTGGCGGCCTGGTCGGACAGCAGGCCCTGCGCCACGCTGACGCTGCGCGACGCGTCGGGCACATAGACCACGGGCCCTTCATAGTGCGGCGCGATCTTGACGGCCGTGTGGACGCGGCTGGTCGTCGCTCCGCCGATCAACAGCGGAATCTTCTTGATGCGGAAATGATCGTCCTTCTGCATCTCGCTGGCGACGTACTGCATCTCCTCCAGCGAGGGCGTGATCAGTCCCGACAGGCCGACAATGTCCGCACCCTCGACCTTGGCGCGCGCCAGGATCTCGTGGCAGGGCACCATCACGCCCATGTTCACCACCTCGAAGTTGTTGCACTGGAGCACGACGGTGACGATGTTCTTGCCGATGTCGTGCACGTCGCCCTTGACGGTGGCGATGATGATCTTGCCCTTGGCCTTGACGTCCTCGCCGGCTGCCGCCTGCTGCTTTTTTTCTTCCTCGATGTAGGGGATGAGGTGGGCCACGGCCTGCTTCATCACGCGAGCCGACTTCACCACCTGCGGCAGGAACATCTTGCCCTGGCCGAACAGGTCGCCCACGATGTTCATGCCGTCCATCAGCGGGCCTTCGATCACGTGCAGCGGCCGGCCGCCCTTGGCCAGGATGGCCTGGTAGGCTTCCTCGGTGTCTTCCGTGATGAAGTCGGTGATGCCGGCGACCAGCGCGTGCGACAGGCGCTGCTCGACCGTGCCGGCGCGCCATTCATTCCTCTTGCTGTCGTCCTTGGCGGCGCCCTTGGCCGACTCGGCGATCTCGACCAGCCGCTCGCCGGCGTCGGGCCGGCGGTTCAGCACCACGTCCTCCACGCGCTCGCGCAGTTCCGCATCGAGCTCGTCGTACACGCCGACCATGCCGGCGTTGACGATGCCCATGTCCATGCCGGCCTGGATCGCGTGATACAGGAACACGGTATGGATGGCCTCGCGCACCGGGTCGTTGCCGCGGAAGGAGAAGCTGACGTTGGACACGCCGCCCGACACCTTGGCGCCCGGCAGGTTCTGCTTGATCCAGCGCGTGGCGTTGATGAAGTCCACCGCGTAGTTGTCGTGCTCCTCGATGCCGGTGGCGATCGCGAAGATGTTGGGATCGAAGATGATGTCCTCGGGCGGGAAATCGATCTCGTCGACCAGCAGCCGGTAGGCCCGCTCGCAGATCTCGATCTTGCGCTCGTAGGTGTCGGCCTGGCCTTTCTCGTCGAAGGCCATCACCACGGCGGCCGCTCCGTAGCGCCTGACCAGTTTGGCCTGGTGCTTGAAGGCCTCCACGCCTTCTTTCATGGAGATCGAGTTGACGATGCCCTTGCCCTGGATGCAGCGCAGGCCGGCCTCGATCACTTCCCATTTGGAAGAGTCCACCATGATCGGAACGCGCGCGATGTCGGGCTCGCTGGCGATCAGGTGCAGGAAGCGCACCATGGCGGCTTTGCTATCCAGCATGGCCTCGTCCATGTTGATGTCGATCACCTGGGCGCCGTTCTCGACCTGCTGGCGCGCCACGGCCAGGGCTTCCTCGAACTGGCCGTTCAGGATCATCCGGGCGAAGGCCTTGGAACCGGTGACGTTGGTGCGCTCGCCGATGTTGACGAACAAACTCCCGGGCCCGATCGCGACGGGCTCCAGGCCGGACAACTTCATGGGGGGTACTTCAAGCTCGCGCATCTCTCACCTTGTTTCGGTACAGGTGAGCGCGGTTGGGATCCCAAGCCTGACGTTAGGCAAAATGCTTAATCGCTGCAGCGCTCCTTGGAATAGCATCGATTCTAAATGCAGCCCGCCCAGACCATCGCTACACCTGTTCCCGGCATGATAGGCCGCCTGCTCGGCAAAAAGGCTGCCGAGCCGGTCGATCCGCGCATCCGCGAGGAGCGGCTGCGCCAGATCGCAGGTTCCACGGCGGCGGATCGGGCGGCCGACATGCTGACGGCCCCCAGCGCCCTGATGCAGCTCAGCCACGACGAGGCCCGCGCCATCGTGGCTTATATGCAGCCGCGCCGGATTCCCGAGGGCACGACCTTCATCCGGGAAGGCGACACCGACAACACCGGTTTCATGCTGCTGGTGCTGGACGGCGAAGTCACGATAGAAACCATCGTGGTCAGCCGCACGGCGCCGATCACGGTCACGGTGCTCGGCCCCGGCAACCTGATCGGCGAAATGGGCCTGCTGGATGGGTCCCCGCGCTCGGCCTCCTGCACCGCGATGTCGGACCTGCGCTGCGCCATCCTCACCCGCGATGCCCTGAACCAGCTGCTGAGCGACGACCCGCGCACAGCCGCCAAGCTGATGATGGCGGTCTCGCTGCGCATCGCCCAGCGCATGCGCGAGAGCCAGGAAAAGCTCAAGCTCTACGCCCAGCTGACGCAGGCGATGAACGAAGAGATCAACGAACTGATGCCGCTCTGAGCCGCAGCAGCCGCGCCGCCTCTTGGTCGCGCGCATCGTCGATCTCGCGCAGCACACCCCCCATGTCCACCGGCCCGGCCTTCTTCTCGAAGCGGCCGGTCAGCGCCGACTCCGGGCTCAGCACGCCGCGCTCATAGAGCTGCCAGATCTCCGGCCCGTAGTGGGTTTCCAGCAGCTCCGGCGCGAAGCGGCCGAAGAAGGCCCGCAGGTTGCCGACATCGCGCAGCAGCATGCGGCTGGCGTGGTTGTTGCCGGCGGCGTCCACCGCCTGCGGCAGGTCGATGATCACCGGCCCGTCCGCCGCCAGCAGGATGTTGAACTCCGACAGGTCGCCGTGCACCACCCCGGCGCAAAGCATGCGCACCACTTCCACCAGCAGCGTGGCGTGGTGGACGCGCGCCTCTTCGGGCGAGAAGGTCACGTCGTTCAGGCGCGGCGCTGCATCGCCATGCTCGTCGGCCACCAGTTCCATCAGCAGCACGCCCTCCCAGAAGTTGTAGGGCTTGGGCACGCGCACGCCGGCGGCGGCCAGGCGATGCAGGGCATCGACCTCGGCGCTTTGCCAGGCTGCCTCTGCCGCTTCCCTGCCAAAGCGGGTGCCCTTGGCCATGGCGCGGGCCTGGCGGGTGTTCTTGACCTTGCGGTTCTCGGTGTAGTCGACGGCCTGGCGGAAGCTGCGCTGCGTGGCTTCCTTGTAGATCTTGGCGCAGCGCGTTTCCTCGCCGCAGCGCACCACGTAGACCTCGGCTTCCTTGCCGCTCATCAGCTGGCGCACC
The DNA here is from genome assembly GCF_013155545.1 of Caenimonas soli. Taxonomy (GTDB): domain Bacteria; phylum Pseudomonadota; class Gammaproteobacteria; order Burkholderiales; family Burkholderiaceae_C; genus Ramlibacter; species Ramlibacter soli. The sequence goes on along the minus strand of NZ_JABJVV010000003.1, from coordinate 293,188 downwards.
ACGGTATCGATCAGGCCTTCTTCGACCAGGGACTGCAGGCGCTTGGGTGCTTTCATCCCGTATTGTCGCCCCCTGTCGGGCTGGCCCTGTTACCCACGGTTTGCGTGCACCGATACAGAATGAGGATCGCCGTTGTCCAGGAAGGATTTCCATGCCGTCGACAGTCCGCAAAGGCCAAGCGCCGCCGCCTCATCCGCGCGAAACTTTCAAGAATATCTTTTTCCAGAAGTTCTACGATCCCGCCTATGACAAGGAGCGCGCGGCGATCGACCGCCTGGAAGCCATCGCCTGGGACGCCTACCAGGAAGGCCGCAAGGCGCCCTACACGCGCAAGGCCGGGCCCGGATTCGCCGACCCGGATTACGACCTGTCGGTGGAGTGGATCGAGACCCGCCAGCGGCTGCAGGCGGCCCAGGCCCGCTGGCAGGAGGCGAGCACGCCCTCCCAGGTGCTGGTGATCGCCGGCGGACCGCGCAACGACGGCACCTGTCCCGGCGAAATCTCCAAGACCTGGCGGCTGGCCCAGTTCGCGGCCGAGGCCCTGCGCGCCGAAGCCATGCAGGTGGACCTGCTGGACCTGAGCCTGCTGACCTCGGACTATCAGCGGCACATCCATCCTTGCAAGGGCTGTGTGTCCACCGCCATGCCGCTGTGCCACTGGCCCTGCAGCTGCTACCCCAACCATGCGCTGGGCCAGATCGGCGACTGGATGGCGGAGATCTACGAGCGCTGGGTCTCGGCCCATGGCGTGTTGCTGCTGACGCCCACGCACTGGTACCAGGCGGCCAGCCCGCTCAAGCTGATGATGGATCGCCTGGTCTGCGCCGACGGTGGCAATCCGGACCCGACGCTGACCGGCGGCAAGGACCCGGCAAAGGCCAAGGCGGTCGAGCTGGAGGGCTGGCCCTATCCCAAGCACCTGGCCGGGCGGACCTACGGGGTGGTGGTGCACGGCGACGTGGCCGGCATCGAAGGCGCGCGCCGGTCGCTGTGCGACTGGCTGGACTGGATGGGGCTCATCGATGCCGGCCCGGCCAGCCGGCTGGACCGCTACATCGGCTATTACGAGCCCTACGCCACCAGCCACGAGGCGCTGGACGCCGACCATGCGGTGGCCGAGGAAGTCCGCAACACGGCCCGCGCGGTGGCCCGGGCCGTGCAGGAAGTTCGCAAGGGGACCTTGAGCACTCCGGACCGTGGGCTGCGAACGCCACGGCAGAAGTAGCGGTCACAGCGGCAGGTCGGCCTTCTTCAAGGTGCGCAGCACGAAGCTCGACTTGCTGTGGCGTATGCCTTTGATTTTGTACAGGCGTTCGCGCAGCAGTCGCTCGTAATCGCGTGTGTCCTTCACCGCCACCCGCAGCAGGTAGTCGTATTCGCCGGAGACCAGGTAGGCCTCGATCACCTCGGGAATCGCCGCCAGCGTCTCGCCGAATTTTTCCAGCGTGTTGTCGGTATGGCTGTCCAAGGTCAACTGGACCAGCACCGTGTCAGCCAGCCCGAGTCCTTGCGCATTGAGCCGCACCGTGTAGCCCTCGATCACCCCGGACTGCTCCAGTTTGCGGATGCGCTCCCAGCAAGGCGAGCTGCTCAGGCCGACGGCCTGGCCAATCTCCTGCAGGCTGGCCCGGGCGTTGGCCTGCAACACCTTGAGGATTTTTCGGTCGATTTGGTCCATGCAGATGGATTATCTGCTTGGTCACTCCATTCAGGAAATTTTCCTGCCTGAAGCATCAAAGGCCGAAAAAACGGAAAGACTTTCGCCACCGGGACGATCAAACTTGATGCACGACGGATGCGCTACCCGCGCATGCGGATGACAAGGCGCCAGCGGGTTACCGCCCGCTGGCGGCCCGACTCAATAGGTGACCCGTTGGGATCAGTAGCTTCGCGTCGCACCGGTCGGGGAAAAGGAGGAATACGTGGCGCGGATGCTGGCGAATATCTCACCGTTCGTCGAAGGCGTGTTCCCGGGTCAGCCTTCTCAGGCCGCTTCTTTATAGAAGAACGATTTCTGCAACGACCGGATGGGCAGCGGCTCGACCGCCTGGCGGATCGCGGCGATGTGCTCCGGCGTCGTGCCGCAGCAGCCGCCGACGATGTTCACCAGGCCTTCGGCGGCAAACTCGCGCAGCAGCCGCGCAGTGACGTCGGGCGTTTCATCGAAGCCGGTGTCGCTCATCGGATTGGGCAGCCCGGCGTTCGGGTAGCAGCTGATGAAGGTATCCGGCGCCACCTTGGCCAGCTCCTGGATGTACGGGCGCATCAGCGCCGCGCCCAGGGCGCAGTTCAGGCCGATCGCCAGCGGCTGCGCATGGCGCACGCTGTACCAGAAGGCCGTGACGGTCTGGCCGCTGAGGATGCGCCCGGACGCGTCGGTCACGGTGCCGCTGATGATGAGCGGCAGGCGCTCGCCTGACTTCTCGAAATACTCGTCGACGGCGAACAGCGCGGCCTTGGCGTTGAGCGTGTCGAAGATGGTCTCGACCAGCAGCAGATCGGAGCCGCCTTCCACCAGCGCCTCGACCTGCTCGTAGTAGGCCGAGCGCAGCTGCTCGAAATCGACGTTGCGGGCGGCCGGATCGTTCACGTCCGGGCTGATGCTGGCCGTCTTGGGCGTGGGGCCGAGGGCGCCGGCAACGAAGCGCGGCTTGTCGGGCGTCGAGAATTTGTCGCAGGCGGCGCGCGCCAGCTTCGCCGACTCCAGGTTCATCTCGCGCGCCAGGTGGCCCAGCTCGTAGTCGTCCTGGGCGATGCGCGTCGCGCCGAAGGTATTGGTCTCGATGATGTCGGTGCCGGCCGCGAGGTAGCCCTCGTGGATGTCGCGGATCACGTCGGGCCGCGTCAGGCTGAGCAGCTCGCCGTTGTTCTTCAGGTCCTTGGGGTGGTCCTTGAAGCGCTCGCCGCGGTAATTGGCCTCGGTCAGCTTGAAACGCTGGATCATCGTGCCCATGGCGCCGTCGAGAATCGCGATGCGTTGCTCGAGGATGGCCGGCAGGGCCTGGCCGCGGGTGTAGATGATCGGTTTCATGATGGCCTTATTGTAGATAACGCGGCCTTTTCCCTGGACAATACGGGCCATCTTGCTGCCACCGCCCTCCCCGCCCCGCTCCATCCTCCACGAAATATTCGGCTACGAACAGTTTCGCGGGCCCCAGGCGGCCATCGTCGATCACGTCATTGCCGGCGGCGATGCCCTGGTGCTGATGCCCACCGGCGGCGGCAAGTCGCTGTGCTACCAGATCCCGGCGATTGCGCGCCAGCGCGCCGGCCATGGCGTGGCCATCGTGGTGTCGCCCCTGATCGCCTTGATGCACGACCAGGTCGGCGCCCTGCATGAGGCCGGCGTCGAGGCCGAGTTCCTCAACTCGACCCTGTCGGGCGAGCAGGCCAACGCCGTGGAAAAGCGCATGCTGCGCGGCGACGTCACCCTGATTTACGCCGCCCCCGAGCGGGTGACCACGCCGCGCTTCCTGGCCCAGCTCGATTCGCTGTACGAGCGCGGCAAGCTCAGCTTGTTCGCCATCGACGAAGCCCATTGCGTCAGCCAATGGGGCCATGACTTCAGGCCCGAATACCGGGCGTTGACGGTGCTGCACGAGCGCTATGCCTCGGTGCCGCGCGTCGCGCTGACGGCCACGGCCGATGCCATTACCCGCGAGGACATCGTCGAGCGGCTGCAGCTGGAGCAGGCGCGCCAGTTCATCAGCAGCTTCGACCGCCCGAACATTGGCTACACCATCGTCGAGAAAAAGGATGCCACCACCCAGCTGCTGCGCTTCATAGAGCGTGAGCACGAGGGCGATGCCGGCATCGTCTATTGCCAGTCGCGCAAGCGGGTCGAGGAGATCGCCCAGACACTGAGCCAGCAAGGCATCCGGGCCCTGCCCTATCACGCCGGCCTGGACTCCGAGGTGCGGCAGGCCAACCAAGACCGCTTCCTCCGCGAAGAGGCGATCGTGATGGTGGCGACCATTGCCTTTGGCATGGGGATCGACAAGCCCGACGTGCGTTTCGTGGCGCACCTGGACATGCCCAAGAACATCGAAGGCTATTACCAGGAGACTGGCCGTGCCGGCCGCGACGGGCTGCCCGCTGCCGCCTGGATGGCCTACGGCCTGCAGGACGTGGTGAACCAGCGCCGCATGATCGACGAGAGCCCGGCCGGCGAGGACTTCAAGCAGGTGATGCGGGGCAAGCTCGATGCGCTGCTGGCGCTGGCGGAAGCAACCGACTGCCGGCGGGTGCGCCTGCTCGGCTACTTTGGTGAAGCCTCCACAGCTTGCGGCAACTGCGACAACTGCCTGAACCCGCCCGAAATCTGGGACGGCACCGATGCCGCGCGCAAGCTGCTGTCCACCATCTATCGGGTGCAGCAGCAAAGCGGCATCAGCTTCGGCGCCGGCCATGTGATGGACATCCTGCGCGGCAAGAAAACCGAGAAGGTGGCGCAGTTTGCCCATGACAAGCTCAGCACCTTCGGCATCGGCGCGGAGTTCAGCGAGGCGCAGCTGCGCGGCGTGCTGCGCCAGCTGATCGCCACCGGTGCGCTGGCCGTGGATGGCCAGGCCTTCAACACCTTGAAGCTCACCGACGGCTCGCGCGGCGTGCTCAAGGGCGAAACGCCGGTGCAGCTGCGCGAGTCGGTGTCGCTGCCGGCGGACTCACGCCGACGCAAGGGCTCCACCGCGAAAACAGCCCCCGCGGTGGCGGCCGGCTTGACCGATGCGGGCCAGGCGCGCTTTGCCGCGCTCAAGGCCTGGCGCGCCGAAGTGGCACGTTCCCACAACCTGCCGGCTTATGTGATCTTTCACGATGCAACGCTGGCGGCCATCGCCGCGCTGGCGCCGCAATCGCTGGACGACCTGCAGGGCATCAGCGGGCTGGGCGCGAAGAAACTCGAAGCCTATGGGGAAGAAGTGCTGCGGGTCGTGGACGGCGTGTCTTAGGTTTGTCATGCCGGACTCGATCCGGCATCCAGGTATTTGGCGCGCCGCCATGGATTGCGGGTCGAGCCCGCAATGACAGAACCCCGCTACTGCAAGAACCCGATGTTGCGCGCCTCGCGCACCTCGGGCTTGATGCGGTGCTCGGCCTCGAGCTGATCCAGGAACTCTTCCACGCCGAACTGCGCGTCCAGGATATCGACTTGGCGCTTCACGGCCGCGAAGTCGCCGGGGCATAGCTGCTCCAGCCGCAACAGGCGGGCCCGGGTCTGGTCCGTCAGCAAGGCCGCATCACCGCCCAGCGCTTCGGTCACGAACATCTTTTCGCGCTGTACCGCCGTCAGCGGCTTGAAGCGGATCTTGAAAGTGAAGCGCCGCAAGGCCGCCTGGTCGATGCGATCCATCAGGTTGGTGGTGCACACAAAGATGCCGTTGAAGCGCTCCATGCCCTGCAGCATCTCGTTGACCTCGGTCACCTCGTAGGTGCGCTGCGCGCCGCGCCGGTCCTGCAGGAAACTGTCGGCCTCGTCGAGCAGCAGCACGGCCTTTTCGTTCTCGGCTTCGCGGAACATGCCGGCCATGTTCTGCTCGGTCTCGCCGACATACTTGCTCATCAGGTCGCTGGCCTGCTTGATCAGCAGGGGCTTGTCCAGGCTCTTGGCGATGTGCTCCGCCAGCGCGGTCTTGCCGGTGCCGGGCGCGCCGTAGAAACACAGGGTGCCGTGGCCGCGCGCCTTGAGCGCCTGCACGATGCGCGGCACTTCGAAGCGGGTCTCCACGTTCAGCATGTCCAGGTCGTAGGTGGTGACGCTGCGGCGCTCGCCGGAGTCGTGGGCGCGGTTGCCCAGCGCCTGGTCCGAGTTGCGCAGCTGGCGCTCGATCAGGCTTTCCATCGAGCTGCCGTCCGCACTGGCCAGCCCGGCGAAGCGCACCGCGGTGCGGATCTGGGCCGGGGTTAGCCCCTTGCGCTCGGTCAGCTTGCCGACGAAGGCTTCCGACACGGTGACGCCTTCCAGCGTCTTGCGCACCAGCCCTTCGCGAGCGCCCGGCGGCGGCGACTTCAGTTCCAGGTGGTAGGCGAAGCGGCGGCGGAAGGCCGGGTCGATCTGCTCGATGCGGTTGGTGACCCAGATGGTGGGCACGGCGTTGGATTCCAGGATCTGGTTGACCCAGGCCTTGCCGCTGACGCTGCTGTTGGGCGGCGCCACCACCTGCTCGGCTCGCGCCATCAGCTGCGCGGCCTCGCTGGAGATCGGCGGAAACACGTCCTCCACCTCGTCGAACAGCAGGGCGGCTTGCGCGCTGCCCTTGAGGAACACCTGCGCGATCTGCAAGGAGCGATAGCGGTCGCGGCCGCTCAGCGAATTGCCGTCGCGGTCGGCGTACTCCACCTCGAACAGTTCCAGGCCGGCGGCCTGCGCCACCACCTTGGCCAGCTCGGTCTTGCCGGTGCCGGGCGGCCCATACAGCAAGACATTGACGCCCGCCTCCTTGCGCGTCACCGCATTGCGCAGCAGCGAGCACAGGACCTGCGCATCGTCTTCGACGAAACTGAAGTCATGCAGCGCCAGCGCGCTCTTGGCGGAAGGCCGCGTGAAGACGGCCATCAGCTCGTTCTGGTCGCGGTATTCGCGCATCAGCACCGGCGGCAGCTTTTCGCTGACCTTCATCAGGTCGGCCAGGTCGGTGATGTTGTGCTCGGAAATCAGGTTCTCGACCAGGCCGATGCGCTCCAGGCGCGAGCCGGCGCGCAAGGCCTCGCCGACCTCCACGGCGTTCACACCGGCGATTTCGGCGATGGCGGCGTAGGCTTCAGGCGCGTTGTTGACCTTGAACTCCACCAGGATGCTGCGCAGGTCGCGCTGGTAACGCGCCAGCGTGCCGTAAAGCAGCAGCGCGCGCTCCGCCTTGTTCAGCTGCAACAGGCCCGAGAGCGCGTCGATGTTCTTTTCCACCAGCGTCGAATGCTTCTTCAGCGCATGGGTCAGCCAGTCGCCGGTGACGGCCAGCACCGACAACAGGTCCTTGGGCTGGTCCTTGGCGTATTCATCGAGGTAGAAGAACAGGGTGCCCTCTTCGTACGGGCCGCGCCAGACACCGTGGCGATCGAGGAACTCCTGCGTGGACAGCGCCTCGTGGCCGCGCCAGAACTCGTTGTCCTTGCAGCGGCGGGCGAGGAATTCGCGCAGCCGCGCCAGAGCCGGAGCCGGCCACACCAGGTGGCGGCCGGCCAGTGACAGCAGGCCATTGAGGTCGCGCCGCACATTGAACTTGCCGCCCTGCTTGGCCGCCAGCGTCAGCACGAAATGCGAGCACATCAAGTCCAGCACCGGCGCCTCTTTCAGACCCGGTGAGGGAAGTACCTGCAGTTCAGCCGAACGCTTGACCATGGGGAAGGCCTCCAGGACCTATTGCGCTTGCTTACGATAACGCGAGTTGATGCTACATGGAAGTCGCTGATTGTGGGGAATCCCCCACTTTGCCGGGCTTTTACCGCGACAATTCCCGCCATGATCGAACTTGCCGACATCCGCGCCGCCGCGCAACGCCTGCAGGGGCAGGTCCTCGACACGCCTTGCGTGGAATCTCGCACGATTTCGCAGATCACCGGTGCGCAGGTGTTTCTGAAGTTCGAGAACCTGCAATTCACCGCCTCGTTCAAGGAGCGCGGCGCCTGCAACATGCTGGCACAGCTCAGCGACGAGGAAAAGCGCCGCGGCGTGATCGCCATGAGCGCGGGCAATCATGCCCAGGGCGTGGCCTACCATGCCCAGCGCCTGGGCCTGCGGGCGGTGATCGTGATGCCGCGCTTCACGCCGGGGGTGAAGGTGGAGCGCACGCGCAGCTTCGGGCCCGAAGTCGTGCTCTACGGCGATACCCTGGACGAGGCGCGCGGCCATGTGCTGCAGCTGGCTGAGCAGCAGCAGCTGACCTTCGTCCACCCTTACGACGACGAGGCCATCGTGGCCGGCCAGGGGACTATCGGCATCGAGATGCTGCAGGCCGTGCCGGAACTCGACACCCTGGTGGTGGCCGTGGGCGGCGGCGGCCTGATCGCCGGCATCGCGGTGGCGGCCAAGTCGCTCAAGCCCGGCATCGAGGTCGTCGGCGTCCAGGCGCTGCGCTTTCCCAACATGTTCAACGCCGTGAAGCATGCCTCGCTGCCCCAGGGCGGCAGCACTATCGCCGAGGGCATCGCGGTCGGCACACCCGGCAAGATCACCCAGGCCATCATCGAAAAGCACGTGGATGACATGCTGCTGGTGGACGAGGGCGATATCGAGCAGGCGATCGTCATGCTGCTGGAGATCGAAAAGACCCTGGTCGAGGGCGCCGGTGCTGCCGGGCTGGCGGCACTGCTGAAGCACCCCGACCGGTTCCGCGGCCGCAAGATCGGCCTGGTGCTGGGCGGCGGCAATATCGATCCGCTGCTGCTGGCGGCCATCATCGAACGCGGCATGGTTCGCGCCGGGCGGCTGGCGCGGGTGCGCGTGAGCGCGCGCGACGTGCCGGGCTCGCTGGCACGCATCACGGCCATCGTCAGCGAAGCGGGCGCCAACATCGACGAGGTCCACCACCAGCGTGCGTTCACCGTGCTGGCGGCGCAGAACGTGGAGATCGAGCTGGTGATCCAGACCCGCGGACGCGAGCATATCCAGGCGGTGCTGGCCGCCCTGCATGCCGGCGGCTTCCAGGCCCAGGAGCAGTGATGGACAAGGAAACACTTCTGTCGGCGCTGGCCGAGTACTTCGCGCCCTGGGTCCAGGCGCTGGGCCTGAAGGTGGAAGGTTTCGACGCCGACAGCGTCACCCTGCGCCTGCCGCAGAACGCCCAGCTGTCGCGCGTCGGCGGCATGCTTTGCGGCCAGGCCATGATGGCGGCAGCCGACACCGCCATGGTGCTGGCGCTCATCAACCAGTTCGGCCAGTTCAGGCCCTGCACCACCGTCCAGATGAACAGCAGCTTCCTCAAGCCCCTGTCGAACCAGGACGCGCTGGTCCAGGCCCGGGTGTTGCGCGCGGGCAAGGCGCTGGCCTTCGGCGAGATCGATATCCGCGGCGCCGACGACGGCAAGAGCGTGAGCCGCGCCAGCGTCACTTACGCCCTGCTGTAGGCGGCCTTGCTAAAATCGGCCCAGTACCAGAGGAAATCACCATGTCTACCCCCGAACCTCGCCACAGCCACGGCGAACACCACCCCGAGCCTCAGGACGGGGTTGAAGCCATCGTTCCGATGATGCCCCTCGTGCTGCCGGTCATGGGCGGCGTGCTGATGTTCCTGCTGGCCTTCATCGCCATCTACGTCGCCTGAAGCTCCCGCGCCGCAGCGTCCTTCTGCGGCATGATGTGGATCGCCTCCGGGGCGATCTGCAGCCGCAACCAGCGGCCCGGTCCGGCTTCGAGCGATCGCAGCTGGGCCGTTGACAGGTTCAGCGTCACGATTTCCTGCCCCAGGCCTTGCGGCCGCAGCGTGCACAGGCTGGTCTCGCCGAGCGCCAGCTGCTCGAACATTTCGCAGCGCAGCACGTTTTGCTGGGCTGGGCCGTCGGCCAGCAACTCCACATGGTCGCCGGCGATCACCCAGGTCACGGCCGCGCCGTCGGCGATCCTGTTCTTGTCGAGCACGCGCAGGCTCACCCCATCGGCCGGGCCCCAGTCCAGGCGGCCCCAACCGGGCTCCTGCTTGTGAAAGCGCCCGCGGAAATGGTTTTGTATTCCCACCAGCTCGGCCACCCGGGCGTTGCGCGGACTGGCAAAGACATGGGACGGCGTGCCGGTCTGCAGGGTTTCGCCGGCATCGAGGATCACCACCCGGTCGGCCAGCCGGCGCGCTTCCCCCAGGTCGTGGGTCACCAGCACCATGGGGGTGGACAAGCTCTCGCGCAACCCCGCCAGTTCGCGGTACAGCGCTTGCCGGGCCGGGGCGTCGACGGCGGAGAAGGGCTCGTCCAGCAGCAGCACCCGGGGTTGCCGTGCCAAGGCCCGGGCCAACGCCACACGCTGCTGCTGCCCGCCCGACAGCTCGGCGGGCCGGCGTTGCTCCAGCCCGGCCAAGCCCAGTCGTTCGAACAAGGAGTGGATCAGCTCGGAGGTCCCGCCCGCCGCGGCGATCCGCACGTTTTCGATGGCGCTCAGGTGGGGGAACAGGGCGTAGTGCTGGAACACCAGTCCCACCTGGCGCTGCTGGGGTGCCAGGTTCAGGCCACGTTCGCTGTCGAACCAGAGGTCCTCGCCAACGGAAATCGTCCCGTTCAAACTCTTGCTCTTCAGCAGGCCGGCGACCGCACGCAGCAGGCTGGTCTTGCCGCTGCCCGAAGGGCCGACCAGGGCCACCAGTTCGCCGGGCGCGCATTCAAAGCGCGCGTCCAACCTCATCGGCGTGGTGTTGTGCAGCGCGACGGCCAGGGTACCCACTAGCGTTCCTGCAAAGGCCGGCGGCGGTCGGCCGCGAACACCAGGGCCACCGCCGCCAACGAGCAGGCGACGAGGGACAGCGCCATCACATGCGCCGCGGCCAGATCGAAAGCCTGCACCCGGTCGTAGATGGCAATGCTCAGCGTCCGCGTTTCGCCGGCGATGCTGCCGCCGACCATCAGCACCACGCCGAATTCGCCCAGTGTATGGGCGGCTGTCAGCGCGACACCGCCCAACAGGCCGGGCCAGGCCAGTGGCAACTCGATCTTGAGGAAGGTGCGCCAGCCGCCCAGGCCGGAAACCCAGGCCGCTTCGCGCAGGGAGTTGGGGATGGCGGCAAAGGCTCGCTGGATCGGCTGGACCATGAAGGGCAGGTTCACCAGCAGGCTTGCGAACAGCAGGCCTTGGAAACTGAACACCAGCCGCAGGTCGAACTGCCGTGCCAGCCAGGCGCCCAGGGGCGAGCCCTGGCCGAACGCGATCAGCAAATAGAAACCGATCACCGTGGGCGGCAACAGCAAGGGGAGCATCAGCAAGGCCTCGGCCAGCGGCTTGCCGCGCCAAGAAGTGAGCGCCAGCCAGCGCGCCAAGGCAATGCCTGGCGGCAATAGCAGCACCGCCGTCAGCACGGCCAAGAGCAGCGATACGCGGGCAGCTTGCCAATCCATGAGCTGGATTGTGACTTCTCTTCTCTACTCGACGCCGAAGCCGTGCCGCCGCAAGATGGCCTTGGCGGGTGCGGACTGGAGATACTCATACAGCGCAGTTGCAGCCGGACCTGCCTGATTGAGCAACACCATGCGTTGCCGCAGCGGTGCGTGCAGACTGTCAGGCAGGGCGATGTGTCGGCCCAGGCCGGCCGACTCGTTGCCGATGAGCAGCGAAAGCGCCGTCAGCCCCGCTTGAGCCGAACCCGTCGCGACGAACTGGGTGGCCTGGGCAATGTTTTCCCCCAGGACCAGTTTGCTTTGGGCCGCTTCCCACAGGCCCACGCTCTGCAGGACCTCTCGCGCCGCCTTCCCATAGGGCGCCAACTCGGGATTGGCGATTGCGAATTTCCGTACGGAAGCCCAGCCGACCTTCAGCCCCTGCAATTGGGGATCGAGAGCAATTTCGGATTCTTTGGCTAACAGCAGCGCCAAACGCCCGTTGGCGTAGATCACGCCGCGATCGCGCGTGAGTCCCGCGTCCGCCAGCTTGAAGGCAAAGGCTTCATCGGCGGACAGGAACAGCTCTACCGGCAGGCCCTGCTGGATTTGGCGCACGAAGTTGCCCGACGATCCATAGGTGATGCTGAGGCGATGGCCGGTACTGCGCATCCAGGCCGGCGCTATCTCCTCCATGGCCCGCTGAACACTGGCGGCGACGGCCACCAGTGCCGGCCGCTGCTCCTGAGCGACCGCAGCGCCGGCGGCAAGCGCAGGCCAGCCGGTACCCAGAACCTTCAGCAGCGACCGTCGGCGCATTTTTTACCCCCAGCCCAGTTAAAGCTGAACTGCATAACCCTATGCAAGTTTTGCATTGTTTTCGCCCCCAATGGCGGCCAAGATGCGAACCGGTTTCATAAAATCGTCTTCCTAGCCGACCCGCGGATGTGAAATATCCCTCACGCACCCCCGCTGCCCATCAGGCGGCACCGCCCGTCGCCTCGGCCAAGCCCGATTTCAAAAGGCAGAGCTCTCGAGGCCCGAGCTCCTTTTTGAAACCAGGTTTAACTTTAGGAGCTTTGGATGAACTCTCCCGTGATGCAGGGGCTTAATTTGAACAGCCCTTCCTACGTGAAGAACGCGAAACTGATTGCCTGGGTGGCCGACATGGCCGCCCTGTGCAAGCCCGACAGCATCTACTGGTGCGACGGCAGCGAGGACGAATACAACCGGCTGTGCCAGCAACTGGTTGACGCGGGCACCTTCAAGAAGCTCGACCCCATCAAGCGGCCCAACTCCTTCCTGGCCTGCTCCGACCCGACCGACGTGGCCCGCGTGGAAGACCGCACCTACATCTGCTCGCAGAAAAAGGAAGACGCGGGCCCCACCAACAACTGGATGGCCCCGGCCGAAATGCGCGCCACCCTGCAGCCCCTGTTCGACGGCTGCATGCGCGGGCGCACCATGTACGTGGTGCCCTTCTCCATGGGCCCGCTCGGCTCGCCGATCGCGCACATCGGCATCGAACTGTCCGACAGCCCCTATGTGGCCGTGAACATGCGCATCATGACGCGCATGGGCCGTGCCGTGTACGACGTGCTGGGCGTCAACGGCGAGTTCGTGCCCTGCGTGCACACCGTCGGCGCGCCGCTGGTCAAGGGCCAGCAGGACGTGAAGTGGCCCTGCAACAAGACCAAGTACATCGTCCACTACCCGGAAACCCGCGAGATCTGGTCCTATGGTTCCGGCTACGGTGGCAACGCGCTGCTGGGCAAGAAGTGCTTCGCGCTGCGCATCGCTTCGACGATGGGCCGCGACGAAGGCTGGCTGGCCGAGCACATGCTGATCCTGGGCGTGACCAATCCTGAAGGCCGCAAATACCATGTCGCGGCGGCCTTCCCCTCGGCCTGCGGCAAGACCAACTTCGCCATGCTGATCCCGCCCAAGGGCTTCGAGGGCTGGAAGGTCACCACCATCGGTGACGACATCGCCTGGATCAAGCCCGCCGCGGACGGCAAGCTGTATGCGATCAACCCGGAAGCGGGTTACTTCGGCGTGGCGCCCGGCACCAACACCGACACCAATCCCAACTGCATGGCCAGCCTGGACAAGAATGTCATCTTCACCAACGTCGCGCTGACCGACGACGGCGACGTGTGGTGGGAGGGCATGGGCCCGGCGCCCGCGCACGCCATCGACTGGCAAGGCAACGACTGGACGCCCGAGATCGCCAAGCAGACCGGCGCCAAGGCCGCCCACCCCAACGCCCGCTTCACCGTGTCCGCCGTGAACAACCCGGCGCTCGACTCGGCCTGGGACGATCCCAAGGGCGTGGCGATCGACGCCTTCATCTTCGGTGGCCGCCGTTCGACCACGGTGCCACTGGTGACCGAGGCGCGCAACTGGGTGGAAGGCGTGTACATGGCCGCCACCATGGGCTCGGAGACGACAGCCGCCGCGGCCGGCCAGATGGGCGTGGTGCGCCGCGATCCCTTCGCCATGCTGCCGTTCACCGGCTACAACATGTCCGACTACTTCCAGCACTGGCTGGACCTGGGCAAGAAGCTGTCGGCCTCGGGCGCCCAGCTGCCGCGCATCTACACCACCAACTGGTTCCGCAAGGGCGACGACGGCAAGTTCGTCTGGCCCGGCTACGGCGAGAACATGCGCGTGCTCAAGTGGATGATCGACCGCATCGAAGGCAAGGCGCAGGGCCAGGAACATGTGTTCGGCGTGAGCCCGGCCTACGAGGAACTGAACTGGACCGGCCTCGACTTCAGCGCCGAGCAGTTCAAGACTGTCACCAGCATCGACAAGGCGGCCTGGCAGAAAGAGCTGCAGCTGCACACCGAGCTGTTCCAGCAGCTCGAATACCACCTGCCGCGCGAGCTGGGCGAGACCAAGGCGGAGATCGAGAAGCGGCTGGCGGCCTGATCCTTTCCCCGGCCAAAAAAAAGCCACCGGAGACGGTGGCTTTTTTGTTGAGTCGCGGCGAGGTCAATCGCGCCAGGGCCTGAGCTTGTAGGCGATCGGCGCCGCCGGCTTGCGGGGCTGGCCCGCCAGCAGCCGCTGCTGCGCGCGCTGGCGCGCCACCCGATACGACCAGGCGTCCAGCGCCTGGTGCAGTTGCGCCGGGATCAGGCGCAGCACCTGGGTCAGCCAGTTTCTCTGGGCAAGGGCGGCCATGGCGTGCCCCTTTCAGTAGTAGGACCTGACGTCGCGTGCTGCGTCGGCGCTCATGGCGCGGCTGATGTCGGCCATCACGCGGGCGTCGGTCAGCGCCACGTTCCAGAGCTTCTCGTCCTGGGCGGCCTGGTGGCGGGCGGCACGCCAAGCCTTCAGGCCAGTGCGCAGGCGGGCCGCCGTACGCTTGGCCGGCGTGGCCAACAGGGCCAAGGCGGCGAAAGCGACGGTCCACATCAGGATCCAGGCTGCCAGGAGGTGGCCTTCGGTCCAGGTGTCGATGACCTGGTTGGCAACGACCAGGACGGCCGATACGATAGCCGCGAGCAGCAGGCTGGCGACGGCCCGGGTGCCGTCGAGGCGGCTGGCCAATTGTTTGACGCTTTCGGCCACGCGCTCGGCGCGCACGATGCCGGGATGTTGGGTGGGATAGTCCACATGTGCAAAGCTGGTCATAGTTTCTTCCCCTTCTGAGTACGCCTGCAGCGAAATTGCCGCCTGCGTGAAGGCAATACTAGGGTTTTTACTGATATTTTGCCAATTTAGATTGGTGATGGCTATCATTCACCATGGTTATGAAAGCCCCCAACTTCAGGACGCTGGACCTGAACCTGCTGCGCGTCTTCGACGAGGTCATGACCGAGCGAAACCTCACGCGCGCCGCCCGCACCCTGGCCATGACGCAGCCGGCGGTGAGCAACGCGCTGAACCGCCTGCGCGAAGCGGTGGGCGACAAGCTGGTGGTGCGAAGCGGCTATGGCATCGAGCCCACGCCGCGCGCCTTGTCCCTGTGGCCCGCCATCTCCGACGCGCTGCGGCAGATGGAATCGTCGATCACCCCCGGCGACTTCGTCGCTTCCGAGGCCGTGAATACCTTCGTGCTAGCGATGGCCGACGCCACGGCCGCCGAGCTGATGCCCAACCTGGTGGAGATCATCGAGCGCGATGCGCCCGGAGTGTCGATGCGCGTGCTCCCGCTGACCACGCGCGACCCGCGCCCCCTGCTCGACGAGGGTCAGGTCGACCTGGCCGTGGGCTTCTTTCCGGCGGTGCTGGCGGATCTGACGGCGCAGGCCCAGCAAGGCGGCCTGGCGCCATTCGATCACCAGCGCTTGTACGCCGGCGAATATGTCTGCGTGATGCGCGAGGGCCATCCGCTGGCGCGCGGGCCGCTGACGATCAAGCGCTACTGCGATGCACGCCACCTGCTAGTGACCTTCTCCGGGCGCCCCTTCGGCTTCATCGATGAGGCCCTGGCTTCGCTGGGGCGCAAGCGCCGCATCGTGCTCACGGTGAACCAGTTCTTCACCGCGGGACGGGTCGTTGCCAGCTCGAACCTGCTCACCGTGCTGCCGCGCCACTTCGTCAAGGTCACGGGCATGGCGCACGAGCTGGTGCTGCGCGACCTGCCGTTCGAGGTTCCGCCGGTGCACGTCGATTCGCTCTGGCACCGGCGCCAGGGCCAGCGCAGCGACCATGCCTGGCTGCGGCTGGCCGTGGGAGCGGCGGCGCAGAAGGCTTTCAGCGGGGCGCGCAGCGATCGCTAGGGCTTGGTTTTGAAGGTGCGGGGAAAGACGGCGAACTGCTGCCGGTCGATGACCCCATAGCCCATGGCGGTTCGTCCGAACGGCCCGTCGACCATGCCTGCTTCCTGCAGAAAACCGGCGTCCAGCATCCGCTTCCTGAAGGCGCTTTTATCCAACGGGCGCCCGAGCACGACTTCGTAGACATGCTGCAATTGCGGCAAGGTAAAGGGCTCCGACAGAAGGAACGCCGGCAATGAGGTGTACTCGACTTTGCCGCGCAGCCTTTCCAGGGCAGCGGCCAGAATCTGCGAATGGTCGAACGCAAGCCGCTTGCGGGCGGCTTCGTCGACCTGTATCCACTGCGCGTCGGCAGCCCCGGTGTCGGCGCCCGCACGCTGGGGCGCATCGATCAACGCAAAGTAGGCGTGGGTAGCGGACCAGCCGCGTGGGTCCCGCTCGGCATCGCCCCAGCTACCCAGCTGTTCCAGATACGGCGTCCTCACACCGGTCTTCTCCCGCAGCTTGCGGACGGCGCAGTCCTGCAGCGAACGGTCCTTGGCGACATCGACGAATCCGCCCGGCAGCGCCCAGCGCCCAGGGAAAGGATCGCCGGGCTCATCGGGTCGCCGCACCAGAAGGATCTTCAACGCCTCGTCGAGCAAGGCGAAGATCAGTACATCCACGGTCACCAGGGGGCGTTTGAAGTCTGTTGTCATGGCTTGACTTTATCCTTCCAGGTTGTACTATACAACTCATATAAGTTGCACAGTACAACTCAGAAAGGAGGAAGACCATGTTCGGCATCCAGTTCATCAAGACCCAGCCCACCATCCATCTGATGCAGTTCCGCAGGGGCCGTGTCGTACGCGAGGGCGCCGGGCTTTCGTTCTTCTACTACGCCCCGAGCAGCAGCTTGGTGGCCGTGCCGATCGCCAGCCAGACAAGCGATTTCATGCTGGAGCTGGTCACCAGCGACTTCCAGAGCGTGACGGTACAGGGTGAGATCAGCTACCGTGTGCAGGACCCGCGACGCACCGCCGCGTTGATGGACTTTTCGCTCGCACCGAATGGCAAGGCGTACAGCTCCGAAGACCCGCAGCGGCTGGGCGACCGCGTGGCGATCCAGGCCAAGGTCGTCATCCAGCAGGCCGTGCAGGCACTGGACCTGAAGCAGGCGCTCAAGGCTTCGGCCACCATCGCCCGTGCCGCCCAGCAGCAACTGAGTTCCCAGGCCGAGATCGAGGCCCTGGGCCTGCAGGTCCTGGGTGTCTCCATCCTGGCGATCAAGCCCACGCCTGATATCGCACGGGCGCTGGAAGCGGAAGCCCGGGAGTCGAATCTCAAGGCAGCGGACGACGCCGTGTACCTGCGGCGCATGGCCTCGGTGCAGAACGAGCGCTCGATCCGCCAGAACGAGCTGGACACCGAGATCGCCGTCGAACAGAAGAAGCGCCAGATCCAGGAAACCCAGATGGAGGCCAAGGCAGCGGCCATGCGGCGGCAGAACGAATTGCGTGGCGAGCAGATGGGATCGGACATCGAACTCGAGCAGCGGCGCAAAGACCTCGTCGAGGGGCAGGCCGACAACACGCGCAAGCTGGCGGAAGCCGAAGCCCACAAGGTCAGCACGCTCATGCAGGCTCTCGAAAAGGCCGATCCGCGGGTGGTGCAGGCACTGGCCTCGGCCGGGATGCAGCCGGCACAACTGATTGCCCAGGCGTTCGGCGGCATCGCCGAGAAAGCCGAGCGTATTGGCCAGCTGAACATGTCGCCCGAGCTGTTGAATTCGCTGATGGCGACGGCAACGGTTCCAGCGATGCCGTCGTCGCGCAAGGGGGCAGCGTGAGCAGCGGCGCAGGCGCGGGCCGTCTTTCCGGCGGAGTGGGGCGCAAGGTGGTGCTGGTCACCCGGCGCACCCGCCTGGAAGAACTCGTCGTACGGCACAACACGCTGAGCCAGGCGAAGTTCTACGTGGAACACCTGGGCGCGGACTTCGGCGACTACCTGGCGGAGAACGAGGCCTACGCCCGAAGCCTGCGCATCGCGGTGGAGGCACTGGAAGCCTGGGGCCGCTACCAGATCCTGGACCGGCAGATGCTGCCCAATTTCGTGTTCGGTCCTTCCGACATCGTGGTGGCCCTGGGCCAGGATGGCCTGGTCGCCAACACCATGAAGTACCTCGAAGGGCAGCCCCTGATCGGCGTCAATCCCGAGCCGAGCCGGTGGGACGGCATCTTGCTGCCGTTCGAGCCAGCTGAACTGGGGACCGTGCTCCATGACACAGCCACCGACAAGCGGCCCGTCAAGAATGTGACCATGGCCGAAGCCAGGATGTCGGATGGTCAGACCCTGCGGGCGGTGAACGACCTGTTCATCGGGCCACGCAGCCACACCTCGGCCCTCTATGAACTGAGCCACGGCGACAAGACGGAGTTCCAGTCTTCCTCGGGGTTGATCGTCTCCACCGGCCTGGGCTCGACGGCCTGGATGAAGAGCGTGGTCACCGGCTCCGCGGCTATCGCGCGGTCGCTCGGCTTGTTGGGCCAGGCGCTCGATTACCAGCCCCTGCCGTGGAACACGACCACGCTGGAATTCGCGGTGAGGGAGCCCTTCCCGAGCCGGGCTTCGCAGGCCAGCCTCGTCTACGGCCAGTTCGACAACCAGCGGCCGCTGCGCATCCGTTCGCGCATGCCGGACAACGGCGTGATTTTCTCCGACGGCATAGAAGCGGATTTCCTGCGCTTCACCGCCGGGATGGAGGCAGTCATATCGATCTCTCCTGTGGAGGGCCGGCTCATCACCTAGCCGCCTGCCCTTACTGGTCGCCCAGGCGAATGTTGTGGCGCTGCGCGATCGCTCGCCACACCCGCAGGTCTTCCGCCACCGTCTGCCCGAATTGGGCCGGCGTCTTCAACGGCATGTTGGCCAGATTGAGCTGTAGCAGGCGCTCGCGCACCTCGGGCGCAGCGATCGCAGCGTAGATCTCCCGGTGCAGCACGTCGACGATCGCCGCCGGCGTGCCCTTGGGAACGAACACGCCATACCAGGCGTCGGTGGTGAAGGGGATGCCCTGCTCCGCCAGCGTCGGCAGGTCGGGCGGTGCCGGCATGCGGCGCGACCCGGTCACCGCGATCGCCCTGATCCGACCGGCGCGAATCTGCGCCAGTGAGCTTGTCGCATCGACGAAGGCGATCTTGATCAGGCCGCCCTGCATGTCCTGGTAGATCTGCGACACGGTCTTGTACGGCACATGGCGCAGGTCGATGCCGGCCTCGGCCTTGACGACCTCCATCGCCAGCTGGCCGGTGGACCCGATGCCCCAGGTGGCGTAGTCGTACTTGCCGGGATTCGCCTTGGCCAGCGCCACCAGCTCCTTGATGCTGTGCACCGGCAGGTCGGGGTGCACGATCAGGTGGATGCCGCCTGAAGCGATCTGGGCCACCGGCACCAGATCGGTCAGCACGTCGAACGCCGGCTTGGGCTGTAGCGCCTGGTTGATGACCGTGAACGACGAGCTCGCGAACAGCACGGTGTAACCGTCGCCGGCGGAACGCGCCGCGTCCATCACGGCCAGCGCGCCATTGGCGCCCGGCTTGTTGTCCACGACGACCGGTTGCTTGAGCGCCAGCGCGAGCCGCTCGCCGAACACGCGCGCCAGGACATCCGGGCCGCTGCCGCCCGAGCTGGGCAGCACCAGGCGGATCGGTCGCGACGGCCAGGGGGCGGGCTGGGCACCGGCGCCCATGCCCGTGCCGGACAGCGCCGCGGCCAGGCCGCACAAGAGAGTGCGGCGGCGCACATCGATGGAGGTCTGCATCACTGGCTCCTTTTGTGAAAACGATTTTATAAATGAAAAGTTGGCCGAACTCCTGTCACCGTCGCGATAAGTCACGCTCGTGACAAGCCATTTTATAAAAACGTTTTTATAGTACGGTCACGTTTTTATCGAAGGAGACAACATGGCTCGACTTCCGCCCGTCGACATACAGACGCTGCCCGACGACCTGGCCCAGCTGATCAGGTCCAGGCCGCCGCTGAACCTCTACAAGGTGCTTCCGCACTCCATCCCCACGGCCAGGGGCTTCCTGGCGCTCGGCGTCGCCATCCTCAAGGAAAGCGCGCTGGACCCGCAACTGCGGGAGCTCGTGATCCTTCGGGTCGGCGCGCTCAGCGGCGCCTCCTACGAGGTCCACCAGCACAAGCGACATGCCGCATCGCTGGGCGTGGACGCGCAGCGCATCGGCGCCGCCGTGCTGGAGCGCGACGAAGGCTGCTTCAGCGAATTCGAGCTGGTCGTCATGCGATTCGTCGAGGCCGTGGTGTGGCAGGTCAAGGCGCCGCGCTGGCTCTACGACAAGGTGGCCGAGCGGCTCGGCCCGGCCGAGATCTGCGAACTGCTGCAGACCATCGGCTTTTACATGCTGGTGTCCCGCTTCCTCGAGAACCTGGAGATCGAGATCGAAACCCCCGCGGATGCGCCGCGAAATGCATAAGGAGCCACCCATGATCTCATCCGACCCCAAGGTGCAACTTTTCGGTTCGGCCATTGGCACTGATCCCGGACGCGGGCGCCTGGCGGGCCACACGGTCCTGGTGCTGGGCGCCGGGCAGCGCGATACGCCCGCGGGCGACCCCGTCGTCGGAAACGGACGCGCCATGTGCCTGCTGTTCGGCCGCGAAGGCGCGTCAGTGGCCTGCGCCGACAAGGACGCCGCCTCGGCGGAGGAAACCGCGCGCCTGGTGCGGGCCGAAGGCGGCCACGCGGTCGCCATCACCGCGGACGCCGGCGATCCCGATTTCGCGCGCGCGCTGTTCGCCGAAGCCGCGGAGCAGCTGGGCACCTTGACGGCCGCCGTGGCCAACGTCGGCATCTCCAATGGCAGATCGCTGCGCAACGAGAGCGCCGCCACCTGGAACGAAGTCATGGACGTGAATGTCCGGGCCCATATGCTGCTGGTGCAGCAGGGGCTGGCCGTGCTGGCGGACGGCGGCGCCATGCTGCTGATCTCCTCGCTGGCATCGGTGTCGCCGGCGGGGCGCAACCCGGCCTACGAAACCTCCAAGGCCGCCCTGGCGGCGCTGTGCCGCGCCGGCGCGCTGGAGGGCCAGGAACGCGGCATCCGCGTCAACACCATCGCGCCGGGCTTGCTCGACACCCCGATGGGTCGCGCCGCCAGCGCCCGATCGCCCGGACGGACCGCTCGGCCCCTGCCGTTCCGCAGACAGGGCACCGCCTGGGAGCTGGCCTACACCGCCCTCTTCCTCATCTGCCCCGAGTCGTCGTACGTGAACGCCCAGACCCTCTTCATGGATGGCGGTCTCGGCAGCGGCGTGGGCCTGGCGCCCAGGGAGCAATGAAATGACGCCTGGCTCCTTGCATCCGCGCCGGCGCCTGGTGCTGGCCCAGGCCGCCGCCCTGGGGGCGGGCTTGCTCGGCGGCAAGGCCTTCGCCCAGGAGGCGTACCCCTCCAAGCCGGTGCGGATCATCGTCGGCTTCGGGCCCGGCAGCGCGCCCGATCTGCTGGTTCGCCTGCTCGGGTTCGAGCTGGGAAAACGGATAGGCCAGCCCGTCGTCATCGATAACAAGCCCGGCGCCGCCGCCAACATCGCCGCCGATGCGGTTGCGAAGAGCCCGCCGGACGGGTACACGCTGTTCTACGGCACCAACACCACCCACGCGATCAATCCCTCGCTGTACCCCAAGCTGCCGTTCGACCACATCCGCGACTTCGAGCCCATCATCCTCACCGGCAAGGTGTGGAACGTGCTGCTGGTGAATCCAAACTCCACACTGGGCAATTTCCGCACCTTGGTGGCCATCGCCAAGACCCAGCCCGGCAAGCTGAGCATCGGGTCCAGCGGCAACGGCACCAGTCTTCACCTCACCGCCGAAATGCTCAAGCACAAGCTCGGCCTGGACATGGTGCATGTGCCGTACAAGACCAGCGAGGCCTCGATGATCGATGTGGCCGGCGGCCGTCTCGACATGGTGTTTGCCAACGTGCCGCCCGCCCTGCCCCATATCCAGTCCGGGCGCGTGCGCGCCATTGCGATCACATCGATGGAGCGCTCACCGCAGTTGCCGGCGGTGCCGACCCTGCACGAGTTGGGCCTCAAGGATTTCGAGGTGTCGGGCTGGGGCGGTTTCTTCGCGCCGAGCGGCATCGCCCGGCAGAAGATCGAGCTGTTGAATGGTCACCTCAAGGCGATCCTGCAAGACCCCGCCGTGGCCAACCGGCTGAGCGGCGCGGGCGTCACGCCCCAGACCAGCACGCCGAAAGAGTTCGGGGATTTCGTCAAGGCGGAAACGCTGCGTTGGCGCGAGGTCATCCGCGTCTCGGGTGCGAAGCTCGATTAGCGGCGAGTCTTCTTGACGACCGGCGGAGCCGCGCAGGAATTGCCGACCACGAGCTGGGTCGACAAGGTCACTTTGCGCCGCGGCTCGTCGATGCGCCGCAGCCGCTCCAGCAGCACTTCGGCGGCGGCGCGGCCATGGGCCTCGGCGTCGAAGCGCACTTGGGTCATCGGGGGCCACATCAACTCGGTGGCCTCGCTGCTGCCGATCGAGACGACGGAGATGTCGGCCGGCACCTTCAGCCCGGCCTCGTGGATGGCGCGCAAGGCGCCCGAGACGATCCTGCTGCTCATGCCGATCACGGCGGTGGGCGCCTCACCCATCTGCAGCAGGGCGCGCATGTCGTCGTAGGTGGTGTGGACCTGGTTGCTGATGCCGCGGATCAGCTTGCGGTCCACCGCCAGCTTGGCCGCCTTGTGGGCCTCCAGGTAACCGGCGATGCGCTCGCGCGCCGGCCTCATGCCCATGCCCGGCGTGAACAGCGCGATGCGCGTGTGTCCGAGCTCGGCGAGGTATTTCACGGCGCTCGCAACCCCGGCGCGGTGGTCGATGAGCACATAATCGGCGTCCAGGTCGAAGTCGCGATCCAGCACCACGACGGGCACCCGCGATTCACCCAGGACCTGCGACACCGGCGTGTCGCCATCGCCGACGGTGGCCACGATCATGCCGTCCATCCCGCGCGCTTCGAACAGCTTGATCAGCTCGTTTTCCCGCGCGGCGTCGTAATGGCTGCAGGCCAGCAGAAGCATGAAGCCATCCGCCGCCAATCGCGTTTCGATGGCGGAGACGCAGGCCGCGTAGAGCGGGTTGGTGATGTCGGTCACCAGGCAGCCGATCGTCCGGCTGGTGCCGCTGCGCAGGGACTGCGCCTTCGCGTCGGGCTGGTAGCCGAGCTTGCGGGCTGCGCTCGTGACGCGCGCCACCAGATCGGTGCTGGTGTAGCGGCCGCCGTTGAGGACGCGCGAGACGCTCCCAATGGAGACGCCGGCCTCGCGTGCCACGTCGTGGACCGAGATCTTCTTCGTGGGTTTGGCGGCGGTCTGCTTGTCGTTCATGGAGCTATCGGGTTGGGTGGCACGATTGGCCAAGCACCAGATCGAGCGGCAGCGTGACTTGCCGCGGCGGGCCGGAGTAGTTGTTGTTTATGCGATCAAGCATCAGGTTGGCGGCCGCAGCGGCTGCAGCCATGATGTTAAACCGCAGGCTGGTGAGCGGCGGGTCGGACAGCGCGAACGAATCTTCCGTGCCGATCCCGATCACCGACAGATCGTCGGGAATTCGGCAGCCGCACCGGCGGGCCGCCTTCAGCGCCCCCGACAGGATGCGCGTCCCCAGGGCAATGAGGGCCGTGGGCGGCTCGGGCGACCCCATCATCTCCTCCATTTCCGCCTCGCAGGAGTCGACGGCGGAGTGCAGCATGTGCACCAGGCCAGCGTCCTCCGCGATGCCGGCCGCAGCCAGGCCCTGCCGGTAGCCCAGGAGCTTGTCGCGACCGGGCCGGATCGACGGGCTGGGGCCCAGCATGGCGATGCGGCGGTGTCCCAGCGACGCCAGGTATTGAACCGCGCGGGCCACGCCGTCCTTGTGGTCCAACAGCACCCTGTCGCCGTCGCAGTCGTGATCGCGGTCGAAGAGCACGAGGGGCAGCGTGCAGTCCAGGAACGGCGAACGAGCGGCCGGCTCATCACGTGTGGCGGGCAGGGCAAATACGCCTTCGAGCCGGCGGTTCTCGAACAGGGCGAGCAGCTCGGCCTCCTTGGCGGGCTGCTGGTAGCTGCTGGTCACGAGCAGGTTGAAGCCGGCCACCTGCATGCGCATCTCCACCGCCGAGTACAGCGACGCCAGCAGCGGATTGCCCATGTTCGACACGATGAAGCCGACGGCGCGGCTGCGCCCGGTGCGCAGGTGCCTGGCGCTGAAGTCCGGCTGGTAGCCGGTCCGCTGCACGGCTTCATTCACCCGCGCCCGGACGTTCGCACTGGCATAGCCGGTGGCATTGAGCACGCGCGAAACGGTGGCGATCGACACGCCGGCGGCAGTGGCAACGTCCCTGACTGAAATCTTTGCGCTCATCGTTTACCCGAATGAAAACGTTCCATGCTTTGACATGGATCGGCGGCCTGCCTACTCTCACGTGTCAGCTAATAACGTTTTTATATTTTTCCAGATTCTAGGGCCGTCCGCGTCCCGCAACCAGAGGCACCCCATGAACAAGAGGCAATTTCTCGCTGCCTGCGCGGCCAGCGCCGCCGCCCCCGCAGCCTTCGCGCAAGCCTGGCCGTCCAAGCCCCTGCGGCTCATAGTGCCGTTTCCCGCCGGCGGCGCAGCCGACCTTTTCGCCCGCCTGATCGCCCAGGAGATGAGCCAGAGCCTCGGGCAAGCGGTGGTGGTGGACAACAAGGCCGGCGCCGGCGGGAACATAGGCGCACGCGAGGCGTCGCTGGCGCCTAACGACGGCTACACGCTGTTCCTCGGCACGGTGGGAACCAACGCCATCAACCCAACCTTGTACGGCAACCTGCCCTATGACCCGCGCAAGGCCTTCGTGCCGGTGGCGATGGTCAGTTCACTGCCCAACGTCCTGGTGGTGAACCCCGGCCTGCCGACCAAGAGCGTTGCCGAACTGACCACGCTCGCCAAGAGCAAGCCGGGTCGGCTCAACATGGGCTCTTCCGGCAATGGCAGCAGCATCCACCTGTCCGGAGAGCTGTACAAGCATCTCGCTGGTGTGCACATCGTCCACATTCCCTACCGCGGCGGGGCTTCCGCATTGACCGACCTCATCGGCGGACAGATCGACCTCATGTTCGACAACCTGCCGACTTCACTGCCGCACATCCGCAAGGGCCTGCTGCGTCCGCTGGCGGTGACGGGCAACCGGCGCTCGCCCCAGTTGCCGGAGGTGCCGACGATGATCGAGGCCGGAATACGGGGCTATGAATCCACGGCCTGGGCCGGCCTGTTCGTTCCGGCGGGGACGCCCGGCGGTGTCGTCAGCCGCCTCAACGCCGAGCTCATTCGGGCGGTTGGCACGGAGCGCATCAAGGCGCGCTACCGCGAGCTCGGCGCCGATGCCGCGCCGATGCGTGCCGAGGAGTTCAAGGCATTCGTCGAGGCGGAGTACGACAAGTGGGCCAAGGTCGTGAAGTTGGCGGGAGCGCGGGCCGAATGAAAGACACGCAGTTGGCAAGCAACCGGGAGAGCGCATGCGCCCGATAGATTTCCTGCTTCGAAGTGCCCAGGACGATCCCGGCAGGGTCGCCATCACCGGGCCCGGCGTGTCGCTGACCTACGGGCAGCTGGTGGCACAGAGTTCGGCCCTGGCCGCGGCGCTGCAGGCGTTCGCCCCCGATCCCAGGGCACGCATCTGCGTTTGCGGCGGCAACGACGCCAGCCATATCGTGGCGCTGATGGCGACGTTGATGGCGGGCCGCATCTGGGTGCCGTTGAACCCGCGCGCGGGCCGCGCGGAAATCCAGCGCATCGTCGAATTCACCGAGCCCGCGGTCATCGTGGTGGCGGCCGGGCTGGCTGCCAAGCTGCCGGACAGCGGCGCTCGCACGATCCGATGGTCGGACGAGGGTTCGACCGGCCCCTGCGAGCTCACGGAAGTCATCCGCCGGCATCCCGGCGCCGCGCCCCGGGAGCTGTTCCATCCGGCCGAGGAAACCCAGGCCATCAAGTTCACCGGCGGCACCACGGGCACGCCCAAGGGCGTGATGCAAAGCCTGCGCTCCTGGAACGCCTGCATCGTCTCGCTGATGCATGCCCTGAGGCTGACGCGGGACGACCGCTACCTGGCGGTCGCGCCCATCACCCATGGCACCTCGACCTTCCTGCTGCCCATGTTCGGATGCGGCGGCACGGTGGTGCTGCCCGGCGCCTCGCGTCCGCGCGACATCCTGGACACGCTGGAGCGCGAACGCGTGACGGCGGTGTTCATGCCGCCGACGCTGATCTACAGCCTGCTCGACGACGAGTCCGTCGGCCGCCGTGACTGGACCGCCCTGCGCCATCTGGTGTATTCCGCCGCGCCCATGCGACCGGAAAAAGTGGCGCAGGCGCAGCGGGTCTTCGGGCACATCGAAACGGCATACGGCCAGACCGAGGCGCCCGCCATCATCAGCTTCCTGCGCGCCGACGAGGCCGCCGATCCCGCGCGGATCAACTCGGTCGGGCGGGCGGGCTTGCTCACGCGCATCGCCATCCTCAACCCCTCCGGCGAACTGCTCGCCCCGGGGGAAGTCGGCGAGATCGCCGTGCGCGGCGATCTGGTCATGTCCGGCTACTGGCGCCAGCCGGAGAAGACCTCGGAAACCATGGCCGACGGCTGGCTGCGCACCGGCGACAGCGGCTACCTGGACGAGCAAGGCTACCTGTTCCTCAAGGACAGGGTGCGTGACGTCATCATCACCGGGGGCTTCAACGTCTATCCCGCGGACGTGGAGAACGTTCTCGGTCAGCATCCCGCGGTCTACGACTGCCTGGTTGTCGGCGTCGACGACGCGCATTGGGGCGAGGCAGTGCATGCCGCCGTGCAGTTGCGCGAAGGCGCCACCGTGCCGCAGGGCGAGCTCGTTGCCTGGGTCAAGGCGAAGCTGGACTCGGTGAAAGCGCCCAAGGCCGTCCATCTCTTCGACGAGTTGCCCCGCACCGCCAACGGGAAGTTGTCGCGGCGCGATGCCCGGCAGCAAATCGCCTCGCGACTTCAGCCCCAGGGAACGCCATGAACACCCCACGCAATCGGGTACTGGTCACCGGCGGTTCGGCCGGCATCGGCGCCAGCGTCTGCCGGCTGCTGGACGAAGCAGGCTGGCAAGTGCTCAACTTCGACATCCATTCACCGGTCGATGCGGCCCCCTGCGAATGGACAAGAGTCGACATGGCGGACCAGGACAGCCTGGCACGGGCGCTGCAGACCGCCATCGCGCAGGGCCCCTTGCTCGGCTTGGTCAATAACGTGGCCGCCATCCGGCCGGCAGCGCTGGAGGACACGCGCCTGGCCGACTTCGATTGGCAGGTGGGCGTAGGCGCCAGGTCCGCACTTCAATGCGCCCAGGCCCTGGTGCCGGCCATGCGCGCAGCGGGCCGCGGCCGCATCGTCAACGTGACGAGCCGGGCGGCGCTGGGCAAGGAATTGCGCTCCGGCTACTCGGCCGCCAAGGGCGCGCTGAACGCACTGACCCGGACCTGGGCGCTGGAACTCGGGGCCGCGGGCATCACGGTGAATGCCGTAGCGCCCGGGCCGATCAACACCGAAGCCTTCGCCGCCGCGAATCCCGCCGACAGCCCGCGCACGCGGCAGATCCTGGAAGGCATTCCGGTCAGGCGTCTGGGAACCCCCGACGACGTGGCACGAGCCGTCGCGTTCTTCATGGGCGAGAACAACGCATTCATCACCGGCCAGGTCCTGCATGTCTGCGGCGGCATCACAGTCGGACTCAGCCAGTAACGAAGGAATGGGCATGGCCGTCAAGACCGAAATCGGAACCACCACCGCCTCCGACATCACCGTGCGCGGGCGCAGCCTCTCCGGTGAGATCCTGGGCAAGTATGACTTCGTCGACATGATCTGCTGGCTGAGCTGGGGCCGGATGCCGACGCCGCAGCAGAAGAACATGCTCAACCTGTTGCTGGTGGCCGCGGCGGACCATGGGCTGACGCCCAGCGCCCTGAGCGCGAGGCTGACGTTCATGGGCGCGCCCGAATCGCTGCAGGGCGCGGTCGCGGCCGGGTTGCTCGGGGCCGGCAGCACCTTCCTGGGCACGGTGCAGAACGCCGCCGAGCTCCTGTCCCATGCCGCGGGCGAACTGGAATCGGATCCCAGCGAGCAAGCCCTTGAGCATGCAGCGGCACGCATCATCACGCGGCTGCGCGACGAAAAGAAATCGCTGCCCGGGTGGGGCCATCCCATTCATGTCAACGGCGATCCGCGCGTTCCGGTACTGATCGAAGTCTCCAGCGCCAACGGCTATTTGGGACGGCATTGGCGGCTGGCCCTGGCCATCGAGAGGCAGGTGAGCGAGTTGCGAGGCAGGAAGCTTCCGCTCAACGCCGCCGGCGCCTTCGGCGCCATCGTGGCCGACATGGGCCTGGACCCCATGTTCGGCAGGGGAATTGCGCTGGTGGCCCGGGCCGCGGGACTGGTCGCGCATGTGCTGGAGGAGCGGCGCAACCCCATCGGCCCGGACCTGTGGAACCTGGTTCTGAGCGAGGATCCGCTCAACGAGCTGCCGGCAGCCGTCGCCCGACGACAATAGCCCGGTGAAGATCCAGCTGCTGTCCGACCTCCATCTCGAAGTCCATCCCCACTACCAGCCCCAACCCGCGCCGGGCGCCGAGCTGTTGGTGCTGGCCGGCGACATCGGCTCCTACCAGGCCGGCAGCCTGCTGGCCGGCGACGATTTCGGGCTGGAACGCTTCTCGCCACAGCGGGGCTGGCCGGTGCCGGTGCTGTATGTGCCGGGCAACCACGAATACGACAGCCTGGATTTCGACGCGGCCCACGCGCGCCTGCGCGAGACCTGCGATCGCCTGGGCATCACCTGGCTGGAACGCGAGGTGCTGCGGCTGGGGCCGGTGCGCTTCATCGGCACGACGCTATGGGCCGACTTCGACGCGATGGTGAACGCCGACGATCTCGCCGCGTCCAGCCCGGCGCGCCTGCTCACGAAACGGGAAAAGGCATTCCGCGCCGCCAACTACTACCTGCGCAAGGCCGGCACCACGCGCCACGGCGAACCCATGCTGGCCGAAGGCTGGCGCGAACAGGCGCTGGTTTGCCAGCAATGGCTGCGGCAGGCACTGGCCGAGCCGTTCGATGGCACGACGGTGGTGGTCACGCACTTCGCGCCCAGCCTGCGCAGTTCCGATCCGCGTTACGGGCTCACGCCGGGCACGGCCGGGTTCTGCAATTCGCTCGACGAGTTGCTGCCCCTGGCGCAGCTGTGGCTGCATGGCCATCTGCATTGCCAGCAAGACTACCTGGCCGGCGGCTGCCGCGTCGTCGCCAATACCCTGGGCTACGCCGCCAAGGGCGAGCAGGAAGCGTTTCGCGAGCAGCTGCTGCTCGAGGTGCCGGTGCGCTGAGTCAGCCTGTTGGCCGATTGCGCGGCCGGGAACCTCATGCTAGGCTGAACCGACATCTTCCCTGGAGGCCGCATGAAGATTCTTCTCGCCGTCGACGGCAGCCTATACACCCGCAAGATGCTGGACTACGTGACCTCGAACCGCACCTTGTTCGACGCCAGCCATGAGTACACGCTACTGAACACACAACCTCCGCTGCCGCCGCATGCGCGGTCGGCCGTGGGCGCCAGCATGGCGCAGGAGTATCACCGCGAGGAGGCGGAGAAGGTGATCGAGCCCGCGCTGGCAACGCTCAAGGCCAGCAGCCTGCAGGCCACGTCGGCCTGGAAAGTCGGCTCGGCGGGGGAGACGATCGCCCGCTTCGCCGAAGACGGCAAGTTCGAAATGCTGATCATGGGTACGCACGGCCATGGTGCATTGACGCGCCTGGTCATGGGCTCGGTCACCACGCAGGTGCTCGCGCATTGCGGCGTGCCGGTGCTGCTGATTCGCTAGCGTTACCTTCCCCTACATCTGATCAATGGACTTTACAAGGCCGACGTAGTGCCGCCCGCGCCGACGTGGAACACTCTTCGCAGCAACGGAGGCGATCATGAAAAGCATCTGGACCCCTACCCTGGCATGGCTGGCCGCCGTGACCGCGGCGCTGGTGCTTGCCGTTGCCGCGCCCAACGAGTCCAACGTCATGGGGCGGCTGCCCGAGCTGACCGTGAAGCGGCTAGACCAGCAGCGCATCGTGCTGCCTCGCGGCCTGACGGCCGATCGCACGCTGGTGCTGGTGGCCTACTCCAAGTCCCAGCGCAATGAAATCGAAAGCTGGATTCGGGGGCTGCGGCTCGACCAGGACTCCAGCATCGCCTGGATCAAGATGCCGGTGCTCAACGATCCGGGGGACGAGGATGTGCGCAATGCCGTAGAGCGCAAGTTGCTGGCCCAGCATCCCGCGGACAGCGAACGGTCGCGGATCGTGCCGGTCTTCACCGACCGCCAGGCGTTCATCCGGGCCGCCGGCCTGTCGGGCCCCGAGCATGCTTCGGTTCTGGTGCTCAATCGCGACGGCAAGATCCTGGCGCGCGCCGAAGGCCGGTTCGACGAACAGAAGGCCCAGGCCCTGCGCGAAACCCTGCTGACGCGCGGCGACTAAGCGGGCGCGCTCGCCAGCGCGCCGTTGGCCGCTGCAGTCAGTGCGGCACTCAGCGAATCCAGCACTTCGGATTCGAGGTTCCAGCAATGCCAGTACAGCTGGATCGGCAGCGCATACGCAGGCGCAATGTTCACCAGCTGGCCCTGCTCCAGCAGCCCACGGGCCAACAGTTCGGGCACCACGCTCACGCCCCAGCCCGCGAGCACCGCGCGCACCTGGCCTTCGGAGCTGGGCACGAACAACTGGTTGAGCGAAACCCGCTTCAAGCCGAAGGCCTTGCCAACGAATTCGCTCTGCATGTCGTCCTTGCGGTTGAACGCGATGAACGGCGCTTCGCGGAAGTTGTGCGGACCCAGCCCCTTCGGAAAGTGCTGCCGGGCAAATTCCGCCTGGGCGATGGCGACGTAATTCATGGCGCCCAGCGGCACAACCTTGCAGCCGCGCAGTGCTTGCTTGAGCGTCGTCACGCAGCCCAGCACCTGGCCTTCGCGCAGCCACTCCTGCGTGAAGTCCTGGTCGTCGGCGATGATTTCCATTGGCAGGCCTTCACGGGCCAGTTCGTTGAGCGCCGGCAGCGCCCAGGTGGCGATGCTGTCGGCGTTGATCGCGATCGAAATCCGCTCATCGTCGCGCGCCCCGCCGGTGGAGCTCGGCGCCAGGTCCTTGAGGTCGCGCTCCAGGTCGGCGCGCAGCAGCCGCAGCTGCTTGGTGTGCTTGAGCAGCAAATGCCCGGCCGAGGTTGGCTTGAGCGGGCGGCTGCGCACGATGAGCACCGTTCCTACTTGAGCTTCGAGTGCGCGCAAGCGCTGGGACACGGCCGACTGCGTGATGGACAGGCGCTGCGCTGCACGCTCGAAGCCGCCCTCTTCCACGATGGCGGCCAGGCATTCCAGCGCGTCCGGATCGAAAGTACTCATGGGACCCTCATATAAGCAGATCTGATGTTTTCACTGAGAGTTTAATTTTTCTTTTAATCCGGCACAACTTGGCAGAGACTTGCCGTCATGAAAGTACTCGTCCTCGGCGCCGGCATCATCGGAACCAGCACCGCCTGGCATCTGCTGGAGCGCGGCCATGAAGTGACCGTGGTGGACCGGCAGCCGATGGCCGCCCGGGAAACCAGCTTCGCCAACGCAGCCCAGATTTCGGTGAGCTATTGCGAGCCCTGGGCCAACCGGCAGGCGCCCGCCAAGCTGCTCAAGTGGATGTTCCTCGACGACGCGCCCCTCTTGTTTCGCCCGCAACTGGACTGGCAGCAATGGCGCTGGGGCCTGCAGTTCCTGGCGCAGTGCAATGACGCCGCCTTCGAGCGCAACGTCAAGCAGCTGGTGGCGCTGGGCGCGTACAGCCATGCGGCGCTGAAGGATGTGGTGCGTGCTACCGGCATCGAGTACCAGCGGCTGGAGCGCGGCATCGCCCACTATTACACCGACCAGGCCTCCTTCGACGGCGCCGGCGAAGCAGCGCGGCTGATGCGGAAATACGGCGTCCAGCGCAAGGTGGTGAGCCGCGAGGAACTGCTGGCCATCGAGCCGGCGCTCAAGTCTTTCGCCCACCGCATCGTCGGCGGCACCTACACGGCCAGCGACGAAAGCGGCGACGCGCGCCTGTTCACCGAGCAGCTGGCCCAGCGCTGCGAATCGCGCGGCGTGCAGTTTCTCTACAACCACGACGTGGAGCGGCTGGTGAAAGCCGGCGGCGCCGTCGAGACGGTCTTCGTGCGCGAGCGCGGCAGCGAGAGCGCGCGCAAGCTCAAGGCCGACGCCGTGGTCGTGGCGTGCGGCTCCTATAGCGCGCCTCTGTTGCGCACCGTGGGCGTGGACCTGCCGATCTACCCGGGCAAGGGCTACAGCGCCACCTTCAAGCTGAAGAAACCGGAACTCGCGCCTTACGTCAGCGCCATCGACGACGAAGTCAAATGCGCCATGAGCCGGCTGGGCGACGATTTGCGCGTGGCCGGAACCATCCAGCTCTCGGGCTACGACCTGTCGCTGGATTCGCCGCTGGCCCGGGCGCGCTGCCGCATGCTGGCCAAGCGCGTCGAAGAAGTGCTACCCGGCGTGTGCGATACGCGCAGCGAGGAAGAAGGCGGCAACCCGCGTTTCTGGACCGGCCTGCGCCCCGCGACGCCCACCAACATCCCCTACATCGGCCGCACGAAAGTCGGGCGGCTATGGGTGAACGCCGGCCATGGCACGCTGGGCTGGACCCACGGCGCCGGCTCCGGCAAGGCGCTGGCCGAACTCATCGACGGCCGGCAGCCGGAGATGGACTTCGGTTTCTACGGCGTAGAGGCGCAGCAGCACCGCTTCTCGGCGGCCTGACCTCTCACCGCTGCAGCGCCTCCCACACCTTGAGCGGGGTCAGCGGCATCTGCAGCTGCGCGGCCTGTGCCTTGTGGCCGGCGCGTGCCAGGGCGTCGGCCACCGCGTTGACCAAGCTCGGCGTGGCGCCGATGGTGCCTAGTTCGCCCACGCCCTTGACCCCGAGCGGGTTGTTCAGGCAGGGAATGCTCTGGTCCAACTCGGTGACGAAGTCGCAGGCGAGGATCTCCGCCCGCGGCGCGCAATAGTCCATCAGGCTGCCGGTCACCGGCTGGCCGCTGCCGCGGTCGTACACCATGTGTTCGCACAGGGCCTGGCCGATGCCCTGCACGGCGCCGCCATGCAGCTGGCCGCGAACGATCATCGGGTTAACCACTCGGCCCACGTCATTGACGCTGGCGTAGGCCACCACCTGGATGTCGCCGGTGAGCGGATCCACTTCCACCTCGCTGATGTGGCAGCCATTGGGCCAGCTCGGTCCCGACACCGCCGTGGTGCTGTCCACGTGGATGCGCTGTTCGGGCTGGCGGCCGGCCAGCGCGAACAGGTCGATCTCGAGGTCGGTGCCCTTGACCTGGAATCGCCCCGCCGCATAGTCCAGGTCGCGGGCCGAGGCTTCCAAAGCCTGCGCCGCCAGCTGCCGGGCCTGGTCGAGCGTCTTTTCCGCGCCGACGCGCAGGGCCGAGCCGCCGGTGAAGAGAGAGCGCGAGCCGGCGCTGCCGAAGCCGTTGCCGCGATCGGTGTCGCCCATCACCACCTTGACCTGTTCGATCGGCACGTCGAACACGTCCACCACCAGCTGCGCCAACGAGGTCGCGATGCCCTGTCCCATTTCGTTGACCGCGGAGAACACTTCGATCGTCCCGCCGGCCTGTATGGTGACCGTCACGCTTTCCTCGAGCGCGTTACCGCCCGTCCATTCCAGGAAGGTGGAAATGCCCTGGCCGCGCAACAGGCCACGCGCCTGGCTCTGCGCCGCCCGGCCCTCGAAGCCGCTCCAGTCGGCCAGCACCAGCGCCTGGTCCATGATCTTTTCAAACTGCCCGGTGTCGTAGGTCTGGCCCATGCGGTTCTTGTAGGGCATCTGCTCGGGCCGAATGAAATTGCGCCGCCGCAGCGCGATGCGGTCGATGCCGGTCTGGCGCGCGGCCTCGTCCATCAGGCGCTCCATGATGAAGATGGCCTCGGGCCGGCCCGCGCCGCGATAGGCGCCGGTGGGCGCCGTGTTGGTGAGCACGCCCTTGAAATGGAAATCGATGGCCGGGACGTCGTAGACGCTGGTCTGCACCCACGGGCCGATCAGCAACTGGATCGCCAGGCCGGCGCCCGTCGCGTAGGCGCCGACATTGGCCAGCGAGCGCAGCCTGAGCGCGAGAATCCTGCCGTCGCCGGCCAGTGCGAGCTCGGCGTCGCTTCGCACGTCCCGCCCGTGGCCCGAAGACAGGAATTCCTCGCTGCGATCCGCGATCCACTTGACCGGCTGCTTCAAGGTCCAGGCGCACCAGGCCACCGCCGCATCCTCGGGGTAGATGCCGGTCTTCATCCCGAACCCGCCGCCCACATCGCCCACGGTCACACGCACCTTGTCCCGAGGCAGCCCGAGGATGTCCTTGCACAGGGAGTCGCGCACGCCCGAAGGCATCTGCGTGCTCATGCGCAAGGTCAGGCGGCCGTCCTCGGCGACCCAGGCCAGCACCGAGCGCGGCTCGATCGCCAGGGGGACCAGCCGCTGGTTGTCGATGTGCAGCTTGACCACATGGGCGGCCCGCGCGAAGGCAGCGGCCGTGGCAGCGGGGTCGCCATGGGCCATTTCCGCGGCGATGTTGTCGGGCGCTTCATCGCACAGCGCCGGTGCGCCCGGCGCCGTCGCATCGGCCGGGTCCGTGACCTGGGGCAGCTCTTCGTAGTCGAGCGCCACGGCTTCCGCCGCGTCACGCGCCTGCTGCAGCGTCCGGGCCACGACCAAGGCCACCGCTTCGCCGACGAACCGGACACGCTCATGGGCCAGCACGCGACGCGGCGGCGTGGCGCCGGCCTCGCCGCCCGCGCGCTTGAAGTCGCGGCTGCCGGGGATGGGTTTGACGCCTGCCGCCACCAGCTCCGCACCCGTCAGCACCGCGACCACGCCCGGCATTGCGCTTGCCGACGCGGTGTCGATCGAGACGATGCGGGCATGGGGGTAAGGGGAGCGGACAAACACCAGGCGCAGCTCGCCGGCCGGCATGACGTCGTCG
The DNA here is from genome assembly GCF_013155545.1 of Caenimonas soli. Lineage (GTDB taxonomy): Bacteria > Pseudomonadota > Gammaproteobacteria > Burkholderiales > Burkholderiaceae_C > Ramlibacter > Ramlibacter soli. The sequence goes on along the minus strand of NZ_JABJVV010000003.1, from coordinate 258,323 downwards.
GTGAACTGGCCCAGGCCCTTGAGCAGGCTTTCGTCCCCGAGCCGGCGAACCGCTCGTCCGCTGCCAAAGCGCTGCGCAATATCGGATGTGTCTGAACTCATGTCGAAACCCCCTTGGACGCGAGCAGTTTCGCCGATCTGGTGCCGTTCTGCTTGCGGCGCTACTCGTCCTTTTCGCCCGCCTCGTACAGCGTTTCGCGGCCCATGCGGTCGAGCACGAGCTCGGCTGTCCACGGCAGCATCAAGGAGCCGCAGCGGCTGTCGCGGTAGATGCGCTCCAGCGGCAGGTGCTTCAACATGCTCTGGCCGCCGCAGGTGCGGATGGCCAGCCGCGCGATGTCGTTCGCGCCTTCCATCACGCTGTAGTGAGCGGCATACAGGCGCATGCGCTCGTCCTTGGACGGATTGGGCCCGGCCTCCTGGATCGCGCGCATGAAGAGGCTCTTCATGGCCTCGAGCTGGATGCGCATCTGCGCCACCGCGATCTGCTTGGTCGGGTACATGCGGCGCACGGTCCTGCGCTCGCCGGGGCGCGACGGCTCGCCCGTCGCCTCATTGATTTCGCCGCGCAGGTAGCTCACCGTGAAGTCATAGGCAGCATTGGCCTGGCCGAGGTAGGTGGGCGCCAGCGTGAAGAACATGGCCGGCCAGGTTTGCGCGCCCTTGTAGTAGACGCCGCGCGGCATGAGCTGCTCGTCGTCGGAAACGAACACGTCCTTGAACGTGAGGTTGCGGCTGACGGTGCCGCGCATGCCCAGCGGGTCCCAGTCGCCGCTGATGGCAAAGCCTTCGCTGTCGCCCGGCACGGCCAGGTAGAGCGTGTCGCGCGCGTCGGGATGCTGGTCGCCCTTGTCCTCGGTGCACAGCACGCCGTAGTAGTCGGCCGCGCCCGACAGCGAGGCGAAGATCTTGCGGCCGTTGACGAGCCAGCCGCCTTCGACCTTGCGCGCCGTGGTGCCGAAGGGCGCGCGGCCCGCCGCGGCGGCGCTGCCCTCGGAAAACGGCTGGGCGTAGATCGCGCCATCCCGCACCACGCGCTTGAAGTGCAGTTCGCGCCGGCGGGCGTGCTCGGCGCGCTGCTCGTCGGTCATGGCGATGCCGTCGGCCAACACACCCGTCCACATCGTGGAGCAGATGTGCATGTTGTAGGTGAGCGCCGTGGCGCCGCAGAAGCGCCCGATCTCGGCCGCCACCATCATGTAGCTGGCGTAGTCGGCGCCCAGGCCGCCGTGTGCTTCGGGCACGCACAGCCGCAGCAGGCCGGCCTCGCGCAGATCGTCGTAGTTGGCGAAGGGGAAGCTCGCTGTTTCGTCCCACTGCGCCGCGCGCGGCGCGAAGCGGGTGCGGCCCAATTCATTGGCCAGCGACAGCAGCGAGCGCTGCTTGGCCGTGAACGCAAAGTCACCCACAGCGGGCGTGAAACCGAGGGCGGGCAATGCGTCCATGACAACTCCTTGTTGGGCGCTCAATGCAGCAGGGCGGGCGGCAGCGCCAGGAAGTTCAGCACCAGGCCGTCGAAATCGTCGGGCGCCTCCAGGTTCTGCAGGTGGCCGATGCCGCGCATCTCCATGAAGGTGCTGCGCGGGATCGCGTCGGCCATCTTTTTCATGACGGCCGGTGGTGCGTTGCGGTCGTGCTCGCCGGCGACCAGCAGCGTCGGCACCTGGATCTGCGGCAGATTGGCGCGGCGGTCGAAGGTGAGCATGGCCTCCAGCGCGCGCCGGTAAGTGGAAGCGGGCACCTGGCTCATGCAATGGGTTGCGAGCCGCACGCCCTCGGGCAGCGAGCCCGGCCCGACCATCTGCGGCACCAGCGTTTCAGCCAGTTCCGCCATGCTCTTGCCCGCATCCAGCGGCGCGGTGCGCTGGGCGATGAATTCGCGCTGCCAGTCGCCGTCGGGCTTGCCGAACGAAGGCGAGGTGCCGCACAGGATCAGCTTGTTCACCAGCTCGGGGCGGCGCGCCACCACTTCTTGCGCCACCATGCCGCCCATGCTGTGACCCAGCAAAGTCACGTCGCCGCAGTTGAGGCTCTCGATCAACGCGATGCAGCTTTGCGCCAGGCCCTTGAAGTTGTAGGGCTCGATGGGCGCGCTGTGGCCGTAACCCGGCATGTCCCAGGCCACGGCCCGATAGCCCGATGACGCCAGCGTTTCCACCTGGGGCGCGAAGGCCAGATGGCCGCCACCGATGCCGTGCAGCATGAGCACGGTCGGCCCGCCGCCCAGCACGGTGAAGGTCGGGATGTTCATGCCATCACCTTGCCGGCATTGACCACGGCGACGCCGTCCAGTTCCACCGTGCAGTTGCGCAGCGGCAGGTCGAAGTGTCCGCGCGTGTGGCGGCCCGCCACTTCGTTCGCCCCGGTGCTGTACAGAAAGTTGCCGGCAAAGGCCCGCAGTTCGGTGCCGTTGAAATCGCGCTTGTCGTACAGCGCCATGCTGTCCCAGCGCGCCGCGGCATTCAGCCCGTAGCCGACATGGCTCACGGCATAGGCCTCGCGGTCGCCCCAGGCCGCGATGTAGCTGCGCATCAGGTCGGCATCGAGGCCCTCGCCTTCGATGGCAGTCACGTAGTCGTTCTCGATTCGCAAGGTGATGGGGCGCTCGATGTAGCGCTTGAAGGTGAGGTTGACGTCGCCCTCTGCCAGCACCAAGGTGCCGTTGACACTGTTCGCCGCGGGGAACGCCAGGGCCAGCCCGCCGGGCCAATGGGTCATGGTGCCCGGTCGCGTGGTGTAGCCCCAGTTGCCGCCGCAGGTGGCGCTGGCCAGCGAGATGTTCAGATCGGTGCCCGCCGCGGATGTGACCCGCATGCTGCGCGCCGAGCGCAGGCGCTTGATGTGGTGCTTGACCAGCGGCTCGAGCCCGTCGTCCGGGACCAGCCGGGCCAGCGCCTCGGGGTGTTCGTTGCTGATGTAGATGACGCGGGCCCCGCCGCCCAGGATGGCCGGCAGCTCGGGGGCGTGCATCAGACCTTCGACGGTGCAATCCACGACCAGGGTGCTGGCACCCAGGGCGGATACGACGGGCGCCATCTGCTGCAACGCGGTGGAAGCGCCGGTGGATCGCACGGGCGGGCCCTTGGCCTCGAACAGCGTGGGAACCTGGATGGAAAAGGACTTGCAGCCCATCCTGGCGGCCGCCAGCCGGGCCAGCTCGACCAGCACGGGGCGGCTCTGGCTTTCGCTCAGAACGGCCACGGTGTCGCCGGCCCGCAGCGCGCAGCGCGCCAGCACGGCTTCGAAGGCATCGACCCAGGCGGGCTCCAGGACTTCCTGCAACATGATGTTTTGGTTTCGATCCATAATACATGAAAATTCATGCAAACGGCCATCGTGAATCCACCCCGTAAAGCCCAGCCACCGAGCTTCTCTACGCAGGAGTTCCGCGCCGCGCTGGGCATGTTCGCGACCGGCGTCACCATCGTCACGGCGCGCACCACCGGAGGCAGCGTCATCGGCCTCACGGCCAACTCCTTCAACTCGGTTTCGCTCGACCCGCCGCTGGTGTTGTGGAGCCTGGCTCAGGCTGCGGCATCGTTGCCGGCATTCCGCGGCAACTCCCACTATGCGATCAATGTGCTCGCGGCCGACCAGAAGCTGCTGGCCGAGCGCTTCGCGCTCAAGGGCGCGGACCGCTGGGCTGGAGTGAGCTTCACCGAAGGCATTGCCGGGGCGCCGCTGCTCACGGGTGCCGCCGCCACTTTCGAATGCTTCAACCGCAGCCGCTACGACGAAGGCGACCATGTGATCTTCGTTGGCGAAGTCGAGCGCTGCAGCTGGCGGCCCGGTGCATCCCCGTTGCTGTTCCACGGCGGCCAGTTCTATACCGAACACCCGTTCTAACCATGAGGATTCCACGCTTCGTGGACGAATACCTGGGTTACCTGCTGGGCCAAGCCAATCATGCCCTCTACAAGGACTTCGACGTCCATGTGAGGGCGGCGGGCCTGACTTCGATCGAGTGGCGGGTGCTGGCGACCCTGCACGATGGCGAGCCCCTCACGATCAGCCAGCTGGCCCATGAGGTGCTGTCCAAGCAGCCTACGGTGACCAAGCTGGTGCAGCGCATGAGCGAGCAGGGCTGGGTAACCCTGAAGGCCGACCCGGTCGATCAGCGGCGCACGATGGTGGCCGCCACGCTTGCCGGCAAGCGGCTGGTGCGCCCGCTGGTGGAAAAGGCCCGCGAGCACGAAGCCGCGATGCTCAGGACCCTGGTTCCTTCCGAGAAGGCGGCCCTGAAGAAGCTGCTGGCGAAATTGGCCCGGCGATGATCAGCCGCAAGGACCATCTCGACACGCTTGCCGTCTCGCTGCTGCTGGCCTGCTGCCTGTTCTGGGGTTTCCAGCAGATCCTGATCAAGACCACCGTGGGCGAGGTGCCGCCCTTGTGGCAGGCCGCCCTGCGCTTCATCGGCGCCACATTCCTGCTGTGGCTGTGGTGCCTGGCGCGCGGCGTCAAGCTGTTCGAACGCGACGGCACGCTGCGCGCGGGCCTGCTGGCCGGCGCCTTGTTCGCCGGTGAGTTCAGCTGCATCTACCTGGGGCTGCGCGATACCACCGCCTCGCGCCTCACGGTGTTCCTCTACACCTCGCCCTTCGTGGTTGCGATACTGCTGCCGCGGCTGGTGCCCGCCGAGAAGCTGCGCCCGGTTCAATGGGCCGGGCTGGTGATCGCGTTCATCGCCGTGGCCGTGGCCTTCAGCGAAGGGTTCTCGGGCGGAACGACATCCAGGCAATTGCGCGGTGACGCCCTCGCCCTGGCGGCGGGGGTGCTGTGGGGCCTGACCACGCTGGTGATACGCGCCAGTGCGCTGGCGACTGCCAGCGCGGAGAAGACACTGTTCTACCAGGTGGCCGTCACGGCCCTGGTGGCGCCGCTGCTGTCGCTGGCGTTGGGCGAGACCTGGTCGCTGAGCTACTCGGCCTATGCCTGGGGTTCGCTGGCCTTGCAGACGGCCATTGGCGCCTTCGCCAGCTACCTCGCCTGGATGTGGCTGCTGCGGCACTACCCCGCCACGCAGATGTCGTCGTTCACCTTCCTCACACCGGTGTTCGCCCTGGTGTTCGGGGTCGCCCTGCTGGACGAACCCCTGTCGGTGCAGCTGGTGCTGGCGCTGTGCGGCGTGGCCGCGGGCATCGTGCTGGTCAACCGCAGGGCGCCCGCCCCCGCGCGCCTCAATCGGGCGTGAAGCCGACGGTCTTGACCAGACCCGCCCAGAATTCGGTTTCGGCCTTGAGCATGGCTCCCAGTTCGGCCGGCGCCGTCGGCAGCGGCTCCATGTAGGCACCGGCCAGGCTGTCGATCACCTCCTGCGATGCGAGCGCGCCACGGATGCCGGCATTCAGTTTTTGCACCACCTCGGGCGACGCCTTGGCGGGCAGGAAGAAGCCGAACCATCCGACATAGGCGAGCTCCTTGAAGCCCTGCTCGGACAGGGTCGGCGTCTCGGGCGTGAACTTGCCGCGCTTGCGCCCGCTGGTGGCCAGCAGGCGGATCTTGCCGGCCTTCACGTTGGGCATGAACTCACCGACCGGCCCGACGACGGCGCCGATCTGCCCGCCGATCATGTCGGCCAGGGCCGGCTGCGAGCCGCGAAACGCGACATGGCGCAGATCGACACCCGATGCGCGGCCGAGCGCGGCGCCGATGAAGTGGGCCGCCGAGCCGGAGCCGGCCGAGCCGAAGTTCGCGAGGTCGGGATGGGCCTTGCACCAGGCCGCGAATTCCGGCACCGTCTTGACGCTGGCCGGCACCATCGGCCCGACCGCGAGTGCGTAGTCGAACATCGCCGCCCCGGACACCGGCGCGAAATCGTGGGCCGGGTCATAGGAAAGCTTCTTGTACGTGTACAGGTGCAAGCTCAGTGGCGAGGTGGGCGTCAGCAACACGGTGGCGCCATCGGCGGCGGCCGCCCTCACGGTTTGCACCGCGATCTGTCCGCCCGCACCGGTCTTGTTCTCCACGATCGCTGCCTTGGCGTAGGCCGGCTGCAGCCGGTCGGCGATGCGGCGGCCGGCCAGGTCGATGGTGCCGCCGGGGGCGAAGCCGATGATGACCCTGGTGGTGTCCAGGCCCTGGGCCCAGCCGGGGTTGCCGAGAGCCCCGAACGCGAGCGCTGCAGCGGTTGACTGGACGAGATGGCGGCGGGTTATGCGCATGAATAGTCCTTCGTTGAAAAAAGAGAAAAGGCCGGCTCAGAGGTCGAGCATCAGGCGTGGTGTCTTCGAACGCGAAACGCAGATCAGCATCGAACGCAGGCTGTCGCGCTGCGAAGGTGGATAGACGTAGTCGAGGTGTTCCGGCTCGCCCTCGCACACCGCGGTCTCGCAGGTCCCGCACAGGCCCTCGCGACACGAGAAGGGCAGCTCATGGCCGTTCTGCTCCAGTACCTCGAGGATGCTCTGGCCGGGCGGCACCAGATGGCTTTGCCCGCTGCGCTTCAAGTCGACCCAGAAGCCATCGGCAGCGGATTCCGGCGTGCCGGCGTTGGCGGCGGGCGCCGAAAACCATTCGAAGTGCAGCGCGTCGGCCGGCAGGTGGGCGCCGGCCTGCTGCACCGCCGTCATCAGCGGTGCGGGGCCGCAGCAGTACACCTCGGTGCCGGGCGCGAGTCCGGCCAGCAGCGGTGCCACGTCCAGCGGGCCCGCGGCCTGGTCATCGCAGTGGAAGTGCACCCGCTTGCCGTGCTCGCGCAGCTCTTCGTAGAACGCGAGCCGCTGACGGCTGCGGGCCGCATACACCAGGCGCCAGGACTTGCCCCGCGCTTCGCACCATCGAACCATGGAGAGGATCGGCGTGATGCCGATGCCGCCGGCGATGAAGAGGTAGTCCGTAGCCTGCCGCACCAGCTTGAAGTTGTTGACCGGCTCGCTGCAGCGCAGCTCCATGCCCTGGCGCAGCAGGCCGTGCACATAGTCTGAGCCGCCGCGCCCGCCCGTGGCGCGCCCCACCCCGAGGACGTAGCGATGCCGCTCGCGCCAGTCGCCGGCCAGCGAATAGTGGCGCACCAGCCCGCCGGGCAGGCGCACGGCCAGGTGCGCGCCGGGCTCGAAGGGCGGCAGCTGGCGCCCCGTGGGGTCGACCAGTTCCAGCCGCAATACGTCGCGCGCCTCGGCCTCGACTCGGTTGACGCGCAGAGTCAGTTCGGTCATCGGCTTAAGCCCCTACGCCGGCCTGATGCGGCTTGATCGGAATGGTCGCCGCCTTCTGGCTCGGCTCGGCGGCGCGCTCCTGTGCCGTCAGTTTCTCGAAGGTCCAGCGGAAGTGCGACAAGGCGGCGTCGGCGGCGACGGCCAGCATCTTGAATTCCGGGTCGGCGTCGAGGACCTTCTGCTGGGCCTCGATCAGGTGCTTGTCTTCCATGAAGCCTTCGATCAGGCTCTGGTACAGCGAGCGCGAGATGTTGTGATCGTCGCCCTCGAAGTTGTTGAGGTATGTCCAGAAGAAATGGGTGGTGCTGCGCGTCTCGGGCGTCATGAACTGGCAGTTGCGGTATTCGCGGCTGCCTTCGCGGTTGCCTTTTTCGGAGCCGCTGCCCGCGGGCGAGAACATCGACTCCAGGAAGAAGATGCCGGGGATGTGCATGTTGCCGATGTTGCGGCGGTCCACCGGCTGGTCCTTCTCGGCGGCGGGCAGCACCTTGCGGTGGAACGGCGGGGGCGCGGCGTTCATGTGCCAGCGCTCGACCCGGAAGCCGCGCGGCAGGCGCTCGACCGCCACCGGCTTGGTAACGTAGGCGTATTCCTCCGAGCCGCCCAGCGTCTTGGTGTGCACGAACGCGAGGTGGGCGAAGTCGCTCAGGTTGTCCACGATCAACAGCCAGTTGGCGTCGTAGTGCATGTAGTCGGGAACGCCCTTCCACTGCGGGTCGCGCAGGTAAGGAAAGTCGACGATCTCGGCCGGGTCGGCCTTGGCCGGATCGCCCATCCAGATCCAGACCAGGTGGTCCTTCTCCAGGACCGGATAGCTCTTGACGCCCAGCTTGGGCGGCACGACTTCCTGCCCGGGGATCTGGATGCACTTGCCGGTCGCGTCGAACTTCAGGCCGTGGTACATGCAGCGCACGCAGTCCCCCTCGCGCCGGCCCAGGTGCAGCGGCACCCCGCGATGGCAGCAGCGGTCCTGCAGGGCGACGACCTTGCCGCTCTCGCCCTTGTAGAGGAGCACCGGCTCCTCCAGGATGGTGCGCGCCAGCATCTTGCCGTCGATCAATTCGTGGTCCCAGGCTGCCACGTACCAGCAATTCTTCAAAAACATAAAGTTCTCCCGCGCCCACTGCGGCGCTGCGCTGTTTTGGATGGGACAATCGTAGGAAGGCGAGCCCGCTGGATCAATCACCAGCGCTGGCTTCTGTGTTCCGAATCCTGAACAATGAACTGGGACGACTTCGACGCTTTCTGCCAGGTGGTCGAGCACGGTGGCTTCACCGCGGCGGCACGCGTGCTCGATCGCCCCAAGTCAAGCCTGAGCGCCTCGGTCACGCGGCTGGAGGAGCAGCTCGGCACGCGCCTGTTGGAGCGCACCACGCGCAGCCTGCGCCTGACCGATGCCGGCGAGTCGCTGTATGGCGATATCTCCAAGCCCTTTTCCCAGCTGCGCGAGCTGGCCGTCGACGCCGTCGCCAAAGGTGCGAAGGTGCAGGGCACGCTGCGCATCGCCGCACCCTATGAATTCGGTGCGCACCATCTGGCGGAGGTGGCGTGCAAGATCATGGCGGCCCATCCGCAGCTCAAGGTGCACATCGACGTGGAACACGCCCGCGTCCCGCTGTTCGAGCGCCCCTACGACATCGTGTTCTCTTCCATCGAGCAGACGGTTGCGCCTTCCAGCGTCGTGACGCGAAAGGTGTTCTCGCTAGAGCGCGAGCTGTTCGCGGCGCCCGATCTGCTGGTCCGGTTTCCCGAACTGGCCGGGCCCGAGGATCTCAACGCGCTGCCGCTGCTGGCGGGCGCCGACGACACCGAGTGGGAGTTCAGCGCAGAGGACGGCAGCGCCACGAAGGTAGAAGTGCGCAACCCGCGCATGCGCTCGGGCAATGCGGGGGTGCGGCTGGAAGCGGCGCTCGCGGGTCTGGGGGTGGCGCGCATCACGGCCACCTTCTGCGCGCCCGCCGTTCAGCAGGGCCGGCTGGTGCCTCTACTGCCGGCCTGGCGCTGCGCGCCGCTGCGTATCTACGCCCTGCTGCTGGGCCGCCGCCTGATGCCGGCCAAGGTGCGCGAGTTTATGGATGCACTGGAGGCGCTGCCCACGCACCAGGGATAGCGTCGGTCAAGCCCGGGATGACAACCTCTGGTCCGCCAGGGCCACATACCAGTCCAGGCAACCCGGGTTGGCCATCGTGTCCCTGTTGACCACCTTCTCCAAAGGCTGTCCCAGCAGCAGCTTCTTGATCGGCAGTTCCTGCTTCTTGCCGGACAAGGTGCGCGGAATCTCGGCCACCTGGAATATCTCGTTGGGCACGAAGCGCGGCGACAAGGCCGTCTTGATGGCGCCATTGATCTTGGCCTTCATCGCATCGTCCAGCGCCACGCCCGGGCGCAGCACCACGAACAGCGGCATGTAGCTTTCGCGGCCCAGGTATTCCAGATCGACCACCATCGAGTCCAGCACTTCGGGCAGGGCTTCCACGGCGCTGTACAGCTCGCTGGTTCCCATGCGCAAGCCGTGGCGATTGATGGTGGCATCGCTGCGCCCATAGATGATGCAGCCGCCCGTTGGCGTGATCTTGAGCCAGTCGCCGTGGCGCCAGACGCCGGGGTAGGTGTCGAAATAGCTGGAGAGCAAGCGTGCGTTGCCTTCGTCGCCCCAGAAGTACAGCGGCATGGACGGAATGGGTTGCGTGCAGACCAGTTCGCCAACCTCGTCGATCACGGGCTCCCCGCGCTCGTTCCAGGCCTCGACGGCACAGCCGAGCAATCGGCATTGCATCTCGCCGGGCACCTGCGGCAGTTCGCGGTTGCCTCCGATGAAGGCGCCTGCGAAGTCGGTACCGCCGGAGATGTTGCACCACCAGATGCCGGGCGTTCCGATCTTCTCGAACTGCTGCGTGCCCCAGGCCTGCACCTCGGGGCTGAGCGGCGAACCGGTGGTGCCCAGCGCGCGCACGGACCGCAGATCGCCCAATGCCGCGAGATCGATTCCTGCCTTCATGCAGTTGCTGAAGAACGCCGCGCCGGCGCCAAAGAAGGTCACACCGAGTTCGGCGGCAAAGCGCCACAGCGCCGTCCAGTCGGGCTTGTCCTTGGAGCCGCCCGGGTTGCCGTCGTAGATGCAGCAGGTCGTGCCGTTGAGCAGGCCGCTGACCTGGGCGTTCCACATCACCCAGCCGGTGGAGCTGTACCAGTGAAAGCGCTCGCCCCAACTGTTGGGCTGGTAGCTGCAGCCTATGTCGTTGTGCAGCACCTTGAGCGCCAGGCCCACGATCACGGTGCCGCCGTGGCCGTGCACGATGGGTTTGGGCAGGCCGGTGGTGCCGCTGGAGTAGACGATCCACAGCGGGTGATCGAAGGGCAGCCAAGGCGGCTCGAACGCTTGCACGGCGCCGTCGTCGCGGGCCGTGATCGTCGCCATGTCGGCCCAGGGCGTCAGGGGCTGCAGCGCCGCCTCGTCCACGCCCAGATTGCGGTGCAGAACCAGATGCGTGACGGTCGGCAAGGCGGCGCGCAGCTCGGCCACGACGCCGGTGCGGTCGAAGTCGCGGCCGCCGTAGCTCACGCCGTCGCAGGCGATCAGTACCTTCGGCTCGATCTGCTTGAAGCGGTCCAGCACCGCGTTGGTTCCCATGTCCGGCGCGCAGATGCTCCAGACGCCGCCGATGCTCGCCACCGCCAGGAAGGCCACGATTGCTTCCGGGATGTTGGGCAGGTACGCCGCCACCCGGTCGCCGGGCTGCACGCCTTGCTGCTGCAGATGCAAGGCCAGTGCGGCGACCTGCCGCCGCAGCTGCGGCCAGCTCAGCTCGCGGTGCTCGCCCTTTTCGTTGCGGCTGATGACCGCGGGGAAGCCGGCGGCGTGCGCCTTGTCGACATGGCGAAAGACCTGGTGCGCGTAGTTGAACTGCGCGCCTTCGAACCAGCGCGCGCCGGGCATCTTGGGTTCGGCCAATACGGCCTGGTGAGGCGTCGGCGACTGCAGGTCGAAATACTCCCAGATGCTCTGCCAGAAGCCCGCCAGGTCGGTTGTCGACCAGCGCCACAGCGCGTCGTAGCTGTCGAAGGAAAGGCCGCGACTGTCGCGCAACCAGTCTTGGTAGAGGCGAATTTGGGGAACATGGGGTGCGGTCATCACGCAAGATTAGCAGCGGCGGGGCCTGCGCGCACCCCCCGTCCGGATAGATACTTTTATCGTCACTTGCACTTTCGCACGAGCGTGCTAATATTCTCTCCATGGATGCCAAGACCCAGAAGAGTGAACTGACCCGCGCCGCGATCGTCGGCGCCGGGCTCGATCTGGCGTCCGCCGAAGGCCTGGAGGCAATCACCTTGCAGGCGGTGGCCGACCGCATCGGCCTGTCCAAGAGCGGCGTGTTCTCGCGCATCGGTTCGCGCGAAGCCTTGCAGAAGGCGGTGATCGAGGAATTCGGGCGCCGCTTCCTGGCCGACGTGTTCGTGCCCGCCATGCAGCTGCCCAAGGGCCTGCCGCGGCTGGACGAGATCGTCCAGCGCTGGATCGTGCGCACCCGCGACGTCGAGGCGCGCAACGGCTGCATCTTCTCGGCCGGCGCCTTCGAACTGGACGACCGCGAAGGGCCGCTGCGCGACCTGCTGCACGGTGAAGTGACGCGCTGGCGCAGCGCGCTGCGCCGCACGGCACTGCAGGCGATAGAAGTGGGCCATTTCAAGAGCGACACCGATCCCGAGCAACTGGTCAGCGAGATCAGCGCGCTGATGCTGGGACTGATCCACGACGCGCGCTTCCTGCGCGACAACCGCGCGGCAGAACGGGCCCAGGCCAGCTGGCGCCGGCTGCGCGACACCTACAAGAAATAGAGAACCGAGACATGCTTTCCCTCCCGCAAGTTCGCCCATGTTTCGCACAACCGTGCGAAGAAAGGAACCCGAGATGTTGACCATCCTGATCCTCGCCGCCTGCTACGGCGGCTGGCGCGTCGTTCGCGCCGCACTGCAATCGCTGCGGAACCTGCCGCGCAGCAACGACGACATGATCTTTTTCTGAAGGAAGCGCCATGACCCGCACCGCACTCGAGGCCACCTCGGCCTTCTACCAGGCCAGCCCCGGCATCCGGCTGTTCCGCGTCGCCTTGGGAACCTTCCAGCGGCTCTGGCCTGCGCTGGCGGTTCGCGCCGCCTATCGTTTGTTCGGCACGCCGATGCCGCCCCGCTGGCTCAACCGCCGCGCCCGTTGGGACGCGAAGTGGCGCATAGAAGACTGGCGTTTCGAAAACGGCAGCATTGCCGTCTACTCGCCGGCCGTCGCTCCCCATGCTCCCGTGGCCTTGCTGGTGCACGGCTGGGGCGGCCATGCCGGGCAAATGCTGCCGCTGGCCGAGGCGCTGGCTCAGCAGGGCCTGCGGCCCGTGCTCATCGAGTTGCCGGCGCACGGCCGCAGCGCCGGCTCGGTCAGCAACCTGCCGCAGTTCGCGCGCGCCATCGAGTATGTGGTCGCGCGCCTGCAGCAGCAGGGGCACAGCCTGCGCGTGGTGGTCGCCCACTCGCTGGCGGCCAACGCCACTGCCTATGCGGCCAGCCGCGGCTTGCCGGCCGAGCGCATCGTGCTGCTCGCGCCGCCGGCCTCGCCGCGCGAGTACACGCGCCTGTTCGCCCATGTGTTCGGCCTGTCCGAGACCACGCGGGCCGCGATGCAAAAACGCATCGAGACGCGCGAAGCCGTGCTGATGCCGCAGCTGGAGCCCGAAGCGGTGGGGCCGCGCATCCGCGTGCCCACGCTGGTGGTGCACGACCGCGGCGACAGCATCAACCGCTTCGCCGACGGCATGGCCTATGCGCACGCCATCCGCGGCGCGCAGCTGGTGGCGACCGAAGGCCTGGGCCACCGCAAGATCCTCAAGGACGCCGAGGTGCTCGGCAAGGTCGCAATCTTCGCGGCATAGAGCGCCGCGGACCGAGCTCTTGTGCGGCGCGGATATTGCTCATAGCATCGCTCCACTTTCACAAGAAGGAGCGAGAGATGGGAATGTTCGACTGGACCGAGAAGCCGTCTGAAGTGCTTCGCCAAGGCGGCGTCATAGCACCCGATGAACGCCTGCCCTGGCCGCAAACCGCGGCGATGGGCGTGCAGCACGTGATCGCGATGTTCGGCGCCACGGTGCTGGCGCCCATCCTCATGGGGTTCGACCCCAACATCGCCATCCTCATGAGCGGTATCGGCACGCTGGTGTTCTTCATCATCACCGGCGGCAAGGTCCCCAGCTACCTGGGCTCCAGCTTCGCCTTCATCGGCGTGGTGATCGCGGCCACGGCCTATGCGGGCAAGGGGCCCAACGGCAACATCGGCCTGGCGCTGGGCGGCATCATCGCCTGCGGCATTCTCTACACCGTCATCGGCGCCATCGTGCAGGCCGTGGGCACCGGCTGGGTCGAGCGCCTGATGCCGCCGGTGGTCACCGGGGCCGTGGTGGCCGTGATCGGCCTGAACCTGGCAGGCATCCCGATCAAGAACATGGCGGCCAGCAATTTCGATTCATGGATGCAGGCCGTGACCTTCACCTGCGTCGGCCTGGTCGCGGTGTTCACCCGCGGCATGATCCAGCGCCTCCTGATCCTGGTGGGGCTCATCATCGCCAGCATCGTCTACGCCATCCTGGCCAACGGCCTGGGGCTGGGCAAGCCGCTGGACCTCGCGGGCATCGCCAACGCCGCCTGGTTCGGCGCGCCGGCCTTCGCAGCGCCCGTGTTCGATGCCGGCGCCATGCTGCTGATCGCGCCCGTGGCCATCATCCTGGTGGCGGAGAACCTGGGCCACATCAAGGCCGTCACGGCCATGACCGGCAGGAACCTCGACCAGTACATCGGCCGCGCCTTCATCGGCGACGGCGTGGCCACGGTGATCAGCGGCGGCGCCGGCGGCACCGGCGTCACGACCTACGCCGAGAACATCGGCGTGATGGCCGCCACCAAGATCTATTCGACCGCGGTGTTCGTGGTGGCCGCCGCCATCGCCATCGTGCTGGGTTTCTCGCCCAAGTTCGGCGCGGTGATCCAGGCCATCCCCCTGCCGGTGATGGGCGGCGTGTCGATCGTGGTGTTCGGCCTGATCGCGGTGGCCGGCGCCAAGATCTGGGTCGACAACCGGGTGGATTTCTCGCAGAACCGCAACCTGATCGTCGCGGCCATCACGCTGGTGCTGGGCACCGGCGACTTCACGCTCAAGTTCGGCGGCTTCGCCCTGGGCGGCATCGGCACCGCCACGTTCGGCGCCATCCTGCTCTATGCATTGCTCAACCGCGGCGGCGGAACCGCCGCGCGCCAAGCGACGCCGCAGAAAGCTGCCTAGAATCCGCGCATGCGTATCTGGAAAAAACCGATCTCCGTCGAGGACCTCACCGCCATCCACAAGGACACCGCGGTGGCCCATCTGGGCATCGAATTTCTGGAGGTCGGCGACGACTTCATCCGCGCCCGGGTACCGGTGGACACGCGCACCAAGCAACCCTACGGCCTGCTGCACGGCGGGGTCTCGGTGGTGCTGGCCGAGACGCTGGGGTCCTGCGGCGCCGCCTATTCCTGCGCCGAGGGAAGCCGCGCCGTGGGCCTGGACATCAATGCCAACCACCTGCGCGGCGCCACCCATGGTTGGGTCACCGGTATCACCCGCCCGGTGCATATCGGCCGCACCACCCAGGTCTGGCAGATCGACATGAGCAACGACGCAGGTGAGCTCACCTGCGTGTCGCGCATCACGATGGCCGTGCTGCAGCCGAAGTAGGCCCTACTCGCCCGCCGAGCGCGCCAGCCGCTCGCTCATTCGGAAGCTCGCGCAAGCCGCTCGCTCTTCCAGTACACGTCGTCGCCGCCGTTCATGCGGTTGAGCACGCGCGCCAGCACGAACATCAGGTCGCTCAGCCGGTTGAGATATTGCCTGGGTGTTTCACGCAGGGCCTCGGTCGCGCCCAGTGCCACGACGGCCCGCTCGGCCCGGCGCGCTACGGTGCGGCACACATGGGCCTGCGAAGCCGCGCGCGTGCCCGCCGGCAGGATGAACTCCTCCAGCTTGGGCAGCTGGCCGTTGTAGTGCGCCAGCGCTTCGTCCAGCGCCAGCACGGCCTCGCCCTTGAGCAATTCGAAGCCCGGGATGGACAGCTCGCCGCCCAGGTTGAATAGCTGGTGCTGAATCTCCACCAGCAGGTCAGCGACGCCCTCGGGCGTCGGCTCGCACAGCAACAGGCCGATATGTGAATTGAGTTCGTCCACATCGCCCATCGCGTGCACGCGCAGGCTGTCCTTGGAAACGCGCGTGTTGTCGCCGAGACCGGTGGTCCCGTTGTCGCCCGTGCGCGTGGCGATTTGTGTGAGGCGCTTGCCCATGGTCGGTCCCTTTTGTTTGCCCTGCCACAGATTGTGCGTTACGCGCAGGCACAGGATGTATCGCGGGCAACGTAAGGCAAAAGTGCTGGGCGAGCCGGTGCTCATGGGCTTCAATGCACTTTCCTCAACTTCAGGAGCAACCTCCGATGCATGTGAAGCGACGAATACTCCCCAACTTCGAAACTTGCAGCGTGGCACTGTTCGCCACATTGGCGCTGAGCGGCCACCTCCAGGCCCGCGCACAGATCGCCACCCCTTCAACCCCAACCACCCAATCAACCTCAGCGCCCAACAGCGGCGCCATCCCGCCGAACCGCTGGACACGGGAACAGCTGACCCAGGCCTACAAGCGCGTCGACACCGACGGCGACGGGCGGCTCAGCCGCCAGGAAGCCTCCGTCTTGAGCGGACTCTCGAGCCGCTTCGACCAGATCGATACCAACAAGGACGGCTCGATCTCCAGCGCCGAGTTCGACGAAGCGCTCAAGTAGCGCGTCCTGGTCCTACAAGGTTTGCCGCTTTTGCCGCCTGTGCGCGGCAAGCCGGCACCGCAAGATCGCGGAAAGGAATGCCCATGAATATCCCTTCCGCCTCATCACATCCGTTGCGCCTGGGCTGCACGCTGGCGATCCTCGCCGCCACGTGGCTCGCGATCCAGTCTGCGACCGCACAGACACTCCCGCCCGCCGCACCGGCGCCCGCGCCGGCAGCCCCGGCAGCCCCGGCGGCGCCCGCCGCCCAGCCGCTGCCGGCCGCACGCTGGACCGCGGCGCAGATTCGCGAGGCCTTCGCCATGGCCGACAGCGACAGCAATGGCGAGTTGACTCGCGCCGAGGCGCAGCGCCTGGCCATCCTGCCGCGCAGCTTCGAAGAGATGGACCAGAACAAGGACGGCGTGTTGGTGCGCGCCGAATACGAAGGCGCGTTCCCGCGTTAGCTTAGACTTGGGGCGCTGCCCTGGAGACAAGCAATGAACGCCCCTGCCGCCCTGTCCCATCTGGTTCCCGAGATCCACCAGCGCGAGGTCCCCGCCGCGCTGATCGACGCGCTGAAGGCGCGCTTCGGCACCAACTGTTCGACGGCCATGGCCGTGCGCGAAACACACGGCCGCGACGAGTCCTCGTTCCAGGCGCCGCCACCGGCCGCCGTGGTCTTCGCCGAAAGCACCCAGGATGTGGCCGATGCGGTCCAGCTGGCCAGCCAGTACAGCGTTCCGGTGATCCCGTTCGGCGTCGGCTCTTCACTGGAAGGCCATCTGCTGGCCGTGCAAGGCGGCATCAGCGTGGACGTCAGCCGCATGAACAAGGTGCTGTCCATCAACGCCGAGGACCTGACGGTCACGGTGCAGCCGGGCGTCACGCGCAAGCAGCTCAACGAAGAGGTCAAGAGCACCGGCCTGTTCTTCCCGATCGACCCCGGTGCGGACGCAACCATCGGCGGCATGAGCGCGACGCGCGCCAGCGGGACCAACGCCGTGCGCTACGGCACCATGCGCGAGAACGTGCTCAGCCTGGAAGTGGTGACGGCCAGCGGCGAAGTGATTCGCACGGGCAGCCGGGCCAAGAAGTCCGCGGCGGGCTACGACCTCACGCGCCTCTTGGTCGGCAGCGAAGGCACGCTGGGCGTGATCACCGAAGTGACGGTGCGCCTGTATCCGCTGCCCGAGGCGATCTCGGCCGCGATCTGCTCCTTCCCCAGCATCGAGGCCGCGGTGCGCACCACCATCCAGATCATCCAGCTGGGCGTGCCGATCGCGCGGGTCGAGTTGATCGACCACAACACGGTGCGCATGGTCAACGCGCACAGCAAGCTGGGCCTGCGCGAAGAGCCGATGCTGCTGATGGAATTCCACGGCTCGCCCAGCGGTGTGAAGGAGCAGGCCGAGCTGGTGCAGGAAATCGCCACCGATCATGGCGGCAACGCCTTCGAATGGGCGACCACACCCGAGGAGCGCACGCGCCTGTGGACGGCGCGGCACAACGCCTACTTTGCCGCGATCCAGTCCAAGCCGGGCTGCCGCGCCATTTCCACCGACACCTGCGTGCCGATCTCGCGCCTGGCCGACTGCCTGCTGGACTCGGTGAAGGAAGCCGACGCCAGCGGCCTGCCCTACTTCCTGGTGGGCCACGTCGGCGACGGCAATTTCCATTTCGGCTATCTGATCGATCCGGACAAGCCGGAAGAACGCCAGATCGCCGAGCAGCTCAATCACCAGCTGGTGGCGCGCGCGCTCAGCCTGGAAGGCACCTGCACCGGCGAGCACGGCGTAGGCCTGCACAAGATGGAGTTCCTGGTTACCGAGACCGGCGCCGGCGCGGTGGACATGATGCGCACGATCAAGCGGGCGCTCGACCCGAAGAACATCATGAACCCGGGGAAGATCTTTTCGCTTTGAAACTGTCATCCCGGGCCTGACCCGGGATCCACGCTACGTTATCTCCCACGCCGCATGGATTGCGGATCAAGTCCGCAATGACAGCTCGCCCCGCAGCTTGTCGATCAGCCCGTTGAGTTCTTCCAGCGATCCGAACTGGATCGCCACCTCGCCCATCTCCTCGCTGCGGCCGTTGCGCTTGACGCGCTTTTTTACGCGCACCTCGACTTCTGCCGTGAGCAGGTCCGACAGCTCCTCTTCCACCCGGCGCAGGTCGCGTGACTTCTCGGGCTTGGGCTTGGTCGAGACCAGGTTGAACTCCGCGCCGAGCTTCTTCACCAGGCTCTCGGCCTCGCGCACCGATAGCTTCTTCGCGGCGATCTGATTGGCGGCCGTGATCTGCGAGGCCCGCTCCAGCGCCAGCAAGGCGCGGGCATGGCCCATGTCCAGGTCACCGGCCATGAGCATGGTCTGCACCGGCTCGGCCAGATTCAGCAGGCGCAGCAGGTTGCTGGCCGCGCTGCGCGAGCGGCCCACCGCCTGCGCGGCCTCTTCGTGCGTGAGCCCGAATTCCTTCACCAGGCGCTGCAGGCCATGCGCTTCTTCCAGCGGGTTCAGGTCCTCGCGCTGGATGTTCTCGATGAGCGACATCGCTGCCGCCGCTTCGTCCGGCACGTCGCGCACCAGCACCGGCACGCTGTCCAGCCCCGCCAGTCTGGCGGCACGGAAGCGGCGCTCGCCGGCGATGATTTCGTACTTGCCCGCGTTGGCGCCGCCCCCGAGCCTGCGCACCAGGATCGGCTGCATGATGCCCTGGGCCTTGATGCTTTCGGCCAGTTCGTAGAGGGCGCCCTCGTCCATGCGCGTGCGCGGCTGGTAGACGCCGGGCACCATGTCGCCGAGCAGCAGCGATGCCGGCAGTCCCGGGGCGGTCGAGGAGGTATCGGCGGGCGTTTCGGAGGCGGTGGGGCCGAGCAGGGCTTCGAGCCCCCGGCCCAGGCCCTTGGGTTTTTTCGTGACCATGGGGTCGAGAATCCTTAATCTTTCATCAGGTCTTGCAGCAGCACGTGACCTTCGGGCCAGCTGGCCAGCCCCGAGTCGGCATTGATGTGGCCGCAATCGCCGTAGTCCATGAATTGCGCGCCCCAGGCATAAGCAAAAAGGCGCGCGCGTTCGAATTCGCAAAAAGTGTCGTTGCGGCTGGCCAGCAGCACGGTCGGAAAAGCCAGGGCGCTGAGGTCGATCGGCGACCAGCTGGGAAGTTGTTCGCGGATGTCCGGCTGCTCGACATCGCCGGGCGCGACTAGCAGCGCGGCCTTCACCCGGTGCGTGTTCATCGAGCGTGCCGACCAGGCCGCAGCCAGGATGCAGCCGAGGCTGTGGGCCACCAGCACCGCGGGCTCGTCGCGCGAAAGCACCATCTCCTCGAGCCGCGCCAGCCAGTCGCCGCGCAAGGGCTTGCTCCAATCGTGCTGCTCCACGCGCACATAGCCATGGCGCTTTTCCCACAAACTTTGCCAGTGCTGCGGCCCGCTGTTTTCCCAGCCGGGCAGGATCAAGACGTTGGATGGTTTCATTGCTACAAATTTAATAGCTATATCGCCAGCACTGGCGCGGGCCAGAGACTATGCGACTTACATTTTCTTGATTCGTTCCACCATTTCGTGGGCGAATTCCACGTACGCCTGGCTGCCGCGCGCCCCCGGGTCGAACACCACGCCCGGTAGTCCGTAGCTCGGCGCCTCGGCCAGGCGCACGTTGCGCGGGATCACGGTGTCGAACACCTTCTCGGCAAAATGCGATTTGAGCTGGTCGCTCACCTGCTGCTGCAGGGTGATGCGCGGATCGAACATCACGCGCAGCAGGCCAATGATCTGCAGGTCCTTGTTCATGTTGGCGTGGACCTGCTTGATGGTGTTGACCAGGTCCGTCAGCCCCTCGAGCGCAAAGTACTCGCACTGCATCGGCACGATCACGCCGTGCGCCGAGCACAGGCCATTGAGCGTGAGCATGGACAGCGACGGCGGGCAGTCGATCAGGATGAAGTCGTAATCCTGGGCCGCCGCGCCCAGCGCCTGCTTGAGCCGCTGGTCACGCCGCTCGACGTGCACCAGCTCCACTTCGGCCCCGGCCAGCTCGCGGTTGGCGCCCAGCACGTCGTAGCCGCACTTCTCGCTGCGGGCGCGTGCTTCGGCGACCGAGGCCGATTCCAGCAGCACGTCGTACACGGTCAGCGACAGCTTGCGCTTGTCCACGCCCGAGCCCATGGTGGCGTTGCCCTGCGGATCCAGATCGACCATCAGCACCCGCTGGCCGACCTTGGCAAGCCCAGCCGCGAGATTGACCGTCGTCGTCGTCTTGCCAACTCCGCCCTTCTGGTTGGCAACGCAGAATATTTTGGCGTTCACTTCGAGATCGCCAGTTTGATTCCGAAGCCCAGCAGGAACACGCCTGCCAGCTTTTCCAGGATCCGGCCGATCAAGGGATTGGCGCGCATGCGCTCGGCGAGGCGATGGGTCAGCAGGACCACGATGAGCCCGTAGCTGAAAGTCAATGCGGCGATCGTCGCGGCCATCACGCCGAAGGTGAGCAGGCCCTGGTGCTGGGCCGGGTCCACGAACAGCGGGAAGAACGCCATGTAAAAAACGATGGCCTTGGGGTTGAGCAGCGTGATCAGGCCGGCTTGCTTGAAGTAGTGACGCGGCTCGATGTTGAGCACCGGCTTGGCGCCGGGCTTGGCCAGCAGCATCCGCAAGCCCAGCCATGCCAGATAGGCGGCGCCCAGCCACTGCACCGCGTGGAAGGCTGCCGGATAGGCCGTCAGCAGCGCAGCCACTCCGGCGACCGCCGCCCACATCAGAACCTGGTCGCCGGCGATCACACCCATGGTCGCGGCCAAGCCGCCGGCGATGCCGCCCTTGCTGGTCGAGGTGATCAGCGCCAGGTTCCCGGGGCCGGGGATCAACAGGAAAATGATGATCGCGGCGACGAAAGCGCCGTAGTCTGCTACGCCAAACATGGAATATCCCCCGGGAATCTGAAGGCCGAGTTTACGTTACCCAGCAGCGCGTTTCATCCAGACAATGCAGCGCTCGGCATCCAATCCAGGCACCTCAAGCTGTTCCACGTGAAACAATTCCACGTTGGGCGGCAAGGCTGCGATCTCATCCGCGGGATGCTTGCCCTTCATCGCCAGCCAGACGCCCTGCTCTGCCAAGGCTGCCGACGACCAGACGACGAAATCCGCCAGCGAGGCAAAGGCCCGGGAGGACACCACGTCATAAGGCGCGCTCAGGTTCTCGACCCGGTCGTGCACGCCGCGCAGGTTCGGCAGCGCCAGCGTCGCTGCTGCCTGCTGGACAAAGGCGGCCTTCTTGGCGACCGTATCCACGCAGTCCACCCGGACCTCCGGGCAGCAGATGGCGATGACCACCCCCGGCAGCCCGGCACCCGACCCGACATCCAGCAGCCTGATGGGCCGGCTTTGGGTCTGCCGGCGCAACGGGGCAATCACCGCCAGGCTGTCGAGCAGGTGATGGGTCAGCATTTCCGCCGGCTCGCGCACGGCCGTCAGGTTATAGACCTTGTTCCACTTGCGGATCAGCTCCAGGTAGTCCAGCAACTGGGCCGTCTGCCCATCGGTCAGTGCCAGGCCCAGATCGTTCAGGCCGGAGCGAAGCCCGGCCTCCAGTTCCGCCCTCATCAGGCGGAAACTTTGCCGGCGGGGTCCGCGGCGAACCCTTGCGACCGGCTCTTCTTCAGATGCACCAGCAGCAAGGAGATGGCCGCCGGCGTCACGCCCGAGATGCGCGATGCCAGCCCCAGGGTTTCCGGCTTGTGCTTGTTGAGCTTCTGCCGGATCTCGATCGACAGGGCCGGAATCTGCATGTAGTCGAAGTCGGCGGGCAGCTTGAGGTCCTCATAATGAGCGGCCCGCTCCACCTCGTCCTTTTGCCTCGTGATGTAGCCGGAGTACTTGGCGGCGATCTCGATTTGCTCGACCACGGGCTCCAGCAGCTCACCGAGTGTTTCACGTGAAACGTCCGGATTCGTATACGCCCCGCCGTCCAAGGACATGAGGGCCGAATAGCTGACATCGGGGCGCCGCAGCAGATCGGCCAGGTTGTACTCATGGTCGATGGACCTGCCGAGCACTCGCTCCGATTCCGCCGCCGCCAGATTACGGGGATTGACCCAGATGGAGGCCAACCGCTGTGTTTCACGTGAAACAGCATCGCGCTTGCGGTTGAACATATCCCAGCGGGCGTCGTCCACCAAGCCCATCTGCCGCCCAGCCTCGGTCAGCCGCATGTCGGCGTTGTCCTCGCGCAGCTGCAGCCGGAACTCGGCACGGCTGGTGAACATACGGTAGGGCTCGGTCACGCCCTTGGTGATCAGGTCGTCGACGAGCACGCCCAGATAGGCTTCATCGCGCCGGGGCAGCCAGGACTCGCGGCCCTGGCATTGCAGCGCCGCGTTGATGCCAGCGAACAGGCCCTGGGCCGCCGCCTCTTCGTAGCCCGTCGTCCCATTGATCTGGCCAGCGAAGAACAGGCCGCCGATCGAACGGGTTTCGAAACTGCTCTTGAGCGAGCGCGGATCGAAGTAGTCGTACTCGATGGCATAGCCGGGCCGCAGGATGTGGGCGTTCTCCAGCCCCACCATGGACCGCACCAGGTCGTACTGGATGTCGAACGGCAGGCTGGTGGAAATGCCGTTGGGGTAGTACTCGTTGGTGGTCAAGCCTTCCGGCTCCAGGAAGATCTGATGGCTTTCCTTGTCGGCGAAGCGATTGATCTTGTCTTCCACGCTCGGGCAGTAGCGCGGCCCCACGCCCTCGATCTTGCCCATGAACATCGGGCTGCGGTCGAAGCCGGAACGGATGATGTCGTGGGTGCGCTGGTTGGTGTGGGTGATCCAGCACGGCACTTGCCGCGGATGCATCGCCGCATTGCCCATGAAGCTGAACACCGGCACCGGGTCCAGGTCGCCCGGCTGCTCCTCGCACTTGGAAAAATCGATGGTGCGGCCGTCGATGCGCGGCGGGGTGCCGGTCTTCAACCGGCCCTGCGGCAGCTTGAGCTCCTTCAGCCGGGCCGAGAGCGAAATCGCCGGCGGGTCGCCTGCCCGTCCGCCTTGGTAATTGTTGAGGCCGACGTGAATCCGCCCGTCGAGGAAGGTGCCAGCCGTCAGCACCACGGTCCGGGAGCGGAAGCGAATGCCTACTTGCGTCACGGCGCCAACCACGCGGTCGCCCTCGACCATCAGGTCGTCCACCGCTTGCTGAAACAAGGTGAGGTTGGGCTGGTTTTCCAGCCGGTGGCGGATCGCCGCCTTGTACAGGACGCGGTCGGCCTGGGCGCGGGTGGCGCGCACCGCCGGCCCCTTGGAACTGTTGAGGATGCGAAACTGGATGCCGCCCTCGTCGGTCGCAATCGCCATGGCACCGCCCAGCGCATCGACTTCCTTGACCAGGTGGCCCTTGCCGATGCCGCCGATCGAGGGGTTGCAGCTCATCTGCCCCAGCGTCTCGATGTTGTGGGTCAACAGCAGCGTCTTGCAGCCCATGCGTGCTGAAGCCAGGGCGGCCTCGGTCCCGGCATGGCCGCCGCCGACTACGATGACGTCGAATTCTTGGGGGTAGAGCATTTGGAAGGGCGGACGGCAATAGAACCGCAGGCCAACCCTCGATTTTACCGGCGGCAGGTCTGTCCTGCCCGCAGGGTCTCTGGCGCCGCCGGACGCAGAAATCTTGCGTGCGGTTGTGTTGCAATCGCCTCATGAAACTACTCGTCTTTGCGGGCAGCACCCGCCAGAACTCCTGGAACCGCAAGCTGGCCAAGGTCGTCGCGGTCATGGCGCGATCGGCCGGCGCCGAAGTCACCCACATCGAACTGGCCGACTTCGACGTGCCCATGTACAACGCCGACTTGGAGGCCCGCGGCACACCGGCCGACGTCATGAAGCTCAAGCAGATCGGCTACGAACATCCGGCCTGGATCATCTGCACGCCCGAGTACAACGCCAGTTACCCCGCCCTGCTGAAGAACACCCTGGACTGGATCTCCAGCCCGGTGAAGTCCGATCCCCTCTGGAAGGACGATATGCGTTCGACCCGGGGCAAGGTGGTGGGTGTGCTCAGCGCTTCACCGGGCGGGCTGGGTGGTCTGCGCTCGCAAAGCCATCTCGTGCCCTTGTTGCTCAACCTGCAATGCTGGGTTGCGCCCAAGAACTACGCCCTGGGCCGCGCGGCCGACGCCTTCGATGCCGAGGGGCAACTGGTCAGCGAACAGGCACGCAGCAATGTCCAGGGCGTGATCGACCAGGTGCTCTGGGCGGCGGGCCGGCTAACCGGTGCTGCCCAGCCGCTCCAAAGCTGAGGCCGAGGCGATCTCGATCCGGCCATACCCCAGCACCACGGCGCGAAGCTCGACCAGCACCTTGAGTTCCTTGCTTAGCGTCTGGCGAGTGATGCCCAGCATCATGGCCAGCGCCTCCTGCGACACCGGCACCACCGGCCGCGTGTCCTCAGCCTGCGTGGCGTCGCCATGGGCCAGCAGCAACAACCGCCGCGCCACCCGCGCCCGCGTCGAGCGCAGCGTCGCGTCTTCCACCATGCCGTAGAGCGAGCGCGTGCGCGCGGCCAGCATGCGGCAGATCGCTTGCGAGAAACTGTGGCGCTTCATCAGCTCGTCGAAGGCCGCTCGCGGCAGCGCCAGCACCTCGGCCTCCCCCACCGCCGTGGCGTCATGAGTGCGCGGCTGCTGGTCGATCAGCGAGATCTCGCCGAACCAGTTGCCGGCTTCCAGCACCACCAGAATGGCTTCCTTGCCGTCCTCGCGCAAACTGGAAATCTTGAAGCTGCCCGACACCAGGCCATAGAAAGCGCCCTTGCCCGGCGGCACGCGGTCGCCCTGGCGGAACAGCATCTCGCCCGGGCGCAGCCGCAGCAGCTCGGCTGCACTCAGCATCGCGCGGCGCTCGCGCAGCGGCAGCGCGCCGAACCAGGGGTTGGCGGACAGGCGGGGCAGCAGCTCGAGCGTGGATTTCATAGACGCGTGCGGGACAGAAGCACAGCCACATTGTCAAATTTTTGACAGTTGTCCGTCAAGCCCGGTCCAAGAATGCAGCCATGAACGCACGCGCCAACTTCACCCGCATGCAGGACAGCACCCAGGCCGACTGGCAGGTCATAGGGGGCGAGTTCATGCAGTTCAGCAAGGGCTTGCCGGATCGCGTCATGGCGCATCTGAAGATCCTGGAAGGCGACTACGGCGGCTTCCCGGTCGATCGCTACACCCATTCGCTGCAGACTGCGACCCGCGCCCTGCGCGACGGCCGCGACGAGGAGTATGTGGTGTGCGCGCTGCTGCATGACATCGGCGACACGCTGGGCTCGTTCAACCATCCCGACATCGCCGCCGCCATCCTCAAGCCCTTCGTCAGCGAGGCCAATCACTGGATGGTGCAGCAGCATGGCATCTTCCAGGGCTACTACTTCTTCCATCACATCGGCATGGACCGCGACATGCGTGAGCAATTCCGCAGTCACCCGCATTTCGCCCGCACCGAAGAGTTCTGCGCACTCTACGACAGCCCGGCGTTCGACGCGAAGGCCGAGACGCTGCCGCTGTCCCAATTCGAACCCATGCTGCGCCGCCTGATGGCCCAGCCGCGCAACAGCATCTACAAGTCGGCTCTCGACAACAAGGAACCCGCATGAACATCGCCTCTCTCAAGGAAGTCGTCAGCGCCGAGGAATGGCAGCTGCGCGTGGACCTGGCCGCCTGCTACCGGCTGGTGGCCCTGTACGGCTGGAGCGACCTGGTGTTCACCCACATCAGCGCGCGCCTGCCCGGCCCCGAGCACCACTTCCTGATCAATCCCTACGGGTTGATGTTCGACGAGATCACCGCCTCGTCGCTGGTGAAGGTGGACCAGCAGTGCAACAAGATCATCGACTCGCCCTTCCCGGTCAACCCGGCCGGCTTCGTGATCCACAGCGCCGTGCATGAAGCACGCGAAGACATCCAGTGCGTGCTGCACACCCACACCCGCGCCGGTGTCGCGGTGAGTGCGCAGAAAGGCGGCATCCTGCCGATCTCGCAGCAAGCCACCTTCGTGCTGGCCTCGCTGGCCTATCACGACTACGAGGGCGTGGCCTTCCGCGACGAAGAGAAGCCGCGCCTGCAGGCCGACCTGGGCAATGCCAACTTCCTGGTGCTACGCAACCACGGCCTCCTGGTCACCGGCAAGACCATCGCCGATGCCTTCCTGCAGATGTACACCTTCGAGAACACCTGCCGCATCCAGCTCGATGCACAAGCCGGTGGTGAACTGATCACGGTGAATCCGCAGATCGTCAAGGGCGTGGCCGAGGCGATGAGGGTACAGACCGGCGGCATGGGCGGCGCCTTTGCCTGGCCCGCGCTGATTCGCAAGCTGGATCGCGCGGACCCCAGCTACAAGAACTAAGCCACGCCGACCGCGGCCAGCTCCAGCACCGCCTTGCCGCTGTTCGGCGTCTTGCGCGGCTCGTGCTCCAGCACCGAGATGTCCTTGCGTGTCATCTCGACCGAACCGAAGAAGGTGCTGAAGGCCACGTCCTTGGCGTCGCGGCCCGTGCCGATTCGCACCAGACGATCGACCGGCGCCATGCCCGAAGGATCGAACAGCACCCAGCGCCCGCCGATCCAGGCCTCGAAGGTGGCGTGGAAATCCTGCGGCGGCTCGTCGAACCAGACATAGCCCACGACGATGCGCGCCGGAATGTTCAGCGCCCGGCACATCGTGATGCCCAGGTGCGCGAAGTCGCGGCAGACGCCCGCGCGCTGCACGAACACCTCCTGCGCCGTGGTCGTGGAGTTGGTGCTGCCCGGCCGGTAGGCGATGGAGTCGTGGATCCAGTTGACGATGTCGCGCACCCGCCCTATCCCCGGCGTCTCCTTGCCGAACAGCTGCTGGGCCGCGCTGCACAGCACGTCCGATTCGCAATAGCGCGTGGGCATCAGGTAGTGGAAGATTTCATCCGGCACCTGGCTCACCGGCGTTTCCGGCAGGTGCTCGTCGACATGTTCCGAGTACACCTCGACGTCCGCCTTGTAGTTCACCAGCAGCGGGCCGGGCGGTGCATCGAAGCGGAAGAAGCGGTTGCCGCTGACACCGTCGGTGTACGCATGCAGGGCCACGCCCGAAGACACGGCCAGCCGCTCGCTCACGATCTTCTGCGTGGGCCAATGGGCTGCTTCGATGTTGAAACAGAAATGCGTAGGGCCCGTGACCTCGTATTCGAGGACGGTTTCTACCGTGGAAAGATGCATGACGAGGTACCTCGCCACCATGGTACGGGCACGGCTGCGCCCATCGATCAGCTAGCGGCGCAGCGTGATGTAGGACTGAGCCGTCTGGCGCTTACTTGCCGAACAGGCCACGCAATTTCTCGCCGACCTTGTCGCCCACACCCGCCCCCGCGCCGGTGCCGACGCCCGGCGCGAGCACGGTGCCGATGGCCGCGCCCACCAGCGCACCCTGGCTCAGCGTGACACTCGGCGAATCGAGAGTGCCACCCACCACCAGCGGCACGCCGAGCTTTCCGCCGGCAGCGGCGGACGTCAGGGTGACCGTGACGCGCCCGCTCAGGTCGCGGCTGGGCGCCATCGCCACATTGCCATTGGCGGAGAGCGAACCGGAAGTCGCCACCAGGTTATTGAGCTGGACCGAGCGGCCTTGCGTGACCACGTTGCCGGCCAGCGTGTCCAGCCGCGTCTCGCCGCTGCGGTTCATGCCCACCGTCTTGACCGCCTGCGCCAGGTCGATGCCATGCACGACCGCATTGCGCACCGTGAAGCGGGTCTGGCTTTGCAGCGCATCGGCAATCGCGCCGGGCTCGCGGAACTCGCTGCGCAAGTTGGTTTGCGCCTCCAGCCGGCCGGTCAGCGTCTTGCTGGGCGCGGTGAGCGCCGATACCTCGACATTGGCCGTATCGAATTGCCCCTGCAGGACCGACGCACCCTTGGTGCCGGGTTGCAACCGGAGCTTGCCGACGACGGTGCCACCGCCGATCTCGATTCTCACGGCCCAGTGATCGGGCTGACGTTCCATCGTGGCCTTCGTCCCTTGCAGCCGGCCCTTGCGCACTTCCATGTGCGCAGTCCCCGGCATCCCGTCGTCGTCCAGCGTCGCCTGCGCATCCACGGTCGTGCTCCCACCCTTGGCGTGCACCCAGGTCACTTGCTCCAGCACGGTGCGACGCGGCAGCAGCGCCATGGTCCCGCGCGACTCCTTGGGCGGCGTGGTTCCGGCCTTGGCGCGCTGCGTTTTCTGGAACGCGGCGGCGATCGCAGCCACGGCGCGCTCGGGCACCACCGCGTCGCGCACCAGCAGCGTCTTGATCTCCAGGCGGCCCTGCAGCAACGGCGCCCAGGAGGGCCGCGCCTCGATGCGTTCCAGCGTGAGTGGCGGCTGGCTCTTCACCTGGACCTTGTCCAGGCCCACGGCCGGCAAAGGCCAGACGTCCACCGTGATCCCGCCGACCACGACCGGCACGCCCAGCGTCTCCGAAGCCTGCTGGTTGACGCGGCCGCGAAAATCCTCGCTGCCCACCCAATGCTGCAAGGCCATGGCGACGGCGCCGAGCAGGAGCAGCGGCAAAAGGATGAGGGCCAGAAGCCATTTCGCGAGACGTGTCATGGATGCATTGTCGCGAAACCACGCACGGGCGCCTGCAGGAAATTCCCTCCCCCGCTAGCATCGTGGTTCTGCTGAACGTCCCCAGCGAAGGATCTCTCCCATGAAGCTCTACTACTCGCCCGGTGCCTGTTCCCTCTCCCCGCACATCGCCCTGCGTGAGGCCGGCCTGGCTTTCGAGCCCGTGCTCGCCAGCACCAAGACCCACAAGCTGCCGGATGGCTCGGACTACTACGCCATCAATCCGCTGGGCTACGTTCCCACGCTCGAACTCGACGACGGTACGCGCCTGCGTGAAGGGCCGGCCATCGTCCAGTACATCGCCGACCTGGTGCCCATCAAGAACCTGGCGCCCGCCAACGGCACCTTGCCGCGCTACCGCCTGCAGGAGTGGCTCGCCTTCATAGGCACCGAAATCCACCGCAGCTTTTCGCCGCTGTTCAATGCCGCCATGCCCGAGGAAGCCAAGAAGATCTACCGTGACCGCCTGGCCTCGCGCTATCGTTGGCTCGACGGCGAACTGGCGGGCAAGCCATACCTGATGGGTGATCATTTCAGCGTCGCCGATGGCTACCTGTATGCGGTGACGCGCTGGGCCAAGCCGCCGAACGTGGACCTCGCCGCCTTCGTCAACGTCATGGCTCATCACGAGCGAGTGACTGCCCGGCCGGCGGTGCAGGAAGCGCTCAAGGTCGAAGGCCTGCTCGGCAAGTAGAACGGATCAGAGCGGCCGCTGGCGCCAGGCCAGCAGCGAACCCAGCCACAGCGCGGCGGCCGAAAACACCAGGCCGCGCGCCAACCCGCCGGGGCCGTCGGCGATCCAGCCGACGATCGTGGGCCCGGCGATCTGACCGGCCGCGAACACGATGGTGAAGGCGCTGATGCCCGCTGCCCATTGCGCTGGCGGCAGGTTGTGGCGCACCAAGGCAGTGGTCGAGGCCACCACCGAGAGGAACACCCCGCCGAACACCAGGCCCGACAGCAGCACCAGCGGCCAGGCCGCCGTCAGTGCCGGCACCACCGTCGCCACGCCGAGCAGCCCGCAGAGGATCGCCAGTGCCTGGCCGCCCTGGTAGTGATCGAGCAAGCCGGCCCAGATGCGCGACGAGGCCAGCACTGCCAGGCCCAGCAGCGCATAGAACAGGGTCACGCGCGCCGGCCCCACGCCCTGTTCGCGCAGCAAGGCGATCACGAAGGTCATGTAGCCGATGTAGCCCACGCCGAACATGGTGTAGCCGGCCAGGCCGGGCGCGAATGCACGCCAGCTGAACCGCGCCTTTTGCACCTGCGCCTGCTGCGGCTCGGCCGCATCGCCCAACAGGCGCGGCAGCACGCGCGCCGGCCACATCAGCAAGGCGGTAGCGATAAAGCAGGCCAGCGAGAGCACCCACCAGGCCCAGGCCCAGCCATGCGGCCGCTCGCGCGCCGCTTCGAGCAAGGCCGGCACCAGCAGCGCGGACAGCACGATGCCCAGGCCGGTGCCGCCGTAGTACAGGCCCAGCAGGAATCCGCTGCGTGCCGGGCGCAACGCACCCAGGCGCGCGGCCAGCAATCCGCCGGCGATGAACAGGAAGGCGCTGGCCACGCCGGCAAGCACGCGCTGCGCCAGCAGCGGCGCGGCCTCGGTGAAGAAGCCGCTCAGCCCCATGAACAGGCTCGCCAAGGCCGAACCCGCCACCAGCATCCGCGAGGGACCGTATCGATGCATCAAGCGCGGTGTCAACAGCGCACCGAGCAGGTAGCCCAGCGCATTGGCGGTGTTCATCGCCCCGGCCAGCGTATAGGACCACTGCAGGTCGGCGCGCATCGGCGGCAACAGCAGGCCGTAGGCGAAACGCGTGATCCCCAACGACACCGCGGCGCCAAGTGAGAGCGCTAAGGCAAGTCCCAGCAGGGACGGCGGCGAGGCAACGGGGCGCGGCATGGGCGCAATTGTCGGGCTAGACTTCGCGCCATGCCAAACACCCACCAAATCCTTCTTGCTTCCCTCCTAGGCTTGATGCTGGCCGCGCCCGCCCATGCCGGCCGACCGCTCACCGTGGACGACGCCAGCGTCAACGAAGCCGGCGCCGGCCATGTCGAGGCCTGGTACGCGCGCCTGCCGGGCCGCGCCCACACCTGGACGGTCGCACCCGCCTATGCGCCCATCGACGGGCTGGAGCTGGGCGCGGCAATCTCGCGCGATCGCACGGCCAATGCCACCAGCGGCGCCGTGCAAGCCAAGTGGCGCATCACGCCCTCGCAGGAATCGGGTTGCAACGTCGGCGCAGTGCTGGGCGTAGCGCATACGCGCGGTGCCGGGGGCAACACCCCTTATGTGAACGGCCTCGCCACCTGCAACAGCGGCTGGGGCGCCAGCCATTTCAATCTCGGCGCCGTGCACGCGCCGGGCGAGTCCACCCTGGGCACCTGGGGCATCGCGCACGAACGCGAATTCGGCCGGGTCACGGCCCATGTGGAAGCCTTCGGCCAGCGCCATTCCAAGCCCACCTTCCAGGTCGGCGCACGAATGGAAGTCGCCAAGGGCCTGCAGATCGATGGCACCGTAGGCCGCAGCGACCGCGAGAACCTGGTCAGCGTGGGGCTCAAGCAGTCGTTCTAGAAAGGCGTGGCGCGGCCCGTCCGGCGGCTACCATAGCGCCATGTTCAGCAAGCCGCGCATCCTGATCGTCGAGGACGAATCCGGCATCGCCGACACCATCCAGTATGTGCTGGCTACCGACGGCTTCGCGCCCGTGTGGTGCGCCACGGCGGAGCAGGCCTTGCGCGAGTTCGCGGCCCAGCCGCCAGCACTGGCCATCCTCGATGTGGGCCTGCCCGATCTCAACGGCTTCGAGCTGTTCAAGCAGTTGCGGGCCCTGCCCGGCGGCGACCAGGTGCCCATGCTGTTCCTCACAGCGCGCAGCGACGAGATCGACCGCGTCGTCGGCCTGGAGCTGGGCGCCGACGACTACATCCCCAAGCCCTTCTCGCCGCGAGAACTGGTGGCGCGGGTGCGCACCATCCTGCGCCGCAGCGTTCGGCCCGCCCCCGTGGCGAGCATGGCGCCGCCGGCCGCGCCGGTCCGGCCCTTCGCCCTCGACGAGGAGCGGCGCCAAATCCGCTATTACGGGCGCCTGCTGGAACTCTCGCGCTACGAGTACGGCATCCTGCGGCTGCTGGTGCAAAAACCCGGCCGCGTGTTCAGCCGCGACGAGCTGCTGGACAAGGTCTGGGACGGCAACAGCGACAGCTTCGATCGCACGGTGGATGCGCATATCAAGACGCTGCGCGCCAAGCTCAAGACGGTGGCGCCCCAGCTCGAAGCCATCCGCACCTTGCGCGGCTCGGGCTACGCGCTGAGCGAAGAGCTACCGGCGGTGATTTGAGCAAGCGCAACCGCATCTTCATCGGCATTCTGCTGATCTTTGCGGCGGGGCTGGCGTTCATGTTGTACCGGGTGGTGGCGGACCTGGATCCGCGCTACCGCGAATCGGCCGAGGAATCGCTGGTCGAGACCGCGCAGCTGATGGCCAGCCTGGTCGAGCAGGACGCGCGCAACGGCGCGATCGACACCAGCCGGCTGGGGCCGCTGTTCAAGACGGTGTACGCCCGCAACTTCGAGGCCCATATCTTCAGCGTCACCAAACGGCGCGTCGAATTGCGGCTGTACGTCACCGACCGCAGCGGCCGCGTGCTGTTCGATTCGCTGGGCCACGTCACCGGCGCCGACTTCTCGCAATGGCGCGACATCCGCATGGCCCTGCGCGGCGAGCCCGGCTCGCGCACCACACCGGACGTGGAGAACGACCCGGCCACCTCGGTGATGTACGTCAGCGCGCCGGTGCGATCGAACAACGATGTGATCGGTGCGGTCTCGGTGGGCAAGCCGGTGCAGAGCTTCGGCCAGTTCGTCGAGGCGGCGCGGCGCAAGACGCTCTACGTCGGGCTGATGTCGGTGGCCGGCGTGCTGCTGCTGGCCCTCATCGTCTCGGTCTGGCTGGTGCGCCCCTTCGGCCTGATCGGCGATTACGTGCGCTATGTGCGGGCCCAGCGCCGCTTCAGCCTGCCGCGCCTGGGCCGGCGCGCCCTGGGCGTCATCGGCGCCGCCTACGACGAGATGCGCGATGCCCTGGCCGGCCGCAACTACGTCGCCGACTATGTGCAGACGCTCACGCATGAGGTCAAGAGCCCGCTGTCGGCCATACGCGGCGCCGCCGAACTGCTGCAGGAGCCCGGCATGCCGCAAGAGCAGCGCCAGCGCTTCCTGGCCAACATCACCCGTGAAACCCAGCGCATCCAGGAGATGGTCGACCGCATGATGGAGCTGACGGCGCTGGAGACGCGCCGATCGCTCGAGCATGTGGAGAACGTGGCCCTGCGGCCATTGCTGCAAGAGCTCGTCACCAGCGCCCAGGACGCGGCGACAGCGCGCCAGATTCGCATCGTGCTGCAGGCGGCGGACGATGCCGAGGTGGAGGGCGATCCGTTCCTGCTGCGGCAAGCCGTCAGCAACCTGCTGGACAACGCCATCGATTTCTCGGCAGATGGCGCGCAGGTCAGCGTTTCGCTGGAGCGCACGCCGCGGGCCGCACGCATCCGGGTGCAGGACCAGGGACCCGGCATTCCCGAGTACGCCCAGGACAAGGTGTTCGAGAAGTTCTACTCGCTGGCGCGGCCGCACTCCAGCAAGAAGAGCACGGGCCTGGGCCTGTCCTTCGTGCGCGAAATCGCCTCGCTGCATCAGGGCCGCATCGAGCTGGGCAATGCGCCAGAAGGCGGCGCCGTGGCCGTGCTGTCGCTGCCGCTGGCCATCGCCTGACGCGCGGCCAGGCTTCACACAGACTTCACGAAACTCTCGCTGCACTTCAAATCGGCTTCGCCGTCGCTGGCGATCCTTGGCTCCGTGCACTGTCGCACTGCGCCCTGGAGAGCCCCACATGCAGCCCACCCTTTCACCCGCCCGCGGCCTGGCGCGCTGGCTATGGATAGCCGGCGCCAGCATCGCCGCCACCTGCTTCATCGCCCTGGGGGCGGGGGCCGCCCACGCCCAGGGCAACGATCAGCCGCGCCTGAAAACCGAGAGTCCGTACTTCTTCGTCAAGAGCGACGACCCGACGGTGGACCAGCTGCCGCTGAAGTCCACCAAGGTCGACGTCCGCATCTCGGGCGTGATCGCCGACGTCACCGTGACCCAGCACTACAAGAACGAAGGCCAGCGGGCGATCGAGGCCAAGTACGTGTTCCCGGGTTCGACCAAGGCAGCGGTATATGGCATGAACGTGCGGCTGGGCGACCGCCTCATCACCGCCAAGATCCGCGAAAAGCAGCAAGCCCGCATCGAGTACGACAGCGCCAAGAAAGAGGGCAAGACGGCGGCGCTGCTCGAGCAGCACCTGCCCAACGTGTTCCAGATGAACGTGGCCAACATCATGCCGGGCGACGACGTGATGGTGGAACTCAAGTACACCGAGCTGCTGGTGCCGCAGGCCGGCAACTACCAGTTCGTCTTTCCCACGGTGGTCGGCCCGCGCTACAACAGCCCGCAGTCCAGCCAAGCCCAGTCGCAGTGGGTGAGCAAGCCCTTCTTTCCGGCCGGGCAACCCGGCGGCGCCGCCTTCGACATCCAGGTCGCCATCGCCAGCCCGATCGGCCTGAAGGAAGTGCGCTCGGCCTCGCACACGATCGAGGTGACACAGCAAACCGATGAGCGCGCCGCCGTGGCCTTGCAGCACAGCACCGACGCGCAGAACAACCGCGACTTCATCCTCGACTACCGCCTGGCCGGCGACCGCATCGAATCCGGCGTGATGCTGTTTCGCGGCAACGACGAAAACTTCTTCCTGGCGATGGTCGAGCCCCCCAAGCAGGTGCCGGCCAGCATCATCAGCCCGCGCGAATACATCTTCGTGGTGGACATCTCGGGCTCCATGCACGGCTTTCCGCTGAACACCTCCAAGGCGCTGCTGCGCGAGCTGATCGGCAGCCTCAAGCCGAGCGACAGCTTCAACGTGCTGCTGTTCTCCGGCAGCAACCGCTTCCTGGCGCCGCATTCGGTGCCGGCCACGCGCGCCAACATCGAGCAGGCCATCCACACCATCAACCAGATGGGCGGCGGCGGCAGCACCGAGCTGATCCCCGCGCTCAAGCGCGTCTACGCCGAGCCCAAGGCCGCCGATGTCTCGCGCACCGTGGTGGTGGTGACCGACGGTTATGTGACGGTGGAGCGCGAAGCCTTCGAGCTGGTGCGCAGGAACCTGTCGCAAGCCAACGTGTTCTCCTTCGGCATCGGCTCCTCCGTCAACCGGCACCTGATGGAAGGCCTGGCGCGCGCCGGCATGGGCGAGCCCTTCATCATCACCAAGCCCGAGCAGGCAGCGGCCGAGGCGGCGCGCTTTCGCCGCATGATCGAGTCGCCGGTGCTCACCAGCGTCAAGGCCCGCTTCGAAGGGCTGGACGTGTACGACGTCGAGCCGGTCCAGCTGCCCGACGTGCTGGGCGAGCGGCCGGTCGTGGTGTTCGGCAAATGGCGCGGTGAGGCCCGCGGCCAGGTCGTCATCGAAGGCCAGAGCGCCACCGGCCCGTATCGCAACGCCATCGCCGTCGGCGCCCACATCGGCCAGGACACGGCAGCCCTGCGCTATCTCTGGGCGCGCCATCGCGTCGCCGCCTTGTCGGACCAGGAGTCGCTGGAAGGCGGGGACAGCCATCGCAAGCGCATCACCGATCTGGGCCTGCAATACAACCTGCTGACGCAATACACCAGCTTCCTGGCCGTCGACCACATCGTGCGCAACCTGGCGCCGCAGGACACACCCAGCGTCAACCAGCCGTCACCCATGCCGCAGGGCGTGAGCAACCTGGCCATTGGCGCCGAAGTGCCGGGCACGCCCGAGCCCGAGACCTGGGGCGCGATCGCCGTGCTGCTCTCGGTGCTGGCCATGATGGCGCGCCGCGCCCGCCGTACCGACGCCCGCCGCTTCACCGCCTGAAGGGAAACGCCATGGCCCACTCGTCCCTGCTGAGCGTCCCGGCCTTCGTGCGCTTGGGCATTCGGCTGGATACCGCCCCCTGCGGCATCTGGCTGGCCCTGCTGGCCGCTGCGCTCTGGCCCACCGCCTGGTGGATGGGCCAGCGCATGCTGGATGGCTCCGACGAGCCGCTGGGTGCACTGGCATTGGCCGCCCTGGCGCTGCTGCTCTGGGTGTGCCGGCGGCGGTTGCGCGCCGCGCCGCGTCTGGGGTGGCTCGCGCTCGCGCTGGTGGGGGCTGTGGCCTCCACTGCCGCCCTGGGACAGGTGCCGCCGCTCGTGTCATCGTTGCTCGGCCTGCTGGCACTGGGTGCAGGCCTGGCCGCGTTCCTGCCTTCTACCGTGGCCACTGCCCCGGTGCTCGGCTTGTCGATGCTCTCGCTGCCACTGCTGGCCTCGCTCCAGTTCTACGCCGGCTACCCGTTGCGCGTGATCACCGCCGAGGCCAGCCGCTGGCTGCTGGCTGCCGGTTTCGAGGTGGAGCGCAGCGGCGCCAGCTTGCTGGTCGATGGCCGGCTGGTCATCGTCGATGCGCCCTGCTCCGGCGTGCAGATGCTGTGGCTGGGCTACTTCACCGCCTGCGTGGTGGCCCTGCATGCCGGCCGCCGCAATGCCGGCTTCCTGGCGCGGCTGCCGGCGGTGAGTGCGCTGGTGCTGGCCGGCAACGTGCTGCGCAATGCCGTGCTGGTGGCCTTGGAGGCATCGGGCCGTCACTTGGCGGGTTGGGCGCATGACGCGGTTGGCCTGTTCGTGCTGGCCATCGTGTGCGCCGTCATTGCCCGGGTGATGCACGGACCTTTGGGAGAGCGCGATGTTTGACAACAGCTTCCTGAATCGCGTGCTGTTCAAGTCGCTCTGCGCCTTGCTGCTGCCGGCCTGCATGGTGTGGGGCGCCGTCGCGACCTGGGCCCAGCCGCACCCGGCCGTGACGCGCGCGGCACCCGGCTTCGAGCTGCCATCGCAGTGGCAGGGCCAGCCGTTGCGCCCCCTCGCCCTCAGCGAAGTCGAGCAGCGTTTCGCCCGCCAGTTCCCCGGCACGCTGGCCCGCATGACCGACGGGCGCGAGGTGCTGGTGCTGCGCGCCGTGCACCGGCCCACCCGCATGCTGCATCCGGCCGCCGACTGCTATCGCGGCCTGGGTTATCGCGTCGCCGGCGAGCAGCTTCAACTCGACGGTGAACACCGCTTGTGGCGCTGCTTCGAAGCGATGCGCGCGGGCCAGCGCCTGAAAGTCTGCGAACGCATCGTCGACGCCCAGGGCGCCGGTTTCACCGATGCTTCCGCGTGGTATTGGGCGGCGCTGCTTGGTCAATCGCAGGGTCCGTGGCAAGCTATCACCATCGCGAGTCCACTATGAAAAAACTGGCCATTGTTTGCGCCGCCACCCTCCTGGTCGTCGCCGCGCTCGCGACGGGCGCGTTCTATGCGGCGCGCGCCATCCTCGCGCCGCTGCCAGGCGAATGGTCCGTGCCCCTGAAGTTCGGCCCGCTGGAACTGCAGGCCGGCGTGCCCTCCGTGATTCGCCTCGCCACTTCGCCTTGGGGCGGGCCGCTACTGGATGGACATGAGTTCGCCACCCGCGTCGGCCGGCTCCATCTGGACTGGCAGTCATCGAACAGTACGCTGCTGCTGCGCTGCGCGCCTTGCATCCTGCAACCGCCCGGCCTGGGTGAGGAGAGCCTGCAGCTCGACCAGGTGCTGACCTCGGTGCGGCGCAATGGCGGACGTCTCTACGGCGAAGTGGTTTCTGGCCGCGTGCGCGGCACGTGGGAAGGCCGCCTTGCGCAAGGCGAGCTTCCCCTGCGCCTCTCGATTCCCGGCACGCAGTTGGCCGACGGCTACGCGCTGTTCGCCCGTCACATCCCCGAGGTAACGCAGGCGCAGATCGGTGGCGTCTTTTCCTTGCAAGCCCAGCTCAGCCTGCCGTCGGGCACTTTGACGATAGCGCCGCGCATCGAAGGCTTCGAAGTGAGTGGACTGGGCACGGAAGCCCTGGCCGGCGCGCGCAGCAGTTGCACCACCGGGCGGCGCACCAGCCGGCTCACGCCCGACAGCTGGCTGGCCCGCGCCGCCGTCGCGGCCGAGGACCAGCGCTTCTTCGAGCACCAGGGCTACGACTTGACCGAACTCGCATCGTCGCTCACCCGCAACCAGCAGATGCATCGCATCGAGCGCGGCGGCAGCACCTTGTCGCAGCAGGTGGCCAAGCTGCTGCTCACAGGCGACGAACGCAGCCCTGTGCGCAAGCTGCGCGAGTTGCTATATGCGGTGGAAATGGAGCGCACGCTGGGCAAGCCGCGCATCCTGCGCCTGTATCTGGACAACGCGCCCTGGGGCCCGCGCCTGTGCGGGGCCGAGGCGGCAGCGGTTCACTACTTCGGCGTGCGCGCGCATGAGCTCACACCGGCGCAGGCCGCTTGGTTAGCCGCCATGCTGCACAACCCCGTGATGGAAGCCCAGCGCTGGGCCGACACCGGCCAGATCAACATGGCCCGGGCGCAGTGGGTGGCAATGGGCATGCGCGGCCTCACGCGCAAACAGAAGCTGACGCTGGTCGAGGACATGGCCGCACGAGACTGGCCCGCGACTTGGGCCGAGCCGCCGCCGTTGCCCGCGCCAAGCACCACGCCGCGCAAAGGAAGGCAGGCGGTCGAAGACTGAACGGCCGCTACCTGGGAGTTACTTCTCGATCAGGCTACCGGCACCACGGTCGTGCAGGTTCACCGCTTCGGCTTCGCGTGCCTTGGCCAAATCGGCTTCCCTCTGCGCCTTCATGGTGGCGCGCAGCACGCCGCGGCCAACCGAGGTGACACCCGTCTGCGAACCGGACCGCTGAAAAGCGTTGTCGCGTTGCGCGCGCACCAGCGAGTTCTCCAGCACGATGGCGCCGGTGCTGGAGCGATCTTCAGCAGGAGGCGGGCCGACGTCGGTTATCACAGGGGCTGTCTGGGCAAACACGCTGCCCGTCCCCACCGCCGCCGCGAGTGCAGCGGTCCGCATCAGGTTGGGGTACTTCATGGGCTGCTCCTTCGCAGGTTCAACTTCCATGGTGGCACCTGCCCGGCCATTGCCTGTCGCTAATCCTGCGCATCTGTCGTAGGAATGCTCCCACGGCTTCGCACCTTTACACATCAGCTACGCCCGCGCAATTGGCGGGACACATGGCGCTTCCACACTTCGCATCAACCTGCAAGGTGCAGGCTTTCTCACCGAAAGGACCTACAGATGAAATTCGCACACAACCTGATCGCCGCAGTGACCCTGGCTACGCTCGGCTTGGCCGCCAGCGCGCAGATGGCGCCGCCCGCTCCGGCTGCTGCGCCCGCGACCACGGCCACCACGGCACGCGAAGGCCATGGCCGGTTCGATCCCGCCAAGATGCAGGAACGCATTGCCAAGCGCATGGCTGCGCTCAAGCAGAAGCTGCAACTCAGCAGCGCACAGGAAGGCAGCTGGACCGCTTACGTCGCCGCTATCACGCCCACGCGCATGCAACGGCCCGATCGCGCGGAGTTCGCCAAGCTCAGCACGCCCGAGCGCATCGACCGCATGAAGACTTTGCGCACTGCGCGCATGGCCGAGATGGACAAGCGCGGCGACGCGACGAAGACCTTCTACGCCACGCTGTCGGCAGAGCAGAAGAAGGTGTTCGACGCTGAAACCGCGCGGCGTGGCCACCATGGCCATGGCGGCCACCACCACAGGGGCTAATTACGCCTCTGCGAAGTTACTGCGGGGTGCCGCCCTGGAACACGGACGGCGTGCCCGCAGGCGCCGTGGCCGGCGTGCCGACCGGAACACCGTAGCGGGTATTGCCCATCGACTGGCCGGCCCGCGCCGCGTCAACCTGGGCGCGGTTCATGCCGATCTCGGCCTTCACTTCGGCCCGGCTCTTGCCCACCATGGGGCTGGCAGGATCGGCATTGGGCTTGCCCTGCACGCTGGTGCTGGCCTCGCCGGCCTTGGGTGGAACGCTCGAGGTCGCCGATGCGCCGCTCATGCCATGCGCATCCTGGCGAATGGCGTCCTTCGTGGAAATGGGTACCTCGGTGGCGGGCGAATTGGTCGTCGCAGCATTCGGTGCGCCCATCGTCTGGGTGCTGGCTTCGCCGGCCTTGGGAGGCAGGTCGGAGCTGCCGGCCGCTGGGGTGCTTTGGGCCTGGACGCCGGCGGTGGCCAGCAGGCCTGCCAGCAACACGGAAAGGTAGGCGTTGGACTTGTTCATATTGATTCCTTTGCTTGAAGCTGAGTCATACAGCCCCCGGTGCGGGGGCGTGCGATGCACCTTAGGATGGGCATGAGCGCCCACTTGCGGGACAGTCGCGACGGCGCCTGTAGGACATCGGGCTCCTGCCGCCGCCCATCTGGGCCCTCAGAACAGGGCCGCGTAGCGTAGCTGGAGGAAGTTCTCGCCGGGGTTGGGCTTCTTGATATCGGCGTTGGAAATATGCGCGATGCGCAGGCTCAGCTCTTGCCGGCGCTGGGCACCGAAGCTGCGCCCCACACCGGCCACATCCACGAAATTGAAGCGCGTGCTGAATTGCTTGTCCGAGGTGCGGTAGATCCGATCCATCACCGAGATGCCGATGCCCGCCTCCAGGAACCAGTCCGAGCGTCCCTGCGCGAAGCGATAACGCAGCAGCGGCACCAGCCCCAGCTGCGTGAACGACACGCGATCGCCGACACCACGGCCGCTCCAATGGCTCGCATAGGCCTCGGTGATCGCCGTCAACTCGCCGCCCAACGCCTCGTACCGCCATGACCAGGGCCAGATGAGGCCGGCGGTGGCGCTGTAGGTGTCGTGGTCGGCGATCCCGCCTTGCACGAATGCCCCGCGCGGCACCAGCTCGATGGCATGCGTGCTGAGGGGCAGCGCGCAAGCCCACGCCAGCACCAGGAGGGGTCGGATATTCATGGGGTTGAGTGTCGCCAAAACTGGCGCCGTGTCGCGTCAGGCGTCACCTGCTTGGTAGCAGGGCCGGGTCCTACAAAGTCACCTGGGCGTCAGCCCGTCAGTCACCTTGGCAACCTTCGCGCGGCACCAAGCTTTCTAAGCTGGTGGCTGCGCAAACAGAAGCGAAAGGAAAGACCATGACTACCACCACGCCCACCTCACTGGCTCGGCTGCAGCAACTGGTGCTGGCCATGCCGATGGCGCAGACCTTGGGCCTGCGCTTCACGCGGCTCGAGCCCGGCCGAGCAGAGCTCGAGATTCCGGTGGCCGAGCCTTTCACCTTCAAGCCCGGGCAACTGCAGGCCACACCCGTGTTTGCCATCGCGGACTTCGCAGCCGTGTCGGCGGCGGGCTCGCTGCTGCCGCCCGGCTGGGTCAACGCCACCATCGACGCAACCATCAAGCTCGTGGGACCAGCGCGCGGCCGTGCATTGCGCGCCCGAGGTCGAGTGATCGATGCCGGCAAGCTGCTCACCGTGTGTGCGGCCGAGGTCTATGCGGTGAGCGACGACGGACAGGAGAGCTTGTGCGCCACGCTGCTTGGCACCGCACGCAACATCGACGCCAATGCGCGGCGCGTGACGTAGCGACAAGAAGACTGCCTGCCGTCCTACACCTCTTGCAAAAGCCCGGCAGTACAAGAAAAGTCTCCCTTATCGCGAGACAATTTGATGACCGACACCGTGGCCACCGCCCCGCCGTTGACCGTGATGACGGTCAACATCCACAAGGGCTTCACCTCCTTCAATCGCAAGTTCATCCTGCCTGAACTGCGCGATGCAGTGCGCAAGGTCGGCGCCGACGTGGTGTTCCTGCAGGAGGTGCAAGGCACGCACGAAGAACATGGCAAGAAGGTCAACGGCTGGCCCGAAGCGCCGCACTACGAATTTCTGGCGGACAGCATCTGGCCGCAGTTTGCTTACGGCCGCAACATGGTCTATCCCAAAGGCCACCACGGCAACGCCGTGATGTCCAAGTTCCCCATCGTCCACTACCAGAACCACGACGTGTCGGTGGCCGGACCGGAGAAGCGTGGCCTGCTGCATTGCGTCTTGCGCGTGCCTGGCCAGCCCCAGGACGTGCATGTTATCTGCGTGCACCTGGGCCTGGCGGAGAACCACCGCCAGCAGCAGCTGGACCTGCTGTGCCAGATGGTGCGCGGCGAAGTCCCCGACAACGCGCCGCTGATCGTGGCCGGCGACTTCAACGACTGGCGCCGCCGCGCCAATGCCGTGTTGGAGCGCGAGATCGGCCTGCGCGAAGTGTTCGTCACGGCTTACGGCGAATCGGCCAAGACCTTTCCCGCGCGCTTTCCGCTGCTGTCGCTGGATCGCATCTACGTGCGCAACGCCTCGGTCCATCTGCCGGTGGTGTTGCCGCGCAGGCCCTGGTCCCACCTGTCCGATCACGCCCCGCTGGCCGCGGAAATCCATCTCTAGGAAGAACTCATGCACTCCAGATGGATAGAAGGCAACGACATACGCCTTCTCGAAAACGGCGAGGAGTTCTTCCCGCGCGTATTCGCCTGCATCGCCAACGCCAGTAAGGAGGTGGTGCTGGAAACCTTCATCTTGTTCGAGGACAAGGTCGGCCTGCAGCTGCACCAGGTCCTGATCGCGGCCGCGCGGCGCGGCGTGCAGATCGACCTGACCATCGACGGCTTCGGCTCGCCCGACCTGTCGGACGACTTCATCGGCTCGCTCATCGACGTTGGCGTGCGTATCCATGTGTTCGATCCCGTCAAGCGCCTGCTGGGCTGGCGCGTCAACGTGCTGCGGCGCATGCACCGCAAGATCGTCGTGATCGACGGCGAGGTCGCCTTCGTCGGCGGCATCAACTACTCGGCCGACCATCTGGCCGACTTCGGGCCCGCGGCCAAGCAGGACTATTCGGTGGAGATCCACGGCCCGCTGGTGGCCGAGATCCACCGCTTCACGCACATGGCGCTGGCCCAGGGCCATCGCTACCAGCGCCCGCGCCAGTGGTGGCGCAACCGCAGCAGCGTGCGCAACAACGTGCAGGGCCAGCCGCATGTCGGCACCGCCGCCGCGACGCTGGTGATCCGCGACAACGGCCACCACCAGGGCGATATCGAGAAGCATTACCGCATCGCCATTCGCGCGGCGCGCAAGCGCGTGATCATCGCCAACGCCTATTTCTTTCCGGGCTACCGCTTCATGCGGGAGCTGCGGCGCGCCGCCCGCCGGGGCGTCGATGTGCGCCTGATCCTGCAGGGCGAGCCTGACATGCCCATCGTGAAGATCGCCGCCTCCATGCTCTACCGGACGTTGCTGGGCGCGGGCGTGCGCATCTACGAATACTGCGAGCGGCCACTGCATGGCAAGGTCGCCCTG
Organism: Caenimonas soli; assembly: GCF_013155545.1. GTDB lineage: Bacteria > Pseudomonadota > Gammaproteobacteria > Burkholderiales > Burkholderiaceae_C > Ramlibacter > Ramlibacter soli. The sequence goes on along the minus strand of NZ_JABJVV010000003.1, from coordinate 215,441 downwards.
ATGGACGACGAGTGGGCCACCGTGGGATCCAGCAACCTCGACCCGCTGAGCCTGTCGCTCAATCTCGAGGCCAACGTCATCATCCGCGACCGCGGCTTCAACCAGCACCTGCAGGAGCGGCTGGAGCACCTCATGCGCCACAACTGCAAGCAGGTGCAGCGCGAAGATCTCGGCAGCTTGCACGGCCTGGAATTGGTACGCAGCTTCGTGGCTTATCACTTCACCCGGCGCTATCCCGCCTGGGCGTCCTGGCTGCCGCGCCATGTGCCGCGCTTGTTGCCGGCGCTCACCGACCGGCTGCGGCCCGTGCTCAACCACGGCGGCAAGGAGTGAGGCATGGGATCGCGCACCTTGCCCCGCAACGCGATGGCCGGCGAACCCAGCGAACGGCAGGCCCGGCCCTGGTGGCCGTGGACGCGCCGGCTGCTGACGCTGCTGTTCTTCGTTGCGGTGCTGGCTCTGCTGGTGCGTTTCGCACGCAACGTGGATTGGGACGACGTGTTCCAGTCGGTGCGCGACACGCCGCGCCCCGCCCTGCTGGCCGCCATCGGCTTCGCCATGGCCAGCCACCTCCTGTACAGCTGCTTCGACCTGATCGGGCGGCGCTACACCGGGCACGAGCTGGCCACGCGCAAGGTCATGACCGTCAACTTCATCAGCTACGCCTTCAACCTGAACCTGGGCACGCTGGTGGGCGGCGTGGCCTTCCGCTACCGCCTGTATTCGCGGCTGGGCCTCGACTACGGCGAGATCACCCGCATCGTGTCGGTGAGCATGCTCACCAACTGGATCGGCTACCTGCTGCTCGGCGGCTTGCTGTTCCTGCTGACTCCGCTGCAACTGCCGCCGAGCTGGAAGATGGGCAATCACGGCCTGCAATGGATCGGCGCGGCCATGGTGCTCGGCGCCATCGCGTACTTCGTGGCCTGCCTGCGGGCGGGCAATCGGGTCTGGACGGTGCGCGGGCACGAGATCTTCCTGCCCCAGTGGCGCATGGCCGGCCTGCAGCTGGCCATCTCGTGCCTCAACTGGAGCCTGATGGGCGGCGCAGTCTTCATGCTGCTGCAGCGCCAGGTTCCCTACACCGACGTGCTCACGGTCCTGCTGATCGGTGCGATCGCGGGTGTTCTTGCCCACGTGCCCGCGGGGCTGGGCGTTTTCGAGTTCATCTTCGTGGCCTTGCTGTCCCACCAGGTTTCCGAGGGCCGCTTGATCGGCGCGCTGCTGGGCTACCGAGCCATCTACTACATCGTTCCGCTCATGGTGGCGGCTGTGCTCTACCTGGTGATGGAACTTCATGCCAGGAAGCTGAGTCGCCTCAATGCTGAAGGAGTTCCGTGATGGAAGCGCTGCTGGCCAGTGAAACCGACCTCGCGGGCTTCCGCGAGGAGGCCCGCGCGCTGCTGGCCCACCAGGTGCCGCCGGAGAGCGTGCACTGGCAGACCGCCCAGGCCCAGAACAGCGATCAGTTCACCGACCCGGTGGCGGCCCTGGAAAACCGCGGCCGCGGCATTCCCAAGGCGGCATCAGCCATCGTGCCGGCCTCGTTCCTGCGCCTGTGCGAGGTGGTGGTGCTGCACAACGACCCCATCCGCTTCGACCTGCTGTACCGGCTGCTGTGGCGGCTGGTGCATGAACCCGGGCTGCGCAACGACCCGATCGACCCCGACATGCTGCATGCCCACCAGATGGGCCAGGCCGTGCGCCGCGACCTGCACAAGATGAAAGCCTTCCTGCGCTTCCGTCCGGTGCACGATGGCGGCACCGAGCCGATCCAGGTTGCCTGGTTCGAGCCGGCCCATCACATCGTCGAGGCCGTCGCGCCCTGGTTCGCCAAACGCTCGCCGCTGATGCGCTGGGCCATCCTCACGCCCGATCGCAGCGCCGAGTGCGACGGCAAGCAGCTGCACTTCGCGTCGGGCCTGCCACGCGCCGAGGCGCCCGCGCCCGAAGCCGACGAGGAAATCTGGCGGGCCTGCTACTACAAGGTGTTCGGCACCCGGGCGATCGCCGCAACGCAGGAGGATGGAGCCATGGATGCCGGATCGAGTCCGGCATGACAAGCCCCGTTAGACGAACACGCCGTCTTGATACGCCGCGCCGAAGTACACATTCACGCTGGCGATGCGGTCGCCGATGAAGGTCATGAACTCGGTGTTGCGGAAGGTCTTGCCGCCTTCGGTGGCGCACAGGTAGGTCACGAAGGCCTGCTGGCCATCGACCACGATGTTCTCGATCTTCTGGTCGCGGCTGGCATCGCGGTTGGGCCAGCAACGCTCGAAGTAGGTCGCTTTGTCGATGCCGTCGTCGTTGGGGCTGGTGAATTTGAAACCATCAGCCAGCAGCGTTTCCGCCATTTCGCGGTTCTCGCTCTCGTAGGCGCCGAAGTAGGCGCGCACGACGTTCGTCAGTTTGGTATCTTGCATGGGAGATTTTACCGCCTTCAGTTGCCGGCCTTGCTTTGGGCATCGATGTCCCCTACACCGGTGCGTGAACGCTTCACGACCCGTTTGACGGCGCGCTTGCCCTTGGTCACCGCACTGCGTTCGTCCTTGGCCAGGCTCTGGTCGCGCGCGGGCTTGATATCGCGCTGAAGCAGATCGGCGCTGCTTTCCACCGCAATACCGCCTTGCGGCGGTCCTGCCATGGCGCCTTGGCCCGCTTGCGCGCCAGCCATCGACGGCCGCCCTTCGAAGGCTGCAGCTGCGCCCGTGCTCTGGCCATGGGCCACGGACAGCGTCAGCAACAAGGCTGCGAGGACCACGGCCACCGCGATCCAGTGGTGCGGACTGTGATTGAACTTCATGGCGAACTCCTGTGAAGCGTTGCCTTATTCAGTGTGCGGCGACGCCCCAAAGGGGAGCAGGTGCATTTGGCAACAGATTCTGTAGGACAGCTCTGTCGCCCGACTGCTAAGATTCGCCGCTTTTTGGCTCAGCTTAGAAAAGTTTTTCCTTCAATGACTGTTGCCCTCGCAGGACGCGCTCCTGCCACGTTCGAAATCAAAAGTGCGAACCTGCCCCTGGTCTCGCTGCTGCTGAAATCGGCCGATCTGCGCGCGCTGTCCGCGGAGCTGCAGGCCCGCTTCGGCGACATCCCGGATTTCTTCGACAACGACCCGCTGGTGCTGGACCTCTCGCCATTGCAAGCCGAGGCCGACGCGGCCATCGACTTTGGCGCCTTGCTGCCCATGCTGCGCGGCTATCGCGTGCTGCCGGTGGCGGCGCGCGGCGGCAACGCTGCGCAGATGGCGGCGGCGTTGGCGGCGGGCCTGGCGGCAGCGCCGGAGGCCGTGGTTGCACCCAAGCGTAACGAGAAGGCGTGGATTGCGGATCAAGTCCGCAATGACAAGCCTGCGGCTCCTCCCGCGCCCGGGGCTGAAACACTGGCCACGGCCCTGGTCATCGACCGGCCGCTGCGATCGGGCCAGCAGATCTACGCGCGCGGCCGCGACCTGGTCGTGCTGAGCATGGTCAACCCCGGCGCCGAAGTCATCGCCGACGGCCATATCCACGTTTACGCACCGCTGCGCGGCAAGGCCATTGCCGGCGCGCGCGGCAACACCGAGGCGCGGATCATTTCCCTGTGCCTGGAACCCGAACTCATTTCCATCGCCGGGGTGTACCGCACCAGCGAAGTGCCCCTGCCCGCCGACGTCCTGTCCAAGCCCACCCAGGTGCGGCTGGTCGGCGGCGCCGAGGGCAAGCTGGTGATGGACCCTCTCAAGTAATCAACAAGGATCAACCCATGGCAAGAATCATCGTCGTCACTTCCGGCAAGGGCGGTGTGGGCAAGACCACCACCAGCGCCAGCTTCGCCTCCGGCCTGGCCCTGGCCGGCCACAAGACCGCCGTGATCGACTTCGACGTCGGCCTGCGCAACCTCGACCTCATCATGGGCTGCGAGCGCCGGGTGGTGTACGACTTGATCAACGTGATCCAGGGCGAGGCCAATCTCAACCAGGCCTTGATCAAGGACAAGCAGTGCGACAACCTGTTCGTGCTGGCCGCCTCGCAGACCCGCGACAAGGAAGCGCTGTCCAAGGACGGCGTGGAGAAGGTGCTGAAGGACCTTTCCGGGATGGGCTTCGAATACATCGTCTGCGATTCGCCCGCGGGCATCGAGACCGGCGCCCTGATGGCCATGCACTTCGCCGACGAGGCCCTGGTCGTCACCAACCCCGAGGTCTCCTCGGTGCGCGACTCCGACCGCATCCTGGGCATGCTGGCCAGCAAGACCAAGCGCGCCATCGACGGCAAGGAAGCCGTGAAGGAGCATCTGCTCATCACCCGCTACAACCCCAACCGCGTGGACCAGGGCCAGATGCTGTCGCTGGAAGACATCCAGGACATCCTGCGCATCAAGCTGATCGGCGTCATCCCCGAGAGCGAGTCGGTGCTGCAGGCCTCCAACCAGGGCACGCCTGCCGTCCACATGAAGGGCAGCGACGTTTCCGAGGCCTACAAGGACGTGATCGACCGCTTCCTGGGCCAGGACAAGCCGATGCGCTTCGTCGATGCCCAGAAGAACGGCTTCCTGAAGCGCCTGTTCGGAGGCAAGTGACGCAATGGGAACCTTCCTATCCTTTCTGCTGGGCGAAAAGAAGAAGACTGCCACCGTCGCCAAGGAGCGGCTGCAGATCATCCTGGCCCACGAGCGCAGCGGCCGCAACGCCGCCCAGCCCGACTACCTGCCGGCCCTGCAGCGCGAGCTGGTGGCCGTGATTTCCAAGTACATCAAGATCGGCCCGCAGGACATCAAGGTCAACGTCGATCGCCAGGACAACCTGGAAGTGCTGGAGGTCAAGATCGAGCTGCCAGACCATAAGTGAGTCCCCGCACTTGACAGGAAACCGGCCTCCGAAGATAAACGGAGGATGGCCGACTCCATCATCGTGCGCGTCACCCACCGTTACAACGTCCCGGCCGAGAAGGTCTTCGACGCCTGGATGACGCCCGCTCAGGCCGGGCGCTTCCTGTTTGCCACCCGCACCGGCAACATCCTCCATTGCGAGATCGACCCGCAGATAGGCGGCCATTTCACCGTGACCGACCGCAGGCCCGACGCAGACGGCTACGAAAGTTTCTTCGACGCCCAGCATCGCGGCACCTACGTGGAGATCAGCCGCCCGCACCGCCTGGTGTTCGACTACAGCGTCGAGCCCTTTTTCGACCAGACCACGCGGGTGACCATCGACGTCGTGCCCATGGGCCCGCACATCAGCGAACTGGTCCTCACCCACGACCTGGGCGACAACGACGACGCCCGCGCCAACGAGGCGCGCACCCGCCAGGGCTGGACCAGCATGCTCCAGCAGCTCGATAAGGTGCTCACGGCCCGCAGCTGGGGCCTAGGGTTCAAGACGCCAGGAAACGCCTGACCTCGTCCACGGTACGGGACGGGTCTTCCTCGTGGGGCACATGCCCCAGATCCTCGAACACCACCAGCCGGGCGCCGGCGATGTCGCGCACGAAGCGCTGGCCGAACTCCAGCGGCATCAAGCGGTCCTTGCCGCCCCACAGCACCAGCGTGGGCGCCTGGATCTGCTTGAGCAGCCCCACGTTGCCGGTGTAGCCCTGTTCGATGCGCCGGCTCAGCGCCTTGCGGTTGCCCCGGCGCAGCGTCATGTCCGAATACAGGTCCACCAGTTCCGGCGTCACCTTGGAGGGATCGCCATAGACACTGCGCAGGGTGCTTTCGACCACGCCGCGCGGCAGCGTGTACCGCGAAAGCAACCGCAGCCCCGGCGTGGCGGCGATGCGAAAGCCCAGGGGAATCGACTGGGGCGTGGTCATTGATTCGGGCGGATAGCCGCTGGCATCGACCAGGATCAGGCGATCGACGCGATCCGGCATGGCCGCCGCCGCCGACCAGGCAATCTGCCCACCGAGCGAATTGCCGGCCAGCACGAAGCGCTGCACGCCCAGCTTGTCCATGACCGCGCGCACGAACTGCACATAGGCCTCGGTGGAGTAGTCGTTCTCGGGGTTGGGGCCGGTCAAGCCGAAGCCGGGCAGGTCGAACCGGATCACGCGGCGCTTGTCGCGCAGGGCCTGGGTCCAGCCCTCCCAGGTGTGCAGGCTGGCCGAGGTGCCATGCAGCAGCACGATGGGCACCGGATCGTTGTGCGGGCCCTCGTCGCGCAGGTGCACGTTCAGGCCGTTCACTTCCAGGAAGCGCGATGGCGGCCGGGCCCAGCGCGGTTTGAGTTGATCGACAGGCTGGTCGGGCGCCCAGGTGGCGACAACGGCGATGGAGCCGAAGAACAGCACGCCGGCCAGCACGAGGAGCAGGGCACGAACCAGCAGTTTCACGAGTGCCGTTTGGCGGCTAGCCAAGTTTCCAAGCCAACCTGCAGCGCAGGCAGGTCCTCGGATATCGATTTGTAAAGCACTTCGTGATCGACCTGCTCATACCCATGCGCAAGGATGTTCCTCAACCCGATGATCTGGGTCCATGGGATATCTGGCATCTGCGCGGACTCGGTCGGATCAATGCGCTTGGCCGCTTCCCCAACATTGATGAAAAGTCTTTCGACCGCAAGGCATAAGACCCGGTCCGCCACGAACTCGTCGAGGGCCTTGCCATGAACGACCTCACGGAGCTCCCGGACGAACTGCAACATGTCTGCAAGGTAGGCCGGCGTGCGATCCATTGCGCTATTGGAACAAGGGCCGGAGCTGCGGCTCAATCTGTTCCCGCCGGAAAGGGTTGCGCAGTATCGACGGGAATGCCAGATCAACTCTCCGACCATCGAACGCGCTCGACAGCTCCTCTTGCATCGCCACCAAGCCAAACCCACTTGGCGCCTCACCAGGGATGAATTCCACGAGGAGGTCGACGTCACTGTCGGGGCGCTCGTTGCCCACGGCCGCCGAGCCAAAAAGACTCATCCGCCGCACGTGATAGCGGGTGCAAATCTCCGCAATGCGGTTGTGTTGGGCGGGCGCGATGTCCATTTGTCAATTATGCAGGGGTTCCGCTGCACGGATCACTCTCACGTCCCTGCGAGATTTTCTGCGAGATGCGAGACGCGGCCAAGTCTTTGTTCCACCAGTGGAATAAGCAGCGGTGCGGCAACTTTCTGCGAGATTCATTGCGCCTTTTCTGAGGCGCCGTACTCCTGCCGTTGTTTCCATTTCCGAAACAGCGTGTCCACGAATCCGCTTCTTGTGCCTGAGGTTATCCCGCCCATCTGCTATTCACCACTAACCACACCCAGAAGGGAAGACACCATGAACCGCAACATCGCCTCCGTACTCGCTATCACCGCTGCAGTCTTCGCCGGCAACGCACTCGCCGACGACATCACCATCGACAACACGCCCTTCGTCGGCGGCAAGACCCGCGCTGAAGTGCAGGTCGAACTGGCGCAATTCAAGCGCGCCGGCACCAGCCCCTGGTCCACCCAGTACAACCCGCTGGCCAAATTCAAGAGCACCAAGTCGCGCGCCGACGTAGTGGCCGAATACACCGCAGCCCGCGACGAAGTGGCAGCGCTCAACGGTGAAGACAGCGGCTCGGCCTACCTGGCCCAGTTCGCCGGCCGCCAAGTGAGCCCGACCACCACGCTGGCCGGTCAACCGCACACTGCCCAGTAAGCTCCGAGTAAGCCCCGAGCTCTTCCAGCTATAGCAAAGCCGCCCCTGTGGGCGGCTTTTTTGCGTCCATACAACAAAGTAGTAACAACGGGCCTGGCAGGGGCCTTTTTGTCATCCTGCCGACAGTTTCGGCCTCACGCGGCGCGCACAATCCCCGTCCAGCATCACGACAAAAATGCAGCAGGCAGGGAGCCAGTCATCACCACCACCGGAGTGACATGCAATACGTTCAAGATTCGTTTGATGCAGGAACCGTAGTCGCCGCTTGCCTGAGCCCAGGCATCCTGGGCCAGCTCGAGCCGGTGTTGCGCCGCTTGCTGGCGGGGCAACAGCTGTTCGTGAAACAGCTGGACGGCACGTACAAGCCCAAGGGCTGCGCCCTGGGCCTGGCGCGCTCGTTCGAATTTTCAGACCTGCACGCGCCCGCGCCCAGAAGCCAGGGCTGACGCGCTTAGTGGCCGATGCCGGCGGCGCCGCGGCGCGCCTGGTTCTGGTTGTCACCGCCGATATTTGATTCACGATCGTGCCGGCTCTTCGGCGTACGCTTGCCCTCGTTCTTCTGCGTGGGCTTCTGTTCTCCCACCTTGTTGAAATCGTTCTCGACCTTGCCGCTCTGCGGCGCTTGCTTGTCTTGCGGGTTCTGACTCTTCGGCATGCTGGGACTCCTTGAAAGTTAAGGGATAGCTCATTTGGCGGTGGCCATTGCGGCCGCACTGTCGGACAGCTTCGCCTATCGCCCTACTCTTTCCCCGGCTCAACCATCAGCATCGCCTCGATCTTGTTGCCATCGAGATCGCGCACGAACGCCGCGTAGTAATGCTTGTCGTACTCGGGTCTGGCGCCCGGCGCGCCATCGTCCTTGCCGCCCAGCTCCAGCGCCTTGGCGTGGAAGGCGTTCACTTCGGCCTTCGAATTGGCCAGGAACGAGATATGCACGCCGTTGCCCACGCTGGCCTTTCCGCCATCCTGTGGGTTCTGGATCCAGAACTCGGGAAACTTGCGCCCGTAGCCCGCTCCGCCGGGGAACTCCATCACGCAGCGGATCTGCAAGGTGGGCAGCAGCGCGTCGTAGAAGGCCTTGGCCCGCCGGAAGTCGTTGGTGCCCAGCGAGACATGCGAGATGACGCTTTCGGGAAGATTGGAGCTGGTCGCCATGATGGGCTGCCTCTCGTAAAAAGATGGGGCCACAAAGATAGTGCAGCAGCCGGCCCAAGCGCAAGCTCGGCGCCAGCCCTGCTGACAAATTCAGGACGCAGCCAGGTGCGCTTCGATCGCCCGCGGCACGGCGTGGCGCGTGCAGGCCTGCAGCTTCATCAGCAGCGCGTGCCGCGGCTCGGGCACGCCGAAGCGAGAACGCAGGTCGGTGCGGATCTGCCCGAGCAACGCCGCCGCCGTTTCGGCATCCGCCATCGCCCGGTGAGCCCGGCCGGACGACGGCAGCGCGTGAAACGACGCCAACGAGCCCAGCTTGTAGTTGGGCGCCTGCGGATAGAGCCGGCGCGACAGCAGCATGGTGCAAGCGAACGGCTCGCTGGCCGGGCGGTCGGCCCGCTCGAGCTCCGCCATCCAGAAGCGCCGGTCGAACGAAGCGTTGTGCGCCACCATCGGCCGCCCGCCGACGAACCGGCTGGCCTCGGCCATCACCGTCTCGGCCTTGGGCGCCGTGGCGATCATGGCGTTGCTGATGCCGGTATAGGCCTCGATGAAGGCCGAGATGCGCACGCCCGCGTTCATCAGGCTCTGAAAGCGATCGACCACCCGATCGCCCTCCACCAGTACCACGGCAATCTCCGTCGCGCGGTCGCCCATCGCCGGCGACAGGCCGGTGGTCTCGAAGTCGATAACGGCGACTGCTGTCAAAACGCGCCTGTCATGGCTGTCATTCCGGGGTTGGCTGTCATTCCGGACTCGATCCGGAATCCATCTTCCGCCTCGCCGCCAACTCCCTGAACCCCGTCGCCACATCCAGCTCCCGCCGGAACTCCCAACCCGGCAACAGCGCGATCACCACCTCGGCCGTGGTGCGCACGATGCAGCCCGGCATGATGTGCCCGCCCTTCACCTCGCCATTGGCATCCGCCACGCTGCCATGCAGGTGTGCGCCGTCGGCACTGAGCGTGCCCGACAGCATCAACAGCTCCAGCGGCCCGTTGATGTCGCTGCCGCCCGGCTTGTCGGCATAGCGCAGCATCGCCTGCGACAGGCTGCCCACGGCCGACACGATGCAGGCCGCCGCGATGCCATGCTCGCGCGACAGCGCGGCGAAGGCCGACTCGAGCGCAGCGCGCAGGTCATCCCCCGGAGAGAGTCTAAGAACGTGCACCTTCATGCCTTCAGTACCCCATCGGCCTCACCCCGATCAGCGGCCCATGCAGCAACAGCGCAAACACCGACCATGCCACCAGCCCGACGGCAATCGCAATCGATGTCCCCACCGCAGTCCCCGGCGGGTACACCGTGCCGGCAATCCGATCACGCTCACGCGCCGCCCGAAAGCTCAGCACTGCCCAGATCAGGAAGGCGCCGAACAGCAGCACCCCGGCCGCGATGCCCGTGGCCAGCAGGTGGGCCAGCGCCCAGACCTTCACCGACAACACCTGCGGATGGTGCAGCCGGGCCTTGAAGGAGTTGTTCGGCACATAGGCCGAGACGAACAGGATGAAGGCGAAGACCGTGAGCAAGGCCGTCACGTGCTTCATCCAGCCCGGCGATGTCCACAGCACCATCGTCTCCTGGCGCGCCAGCTTGTAGCCATAGACGAGCACGATGAAACCGATGATGGAAACCAGGGCGTACAGGCCCTTCCACCGCAATGGCCCGAGCCTGGCGATCATGGAGCCGCGCCAGTCGTCCGCGAAGATGCGGGTGGAGTGGACGCCCAGGAAAAGGACCAGTCCCAGGATCAGCAAGGCCATGCGGCACCCCCAGAGAGTCAAGGTGCAGCGATTATGGCTGCGTCAGGCCTGGCGCGACGGTGCGACGGGACGCCTTCCTACATCCATTCCACCGGCGGCGACCCACACTCACCTCTAGACTGAGCAGCAGCCCGGTCGCTACCCGATCCAGGAGATCACCATGGCTTACGCCATCGCCGCCGATACGCAGATGCCGCCGCATAAGGAAAGGACCGAGCACCAGATGCCCGCGCCGACCCATCGGCCGGCGTCGGGGCGCACCACTGCCCAGGGCCGCAAGGTGGAGAAGCCCAGGGACTGCAGCCCGCCGGGGCCCAGCGGCCAGCCCGGCCAGACGCAGGACGACCGGAAGCACACCAACAAGTAAGCGCGCTGCGGGAACGGCGTCCGCTACAGTTCCCCCATGCACAAGAAAGCGCTGGTCCTTTTCTCGGGCGGGCAAGACTCCGCCACCTGCCTGGCCTGGGCACTGGACCGCTACGAACAGGTAGAGACCATCGGCTTCGACTACGGCCAGCGCCATCGCGTGGAACTCGACTGCCGCCAGACCGTGCTGGACAAGTTGCGCAGCCGCTTCCCGCAATGGGCGCCGCGGCTAGGCCAGGACCACATGCTCGACCTGGGCCTGCTCGGCCAGGTCAGCGACACCGCACTCACCGACGACAAGGCCATCGCCTTCGAAAAGAGCGGCCTGCCCAACACCTTCGTGCCCGGCCGCAACATCATGTTCTTCACCTTCGCCGCGGCCATCGCCTACCGGCGCGGCATCAGCGTGCTGGTGGGCGGCATGTGCGAGACCGACTATTCCGGCTACCCCGATTGCCGCGACGACACCTTGAAGGCGCTGCAGGTCACGCTAGGCCTGGGGCTGGACCAGCGCTTCGTGATCGAGACGCCGTTGATGTGGATCGACAAGAGCCAGACCTGGGAGATGGCGGAGAAGCTGGGTGGGGCTGCGCTGGTGGAGTTGATCCGGCTGGAGACGCACAGCTGCTATCTGGGGGATCACAGCACGCTGCATGCGTGGGGGTATGGGTGTGGGGGGTGTCCGGCTTGTGAGTTGCGAGCCAAAGGCCATGAGAAGTACCGCGCGGGCGTGTGACGCTACTGCGGCGCCGCAATGCCGTCATGCCGGACTTATATGGATGCCTCCCGGATGGCAAGGAGTAGTTGTGTAGAGTTGTGAAGAAGACGGCTGCTGACTTATATCCGGCCTTGTTTGCGTAGCTGGTCCCAGGTTGTCTCCGGGCTGGCTTGCTGGCCCCGATGCGTATTCGCGGGCAAGCGCCTCATCTTGATGGCGGACTTTTCATCCTGTCCGGCATACAGGCTTGGCTTGCCCTGGTCTGACCTTTCTTCACATCACCGCACGACTTGCTGCCTTGCCAGCTTTCAAAGGCTGGCCATTGTTCTTTCGTTCATTGAGCGTGGCTGATCGATCGATTCGCCTACCCCTGGTGGTCGCCCGCCTGGGGCCTGACGCTTTGGTGGTCCCGCTGGTAATCCTGTTGCTTGGCCGTCAGCGCCCAGATGGTGCGCGCCATCTTGGCCGCCTGCGCCACGGTCACCACGTTGGCTGGCCTGCGCTGCGAGAGTTCTTGGAGCCATGGCCCGGGCTGCTTGGCATGTGTGAGCACGCTCCTGGCGCCGTGAATGAGCAAGGTGCGCAAATAGGTGTCGCCGCGTTTTGAGATGTTGCCCAGGCGGACCTTGCCGCCCGTGCCGCGCTGGTTGGGTACCAGCCCGAGCCAGGCGCAGAACTCGCGCCCTGATTTGAAGGCGCTGGCTTCGCCCATCGTGGCAATGGCGGCCGTCGCCGAGAGCACGCCCACGCCAGGAATCTGGGCGATGCGCCGCATTTTCGGGTCGGCTCTGAGGTGCAGCGCCAGGCGCTTGTCGACGCGCGCGATGTCTTCGCCCAGCGCCTTGATGCGCTGCAATTGCTCGCGCAGGCTGTCCGCGACCATCTGCGGCAATTGACCGCTCAAGCGCTCCAGCGCCGGCTCAAGCTCACTGAGCAACGCGCGCTGACCTTTGGCAAAGATGGCCCCGAACTCGTAGAGCAGCCCGCGCAAGGCGCTGCTTTGCATGTTGCGCATCTTCATGAGCAACTCGCGCTGGCGGTGCAGCGTGAGCGTGGCTTGCTGCTCGGCTGTCTTGATGCCCACGAATTTGATGTCGGGTTGCTGCACGGCCAGCCAGATCGCACGCGCGTCCGTCGCATCGGTCTTGTTGCCTGTCACAAAGGGACGCACGATCTTGGCGTGCAGCAGCCGTACGGTGTGACCCAGCGCGCTGAGCTGGCGCGCCCAGTGATGCGCTCCGCCGCACGCCTCCATGGCAACCAGGCAGGCCGGCTTGTTGGCAAAGTGCTGGAGCACCTTGGCACGCTTGAGCTGCACATTCATGATCTCGCCGGTGCACATGTCCACCGTGTGCAGCTGAAACACCTGCTTGGCAATGTCCAGCCCCACGACTTGCAGCCCGTTCATGGTGCCGATGAGTTGTCCTGCCTGCATGCCTGGATTACGATTCATGACGGATCCTCTACGGTGTTAGTGAAGACCGTGGTCTATCACCCTTGGGCACTTTGATGCCGTATCCGTCAGAGGATCCCCCTCCTTTCCTGATCGACGGTTGTTTCGCTCCCAGGTCTCCAACTCACTCCTTGTGGGAGGGAGGCATCCATAGCATCTTGAGGAGCCTGCCCCGGACTCTGATCCGGGGGCATCCATCTTCGTCCTCAATCGTCCTCAAGCCAGGTGATCGTACCGCCCGACCTGTTGCAACTCCATTGTCACCGGCATCTCGACGCAGCGGTCCTTGATGCCGGCGGTGAACGCTTTGAACGACTCCAGCTGTGTAAGCGGATTTCCCGCCGGGTTGTCGAAGGCCGACAGGTGCACGAAGCTCACGCCATCGGCCTGCTTGAACACTTGGTAGCGCATGCCCGCAGGCTTGTCGCGCCCAAGCTGTATGAAGACCTGCTTGATCAGGTCCTCGTTATCGGCGACGGATTCGGGTTTGAGCTTGTAGTGGACCATCACGGTTTTCATGACTGGGCTCCTTCGACGTTGACCACGGTACTCCCCTGGCACGCCCGCGGCTTTCAGGCGGCAATCGCCGGCGCAGGGGTACTCAACCTTCAGGAAGTCCCAATTGCCGCATGGCTGTTGCGACACGCTGGCGCATCGGGCTGTCGCTGCTGCACATGGACAGGTATGAGACAACGTCAGTCCCGGCACCTCGCCGAGAAGCTTGCCTAAAGTCTCCTTGCCCTCGTCGATCCGGCCAAGCTCTGCATCGGCGAATTCCATCATCAGCCCGCTGTACATCTGCTTGACGATGCGACCCTTGTGGAATGAGAGCAGTTGCCATTGCGCCTGTCCTGCCCACCGCAGCAGGCGACGTACGTAGATAGAAAAGGAATCGCTGCGATGAATCCGGCAAAGCGTTGGCTGCCCAGCCGAAGCGCCGCATAGCTGGCGACGTCCAGGGTGTGCGTGAGCGAAGGCCAGGTGATGGCAGGGGCACTGGAGGCCAGAACAGCAAAGGCCAGCGTCGCCGCGTATGCGCCCAAGCGACTGCCGTCAGTGCCCCAATGCTCGACGCATGCGACCAAGGAATCTTGCAAGCCCTTTTGGCGCGAGCTGATGCTCCCAAACCCGCAGAACGGTCCAGCCTTGCCCTCGGAGCGTATAGGACACGCGGCGGTCGCGCGCCTTGTTTCGACGAACCTTTGCAGCCCAATACGTCGCATTAGACGTGGGCTCGCGGTAACACTTCAAGCAACCATGCCAAAAGCATCCGTCTACGAAGACGCACACCCGCTGCTTGCGGAATACAAAATCCGGCTTGCCGAATAACGGCTGTTTCCTGCGCCACCCCGTCATGCCGTTCGCACGAAACACCTCGATTAACTTCAACTCAGTCGTTCTGTTCCCATGCGATTTGATCCGCCCCATCAGTGATGAGCGAGTGGCTGCGTCGAACACGTCGGCCATGGCGGCTACTTCGGATGAGCCTTCAGCAGGCCGAGTAGTGAAACAACTCGGGGGCCTCTGAAATGCGCTGCGGCATCCTTGCCGAATCGAACAACGGCGGACCCATCAAACTCACGAATCGCACGCAAGGTCTTCTTTCTTGACCAGACAACGTCCTCCCAGTCGCGTTGAGACGCAACATCGAACATCGCATGCACCTCGCCGGGCGATGGCGATGGATAGCCAATCGACGCAAGATCCAGATTGCTCAGTACGCGGCAACCTGGGACTGTCATTCGCCACAAGCCGCCCGAAAGAGCCCCGCCGCGAGGTCCAAGCAATAGGTGGCGTACGTCCGGCAATTCGGCCTGGAGCCTCCACGCGCCTGCTGCCGGGCCAAGGGGAACGATTGCGAGTTTGTTTGCTTGAATCCATGCGAGCTGATCCTTGTCGTAGCCGCAAGCAACCATAACCATGTGTTCGGCGGGAGGCAAGGCCCTATAGCCATCGCCAAAGTTATCGAGCTCTGGCATAGGAAACCCACCGAGATGGGCCGATTTCGTCGTTGAACGATACGACTCCATGAGATGGAAGCTTCCACGCTCCTGGGCTGTCGTTCGATCGCACAGATGGGCCAGAGTTTCATCGAGAAACAATGCCAGTCGATCCATTCCCTGGGCTCGACCACTACTGTCGGGCGAGACACCAAAAGCACCAAGACCAGGCAGGATTTCATGAAATCCTTCGAATCGCACTGGAAGTGATGATGCTTGCCCAGGATACAAAACGTATGCCCCCTGCGACCGTTTGATTGCGTCGCGATACGCGTGCATCTTCAACAAGTCCTGCCGCTTGTAGTTGCCGTCAGCCTCGTCATCTGCGTCTTCAGCACTGGCAGCGCCGAACAAGCCCTCTATGTTTTCAACCCGATACTTCGCGTCGAAATGAATATGAACCAGAAGCTCTTCGCGTTCAGCCTTCTGTTCGTCGATTCCCTGGGGCCAAAAAGTCAATGTGTAGTCTGGATGCAGGGCGCGAGTCCAACTCCCGCCGGCGGCGCGGCCCTTGGTCGGACCGAAGCGCTTGTTGTAGGAAAACCGAGCGTTCAGCTTTCGATTACCGCCATCAACAACGCCGACAAAAGGACCCAACTCGATGCGCTTACAAAGTCGCAGGTTGGGAGAGCCTTCATCGAGGCCCTCGATCAGCTCCTCGACGGCGGGTCGGTTGCCGCCGGCGCATCTATGATAGAACCAATCTAGCAGCTCGAAAAACAGCCAGTATTCGTAGAGACTCGCCACATCGCGTTGACCCGCCTTAAATACATCGTCCCCGCCCTCCCACGAGAGCTCGGCCGCGGTCCTGAACCTCAGCCACCACCTAAGGACCTCCCGGTAGCCGGCTTTCCGCTGCAGAACGGGGCTTCCGAATGGCGGAAGGTTCATTAGCCCGACTTCCCGAAAGAGCGAACGCCCAAGCCACTCTTCAATCTGGCCGGCGAGGCGCTTGGCCAAAGCAGCGGATGCTCCCCAGCCCTTGCACGACTCGAAAACGACTTGGGCGTGTGTCAGGAACGCACGGAACTCGCCGAGGGCAAACTTTACAAAGCGGTTTTCGGCCGTGTCGAGGTCGCGAGACTTGTGCGGCAAGGAAACCCACTCGGCCACGGTCTCCAAGCCGCTGGTAGCTCGCAGGGGGTGGCCGGCCGGGATGGCTCGTCGCGGATTGTTCGACACCAGCTGGCGTATGGCAAGCGGCGTCCAACGAATCGGGCGGTCGGTAGAGACCGAATCAACGACGGTGGTGAGCCTCTCATTCGGGTAAGTCAAGATTCGCTGCATGGCCGACGAGAAGTCAGAGCTGTCAAGCGTCTCACGCAATAATTCGAGTTGTAGTTGAAGCCAACCCTCGTCGGTGCGCCCTTCGAATGATGATTGAAATCCGACTTTTGCTGACGAGCGACAGTCGGCGACCAGCCCCGCAATTTCCTCAGCCAGTCGGCGAAGCATGCCTCGGTATTCAGTGCGGTAGTCCAGCTTGAGAGAGCGGACGTCGATCAGTGCCGACGCGACGGGGCCTTTGTCGTCGTCTACCGGCCCTTGAACCAGTTCCAGAAGAAGCGTGCCGCAAAACGTGCGGGTCTCTATCAAGCCGGCATCAGGCCCACCGCTCGCGCCTAGGCTTCGGCGTCTAGTTGACAAACTGCAACGGAGCCGTAGGTCCTCTTCATTTTCCGGAAGGACTTCGTATTCGTAGCGCTCCGACTCTCTGAGTTGCACCGTCGTTTCGCCGTGCTCGCGCGCTTCAACATCCTCGATTTCAACAAGGGGGGCTGAACCATCGCTCGTTGCCTCCTTGGATGGCGTTAGCCTGACTCGCGCGAGCACGACGCCCGACGATGATCGGAACGAGATCGCGTGCTCCGCTAGCGCGCGCACAATTCACGCCTCAGCGAACGACGCAAATCCGTTGTCATTGAGCAGGCGCCACATTCGGCTGATCTTTTCCGCGCTCACGGCGTATGGCGCCCCATCTGGAACTACCGACGACGGCTCGGCTAGCTTCTCCGTCGATTTAGCCGCAGCTTCTGCGGCCGCGAACGCATCTCCGCCCCGAGCGGCAGCGTCGGCCACACAGAGGAACCAAAGCTTCTTAAGCAGCGGCGCAAGCTTGGCTCGTGATCCGTGGAGTTTGGGAAGAAACTTCTGCGCGACCAAACAATCGAACGCCCTCGCAAACCAAAGCGGATCGGCGTCCGCATGCGCTCCAAGCCCCTTGTAAAAATGAATGAAACGGGCGGCTTCGTGTGCAACGCGATATCCGAACTCGGCTCCGTTCCCACGCAAAGCATTAAAGAACAAAAGCATTTCTGCCTCGTATTGTCCCTTCAGCGGCGGTGCAAAGTTTGGAACTTGAGACCTCGCGCCCGCGACGAACGCTGGACCGAACGCTGCGCCCTTGCCGGCGATCATTGACAGATTTGGCTTGCTGGGATTTGCGAGGAAGGCCGCGAGCTCATCTGCTTCCATGCGGAACTCAATCACGCTGGCCCGGTCCAGCACCTTAGGCGAAAACATGTAAGTGGTCTCGTCCACGTTGACGGTTCCAATGATGAACAAGTTCTTGGGGAGCTCAATCTCATTCGGAACGACCACTCCTTGGGACTTTCGCGATGGGTCCTTATGCAGATTGATCTTTTCGTCAGATTCCAGGACAGATAGAACGTCAGCGAAGTAGCGTTCCACGTGAGAAAGGTTCATCTCGTCCAGGATCAGGACATACGGAGCCTCTGGATCGCCCAGGGCACGAAGCACGAGGTCCAGAGCGGGCTTGGATACGTAACTCTTTTCGTCTAAGCCGTTGGCGTACCCGAGAATGTTTTCATTGCCTGTCCAGTCCGCCCCAATAGACACGACCTCGTAGCATTTGGCCGGTGCAGCTTCAGATACTGTTCGGGTAATCCATGCGGCGAATGCTTGGGCAAGCTTGGTCTTGCCAGAGCCTGCGAGACCGGTGGCGATCAGAAAGCGCTTAGATAACAGGCTCGCAAAGAAACGATGGGCCTCATCAACATCGATACGCAACTCGGCTACGTCTGCGTCATCTTTGAACTGTTTAACAATCTTCGAAATGTCGATGCTGCCCTTCGTGCCCGAAGCGGCGGTTGCCGCTGCCGTGGCGGCAAGAGCTGCTGCCGAACCCGTCGGAGCGGGTGGCACGTAAGTGAACATGGGTGCCAAGGCTGGATACGCCGCGACCGTGTCTTTGCCAAATCGGGGATGGATCGAATTTAAACCGTAGACGAGTGCCTCAATCTTCTGATGAGGCTCAGCCGTCTTGATCATTTGGACGGTTTGGTTGCTGTGGGTGTCTACTCCGAGAACAGGGATGTCGGAAGCCCAAAAATAAGCGTTTGGAGCGATCGCCAAGAGTTCCTTCTTGGTGACTGATGCAGGCAATGCCACCTTTACCTCCAAACTCACGACCCAGGAGTCGTTGTAGCCGGGGCCTCCAGACTTGTTCGTGACCGTGCCTAGAGCGCGTACTCCTCGTACCCAGTCGGTGGGAGAGCCCTGATTGTTGTCGGAGCCTAAGCAGATGAATGCATAGTCACCGGTCTCCAGCTCTTGCGGAACCTGGCTGCATTTGACATCAAAGGTGAGCGGCACCGCGGGCGACGCGGTTAAGGCGTTGATCGCCTTTATGTCCGCCACGCTGTCTTTGCCCAGTCGAATGATTGCGAATTTGGGCATGCCCATCCTTCCTATCTACTTTTTTGAGCGAGTGGCTCGCGTTTGTCGCTGGAATGTTTTAGCGACGCCTTCATAGCTAGTCGCGTCAAAGCCGTCGCCAATGGGTCGAACAATTGGCGTTCTTGGCTTTCAACTCGACGCAAGATTCCAGTCGCGGCATTCGGGCTCAGAAAGTAGCGAGAGGACGGTTTAACCTTATCAAGAGAATCAACCACTCGCGAATGTATGGGTTTCTTCGGTGCAGGCGAGACGGGCGACATATGGCAAAGGCCCCCAAACATAACCCCGCCGTTGTTCCACTTAATCTTCGGGGCGTCGTCGTGGTCCGCAAAGGTTTCTATTTGGACTGTTGAGGCCTTCGCGGACGCAAAATCTGGCACGCGCTTCTTGGCGTACTCAATGGCGGCTTTTACGGGTTCCAAGCCCTCGGCCTTCGATTTTGTTGCTTTAAGTTCCGTCGCAATGCGCCTCGCAACCCACTCCACGACCGGGACCGACACCGCGTTGCCGATTGCGTGGTAGCGCATGGTGTCGATCGCGTCATCGCTCAAATGGAAGTCTTCATGTGGAAGGGTCCATCCTTCGGGGAAGCCTTGCAGCTTTTCGCATTCAGTCGGCGTAAGCCTGCGAACTTCGTCGTGGTATGAGATGTAGGAGCGGCTCCAGTCTGTGCCTGTGTGTCGGCCCGAGGTTGCCGCAAGACAAAATGCCACTTCCGGCACATGGGCGCCAGTCTCTTCGCAACGGGTAGGACGCAAGAACCCCAGTCGGGCGCTTTCTGGAGTTGTCGTGCACCCTGGCTCATACAGCACATTCAACGCGCTTCTCGCGGAATTCTTCCAAGCGCAGATGTAAACCCGCGGTCGCGATTGGGGAGCCCCAAAGTAGCGAGTGTTGAAGATGCGCCAAGCGACTCCATAGCCGAGAAGCTGAAATGTTTGAAGGATAACGGCGAAATCGCGGCCGTCATGGGAGCTCAATAATCCCGACACGTTCTCCATAAGAACAACGGTAGGCATCTTTTGCTTGACGAGCTCCGCGAATGGATAAAACAACCCGGTGTTCTTACCCTTCAGCCCGTCGCGTCCAAGCCAACCGCGCGCGACAGATACGTCTTGGCAAGGGAAACCGCCGCACCAGACGTCGGCATCTGGAATTTCGGCGGCGGTTACTTCCAAAATATTCGGGACGCAAGGAACGCTCGGCCAGTGCCGTCGCAGAACGCTAGTGCAGAAGCTGTTGAGCTCGCAATGAAATGCGGGCGAAATACCTGCCCGCTCGAATCCGAGATCGAAGCCGCCGATCCCTGCAAAGAACGAATTCAGCCTTGGCTTTGTCAATTTTGTCCGTATTGCCTCAACCGAGGTTAGCTGAGCAGCTCGCGCTTTGTTGTTTGCCATCTGAAAATTGGAAATTGCATTACACCGACGTCCCCGCTAGCTAAGCAGGCTCTTACGGCCGCGCTGCAAGAGCGCCTCCATCTTTCGAGCAACGGCAGGGCTAGGGCACTGTATTTTTGCACAGCAAAAACGAGCAGCCAAGCATTTTTCGAACTCAGTCCGTTCAGTGGCGGGTCGAGGGACCTCCCGCACTGAACGGCTGTAGCTGTTGGACGCTTGCGTCGGTAATGCGTCCCAGCGGCTACATTCGGGCTATATGGCCACAAAGATAAAGGATTTGCTGAAATTTTCATAGCAGCAAACCCTTGTGGACTCTCGCTCCTCCAGGAACCTAAGGACTAACAGTCCATATCATGGCACTCGGCTAGTCAGCGTTCGGCTCGGCCGGCTCACCGCCATCCACTGCTAAACGTCAATATTCGCCGCCCTCAACGCATTGGTCTCAATAAAGTCCCGCCGCGGCTCTACCTCATCCCCCATCAGCATCGTGAACACGCGATCGGCCTCGATCGCATCGTCGATCTGCACGCGTAGCAGGCGGCGCACGGTGGGGTCCATCGTCGTTTCCCACAGCTGCTGCGGGTTCATCTCGCCCAGGCCCTTGTAGCGCTGCCTGGCGGTGGCGGATTCGGCCTGGGTGATCAGCCAGCGCATGGCCTGGCGGAAGTCGCTGACCTTTTCTTCCTTCTGGCGCTCGCCTTCGCCGCGGGTCACCTTGGCGCCCTCGTGCAGCAGGCCGCGGAAGGTGTTGGCGGCTTCGGCCAGGGCGGCATAGTCGGCGCCGTGCACGAAGTCCTGCGTGATCACGCTGCTCTTGATGTTGCCGTGATGGCGGCGGCTGATGCGCAGGATGGGCTTGTCGGTGCGCACGTCGAACTCGCCGGCCACTTCGGCCGGGGCGGCGTTGCTGGCCTTGTCCAGCTCCTGCAGCTTCTCCTGCAGCGCCACGGCCGAAGCCTCGGCGTCCAGCACGGTGTCCAGGTTCAGGCGCACGCCGTCGGCAATCGCGCGCAGCGCCTCGGCGTCCATGAAGCCGGTGAGCCGCTTGATCACGGCCTCGGCCACCTGGTGCTTGCGCGCCAGTTCGGCCAGCGTGTCGCCGGTGATCACGGTGGTTCCGTCGGGGCCGGTCTGCACGCTGGCGCCGTTCAACGCAATGCGCAGCAGGAAGGTATCCAGCTCGCTCTGGCCTTGCAGGTACAGCTCTTCCTTGCCGGCCTTCACCTTGTACAGCGGCGGCTGCGCGATGTAGATGTGGCCGCGCTCCACCAGCTCGGGCATCTGGCGATAGAAGAACGTCAGCAGCAGCGTGCGGATGTGCGCGCCGTCCACGTCGGCGTCAGTCATGATGATGATGCGGTGGTAGCGCAGCTTGGCCACGTTGAAGTCGTCGGCGCCGTTGTTGCCGCCCGCGCCCGTGGCCTTGCCAATGCCAGTGCCCAGCGCGGTGATCAGTGTCAGAATTTCGTTGCTGGTGAGCAGCTTCTCGTAACGCGCCTTCTCCACGTTCAGGATCTTGCCGCGCAGCGGCAGGATGGCCTGGAACTTACGGTCGCGGCCCTGCTTGGCGCTGCCGCCGGCGGAGTCGCCCTCGACGATGTAGATCTCGCACATCGCCGGGTCTTTCTCCTGGCAGTCGGCCAGCTTGCCGGGCAGGCCCATGCCGTCCAACACGCCCTTGCGCCGCGTCATCTCGCGCGCCTTACGGGCCGCTTCGCGGGCGCGCGCCGCCTCGATGATCTTGCCGACGATGATCTTGGCGTCGTTGGGGCGCTCCTGCAGGTAGTCGCCCAGCGTACGGGCGATCACGTCTTCCACCGGGCCGCGCACTTCGCTGGAGACCAGCTTGTCCTTGGTCTGGCTGGAGAACTTGGGCTCGGGCACCTTCACGCTCAGCACGCAGGTCAGGCCCTCGCGCATGTCGTCGCCTGTCACTTCCACCTTGGCCTTCTTGGCCAGCTCGGTGTCGTCGATGTACTTGTTGATCACGCGCGTCATCGCGGCGCGCAGGCCGGTGAGGTGGGTGCCGCCGTCACGCTGCGGGATGTTGTTGGTGAAACAAAGCACTTGCTCGTTGTAGCCGCTGTTCCACTGCATCGCCACTTCGACGCCGATGTTGGTGTTCTGGTCCGACTGGCGGTCGCCCATGGCGTGGAACACGTTGGGGTGCAGAACAGTCTTACCCTTGTTGATAAAGGCCACGAAGCCCTTCACGCCGCCGGCGCCTGAGAAGTCGTCTTCCTTGCCGGAACGCTCATCGAGCAGACGAATCCTGACTCCGTTGTTCAGGAAGCTCAGCTCGCGCAGGCGCTTGGAGAGGATCTCGTAGTGGAAGTCGGCGTTCTCCTTGAATATCTCGTTGTCGGGCAGGAAGTGCACTTCGGTGCCGCGCTTGTCGGTCTCGCCCAGGATCTGCATGGGCGAGACTTCGACGCCGTCGATCTTCTCGATGATGCGGTTCTGCACGAAGCCACGGCTGAACTCGAGCACGTGCACCTTGCCTTCGCGCCGCACCGTCAGGCGCAGCATCTTCGAGAGGGCGTTCACGCAGCTCACGCCCACGCCGTGCAGGCCGCCCGAGACCTTGTAGCTGTTCTGGTTGAACTTGCCGCCGGCGTGCAGTTCCGTCAGGGCGATTTCGGACGCCGAGCGTTTGGGCTCGTGCTTGTCGTCCATCTTGATGCCGGTCGGGATGCCGCGGCCGTTGTCGACCACGCTGATCGAGTTGTCGCTGTGGATGGTGACGAAGATGTCGTCGCAGTGGCCGGCCAGCGCTTCGTCGATGGAGTTGTCCACCACCTCGAACACCAGGTGGTGCAGGCCGGTGCCGTCCGAGGTGTCGCCGATGTACATGCCCGGACGTTTGCGCACGGCTTCCAGGCCTTCCAGGATCTGGATCGACGACTCGCCATAGGCAGCGCTGGCGCCGGCCTGGTTGGTGTCGATCGTGGGCTGGAAATTGGAGCTTTCCTCACCGGCGGGGCCGGTGTTCACATTGTTTTCTTCGGACATGGACAGACTTTTCTCAAACTCTTGAAGTACCAAACCCGCCTCAATGGCGGGTCTGGTGTTCTTGTCTGTCATGCCGGACTTGATCCGGCATCCATGAATTCATGGATTGCGGGTCGAGCCCGCAATGACAGCCAGGGGCATCAAATTCTCATTGGCATAACCACGTACTTGAACGTCGAATTCTCGGGGATCGTGATGAGCGCCGAGCTGTTGGAATCGGCCAGTTCCAGCTTCACCATTTCCTGGTCCATGTTGGCCAGTGCGTCGATGAGGTAGGTGACGTTGAAGCCGATTTCGATGGCGTCGCCGCCATAGTCGATGTCGAGCTCGTCCACCGCTTCTTCCTGCTCGGCATTGTTGGAGGCCACCCGCAGGCTGCCCGGCTCGATGTTCAGGCGCACGCCCTTGAACTTCTCGCTGGTCAGGATGGCGGTGCGCTGCAGGCTGGCCAGCAGCGGCGCGCGGCCCAGGGTCACGTGGTTCTTGTGGTTCTTGGGGATCACGCGGTTGTAGTCGGGGAACTTGCCCTCGACCAGCTTGGTGACGAACTCCATGCCGCCGAAGCTGAATTTGGCCTGGTTGCTCGCGAATTGCATCTCGATCGCGCCCTCGGCATCGGACAGCAGGCGCTGCATCTCCAGCACCGTCTTGCGCGGCAGGATCACTTCTTGCCTGGGTACTTCGACGTCGAGCGTGGCGTTGGCAAAGGCCAGGCGGTGACCGTCAGTGGCGACCAGGCTCAATTGCTTGCCTTCGGCGACGAACAGGATGCCGTTGAGGTAGTAGCGGATGTCGTGCACCGCCATCGCGAAGGACACCTGGTTCAACAGGTCCTTCAAGGTCTTTTGCGGCACGCTGAACACCGGGCCGAAGCTGGCGGCTTCCTGCACCAGCGGAAAGTCTTCGGCCGGCAGCGTCTGCAGCGTGAACTTGCTCTTGCCGCCTTTGAGGATCAGCTTGTTCTGGCTCGATTCCAGGCTCACGGTCTGGTCGTTCGGCATGGTGCGCAGGATGTCGATCAACTTGCGGGCGCCCACGGTGGTGGTGAAGTTGCCGCTGTCGCCATCGAGTTGCGCGGTGGTGCGGATCTGGATCTCGAGATCGCTGGTGGTCAACTGCACCGAGCTGCCCGTCTTGCGAATCAGCACGTTGGCCAGGATCGGCAGCGTGTGCCTGCGCTCCACGATGCCCGCAACCGATTGCAGAACCGAGAGCACTTTGTCTTGCGTTGCCTTCAGGACGATCATGTCTTTCCTCTTCTCTTTCTCTTTATTTCTTTAATTCAAAATAGTAGTAGTAGTAAGGGGCAGGCCCTTCTGTGGACAACCGCTATTTTCCCCTTTTTTATCAAGCACTTGCCCGATTAAAAACACTGTGTGTGGGTGTGCTTCCGTGCTGTCGTCCCAGCAGGGATAACTTCCGGCCTGGGCCTTCCCGTGTGGATAACTGTCGAGTTGTGCCGGAACGCTCCACAGGCTTGTTAGCTAGGGCCATCATCAGCCTTTGAGCGTCTGTTCCAGCACGTGCAGCTGCTGGTTCAGTTCGGTCATTTGCTGGCGCTCGCCGCCGATCTTGCGGACCGCGTGCAGCACCGTGGTGTGGTCGCGGCCGCCAAACAGCTCGCCGATCTCCGGCAGGCTCTTCTGGGTCAGTTCCTTGGCCAGGTACATGGCAATCTGGCGCGGGCGGGCGATCGAGGCCGGGCGCTTCTTGCTGTACATGTCGGCGACCTTGATCTTGTAATAGTCGGCCACGGTCTTCTGGATGTTCTCCACGCTGATCTGGCGGTTCTGGATCGACAGCAGGTCGCGCAGGGCTTCCCGGGCCAGCTGGATCGAGATTTCCTTCTGGTTGAAGCGCGAATAGGCCAGGATCTTGCGCAGCGCCCCTTCGAGCTCGCGCACGTTGGAGCGCACGTTCTTGGCCACGAAGAAGGCCACTTCCTCGGGCATTTCGGCGCTTTCGGCCCGCGCCTTGTTGATCAGGATGGCCACGCGCATTTCCAGCTCGGGCGGCTCGATGGCCACCGTCAGGCCGGAATCGAAGCGCGACACCAGGCGCTCGTGGATGTCGGTCAGGCCCTTGGGATAGGTGTCCGAGGTCATCACGATGTGCGACTTCTTGGCCAGCAGCGCCTCGAAGGCGTTGAAGAATTCTTCCTGCGTGCGGTCCTTGTTGGCGAAGAACTGCACGTCATCGATGAGTAACAGGTCGAGCGAGTGGTAACGCTCCTTGAACTCGTCGAAAGTCTTGCGCTGGTAGGCCTTGACCACATCCGAGACGAACTGCTCAGCGTGGATGTAGAGAACTTTACTTCCCGGCCGGTCGGCCAGGAGTTTGTTGCCCACGGCGTGCATCAAGTGGGTCTTGCCCAGGCCGACGCCGCCGTAGATGAAAAGCGGGTTGTAAAGCTGGCCCGGCATGCCCGAGACATGCATGGCGGCGGCGCGGGCCATGCGGTTGGCCGTGCCCTCCACCAGCGTTTCGAAGGTCAGGGCCGTGTTCAGGCGGTTCTTGAAGGCGATACTGGCCGCGTCGTCGCTGATGTCGGCCGGCTCCGGTGGCGCACCCATCTCGTTGGCCGCTGGCGTGGAGTAAGTCCTGGCGGTCGGTTCACGGAGAGCAAGCGCTAACTCAAGCTGCACCGGCTGGCCGTAGAGCTTTTCCAGCAGGCTGGCGATGCGGTTGGAATACTGGGCCCGCACCCAGTCGAGCTTGAAGCGGTTGGCCACGAACACCGTGACCTTGGAGAAATCGTCGGAAACCTGGGCCACCAGGGGCTTGATCCAGGTGTTGAACTGCTGCTCGGGGAGTTCCTGGGCCAGCTGGTCGATGCAGGCCTGCCACAGGCTGTCGCCGGCGCCCAGGCCGGCGTTGGCCGCCAGGCCATTGTGTTGCCCCTCGCTCATTATTGGCTGTTGCCTCTTGTGGATATATTCATTCTGGGAAGGGCGCGATTCTAGATTATCAAAGCCTTATCCACAAAGACGATTTCGCCATGAAGCAGGGTATAAGCGCTGGATGAAGCATCAGGTACGGCATGACAAGAAAGGCCTATGTCCTTGCCGCCATTAGGAATTTCCATGATAATCATGGGTTTCCCTGAGAACGAACATGAAACGCACCTACCAACCCTCCAAAGTGCGCCGCGCACGCACCCACGGCTTTCTGGTCCGCATGAAGACCCGCGGCGGCCGTGCCGTCATCAACGCACGCCGCGCCAAGGGCCGCAAGCGCCTGGCTGTCTAAGCCGCCTGCACGTCCAGTGCAGCGGTTGAAGACCCGGGTGCAGTTCCAGGCCGTGATGGCGGGCCGCACAGTCGTCTCCAAGACCGCGCACTTCGCGTTGCATCGCATGGAACTGGACGCGCCGCCCGCGGCGCCCACCGAACCAGGGCCTGGGTCCAAAGGATCCAAGGCCCTGTTTGCTGTGCGCGAGCCGTGGATCGGCGCCTTGATTCCCAAGCGCTGGGCCAAACGAGCCGTCACCCGCAATGCCATCAAACGCCAGATCTATACCGTGAGCCAAACCGTCGAGCCCCCGCTGCCAGTCGCCGCCCATGTGGTGCGGCTGCGGGCCGGCTTCGACCGCAAGCAGTTCGAAAGCGCCACCTCCGATGCGCTCAAGCGCGCGGTGCGCGGCGAACTGCAAGAGTTGTTCGCCCGGGCGGCACCATGATTCGCGCCGCGCTGATCGCCCTGGTCAAGGGCTATCGCCTGTTGCTCAGCCCCTGGCTGGGCTCGAGCTGCCGCTTCACCCCCACCTGTTCCGCCTATTCGCTGCAGGCGCTACAAACGCATGGCGCGGCGGCTGGCACTTACCTGACGCTGGGGCGCCTGGCGCGCTGCCACCCCTGGTGCGACGGCGGGCACGACCCCGTGCCTGAAGTGGCCCCCACGCTTCGCTGCCCCCCGAGGGGGCCGTCGGCGCCTAAGGGCGGCCTGTCGGCGCCTATCGAAAAGCCGCGCCTGTTCACCCATTTGCTCTCACCTCATTCCAAGAAGAAGACTTCATGAACGACATTCGCCGCACCATCTTGTGGGTGATCTTTGGTTTCTCCATGGTGATGCTGTGGGACCAGTGGCAGATCTATAACGGCCACAAGCCGACTTTCGGATTCGGCCAGCCCGCACAGCCGGCTGCCACGGCCCCGGCCGGCGCTTCCAGCGTTCCGGTCAGCAGCGTTCCTTCCGCCGTTCCTGCCGTCACCGGCACCCAGCCGGTCGGCGCGCCCCCGGCCACGGCCGCCGCACCGTCGACGGTCGGCGAGAAGATCACCGTCACCACCGACCTGGTGCGCCTGACCTTCAACACCGAAGGCGGCTCGCTGGTGCGCACCGAGTTCCTGAAGCAGATCGCCGACGACAAGACGTCCACCTTCGTGCTGCTGGATGACCGCCCCGCCTACAAGTACGTGGCCGAATCCGGCCTGATCGGCGGCGACTTCCCCAATCACAAGACGGTGATGGCCTTCAGCGGCGAGCGCGAGCTGAAACCCGGCGCCAACGAGCTGGTGCTGCGCTTCGAGTCGCCCGAGAAGGGCGGCGTCAAGCTGGTCAAGACCTACACCATCAAGCGCGGCGCCTACGACGCCAACGTGCGCCACGATGTGGTGAACACCGGCACCGCGCCGGTGGCGCCGAAGCTGTACTTGCAGCTGGTTCGCGACGGCAACAAGCTGCCCGGTGAATCGTCGTTCTATTCCACCTTCACCGGCCCGGCCGTGTACACCGAGGCCAAGAAGTTCACCAAGGTCGATTTCAGCGACATCGAAAAGGGCAAGGCCGAGGTCGACAAGCACTCCACCAACGGCTACGTGGCCATGGTGCAGCACTATTTCGCCAGCGCCTGGATCCTGCCGGACGGCATCGGTCGCGACCTGTTCGTGCGCAAGGTCGACACCAACCTGTATGCGGTCGGCATGATCGCGCCGCTCGATCCCGTCGCGCCCGGTGCCACCAAGGCCGTGGAAGCGAAGTTCTTCGCCGGCCCGCAGGTGGAAACGATGCTGGAGCAGATCACGCCCGGCCTGGACCTGGTCAAGGATTACGGCTGGCTCACCATCCTGTCCAAGCCGCTGTACTGGCTGCTGGACCAGCTGCACAAGGTGCTGGGCAACTGGGGCTGGGCCATCATGGCGCTGGTGCTGATCATCAAGATCGCCTTCTACTGGCTGCAGGCCAAGGGCTACGAGAGCATGGCCAAGATGAAGGCCATCAATCCCAAAGTGATGGCGATGCGCGAGCGCTACAAGGACAAGCCGCAGGAGATGCAGCAGGAGATGATGCGCATCTACCGCGAGGAAAAGGTCAACCCCATGGGCGGCTGCCTGCCGATCATGGTGCAGATCCCGGTGTTCATCGCCCTGTACTGGGTGCTGCTGTCCAGCGTGGAAATGCGCGGCGCGCCCTGGGTGGGCTGGATCAAGGACCTGGCCGCGCCCGATCCGTTCTTCATCCTGCCGCTGGTGATGACGTTCACCACGCTGTTGCAGACCGCGCTGAATCCGACGCCGCCGGACCCGATGCAGGCCAAGCTGATGTGGTTCATGCCGCTGGCGTTCTCGGTGATGTTCTTCTTCTTCCCGTCCGGCCTGGTGCTGTACTGGATCACCAACAACGTGCTGTCGATCGCCCAGCAGTGGATCATCAACACGCGAATGGGCGTTCCGCCGGAGTTCAATCTGCCGAAGTTCAGGTAAACGGCTGTCATTGCGGGCACGACAATAAGGGATGCTCCCGCGCCACGACCAGCCGATTGCCGCCATCGCCACCGCCCCCGGCCGCGGCGCGGTCGGAATCGTGCGGGTATCGGCGCCTTCGGTCGCGGCGGTTGTCGAAGCGGTCTGCGGCCGGGCGCTGAAGCCGCGCGAAGCCACCTACCTGCCCTTCCTGGCCGCCGACGGCAGTACCATCGACCAGGGCCTGGCGATCCATTTCCCGGCGCCCCACTCCTACACCGGCGAAGACGTGCTGGAACTGCAGGCCCATGGCGGGCCGGTGGTGCTGCAGCTGCTGCTGGCGCGCTGCCTGGAAGCCGGCGCGGGCATTGACCTGCGGGTGGCCGAGCCCGGCGAATTCACCCAGCGCGCCTTCCTCAACGACAAGATCGACCTGGCCCAGGCCGAGGCCATCGCCGACCTGATCGACGCCAGCACCGAAGCCGCGGCGCGCAGCGCCAGCCGCTCCATGTCGGGCGAGTTCTCGCGCGAGATCCATACGCTGCGCGACGCGCTGATCCACCTGCGTATGCTGGTCGAGGCCACGCTGGATTTTCCGGAAGAGGAAATCGACTTCCTGAAGAAAGCCGATGCCCAGGGCCAGCTCGAGCGGCTGCAGCAGACGCTGGCGCGGGTGATGCAGCGGGCGCGCCAAGGCGCGCTGCTGCGCGAAGGCATCAAAGTGGTGATCGCGGGCCAGCCCAACGCCGGCAAGAGCTCGCTGCTCAATGCGCTGGCCGGCGCCGAGCTCGCGATCGTGACGCCGATTCCCGGAACCACGCGCGACGTGGTGAGCCAGACCATCCAGATCGAGGGCGTGCCGCTGCACGTGATCGACACGGCGGGGCTGCGCGACAGCCAGGACCATGTCGAAAAAATCGGCATCGAGCGCGCCTGGGGCCAGATCGCCGGCGCCGATGCCGTGCTGTTCCTGCACGACCTCACGCGTTGGCAAGCCGCCGACTACGCCGAAGCCGATCGCGCGATCGGTCAGGGCCTGGCCGAAAAGCTGCCCCGGGCCGTGCCGGTGATCGACGTGTGGAACAAGCTCGACGCCGCGGCCGCTCCCGAGGGCGCTGACCAGGGCGTGCGCCTGTCCGCCAAGACCGGTGCCGGCCTGGATGAGCTGCGCCGCAGGCTGCTGGAAGTGGCGGGCTGGCAGTCGGCGCCGGAAGGCGTGTACATCGCCCGCGAACGCCATGTGCAGGCGCTGCGCCGGGTGGACACGCACTTGATGGAAGCGGCGGCGCACCTGGCGGCCCAGGCCCAGTCGCTGGACCTGCTGGCCGAGGAACTGCGGCTGGCGCAGAACGCGTTGAACGAAATCACCGGCGAGTTCACCTCCGACGACCTGCTCGGGGTGATCTTTTCGAGTTTTTGCATCGGCAAGTAGCAGCTCGTATCAGGTGTAAGAGCCGGTTAAGTCCCCACTCGCGGGTGGCCCGGCCGCACGATACTGTCGAGCATCATGAATGCTCCGCTGCGCGGCCCCGTCAAGTTCGATATCCAAGGCCTGGTTCAGGCTATCGCCCGCAATCATTCCGTCGATGCTTTCTCGCCCACCCTGACGGCTTTTCAGTGGGAAGTGCTGAGCAGCTACACGCAGCCCTTCGCCATGCGGCAGGGCCAGGTGCTGATCGAACGCAAGGCGCTGGACCGCACGCTCTACCTGGTGGAGTCGGGCGGGCTGACCGTCCACTACGAAGACGACAAGGGCCGGCTGCGCATGGCGCTGGTCGAGGCCGGTTCGGCGGTGGGTGAAGGCGCCTTTTTCACGCGGCAGCCGCGCAACGCGACGGTTCAGGCCGCCTCGCCGAGCAAGGTCTGGTGCCTGACGCCCATCCGGTTCACCGAGCTCAGCAATCGCAATCCGGCCGTGGCGCTGGAAATTGCCATGGCCCTGGGGTCCCTGGTGGCGCGCCGGCTGGTCAACAAACCCAAGCGGATCGCGGTCACCTGAACCGTAACTAGGCTTTTTCCGGGGCCACAATTACACTGTTGCGGTAGAGGAACCAAAGACCTATGTTCCGCTTTGCCTCGTCCATAAGCAAGAAAGCCCGCCATGTCACTGTTCAGCTGGATGTTCACGGCCCGAAAACCGGCCAGAGACCCTGAGAGTTCGGGCCTGTCCCGGGTGGACCCGACCCGGCCCGCAGCCAAGCGCGGCCCCGGCAACGACGACGCGGCCAACAACGGGCAGCCAGCCAACCGCAAGAGCGAGCGCATGGCGCGGCGCGAACTGCTGTATTCGGTGGTGCGCGAAGCCATGACGCGGGCCGGTGTGTTGTCGGCCAGCTACAAATTCAAGGTGCTGTCGCTGGACGCCCGCGGCCGCCAGTTCCTGGTGATGGTCGATCTGGCCCGCAACTACGGCGGCGAAACCTCGCGCCTGGCCGAGATCGAGGCCCTCGTCGCCCAGGGCGCCAAGTCCCGTTACGACATCCTGGTCAGCGCCGTGTACTGGCGCATGAACGAACATGTGGCCGTCGGCGACCCCAACGCCCAGCTCCAACAACGGCCCGGCGACTCGAAACCGGCGCCGCTGGAGTCCGCCGTCGATTCGCAGCCGGCGGTGCTGGAGTCGGGCCCCGCGCCGCTGGAGGCCGCCCCCGAGGCGCGCAAGCCCTCCCGCTACGACCCGATCCAGGCCGACGAGGTGGCAGCGTTCAAGCGGGCACTGGCCAGCGGCGTCGCCAATCCGGCTGCCGCCGCTGCCGCCGCAGTGGGCGTGCCGCATGGCGCCAGCGCCCGGGCCTTCGACGGCTCCAGCCGGAGCGGGCCGCAAAGCTACACGCTCTTGACCGGTTTCGAAGACACCGAATTGCCCGACGCGCTGGACCGGCGCGCGCCGGAACTGAGCGGCACCCAGTACGGCGACCTGAACTGACGCCTGCTCGATGAACGTCGAGCAACTGGTCACCGCGATCGGCGCACTCGACGCAAGCGACGCTTTGCAGTGCAAGCTGACGCTGCAGGAATGGAAGTCGCTGGCGCCCTACCTGTCGATGCGTTTCCTCAAGGCCGGCGATCCGCTGATGCACGAGGGCGAATGCGAGCGCGAGTTGTTCATCCTGGCCGACGGCGGGCTGGAGGTCACCGTTGCGGGCAACATCGTCGCCACGCTGGGGCCCGGCTCGGTGGTGGGCGAAGGCGCCTTTTTCTCGGGCGCGCCGCGCAGCGCCACCGTGATGCCCACCCAACCGGGCGTCGCCTGGGGCCTGAGCTGGGAGAAGTTCGAGGCCATGAGCCAGAAGCATCCCAAGCTGTCCGTTGACCTGGTCAAGGGCCTGGCCTCGGTGATGGCGATCCGCATGCGAGCAGCGCTGCTGGTAGGCCACTTCGTCTAGGCGCGCTCCGGCGCGTCAACCCCGCAGCAGCTTTTCTTCGGCCACGGCCAGTGTTTCGGGCCGCCCCGACAGCACCAGCGTGTCGCCGTCCGCCAGCGGCGGATCGGTGTCCGGATCGACCGGCTTGCCGTTGCTGCGGCGCAGGCTGACCACGCGCACGCCCAGCGCGTGCAGGGCCATGTGGCTGAGCTCCCGGCCGAGCGCCTCCGCACCCAAGGGCAGCGTGACCGTGGCCAGGCGCTCGTTCTGCAGTTCGTCCACGGTGTCGTCGTCGGCGCCGTGGAAGTAGCCGCGCAACAGGCTGTAGCGTTCGTCGCGCTGGTCCTGCACGATGCGGATCACGCGGCGCATGGGCACGCCCACCAGGGCCAGCGCATGGCTGGCCAGCATCAGCGAACCTTCCAGCGCCTCGGGCACGACCTCGGTGGCGCCGGCGGCCTGCAGCTTTTCCAGGTCGCGGTCGTCCTGGGTGCGCACGATCACCGGCACCTGGGGCGCATGGCCGCGCACATGGGCCAGCACCTTGATCGCGCCCGGAACCTCCAGGTAGGTGACGACCACGGCGCTGGCGCGCGCCAGGCCGGCCGCTGCCAGGGCCTGCAACCGCGCCGCATCGCCGAACACCACGGAGTCGCCCGCCGCAGCCGCCTGGCGCACCCGGTCCGGATCCAGGTCGAGCGCCATATAGGGAATGCCTTCGCGCTCGAGCATCCGCGCCAGGTTCTGGCCGCAGCGGCCATAGCCGCAGATGATCACGTGCTTGTTGGCGTTGATCGACTTGCGCGCGATGGTGGTCATCTGCAGCGACTGCTGCAGCCACTCGCTGGCGACCAGCTTCAGCACGATGCGGTTGCTGTACATGATGATGAAGGGCGTGGCCAGCATCGACAGCACCATGCTGGCCAGGATGGGGTTGAGCAGCGCCGGCGGCACCAGCTGGTTCTGGTTGGTCAGGGTCAGCAGCACGAAGCCGAACTCACCGGCCTGCGCCAGGTACAGGCCAGTGCGCAGCGACACGCCCGTGGACGCGCCCAGAATGCGCGCCAGCACCGTCACCAGCCCCAGCTTGAACAGCACGGGCATCGTCATCAGCACCAGCACCAGGCCCCAGCGCTCGGCCACCAGCCGCCAGTCCAGCATCATGCCGATGCTGATGAAAAACAGGCCCAGCAGCACGTCGTGGAAGGGCCGGATGTCGGTTTCCACCTGGTGCTTGTATTCAGTCTCGGAGATCAGCATGCCGGCGATGAAGGCACCCAGCGCCAGCGACAGCCCCGCCATTTCGGTGAGCCAGGCCAGCCCCAACGTGACCATCAGCAGGTTCAGCACGAACAGCTCTTCGCTCTTGCGCCGCGCGACGATGGTGAGCCACCAGCGCATCACCCGCTGGCCGCCCACCAGCAGCAGCGCGATGAGGGCCGCGGCCTTGAGCGCAGCCACGCCCAGCGCCGCGAACAGCATCTCGGGCGGGCTGTTCAAGGCCGGAATCAGCACCAGCAAGGGCACCACCGCCAAATCCTGGAACAGCAGCACGCCCATCACCCGCTTGCCGTGCTCGGCTTCCAACTCCAGCCGCTCGGACAGCAGTTTGACCACGATGGCAGTGCTGCTCATCGCCACCGCGCCCGACAGCGCGAGCGCGGTGCGCCACTCCATGCGCCACAGCTTGGGCACCATCGCCGACAGGTACAGCGAGCCCAGCGTGATGACCAACATGGTCAGCACCACCTGCAGCATGCCCAACCCGAACACATGCGTGCGCATCGCGCGCAGCTTGGGCAGGTTGAATTCCAGGCCGATCACGAACATGAGAAAGACCACGCCGAACTCGCCCAGGTGGCGCAGCCCCTCGGGGTCGTCGCCCAGCGCCAGCGCATTCGGCCCGATCGCCACGCCCACCACCAGATAGCCCAGCATCGGCGGCAGTTTCAGCGAACGGCATGCCACCACGCCCACCACTGCGGCTACGAGGTATAGCAGTGTGAGTTCGAGCGTGGACATCCCAGCATGCTACCAAGGGAACCCGCAAGGCCTCTATAGAATCGCCCCATGGTCTCTCGGCAAGCTCACGACAAGTCTTATGACGCAGCCCAGGCGCTGCGGCTGGCAATGGAAACCTTCGACATCGAAGCCGCTGCGGTGCTGGGCTTGAAAACCCGCACCAACGAAGCCTTCCCTCGCGCCGTGGAGCTGATCCTGGGCGTGCGCGGCCGCGTGGTGGTGATGGGCATGGGCAAGAGCGGCCACATCGGCCGCAAGGTCGCCGCCACCCTGGCTTCCACCGGCACGCCGGCGATGTTCGTGCATCCCGCCGAGGCCAGCCACGGCGACCTGGGGATGATCAAGGACGTCGACCTGGTGCTGGCCATCTCCAATGGCGGCGAAAGCGAAGAGATCACCGTCATCCTGCCGGTGCTCAAGCGGCTGGGCGTGCCCCTGATCGCCATCACCGGCGCCTTGAAATCGACGCTGGCCAAGCACGCGGAGATCGTGCTGGACAGCGGCGTCGAAAAAGAAGCCTGCCCCCTCAACCTCGCGCCGACGGCCAGCACGACGGCCCAGCTCGCGCTGGGCGATGCGCTGGCGGTGGCCCTGCTCGATGCACGCGGCTTCAAGCCCGAGGACTTCGCGCGCTCGCATCCGGGCGGCGCGCTCGGCCGCAAGCTGCTGACCCTGCTGGCCGACGTGATGCGCTCGGGGGATGCCGTGCCCAGGGTCGCGCCCGACACTTCGGTCAGCGACCTGATGCGCGAGATGGGTGCCAAGGGCCTGGGCGCCTCGGCCATTACCGACGGCGACGGCCGGGTGCTCGGCATCTTCACCGACGGCGACCTGCGCCGCCTGATCGAAAAGGGCGTGGACTTGCGCGGCCTCACGGCGCGCGAGGTGATGCATTCCGGGCCGCGCACCATCCGCCAGGATTCGCTGGCCGTGGAGGCCGCCGAACTGATGGAAAAGCACCGCATCACCAGCGTGCTGGTGGTCGACGCCGACGACAAGCTGTGCGGCGCCGTGAACAGCAACGACTTGATGCGCGCGAAGGTGATCTAAACCATGCCGCTGCCGGCGCTGAGCTTCCCGCCCGAGCTGCTGCTCGCGGCCCAGGGCGTGCGCGTCGCGTTCTTCGACGTCGATGGCGTGCTGACCGATGGCGGGCTGTACATGTCGGAGCACGGCGAAACGCTCAAACGCTTCCATATCCTGGACGGCCTGGGGCTGAAGCTGCTGCAAAAGGCCGGCATCACGCCCGTGGTGATCACCGGCCGCGACTCGAAGCCGCTGCGCGGGCGCCTGCAGGCGCTGGGCTTGGCCCATGCGCACTACGGCACCGAGGACAAGCGCCCCGCTGCCGAGAAAACCTTGAAGGAGCTGGGCCTGGACTGGGCCCAGGCCGCTGCCATCGGCGACGACTGGCCCGACCTGCCGGTGTTGCGCCGCTGCGCCTTCGCCTGCGCGCCCGCCAATGCACATGCCGAGGTGAAGGCTTGCGCCCACCACGTCACGACGGCGGCCGGGGGCCATGGCGCGGCGCGGGAGTTCTGCGATCTGCTGCTGGTGGCCAGCGGCCGTTATGCCGGGCTGCTGGAAGCCTACGCTTGAGTGCCGTGCTGCCCGGACCCCATGGCCTGAGGCTGGTGCGCAGCGCCTGGGAGCGGGTGTCGGTATACCTGCCGATCATCCTGATGGGCCTGATGGCCCTGGGTACCTATTGGCTGGCCCGCAACACGCCGACGCTGGGCACGGTAGAAAGCCGGCGAGCGGAAGTGCACGAGCCGGACAATCTGATGCGGCGGTTTTCGATCAAGACCTTCGACCCGTCGGGCCGCCTGAAGAGCGAGGTCTTCGGCACCGAGGCACGCCACTACCCGGACACCGACACCGTCGAAATCGACCAGCCGCGGATCCGTTCCTTCAACGTGCGCGGCGAACTGACGGTGGCCACGGCCCGCCTGGCGATCAGCAACGCGGACGGCACCGAAGTGCAGCTGATCGGCGATGCCGTCGTGACGCGCGAAGCCGTGAAGGGCAAGGACGGCAGCATCCGGCCGCGAATGCAATTTCGCGGCGAGTTCCTGCATGCCTTCCTGGACAGCGAACGCGTGGCGTCGCACAAGCCGGTAGAACTGACCCGCGGCGAGAATCGCTTCACCGCGGACAGCCTGGAATACGACAACCTGGAGCAGGTGATGGATCTGCGCGGCCGGGTGCGGGGCACGCTGTTGCCCGGAGCCGGCCGCTAGGCCAGGGAGCGACAGCATCGACAAGCTCGTCTTCATCACGGGCGCATCCAGCGGCATAGGCCAGGCCCTGGCCTGGCGCTATCACCAGGCCGGCTGGCGGCTGGCGCTGGCCGCCCGCCGCACCGGCGAGATCGAGAACTGGGCCCGCGCGCAGGGGCTGGGCCCCGACCGGTACGCGGTCTACGCCGCCGACGTGGCCGACACGCAGAGCATCGCCGCCGCCGGCCAGGCCTGCCTGGCCCGGCAGGGCGTGCCCGACGCGGTGATCGCCAACGCGGGCATCAGCGTCGGCGTGGACACGGCGGTGCGCGAAGACATCGACGTGATCGCCCGGACTTTCGCCACCAACAACGTGGGCCTGGCGGCCACCTTCCATCCGTTTGTGGAGGCTATGGTCAGCCGCGGCTCGGGCGCCCTGGTGGGCATCGGCAGCGTTGCCGGCATCCGCGGGCTGCCGGGCCATGGCGCCTACTGCGCCAGCAAGGCCGCGGTGATCAGCTATTGCGAAAGCCTGCGCGGCGAACTGCGGCCGTCGGGAGTCAAGGTGGTGACGATCTGCCCCGGCTACATCGACACGCCGCTGACCCGGCAGAACCGCTATTCCATGCCCTTCCTGATGCAGCCGCAGGACTTCGCCGAGCGCGCCTTCCGCGCCATCGAAGCGGGCGCTAGCTATCGAGTTATCCCATGGCAGATGGGTGTGGTGGCCAAGCTGCTGCGCATGCTGCCCAATCCCATCTACGACAAGCTGCTGGCCGGACGGCCGCGCAAACACCGCCAGAGCCAGCAATAAAAAGTTGCGCCATGGCCGAGTGAAGTCTCCTTGACTTTGATTTAAGTTTAATTGAATTTAAATCAATTCAACGAGACCCACCCATGGCTTCCCGGGCTTACAACAACCAGACGCGGCAGCAGCTGCAGACCGAACTCAAGCAGCGCATCGTCGAGGCGGCCGTCCAGATGCACGCGCAAAAGGGCGGCCTCGGCACCAGCTACGCG
This sequence comes from Caenimonas soli, assembly GCF_013155545.1. Taxonomy (GTDB): domain Bacteria; phylum Pseudomonadota; class Gammaproteobacteria; order Burkholderiales; family Burkholderiaceae_C; genus Ramlibacter; species Ramlibacter soli. The sequence goes on along the minus strand of NZ_JABJVV010000003.1, from coordinate 177,970 downwards.
GACATCGCCCAGGCCGCCGGCGTCTCGCTGCCCACGGTTTACAAGCACTTCCCCCAGCTCGACACGCTGTTCCAGTCCTGCACCGCGCATGTGGCGCAGGCTGCGCCGGCCCTGCCCGTGGACAGCATCCTGGCCGCGCCGGATCTGGCCTCCGCGGCGCTGCAGCTGGTGGACGCGATGGACCAGCTCAACGCCTACTTCGAACCCTGGCTCGTCTGGCGCGACCATGGACGCAACCAGTTCCTGGCGGAGCTGGGCGCCCAGCGGCGCCAGCAACTCACCGGGCTGTGCGCCGCGATCCTGGCCAGGCACGGCCTGACCGGCGGCGCCGCCCTGTGGGAATCGCTGCTGCACTTCGAACTCTGGCACCGCCTCGTGCGCGGGCACCAGCTGCCGCGCGCCGAGGTGCGCCGCTCCCTTCATCAACTGTTGCTGGCAGTAGCCGGACCGCTGCCTGCAACATCGTCGTCCGCGGGTCCGACATGAAAGAGATCTCATGAACGCCCCTCGAGCCTCCATCAACCTGATCGCTCCCGACACCTACCGCATCAGCGTCGCCATGCCGCCAGATTTCATTCCCGGCGGCTTCTCCTTCAACCAGTACCTGGTGGTCGACGACAAGCCGCTGATTTTTCACACCGGTCCGAAGAAACTGTTTGGCCTGGTCAGCGAGCAGATCGAAAAAGTCATTCCGGTGGCGCAGCTGCGGTACATCGCGTTCTCCCATGTCGAGGCCGACGAGTGCGGCAGCCTGCCGGATTTCCTGGCACGCGCGCCACAGGCTCGGCCGGTGTGCAGCCACGTCGCCGCCCTGGTGTCGGTGAGTGACCTGGTCGACGTCGAGCCGTTGGGCATGCAGGACGGAGAGGTGCTCGATCTGGGCAAGCACAAGCTCGTGTGGCAGTCCACACCGCACTTGCCGCACGGTTGGGAGTGCGGCTACTTTTTCGACCAGACCACCGGGACCCTGTTCTGCGGCGATCTGTTCACCCAGCCGGGGATGGGGGAAGAGCCCCTGGTCAGCGGCGACATCCTGGGCCCCAGCGAAGCCTTTCGCGGCCAGATGGACTACTTCTCGCACAGTGTCAACGCGCCCACGCTGATCGAAAAGCTGGCCCAGCTCAAGCCCAGGGTGCTGGCCTGCATGCACGGCAGCGCCTGGTCTGGTGATGGCGCCTCCTTGTTGCGCAACTTGGGCCAGGCCCTCGCGCACTGAAACTGAACTGCCCATGAAAAAAGCCCGCCGGCCGGCGGGCTTTTGCATTCAACGCTGGGGATCAGGCTTCAGTAGCCGCCGCGGTTGCCACCGCCGCCGCCGCCACGCGGGCCGGAGCCGTAGGGGCTGCGGAATCCGCCATCGCCCCCACCGCCGCCGCGGCCGCCGTAGCCACCGCCGCCGCCTTCACGACGGCCACCGCCGCCACCACTTCCGCCGCCGCCACCGTATCCACCACCACCGCCACCGCCACCGCCGCCATAACCACCGCCGCCACCACCACCGCCATAACCGCCGGTACGGGGCGGGCGCGATTCCATGGGACGTGCTTCGTTGACAACCACGCTGCGGCCACCCAGGGGCTGGCCGTTCATGCCGGTGATCGCTGCCTGAGCTTCAGCGTCACTGGCCATTTCCACAAAACCGAAGCCCTTGGAGCGGCCGGTGTCGCGTTCCATCATCACCTTGGCGCTGGTCACCGCGCCGAATTGCCCGAATGCCTGTTCCAGGTCGCTGTCGCGCACGGAGTAAGGCAGATTACCCACGTAAAGTTTGTTGCCCATCGATTGGGACTCCTAAAAAAAGACGACTGACGTTAGCGATGGAGTCCCGAAAACGCATTCAACTGAACCTGAGCGACGCGAAAAGTGACCTGTTCACCGCATACCTTGCGTGCAACTACATACCCACGCTTTTCCATTATGAACAGATATTGAGCGGGCGTGGAGGGCTGGCACAGCCTTGCCGCATGGCAAAAACCCTAAAGCGATCGGGCATGAAAAAAGGGCCCTTAGGCCCTTTTTCTGCATGAAGCAGCAGCAGGTTTTAGTAACCGCCGCGGCCGCCACCGCCGCCGCCTTCACGACGGCCACCGCCGCCGCCGCCACCGTAGCCACCACCGCCGCCGCCACCACCGTAGCCGCCGCCGCCACCACCACCGCCGAAGCCGCCGGTACGGGGGGGACGCGATTCCATGGGACGAGCTTCGTTGACCACGAGGCCACGGCCGCCGATTTGCTGGCCGTTCATGCCTTCAATGGCAGCCTTGGCTTCCGCCTCGTTGCTCATTTCGACAAAGCCGAAACCCTTGGAACGGCCGGTGTCGCGCTCCATCATGACCTTGGCGCTGGAGACGGTGCCGTACTGGCTGAACGCCTGCTCCATGTCACTGTCGCGGTACGAATAGGGCAGGTTGCCCACGTAAAGTTTGTTGCCCATTAAAAGGACTCCTCGAGAAATTAACGCTACTAGCGATGGAGTCCGAAAAACGCAAGCTACAAACCACGCGAAACCGACCATTCACCGCAAACCTATGTGCCAGCTCGCGCGGGCACCCTCGTATTATGGGCTATCTTGGCCCCTCGTGCCTGCTTTTGCATCTTCCGTCCCATTATTAATGGTGTAGCCCCGCCAGCTCTGCAGTGCATTGCGCATTGTCAGCAGCTGCCGCTCGAACACCGGGCAGGCTTTGCAGGCCGCCAGATGCAGCCGCAAAGCCAGCCGTTCCGCCACCGGCAGCGCGCGGTCTTCCCGCGCCACCAGCAGGGCGGAGACTTCCTTGCAGGTTCGACGCAGGATCATGGGGCGGCGCGATTTCCAAACCAGTTCAGTTCCAGGCACTCGCGCAGCCGCAGGCGGGCGCGGTGCAGCTGGACGTAGAGGTTGGTCGGCGTGAGCTGGAGTTCCTTACAAATTTCCTCAACGGAGAGCTCCAGCCATTCGCGCATCAGGAACACCCGGCCCATGGTGGCGGGCAGTTTCTCGGCGCAGGCCTCGAGCACGGCAAAAAACTGGCGTGAACTGAGCTCCTGCTCGGGATCGCCCCAATCGGCGGGCCGGGCGGCGAAATGGCCGTCGGCCTGGAACATCAGGGCCTCCAGCTCCTCGCTGCCGTCGCTCTCGTCATCTGCCAGGCAGACCTCGCGCTGGCGCTGGCGCAGGATATCGATCACCTTGTGCTTGAGGATGCCCACCAGCCAGGTCTTGAGCTGGCTGCGGTTGCCGAACGATTGCGGCTTGGACAGGGCGGCCAGCATGGTTTCCGACACTGCATCCTCGGCCCAGGCGTCGCTGCGCAGCTGCAGCCGGGCGTACCGCAGCAGGTAACCCCGGTGTTCGGCCAGCTGGCTTTCGATGGTCAGTGTGGGCATATGCAAGAGGAAATCATCGCACGACTTGCCCCGGTACAATCGCGGCTGTCATTGGGGAGTAGCCTCCCTTCAGCTTCGAGAGGGGCCTGCGTCAACAGACTTGGATTCGCATCCATGGCGCAGGCGGTTTCCGGACTTGGCGAGACCTTTGACTGCGCAGCCTCCGTTTTTGGCCGGGGATGCTGTGCGGTCAATGTGTGCTCGTTCCGGCCTGGACGCCTTTCATGGAAGCTTTCCTCGTCTCCACGGGTATCGTCGCCCTCGCCGAAATCGGCGACAAAACCCAACTGCTCTCGCTGCTGCTGGCCGCCCGCTTCCGCAAGCCCTGGCCCATCGTGCTGGGCATCCTCGTCGCCACCCTGGCCAACCACGCATTGGCCGGCGCCGCCGGCGCCTGGGTCACCACGGTGGTCGGGCCGCAGGTGCTGCGTTGGGTGCTGGGCGGCTCCTTCATCGCCATGGCCTCGTGGATGCTGGTCCCCGACAAGCTCGACGACGCAGGGGCCGACAAGGTGCCGCGCCTGGGCGTGTTCGCCACCACGGTGATCGCGTTCTTCCTGGCGGAGATGGGCGACAAGACCCAGGTCGCCACCGTGATGCTGGCGGCGCAGTACAAGGCCTGGCTGGCGGTGGTGGCCGGCACCACGCTGGGCATGATGCTGGCGAACGCGCCGGTCGTGTGGCTGGGCGATCGAGTCTTGCGCCGCGTGCCCATCCGTGTGGTGCACCGCGTGTCCGCCGCGATTTTCGCGGCGTTGGGGATCGGGGCGCTGGCGGGATGGGCTTGATATACTGACGCCACAGCGCCGATTTGCTCCAGCTTGCGGGCGCTCAATAAATTCAGCTAAAGACAGCCTGCCCGAACCCGGCCTCGCCTCTTTAGCGACGCCGGGTTTTTTGTTTTCATGACGCTTGTTGCCGTTTCGCAGTCGATGGAGTTCAGCGAGCCGCTTGCCTTGCAAAGCGGCGCGTCGATTCGCGGTTATTCGCTGGCCTACGAAACCTATGGCCGCCTCAATGCCGACAGGAGCAACGCGGTCCTGGTCTGCCACGCGCTGAATGCCTCGCACCATGTGGCGGGGGTTTACGCCGGCCAGGACAAGTCCGAAGGCTGGTGGGACACCATGATCGGCCCCGGCAAGCCGGTGGACACCGACCGCTTCTTCGTCATCGGCGTCAACAACCTGGGCTCTTGCTTCGGCTCGACCGGGCCGATGCACATCCATCCCGACACGGGCAAGGTGTATGGCGCCGACTTCCCCGTGGTCACGGTGGAGGACTGGGTCAATGCCCAGGCGCGACTGCTCGACGGCCTGGGCATCCAGGCACTGGCCGCCGTCATGGGCGGCAGCCTGGGCGGCATGCAGGCGCTGTCCTGGACCTTGCAGTATCCCGAGCGGGTGCGTCACGCCGTCGTGGTGGCCAGCGCGCCCAACCTCACCGCCGAGAACATCGCCTTCAACGAAGTGGCGCGCCGTGCCATCGTGACCGACCCCGACTTCCACGGCGGGCATTTCTACCAGCACGGCGTGATACCCAAGCGCGGCCTGCGCATCGCCCGCATGATCGGCCACATCACGTACCTGTCCGACGACGTGATGAACGAGAAGTTCGGCCGGCAGCTGCGCGAAGGAATCGACCTGCGCTACACCACGCAGGACGTGGAGTTCCAGATCGAGAGCTACCTGCGCTACCAGGGCGACAAGTTCAGCGACTACTTCGACGCCAACACCTACCTGCTGATCACGCGCGCCCTCGACTATTTCGATCCGGCCCTGCGCCACAACGGCAAACTCGCCCGGGCGCTGGCCGTGGCCAAGGCAAGATTCCTGCTGGTCAGTTTCACCACCGACTGGCGCTTCGCGCCCGCGCGCAGCCGCGAGATCGTCAAGGCCCTGCTGGACAACCGGTGCGACGTGAGCTACGCCGAGATCGACGCCCCGCACGGCCACGACGCCTTCCTGCTGGAAGATGCGCGCTACCTGGGCGTGGTGCGCTCTTACTTTGAGCGGATCGGCAAGGAGGTGAACGCATGAGCGATCGGGCCACGATGCAGTCGATCGCCGGCTTGGTGCCGCCCGGTTCGCGCGTACTCGACCTGGGCTGCGGCGACGGCGCCATGCTGGATTACCTCCAGCGCGAGCGCGGCTGCAGTGGCTACGGCATCGAGATTGCCGACGAGAACGTGCTGGCCTGCGTCAAGCGCGGCGTCAACGTGATCCAGCTCAACCTCGACGAAGGCCTGTCGATGTTCGACGACGCATCGTTCGACGTGGTGCTGCAGATTGATACCCTGCAGCACCTGCGCAACACCGAGACCATGCTGGTCGAAACGGCGCGCGTCGGCCGCATCGGCGTGGTGGCGTTTCCGAATTTCGCGCACTGGCCCAACCGGCTTTCCATCGCGCGCGGCCGGATGCCGGTGACCAAGCGCCTGCCCTACCAGTGGTACGACACACCCAACATCCGTGTCGGCACGTTCAAGGACTTCGAAGTGCTGGCGACCAAGAACCGGCTGGCCATTCTGGACAGCTATGGCCTGCAGGAAGGGCGCGAAATTCGTTTCCTGCCGAATGCCCGCGCCGGCACAGCAGTCTTCAAGATCGAGCGGGGCTGACCCGCCGGCTCAGTGCGTCAGTGCACCATCCGCTCGCGCATCGCGGCGCTGTAGTCCTTGTCGGTGAACAGCGTCCACAGCGCCAGCGCCACGACGATCACGCCGGTGATCACCATGCTGAGCATGGCGTTGCGATTGCCGCTGAAGCCCAGGACCCAGGGCGACACGACCAGCCAGACCCCGAGGCCCGCTTCGGTCCACTCCTCCCACGCCCTCGGCACGAAAGCCGCCCCCAGCGCCGTAGCGACCAGCAAGGCGCCTACGATCACCGCATTCGACATGGCCATGGACGAACCATCGAAGCCCAGGGCCCAGGGCGAAATGATCACCCAGATGCCGAGGACCGCGTTGACCAGGTCCTGCCAATGTTTGGGTTGCTGCATGGTTCACCTCCTGTCGCCGGCTGATGCCGGAAAGAGTTGGATCGAATCGCCTTGCGTCGAGTTCCCGGTCAGCGGCCGGGCTGCGGGACGATCCGCAGATAGGGCTTCGGCGCCTTCCAGCCTTCCGGGAACAGCTTCTTGGCATCGTCGTCGGAGACCGAGCCGGCAATGATCACGTCTTCGCCCTGCCGCCAGTTGACGGGGGTCGCGACCCGGTGCTTCAGGGTGAGCTGCATCGAGTCGAGCACCCGCAGGATCTCGTCGAAGTTGCGACCGGTGGTCATGGGGTAGGTCAGCATCAGCTTGACCTTCTTGTCGGGGCCGATGACGAAGACCGAGCGCACGGTCTGGTTCTGGACCGGTGTGCGGCCTTCCGAACTGCCGGGCTCTTCGGCCGGCAGCATGTTGTAGAGCTTGGAGACCTTCAGTTCCGGGTCGCCGATCATCGGATAGTTGGGCAGATAGCCCTGTGTCTCCTCGATGTCCTTGGCCCAGGTGCGGTGGTTGTCGACCGGGTCTACGCTGAGGCCGATGAGCTTGGTATTGCGCTTCTTGAATTCCGGTTCGATCTTGGCCATGTAGCCCAGCTCGGTGGTGCACACCGGGGTGAAATCCTTGGGATGCGAAAACAGGATGGCCCAGCTGTCGCCTATCCATTCGTGAAACTTGATGGGGCCCTGCGTGGTCTCGGCCGTGAAGTCCGGTGCGACATCATTGATGCGTAGCGACATGATCACTCCTTGGTTGGCTGGCATGTAGAGACGGGTCTTCAATATAGGCCGTGATCGCACGCGTACCAAGTGCGCTAATATTCGGCCATCGGGAATACAGCCTCCCGGGTCTTCACAGATAGACGGTGTCCCGTCCAAGCGCTGGCAGCTTCACCTTTGGAGTTTTCCGTGGACACCGCATCGCATTCCATTTCCCCTGAACAGTTCCTGGCCTTGCTCGGCAACGCCGACGCCCCCTTGGTGCTCGACGTGCGGCGCGAGGAACGCTTTCGCGAGAGCGAACGCATATTGCCGGGCGCGCGGCGTTGTGCGCCCGAGCAGGTCGCCCCCTTTGCCGCGGCCAACAGCCCGGGGCTGGCCATCGTCTACTGCGTACATGGGCTGGAAGTCGGTGAGCAGGCAGCGGCCCAGTTGCGCGCGGCGGGTTGGAACGCCCGCTACCTGCAAGGCGGCATCGAGGGCCTGATCGAACACGGCTTGCCCACCATCCGCAAGCGCGCGGACCTGGGAGTCACCGGCGAGAGGCCGTCGCGCTGGATCACGCGCGAGCGGCCCAAGATCGACCGCATCGCCGGCCCTTGGCTGGTACGCCGTTTCATCGATCCGGCCGCGGAATTTTTCTATGTGCCGACGGAGCAGGTCTTCGCCGAAGCGGCGCGGCTAAAGGCGGTGCCCTACGACATTCCCGGCGCCCCAATTTCCCACGAGTGGGAGCGCTGCAGCTTCGACGCTCTGCTGGGCGCCTTCGAGTTGCAGGAGCCGGCGCTGGCTACGCTCGCGACCATCGTGCGCGGCGCCGACACCGACCGGTTGTCCCTGGCGCCGCAGGCCGCCGGCCTGCTGGCGGTGTCGCTGGGTCTATCGCGACTGCATGCCGATGACGACCAGGCGATGCTGGCCGCCGCGATGCCGCTGTACGACGCCCTGTACGAGTGGTGCCGCAGCGCTCAGGGCGAAACGCACAGCTGGCGCGTGCACACGCCGCCGGCGGCAGCCCAATGAGGGCGGTGAGTTTTGGTGAGGCGCTGCGGTTCTGGCTCAAGCTCGGCTTCATCAGCTTCGGCGGGCCGGCCGGGCAGATCGCGATCATGCACCGCGAACTGGTGGAGCAAAGGCGCTGGATCTCGGAGCGGCGCTTCCTGCACGCGCTCAACTACTGCATGCTCCTGCCCGGCCCCGAGGCGCAGCAGCTGGCCACCTACATCGGCTGGCTGATGCACCGCACCTGGGGCGGCGTCGTGGCGGGTGCGCTGTTCGTGCTGCCCTCGCTGTTCATCCTGATCGGGCTGAGCTGGATCTATGTGGCCTTCGGCGAGGTGAGCTGGGTAGCGGGGATCTTCTACGGCATCAAGCCCGCCGTCGCCGCCATCGTGCTGCAGGCCGTGTGGCGCATCGGCGGGCGCACGCTGAAGAGTCCGCGCCAGGTGCCGCTGCTGTGGGCGATCTCCGTGTTGAGTTTCGTCGCCATCGCGGTGCTGAAAATTCCTTTTCCGTGGGTGGTGTTGGCTGCGGCGATCACCGGTGCGCTGGGCGGCAAATACCTGCCCGCGCAATTCGCGGCCGGCGGCGGACATGGTGCTGCCAATACCGAGGGCGAGACGCACGGTCGGGGCGGCTTCATCATCGACGATGCGACGCCGACGCCCGCCCACGCCTTGTTCAGGAAATCGCGCCTGGCCAGGGTCGTCCTGGTCGGGGCCTTGCTGTGGGCGCTGCCGATGGCCCTGCTGGTGGGGGCGCAGGGATGGGACAGTGCACTGGCCCAGATGGGCTGGTTCTTCACCAAGGCCGCGCTGCTGACCTTCGGCGGCGCCTACGCCGTGCTGCCCTATGTGTACCAGGGGGCGGTGGAGCAGTTCCACTGGCTCACCGGGCCGCAGATGATCGATGGACTGGCGCTGGGTGAGACCACTCCCGGCCCGCTGATCATGGTGGTGGCTTTCGTCGGCTTCGTCGGCGGCTGGACCCGCCAGGTGCTGGGGCCCGACATGCTGTTCGCGGGCGCGGCGCTGGCCGCGGTCGTGGTGACCTGGTTTACCTTCCTGCCATCGTTCCTGTTCATCCTGGCGGGCGGCCCGTTGGTGGAGTCGACCCACGGCAACCTGAAGTTCACCGCCCCGCTCACGGCGATCACCGCCGCCGTGGTCGGCGTGATCGCCAGCCTGGCGTTGTTCTTCCTGGTGCACATCGCGCAGCGCGCCGATGGACGCATCGACTGGGTGGCGCTGGGCCTGGCCGCCGCCGCCGCCGTCGCCCTGCTGCGCTACAAGCTGGGCGTGATCCCGGTGATTGCCGGCTGCGCGCTGGCGGGTCTCGCATTACGCCTTGCGGGCTGGGCCTGAACCGGTATCCTTGTCATACCACTTCGTTTTTCGTATGACAACTCAATTCACCCCGGTCACCAGCGGCGCCAGGCTTTCCGATCAGGTCGCCCAGCAGCTGGCCGCGCAGATTTCCGCGGGCCGGCTGGCCGCGGGTGAGAAGCTGCCGCCCGAATCGCGGCTGGTGGAACAGTTCGAGGTCAGCCGCACGGTGGTGCGCGAGGCGGTGTCGCGCCTGAAGTCGCTGGGGCTGGTCGATTCGCGCCAGGGCAGCGGCGTCTTCGTGAGCGCCAGCCCGCCCTACGCGCCCTTGAATTTCGATTCGCGCCACGGCGAGTCGCGCGAGGCCGTGATCCAGATGGCCGAGGTGCGCCGCGCGCTGGAGGCCGAAGCCGCCGGCCTGGCGGCGCAGCGCCGCACCGCACAGGATGTGAAGCGGTTGAAGCAAGCGGTGCAGGTCCTGGAGCGCGCCGTGAAAAGTGGTGGCGACGGCGTGGAGGAAGACCTGAAGTTCCACCAGGCCATCGCCGCCTCGACCCACAACCCCTTCCTGATCGGCACGCTGGAGTACCTGTCGCAGTTCATGCGCGGCGCCATCGGCGTGACCCGGGCCAACGAGGCGCGCCGAGTCGACTTCGCGGCACAGGTGCGCGACGAACACGCGGCCGTGGTGACGGCGATCGAGGCCGGCGACGCGGCGAAGGCCCGGGCGGCGGCCTCGCGCCACATGAACAACGCGATCCGCCGCATCGAAAGCGCGGACCCGGCGTTCTGGCGCCAGGAAGGCGCGCGCCTGGCGGTGCCGTTGGTGGCGCGGCGCTAGGGCTGCTCGCCGAACTGCTGCAGCACCACGTCGATGAACGCCTGCGCCGCGGCCGGCATGGCGCGGTCGCGCAGCCGCAGCAGGCACAGGTCACGCTTGACCACCGGGTCCACCAGCGGCCGATACTGGATCCGCTCGCGGCGCCGCAACTGCCGGGCATAGGCGGGCAGGATGCTCACGCCCAGGCCGGCATCGACCAGGGCCGTCGCGGTCGAAATAGAGGCCACCTCGTACTGGGTGCGCACCCGCGCGCCGCCGGCCGCCAGCGAGCTTTCCACCAGCAGCTGCAAGGCGTTGTCCCGGGCGAAGCCGATGACCGGCACATCGGCCAGCTCGCGCCAGGGCACGCTTTTGCGGCGCGCCAGCGGGTGGCCCTCGGGGCACGCGAGCATCAGCTCGTCGTCCATCAGCACGTCCACGACGAACAGCCCGCGCTGTCCGCCCTCGAGCGGGCCGATGCCGATGTCGGCCTCGCCGTCCTGCACCAGGCGGCGTATCTGGTTGGGCGGTGCGTCGTCGCGCATCACGACCAGCACGTCGGGGTGCTCCGCACGGTAGCGGACCAGCAGCGCCGGCAGCAGGGTGGAGGCGAACGTCGGCGAGACCGCGATCACGATGCGCCCGCGCGCCCGCTCGGCGTGCGAGCGGGTGGTGGCGACGGCGTTGTGCAGGTCGGTCAGCATCTTCTCGGCCTGCGGCAGGAAGTCGCGCCCCGAATCGGTCAGCTTGACGCTGCGGGTGGTGCGCTCGAACAAAGAGACGCCGATCTCCTGTTCCAGGGTGCGCACCAGCATCGACAGCGCGGACTGGGTCAGGTGCAGGCGGACGGCGGCCGCCGAGAAGCCGCTGAGCTGGGCCACGGCGACGAAAGCCCGTAGCTGGCGAACCGTCACATTCATTCAATATTTTGATGAGTTCATCAGTTTTGATCGATTGTATTCCTAAGCGGCTTGGCCGAGACTGGCATCCATTCCCACTCACCCAACGAGCCAGACAAATGCTTAATCCCGGATACCTGATTGAAGACAGCTTCGACGTGCTGGTCGCCGGCGCCGGCGTCACCGGCATCTGCGCGGCCCTGGCCGCCGCCCGCCAGGGAGCGCGCACGGTGCTGCTCGAGCCCCGCCCCTTCATCGGCGGCAATGCCGCGACAGGCCTGTGCATCCACACCTACAAGACCAAGGACGGCCGCCAGGTCGTGCACGGCCTGGCCCAGGAAATCGTCGACCGCCTGATCGAGCAGGGCGGCGCAGTGGGCCATGTGCCGCTGCCCGACGGCTACGTGCATTCGGTGACGCCGGTCGACGCCGACCTGTTCCGCATGGAGACGACGGCGATGCTGGCCCGCGAGGGCGTCACCATCCTCTACAACACGGCGCTGATCGATGCCGATGCGCGCGACGGGCGCGTCGATCGCGTGTTGGTGTGCAGCAAGAGCCGCCTCGGCTACCTGAAGGCCAAGGTCTTCGTCGATGCCACCGGCGATGCCGACCTGGCCACCCGGGCCGGCGCGCCGGTGCGCACCGGCTGGGCCGGCTCTGGCGCCATGCAGCCGGTATCGATGATGATGCGCGCCGTCTCCGTCGACAATGCCAAGGCCTGCGCGGCACTGGCCGAGAAGCCGCCGGCCTGGGCTCGCAAGAAGGGCGTGGCCGAGCCGATCCCGGTGTATTTCCACGGCACCTTCACGCGCTGGAACGCCATCCTGCGCGAGCTGGGCGTGTACGACCACGACGACCACCAGTTCTGGACCAACACGGTCTGGCCCGACCAGCTCAACTTCAACGGCAGCCGCATGGCCAACATCGACGGCAACGACCCGCTGGCGCTGTCCCGCGCCACCGTCGAGCTGACCGCCCAGCTGCAAAAGCTCGGCGCCTTCCTGCGGGCCAACGTGGACGGCTTCCAGCGCGCCTCGTTCCTGCCGAACGCCTTCGTCGGCGTCCGCGAAACACGCAATGTGACGGGGCTGTACGAATTGAACGAGAACGACATCCGCATCGGCGCAAAATTCCACGACACCGTCGGGCAAGGCTGCTTTCCGGTCGATATCCACCATCCCGACGGCAAGTCGCAGGAACATATCGACATCGGCGGCGACGGGGCCTATGACATTCCGTATCGCACGCTGGTGCCCAAGGGGACCGAGAACCTGCTGGTCGCGGGCCGGTGCATCTCGGTCAGCAACTACGCCCACGGAGCGACCCGTAACATGGCGCCGTGCATGACCACCGGCGAAGCGGCCGGCATCGCAGCCGCGCTGTCGGCGCGAGGCGGCAACGCCTGCGCCGACCTGCCGATGAACAAGCTGCAGCCGGCGCTGTTGGCGGCCGGTGTGTTCCTGGGCGAGGCCGCCGACGAGCGCCGCGCAGCCTGAACTTCAACTTCAACGGAGAGACATGCCATGACCATCAAACAAGCTGTAAACCGCCGGGTGCTGATGCGAGTGCTGGCCGCCGTGTCGCTGGCGACGGCGACGTGGGCCGCCCAGGCCCAGGCCTTCCCCAACAAGCCGCTTCGCTTCGTGGTGCCCTACCCGCCCGGCGGCGCTTCGGATGTGACCGCGCGGCTGATCGCCGACAAGCTGGGCCCGCTGATCGGCCAATCCGTCATCGTCGAGAACCGCCCCGGCGCCAACGGCATCATCGCCCTCGAGGCGGTGGCCAAGGCGCCCCCCGACGGCTACACCATCCTGATGGGCAACGTGGGCCCGAACGCCATCAATGCCGGCCTCTACCCCAAGCTGCCGTTCGACCCGATCAAGAGCTTCGCGCCGATCACGCTCACCAGCACGGTGCCCATCGTGCTGCTGGTCAACCCGGCGTCGCCGGCGACGACGACGCAGCAACTCATCGCGCTGGCCAAGGCGAATCCCGGCAGCGTGAAGTTTGCCTCGGGCGGTCCCGGATCCGCGACGCACCTCACCGGCGAGATGTTCAAGGACATGGCGGGAATCAACATCGTGCACGTGCCGTACAAGGGCGATGTGCCGGCCATGACCGACGTCATCGGCGGCCACGTCACCTTCACCTTCGCCACCTCGATCGCGGCGGCGCCGCATATCGCGAGCGGCCGGCTGCGCGTGCTCGCCACGGCGTCCAAGGCCCGGCCCAAGTCGCTGGCCCAGTACCCGACGGTGGCCGAAGCCGGCGTCAAGGATTTTGAGTCCACGTCCTGGGGCGGTGTCCTGGCACCGGCCGGCACGCCGGCCCCGGTGATCGCCATGCTGCATGACCGCCTTGGCAAGGTGCTGGCGATTCCGGAAGTGCGCGAAAAGCTGGAGAAGATGGGCGTGGAAGTCGTCGGCAGCACGCCGGAGGAATTTGCCGCCTACCTGCAGGCGGAGATCGGCAAATGGTCGGCCGTTATCAAGGCTGCCGGCGTGACGGTCGAGTAGTACACCGCAACGTACGGGGAGCTGCCGCGCTCCCCGGGCCGCGCCGCCCAAGTTGTATGATAACCATATGAATATTGCGCGGGGCGCGAACAGAATGGAACACAAGATCGGCGTGATCGGGCTTGGCGCCATGGGCGCGGGCATGGCCGGGGCCTTGCGGCGCTCCGGGTTTGAGGTCCATGCGGTCGACGCCAGGGCCGGAGCGGCCCAGGCCTTCGCCGCCGAGGGCGGCGTGGCGTGCACTTCACCGGCCGAGCTGGCTCGACACTGCGACGTCATCGTCAGCGTGGTGGTGAATGCGGCGCAGACCGAGAGCGTGCTGTTCGGCGACGGCGGTTGCGCCGACGCGATGAAGCCGGGCAGCGTCTTCGTGATGTGTTCGACGGTCGATCCGGCCTGGTCGGCCGCGCTCGAGTCGCGGCTGGCGCAGCGCGGCATCCTCTACCTCGACGCGCCGATCTCCGGCGGGGCGGCCAAGGCCGCCGCCGGCCAGATCACGATGATGACCTCGGGCCGGCCCGAGGCCTACGAAAAATGCGGCGGTGTCCTGGACGCCATGGCCGCCAAGGTCTATCGCCTGGGCGAGCAGGCCGGCGCCGGCAGCAAGGTCAAGGTGATCAACCAGCTGCTGGCCGGTGTGCATATCGCCGCCGCCGCCGAGGCGATGGCGCTGGGCCTGCGCGAGGGCGTGGACCCGGCGGCCCTGTACGAAGTCATCACCCACAGCGCGGGCAACAGCTGGATGTTCGAGAACCGCATGGCGCATGTGCTGGCCGGCGACTACACGCCGCTGTCGGCGGTCGACATCTTCGTCAAGGACCTGGGGCTGGTGCTCGACATGGCCCGCGCCAGCAAGTTTCCGCTGCCGCTGTCGTCCACCGCGCACCAGATGTTCATGCAGGCATCGACTGCGGGCTTCGCCAAGGAAGACGACAGCGCCGTCATCAAGATTTTCCCGGGCATCGAACTGCCGCCGTCCCAGCCGGCAGGCCCTACCGAAGGACTGAAGCAATGAACATTCTCATCACAGGGGGCTGCGGCTTTCTCGGCGCCCGCCTCGCCCGCGCCTTGCTCGCGCAAGGCAAGCTGGCCTTGGCCGGCTCCGCCGCCCGAACCATCGAAACGGTGACGCTGGCCGACCGCGCGGCGCCGCCGGCCGATCTCGCCGCCGACCCGCGTGTCCGCTTCGTGGGCGGCGATCTGCATGAACAGGTTCGCAGCGGCGCCATCCCCGCCGCCGGCACCGACGTGGTGTTCCACCTGGCCGCCGCCGTGAGCGGCGAATGCGAGGCCGACTTCGACCTGGGCATGCACAGCAACCTGGATGCCACTCGCGCCCTGCTGGACGCCTGCCGCGCCATGGGCAGCCAGCCGACCTTCGTGTTCGCCAGTTCCCTGGCCGTTTTCGGCAACCTGCCCGGCCAGCCGCTGCCCGAACGGATCGAGGACTTCACGCTGCCGACGCCGCAAAGCAGCTATGGCATCCAGAAATTCATCGGCGAGCAACTGATGGCCGACTACGCGCGCAAGGGCTTCATCCGCGGCCGCAGCGTGCGCCTGATGACGGTGAGCGTGCGCCCGGGCAAGCCCAATGGCGCGGCCTCCAGCTTCCTGTCCGGGATGATCCGCGAACCGCTGGCCGGCGAGAAGTCGGCCTGCCCGGTGCCGCCGGAAACGCCGGTGGCGCTGGCCTCGCCGACCCGCACCATCGAGGGCATCATCCGCGCCGCCGAGGCGACCGACGCCGAGTGGGGCCCGCCCACCGCCGTCAATCTGCCCTCCCTGCGCACCACCGTGGGCGGGATGGCGAAAGCGCTCGAGCAGGTGGCCGGCAAGGCCGCCACCGATTTGCTGGAATGGGCGCCGGACCCGGCCATCCAGCGCATCGTCAAGACCTGGCCCGGCAAGGTGGAGTTCGCCCGGGCGCAAGCGCTGGGCCTGCAGGCGGATGCGGACTTCGTTTCGGTGGTGCGTGACTACATTCGCGAGAACCCCGGCGCCGTGAAGCTGGCGGTGCGCTGATGGCAGGAATCGCTATAGGCTGTATCGCCGACGACTTCACCGGCGCGACCGACCTCGCCAACAACCTGGTGCGCGCCGGCATGCGCGTGGTGCAGTCGATCGGCGTGCCCTCGCGGCCGCTGGATGTCGCCGCCGATGCGGTGGTGGTCGCGCTCAAGTCGCGTACCAACGCGCCCCACGATGCCGTGACGCAATCGCTGGATGCGCTGCGCTGGCTGCAAGCGCAAGGCACGCAGCAGATTTACTTCAAGTACTGCTCCACTTTCGACAGCACGGCCCAGGGCAACATCGGCCCGGTGACCGAAGCCCTGATGGACGCGCTGGACACGGACTTCACCATCGCCACGCCCGCCTTTCCGGACAACCAGCGCACCGTGTTCAAGGGCCACCTCTTCGTCGGCGACGTGCTGCTCTCCGACTCAGGCATGCGCAATCATCCGCTCACGCCGATGACCGATTCCAACCTCGTGCGGGTCATGCAGGCGCAGTGCCGGCGCAAGGTCGGCTTGATCGACTACAAGACCGTCGCCGCGGGCGAAGCAGCGGTGCGGGCCAGGATCGCCCAGTTGCGCGCCGATGGCGTGGCCATCGCCATCGTCGATGCGCTCGGCAACGATGATTTGCTGCGCCTGGGTCCGGCACTCAAGGGCATGCCGCTGGTCACGGCGGGCTCGGGCGTGGCCATCGGGCTGCCTGCCAACTTCGGCATCCAGGCCTCGGCCGCATCGAGTGCGCTGCCGGCCGCCGGCGGGATGCAAGCCGTCGTGTCCGGGAGCTGCTCGACCGCCACCAACGCGCAGGTGCGGGCCTTCATCGCCGCCGGGCGTCCGGCCTTCGCGCTCGATCCCCTGCGGGTTGCCGCAGGCGAGGATCTGGTGACGCAAGCCCTGGCCTGGGCGAAGCCGCTGCTGCCCCAGGGCCCCGTGCTGGTTTACTCGACGGCGCAAGCCGAGGCCGTGAAGTCGGTGCAGGACCGCCTCGGCGCGCAGCAGGCGGGTGCGCTGGTCGAGCAGGCCATCGCCGCGATCGCGCGCGGCCTGGTTGAACTGGGCGTGCGGCAACTGGTGGTGGCCGGCGGCGAAACGTCCGGCGCCTGTGTGCAGGCGCTGGGGATCGACCAGCTGCAGATCGGCCCGCAGATCGCTCCGGGAGTGCCCTGGTGCTGGGGCCGCGACGGCGACGGCCGGGCCTTGCACATCGCCTTGAAATCGGGCAACTTCGGGGCCGACGACTTCTTCGGCAAAGCCTTTACGATGCTGCAATGAACGAATCGCAGGCCCGCGAAGAAATCTGCCGCGTCGGCAAGAGCCTGTTCGACCGCGGCTACGCCCACGCGACCGCCGGCAACATCAGCGTGCGGCTGGACGATGGTTTCCTCATCACGCCGACCGACGCCTGCCTGGGCTTCCTCGACCCGGCCGGCCTGGCGCAGCTGGACCCGCAGGGCCGCCAGGTCTCGGGCGCCCCGGCCAGCAAGACGCTGACGCTGCACCGGGCCATCTACCAAGCCGCCGCGCCGTTCGCGCCGGCGACCCGTTGCGTCATCCATACCCACAGCAGCCACTGCGTCGCCCTCAGCCTGGAAGCAAAAGAGGCCGAGCTGCTGCCGCCCATCACGCCGTACTTCGTGATGAAAGTCGGCCATGTGCCCCTGGTCGGCTACCAGCGGCCGGGCGCGCCGGCAGCGGCCGACGAAGTGGCCCGGCTGATCGCGCACTACGGCGACAACGGCCGGTCTATCCGGGCCGTGATGCTGCAGCGGCTGGGCCCCAACGTCTGGCACGATACGCCGGCAGCGGCGATGGCCGTGCTGGAAGAACTGGAAGAAACCGCGCGGCTGATGCTGATTGCACCCGGTGCCTGCCAGCCGCTGACGGAATCTCAAATCGATGAACTGCGCCGTACTTTCGGCGCTCGCTGGTAACCACGACCATGCCTCAATTCGCCGCCAATCTTTCCATGCTCTACCCCGAGCTCGGCTTCCTCGACCGCTTCGAGGCCGCTGCCCGGGACGGCTTCAAGGCCGTGGAATTCCTGTTTCCTTACGAGCATGAACCGCGCGAGCTCGCGGCGCGGCTCAAGGCCCATGGCCTGCAGCAGGTGTTGTTCAACATGCCGCCCGGCGACTGGAACAAGGGCGAGCGGGGCCTGGCCTGCCGGCCCGGGCGCGAAGCCGAGTTCCGCGAAGGCGTGGGCAAGGCGCTGGCCTACGCCGAGGCGCTGGCCTGTCCGCGCGTCCACGTGATGGCCGGGCTGTTGCCGGCGGGCACCGAGCGCGAAGCGGTGCGGCCTACCTACGTGAACAACCTGCGCTGGGCCGCGGCGCAGGCGGACAAGCAGGGCGTGCAGCTCTTGATCGAGCCGATCAACACCCGCGACATCCCCGGCTTCTTCCTCAATCGCCAGGACCATGCGCACGAACTGATCGCCGAGATCGGCGCGGCCAACGTCCAGGTGCAGATGGACCTGTACCACTGCCAGATCGTGGAGGGTGACGTGGCGATGAAGATCCGCCAGTACCTGCCCACCGGGCGGGTCGGCCATTTCCAGATCGCGGGTGTGCCCGAGCGCCACGAACCCGACATCGGCGAGATGAACTACACCTACCTGTTCAAGGTGATCGACGAGGTCTCGCAGCAGTGCGGCTGGACAGGCTGGGTCGGCTGCGAGTACCGCCCGGCGCGCGGCTCGCAACCCGGCGGCAGCTCGGCGGGCCTCGGCTGGTTCCAGCCCTGGCGCGCCTGAGTTCAGCCCTGGCGTTTCAGGATGCTGATCTTGCCGTCGGCCTCGAGGAACGCGCAGCGCATATCTTTCAGGTCGCAGTCCGCCTCGCGCATCGCCTCTTCGACATCCGCCTCGGGGACGCGCTGTCCCTTGAGGACATCCTTGTAGATCACCCCATCGCGGCCAATCAACGTCGGCTTGCCCTCCAGGGCTTCATCCACCCGCCGGCTGTGAGCCGACAGCCAGGCCGCGCCCATGTTGAGAGTGATCAGCGTGGCTGCGGCGATGAGCCCGCCGAGCAGCGACTCGTCGCCGCCGGTGAGCGAGGCCGACACGGTCTCCGACAGCAGCATCACCACGATCAGGTCGAACGGCGTGAACTGGCCGATCGTGCGCTTGCCGGAGAAGCGCACCATGACCATCAGGCAGACATACACGGCGGCGGTGCGCAAGACGAATTCCCACCACGGATGCCCCATGTCGAACATAACGAGTCCTTTCGCCCGGCGGCGGGACTCACAGGGCCAGGATGTCCTTACCGTCGAGCAGTTGTTCCACCTTGGCGGCCGAGTTACCCACTTGGGCTACCGCCCGGCGCAATTGGTCTTCGCTGCACCCGAATCGTTTTCGCCACCAGCTGACTTCTCGCGGATCGTTGAGGTCGATCAGGCCGCGGTCGGCGGGAACGGATTCGAAGACATAAGCCATGGCCTTGTGCTCCCATTTTTTATCGTACACAGGGGATTGGGCGCCTTCCGCGCGGCGCGCCGTGACCGCCGGATACGAAACAGGCTGTAATCCGGTTCCTACCGGCCGCTACAAGTTTGATAGCGTGCTGCGCCGCACTCTCAATCCGGCTCAGGCAAGCCGCCGGATGAGCTCCATGGCGGCGGCTGGCGCCCGCTCCTTGGCGCCGTTGATGAAGTAGATGAATGCCTCGCGCGCCGGGCCCTTCGCGGCCCATGCGTGCGCGCCCTGGGCCCATTGGTCCAGTACCTCCGGCGGATAGCCCGTTTCGCGCTCCGCCTCGCTGCGCATCAGGCGGATGTAGGCCAGGTCACCCTGCGCATCGACGATGGACGGAAACTTCTCCGAGTCGGTATGCACCGTAGTGCAGTCATAGCGGCGCGCCAGGTCGACGTACGCCGGCGTGTCGAAGCTGGGATGGCGCACATCCAGCACATGGCGCAGTTTCAGCCCGTCCACCTGCGCGGGCAGCAGCGCCAGAAACGCCTCGAAATCCGCGGGGTCGAACTGCTTGGTCGGCATGAACTGCCAGACGATGGGACCCAGCTTGCTTCCCAGCTCGCTGATGCCGCTGCCGACAAAACGCTGTATCGATTCGCCCGCCGTTCCCAGCTCGCGCCGGTTGGTGGCGAAGCGATTGGCCTTGAGCGAAAAGACGAAACCGTCGGGCGTTTCGTCGCGCCATTTGGCGAAGGTGGGCGGCTTGAAGGTGCTGTAGTAGGTGCCGTTGACCTCGATGGCGGTGAGCTGGCGGCTCGCATACTGCAGCTCCTTGCTGCGCGCAAGCCCCGATGGAAAGAAATTGCTGCGCCACGGCTCGTAGGTCCAGCCCCCCACGCCGACGCGGATGCGCCGGTGCGAGCTGGCAACGCTGTCCTGGCTTGTCGGATCGCCCATCTTTGCTTTTCCTCGAGTAGCCGCACTCTAGCGCGACTTGCGGCCGGCGCGTAAAGTGGCGCCATGAACCTACCCATCCACCGCGAACTTCCCCCCGGCGTGCTGGACAGCACGGCCGCGCTTGCCCACGCCACCGAGCAGTGGGACCGCGATATCGTAAAACAGCTCACCGACTACATCGCCATCCCCGCCAAGTCGCCCGGCTTCGACAAGGACTGGGTCCAGCACGGCCATTTGGAGACCGTGCTGCGCAACGCCGCCGCCTGGGTCGAGGCGCAAAAAATCGAAGGCCTCACGCTCGAGATCGTCCGGCTGCCCGGCCGCACGCCGGTGCTGTTCTTCGAAATCGCTGCGACGCGCGCGGCCAGCACGCAGACCGTGCTGATGTACGGCCACCTGGACAAGCAGCCGGAGTTCACTGGCTGGCGCTCCGACCTGGGACCATGGACGCCCAAGTACGAGGATGGCAAGCTCTATGGCCGCGGCGGCGCCGACGACGGCTACGCGGTCTATGCCAGCATCGCCGCCGTGCAGGCGCTCAAGGCCCAGAAGGTGGCGCACCCGCGCATCGTCGGCCTGATCGAGACCTGCGAGGAATCCGGCTCCTACGATCTGCTGCCCTACGTGGACGCGCTGCGCCCGCGCCTGGGCGAGGTGGCGCTGGTGATCTGCCTGGACTCCGGCGCGGGCAACTACGACCAGCTCTGGCTCACGACTTCGCTGCGCGGCATGGCCAGCGGCACGCTCAAGGTCGAAATCCTCACCGAAGGCGTGCACTCCGGCGACGCCTCGGGCCTGGTGCCCTCGAGCTTTCGCATCATGCGCCAGGTACTCGATCGGCTGGAAGACAGCAAGAGCGGGCGGCTGCTGCCGGCGAGCTTCCATTGCGAAATGCCGGCCGAGCGGTTGGCACAGGCGAAAGCCACTGCCGCGATCCTGGGTGAAGAGGTCTACAAGCGTTTCCCCTGGGCCCACTACGATTGCGGCGGCTCCACGGCGTTTGCGCTGCCCACCACCACCGACCCGGTGCAAGCGCTGATCAACCGCACCTGGACCCCGACGCTGTCGGTCACCGGCGCCGAAGGCTTTCCTTCGCTGCAGGACGCGGGCAATGTGCTGCGGCCCTACACGGCCTTCAAGCTGTCGCTGCGCCTGCCCCCGCTGGTCGATGCCGCCCAGGCCGTACAGGAGTTGAAGACCCTGCTCGAAGACAACGCGCCCTACCAGGCCAAGGTGACCTTCGAGAGCAATGGCGGCGCCACCGGCTGGAACGCCCCCACTACCGCGCCCTGGTTCGAGCAGGCCCTGAACCAGGCTTCGCAGGCGCATTTCGGCGCGTCCTGCGGCTTTATCGGGCAGGGCGGCACGATCCCGCTGATGAACATGTTGAGCACCGGCTTTCCGCAGGCACAGATGATGGTGTGCGGCGTGCTGGGCCCCAAGAGCAACGCTCACGGCCCCAACGAGTTCCTGCATGTGCCGTACGCCAAGAAGCTGACGGCCGCGGTGGCACAGGTGATCGCGCAACTGCCTTGAATTCGGAATTTGTGAACTGCCGCACAGGAATTGTGCGACGCAGTTCACGCGGGTTCTCGCCAGTCGCCAAGGTTCTACCGTTGGTCCGCCGACGGGTTGCATTGAGGTGGCATGCCAGCGATCATGGCTTGTCATGAATCCAGCCACGACCGAGTCCACCCTCTCCACGTTCACTGCGAGCGACGGGGATAACCTCGCGATGCAGGATTGGCCTTTGCCCGAAGGCGTGGCCCTGCGCGGTGTGGTGGTGCTGGTGCACGGCCTGGGCGAGCACGCGGGACGCTACGACCATGTCGCGAGCCGCCTGAACAGCTGGGGCTTCGCCGTTCGCGGCTACGACCAGTACGGCCATGGCGAATCCGACGGCGTGCGCGGCGCCCTCCCGGTGGACACGCGTCTGGTCGACGACCTGGCCGACGTGATCGACAGCACGCGCACCCGCATGGGCGGCCGCATACCCCTCATCGTGCTGGGGCACAGCATGGGCGGACTGGTCGCGGCCAGCCTGGTGGCGCTGGGACAGGTCCACGTCGATGCGCTGGTGTTGTCATCTCCGGCGCTCGATCCCGGCTTGAACACCTTCCAGAAATTCCTGCTGGCAACCTTGCCGCGCATCGCGCCCAACCTCACCGTCGGCAACGGGCTGGACCCCAATTTCATCTCGCACGATCCGGCGGTGGTCGCAGCCTACAAGGCCGACCCGCGCGTGCATGACCGCATCTCCAGCCGGCTGGCGCGGTTCATCGCCGACGGCGGTCCGAAGGTCGTCGAGCACGCGCCGCACTGGACCGTGCCCACGCTGCTGATGTATGCGGGCGCCGACCGGCTGGTCAAACCCGACGGCAGCCGCGCCTTCGCCGCGGCCGCGCCGCAGCAGGTGCTCACCGCCCAGTGCTTCCAAGGCCTGTTCCACGAGCTTTTCAACGAGCTCGAAAGCGAACCGGTGTTCGAGCGCCTCAGGCAGTGGCTGGACGCGAAGTTTTGAGGCTCAGCCAGATCAAGCTGGCGCCGGTCAGCAGCACCGGAATCAACGAGCCGTAGTTCAGCAGCGCCCAGCCCCGGGTCGTCACCAGCGCCCCGGAAGCGAACGAGCTGAGCGCCAGGGTCGCGAAAACGAAGAAGTTCAGCGCGCCCTGGGCCCGGTCTCTCTCGTCCGGACCATAGGCCGAGAGCGAGAGCGTGGTGCTGCCGGTGAACAGGAAGTTCCAGCCCACGCCCAGCAGGAACAGCGCCACCAGGAACTGGTGCAGCTCCACCCTCGAGAGCGCGACCAGGATGCAGCCCAGGTTCAAAACGACGCCTATTCCCATGATGGGCAGGGCGCCGAAGCGCTTGATCAGGCTGCCGGTGAAAAAGCCCGGCGCGAACATGCCGATCACATGCCACTGCAGCACGAACGCCGCGTCGGAAAACGGCAGCGCGCACTGCTGCATGGCGATCGGCGTGGCGGCCATCAACAGGTTCATCACGCCGAAGCCGAGCGCGCCCGCTGCGGCCGAGACGGAAGGTGACGTTGTTGGTGAGGAACAGGCCCTGGCAGATCGCCAGCAACCACAGGTTGCGGTTCATGCTCGCCACAGGTTGCGGTTCATCGCCCCAGTGTAAGAGCGGCCAGCACGGCCAGCGGCGCGGTCTCGGCGCGCAGCACCCGCGCGCCCAGGCTCGCCGGCCGGAAGCCTTGGGCCAGCGCGCCCTGCTCTTCGTATGCCGTGAGGCCGCCTTCCGGCCCGGAGAGCAGCAGCACCGGTGCGCCGCCCGCCGCGGCCTCCACCAAGGGCCGCGCCTGGGCGGACAGGGACAGCACCAGCCGCGCCGCCTGCTCCGGCGGCGTTGCCAACCAGCGCCCCAGGTCCATGACCTCGTGGATCAGCGGCAGGCGGTTGCGCCCGCATTGTTCGCAGGCGGCGATGGCGATGCCCTGCCAGTGCGCCCGCTTCTTCTGCGCGCGTTCGCTGTTCAGCTTGAGCACGCTGCGCTCGGCGACCAGTGGCTGGATGGACGCCGCGCCCAGCTCGGTGGCCTTCTCGACCAGCCAGTCCATGCGTTCGTTGGCCGGCATGCCCACGGCCAGATGCACTTCGCGCGCAGTTTCGCGCTCCAGCGCCAGATGCGACGCGACCTGCACGCGCACCTCGCTCCTGCCCATGTGCTCGACCACCGCCTCGAACTCGCCGCCCTCGCCGTTGAAAAGCGTGATCGCCGCACCGGGCTGCAGCCGCAGCACCTGCACATGGCGCGCGGCACCGGCGGGAAGGTCAAGCGATTGGCCCGTGGCCAGTGGCGCCGGGCAGTAGAAGCGGGGCATTCGCGCCGGCCCTAGACCCGGCCGAACGCGTAGCCGGTCTGGTCCTGCGTGCCTTCGATCTCATCCAGCAGGCGCAGCAAAGGCGCGAGTTCGCGATACCGCCCGGCCGTGGCGCGGATGTAAGCGATGAAGCGCGGGGTGTCGGCCAGGTATTTGGGCTTGCCGTCGCGCAATGTCAGCCGCGCGAAGATGCCGGCCACTTTCAGGTGCCGCTGCAGGCCCATCCATTCCACGCCCCGGTAGAACTCGCCGAAGTCGGGACTAATGGGCAAGCCGGCTTTCAAGGCCTTCTGCCAATAGCGCACGGTGATGTCCAGCACGAATTCCTCGTCCCAGCTCAGGAATGCATCGCGCATGAGGCTGGCGATATCGTAAGTGATGGGTCCGTACACCGCGTCCTGGAAGTCCAGCACGCCCAGGCGCGTTTCCACGGAGGCGCGTTTCGCCGCCGGGCCGCCCCAAGGCGAAACAGCCCCCTCGGGGGGCAGCGAGGACACGCCAGTGCCGAGCGTGGGGGCCACATTCTCGGGCATCATCAGGTTGCGCGGCATGAAGTCGCGGTGGACATAGACGCTGGGTGCGGCGAGGTTGCGTTCGATGATCAGCTTGAAAACGCTGTCCAGCGTCTCGCGCAGCCGGCCTTCGACCTTGACGCCGCGGTGGCGCTCCAGGTACCAGTCGGGAAACAGCGCCAGCTCGCGCGCCAGCAGCGCCTCGTCGTAAGGGGGCAGCACGCCGGGTTGCGAAGCGGCCTGCCATGCCACGAGGGCATCCACCGCGCGCAGGTACAGGCCCTGGTTGGACGGCGGATTGTCGGGGTCCACGACCTCGATCATGGTGCGCGTGCCCAGGTCGTCCAGCAGCATGAAGCCCAGCGCCTGGTCCCATTCCAGTACCCGCGGCACGTTCAGGCCGGCCTGGGCCATCAACCCGGCAACCTTCACGAACGGGCTGCAGTCTTCCTTCTCGGGCGGCGCGTCCATGATGATGCGGCTGCCCGCGTCGGTATCGATGCGCAGGTAGCGGCGGAAACTGGCATCGGCCGAGGCCGGCCGCAGGCTGCCGGGCCGCAGCCGGTGCGCCACGGCAATGCCGTCCAGCCAGCGATGGAAAGCCGCCTGGCGTTGTGGATCGTCCCAGCTGACGAGGGCGGCGGAGGTAAGGGGAGGGGCTGCAGGTGCGCTCATGGATAATCCATTCTACAAATCCAGCCCCGCCGGCCGGATGCCTGCTGCCGCGGGAGCCTACAGCACTTGATATACGACTTGAAACCCGAGGGGTTCCGCGCCCGCTTTGCCTTGACCCCGGTTGCGCTGGTGGCGTGCACTTTGCTGTACGCCGGCGCGGCCCGTGGCCAGGAGCAGCAGCCCCTGGTGCTCAAGCCCAGCACTTCGCTGCGCGAGGACATCCCCGCAGCGGCGCGCGAACAGCTGCCGACCTATCTTTCGGGCCAGCGGGTTTTCGGGCGCACCGACCTGGAAACCGTGATCGAGGGCGACGCCCAGTTGCGCCGCGGCTCCACAGTGATCCACGCCGACCGGCTGGAGTACTCGCAGCCCGACGACTTGGCCAAGGCGCGCGGCAATGTGCGCATCAACCGCGCCGGCGATATTTTCGAAGGCCCGCTGCTCGAACTGAAGGTCGAGGCCTTCGAAGGCTTCTTCAACCAGCCGCGCTACCGGTTCCTGCGCAACGACGCCTACGGCGAGGCCGAGCGGGTCGACTTCATCGACGACAAGCGCGCGATCGTGCGCAGGGCGACCTACACCACCTGCCAGCGCAGGCCGGGCCCGAGCTGGATGCCCGACTGGATCCTGCGGGCCGCCAGCATCCGGCTGGACAACGAGGAAGAGGTCGGACAGGCCGAGGGCGCCGTGCTGAGCTTCATGGGGCTGCCCATCCTGCCGGTGCCGTCGCTGAGCTTCCCGCTGTCGGACAAGCGCAAGTCGGGCCTGCTGCCGCCCACCATCGGGCTGGACAACCTGAACGGCCTCGAGCTGACGGTGCCGTACTACTGGAACATCGCGCCGAATCGCGACGCGACCTTCTATCCGGCGCTGATGACCAAGCGCGGCGTCGACCTCGGTGGTGAGTTCCGCTACCTGGAGCGCGATTACAACGGGACGGTGCGTGCCAACTACATGCCCGATGACCGGCTGCGTCACCGCGACCGCTGGGGTTACGCGCTCAAGCACGACGGCATCATCGGCGCCGGCTCGCCCATGGGCCCGTTGGGCCTGAACCTCAATCTCAATCGCGTCAGCGACGACAACTACTGGCGCGATTTTTCCCGCACCACTGCATCGCTCACCCAGCGCCTGCTGGCCAACGACGGCGTGCTGTCCTGGGGCCGGGGGGACTTCTCATTCACGGCGCGCGCATTGAAGTGGCAGACCCTGCAGGACGTGAGCTCGCCCATCGTGCCGCCGTACGACCGTCTGCCCCAGCTGGTCGGGCGCTACACCCGCGGCAATCTGGTCGGCGGGCTGGAGAGTTATGTCGAGACCGATTACACCAAGTTCGAATCGGATCGCTTGCTCAACGGCCAGCCCAATGCCCAGCGCGCTTTCACGATGGCCCAGCTGAGCCGGCCCTGGCAGGCGCCGGGCTGGTTCATCACACCCAAGCTCCAGCTGCATGCCACCCAGTACCAGTTCGACGGCCCGCTGCTCAATGGCACCCGGTCGGCGACGCGAACGGTCCCCACCGCCAGCCTGGACAGCGGGCTGGTGTTCGAGCGCGATGTACGCTACTTCGGCCGCAGCTTTCGCCAGACCCTGGAGCCTCGAGCCTTCTACGTCTATACGCCGTTTCGCGACCAGGGCCTGCTGCCCAACTACGATTCCGCCCGCAACGATTTCAACTTCGCGACCATTTACACCGAGAACGCGTTCGGCGGCCACGACCGCATCTCCGACAACAACCTGCTCACGCTGGGCGCCAGCACCCGCCTGCTCGACCCGGACACCGGCGCCGAGGCGGCGCGGTTCGGCGTCGCGCAGCGCCTGCGGTTCAAGGACCAGCGCGTCACGCTGCCGGGCGAAACGCCGGTCAGCGAGCGCCTGTCGGACGTGCTGGTCGGCACCTCCGTCAACTGGACGCCGGAATGGAGCTTCGACTCCACCGTTCAGTACAACCCCAAGACCCGGCGCTCCATCCGCACCACCGTCGGCGGGCGCTACAGTCCCGGGAACTACCGGGTGGTCAACGCGGCCTACCGCATGCAGCGCGGCTCCAGCGAGCAGCTCGACATCGGTTGGCAATGGCCCCTCAACGACCTGTGGGGCGACAAGGGCCAGAATCTGGGCCCCGGCCGCGGCGAGGGCGAAGGCCGCTGGTACAGTGTCGGTCGCCTGAACGTGAGCCTGAAGGACCGGCGCCTGGTCGATTCGATTCTGGGCCTGGAATACGACGCCGGCTGCTGGCTGGGCCGTATCGTGGTCGAGCGCCTGCAAAGCAGCACCAATTCCTCGAACAAACGCATCCTGTTCCAACTCGAATTCGTGGGCTTCACCCGGCTGGGCTCGAACGCCTTGCAGACGCTCAAGGACAATATTCCCCGTTACCAGTTCCTGCGCGAGCAGGTCACCACGCCCAGCCGCTTCAGCAACTACGACTAGCACATCAGTGATCACCATGAACCAACGCGCCTCTGTCCTGTGGCTGGCCTGTGCGGCGCAAGCCCTGGCCCTGCACCTACCCGCCGCCGCGCAAGGCCTGCGGGTCGCTCCGCCGCAGCCGGGGGGGCGCCCGGCCGCACGCCCGGACGGCAGCCCTCGCTCGGCCGATTACATCGTCGCCGTGGTCAATTCGGAGCCCATCACCAACAACGAGGTGCGCAGCCGGATGACCCGGTTCGAGCGCCAGTTCGCGCAGCAGGGCCAAGCCGTGCCGCCGCGAGCCGAATTCGCCCGCCAGGTGCTGGAACGGCTGATCGCTGAGAAGGCCCAGCTGCAGCACGCGCGCGAGGCCGGGATCAAGGTCGACGAGGCCCTGGTGGACCAGGCCGAGCAGAACCTGGCCAAGCAGAACCAGGTCGAGGTCGCCGAGTTGCGCCGCCGCCTCACCGCCGACGGCCTGACGCTGCCGCAGTTTCGCGAGGAGTTGCGCAACCAGCTGGTGCTCACGCGCCTGCGTGAACGCGAACTCGAATCGCGGGTGAAGATCACCGACCTGGACGTGGACCAGTTCCTGCGCGAACAGCAGCAGGCGAGCACCGATCCGGCATCGCAGGAAATCAACCTGGCCCATATCCTGGTGGCCGTTCCCGAAAACGCCAACGAGGCGCAGATCGCGAGCCTGCGGGCCAAAGCCCAGCGCGTGCAGGAACGCGCCCGCGCCGGCGAGGACTTCGCCAATCTCGCCCGGGAGGCCTCGGATTCGCCAGGCGCTGGCGCCAGCGGCGGGCAGGTGGGCCTGCGCACGGCAGACCGCTATCCGCCGCTGTTCGTGCAGGCGATCCAGAACCTGGCCGAGGGCGGGGTCAGCGAGATCGTGCGCTCGGGCGCCGGCTTCCACGTGATCAAGGTGATCGAAAAACGCAAGGGCGGCATACCCGGCACCGTGGTGCAGAACCATGCGCGCCACATCCTGCTGCGCCCCGGCCCGCAGTTGAGCGAGACGGCGGCGGTCCAGCGGCTGGCGGAGTTCAAGAAGCGGGTCCAGGCCAACCAAGCCGACTTCGCGCAGCTGGCGCGTGAGTTCTCGCAGGATGCCAGCGCGCGCAGCGGCGGCGACCTCGGCTGGTCCAATCCCGGGATGTTCGTGCCGGAGTTCGAGGACGCGGTCAACAGCCTGGCGCCCGGGCAGATTGCCGACCCCGTCATCTCGCGTTTCGGCGTGCACCTGATCCAGTTGCTGGAGCGTCGCCAGTCCAAGCTGAGCGAGCGCGAGCAACGCGAGATCGCCCGCAACCTGGTGCGCGACAAGAAGCTCGACGAAGCCTACGCGCAGTGGGCGCAGGACGTGCGCGGCCGTGCCTACGTTGAGTTTCGCGAGCCTCCGCAATAAATGAATATGGCCCCCGCTTGAAGCACATCCCGCGCAAGCGATTCGGCCAGCATTTTCTGGCCGACCAGGGCATCATCGACGCCATCGTGCGCGCCATCGATCCGAAGCCCGGCCAGGCGATGGTCGAAATCGGGCCGGGCCTGGGCGCCATGACGCAGCCCCTGGTCGAGCGCCTGGGCCGGCTGGCGGTCGTCGAACTGGACCGCGACCTGGCGGCCCGCTTGCGTGGCCATGCCCAGCTGGTGGTGACCGAGGCCGACGTGCTCAAGGTGGACTTTGCGCAGCTGGCGCAGTCGCTGGGGGCATTGAAGACACGAGTCGTCGGCAACCTGCCCTACAACATCTCCACGCCCATCCTGTTCCACCTGCTGGGTTTCGTGGACAGCATCGAAGACCAGCACTTCATGCTGCAAAAGGAAGTGATAGACCGCATGGTGGCGCGGCCGGCGACCAGCGACTACGGCCGCCTGTCGGTGATGCTGCAATGGCGTTACGAGATGGAGGACGTGCTGTTCGTGCCGCCCGAATCCTTCGATCCGCCGCCGCGCGTCGACAGTGCCGTGGTGCGCATGGTGCCCCGAGCCGAGCCGGCGCCCGTGGATGAGAAGCTCTTGTCGGAGCTGGTGCAGGTCGCTTTCAGCCAGCGCCGCAAGATCCTGCGGCACACGCTGGGCAAATGGCTGGAGCAAAGAAATTTCAGCGGCGAGTGCGATCTGCAGCGCCGCGCCGAGGAAGTGCCGGTGGCCGAGTATCTGGCCCTGGCCGCGGCGATCCGGCAATAAAAAAGCCCGTCGCAAGGACGGGCTTTCTTCATGTCATTGCGGACCTGATCCGCAATCCACGTCAGGCGGCGGCGAGCCAGTACCCGGCGTTAAACGGGCTGCTCATGCGCAGCGCCAGGGGCGATACGTCCACCAACTTGTCGGTGGGCATCTTCTCGCCGGTTTCAGTGGTGGCCGCGACGTGTGGAACTGCGTCGGTGCCCTGAGCCTCGTTCGCCCGTTCTGCTTGGCTGGTGTGTGCAGAACGGGCTACAGAAAAGAATAGAAACACCTGAACGGTATTTTTCGCTCTGCCCAGTAATCCGCGGTGTCGCGGAAGATGTCCAGTAGCTGTTCGCGCGCTTCCTTGTCGAACTTGGCGTTGGCAGGGATCTGCTCGAGCACCACGATGAAGCCGGGCTGCGGGCCCGATTTATGCACCGGGTCCGTCATGCAGTCGTATAGGGCGTCGAAGTTCTTACCGAAATGGGCAGGCAGGATGAACTGCTGCGCGATCAGGTCCAGCACGTCCTGCTTGCTCTGGGCATTGGCCAGGTTGGCATACAGGAAGTGTTGGCCCAGCGAGCGCGCGGCATCCTGCAGGTCCTGGACCCGGAAGGCCCGGATCGACTGCACGATGTTGGTCCGCACGCCCTTGAGCGCGTTTTCGGTTGTTTCTCGACGAAGTGGCATGTCCATCTCCGCGTCTCTTTCCATAGTCACAAATTCGTCCCGCTTCATTGGGTGTTCACTCCACGATCTTTCGAAAGCTGGCGTAGTGGTCAGCGGTGTAAAAACAAGCGTGCGGCGCCCTTTGGGGACCTCCACACACGATTCGCCGGGCGCCCCGGTCGCGCGATCCTGGGGTGGCCACGGTGTACTCGCGGTAAAAACCACGCCTCTCGGGCGGGAGCAATCGCTCCCGGTTGCCGAACACCGCGCCATCCTTGTCATACGGGAACGGTCCGCCCTGGCGGATCAGTTCATAGGTTTCTCGGCCTTGCCTGGGCAGCTCAGCAACGCCGATGATGGCGATGACGGCTGATCTGCCTTCGGTGGGGCGGTCCGCCAGTGACCTGGCTTGCGCCAGGGGGCCGGTGATCGCAACTGCCAACAGAATGCTAGTTAGCGCAAACTTGACAGTCGCAATGCGCGCCATAAACGGACCTCAGGACCTGGGGTAAACCCGCAAAAATTCCAGGCGGTAGTGTGACGTATCCGCCCCTAAAACGCAAGCGGCTGCCCAAAATTTGGGCAGCCGCAAGGGCCTTTCCCGGCCGCGAGCCGGGCGCCGAAGTTAGTGCCAGCTCCCTAAAATGGCCTTTATCGTGCCGCGTTTGCGTCGGCCACGGTCAGCGCTGCCATGTTCACGATACGCCGTACTGTCGTGCTGGCGGTCAGGATGTGCACCGGCTTGGCAGCGCCGAGCAGCACCGGGCCGATGGCGATGTTGCCGCCTGCGGCCGTTTTGAGCAGGTTGTAAGAAATATTGGCTGCATCGATATTCGGCAGTACCAGCAGGTTGGCATCGCCGGTCAGGCTGCTGTGCGGCATGATCACATTGCGGGCGGCGCCGTCCAGCGCGATGTCGCCATGCATCTCACCGTCGACTTCCAGCCAGGGCGCCTGGGTGCGCAGCAGTTCCAGCGTCTCGCGCATCTTCACGGCGCTGGGCTGATTGCTGGAACCGAAGTTGGAGTGCGAGAGCAGCGCGGCCTTGGGCTTCAGGCCAAAGCGCATCATCTCCTCGGCCGCCATCACGGTGATCTCGGCCAGCTGGATGGCCGTCGGGTCGTAGTTGACGTGGGTGTCCACCAGGAACACCTGGCGGCCCGGCAACAGCAGCCCGTTCATGCAGGCATACGTGCAGACGCCGGTGCGCTTGCCGATCACCTGGTCGATGTATTGGAGGTGCAGGGCCGTGGTCCCCCAGGTGCCGCAGATCATGCCGTCCACTTCGTCCTTGTGCAGCAGCATCGCGCCGATCAGGGACAGGCGCCGGCGCATCTCGATCTTGGCCATCTGCGCCGTCACGCCCTTGCGCTCGGTCATGCGGTGATACGTCTGCCAGAAGTCGCGGTAGCGGTGGTCCTGCTCGACGTTGACGATGTCGTAGTCCAGCTCCTCCTTCAGCCGCAGGCCGAACTTCTCGATGCGCTGGGCAATGATGGCCGGCCGGCCGATCAGCGTGGGACGGGCGATGCCTTCGTCGACGATGATCTGCGCCGCGCGCAGCACGCGCTCTTCTTCGCCTTCGCACAGCGCCACGCGCTTTTTCAGCGCGGCCTTGGCGGCTGCGAAGATCGGCTTCATCATGGTGCCGGAGGCATAGACGAAGCTTTGCAGTTTCTCGCGGTAGGCGTCCAGGTCCTTGACGGGCCGCAGGGCCACGCCGCTGTCGGCGGCCGCCTTGGCCACCGCCGGCGCGATCTTCATCATCAGGCGCGGATCGAAGGGCTTGGGAATCAGGTACTCGGGGCCGAAGGCCAGCTGCTGGCCCGCGTAGGCTGCGGCCACCACTTCGCTTTGCTCGGCCTGGGCCAGCTCGGCGATCGCGTAGACGGCGGCGATCTCCATCTCCACCGTGATCGTCGTGGCGCCCGAATCCAGCGCACCGCGGAAGATGTAGGGGAAGCACAGGACGTTGTTGACCTGGTTCGGGTAGTCGGTGCGGCCGGTCGCCATGATGGCGTCGCTGCGCACGGCCTTGACTTCTTCGGGCGAGATTTCCGGATTGGGGTTGGCCAGCGCCAGGATGATCGGGCTGGCCGCCATCTTCTTGACCATCTCGGGCTTGAGCACGCCGGCGGCCGACAGGCCCAGGAAGATGTCCGCGCCTTCGATGACCTCGGACAGGGTTCGCGCCAGGGTCTTCTGGGCGAACGGGATCTTGTCCTCGTCCATCAGCTCCTTGCGGCCTTCGTAGACCACGCCGGCCAGGTCGGTCGCGTAGATGTTCTCGCGCGGCATCCCCAGCTTCACCAGCAGGTTCAGGCAGGCCAGCGCCGCGGCGCCCGCGCCGGAGGTGACGAGCCGGACGTTCTTGATGTCCTTGCCCACAACTTTCAGGCCGTTGATGATGGCCGCGCCCACGCAGATGGCCGTGCCATGCTGGTCGTCGTGGAACACCGGGATCTTCATGCGGTCACGCAGCTTGCGCTCCACGTAGAAACAATCCGGCGCCTTGATGTCTTCCAGGTTGATGCCGCCGAAGGTGGGCTCGAGCGACGCGATGATGTCAACCAGCTTGTCCAGGTCGTGCTTCTCGTTGATCTCGATGTCGAAGACGTCGATGCCGGCGAACTTCTTGAACAGCACGCCCTTGCCTTCCATCACCGGCTTGGAAGCCAGCGGGCCGATGTCGCCCAGGCCCAGCACGGCAGTGCCATTGGTGATGACGGCCACCAGGTTGCCCCGGCTGGTGTACTTGAAGGCGTTGTTCGGGTCCTTGACGATCTCCTCGCAGGGCGCGGCAACGCCGGGCGAATAGGCCAGCGCCAGGTCGTGCTGGTTGATCAACTGCTTGGTGGCGTGGATCGCGACCTTGCCGGGTGTCGGGAACTCGTGGTATTCGAGGGCGGCCCGGCGCAGCTCGGCGCGTTTTTCGTCGGTGTTCACCGCGTGGATGGGGGGCATGTTTGTAGTCTCCTGGGCGCAGCTTAAACCTTGACAGCGGCCGCGTCGGTTCTTCGGGGCCTGCGATTGTAGACCCGAGGCCGGGGGAAACCCTAGTACGGGATTCTGCGTAGCGCGCAGGCATCAGCCCTTCACGCATACCACCTGTTTGAGGGTGTGCGCCACCTCCACCAGGTCGCTCTGCGCCGCCATCACGGCGTCGATGTCCTTGTACGCGGCCGGCGTTTCGTCGATCACGTCCTTGTCCTTGCGGCACTCCACGCCCTCAGTGGCCGCGCGGTGGTCGGCCAGCGTGAAGCGGCGCTTGGCTTCGCCGCGGCTCATGGCTCGCCCCGCGCCGTGCGAGCACGACTCGAAGCTTTCCGGGTTGCCCTTGCCGCGCACGATGTAGCTGCGCGCGCCCATGCTGCCGGGGATGATGCCCAGCTCGCCCTTCTTGGCGCTCACCGCGCCCTTGCGCGTGACGTACACCTCCTGGCCGAAGTGGCGCTCCTTCTGCACATAGTTGTGGTGGCAGTTCACCGCCTCGATGTGGCTCTGGAAGTTCTTGCGGATCACCGTCTTCGCAGCCTCGATCACGCGGCGCAGCATCACCTCACGGTTGAGTTGCGCGAACTTCTGCGCCCAGCCGACGGCGCGCACGTAGTCGCCGAAGTAGCGAGAGCTTTCCTCGAAGTAAGCCAGGTCGCGATCCGGCAGGTTGGCGTTGTTGCGGATCGCATCCTGCTTGGCCAGTTCGATGAACATCGTGCCGATCGCGTTACCCACCCCGCGCGAGCCGGAGTGCAGCATGAACCAGACGAAGTTTTGCTCGTCCAGGCAGACCTCGATGAAGTGGTTGCCGGTTCCCAGCGTGCCCAGGTGGGCGCGGTTGTTCGTCTTGGCCAGCTTGGGGTAGTCGCGGCACAGCTCGGTGAAATCCGGTTCGAGCTGCGCCCAGGCCGTGTCCACGGCGCCAGGCACCTTGTTCCAGGCGCCGGGATCGCGCGCGCCCGGGGCGCGGCCGTGCGGCACCGCGCGCTCGATGGCCGAGCGCAGCGGCGCCAGGTTGTCCGGCAGGTCTTGCGCCGTCAGCGTGGTCTTGCAGGCGATCATCCCGCAGCCGATGTCGACACCGACCGCGGCCGGGATGATGGCCTTGAAGGTGGGGATGACCGAGCCAACGGTGCAGCCGATGCCGAAGTGCACGTCCGGCATGGCCGCGACATGCTTGAAGACGATGGGCAGGCGCGCGGCGTTGGCCAGCTGGCGCCTGGCTTCGTCTTCCATCGGCACGCCGCGGGTCCACATCTTCACCGGCACGCCGCCCGGCACTTCTTCCTCGATGTAATTGGTTTCCACGATGTTTCCTTTCGCAAGGAGGAGGTGCCGATGCACCTCCTCCCCAACTCGCACCACACGGTGCTTTCATTGTGTGCCGAACGGCCTGCTGTGAGCCACTTATCGGAGCTTCACCAGCCCGTTGAGCACGGAGTCCAGACCTCCGAACACGGAGATCTTGTCGATGCGCTCGGCCACCCGCTCCAGCGTCTCCAGCTCCTTCAGGCGCAGGGCGACGGGGTTGTCCTCCATCACCTTGGCCGTGTTGAGCAGGGAGCGCGTGGCGGCGGTTTCCTCGCGGCGGCGGATCACGTTGGCTTCGGCCGATTTCCCGGCCTCCACGACCTGGGCGAGGATGGTCTTCATCTCGCCGGGCAGGACGATGTCCTTCACGCCCACGCCGTCGAGCTCCAGCCCCCAGGCCGACAGGCGGCCGCGAACGTAGCCGGTCACGACCTCGTCGATCACCGTCTTGTTCTCCAGCAGCTCATCGAGCGTGCGGGTTCCCACGGCGGCGCGCAGCCCGAACTGCAGCTCGCGATACAGGTGCTCCGCGGGCTTTTGCAGCTGGGTGAAGGCCTTGAGCACATCGGTGTAGCGCCAGGTCGCCGACAGGTTCAGCCGCAGGCTGACCTTGTCGCGGGTCAGGATCTCCTGGCCCGTCACTTCCAGCGCCTGCAGCCGCAGGTCCACCAGTTCCACCGCGACGTTGCGGTTGAACTTCCAGAACGCATACGAGCCGGCCACCAGCAGCCGCTCGACCTTGCCGTCGATGGTCAGTACACCCGCCGAGTGCTCGGGCACTTGCACCTGCAGCACGCCGGCCAGCCCGGTAACGCAGCGCTGGCGCAGCTGGGTCTGCGTCAGGCGCGCAGTGGTCTCCGCGGGCACTTCGGCCGTGGCGGCGATGTCGATCACCTCGACCTGCACGTCGACGAGGCCCTTCCAGTACAGGCGCCGCGTTGCGGGCGCCAGCACCTCAACCAGCACGCCGTTCTCGCTGCGCAGGCCGACCTGGGTTTCGCCCAGCTCCACCCGCACGAACTCGGCCGCAACCACCGCGGGCTCGCTGGCCATCAGGTAGTCGGCCAGGCCGTGGGTGAAAGCGGCTTGCTCCAGCGCGAAGGTTTCCACGCGCAGCTGGTCGACCAGCGCGACGAGCATGTAGCGGCCAGGCCGCAGCACGCGCTCGAAGTCGCCGTTGCGCAGCAGGATGCCGCGCTCGTTCTTTTTGACAGTGACACGCTTGAATTTCATGATGTTCTCCTTGTTGTTGTGTCTTCGAATAAATAGGGGCCGTACAGGGGTGGCGGCGGGTGCCGGGTGCATGGAACCGGGCAACAGGACGCGCCAAGGCAAGCCGGGCCTGCCTTGGCTGGACCTGGGCGCGGAACCCGGCGGGCCCGGCACGCGAAGCCGCCACCGCTGACAGGCGGCGGGTTTCACTTGCGCGGAGCACCGTACGCGACGGCCCCCGCACTCGATCCACTCACCGCCTGCATCCGGCGGGGTCTTTCGACCGTTTGCGATTTGGAGCGGGAGTCGAACCCGCGACAGGTCTGTGATGAGCAGACTGCTCTACCAGGCTGAGCTATCCAATCCATGGTGGCGATCCGGGAGTTGAACCCGGCCCGTCGAGGGGGTAACCCACATCGCCCGTATCTACCGTCTCCAGCGGCGCGGCACGCGGCACACCAACAGGCAATAAGCCCGGGCTGCCGCACCGGCGGGGCGGGCATGCCCGAACCCCTGACCTGTGAGCGTTCGCCTTCAGCGGAAGACTCTGGGGCTGAACCGGGATCAGTTCAGCCGCGATCCTTTGGGCAGGCGCGAAGCCAGCCGGTCGTGAGCTGGGTTGTCATCCCGGACTTGATCCGGGATCCACATTGGCGCGCCCACATGGATGCCGGATCAGGTCCGGCATGACAGCCCTTACCACTCGCCGCTTTGGCGAACGCGCTGATCCAGATCGCGCAAATCCGGCACTGGGCGGCGAGCCACGGTTCGGGCCATTTGAGCAAGCCGGCGCGCGACGGCTTGAACCACCGTGCGGCGCGCGCGGACTGGCGACTGGCGTATGAGTTGTTTGCGCATGGTGATTCCTTTCTGCGTTGGTTGAATAAATCCACTTCGGCTGTGTCCATCCGCGAGCGGCAGGCCTGGCCTGCCGGGTTGTCTCGCTGCACATGGGGCGCGACCCCGTGCACATCCCGCCGCGCCGCAACCGGGCGCGAGCCGGCGGTGCCGCATGGGCACACCCGAAGTGGGGCGGACTTGAGCGTGTTGCCGCTCAGCCGCCACTTCTTTTTTGCGGGGACTAACGCCGGCCAGAACCGGCTTGCCCCGCGGCAAGTTGTTAAGGAACAGTCACCGCCGCAAGAGCGATGTGGCGGCGCGATGGCCGCGAAAAAACAAAAAGGCCCGGATCCTTTCGGATTCCGGGCCTCTCGAGTAAAGAGAGATAGAGGCGAGCGCTACGCGCTTCCTCCGCCCGGATGGTCCTGGTCCTCGCTGGCCAAGCCGATGAAGGCCGGCTGCATGTCGGATGCAAGGTGCAATGCAAACAGGTGGCGACCCCGCGCATAGGCGCAGGCGAACGCAGCCCCGCCCTGTGCGGGGCGCTTGCTGGTTGCGGCGATGCGGTTGGTCACGATGGGTCCTGGTTGGATTCGATAAAAAGGTTGAACGGTTGGCGCCGGATTTCCGACGACAGGGACGCACTGTAAAGAGTCTTTACTCAGATGTCAACGGGCGGCACAATCGGCCGCCCGTTGCATCCCATCCACATCGTGTCCAACCTCACCCTCGTTCGCCGGCGCAATGCCTTGGCGCTGTTCCAGGAGTTCGCCGGCTCGGCCATCACCGAAGGCGTGGCGCCCAAGGGGTTGGAGCAGAGCTTCGCGGCGCGGGCGCAGATCTCACCCAGTATGTGGAGCCAGATCAAGTCATCGCGGCCTATCGGCGACAAGCTCGCGCGCCAGCTCGAGCATCACGGCGGCAAGCCTGCGGGCTGGCTGGACGAGGATCACGGCGAGCCCGCCCCGCCCGACACGGCCGAGGAGCGCTTCGTGACTCTGGCGCGCGCCGCCTGGCAGGCGAGCAACGCGCGGCAGAAACGCGAGCTGTCGCGCCTGCTCAAGCAGGCAGCCGGGTCCGAGCTTGAGTAGTGGCTGGCAGTCTGCGGGGGCGCCGGGTATCATGACCCGGCACAACAGCGAGGAGCCCCCATGGCACTGATGGACTTCATCAAGAAACAGTTCATAGACGTCATCCAGTGGACGGAAAGCGACGAGGGCACGCTGGCCTGGCGCTTCCCGATGGCCGGCATGGAGATCCAGTACGGCGCCTCGCTCACCGTGCGCGAATCGCAGATGGCGGTGTTCGTCAACGAAGGCAAGGTGGCCGACGTGTTCGGCCCCGGCATGTACAAGCTGACGACGCAGACCATCCCGGTGCTCACCTACCTCAAGAACTGGGACAAGCTCTTCGAGTCGCCCTTCAAGAGCGACGTCTATTTCTTCAGCACCCGCCAGCAGGTGGACCAGCGCTGGGGAACGCCCCAGCCGATCACGATCCGCGACAAGGACTTCGGCGCGGTGCGCCTGCGCGCCTTCGGCAACTACAGCTACCGCGTCGCCGATCCCAAGCTGTTCCACAGCCAGATATCGGGCACGCGCGAGGTCTACACCGTGGCCGAGCTCGATGGCCAGCTGCGCGGCATGATCCTGCAGCATATCTCGGACGCCATCGCCGAAAGCGGCATCCCCTTCCTCGACCTGGCCGCCAACCAGATCGAATTCGCCCGCGCACTGGCCGCCGAGATCGGGCCGGCGTTCGAAGCCATCGGCCTGAAGCTCGAAGGCATGACGGTGCAGAACCTGTCGTTGCCGGAGGAGCTGCAGAAGCTGCTGGACCAGCGCATCGGCATGGGCATGGTCGGCAACGACATGGGCAAGTTCATGCAGTACCAGACTGCGCAGGCCATCCCCGAAATGGCCAAGGGCGCGGCCAGTGGCGGCGGCGGCGTGGCCGGCGATGCGATGGGACTGGGCGCCGGCATCGCCATGGGCCAGGTGCTGGCGCAGAACCTGCAAAAGGGCCTGCAAGGCAGCGCCGCGCAGGAGGCTCCCGCCGCTGCGGCCGCCGTGAGGCCGGACGACGTGATGGCCACCCTGGAAAAGCTGGGTGAGCTCAAGGCCAAGGGCATCCTCACGCAGGAAGAGTTCGACGCCAAGAAGGCTGAACTGCTCAAGAAGCTCGTCTAAGCCAGCTTGGTGGCCGAGACGAACCCCCAGCGCGCCTACCGGGCCGCGTGTCCCGGCTGCGGCGCGCCGGTGGAATTCCGCAGCGCGCAATCGACCCATGCGGTGTGCAGCTTTTGCCACAGCACCGTGGTGCGCGACGGCGAGACGCTGGCCCGGGTGGGCAGGATGGCCGAGCTGTTCGACGACCACAGTCCCCTGCAACTGCTTGCCAGCGGGCGCTGGCAAGGCAAGCCCTTCACCCTGGTGGGTCGCCTGCAATACAACAGCGCCAGCGGGACCTGGACCGAGTGGAACGCATTGTTCGATGACGGCTCGGTGGGCGTGCTGGGCGAGGACAACGGCGCCTATGTGTTCTCCCTCCCGGCCGCCACGCAACGGGCCATCCCGCAGGCCTCGCAGTTCCGCGTCGGCGCGACCACGGCCATCGACGGCAAGCCCTTCAGCGTGGCCGCCAATGAGCAGGTGGCGCTGGTCTCGGCCGAGGGCGAGCTGCCCAAGCTGCCGCCGCTGGGGCAGGCGTTCGCGGTGGTGGAGCTGCGCAGCGCCGACGGCGAAGTACTGAGCATCGACTACGGCGGCGAGTCGCCGGCACTGGCACGCGGCCGCTCTGTATTGCTCGACGAGTTGCAGCTCACGGGGCTGCAAGAAGGCAGCACCAAGGAAGAAAAGGCGCGGCAGTTCGCCTGCCCGCAGTGCGGCGCCCAGGTGGAAGTGGCGCTGTCCTCCAGCAAGAGCATCACCTGCCGCTCCTGCAACAGCCTCATCGACCTCACCCAGGGGCTGGGCGGTGCGCTGCGGCACGCGGTGCAGGACGAGCCGGTCCAGCCGGTGATTCCGCTGGGGACCACCGGCCAGCTGCAGGGTGTGCATTGGCAGGTGGTGGGCTACCAGCACCGCATGGGCCATGAGCCCGAGGACCCGGACGAACATTTCGGCTGGGAAGAGTACCTGCTGTACAACCGCAAGCGCGGCTTCATCTTCCTGGTGGATTCGCAGGAAGGCTGGAGCGTCGTCAAGCCCACGACCGGCGCGCCGGCGTTCTCGGCCGGGGCGCAGACGGCGACCTACCTGGGCACCAGCTACAAGCTGCAGTACAGCTACAACGCCGAGACCACCTATGTGGCGGGCGAGTTCTACTGGCCGGTGGAGCGCGGCCAGAAAACCTTCAACCGCGACTTCGCCAAGGGCGCCAGCCTGCTGTCGATGGAAGAGTCGCCCAGGGAAGTCACCTGGTCCAGCGGCAGCAAGATCGACAGCGACGCCGTGGCCAAGGCGTTCAAGCTCGATGACAAGAAAGAGCAGCTCAAGCGCGGCGACGCGGGGCCCACCAGCGCGGGGGGCGCAGGCATGGGCTGCGGCACCATCATCCTGCTGTTCGTCATCATCCTCGTCTTCCTGCTGCTGGTGCGCGCCTGCATGGACGACGAAGGCGGGACCGGCTCCGGTATTTCTTCCGGCCGAAGCAGCAGCGGCTCGTACGGCGGTTATTCAAGTGGCGGCAGCCACAAGTAGCGAAGTGCATCGACAACCATTTTTCAGGAGAACATCATGGGCATTGAGTGGCTGAAACCGAGCGCCTTCTTCGGCTCCATCCTGTACGCGCTGATCGGCGTGGCGGTCTTCTGGTTGAGCTTCGTCCTCATCGACAAGCTCACCCCGTACAACCTGTGGGAAGAGCTGGTCGAAAAACAGAACCTGGCGCTGGCCATCGTGGTCGGCTCCATGGCGCTGGGCTTGTCGATCATCGTGGCGGCCGCCGTGGTCGGATGAAACCGTGACGGTCCTGGAACAGGCGCGGCCCGCGCAGGCCGCGCCATCGCCGCGCCCGGTCGAGGTGGCCCTGCTCGCCTCGGTCTTCGTGGTCGCCGCCTGCGGCCTGGTCTACGAACTGGCGGCGGGCGCCCTGGCTTCGTACGTGCTGGGCGACTCGGTGCTGCAGTTTTCCACCATCATCGGCACCTACCTGTTCGCCATGGGGGTGGGTTCCTGGCTCTCCCGTTTTTTCGAGCGCCAGTTGCCGGCGCACTTTCTTCGCATCGAGCTGCTGGTGGCGCTGGTCGGCGGCTCGCTGCCCGCCCTGCTGTTCATCGCCAATGCCTATGTTCCCGGGGCCTTTCGCGGACTGCTCTACGGGCTGGTGCTGCTGGTCGGCATCCTGGTCGGCCTGGAGATCCCGCTGGTGATGCGCATCCTCAAGCGCAATGTCGCGCTCAAGGACCTGGTGTCGCAGGTTCTCACCTTCGACTACCTGGGCGCGCTGGCGGTGTCCGTCGCCTTCCCGCTGCTGCTGGTGCCGCAACTGGGCCTCGTGCGAACCGGCTTGCTGTTCGGCCTGATGAATGCGGCGGTGGCGCTGTGGGCGCTCTGGCTGTTTCGCCATGAGCTGCGGCGGCTGCGCGCGCATGTGCTGGCATGCGGCGCGACCCTGATCCTGCTGGGGGCCGCGTTTGCCGGCGCCCATCACATCAGCACGCTCGCCGAGGACAGGTTCTACCAGGACCCCATCGTCTTCGCCGCCACTTCGCCCTACCAGCGCATCGTGGTGACGAAGGGGCGCGCCGGGCACCGGCTTTTCTTGAACGGCAACCTGCAGTTCGCCGAGCGTGACGAGTACCGCTATCACGAAGCGCTGGTGCATCCGGCGATGGCGGCGCATGGCGCACCGCGCAAGGTTGCCGTGCTTGGTGGCGGCGACGGCATGGCGGTGCGCGAGGTGCTGCGCTACCCCGGGGTGGAGAGCATCACGCTGGTCGAGCTCGACCCGAACATGACGCGGCTTTTCTCCACGCACGAAACGCTGGTGGGCCTGAATGGCGGATCGCTGGCCTCGCCCAAGCTGAAGATCGTGAACACCGACGCCTTCCAGTGGCTGCAGCAGACGCAGGAGATGTTCGACGTCATCGTGGTGGACTTCCCCGACCCCACCAACTTCTCGATCGGCAAGCTCTACACCAGCTCGTTCTATGCCCTGCTGGAGCAGCGGCTGGCGGCCAGCGGCTACGCCGTGATCCAGACCACGTCGCCGCTGGTCGCACGCCGCAGTTTCTGGACCGTGGTGGCCACCGTCGAATCGGTGGGGCTGAAGGCGACGCCGTATCACGCGCATGTGCCCAGTTTCGGCGAGTGGGGCTTCGTCATCGCCGGCCGCAGGCCGTATCGCCAGCCCGCGGAATTGCCGCCGGGCCTGAAATTCCTGGGCCTGCCCAGCCTGCCGCCCATGTTCGATTTCCCGCGCGACATGGCCCGCGTGCCCGCCGAAGTGAACCGCCTGTCCAACCAGGTCCTGGTGACGACCTACGAGCAGGAATGGGGCAAGGTGCAGCAGTGATCTCGCGCCGCACCGCGCTCGCCGGCCTGGGCCTGCCGCTGCTGGGTTGCGACAGGCCCGCCGCCATCACCGGTGCTTTGCAAGGCGCGAGTGCCGAAAGGGGGCACCTGTTGCGCGAGCGCGGATCGTGGCCCGCGCCGGCATCCGCAGGCCGGGTGCGCGTGCTCATCGCGGGCGGCGGCGTGGCGGGCCTGGCGGCGGCGCGGGCGCTGCGGCGACGCGGCATCGAAGACTTCGCCTTGCTCGAACTCGAGGACGCCGCCGGCGGCAACAGCCGCAGCGGCGAGGTCGCTGGCATTGCCTGTCCCCTGGGCGCGCATTACCTGCCGCTGCCGGGCGATGACGCGCCGGAAGTGCAGGACCTGCTGCAGGAACTGGGCTTGCGCCGGCGCGAGGCCGGCCGCTGGATCTACGACGAGCGACACCTGTGCCACGCGCCGCAGGAGCGGCTCTTCTTCGACGGCAGCTGGCAGGAAGGCTTGCTTCCGGTGCAGGGCGTGGCGCCGGCGACGCTGTCGCAGTACCAGCGCTTTGCCGCACGCATCGAGCAGGCGAGCCGCGCTGCCCGCTTCACCATTCCCGCACCGCGGACGCCATCGGCCAGCCACAGGGCCCTCGATGCGATCACCTTCGCCGCCTGGCTCGATGGCGAGGGCCTGGGCGACAAGCACCTGCGCTGGTACCTGGACTACTGCTGCCGCGACGACTATGGCGCCGGCATCGGCACCGTGTCGGCCTGGGCCGGCATCCACTACTTCGCCAGCCGCCATGGCTTCCAGGCGCCCGGTGCACAAAACGTGGAGCGCGAGGGCGTGCTGACCTGGCCGGAAGGCAATGGCTGGCTCACCCGCCGGATGGCGGCCGGGCTGGGCGAACGCTTGCGCCTGGGCCGCGTCGTGACGCGCATCGCCCAGGGCCGGCACACCGTCGAAGTGGACGCCTGGAACGCCGCCACGCAAGGGCTCGAACGCTGGCAGGCGGATCACTGCATCGTCGCGCTGCCGCTGTTCGTTGCGGCCCGCGTG
The DNA here is from genome assembly GCF_013155545.1 of Caenimonas soli. Taxonomy (GTDB): domain Bacteria; phylum Pseudomonadota; class Gammaproteobacteria; order Burkholderiales; family Burkholderiaceae_C; genus Ramlibacter; species Ramlibacter soli. The sequence goes on along the minus strand of NZ_JABJVV010000003.1, from coordinate 134,756 downwards.
GTGCAAGACGCGCCCGCCCTGCTGCGCGAGCGCGCGAAGCAGACCCGCTACGCGCCCTGGGCCGTCGCCAACCTGCACCTGCGCGAGCCCTTGAAAGACCGGCCCGGCGCGCCGCCTTCGTGGGACAACGTGATCTACGGGGCCCAGGGCCTGGGCTACGTCGATGCCAGGCATCAGAGCCTGGACCCGCGGCCCGGGCCGACGGTGCTGAGCTGGTACTGCGCCCCGGGCGAAGCAGCCCGCAAGCAGCTGCTGTCGCGCACCTGGCGTGACTGGCAAGCCGAAGTCATATCCGAGCTCTCCGCGCCGCATCCCGACCTGGCAGCCAAGCTCGCACGGATCGAAGTCGCGCGCTACGGCCATGCCATGGCCATTCCGGTGCCGGGCGTGCTGGCTCAGGTCGCGTTGGGCGCACCGCGAGCCGGCCGTCTGGCCTTCGCCCACAGCGACTGGGCCGGCTACTCGATCTTCGAGGAGGCTTTCACGGCCGGCCATCGGGCGGGCCTGGGTGTGGTTTGACGCGATGGCGCTATATGGCGCAAAATGCGCCATAAAGGAAAACGCCCATGCCCGACGCCCCGCCCTTCGTTTCGGTCAAGCTGCCCGCTGCCTTGGTGAACCAGGCGCGTGAGGCGGCCCAGACCATGCGCCGTTCCGTGGCCAGCCAGATCGAGTACTGGGCGACGCTGGGCAAGGCGCTGGAGCATGCGGGCCTCACCACCGGCGACAGCCAGGCCCTGATCGCGCGCCAGGAGCGCGCGCAGTACTCGGTGGGTGTGCCGGCGCCCTTGTCGCCCGAGCTCGATGCCTTGCACAGCCATGTGCTGGCGGTCGCCAAATCGGGCTCGCTCAACGAGCGCACCCGCGCGGTGGTCGAAGCCAAGCGGGCCAAGCCGGCCCAACCCGCTAAACCCGCCAGGCCTCGCAAGGCAAGCTGAAGCCGCGGATGCCGGTGCTGCATCTCATTGCCGGGCCGGATGGCGCCGGCAAGTCCACGCTTTACCGCAGCCTGATCGCGCCGCGTTATCCGGGGCTGCCGTTAGTCACGGCCGACGCTGCCCGCAGCGCGCTGGTGGCGCAAGGCAAGGACTTCGCCACCAAGACTGTGTTCGCGCACCCGTCCAAGCTGGAACTGCTGGCGCAGGCGCGAGCGAAGGGCTTTGCCACCGTGCTCTATGTGGTCTGTGTCGAAGAGCCCAGGCTGCTGCTCGGGCGCGTGCGCCAACGGGCAATGGACGGCGGCGAGGACGTGGCGCCGCATAAGATCATCACTCGCTATTCGCGGACGCTGGCCCTGCTCCGGGAAGGGGTGGCGTTCGCCGATCTGTCGCTGCTGTTCGATGGCGGCGATGTGCAGAACGGTGGACCGGCGCTGCTGGCCAGCATCGCGGCGGGCCGCATGCATCTGCACACGGCCTTGCGCCCGCGTTGGGCGGAGAAGTTGCTGGGTTTCGCCGAGGGCTAGCGGCTTCAGCCGCGCATCAAGGCCTCGATCTCGTCGGGCTTGACCGGCACGCCGCGCGAAATCAGATCACAACCGCTTTCGGTCACGATCGCGTCGTCCTCGATGCGGATGCCGATATGGTGGAACCTCTCCGGCACGCCTTCGGCCGGGCGCACGTAGATCCCGGGCTCGATGGTCAGCACCATGCCGGGCTTGAGGACGCGGCTGGGCCGGTTCTTGATGATCTCGCCCGACAGCGGGTCCTTGCGCTCGCTCACTTCGCCCACCTGCGAGGGCTCCACATAGCTGCCGCAGTCGTGCACGTCCATCCCCAGCCAGTGGCCGGTGCGGTGCATGTAGAACTGGAAGTAGCTGCGGTTGTCGATCACGTCCTGGACGCTGCCGACCTTGTTCTTGTCCAGCAACCCGACGTCGAGCATGCCCTGGGCCAACACCTTCACCGTCGCCTCGTGCGGGTCGATGAAGCGGGCGCCCGCCCGGGTGGCGGCGACCGCGGCCTCCTGCGAGGCCAGCACCAGCTCGTACAGGGCGCGCTGCGGGCCGCTGAACTTGCCGTTGGCGGGGAAGGTGCGGGTGATGTCGCTGGCATAGCTGTCCAACTCGCAACCGGCGTCGATCAAGACCAGTTCGCCGTTGCGCACGGGGGCGGTATCCGAGCGGTAGTGCAGCACGCAGGCGTTGGAGCCCGCGGCCACGATGGAGTTGTAGGCCGAGCTTTGGGAGCCGCCCAAGCGGAATTCGTGCATCAATTCCGCATCGAGGTGGTACTCGCGCACGTCCTTTCCCTCTCGCAACATGCGAGCCGACAGCTTCATGGCGCGAACATGGCCGCGCGCGCTGATCTGCCCGGCGCGGCGCATGATGTCCTGTTCGTGCGCGTCTTTCACCAGGCGCATCTCGTCGAGGATGGCGCACAGGTCGCGCTGCTGTTCGGGGCACAACGCACCGTAGCGCACGCGGGCGCGGACCTGGTTCAGCCAGCCGCCGACGCGGGCTTCCAGCCCTTCGTGGATCGCGAACGGATACCAGACCGCGTCGCGGTTTTCCAGCAGCTTGGGCAACTGCGCGTCGAGTTCGGCCACCGAATGCGCGGCGTCGACGCCTAGCGCCGCCGGTGCCGCCTCGGGGCCCAGCCGGTACCCGTCCCAGATTTCGCGCTCCAGATCCTTGGGCGCGCAAAACAGCGTGCTCTTGCCGTCGCCGGTGATCACCAGCCAGGCATTGGGCTCGCGAAAGCCGGTGAGGTAGTAGAAGTAGCTGTCGTGCCGGTAGAGGAAGTCGCTGTCGCGGTTGCGCGGGCGCTCCGGTGCGGTGGGAATCAGGGCGATGCCGTCCTTGCCCAGTTGGGAGGCGACGCGGGCGCGGCGCTCGGCGTAGATCGAATTGCTCATGTTGCGTTCAGTTGGGCCAGCCGGTCGGGGGTGCCTACATCGGTCCAGGGCCCGGTGTAGATCTCGGCAGTGACCTCGCCATTGTCCATCGCCGTGCGTAGCAATGGGGCCAGCGGGGCTTTGAGGCCGTGCGGATTGCCGGCGGGCAGGCCGGCGAGCAAGGCCTTGCGATAGATGCCGATGGTGGAAAATGTGTAGCGGGTATCGGCCCGGTTCAGCGCCACGCCGTCCGGCTGCAACCCGAAGTCGCCTTTCGGGTTGTGCTGCGGATTGGGCACCAGGTAGATATGGGCCAGCTTGCCGCCGGCGGTGAAATGGTCCATGGCCGCGCGGGTGAATTCGAACTCGGGCACATAGACATCGCCGCCGACCACCCAGAAGGCGTCGTCCAGCAGGGGCAGGGCCCGGGCAATGCCGCCCGCGGTTTCCAGCGCGCCGCCGAAATCGCGGCCCTCGTGGGAATAGCGGATGCGCGGTCCGTCCTCGGCCAGCGAGGCCGCGGCGAAATGATCCTCGATCTGATGCCCGAGCCACGCCGTATTGATGACCAGATCGCGCCAGCCGCCGCGCCCCAAAGCATCGACGTGGTACTGGATCAGCGGCTTGCCGCGCACCTTCAGCAGCGGCTTGGGACAGTGGTCGGTGAGCGGCCGCATGCGCTCGCCGCGGCCCGCCGCCAGGATCATGGCCTGGGCCCCTGTCATTTCACGAGCCCCCACGGTTGCCGCTGCGCGGCTGCCCTGCCCCCCGAGGGGGCCTTTGCGCCTAGGGGCGGCCCGTCGGCGCTCATTCGCCGTCCCCGCGGTCCAACGATCTCTGCTCGGTCCACTCGGGCTGGAAGCGATCCACCAACGCCGCCATCAGGCCGCGCGCCTTGGCCGAATGATCGGCGCCGAAGTTGCAGACATAGACGTCCACCGTCACCGCCCGCTGCTCGGGCCAGGTGTGCAGGCAGATATGCGATTCGGCCAACAGGACCGTCGCCGTGACGCCGCCGGCTTCGTCACCCACACCGGGAAAAGTATGGAAGAGTTTGTCGACCGGCTGCAGGCCGACCGCTTGCACGGCCTGCAGGCACCAGTCGCCCAGTTGCGTTGCATCGGTCAGCCATGCATGGTCGCAGCGGCATTTGTACAGGTCGGCGGTCAGGTGGAGCCCTTGCATGCCATCACTGTAGACGAAGAGCGGTACGGAACCCGAACAAAACGGGTCCCCAGCCCCAGCCGGTAAAATGCCGGGTTTCCCCTGATTACACCCCCCGGAGCAGCCCTGATGGCCAATGATTCACAGATGGCGAACGCGATTCGCGCGCTCGCCATGGACGCAGTACAACAAGCCAATTCGGGACATCCGGGCGCGCCCATGGGCATGGCCGATATCGCGGTCGCGTTGTGGGGCCGCCACCTCAAGCACAACCCCACCAATCCGCATTGGTTCGACCGCGACCGTTTCGTGCTGTCCAACGGCCACGGTTCGATGCTGATTTACGCGCTGTTGCACCTGACTGGCTACGACCTGCCGATCGATGAGCTGAAGAATTTCCGCCAGTTGCACAGCAAGACGGCGGGCCACCCCGAGGTGGGTGTCACGCCGGGCGTGGAAACCACCACCGGCCCGTTGGGCCAGGGCATCAGCAATGCCGTGGGCATGGCGCTGGCCGAGAAGCTGCTGGCCGCCGAGTTCAACCGCGACGGCCACACCGTGGTCGATCATCACACCTACGTGTTCCTGGGCGATGGCTGCCTGATGGAAGGCATCAGCCATGAGGCCTGCGCCCTGGCCGGCGCCTGGAAGCTGGGCAAGCTGATCGCCATCTACGACGACAACGGCATCTCCATCGACGGCCAGGTCGAGCCCTGGTTCATCGACGACACGCCAGCCCGCTTCAAGGCCTACGGCTGGAACGTCATCGGCCCGGTCGACGGCCACGACATCGCCGCCATGGACCGCGCCATTGCCGACGCCCGCCGCAGCGCCGACAAGCCGGCCCTGATCGTCGCCGACACACACATCGGCAAGGGCAGCCCGAACCGCGCCAACACCGCCAAGGCGCATGGCGAGGCACTGGGCCTGGAAGAAGTCAGGCTCACGCGTGAAGCCATGGGCTGGCCGCACGAACCCTTCGTGGTGCCGCAAGCGGTGTACGACGACTGGGACGCCAAGGCCAAGGGCGCCGCCGCACAGGCCGAGTGGGACAAGCGATTCGCCGCCTACCGCGCCGCCCATCCGGAACTGGCTAGCGAGTTCACCCGTCGCATGAAGGGCGAGCTGCCGAGGAATTTCGCGCAGATTACGGTGGACGCGGCCGTCGCTGCCCATGCCAAGGCCGAGACCGTGGCCTCGCGCAAAGCCTCGCAACTGGCGCTGGAAGCCTTCACCGCGGCACTGCCCGAGATGCTGGGCGGCTCGGCCGACCTGACCGGCTCCAACCTCACCAACACCAAGAGCACGCCGGCGCTGCGCTTCGACCTGGCCGGCGACGTCAAGCGCACCGAAGACGGCAAGATCGGCCGCCACATCAACTACGGCGTGCGCGAGTTCGGCATGGCCGCGGTGATGAACGGCATCACGCTGCACGGCGGCTATATCCCCTACGGCGGCACCTTCCTCACCTTCAGCGACTACAGCCGCAACGCCATCCGCATGGCGGCGCTGATGAAAAAGCGCGTGATCCATGTGTTCACGCACGACTCCATCGGCCTGGGCGAGGACGGTCCCACCCACCAGTCGATCGAGCACGCGGCCAGCCTGCGTCTGATCCCCAACCTGGACGTCTGGCGTCCCTGCGACACGGCCGAGACGGCGGTGGCCTGGGCCGTCGCCCTGCAGAACATGAATCGGCCGACGGCGTTGCTGCTGTCGCGCCAGAACCTGCCGTACGCGCCCAAGGCCGGCCTGGAAGACATCAGCAAGGGCGGCTATGTGCTGGCCGATGCGGCCGAGGTCGGCCTGGACAAGAAGCCCCAGGCCGTGATCATCGCCACCGGCTCCGAAGTTCAGCTCGCGCTCAAGGCGCAGGAACAGCTGGCGGCGCAGAAGATAGCGGTGCGGGTGGTTTCCATGCCCAGCACCACGACCTTCGACCGCCAGAATGCCATCTACAAGAACGACGTGCTGCCGGTCGGCATCCCGCGCATCGCCGTCGAGATGGGCGTGACCGACTACTGGTGGAAATACGGCTGCGCGGCCGTGGTCGGCATCGATACTTACGGCGAATCGGCGCCGGCCAATGTCCTGTTCAAGCATTTCGGCTTCACGCCGGAAAACGTCGCGGACACCGTGCGCGCCGTCCTCGCCAAATGATTTCCTAACTCTTCTCAGTCGGAGCAATCACCATGACCATCAAAATCGGCATCAACGGCTTCGGCCGCATCGGGCGCAACGTGCTGCGCTCGGCAGTCCAGAATTTCAGCGACATCGAGGTCGTCGGCATCAACGACCTGCTGGAGCCCAGCTACCTGGCCTACATGCTGCAGTACGACTCGGTGCATGGCCGCTTCAAGGGCGACATCGCGGTGGACGGCAACACGCTGGTGGTCAATGGCAAGAAAATCCGCCTGACGCAGGAACGCGATCCGGCCAACCTGAAGTGGAATGAAGTCGGCGCCGACATCGTCATCGAGTCCACCGGCCTGTTCCTGGACAAGGACTCGGCCAGCAAGCACCTGGCCGCCGGCGCCAAGAAGGTCATCATCTCCGCGCCCAGCAAGGACGACACGCCGATGTTCGTCTTCGGCGTCAACGACAAGACCTACAAGGGCGAGGCGATCATCTCCAACGCCTCGTGCACTACCAACTGCCTGGCGCCCCTGGCCAAGGTGCTCAACGACAAGTGGGGCATCAAGCGCGGCCTGATGACCACCGTGCACGCCGCCACCGCGACGCAGAAGACTGTGGACGGCCCGAGCAACAAGGACTGGCGCGGCGGCCGCGGCATCCTGGAAAACATCATCCCTTCCTCCACCGGCGCGGCCAAGGCGGTGGGCGTGGTGATCCCCGAGCTGAACAAGAAGCTGACCGGCATGAGCTTCCGCGTGCCGACCTCCGATGTGTCGGTGGTCGACCTGACGGTGGAGCTGGTCAAGGAAGCGACCTACAAGGAAATCTGCGCCGAGTTCAAGGCGCAATCCGAAGGCGCCCTGAAGGGCGTGCTGGGCTACACCGAGGACAAGGTGGTGGCCACAGATTTCCGCGGCGACGCCCGCACCTCGATCTTCGACGCCGACGCCGGCATCGCGCTGGACGGCACCTTCGTCAAGCTGGTGTCCTGGTACGACAACGAATGGGGCTACTCGAACAAGTGCCTGGAGATGGTGCGGGTGGTCGCGAAGTAGCATGATGAGGGCCCATGAGCGCTTCCTCCGAATCGCAAGCGTGGCCCTCCCTTCCGCTCGAGGCCTGGAGTGAGAGTTGCGCGACCTTGCACATGTGGACGCAGATCGTCGGCAAGATCAGGATCGCGCAATGCCCCTGGACCAACCATTCCTGGCATGTCACGCTGTACGTGACGGCCAGGGGACTGACGACCTCACCGGTCCCGTACGGCAGCTCGACGTTCGAGATTGACTTCGATTTCGTCGACCACCAGCTGATCGTGCAGACCAGCGACGGCCGCGCTGCCCGCATGGCACTGGAGCCGCAATCGACGGCTGCGTTCTACGCCAGGCTCATGGATGAGATGCGCAAGCTGGGCCTGGACGTGCAGATCCATCACAAACCGAACGAAGTTCCCGATCCCATCCGTTTCGACGAGGACCAGGTCCACTGCGCCTACGACGCAGACTACGTCAATCGTTTCTGGCGGATCCTGGTGCAAGCCGACCGGGTCTTCAAGGAATTCCGCGGCCGCTTCATCGGCAAGTGCAGCCCGGTGCATTTTTTCTGGGGCGGGCCGGACCTGGCCGTCACGCGGTTTTCGGGACGGCGGGCTCCGGAACATCCGGGCGGCATCCCCAGCCTGCCGGACTGGATCACTCGCGAGGCCTACTCGCACGAAGTCAGCAGCTGCGGCTTCTGGCCCGGCGGGGGCGCCGTGCCGTACCCCGCGTTCTACTCCTACGCCTATCCGGAACCGGCTGGTTTCGCGGCGGCGGCCGCTCGGCCCGGCGCGGCGTTCTATAGCAACGAATTGCGGGAATTCATTCTCCCCTACGACGCCGTGCGGCAGGCGGACTCGCCCGATCGGGTCCTGCTCGAGTTCCTGCAGACGACCTACGAGACGGCCGCCGATCTGGGCCGGTGGGATCGCGGGTTTTTGGAGCGCGATTCCAGCGCCAAGACTTCAGCCTAGCTCAGCGGCGGTACGTGTCCCTACCCAGCGCAGCAGCGTGCGCCACAGTTCGTCCGGCTCGATGGGTTTGCTCACGAAGTCGTTCATCCCGGCGTCCAGGCAGCGCTGGCGGTCCTGCGCCATCGCGTTGGCGGTCATGGCCACGATCGGCAGCGCATCGAAGCGGCCGAGCTTGCGGATTTCGATGGTCGCCTCCAGGCCGTCCATGACCGGCATCTGCATATCCATGAGGACGATGTCGTAGGGGTTGGCCTGGACCATGTCGATGGCGATGCGGCCGTCGGCGGCGATGTCGACCACCAGCCCCGCATCCATGAGGATTTCGGAGGCGACGATCTGGTTGATATCGTTGTCTTCGACCAGCAGGACGCGCGCCCCCTGAATCGACGCGAGTATCGTTTTTGCTTCGACCGACTCATCCCGGGTGGGGGCCGTGCTGGCGCGCTGCATGCCCAGGGCATTCATCGTCGTGTCGAACAGCACGGAAGGGCAGATCGGCTTGGCCAGCACATCGTGCACGCCGACGGCCTCGCTTTCCTTGAGCATTTCTGCCCGGCCATAGGCCGACACCATCACGATATGGGGCCGGACAGCTTCGCGTTCTTGAGCAGGAGCGCCAGGGCCGGGCCCTGCATCAGCTGGATCTGGTGGCGCTTGGCAAAAGCCTGCGCCTGGGCGCTGAGGTCCCCCAGCGCCACATACAGGCAGTTGCTGGCGCCGCGCGTCTGCGCCGCATCGCGCAGCGCCTGCAAGGCCTCCTCGCCGTGCCGCGCCGCCTTCCAGCGCCGCGCGGCGACGAGCGTGGTCGCACCTTCGCGCGTGAGCGCAAAGTCGGCCACTCCCTGCATGCGTTCCACGCGATAGCCCTGTTGGGTGAAGCCTTCCTCCAGCAGGGCGGAGAATTCCGGCCAGTTCATGGTGCCCACGGCCCCGAGTATTTCCTCGGACCGCCGGGCACTGGGTCGCCGCAGCTGCTGCCACAGGGCGACCAGGCCGACGACGGCAAACGGCACCGCGCCCATGGCCCCGAGCACGCGGTACTGTTCCGGCAACAGCGCGAAGGCCGCCGTCACGAACGCGGCGACGATGAGCATGCTGATCCACCACGGCGACCGCAGCAGCACCGCGAACAGCGAGTTCGGGGCCATCTTGAATTTCATGGCTTTTCCTCGCGCCCATCCGGATGCCGCGCAAACCGCGGCGTGTCCAGCCCGTGAACCGGTGCGCTGTCGGGCCAGGGCCACCCGCCGAACTGGGTGCGCCGGTAGTCCTGCATGGCCTGCATGATCTCGGCCTGCGTGTTCATCACGAACGGGCCGTACTGGGCCACCGGCTCGCCGATCGGGCGGCCCTGCAGCAGCAGGAACTCCGCCTGCGCATCGCCGTTGACGAGCTCCGCCGGCACATCGGCCTGGATCTCGATCGCCGAAGGGCCGGTCACCCGCTGGCCGCCGACGGTCACGGCGTCGCCCTTGAAGAAGTAGAGATTGCGCCTGGTGCCATCGCCCTTGGCCGGCGGCAGCGTCCAGCGCGCGCCCGGCGCCATGCGGACGGTCCAGATGGCGACGTCGGCATCCGGCTGCGCGGCCCAGGAATCGGGCGGCGGCGGCAACGGCTGCCCGGCGCCCGCCAGCGGGCCGGCAACGGTCGAAATCTCGGTTTCCCGTCCGGCCTCATCCTGGGCCACCAGTCGCGGAATGTCCTTGCCCCAGAACATGGTGAAGTGCGCGGGCACCATCTTGTTGCGCGCGGGCAGGTTCAGCCAGATCTGGAACAGCTCCAGCGGGTTGTCCTTGTCGGTCTCCAGCAGCGGGAACATTTCGGAATGCACCACGCCGCCGCCGGCAGTGAGCCATTGCGCGTCGCCCTGGCCGAAGCGCGCCGCGGCACCCAGCGAGTCGGAATGGTCGATCAGGCCCTTGCGCACCACCGTCACGGTTTCGAAGCCGCGGTGTGGATGGCCCGGAAAGCCGGGCACCGTATCGCCGTGGTACATGCTCCAGCCGTCCTTGCGGCTGAAGTCCTGGCCGATCTCCCGGCCGGCCAGCGATGCGGCAGGGGCCATCTGGCCGTTGCCCTTGGGATAGGCATCGTCGTGGTAGGCGCAGAACAGGAAGGGATCTGCGGTTTCCCAGGGAAAGCCCAGGGGCTTGATCTGGAGGACGGGACTGCTCGGCATCGGGGTGCTCCTGTTCAAAAAGGGACGATCCCTTGATATGGGGTCGCCCGCCCGGCCCTAAAGGCCGGCGGGCGGGACGCACCGGCCTATGCGCAGGACAATCGCCGCCCGGCCTCAGTGGTGATGCCCGTGCGCGCCATGCACGTGGCGATGCGCGATCTCTTCCTCGCTGGCCGCGCGCACACCCGTCACCTTGATGGCGAAGCGCAGCTCCTTGCCCGCCAGCGGATGGTTGCCGTCGAGATGCACGGTGTCGCCCTTGATCTTCATCACGTGGAAGACATGCGGATGGCCCTCGTCGGTGTGGCCCTCCAGCTGGCCGCCGACCTTCACGCCGGGCGGGAATTCCTTCTTGGGGATGGTGCGCACCAGCGATTCGTCGCGCACGCCGAACGCGTCTTCGGGCTTGAGCTGCAGCGTCACTTCGAAGCCGGACTCGCGCCCCTCCAGCGCGGCCTCGATCTTGGGCAGGGTGTTCTCGTAACCCCCATGGAGGTAGACCATCGGGTCCTTGCTTTCCTCGATGAGTTTGCCGTTGGCGTCGGCGACCTTGTAGCGCAGGGTCACCACGGTGTCTTTTTCGATTTTCATGGCTCGATTTTGCCCGGGAAAAGTGCGTACAGTCTGGGGCATGTCCGATACCGTTTCCGAATCCGTCCCATCCGCACCGCAGAAACCCAAGCCCAAGGCGCCCCGGGCGCAGCGGCCCGCGCATCAGGTGCTGGAGCGCCTGTTCCAGCTTTATCCCAAGATGTTCGGGGCGCGTTTCCTGCCCTTGAAGCTGGGTGTGTTCCAGGAATTGCTGGCGCTGCACCCTGATGAGTTCAAGAAGGAAGATCTGAAGGTCGCGCTGGGCGTTCACGCCCGTTCCACCCGTTACCTCGAAAGCGTTGCCGCCGGCAACAAGCGCCACGACCTGAACGGCTTGCCGGTGGAAGATGTCGCGCCCGAGCATGTGCATCACGCCATCATGGAAGTGTTCCGCCGGCGCCAGGCCCGTTCCAAGGAGGACCTCCGGCCGTGGTTGCGGTCGCGCCTGGTCGAGGCCATCCAGGCCAGCGGCCTGGGACGCGAGGACTATATGGCGCGCGTCCACGCGCAGGACGAGCTGTCGGTTTCCGCCTTGGGCGAAGCCTTCGCGCAGATCGGCGAGGAGGCGGCCAAACGCGAGGCGCTGCGGCGCGCCTACGAGGCCAGCGGCCGCAGCGTCGAGGAGTTCGCCGAGATGTACGGCATGGACCCGGCCACGGTCCGGCTCAGCCTGGGCTAGAGCTGGAGCGAGGCCTCGCCGATGGCCTCGAAGCGGGCCGTCACGAGGTCGCCGGCATGGGCCGGCAGCATCCCGCACCAGGTGCCCGTCGTGACCACCGTTCCGCGCGGCGCCGCGTGACCATCGCGCGTGGCGTGGCGCAACCACGCCGGCAGCACCCAGGCCGGATCGCCCATCGATTGGCTGCCCTTGAATGTCACGGGTGAGCCGGCGCCGATGTGCACGGCCACCGCTTGCGCTGCCCAGTCCCGCGCCGCGAAAGGAATCCATTCGCCCAGCACCAAGGCGCCATGCGATTGCAGATCGGCGAGCTTCAGCAGCGCCGGCGCCTGCACGCCTTGCAGCCAGCGCGAGTCGACCAGTTCAATAGACACCGTCATCGCATCGACCAGCGAGCGCGCCGCGTCTGGCGTGACCTCGGCAGCCTTGAGCGGCGTGACGTCGCGGCCGAGCCGCAGGGCGATCTCGACTTCGATCAGGCGGATGTTGCAGGGCCAGCGCCGCGCATCGGCGGGGCTGGGCCAGACGCCCTCGGCCGGCAGCGGCGCGTGGGTGGCCGTGGCCTCGCGCGACGGACCGCCGGATTTCCAGTAACGGGGAAAGGCCGCGTCGGGACCGTGCAGCGCCTGGGCGACCAGGCCTTGCACGGCGTAGGCATCGGCCGCGTCGCGCAGGGCGTCGATGAAGGTGGAGGCGTCACAGGCCCGGCGCTGTTGCCGGGCCTGGACCAGGGCCTGCGTTACCTCGATCTGGTGGGCTTGCCCCATCGCTCAGCCGTCCACGCGGACGTTGGCTTCCTTGGCCACCTTCGCCCATTTGGCGATTTCGGAGCGGACCAGCTCGGCGAACTTCTCGGACGAGCCGCCGCCGTCCTCGACGCCGAAAGCTTCGAACTTCTCGCGCACGTCGGCCAGCGTCAGCACGGCGTTGATGTCCTTGTTCATCTTCGCGGCGATCGGCGCGGGCAGTTTGCCGGGACCGGAGATGCCGTACCAGTTGAAGGTCTCGAAGCCGGCGAAACCTTGCTCCTGCATCGTGGGCACGTTCGGATAGGCCGTGACGCGCTTGGCGCGGGTCTGGGCGACGGCGATCACCCGGCCGCTTTTCACATGGGGCGTGGCGGCGGTCATGGTTTCGAAGCTGTACTGGATCTGTCCGCCGACGAGGTCGGTGAGCAGCGGGCCGCTGCCCTTGTACGGCACATGCAACGCGTCGACCTTGGCGCGCAGCTTGAACAGCTCGAGCGCGAAATGCTGGGCGGTGCCGGGACCGGCGGAGCCGAAGGTGACCTTGCCCGGCTGCGCCTTGCACAGGGCCACCACTTCCTGCACCGTCTTGGCCGGCTGCATGGCGCCGGCAATCAGCAGGTTGGGCGTGAGGCCCAGCAGCGCGACGGGAACGAAGTCGCGTTCCGGGTGATAGCGCAGCTTGGGCAGCACGGCGGGGGCCAGCGCGTGGCTGTTGATGGTGGTCAGCAGCAGGGTGGTGCCGTCGCTGGCCTGCTGGGCCACGTATTCGGCGGCCAGCGTGCCGGAGGCGCCGGCCTTGTTCTCGATCACCACCGGCTGCTTCCACAAATCGCCCAGCTTCTGGCCGACGACGCGGGCCAGCGCGTCGGCGCCGCCGCCGGGCGGAAAGCCGACAACGATGCGGATCGGTCCGCTGGGCCAGGATTGGGCGCGCAGCGTGGGCACGGCGAAGGTGGTCGCTGCGAGTCCCGCAGCCTGGATGAAATGACGACGTTGCATGAGATGTCTCCGTTGGATGGTCGTTGGGTGTTTCGGTTCAAAGGGTGGGCCAGCGGCCGGCCCAGGGATGGGCGGCCTCGTAGGCAGCGCCGAGGTCTAGGAGTTGATCGTCGGCCCCGTAGGCGCCGATCAGTTGCATGCCGATGGGCAGGCCCTCGCGCGAAGGCGCGCAAGGCAGGGCCAGCCCCGGCAGCCCGGCCGCGTTGACCCAGCCGGTGTAGACAGCGTGGCCACGCGGGCCGACTTCGTGTCCGTCGATGTGGGTCGGGTAGGCCGCTTCGGCGGCCCAGGGCAACGCGGCGACCGAGGGCATCACGATGACATCGATCTTCTCGAACAGTGCCGTGGTATCGCGCCGCAATTGCCTCACATGTTCCATGATCTGCCAGAGCCGTGCGGCCGGCAATCCGCGGCCCTGTTCGGCCATGTCGCGGTACTTCTGCGATGCCTGCGCTGCCCACTGCGGATGCCGTTGGAACAGGTGGGCGAGACCGATCTGGCCGATTTGCGGCCAGGCCTCGCCATAGAAATCCAGATTCAGCGGCAGCGCGCCACTGTCGACATGGTGGCCCAGCGCGGCGAGTTGTTGCACGGCCTGGCCCACGCTGTGCGCGACCTGCGGATCCAGCGGGGCAGTGCCGAAGCGTTCGACGTAAAGAATGCGCAGCGGCGTTGTCATCCCGGGCTTGACCCGGGATCCATCTTCGCGCGCCACTATGGAGGCATTTGCATAGGCGGCCGCCATCGACGACCGGTCCACGGACGACGGGCCGCGCATGACGTCGAACAGCAGCCGGGCATCCGCCACCGTGCGCGCCAGCGGACCTATCACTTCGAAGTCCAGCAGCAGGCTGGGCAACACGTGCTCGCGCGGCACGGCACTCAGCGATGGCTTGAGGCCTACCAAGCCCGTGTGCGCGGCTGGCCGTCGGATCGAGCCACCGCCGTCCTGCCCGATCGCCAGCGGCGCGATGCCGCTGGCGACCGCGGCCACGGCGCCGCCGCTGGAGCCGCCGGGCGTGAGCGCCGGGTCCCAGGGATTGCGCGTGACGCCGAACAGCGGATTGGCCGTGTAGCCCTCCAGCGCGAATTCGGGCACGTTGGTCTTGCCGATGATCAGCGCGCCCGCCGCCCGCGCCCGGCCGACCGCCAGCTCGTCGTGGCCGCACCGGTCATCGCGCAGGCCCGGCGTGCCCCAGGTGGTGGGCTGGTCGGCGGTGAACAGGCTGTCCTTCACTGTCAGCGGAATGCCGTCGAGCGCGGACAGCGGCCGGCCCTGCGCATGGCGCTGGGCCGATGCCGTGGCTTCCTCGATGAACGCCGGATCGCGCCGGGCGATAACGGCGTTGATCTTGGGATTTACCGCCTCCAGCCGCCCCAGGCAAGCCTGCGCCACTGCCAGCGGCGTCAGGCTGCGCTCGCGGTAGCGCCGCTGCAATTCGGTGGCGGGCAGCCGCCACAGGTCTTCGCTCATGCTGTGAGGCCTTTCCATCACATGTGCGCCGGCAACCAGGTCACCAGCTGAGGCACCATCATGATCAGCAGGGTGAACAGGATCATGATGACCGCATAAGGCAGCGCGCCCCAGATCGCGTCCTCGATACCTCCGTTGTCCGGCCGGATGCCGTGCACCACGAACAGGTTCATGCCCACCGGTGGCGTGATCAGCCCCAGCTCGCACATCAGCACGATGAAGATGCCGAACCAGATCGGGTCCACGCCCAGGGCAATGGCGATGGGGTAGGTGATCGGGATGGTGGCCACTTGCATCGAGAGCACGTCCATGAACATGCCCAGGATCAGGTAGAACACGATCAGCGCCAGGATCAGCCCGGTGGCCGACAGGCCCAGTCCCGCCACCCATTTGGTCATCGCCTCGGCCACGCCGGTCAGGCTGATGGTGAGGTTCAGGATGAAAGCCGCCGCGATGATCAAGAGGATCATGCCGCTGACGCGCGCCGTGGAGATGAAACAGGTGCGCAGCAGTTCGCGATTGAGCTTGCCCGAATGCCAGGTGAAACCCAGGGCCGCGATCACGCCCAGGGCGGCGCTCTCGGCGGCGGTGGCGATGCCGAAGTACAGGCTGCCCATCACGATGCCGAACACCACTAGCGGAGGAATCAGGTGCACCAGCGAGCGGATGCGCTCGGGCAGCGGCACCATGGGTTCGCGGATGGCGTTGCCGCTGGCCAGGCTGGAGATCAGGATCCACAGCATGAAGCAGCCGGTGAGCAGCAGGCCCGGGATGATGCCGGCGATGAACAGCTTGCCGATCGAGTTGTTGGTCAGCGACCCGTACACGATCATGTTCACGCTGGGCGGGATCAGGATGCCCAGCGTGCCGCCGGCCGCCAGCGAGCCCAGCGAGGCGCGCATCGGGTAGCCGCGCTTCATCAGCGATGGCAGGGCCACCGTGCCGACGGTCGCCGCTGTCGCCACCGACGACCCGGAGGTCGCGGCGAACAGCGCGCAACTGCCGATGTTGGTGTGCAGCAGGCCGCCGGGCAGGCGTCCCAGCCAGGCCGACAGCGCGATGTACATGCGGTCGGCGATGCCCGATCGCAGCAGCAGCTCGCCCAGCAGCACGAACAGCGGGATGGAGGTGAGCAGGGCCTCGTTCTGCACGCCCCAGATCACCGGCGCGATCGAGTCCATGAAGGGCACGCCGTAGGCTGCAATGCCGCCCACGATGCCGACCACCGCCATCGACACGGCGATCGGCATGCCGACCAGCATCATCCCCAGCATCGCCACGAAGGCGAATGAAATTATCATCACGTTCATGGCTTGGCTCCTTCGCTCGCCTGGCGCACGGCCAAGTCGTCGAGCTCTTCCTTCAGTTCTTCCTTGGCGCTCTTGGGATGGAAGTCGTGGTTCAGCGTGTCGATACGTCCGCCGAACAACAGGGCGCTGGCTCGCGCCGCATAGCCGGTGGCCAGCAGGGCGAAGATCACCAGGCCGGCATACCACACGCTCTGCGGCCAGATCAGCGGCGTCGCCCAGGGCGTCTGCGCCGTGCTGCGGTACTGCAGGGTGTCGCCCAGGACCTTGAATGCCACGTAGGCGATGAAGATCGCGAACACGGCCAGCGATACGATGGACACCCAGTTCAGCCAGGCCTGCGCCCGGCGCGAGAACTTCTCGTGGAACACGTCGACGCGGATATGGTTGCGTCCCATCAGCGCCAGGCTGAAAGCAATGGTGGAGCCCACGGCCAGCGCATAGCCGCCCAATTCGTCGGCGCCTTGCAGCGAGACGTTGAACAGCTTGCGCGCCGCGGTTTCTATCGTCACCACCGTGGCCAGGCCCAGAAAGATCAGGCCGAACACCGTGGCCAGCGCGTTCTCGATGCGGTCTTTCATGGAGACTTGTTTGCTCGACGTCGCCGCCCGACCGGAGGGCGGCGAAAGGACGTCGGCTTGTCGGGCGGCGGCGTTCATTTCTGCCCCAGCGCCGGGCCGACGGTGGCTTGCCACTTTTGCGAGCAGCCGGGGTTGGACTTGTCGCAGACCTCGGCCCAGACCGGCAGCGATACTTTCGTCACGGCGCTGCGGATCAGGTCACCGTCGCCGGCCGTCACGGCCACGGGCGTCAGCTTGAACTTCTTGCCAGTGGTGCACGGATCCTTGCCGGTGTTGCAATTCAGCGCGTCCTGGAACAGCTCTTCGGAGTAGGTCCAGATTTCGTCAGTGAGCTTGTCGAAAGCGGTCTTCAGCTTGGCTTGCTGGTCGGGCTTGAGCTGGTTCCAGGATTTCATGGAGATCGCGTAGCCGTTCAGCGCCATTTGGAAGCCCAGCGGCAACTGGTGGGTCGTCACCTCAGGCCAGCCGGCGGAGTTGGCCGAGCTCGGGCCGGTGATCGCGCAATCGACGACGCCCAGCGACAGCGACTGGTGCGTGTCGGCGAAGGACACCGGCACCGGCGTGCCGCCGACCATTTCGATGAACTTGGCCAGGTTCTGGTCATAGACCCGTACCTTCATGCCCTTGATGTCAGCGAGCTTGGCGATCGGCTTCTTGCAGAACAGGATCTGCGGGCCGAAGGGCCAGACGCCCAGCAGCTTGACGCCGAACTGCTGCTGCAGCCGGGCGTCGACGGTGTCGAAGTAGGCCTTGGCGACCTTGCGGCCGGTGGCGTAGTCGGGGCTGGCGCCAACCAGGTCCAGGCCCAGCAGCGTGGGCTCGTCGCGCGAATTCTGCGACACGCGCAGCGAGACGATGTCGAACAGGCCGGCCTTCATCACGCGCAGCTGCTCGGTGTCCTTGAGGCCCAGGGTGTCGATCGGCTTGTAGTCGACATCGATAGGCAGGCCGGTGCGGGCCGCGAAATTCTCGAAGAACGGCTGCTCCTTGTTCTTCTGGATCAGGCCGGTCGCCAGCGGCTGGCCGATCGCCTTGAATTTCAGGCGCTCCTGCGCCTGGGCAGGTGCGGCCAGCAGCGCGCAGGCGAGCGCCGCGCAGGCCAGCAGGCCGGAGGGGTTGAGAAGGGTTTTCATGCGGGAGGCTCCTTGTAGTGAGGGAGGTGGCGGGAACGACAGGGGGAAATCAGTGGTCAGGTGCCGCAGCCAACGCGCGCGCCAGCGGCTCGGACAGGCCCCTGTTGGCCTTGACGGGTGGCGGCGCGAAGCTGCCTTTGCGTGCGCAGCCGGGCTGCAGGGTGACGAGGCTTTGGGCATGGCAGACGGCGCTGGAGACGCCGTCCACCACGGGGACCGGAAGGCGGCCGCGCAGGCCGCGGGCCAGGCCGGCCAGCGGCGCGCCGGCCAGGATGATCACGTCGGCGCCGTCTTCATCGACGGCGCGCTCGCACAGCGCCTGCAGGCGCGTGCTGTGATCCTGCTGCACGGCACCTATGTCGGCCAGTGGCTGGTCGAGCGCGCGGATGCTGGCCAGCCGCCCGGCCAGGCCGTTGGCTTGCACCACCTCGCGGTACCAGGCCTGGATGCGCTGCGAAATCGCGATGATGGAAAAGCGGTGGCCCAGCAGGCAGGCGCTGGCCAGCGCCGATTCCGTCAGGCCCAGCACCGGCACCGGCAAGAGCTCGCGAATGCCGGCCAGGCCCGGGTCGCCGAAGGCGGCGACGATCACGGCGTCATGTTGCGGGCCGTGCTCGGCGGCCAGCCCGGCTGCCGCATAAGCGCCGATCAAGGCTTCCAATCGCGTTTCGATGTAGGCCACGCCGAACGGCGCCGTGAGCACCGTGAGCTCGGTGCCTGGCGCGGCGCTGCGCTGGGCCTCCATGCGTATGAGCTCGCTCACGCTCTCGGAGATGTTGGGGTTGATCAGCAGGATGCGCATGTCGGTCCTTCAGCTGCGGCGTGGCGCGATGGAGGGCGTGCCGCAGGGCAGGAAGCGGCCGCGGCCGGCGCGGCTTTGCAGGCTCTTGCCATCCCATACGACTTCACCGCGGCTGAGCGTGAGGCCGGGCCAGGCCTTCAGGTGCATGCCTTCGTAGGGCGTGTAGTCCACGGCGTGGTGCAGCTGCGAATTGCGGATGGTCACTTCGCGCTCATCCCAGATCACCAGGTCGGCGTCGCTGCCGATGGCGATGGTTCCCTTGCGCGGATGCAGGCCGTAGGCCTTGGCCGGATTGGTGGCCGTGAGCTCGACGAAGCGATTGATGGTCATGCGGCCGGCCAGCACGCCTTCGGAGTACAGCAGCGGCAGCCGGGTTTCCAGCCCCGCGATGCCGTTGGGGATGTGGCGGAACGGCACTTCCGCGCCGCCAGGCTTCTTGCCGGCGGGATCGTCGTAGTTGAAGGGCGCATGATCCGAGGAGAAGACCGTGAACAGCCCGTCGTTCAAGCCGTTCCAGATCAGTTCCTGGTTGGCCTTGTCGCGCGGCGGCGGGCTGCAGATGCAGCGTGCGCCCTGGTAGCTGTCGTCGATGCCGAGGTCCTCGGCCGTGAGAAAGAGGTATTGCGGGCAGGTCTCGGCGAAGATGGTGAGGCCCTGGGCGCGGGCCCAGCGGATCTGCTCGATCGCTTCCTTGCCGGAGACGTGAACGATCAGGATCGGCACGTCCACCAGTTGCGACAGGGCGATGGCCCGGTGCGTGGCCTCGCGCTCCACCAGCATCGGCCGGGAATGGGCGTGAAAGCGCGGGGCGGTGCGGCCGAGGGCCTCCAGGCGCTTGGTCAGCCACTCGATGCAGTCGGCGTTTTCCGCATGGACCATCGCCAGCGCGCCGTGGCGGCGCGCGACGTCGAACACGTCGAGCATCTGACCGTCGTCCAGCTTGAGGTCGTCGTAGGTCATGTAGACCTTGAACGAGGTGTAGCCCTCGGCGATCAGCGCCGGCAGTTCCTCTTCCAGCACCTGGGGCGTGGGGTCGCTCACGATCAGGTGGAAGGCGTAGTCCACATGGGCCCGGCCTTCGGCGCGGCCGTGATAGTCCTGCACGGCGGCCCGCAGCGACTGGCCCTTGGCCTGGGCCGCGAAGGGAATGACGGTGGTGGTCCCGCCGCAGGCGGCGGAGCGGGTGCCGCTGTCGAAGTTATCGGCCATGCGCGCCGGTCCTTCCATCGGCTGATCGAGATGGCAATGCGCGTCGACGCCGCCCGGGGTGACGACGCGGCCGGCGGCATCGATCTCGCGGGCTCCGCCCTCCAGACCGCTGCCCAGCTGGGCGATGCGACCGCCACGGATGCCGATGTCGCAGTCGAAGGTGTCGCTGGCGGTGGCGACACGGGCGTTGCGGATGAGCAGGTCAAAGGCCATGGCCGGAACCCATCTGCACCACGTCGGTGCCGGCTCTGCCCATAATCAATGCAGACAGTATTGTTGACAAAACGCCATCGGCGTTGTTTTGGTGCGCGAGGAGCATGGCGGTCATCTTTCCTTGGCGGATCGCAAAATCCAGGCCATGTGAGCCCGGATAGCGGTGGGTTACTTCGGTGATGAATGATCGGCCAAGAACAAAAGGATTCAGTTAGTGTTTACACTGATGTTGACAGTTTCATCCAAATCTTCGTTAATCGGGTTGCCGGCCTTCCCTCATACTGGAGGCCTGTTCCGACCTTTTTCCTCTGGAGCGTCCTGAATGTCCCGACCTGTCCGCCTGGGTGTGCTGACACCTTCGTCCAATACCGCGCTGGAGCCGCTGACCAGCGCGCTGGTCGGCGGCCTGCCGGGTGCGAGCGTCCATTTCTCGCGCTTCAAGGTCACCGAGATCGCCCTGGACGACCGGGCGCTGGGCCAGTTCGACGACAGCAAGATCCTGGCGGCGGCCGAACTGCTGGCCGACGCCAAGGTCGATGCGATCGGCTGGAGCGGTACCTCGTCCGGCTGGCTGGGGTTCGATGCCGACTTGCGGCTGTGCGAGCGCATCCGCGAACGCACCGGAATCCCGGCCACCACGGCGGTGCTGGCGCTCAATGAGCTGCTCGCGCTGCACGGCGTCAAGCGCCTGGCCTTCGTCACGCCGTACACCGACGACGTGCAGGCCCGCATCGTTGCCAACTACCGCGCGCTTGGAATCGACGTGGTCGCCGAGCGCCACCTGGGCATCCGCGTCAACCACGATTTCGCCCAGGTCGATCCGCAAAACCTGCTGGCGTTGATGCGCGAGGTGGCGGAGCACAAGCCCCAAGCCATCACCACGTTCTGCACCAACCTGCGCGCCGCTGCCATGGCGCAGCAGGTCGAGCGCGAACTGGCCATTCCGCTGCTGGACACCGTGAGCACCACGGTGTGGGGCCTGCTGCGCATCGCCGGTGTGCCCACCGAGCAGGTGACGGGCTGGGGGGAGTTGTTCCAGTGGCGCTGACCCCCGCACGGCCCGGCGCGCTCGATAGAATGCAGGCGCCCTCCCACAGCCATTCCCATAGCCACTCCGACACCATGCCCGCCACCGCGCGCAAGCCCGCCGCCACCCGCATCGAGCGCGAGAACACCGTCGACGAGATCTACGAGCGGATCTACGTCGCCATCCTCGAGCATCGCCTGCAGCCCGGCACCAAGCTGGGCGAGGAAAAGCTGGCGGACATCTTCGGCGTCAGCCGGGCGCGCGTGCGCGAGGTGCTGGCGCGCCTGGCCCACGAGCAGATCGTCGAGCTCTATCCGCAGCGCGGCGCCTTCATCGCCAAGCCCTCGATCGAGCAGGCGCGCGACGTGTTCGAGGCGCGCCGACTGATCGAGCCGGCGGTGCTGCGGCGGCTGATCGATACCCACACGCCGGAGAAGATCGCGCGGCTGCGCCAGCACCAGGAACTGGAGGCCGACGCGCGCCGGCGCAACGACAAGCGCGCCGTGATCCGGCTCTCCGGCGAGTTCCACACCCTGGCCGCGGAACTGGCCGGCAACTCGGCGCTGGCGCGCAGCATGCGCGAGCTGTGCATGCTGACCTGCCTGACCATCTTCCTCTACGACGCACCGACGGCCAGCAGCTGCCGCAATGACGAGCATCAGCTCATCATCGACGCGGTCGCCAAGCGCGACCGGGCGCGGGCCGAAAAGCTGATGCTGGACCACCTCGATCACATCGAGAGCAGCCTCAAGCTCGACAACACCAACGGCGACGTGGACCTCGAGGCCATCTTCAAGGGCTGAACCCCCTGCGCAGGGACCCGGGTACCCGCACGTGTAAGCGAGCGGGCGGGCTCGTTCGCGCGCCCTGCCGCTAATTATGCATACAAATGTTCCGGCAACTTCAGCCGCAGAGCGTATTTACCTCTGAGGATAGTGTGCCTACAGTCTCGGATATTGCATACAAAACCAAGGAGCGTTTCCATGCAGAGCCTGAACTTCCATCCCGCCGGCCGACATTTCCTGCAGATTCCCGGCCCCAGCCCGGTGCCCGACCGCCTGCTGCGCGCCATGAGCTATCCCACCATCGACCACCGGGGGCCGGAGTTCGGGGCGCTGGGTCGCCGGGTCCTCAGCGGCATTCGGGGCATCTTCAAGACCGAGCATCCGGTCGTGATTTACCCGGCGTCCGGCACCGGCGCCTGGGAGGCCGCGCTGGTCAACACCCTGAGCGCGTGCGACCATGTGCTGATGTTCGAGACCGGCCATTTCGCCACGCTGTGGCAGAAGATGGCGCTGCGCCTGGGCCTGCAGCCCGAGTTCCTGGGCTTGCCCGGCACCGAGGGCTGGCGCCGCGGCGTGCAGGCCGACATGATCGAGGAGCGGCTGAGGGCCGACGCGCAGCATTCGATCAAGGCCGTCTGCGTGGTCCACAACGAAACATCCACCGGTGTCACTTCCGACATCGCCGGCGTGCGGCGCGCCATCGATGCGGCCCGCCACCCGGCCTTGCTGATCGTCGACACGATCTCCGGCCTGGCCTCGGCCGACTACCGCCACGACGAATGGGGCGTGGACGTCACCGTGAGCGGTTCGCAAAAGGGCTTGATGCTGCCGCCCGGCATCAGCTTCAACGCACTCTCGCCGCGGGCACTGGAAGCGAGCAAGAACTCCAAGCTGCCCAAGTCGTTCTGGGAATGGGACGAGATCGTGGAGATGAACCAGACCGGTTACTGGCCCTACACGCCCAACACCAACCTGCTGTACGCATTGGCCGAGTCCATCGACATGCTGATGGAAGAAGGCCTGCCGCAGGTGTTCGCCCGCCACGACCGATTGGGCGAGGCCTGCCGCCGCGCCGTGCGGGCCTGGGGGCTGGAAATCCAGTGCGCCGATCCGGCCGTCTACTCGCCGGTGCTGACCGGCGTGATGATGCCCGCAGGCGTGGACGCCGACGCGGTGCGCCAGCTCATCTACAAGAACTTCAACATGTCGCTGGGCGCGGGCTTGGGCAAGGTGAAGGGCAAGATGTTCCGCATCGGCCACCTGGGCGACTGCAATGACCTGACGCTGATGGCCGCGCTCGCGGGCTGCGAGATGGGATTGAAGCTGGCCGGGGTGCGGCTGCGCGAAAGCGGCACTGCGGCGGCGATGGACTACCTCGGCGCCACGGCAGCTGATTCGACGCGCCGGCCCGGCTGAGCCCCGGCATCTCCGGCCAGCCCCTGCAGCTCGCGCGCGAGTTTGCCGAAGCGCTGCCGGTACTGTGCGGGCGTCATGCCCACCTTGCGCCGGAACAGGCGGCTGAAAAAGCTGCTGTCGCTGTAGCCCACGTCGAAGGCCACCGCCTCGACCGGCGTGTCGCCTGATTCCAGCAGCTGCTTGGCCTCCTCCAGTCGCACGTGGTGCACGTATTCCAACGGCGACATGCCGGTGGCCTGCGCGAAGCGGCGCTTGAAGCTGCGCTCGGGCAGCTGCGACAGCGTCACCATGTGCGCGACCGGGGCCTCGCGCATGTAGTTCGCGGAAGCCCATTCCTGGCAGCGCGCGATCGCAGGATCGGCGGCTTGGTTGCCGTGGGTGAGCGAGGCGTAGGCGATCGGGCTGGCGCTGCTCAGGTCCATCAGGTTGATGCGTGCGACGTGCATCGCCTCTTCGGGTCCGGCGAAGCGCGCCACCAGGGCCAGCACCAGCAGATGCCAGGAAACGCCGCTGCCGGCCATGAGGATGCGGCCGTCCGCAGCAGTGACGAGCCCGCGCTCGGGGTGCCAGCGCGTGCGCGGATGCTCGCGCCGCAGGTGCTCGCAATAAGCCCAGTGCGAGGTCGCGTCGAGCCCATCCAGCAGCCCCGTGCGCGCCAGGATCACGGCGCCGGAACAGGCGGATGCCAACAGCGCGCCACCCGTGTAGCTGGCCAGCAGCCACTGCACCGCAGAATCGAACCGATCGCCCACGTCGGTCCCCGGCGGCACCATCACGTCGCCGACGACGACCACCTCGGGATGGGAGCATTGCGCGAAGCTGGCTTCGGGCGTGATCCACACACCGTTCGCGGCCTCGAAGGGTTTGCCATCCGGACTCACGACCAGGGGGCGGAACGGCGAGTCGGCAGGCACGCCGCCATGCAGCATGGTCCAGTCCCGCCGCACGCTGGCGAGCGCGTCGTAGAACCCGTACAGCGTCGCCGCGCTGGCGTCCGGGAGGCCCAGGAGCGCGACAGTGATGGGCTCAGCCGAGTGGCGCATTGGCAGGAATGGCCGGTATGTTGCAGGAATGACCTTAGTTTAGGCGCTGCATCCATTTCACACTCATCTCCCCGCACCCCGATTCATCCATCTTCTGCAAAGGACGACCGAAATGAAAGACCACCTGGGCCTCACATTGTCCGGCGCCAACGACGCCGGCCTGCGCGCCTACAACCAGGCGCAGGACGAGTTCAAATGTTTCATCGGCGATCCGGCGGCTGCCGTCGAGCAGGCTATCGCCGCCAGCCCCGAGATGACCATGGCCTGGCTGTTCAAGGCCTGGCTCTACCTGCTGGGCACGGAGCCCGCAGGCTTGGCGGTAGCGCGCGAAGCTTGCGACATGGCCCGCCGCCTGCCCGCCAATGCGCGCGAGCGACGCCATCTGGAGGCCGCAACGCTGCTGGCGCACGGCCACTGGTACGAGGCCGGCCGCACGCTGGAAGATCTCAGCCTGGATGAGCCGCGGGATCTGCTGGCCTTGCAGGCCGGCCACCAGATCGACTTCTTCACCGGCGATTCGCGCATGCTGCGCGACCGCATGGCCCGGGCGCTGCCGGCCTGGCAGCACGGCAGCTATGGCTTTCACGCCGTGCTGGGCATG
The DNA here is from genome assembly GCF_013155545.1 of Caenimonas soli. GTDB lineage: Bacteria > Pseudomonadota > Gammaproteobacteria > Burkholderiales > Burkholderiaceae_C > Ramlibacter > Ramlibacter soli. Next base: position 109,822 of record NZ_JABJVV010000003.1, on the reverse strand, counting down.
TACGCCTTCGGCCTGGAAGAAACCGGGGACTACGACGCTGCCGAGAAGCAGGGCCGCCGCGCCGTTGAGCTCGAACCGCGCGACAGCTGGGCGTGGCACTCGGTGGCGCATGTCCAGGAAATGAAGAACCAGCCCGAGGCCGGCATCGAGTGGTTGCAGCCGAACTCGGCCGTGTGGTCCAACGGCAGCTTCCTGGCCGTTCACAACTGGTGGCACCTGGCGTTGTTCCACCTCGAGGTCGGCCAGACCGAGGAAGTGCTGCGGCTGTACGACCAATCCATCGGTGGCCCAGGCTCCAGCGTGGTGCTGGACATGCTCGATGCGAGTGCCATGCTGTGGCGGCTGCAACTGCGCGGCGTCGATGTCGGTGACCGCTGGCAGCCCCTGGCCGAGCGCTGGCATGCCGTGCTGGTGCCGGGCCTCTACGCCTTCAACGACATGCACGCGATGATGGCCTATGCAGGCGCGGGTCGCGACGCCGAACAGCAGGCCATGCTGGAAGCGCAACGCGAGGCGCTGCAGCGCGACGACGACAACGCCGTGTTCACCCGCGAGGTCGGCTTGCCGGTGGCCCAGGCCATCCGGGCGTTCGCGGCGCGCGACTTCGCGCGCAGTGCGCAGCTGCTGCGCGCCATCCGCAGCCGCGCCAGCCGCTTTGGCGGCAGCCACGCGCAGCGGGACGTGATCGACCTGACCTTGCTGGAAGCGGCGCAGCGTGGCGGGCAGGAAGCGCTGGCCTCGGCCCTGGCTTTCGAGCGCCTGTGCCTGCGCCCGCGCAGTTCCACCGTGCGCCCGCTGGCGCTGGCGGCCTGATCAGCCTTCGTCCTTGACCCGGTATTGCGACGCCAGCTGCGCCTGCACCGACGGCGGCACCTGCTCGTAATGGCTGAAGGCCAGGGTGTAGCGGCCCTGGCCGCCGGTCAGCGCATTCAGGCGCGACTGGTAGGCCGCCAGTTCCGACAACGGCGCCTGCGCCAGCACCGCCAGGCCGTTGGGCGCCGCGGCGGTGCCGCTGACCTGGCCGCGCCGTGAGGCCAGGTCGCCGGTGATGTCGCCGATGTTCTGCTCCGGCGCCGCGATCTCCACGTTGACGATGGGTTCCAGCACGCTGGGCCGCGCCGCCTGCACCGCCGCCACCAGCGCCTTGCGCCCCGCCGTGATGAAGGCGATCTCCTTGCTGTCCACGCTGTGGTGCTTGCCGTCGTAGACGATGACGCGCAGGTCGACGACCGGATAGCCGGCGACCACACCCGCCTCCAGCGCCTGGCGCACACCCTTCTCCACGGCCGGCATGAAGTTGTAGGGGATCGCCCCGCCCTTGACCTGGTCGACGAACTCGAAGCCGGCGCCGCGCGGCAGCGGCTCCACCCGCAGGAACACCTCGCCGAACTGGCCGGCGCCCCCGGTCTGCTTCTTGTGGCGGTGGTGGCCCTCGGCCGGCGCCGTGATGGTCTCGCGGTAGGCGATGCGCGGCGGGCGCGTGTTCACCTCGCAGCGGTGCACCTCGGTCAGCCGGTCCAGCAAGGTTCGCAGGTGCAACTCGCCCAGGCCGTAGACCACGCTCTCGTTGGTGGCGGCCACATGCTCCAGGCGCAGGCAGGGGTCCTCGCTGACCAGCTTTTGCAGGATGTCGTGCAGCCGCTGCTCGTCGCCGCGGCGCTTGGGCTCGATCGCCAAGCCGTGCACCGGCACCGGAAAATCCAGCGGCGCCAGGTGCACGCGGTCGTCATCGGGCGAGTCGTGCAGCACGGCGTCGAAGTGCAGTTCTTCCACCTTGGCGATGGCGCACAGGTCGCCCGGCAAGGCCCGCGACACCTCGGCGAAGTCCTTGCCCTGCAGCGTGAACAGATGGCCCACCTTGAAAGGGCGGCGCGCATCGCCCACATAGAGCTGGCTGCCCGCCGTCAGGGTTCCCTGGTGCACCCGCAGCACGCCCATCTTGCCGACATAAGGGTCCTGCGCGATCTTGAAGACATGGGCCAGCACATGGCGGCTGGGATCGGGCTCGGCGCGCAGGGGCTGGGCCTCGGCGCCCTCGCCCTTGAGGAACTTGGGCGGGTTGCTTTCCGTCGGATCGGGCAGCAGGCGCGCGATCACGTCCAGGAGCTCGGGCACGCCGGCGCCGGTGCGCGCGGAGACAAAGCAGATCGGGATCAGGTGCCCTTCCCGCAAAGCCTGCTCCAGCGGAGCGTGCAGTTCCTGGGGGTCCACGTCGCCATCGTTCAAGTAGCGCTCGACGAAGGCGGCGTCGACCTCCACCACCTGCTCCACCAAGGCGCGGTGCGCCTGCGCCACCGAGGAGAAATCGGTTTCGCCGCCGTCCTGCGTCATGTTGAAGAAGCAATCCACCACGCGCGCCCCGCGCTGCGCCGGCAGGTTCAGCGGCAGGCACTCGCGGCCGAACGCGGCCTGGATCTGTCCCACCAGCGCTTGCAGGTTGACGCCCTGGGCATCGATCTTGTTGACGATGATGATCCGGTCGCGCTCGCGCTGCGCCGCCCACTGCATCATCCGTACGGCCATCGGCTCGACACCGGTGGTCGCGCTGATCACCACGGCCGCGGTTTCCACCGCCTCCAGTGCCGGCAGGGATTGGCCGAGAAAGTCAGGCGCGCCGGGGGTGTCGATCAGATGGGCCTGGATGCCGCCGTGCTTGAAATGGACCAGTGAGGAGTTGAGCGAACGCTGGGCCCGGCGTTCCAGCGGATCGTGGTCGCTCACGGTGGAGCCACGCTCGACGCTGCCCGGCGCACCCAGCGCTCCAGCTTTCCACAGCAGGGCCTCGACCAGGCTGGTCTTGCCCGCCGTCGCCGGGCCCACCAGGGCCAGGGTGCGTAGCGCGGCGATCTCGGCGGGTGTGGGCATCGTGATCTCCTTGGCGGGAAAAACGAAGAAGCATGTTAAGCCAGCCAAGCAGGCTGTGGCTCAGCCGGTGGTTCTTGTCCGAAGGTCGCCCAAGGTGTTGTCCTACACCACGTGAGTACTTGCTCGCTATCCTGGGCGCATGGCACCGGAAAAAGAGCGAAAACCACCTCGTGAAGAATTCGAGGTGGCCTACTACACCAAAGAGCTGGGCCGTCCCTTGCAGCGCAAACTGTTGCAGCGACGCCTGAACGACCTCTCGGAAAGTCACATCACCGCCGCCAGCCATGGCGACGAGCCGTCATGGGAGGGCTACGGCCCGCCCCCGCCCGAAGACAGGGCCGGCTAAAGCTAGCCCATCCGCAAGGCCAAGACGCCGGCCACGATCACGGCCGTGCCGACTGCGCGCCGCAGGTTGAAGGCTTCCTTCAGGAACCAGGTGCCGAGCAGAACCGCGAACAGCACCGAGGTTTCGCGCAATGCCGCCACGGTAGCCACGGGCGCTTGCGTCATGGCCCACAGGGCCAAGCCGTAAGAGCCTTTGGAGGCGAGCGCCCCGCCCATCGCAAAGGGCCAGCGCGCTCGCGCATAGGGCCAGGCAACGCTCCGCCCACGCCGGGCTAGTACCAGCAGTGCAAACGGCCACCCGCTCAAGGCAAACAGCGCCAGCACGTACTGCAGAGGATTGCCGCTTGCCCGCACGCCCAGTGCATCGACCACCGTGTACAGGGCGATGATCGCCGCGTTGGCCAGCGCGAAGCCCACGGCCTTGGGCTGTGCGAGCGCCTCGCGCGAGAGGCCCATCGCGGTGACGCCCGCGCATACGCCCAGCACTCCGGCCCAGGCCCAGGAGCTCAGCGTTTCGCCCAGCGCCAGGCTGGCTGCGAGTGCCACCAGCAAGGGCGCCGTGCCACGCATCAGCGGATAAGCCAGGCCCAGGTCGCCATGGCGCAAGGCGCCCGCCAGGGTGATGAAGTAGCCGACGTGGATGGCCACCGAGGCCAGGATGTACGGCCAGGCCTCGGCCGGGGGCCCGCCTACCGCCAGCGCCGCGGGGAGTGCTATGAGCGCGCCGGTGCCGTGCATCACGGCTGTGTCCAGCTCCTGGTCCGGACTGGCCTTGATGACCGCGTTCCAGCTCGCGTGCAACAGGGCGCCCAGCAGCACGGCGGCGGCGACCATCCAGGTCAGTGTCATGCGATGAGGGGCGCGGGAGCCATGGTGTGCGGAGTATGTCTCGGCTAGAGAGCACGGTTTCACCACACGAGCTGAAACTTTTCGCGTAGGCTGCTCAAAAGGAGAAGCGCAACATGGCAACCAAGGTCCACCCCGCCCTGGCGGCGATCCGCAAATCCGGTGCCGCCAAGGTCAAGGTCGCCTGCAGCGACATCGACGGCGTGCTGCGCGGCAAGTACCTGCACAAGGACAAGTTCGAGGGTGCGGCCGACCCGGGGCCCGGCGGCGGCTTTGGTTTCTGCGATGTGGTCTTCGGCTGGGACTGCACCGATGTCACCTACGACAACGCCCAGGTGACGGGCTGGCAGCACGGCTTTCCTGACGCCCTGGCGCGGCTGGACCTGAACACCCACCGGAAGGTGCCCTGGGACGGCGGGGTGGATTTCTTCCTGGGCGAGTTCATCAATACCGACGGCACACCGTACGCCGTGTGCCCGCGCCAGACCTTGAAGCGCGTGTTGAAGCGCGCCGAGAAGCTCGGCTTCCAGGTGATGACCGGCATGGAATACGAGTGGTTCAATTTCCTGGAAACGCCGCAGAGCTGGGCGGCCAAGAAGGGCGTCGGCCCGGAAACGCTGACGCCGGGAATGTTCGGCTACTCGCTGCTGCGGGTGAACCAGAACCGCGAGTTCTTCAACGCCATCATGGACGAGATGCTGGCCTTCGGCGTGCCGATCGAGGGGCTGCACACCGAAACCGGGCCGGGCGTTTACGAAGCCGCCATCGCTTTCAGCGAAGCGCTGGAGCAGGCCGACCGCGCCATCCTGTTCAAGACCGGCGCCAAGGAAATCGGCGCGCGCTTCGGCATCATGCCCAGCTTCATGGCCAAGTGGAGCGCGCAATACCCGGGCTGCAGCGGCCACATCCACCAGAGCCTGTCGGATGGCAAGGCCAACCAGTTCTACGACGCCAAGAGCCCGCGCAAGATGAGCAAGCTGTTCGAGAGCTACCTGGCGGGCCAGGTGCACTGCCTGATGGAGTTCGCGCCCATGTTCTGGCCGACCATCAACAGCTACAAGCGCCTGGTGGACGGCTTCTGGGCGCCGGTCAAGCCGACCTGGGGCATGGACAACCGCACGGCCAGCTTTCGCGTGATCGCCGGCAGCGCCAAGGCGACCCGGCTGGAAACGCGCTGCCCCGGCGCCGACGTCAATCCCTACCTGGCCATGGCGGCCGTGATCGCGGCGGGCCTGTACGGCGTGGAGAAGGGGCTCAAGCTCACCGCGCCGCCGATCACCGGCACCAACCAGGGCGCGGAGAACATCCCGCGGGCCCCGCGCACCCTGGTGGAAACCACCCGCAATTTCAGCAACTCCAAGATTGCCCGGGATTTTCTGGGCGATACCTTCGTCGAACATTTCGCCGCCACCCGCGACTGGGAATGGCGCCAGTGGCTGGACGGTGTGACCGACTGGGAGTTGAAACGGTATTTCGAGGTCATCTGATGAACATCCGCCGCTTGTCCCCCGACGACGCACCCGGCTACCGCACGCTGCGGTTGCGCGCGCTGTGGGAGTTGCCGCAGGCGTTCACCTCCAGTTATGAAGAAGATGAAAAGCTGCCGCTCGAGGCTTCCGAGAAAAGACTGGGCAGCCATCACAACAGGTTCTGGGGTGCTTTCGAGGGCGACGAGCTGTGCGGCATGGTCGGCCTCGAGTGCGAAACCCGGGCCAAGAATCGCCACAAGGCCAAGGTCGTCGGCATGTACGTGGCGCACGAGCAGACCGGCCGCGGCATGGGCGGCGCCTTGATGAAAGCCTTGATCGACGATGCCCGGGCCTCGCGCCTGGAATTGCTGGTGCTGACGGTGACCGAAGGCGACAGCGCCGCCCTGCGCCTGTACCAGCGCAGCGGCTTCCGCTCGTTCGGCATCGAGCCGCGCGCGATCAAGGTCGACGGCCACGCCTATCCCAAGAATCACATGTACCTGGAACTGCCCCCATCATGAGCATCACCGGTTTCTCGTTTCCCACCGCCATCCGCTTCGGCCCCGGCGCGCGCCGGGAGGTGGCGCAGCATCTGCTGGCGCAGGGATTGAAGCGTCCGCTGATCGTCACCGACAGGGCCCTCGGCGCCTTGCCCGTGCTGGCCGAATTCAAGAGCCATCTCGCCGGCCTGGAGGCGGCGGTGTTCGCCGGAGTGTTCGGCAACCCCACCGCCAGCCAGGCCATGGAGGGCGCGGCCGCCTTCAAGGCCCATCGCGCCGACTGCGTCATCGGCTTCGGCGGTGGCGCTGCACTGGACGTGGCCAAGGTGGTCGGCATCGCCGCCACGCACGAGGGCCACATCATCGAGTACGCCTGGGACCATCCCCGGGTGCGGGCCATCGAGCGCGAGCTGCCGTATTTCGTCGCGCTGCCCACGACCGCGGGCACCGGTTCCGAAGTCGGCCGCTCCGCCGTGATCAGCGAAGACGACACGCACCTGAAGCGCATCGTCTTCAGCCCCAAGGTGCTGGCCAAGATCGTGTTCGCCGATCCGGAGCTCACCCTCGGCCTGCCGCCGCACGTCACAGCGGCAACCGGCATGGACGCACTGACCCACAACATCGAGAGCTACCTGTCGCCGGCCTACCACCCGCTGTGCGACGGCATCGCCTTGGAAGGAACGCGCATCGCCGCCCGGGCATTGCTCACCGCGGTGAGCGAGCCGTCCAACCTGCAGGCGCGCGGCGACATGATGATGGCCTCGATGATGGGCGCCATCGCCTTCCAGAAGGACCTGGGTGCGGTTCATTCCTGCGCCCATGCGCTGGGGGCGGTGTGCGACCTGCACCATGGCCTGGCCAACGCACTCATGATCGACACCGTGCTGGCGTGGAACTGGGAGGCCGCGCCGGAGAAGTTCGACGAGCTGGCCCATGTCTGCAAGGTGTCGGGCGGCGGCGAGGAGTTCGTGCCCTGGCTGCGCGCGCTCAAGTACCGCGCCGGCATCTCGGGAAAACTGGAGGAGCACGGCGTCAAGCGCGAGCAGATCCCGCGGCTGGTGGAGATCGCGGTGGCCGACATCTGCCACCAGACCAATCCCCGGCCCTGCACGGCGGCGGATTTCCGGCGGCTGTTCGAAGAAGCGATGTAGAGGTATGGGGATGAACAGCGCTGCCCGCTTGAAGATCGGTATCTCGGCCTGCTTCATGCACGCCGATCCGGCACGACCTCTATTCACCGGCAAGACCCTGCAGTACGTCGAACAGTCGATCGCGCACTGGGTCATGTCCACCGGTGCGCTGGCGGTGATGATCCCCAGCCCGACGGGCGCGACGCAGCGCGGCGACGTCACGCTGGACCATTACGCGCAATGGCTCGATGGCCTGGTGCTGCACGGTGGGGCAGACGTTTCGCCGCTGAGTTACGGCGAGCAGCCGCTGCAGGAGAAATGGGCCGGCGACAAGATTCGCGACGAATACGAGATGGACCTGGTCGCGGCCTTCGAGCGGCACGGCAAGCCGGTGTTCGGCGTTTGCCGTGGACTGCAGCTGTTGAACGTCGCCTATGGCGGCACGCTGTACCAGGACATTGCGACCCAGCTGCCGCAGGCCTTGCAGCATCGCGACGCCTCGACCTACGACCTCAACTTTCATACCGTCGAAATCAAACCGGATTCGCGGCTGGGCACGCTGTACCCCGCTGGCGGCAAGGTCAAGGTCAACAGCATCCATCACCAGGCCATCAAGGACCTGGCGCCCGGCTTCGAGGTCGAAGCGACCAGCAACGAGGATGGATTGATCGAGGCGATCCGGCGCAGCGACGCGCACAAGCCGTACCTGGCGGCCGTGCAGTGGCATCCCGAATTCCATCAGCAAGGCTCCGACACCATCGACGACGCCGCGCTGCTCGACGACTTCCTTTCGGCCGCCGCGGCCGTGAAGCAGGCAAAGCGAACCCCATGAGCCAACTCGCCATCCACAACCCGGCCAACGGCGAGAAGATCGCCGAGGTTCCGGCCGACGGTGCGGCTTCTGTCGCGGCCAAGGCGCGCCAGGCGCGTGCCGCGCAACCGGCGTGGGCGGCGCGACCCTTGTCGGAACGCAAGGCCTGCATCACGCATTTCCGCGCAGGCGTGGTGCGCGACCTGGAGTCGCTGGCCGTGACGATGACGCGGGAAACCGGCAAGCCCATCAAGATGTCGCGCAACGAGCTCAACGGATTGCTCGGACGCATCGATTTCTTCCTGGCTGAAGTGGACAGGGCCATCGCCACCGAGACCGTGTTCGACGAAGGCGGCATGAAAGAGCGGATCGAGCATGTGCCGCTGGGCGTGGTGGGCAACATCTCGGCCTGGAACTACCCCTGGTTCGTCGGCTGCAACGTGGTCGTGCCGGCGCTGCTGGCGGGCAACGCCGTGCTCTACAAGCCGTCCGAGTACGCGACGCTCACCGGGCTGGAGATCGCCCGGCTGCTGCACCAGGCCGGGGTGCCGCAGGACGTGTTCGTGCCGCTGGTAGGAACGGGCGCGGTCGGCGCCGCGCTGCTCGAGCAGGACATCGACGGCCTGTTCTTCACCGGCTCCTACGCGACCGGCGCGCGCATCGCGCAGGCGGTGGGCTCGCGCTTCATCAAGCTGCAGCTGGAGCTGGGCGGCAAGGACCCGACTTACGTCTGCGACGACGCGGATCCCCAGATCGCCGCGGCGTCATTGGCCGACGGCGCGATGTACAACACCGGCCAGAGCTGCTGTTCGGTCGAGCGCATCTACGTGCACGAGAAGATCCACGACGCCTTCGTCACCGCGTTCGTGCAGGAGGTCAAGGGCTTCAAGGCGGGCGACCCGATGAGCGAGGACAGCTACATCGGCGCCATCACGCGCGCGCCGCAACTGGACGTGTTGGACGCGCAGGTCGCCGACGCCAAGGCCAAGGGCGCCAAGCTGCACACCGGCGGGCAGCGGCTGCCCGGTCCCGGCAACTGGTATCCGCCCACGGTCTTCAGCAATGTGAATCACGGCATGGAGCTGATGAAGGAAGAGAGCTTCGGCCCCATCATCGGCATCCAGAAGGTCGCGGGCGACGAGGAGGCAGTGCGCCTCATGAACGACAGCCGCTACGGCCTCACGGCCGGCGTCTACACGCCCAACGGGGAGCGTGCGCATGCCGTGCTGGACCGCGTCAACGCCGGCAGCCTGTACTGGAACTGCTGCGACCGGGTCAGCCCGCGTCTGCCCTGGAGCGGCTTCGGCGATTCGGGCGTGGGCCTGACACTGTCGAAGTACGGCATCCAGGCCTTCACGCGGCCCAGGGCCTGGCACTTGCGGCGGGCGTGAAGTCCTCTGCGCCCTAGGCGCTGACGGCCAACCTGTCGATGTCGAGCGTGGTCGTGCGCCGCAGCTCGCGCCGGTATTTCTTGTCGTCGAAAGGCGTGGCCCGGTGCATGGTCGTGCGGTTGTCCCAGATCACGAAATCGCCGACCTTCCATTCATGGCTGTAGACGAAGCGGGGCTGGGTGGCGTGCTCGGTCAGGTCCCGCAGCAACAGCCGTGCTTCCGGCACCGGCCAGTCGACGATGTGCTGTGCGTGCGACGCCAGGTAGAGCGAGCGGCGCTCGATCCCCGGGATCTTGCGCACCAGCGGATGGACGGCGCCCTTGAGAAGCTCCCTTTCCCCCGGTGCGAACTCGAAGCCCAGCACTTCGCGGGAGTAGGCGATGGAATGGTGCACTCGCAGGTCCTCGATGACCGCCTTGGTTTCGTCGTCCAGCTCGTCATAGGCGGTGCGCATGTCCGCGAACTCGGTGTCGGCGTGCACCGGCGGAACCACGCGTGCCGACAACATCGAGTACCGGCCTGCCGGATCCACGAACGAAGCGTCGGTGTGCCAGAGCCGGTTGGCCAATGAACTCATGCGGCGCCTGTCGCTGGCGGCCAGCAGTTCGCCGTCCTTGCCGACGTTGGAGATGTCCGACAGCGCCTCGTTGCCGAACCGGTTCTTTTCGAGCACCGCCGTGGAAGTCTTGGCATGAAGCGTGCCGTCGAAGCGTTCCGCGAAAGCGAGCTGTTCGTCGTCCGTGAACGACTGGTTGCGAAACACCAGCACGCCGTACTGGTCCATTCCGCGCCGGATCTGTTCCAGCGCCGCGGCGTCCGCGGTGCGCAGGTCGATCTCGCTGGCCTCCCCGACAAAGAAGGGGTGCAGCTGGGTGAATTTGAGTGCCATGGATGGAGATTCCTTGTTCGATGCCGCAGCCGTACCCGGCCGTCATTCGGCCTTGATGTTGCCGTCCTTGATGACCTTCGCCCACTTGCGTATTTCGGCGCGTGTGAAGGTATCCAGTTCCGCCGACGTTCCGCCACCGGGCAGGGCGCCCATGTCTTCGATCTTCTGGCGCACGTCGGGCATCGCGAATATCCTGGCCATCTCGACCTGCAGCCTGGAGACGATGTCCGGCGGGGTGCCGGCCGGGGCCAGCAAGGCGCCCCAGGTAAAGGCTTCGAAGGCGGGCAGCCCGCTCTCGACCAGCGTCGGCACGTTCGGCCAGGAGGCCAGGCGCTCCTTGTTGCCCGTGGCCAGTACCTTGAGCTTGCCCGACTTGACGTGGGGGCCGGCGGACAGGACGCTGTCGAACAGGACCGAGCACACGCCGCCGATGGTGGCCGTGAGAGCCGGTCCGCTGCCGACATAAGGTATGTGGGTCATCTCGACGCCGGCCATCGACTTGAACAACTCCGCCGCCAGATGCGAGGGCGAGCCCAGCCCGATGGAACAGTAGTTGGCCTTGGATTTGTTGTCGCGCGCCCAGGCCACGAATTCCTGCGCGGTATTGAACGGCGCCGAAGCGGGGACCACCATCAGCAGCGGGTTGATGGACATCAAGGTCACCGGTGCGAAATCGCGGACCGGGTCGTAGGGGATTTTCGGGAACAGGCTGACGTTGATCACGTGCGGGCCGGCGCCGGTCGACAGCAGCGTGTACCCGTCAGGCGCGCTCTTGGCGGCCAGGTCGCTGCCGATCATGGCCGCGCCGCCGGCGCGGTTGTCGACCACGACCGGCTGCTTCAGGCTGTCCGAGAGCTTCTGGCCGATCAGGCGGGTGAGCAGGTCGGTGGTGCCGCCGGGCGGGTAGGGCACGATGATACGGATGGGCTTGTCCGGGTAAGCCGCCTGGGCCGTGACGGCGAACAGGGCGGCCACCACCAGCAATGCTTTGCGAATCGATGAGTTCATCAGGGTCTCCTGAGGCGTTTTTCAAAGGCGGCGGTCGCCGACGTACGCTATTGAAGCAGCGGCTAACGATAAGAACAATCGCTTTATGCTTGTCGATTGAGTAGCCTGGCCGCATAATCGATGCGCGATGAAAAACAACGTCACGCTTCGACAGATCGAAGGATTCCTGCTTGCTGGCGAGCTGCTTTCGTTCAGCCGGGCCGCGGAAGCCCTGCACATCACGCAGTCGGCCTTTTCCCAGCTGGTGCGTGAACTGGAAGCGGCCCTGGGTGTGCGCCTTTTCGACCGCACCACCCGGCGCATCGCCTTGACCGAGGCGGGGGTGATCCTGCATGCCAAGATGAAGCGGGGCGTGGTCGCCATCGACGACGCTTGCGAAGAAGCCCGCGCGATTGCCCGTGTGGAGCATGGCCATATCACCGTCGGCACGCTGGCGTCGCTGGCGGTGGGCGTGGTGACGCGGGCACTGGGCGAGTTGCGCAAGAGCTTTCCCGGCGTCAAGGTGAGCATGCGCGAGGATTACAACGGCCCGCTGCTGGAGCGGGTCGCTCAGGGCGAGGTGGATTTCGCCGTGTGCGCCCACAGCAGTGCCGCCAGCGGGCTGCATTTCGAGCATCTGTTCGATGACGAGCTCGTCGCCGTCATGAGCCGCACCGATCCGAAGGCCGACGTTGCGGTCCTTCGCTGGTCTGCCCTCAAGGATGAATCGCTGGTGATGCTGGTGCGCGACTCCAGCACCCATGAGCAGATTGCGACGGCCCTGGCGGCCAATCACATCACCCGCGAGGCCGACTACGAGGTGGCCAACATGTTCACCGCCCTGAGCATGGTCCGCGCCGGCTTCGGCGTGACCTTCATCCCGGCGATGGTGCTCGGCGATGTCAACATGGCCGGACTGGCCTGGAAGCGCCTGCAGCGCCCCGCCCCGATGCGCCGCATCGGCATCTGCCGCCGCGGCGACCGCAGCGCTTCACCTGCCGCGGCGAAGTTCGAGGATCTGCTGCGCGCCGAGGTGAAGCGAGCGCGCCTGCGCATATAGCGGGTTACGGGCGAGAAGCGGTTGCACTTGCAGGCCCGTGTCCTACATACATGTGAGCTGTGAAGCACAGACTCAGTGATGCGCACCTGCGCCCCGAAACCGAGATGGACTACTTTCAAAAATGGCGCCGAGCCGACCAGACTGCTTTTGCGGCGGAAAGAGCCGTGTTCGCGGCTTCGATGGAAATGATCGAAAGGGACGGCTTGGGCCCATCGGCCGCAGATCAGACAAGGTCGAAGGAATTGAGAAAAGTAGCCAACGGCTATTTTGATCTTGCAATGGTGGAGATGCGCGACTGGGCGCGGGAATTCCGCCACTGAGGCTGTTCAGCTGGGCACGTCCCGCGCGAGTCAGCCGGGGACGGCTGCGCGCACGGCCCAGGACCGCGCGATCAACGAGAGGGAGCCGTCCGACCGCAGCGGAAGGCGTGCCCTTATCCGATCGCGCAAATCCACCCGCGCTTTTTCATCGAGTGCCATGGCGTATGCAGGCGCCGGTCCCTGGCCACCGAGAAATGGCCGCCAGTACTCGTCGAAGCTCGCGAATGGGGTCGTGATGTCGATGCTCGTCACTTCAGTGCCGCTCAGGCCTGCACTGGCGAAAAGCTCTTCCAGTGCGTCGGGCCGGCACAGCGGAAAGCGCGCGCCTTCGTCCGCTTTCGCTGCGGCAGGATCGATCTCGATGGCCGCATCCCAGAAGTGGCGCATCAGTTCCATCTTTCCCGAATAGTCCCAGACGTAGGCCGCGATCGTGCCCCGGGGCGCTGCGACGCGCGCCATTTCGCGCAGGGCGGCGCGTCCATCGGGAACAAAGTTCAGCACCAGCCCAGAAACGACCACGTCCATCACGCCGTCCTCGAGCGGGATCTGCTCTGCGGTGCCGCGGCGAAGCAATACCCGGCCGGCCAACTGGTCCTTGGCTTTCTGCAGGAAACCTTCCGAAGGCTCGACACCCGCCACAGACAGCGGGGAACAGTCCTCCAGGATCGCCGCGCTGAGCGCTCCAGTGCCGCATCCGACATCCAGCCAGCGCAGGTGGGGCGGAACGTTCAACCATGAAAGAAACCGCGGCGCGACCTGCCGACTCCAGCGGCCTACGTACTGCTCGTAGGGATCACCTTGCTCCCAGGTATCCGATACCGGCGATGTCGCCATGACCGTTACTTCGCCTTCGGCCTTCCATACTTCGCCGTGAAACTCGCTTTCCCGATCGAATTCGCATTGACCATGAATCCCGCCAGTGCCGCCGTCGCATCGGGGGGGATGTCCAGCTTGTCGGTCTTGAGTGCATGCACGGTGAAGATGTAGCGGTGCGGCTTGTCGCCTTCCGGCGGGCAGACGCCGCCCCAGCCGGCGACGCCGTAGTCGATGCGTACATGCTTGGCTCCCTGCGGCAAGTTGGCGCCGCTCACGTTGCCGGCGTCGGGCTTCAGCTCGGTCACTGTGGCGGGGATGTTGATCACGAACCAGTGCCACCAACCGGACCCGGTTGGCGCGTCGGGGTCGTACACCGTCACGGCGAAGCTCTTGGTGTCCTTGGGCGCGTCGCTCCACTTCAGGGCCGGCGACTTGTTCTCGCCCGAGCAGCCGAAGCCATTGAACTCGAACTTCTTGTCGATCAGGGCGTTGGCCTTGATGTCGGGGCTGGACAGGGCGAAGCTGGCGGCTTGGGCCAGGGTGGCGGTGCCCATCAGGGCGGCGGCGATCAGAGTCTTGCTCATGCGGTGCTCCTTGGGGATGGGAACCGAATGATGCTCTGGCGATGGATTGCGGGTCAAGCCCGCGTCGACAGTCAGCCGGCGGGCTTGCTGGGCGCGAACTGCTTGGGGTCGTAGAAGAACTGCTCCTGTGCGATCCGCTCGCCTTCCCAGCGCTGATGCGCCAACTCTTCGATGCGGCCGACGCCGCCGTCCTTCCAGGCGAACTCGAAGATCCAGCGGACGACGACATGGTCGCCGTTCAGGAACGCCGGTCGCACACAGGTCGAGCGGACGGACGACGAACGCGCCAGCGCGGCGGCTTCATGGGCGACGAGCGTGTCGCGGCCCTTGCGCGGCCGTGCCATGTTCTCCTGCATCGAGGCGTCCTCGGTGTAGAACTCCTGGATGGCTTCGACATGCGCGTTCTGTTCAACGCGGGCGATGAAGCGTTCCAGTGTTTCCAGCGAAGGCATGGCGCGTCAGCTTACCTGGCTGAGGTGCTTGCCGACAACCCCCGCCAGCTCGAACATCGTGACCTGCGGCTTGCCGAAAACCGGCAGCAGCTTGGCATCGGCGTTGATCGAACGCTTGTCCTTGGTGTCCTGCAAGCCGTTGGCCTTGATGTAGTCCCACAGCCTCTTGATGACCTCGGTGCGCGCCACCGGTTCGGCGCCGATCACGGCGGCCAGCTCTGCACTGGGCTTGAGCCCGGCGCCGGTCTTGCGCGGCGCCTTGGGTGCGGCGGCTTTCTTGGCGGGCGCCTTTTTCGCGGCGGGCTTGGCAGCAGCCTTTGCCGCCTTGGCGACCGGCGCGTACTTGGCGGCCGGCTCCTTCGCCGCGGGCGTCTTGCCCGCGGCGCCCTTGCGCGGCGGGAACTTGGACGGCGCGAACTCGAAGTTCACCTTGCCCGCTTCCTTGTCCCAGGCCAGGAAGGCCTTGAACGCCCGGCGGGTGCGCATGGACACGAACTTGTCGAGCAGGTCGGTCTTGCCGGTTTGCAGCAGCTTGCTCATCTGCTCGCGCTCGACCGGCTGCTGCAGGATGACCTGGCCGCTCTTGAAGTCGCAGGTCGGCGTCGGTTGCTCGGCCGTGGGCACGGCCTTCTCGCAGATGTAGTTCTTGCCGTATTCGAAGACACGCGCGCCGCATTTCGGGCAGGGGCCCAGCGGCTGCTGTTCGCTGAAATCGACGATCTCGCCGGTCTCGGCCGCATTCTTGTCGTCGCCGAAATCGAATTCGAGCTTCCAGTTCTTCTCTTCCTCGTTGTACTTGAGCACGATCTCGGACGTGAAAGGCCAGCCGGCCTTGGAGCGGAAGCCCTCCAGCGGCCCGATCTTCTTGTCGCGCAGCAACTGCTCGACTTCGCGCGCGTCGAAGGTGCGGCCCGCCGGCGTCTTGCCGAACGAGAAGCCGCAGGCATCTTCGCCCGTGCCGCTCTTGCCGGTGCAGGTGAAGCGCTTGTAGTTTTCCTTGACCACGCCGCCGCAATTGGGGCAGGGCGTGGACAAGGTGGCGTAATCGCCCGGCACCGTGTCGCGGTCGTATTCCTTGGCCTTCTTCACGATGCGCTTGGTCATCTCGGCGATCTCGAGCATGAAGGCTTCGCGCGACAGCCCGCCATGTTCCATCTGGGCCAGCTTGTATTCCCAGTCACCGGTGAGCTCGGGCCGCGACAGCTCCTCCACGCCCAGGCCGCGCAGCAGCGTCATCAGCTGGAACGCCTTGGCCGTGGGAATGAGTTCGCGGCCCTCGCGGAACATGTACTTCTCGTTGATCAGGCCTTCGATGATGGCGGCGCGCGTGGCCGGCGTGCCCAGGCCCTTCTCCTGCATGGCTTCGCGCAGCTCGTCGTCTTCCACGAACTTGCCGGCGCCCTCCATCGCGCCCAGCAGCGTGGCTTCCGAGTACCGGGCCGGCGGGCGCGTCTTCAGGCCCTTGGGTTCCACGGTTTCGGTGCGGACCATCTCGCCGGGCTTGACCGGCACCAGGCTCTGGCCCTTGTCGCCTTCCTTGGCGTCGGCCACTTCGTCGGCGGCTTCCTTGCCCCAGATCGCCAGCCAGCCGGGCTTGACCAACACCTTGCCTTCGGTCTTGAAGCTGTGGCCCACGGCCTGCGAGACGCGGGTGGTGACCAGGAATTCGGCGCTGGGAAAGAACACCGACAGGAAGCGCTTGACCACCAGGTCGTACAGCCGCTGCTCGGCATCCGACAGGCCGCTGGGCGCCTGCAGCGTCGGGATGATGGCGAAGTGATCGCTGACCTTGGCGTTGTCGAAAATCCGCTTGCTGGGCTTGACGTAGTTCTCGTCCATCGCCTGCTGGGCGTACGGCGCCAGGTGCCCCATGCCGCTGGTCGCCAGCATGCCCATGGTCTGCTTCACGACCGGCACGTAATCCTCGGGCAGGGCCCGCGAGTCGGTACGCGGGTAGGTCAGTGCCTTGTGCCGCTCGTACAGGCTTTGCGCCAATGCCAGCGTGGTCTTGGCCGAGTAGCCGAAACGGCCGTTGGCCTCGCGCTGCAAGGACGTCAAGTCGAACAGCGCCGGCGACGCCTGGGTGGTCGGCTTGGACTCTTCGGTGACGGTCGCGGCCTTGCCGCGCACGGCGTCGGCGATGGCCAGCGCCTCGCGCTCGGTCCAGACCCGGTCGGCCTTCTGCTCGGGGTCGTCGGGGTTCTTCTTCCACTTGGGGTCGAACCACTTGGCCGGGTACTCGCCCGCCTCGGCCAGGAACGACGCATGGATTTCCCAGTAGTCGCGGCTGATGAACTTGCGGATCTGCTCTTCGCGCTCGACCACCACCGCCAGCGTGGGGGTCTGCACCCGCCCGACGGTCGTGAGGAAAAAGCCGCCATCGCGCGAGTTGAAGGCCGTCATGGCCCGCGTGCCGTTGATGCCGACCAGCCAGTCGGCCTCGGAGCGTGAACGGGCGGCGTCGGCCAGGCCGGCCATCTGCTTGTCGCTGCGCAGCGCATCGAAGCCGTCGCGGATCGCCTGCGGCGTCATCGATTGCAGCCACAGCCGCTTGACCGGCTTGCCCAGCGGCTTGGCGCCGCCCGCGTATTGCTCGATCAGGCGGAAGATCAGCTCACCCTCGCGCCCGGCGTCGCAGGCGTTGACGAGGTCGGTGACGTCCTTGCGCTTGGCCAGTCTCACCACGGCGTTCAGGCGCGACTTGGTCTTGTCCACGGGCTTCAAGTCGAAGTAGGGCGGGATGACGGGCAGGTGGGCAAAGCTCCACTTGCCGCGTTTCACGTCGAACTCTTCCGGCGCCTGGATCTCGACCAAGTGGCCCACGGCGCTGGTGACGACGTACTTCTCGCTCTCGAAGTACTCGTCGTGCTTGTCGAACTTCCCGGCCACGGGCGTGAGCGCGCGCACGATGTCCTGTGCCACGGACGGCTTCTCGGCAATTACCAAAGTCTTAGTCATGCTGACTCTTCTATCCTTATTCCGGGGCCATCGGTCAAATGGGGCCGCGGCATCCTTACAATCGTCGCTTCTCGCGCGCGTATACGCGCACGCACGCACGCGCACGTGTGCATATTCAAATTAACAGAGTTTTTGGCGATGGCAGAAAAAGCAGTGAATGGCGCGGACCCCTCCCCCGGGGAAATCATGGCGAAGTCCGGCGCCCAGGCGAATCCTTCCCGGCGCATCCAGGTCCGCCGCTCCGGTGTCCACGGCAAGGGGGTATTCGCGGTGCAGAGGATTGCCGAAGGCGAAACCATCATTGAATATGTGGGCGAGGTGATCAACTGGAAGGAGGCCCTGCGCCGCCATCCGCACGACCCCAAGGACCCGAACCATACCTTTTATTTTCATGTCGACGAAGAGCGGGTGATCGACGCGAAGGTCGGCGGCAATTCCTCGCGCTGGATCAACCACTCCTGCGACCCGAATTGCGAGGCCGACGAAGAGGAAGGCCGGGTCTTCATCAAGGCCCTGCGCAATATCAAGCCGGGCGAAGAGCTCAACTACGACTACGGCCTCATCATCGATGAGCCGTACACCAAGAAACTCAAGGCCGAGTATCCCTGCTGGTGCGGCGCCAAGCTGTGCCGCGGCACCCTGCTGGCGCCCAAGCGCAGGCAACGGAAGTAACCCAGTGAACTGGCCGGCCGAAGCTGTCTGGGAGGGGGTGTCCCCTCTTCTGCCGGGCTTCACGGTCGAGATACTGCCCGAAATCGACTCCAGCAATACCGAGCTCATGCGCCGGGCCCGGGCCGGGCGCATGGAGCCGGTCCTGCTGGTGGCTGAGCAGCAGACGGCGGGCCGCGGCCGGCTGGGGCGCGGCTGGCGCAGCGGCGCCGGCGATTCGCTGACATTTTCCTTGGGGCTGCCGCTGGCGCCGGCCGACTGGTCGGGCCTGTCGCTGGCCGTGGGGGTGAGCCTGGCCGAAAGCCTGCATCCGCGCATCCAGCTCAAGTGGCCCAACGACCTGTGGCTGGCCGATCGCAAGCTGGCGGGCATCCTGATCGAAACCGCGAGTTCCGGCGAAGGCCGCGAGGCGCGGCGCTACGCCGTGATCGGCGTCGGAATCAATATCGCCGCGCCGCAGGCCACCGGGCTCTCCACCGCCCCGGCCTGGGTGCGCGAAGTGCTGCCCGAGGCGCAAGCCGGCGAGACGCTGCTGCGCATCGCGGTTCCGCTGGTGCAGGCGGTGCAGGCCTTCGAGGCCCTGGGCTTCGCACCGTTCCAGGCCCGCTTCGACGCCCGTGACGCACTGCGCGACCGCGCCGTCATCCTCAGCGACGGCACCCAGGGCACGGCCCACGGCATCAGCGAGGGCGGGGCCTTGCTGGTGCATACTGCGGCCGGCATGAGTACCGTCACCAGTTCCGAAGTGAGCGTGCGGCCCGCCGCCTGAGTCAATGCTGCGACTCGCGCTCTTGATCCTGCTGTTCGCCAACGCCGCCTATTTCGCCTGGTCGCAAAGGCTGCTGGCGCCATGGGGCTTTGCGCCGGCGCAGCAATCCGAGCCGCATAGGCTGGCCCAGCAGATCAAGCCGCAGACACTCACCGTGTTGCCGGCCGAGGAGGCCAGGCGGCTCGAGGCGAACGGCGCAGGCAGCAACGGAAAGCCTGCCGAGTGCCTGCAGGCCGGGGTGTTCGACGAGGCGCAGCTCGCCAGCCTGCGCCAGGCGCTGGGGGCGTGGCCGGCCGGCTCCTGGGGCCTGGAGCCCTCCGTCGAGCCGGCGCGCTGGATCGTCTACATGGGCAAGTACCTGACCGCGGAGAACGTCGCCCGCAAGAAGGGCGAGCTGCGCCAGATCGGCATCTCCTTCGAGACCCTTTCCAATCCTTCGCTCGAGCCGGGCCTGTCGCTGGGCGGCTTCGCCACCCAGGCGGCCGCCGCGCAGCAGCTGGAGGCCTTGGCCGAGCGCGGCGTGCGCACAGCCAAGGTGGTGCAGGAGCGGCCGGAAGTGCGCGGCCAGCTGCTCAAGCTGCCGGCCGTCGACGACGGCCTGCGGCCGCGGCTGGAAGATCTGAGGCCGGTCCTGGGCGGCAAGAACCTGCGGCCCTGCCGCTGAATCCTGAAGGAAATCGCGATGCCCCTGAAGCTGTATTTCGCCCCCGGCGCCTGCTCATTCGTGCCGCACACGCTGCTGGAAACCGCGGGCGAGCCGTTCGAGCCGGTGCTGGTCAAGCTGCACAAGGGCGAGAACTACACGCCCGAATACAAGGCCATCAACCCACGCAGCCAGGTGCCGGTGCTGGTGGACGGCGACGAAGTGATCACCCAGATCGTGGCCATCGTCAATCGGCTCGACGACCGCTTTCCGCAGTGCAACTTCCTGCCGCGCGAGCCGATGGCGCGCACGCGCGCGCTGGAAACCCTGGCCTGGATGAACAACACCGTCCATACGACCTTCACGCACGTGTTCATGCCGCACAAGTTCGCCGGCACGCCCGAGGCCCAGGCCGAGGTCAAGGCCTTCAACGCCGCGCTGTACGGGCCGATGCTGGGCGAGATCGACGCGATGGCCCGCAAGGCGGCGGACGAGGGCAAGCCCTACCTGGGGGGCGAGCACTTCGGCCCGCTCGATGCCTATGCGCTGACCTTGCTGCGCTGGGGCGGCTTCGCCGGGCACGACCCGCAGGGCTATGCCAGCCTGTGGGCGCTGGTGCAGCGCATCGCCCTGCTGCCGCCGGTGGCCCGGGCGATCGAGCGCGAGCGCCTGCAGCTGAACGTCTACAAGGCCGCTGCCTGAGCCTGCGCGGCGGCGTAGTCGGCCGCCGCCTGCTCGTTCAACACGAAGCGCACGGTGACCCGCGTGCCGGGCGGCACGCGGCCCGGATGGCTGTCCTCGAGCTTGATGTCGGCGTTGTGCTGGTTCGCAATCTCCAGCACGATGGGCAGGCCCAGGCCGGAGCCGTCCACGTTCGTCCCCAGCGCCCGGTAGAAGGGCTGGAACACCAGCTCCCGTTCGCCCTCGGGGATGCCGGGCCCCGAATCCTCCACCTGCAGCACCAGCACATGGCCGAACGGATCGGCCAGCACCCGTGCCGTGATGACGCCGGGATGCTCGCTGCTGGAAGGGGTGTAGTTGATCGCGTTGTCCAGCAGGTTGCGGATCATTTCCTTGAGCAAGGTGGGATTGCCTTCCAGCTGAACGCCCGGTGTGCCGGGCTGGGCGCCGTCGTAGCCCAGGTCGATGTGCTTGTCCATGCTGCGCGGCACCGAGTCCTGCACCGCTTCCATGGTCAGCTGGGCCAGGTCGCAGGGCTGGGGAGCGATGGTCTGGCCGCTGCTTTCGGCGCGGGCCAGGGCCAGCAGCTGGTTCACGGTGTGGGTGGCCCGGATGCTGGAGCGGCCGATCTGCTTGAGCGACTGCTTCAGCTCCTCGGCGTTGAAGGCTTCGCGCTGCGCCAGGTCGGCCTGCATGCGCAGGCCCGCCAGCGGTGTCTTGAGCTGGTGCGCGGCGTCCGCCAGGAAGCGTTTTTGCGTCGCGATCGAATCCTTCAGGCGCGTCAGCAGGTCGTTGACCGACGACACCAGCGGCGCCACTTCCAGCGGCACCGTCTTGTCGTCCAGCGGACTCAGGTCGTCGGGCTTGCGCGCGCGGATGCGCTCTTCCAGCTGCGACAGCGGCTTGATGCCGCGCACCAGCGCCAGCCAGACCAGCAGCACGGCCAGCGGCAGGATCACGAACTGCGGCAGCATCACGCCCTTGATGATTTCGGTGGCCAGCACCGAGCGCTTCTCGCGGGTTTCGGCCACCTGCACCAGCGATGGCTGCGCCCCCGGCAGGTCGAGCTTGACCCAGGTGTAGGCCACGCGCACGTCCAGCCCGCGCATCTCGTCATCGCGCAGCCGCACCTCGCCCACGCGCGGGAGCTCGTCATCGGGCGGATGCGGGAAGTCCCGCTCGCCGCTGAGGAATTCGCTGTTCGGTCCCAGCACCTGGTAGTACACCAGGTCCGAATCGTCGGCGCGCAGGATCTCGCGCGCCGGCTGCGGCAGGTTGAACGCGACCCGATCGTTCTGCACCGTGACCAGCTGCGCCAGGACCTGCACGTTGTATTCGAGCGCGCGGTCGAAGGGCTTGCCGGCGATGTTCTGGGCGACCAGCCAGGTCAGCGCCAGGCTGACCGGCCACAGCAGCAGCAGGGGCGTGAGCATCCAGTCCAGGATCTCGCCGAACAGCGAGCGCTGCTCACGCTGGAAGATCTTCAAGGGCTACCCTGGGATTTTCTCAAGGCAGTACCCCAGGCCGCGTACCGTGGCGATGCGGATCGGACCCTTCTCGATCTTCTTGCGCAGGCGGTGGATGTAGACCTCGATCGCGTTATTGCTCACCTCTTCGCCCCATTCGCACAGGCGCTCCACCAGCTGGTCCTTGCTCACCAGGCGGCCGGCGCGCTGCAGAAGCACTTCCAGCAGGCCCAGCTCGCGCGCGGACAGCTCGATCATCTTGCCGTCGATGGTGGCCACGCGGCCGGCCTGGTCGTACACCAGCGGGCCATGCTTGATCGTGCTGCTGGTGCCGCCCATGCCGCGGCGCGTCAGCGCGCGCACCCGCGCCTCGAGTTCCTGCAGGCTGAAGGGCTTGGCCATGTAGTCGTCGGCGCCGTAGTCCAGTCCCTTGACCCGCTCCTCGATGGCGTCGGCGGCGGTGAGGATCAGCACCGGCAAAGAGGAGCCGCGCCCGCGCAGCTTGCGCAGCACTTCCAGGCCATGCATCTTGGGCAGCCCCAGATCCAGGATCAGGAGGTCGAATTCGTTGTTCGTCATGAGGGCGGCGTCGGCTTCGGTGCCGCTGGCCACATGGTCCACCGCGGCGCCGGAGGCGCGCAAGGTGCGCAGCAGCCCGTCGGCCAGCACCTGGTCGTCTTCTGCAATGAGAATCCGCATCGCTGTCTCCTCTTGTTTCAACTCATTTTAGGCTCGCCGGTGGCGGCGGACATACCGAGGTTCGCCTCGTGGGCAGCGACGGCTGGGCTAGCCTCGATCGCCGGCGTAGGCCTCCAGCCCCAGTGTTACCACGGTGGCCACGTCGGCGCCGACTTCGCTGCGGAACTCGGCTTCGGCCTGGACCACGGCTTCCTTGAACGCCTGCAGCCAGGCCAGGCCGGTGGGCGTGAAACGCACCAGCCGGGCGCGCGTGTCATGCGGGTCGGGTTCGCGCACCACCAGCCCCCAGGCTTCGCACTGGTCGACCAGGTCGCCCATGGCCTGCTTGCTCATGCCGGCGCGCTGCGCCAGGTCGGTGAGACGCGAGCCCTCCAGCGCCAGGTGGCGGGTGATGTGGATGTGGGCGGCACTGACCTGAGAGCGGGCGGCCAGGTTGGACAGGGCCAGCGGCACCTCGATGTTGTGCGCCATCAGGCTGAGCACCCTCTCGTCGAAGCGGCGCACTGCATGGCCCAGCAAGCGGCCCAGATGCGTCAGGCGCCAGCCGTCGTGCGCAGAAGCAGATTCGATCATTTGGAGATCGTAAGGCAAACTGACGAAAAATCTCGTTTACTTCTTTCAAGGCTGCACGTTACAGTACTGGTCAAGCATCCAGCCTGTAGATAAGAACACTGGATAAAGACAAGCCAACCTGTTGAATCACAAGGAGATTTCTCACATGGACGTCCAAGTCAAAGGTACCCGGATCGCTGCCGACAGCGAAAAATCCAAGGCGCTGCAAGCCGCCCTGGCCCAGATCGACAAGCAATTCGGCAAGGGCACGATCATGCGCCTGGGCGAAGGCGAGAAGCTCGAGGACATCCAGGTGGTCTCCACCGGTTCGCTGGGCCTGGACATCGCCCTGGGCGTGGGCGGCCTGCCGCGTGGCCGCGTCATCGAAATCTACGGCCCGGAATCCTCGGGCAAGACCACGCTCACGCTGCAGGTCATCGCCGAAATGCAGCGCCAGGCCGGCCAGTGCGCCTTCATCGATGCCGAGCACGCGCTGGACGTGCAGTACGCCCAGAAGCTGGGCGTGAACCTGTCGGACCTCCTGATCAGCCAGCCCGACACCGGCGAGCAGGCCCTGGAAATCTGCGACAGCCTGGTGCGCTCCGGCGCGGTGGACCTGATCGTGATCGACTCGGTGGCTGCGCTCACGCCCAAGGCCGAAATCGAGGGCGAGATGGGCGATTCGCTGCCCGGCCTGCAGGCCCGCCTGATGAGCCAGGCGCTGCGCAAGCTCACCGCCACCATCAAGAAGACCAACTGCATGGTGATCTTCATCAACCAGATCCGCATGAAGATCGGCGTGATGTTCGGCAGCCCCGAAACCACCACCGGCGGCAACGCGCTGAAGTTCTACGCCTCGGTGCGCCTGGACATCCGCCGCACCGGCACCATCAAGAAGGGCGAGGAGTCGATCGGCAACGAGACCAAGGTCAAGGTGGTCAAGAACAAGGTCGCGCCTCCGTTCAAGACGGCCGAGTTCGACATCCTGTTCGGCGAGGGCATCAGCCGCCACGGCGAAATCATCGACATGGGCGTCAATGCCCGCATCCTGGAGAAGTCCGGGGCCTGGTACGCCTACAACGGCGAGAAGATCGGCCAGGGCCGCGACAACGCGCGCGAGTTCCTGCGCGAGAACCCGGAACTGGCGCGCGAAATCGAGAACAAGGTGCGCGAGTCGCTGGGCATTCCGCTGCTGCCGGCGGACGTCGAAGCAGCCGAATAACCATGCGGGGGCCCCAGCTCTCCCTCAAGGGGCGGGCCCTGCGCCTGCTCAGCGGCCGCGAGCATTCGCGCGCTGAGCTGGAGCGCAAGCTGGCGCCGCACGAGGAAGAGCCCGGCCAGCTCAGCCGGGTGCTGGACGAGCTGCAGGCCAAGGGCTTCATCGACCACCAGCGGGTGGCCGATTCGGTGGTGCACCGGCGCGGCGCCAAGCTGGGCGCGATGCGCATCCGCCAGGAGTTGCAGGCCAAGGGCCTGGATGCCGAGCTGGTGGCCCAGGCGGTGGCCGGGCTCAAGTCGACGGAAGTCACGCGTGCACTGGAAGTGTGGCGCCGCAGGTTCGACGCGCCGCCCGCCGACGCGGCAGAGCGTGGCAAGCAGGCGCGCTTTCTGGTGGCCCGGGGTTTCGACGGAGAAGTGATCCGCCGGGTGCTCTCCCCGGCGCGCGAAGAAGCCTAAGGCCTAGAGCCCCAGCATCAACTTGAGGTTCTGCACGGCGGCGCCGCTGGCGCCCTTGCCCAGGTTGTCCAACCGGGCGATCAGCACGGCCTGGCGGTATTCCTCGTTGGCATACACGCGCAATTCCATCTTGTTGGTGTCGTTGAGCGCCAGCGGGTCGATCTTGCCGCCCTCGGTCGGCGCTTCCACCGTCACCCACTCGCTGCCGGCGTAATGCTTGGCCAGCGCGTCGTGCAGATCGGCTGCCTTGGGTTGGCCCGGCAGCGTGTCCAGGTGCAGCGGCAACTGCACCAGCATGCCCTGCTTGAAATTGCCCACGGCGGGAATGAAGATCGGCCGGCGCGTGAGGCCGGTGTACTTGACGATCTCGGGCAGGTGCTTGTGCTTCAGGCCCAGGGCATAGACCTCGTGGGCCGGGGCCTCGCCTTTTTCGTACGCTTCGATCATGCTGCGGCCGCCACCCGAGTAGCCGCTGATCGACGGCAGCGCCAGGGGAAAGTCGCGCGGAATCAGCCCGGCGTCCACCAGGGGGCGGATCAGCGCGATGGCGCCGGTCGAATAGCAGCCGGGGTTGCTGACCCGCCGGGCTTTGGCCACGGCCTCGCGTTGGCCCTTGGCGAGCTCTGGAAAGCCGAAGACCCAGCCTTCGGCGGTGCGGTGGGCGGTCGACGCATCGATGATGCGGGGCCCGCGGCCGTTGGCCTTTTCGATCCCGTCGACGACGGCCACCGATTCCCGCGCCGCATCGTCGTGCAGGCACAGGATGACCAGGTCCACGCCAGCCATCAGATCCCGCTTGGCGGCCGCGTCCTTGCGCAGCTCGGGCGCAATGCTCACGAGCTCGATCTGCGGCATCTTCTCGAGCCGTTCCCGAATCTGCAGGCCGGTGGTGCCGGCCTCGCCGTCAATAAAGACTTTGGGCATCTTTTTTCCTGTGGAATCCACGTACGCCACTGTAAGCGAGGCGAGGGGATTGGTGCATTGCAGCATGATACAGTTGCAGGCTGCTTTTTGCAGCCGGCTCGCCAAAGCCGCGGCCCCGTCGTTGGGCACCACCCCACCCGTTCCTCGAGAGACCCCTCATGAAGATTCACGAGTACCAAGGCAAGGAAATCTTGCGTAATTTCGGGGTGCCTGTGCCCCGCGGCATTCCGGCATTCACGGTGCAGGAGGCGGTGGAAGCCGCCCAGAAGCTCGGCGGCCCCGTCTGGGTGGTGAAGGCCCAGATCCATGCGGGCGGCCGCGGCAAGGGCGGCGGCGTCAAGCTGGCCCGTTCGGTGGACGAGGTCAAGAAGTTGGCCGGCGAAATCCTGGGCATGCAGCTCAAGACGCACCAGACCGGCCCCGAGGGCCAGAAGGTCCGCCGCCTGCTCATCGAGGACGGCGCCGACATCAAGAAGGAATACTACGTTTCGGCCGTGACCGACCGCGCCACGCAGAAGGTCGCCTTCATCGTGTCCAGCGAAGGCGGCATGGACATCGAGGAAGTGGCGCACGCCACGCCCGAGAAGATCATCACCGACTTCGTCGATCCGGCCATCGGCCTGACCGAGGCGCAGGGCAAGAAGCTGGCCGCCGGCATCGGCGTTCCCGAGGCGTCCCAGGCCCAGGCCGTGGACGTGCTGCAGAAGCTCTACAAGATCTACATGGACACCGACGCGTCGCTGGTCGAGATCAACCCCCTGATCCTCGAAGGCAACGGCAACATCAAGGCGCTGGACGCCAAGTTCAACTTCGACTCCAACGCGCTGTTCCGCCATCCCGAGATCGTCGCCCTGCGCGACCTGGATGAGGAAGACGCGGCCGAGGTCGAGGCCAGCAAGTTCGACCTGGCCTACATCAGCCTGGACGGCAACATCGGCTGCCTGGTCAACGGCGCCGGCCTGGCCATGGCCACCATGGACACCATCAAGCTGTTCGGCGGCGAGCCCGCCAACTTCCTCGACGTGGGCGGCGGCGCCACCCCCGAGAAGGTGACCGAGGCCTTCAAGATCATGCTGAAGAACAAGAACGTCGAGGCCATTCTGGTCAACATCTTCGGCGGCATCATGAAGTGCGACACCATCGCCACCGGCGTGATCGCCGCCTGCAAGGCGGTGAACCTGCAGGTGCCGCTGGTGGTGCGCATGAAGGGCACCAACGAGGTCCAGGGCAAGAAGCTGCTGGCCGAGTCGGGCCTGCCGATCATCAGCGCCGACACCATGGCGGAAGCGGCCCAGAAGGTTGTTGCCGCAGTTGCCAAATGACCTTGCGGGACAGATCTTTAGCTCTGTCCCCAACTGACTAGGAATCAAATATGTCGATCTACATCAACAAAGACACCAAGGTCATCACCCAGGGCATCACTGGCAAGACCGGCCAGTTCCACACCGAGAAATGCCAGGAATACGCCAACGGCAAGGCCGCCTACGTGGCGGGCGTGAACCCGAAGAAGGCCGGCGAGTCGATCTTCAGCATCCCGATCTTCGGCTCGGTCAAGGAAGCCGCCAAGCAGACCGGCGCCACCGTGTCGGTGATCTATGTCCCGCCGGCCGGCGCCGCAGCCGCGATCTGGGAAGCCGTCGAGGCCGACCTGGACATGGCGATCTGCATCACCGAAGGCATCCCGGTCAAGGACATGCTGGAAGTGCGCAACAAGATGAAGGCCAAGGAAGCCAAGGGCGGCAAGAAGACGCTGCTGCTGGGCCCCAACTGCCCCGGCCTCATCACGCCCGACGAGATCAAGATCGGCATCATGCCCGGCCATATCCACCGCAAGGGCCGCATCGGCGTGGTGTCGCGTTCCGGCACGCTGACCTATGAAGCGGTTGCCCAGCTGACCGAGATCGGCCTGGGCCAGTCCAGCGCCGTGGGCATCGGCGGCGACCCGATCAACGGCCTGAAGCACATCGACGTGATGCAGGCGTTCAACGACGATCCGGAGACCGACGCCGTCATCATGATCGGCGAGATCGGCGGCCCGGACGAGGCGGACGCGGCGCGCTGGTGCAAGGCCAACATGAAAAAGCCCGTGGTCGGCTTCATCGCCGGCGTCACGGCGCCCCCCGGCAAGCGCATGGGCCATGCCGGCGCGCTGATCTCCGGCGGCGCCGACACGGCCGAAGCCAAGCTCGCCATCATGGAAGAGTGCGGTTTCAAGGTGACGCGCAATTTCTCGGAACTGGCCAAGCTCCTGAAGGCGCAGCTCTAGCGCGGATTGTTGCGGTTACCCACAACAGCGGGCCGGTTGTCCTGAGGGACAATCGGCCTTTTGCTTCAATCGTCGCCACGAACGCTACAGCATGGAAGACTTCCTCGCAGCCTCTTTCTGGATCGCCGTCGGCCAGATCATCCTGATCGACATCCTGCTGGGTGGCGACAACGCCGTCGTGATCGCGCTGGCATGCCGCGGCCTGCCGAAAAAGCAGCGCAAGCTGGGCATCATCTATGGCACGGCCGGGGCCATCGTGCTGCGGGTGATCCTGATCGCATTCGCGCTGGCCCTGCTGGCGGTTCCCTACCTGAAAGTCGTGGGCGGGCTGCTGCTGATCTGGATCGGTGTGAAGCTGCTGGTACCGCACGAGGACGAGGGCCACGCCAACATCAACACCAGCGACAAGCTGTGGGGCGCAGTCAAGACGGTGATCGTGGCCGACCTGGTGATGAGCGTGGACAACGTGCTGGCCATCGCGGGCGCCGCCGAGAGCGCCGGCAAGCACCAGTTGCCGCTGGTGATCTTCGGCTTGCTGGTGAGCATTCCCATCATCGTGGCGGGCAGCCAGATCGTCCTGAAGCTGATGGACCGTTTCCCGATCATCATCACCCTGGGTGCGATGCTGCTGGGATGGATCGCCGGGCAAATGATGTACACCGACCCCGCCGTCAAGGCCTACTTGCCGGATGCCAAGGCCTGGGAGTACGCCGCCGCGGCCGCAGGGGCCCTGCTGGTCCTGCTGATCGCCAAAGTCGTCCAGGCGCGCCGCCCCGCGGCTCCCGAATCCGCTTGAGGCCGCACTCCCTTAATTGCAACAAAATGTAGTCCGCCCGTGACAAAGTCCCTTGTCCGGGCGATTGGCCTCTGTTAACGTCCAGCTAGAAGGCCTGCAACCCTTTTCCTAGGCTTGGCGGGCACGGATGCTGTGCAAAATCACAGCATTGAACGGTTCTCTGGACGAGGGGCGGGGCAGTGAGCACATCTTCATCGGCAAAACGTGGCCAGTTCTGGCGCGCGGATTGGTTCGTCGCTGTACTGATCGTGATGACCGTCGTCATCCTGAATCAGGCGACGGACCTCATCGGCACGCTGGAGCGCCGCTTTTATGACTTCGGCAGCACCAGCAGCGGGCGCCAGCCGTCCGACCGGATCGCCGTCATTGCCATCGACGACCAGAGCATCGCCAACATCGGGCGCTGGCCCTGGCCGCGCGACGTGCATGCGCAACTGATCGACCAGTTGTCGGCGGCCAAGGCCAAGACCATCGTTCACACCACGTTCTTCTTCGAGCCCCAGACCGATCGTGGCCTGGTCTTCATCCGCAAGATCAAGGAAGCCCTGGGGCCGGTGACGGAGGGCCAGGGCGGCTCGGCCGAGCAACTGGGCAAGGTGATCGCCGAGGCCGAACAGACCCTGGACACCGATGCCAAGCTGGCCGCCAGCATGGCGCGCGCGGGCAACGTGCTGCTGCCCTCGATCTACGAACTGGGTGAGCCGCAGGGCAAGGCCGACCGGCCGTTGCCGGCGTATGTTCTTAAAAGCGCAGTGGACGAGAAAAACGGCTTCTCGATGCCGGCGGTGCGCGGCCAGTATCCGTTCGAGCTGCTGGGCAACGCGGCCGGCGGCGTCGGCCACCTGAACCAGCTTCATGACGTGGACGGCTCGGTGCGCGACGACCCGCTCCTGGTCAACTATTACGGCAAGGCCGTGCCCTCGATGGCGCTGCTGGCGGCGGCGCGCAGCCTGAACCTGGGCCCGGGCGACATCAAGTTGAATGACGGCGAGTCGGTACAGATCGGCAAGCTGCGCGTCAAGACCGACGACATGGCCCGCATGCTGCCGCAGTTCTACAAGGGCAAGGACGGCAAGCCGGCCTTCGCCGTCGATTCGTTCTACGACGTCCTGAGCGGCAAGATACCGGCCGCCAAGTACACCGACAAGATCGTCCTCATCGGCGCCACGGCCAACGGCGTAGGCACCACCTTCGCCGTGCCCGGCTATGCCGGCCTGTCGCCCGCCGAGATGATGGCGCATATCACCTCCAGCATCCTGGGCGAGCACTTCATCGTGCAGCCGGCCTGGGGCGGCTGGGCCGGGTTGGCCGTGTTCCTGCTGGTGGCGGCCTACCTGATTGCGCTGCTTCCGCGGCTGTCGGCCGGCATGGGCGCTGCCGTCACGCTGGGACTTTTCGCCCTGCTGATCGGCAGCGAGTTCGTGCTGCTCTCCAGCGCCTCGGTCTGGCTGAAATTCGTGTTGCCCGCGGCGCTGCTGGTGATCGGCCACCTGGCGCTGACGACCAAGCGCTTCCTGGTCACCGAGGCCGGCAAGCTCAAGTCCGACGACGAGTCGGCCGAAACCAACCGCATGATGGGCCTGGCATTGCAGGGGCAGGGCCAGCTGGATGCGGCCTTCGACCGCTTCCGCCGCGTGCCCATGAGCGATGCGATCATGGACAACATGTACAACCTGGCGCTGGATTTCGAGCGCAAGCGCCAGTTCAACAAGGCGCAGGCGGTGTACGAGCACATGGCCGCCTGGAACAAGGACTTCAAGGACCTGCAGTCCAAGCTCAATCGCGCCAAGAACCTGTCGGAAACCGTCATCCTCGGCGGCGGCGGTGCCCACCCCGGCGGGACCATGCTGCTGGATGGCGGCGCCGTCGAAAAACCCATGCTGGGCCGCTACCAGGTCGAAAAGGAACTGGGCAAGGGTGCGATGGGCGTGGTCTATCTCGGCAAGGATCCCAAGATCGGCCGCGTGGTGGCGATCAAGACGATGGCGCTGTCGCAGGAGTTCGAAGGCGAGGAACTGACCGATGCGCGCGAGCGGTTCTTCCGCGAAGCCGAGACCGCCGGCCGGCTGCAGCACCAGAACATCGTGACCATCTTCGATGCCGGCGAGGAGCACGACCTGGCCTACATCGCGATGGAATTCCTCAAGGGCAAGGACCTGGTGGCCTTCTGCAAGGACGGCCAGCTGCTGCCCATGCCCAAGGTGCTGTCCATCGTGGCGCGCGTCGCCGAGGCGCTCGCCTACGCCCACCGCCAGAACGTGGTGCACCGGGACATCAAGCCGGCCAACATCATGTACGAGCTCGACAGCGATACCGTCAAGGTGACCGACTTCGGCATCGCGCGCATCACCGACTCGAGCAAGACCAAGACCGGGCTGGTGCTGGGCACGCCCAGCTTCATGTCGCCCGAACAGATCGCCGGCAAGAAAGTCGACGGGCGCTCGGACCTCTATTCGCTGGGCGTTATGCTGTTCCAGATGTTGACGGGCGTGCTGCCTTTCCGCGGCGACTCGATGGCCGAGCTGATGTACAAGATCGCCCAGGAAGAGGCCCCGGACATCCGCGTCATTCGCAAGGACATCTCCGAGCGCCTGGCCAACGTGGTGGCGCTTTCGCTTTCCAAGCGTTCGGAAACCCGCTATCAAAATGGTGACCAGTTCGCGGCCGACCTGCGCTCGGTCCTCGGCGAGCTGTCGGGCGTGGCGCCCACGCAGACGGCGGTGGCCCCGGCTGCGGTGCCGAAGGCTGGCGCATCGTTCGAGGCGACTGTGGCCGCCGCTGCGATGCCTGCGGCTGCTTCGCCCGGCTATGATGCGACCCAACAAAGCGCGGGCGGCGACACCGGCGTCTTCGAAAAAACCGCGGTGATCAGGCCGGGGGCGCCTGGCTCCCCTGCATCTGGGGGCGGAACCGATGTGGAAGCTTGACCCGGCACTTATGAACTACGAGTTTTGCACACGCACCGACCCGGGTCTCGCGCGCGAGAACAACGAGGATTCGATCGCCTTGGACGAGGCGACCCGCCTGGGAGTCCTGGCCGACGGCATGGGTGGCTATAACGCGGGCGAAATCGCCAGCGGCATGGCCACGACCTTCATCAAGTCCGAGTTGGGCCGCTGGTTGTCGCAGGCCGGCCGTCATGCGAACGCCCGCGAGGTGCGCCGCGCGATGGAAATCTGCGTGGACAATGCCAACCGCTCCATCTTCAACGCCGCCAACTCCAACCCGCAGTACAGCGGGATGGGAACGACGCTGGTGCTGGGGGTGTTCCAGGACGAGCGGCTCATGCTGGGACATATTGGCGATTCGCGCTGCTATCGCCTGCGCGCGGGCGATCTCGCCCAGATCACCAAGGACCATTCCCTGCTGCAGGAGCAGCTGGACGCGGGGCTGATCACGCCGGAGCAGGCGGCCACCTCCAGCAACAAGAACCTGGTGACGCGGGCGCTGGGTGTCGAGGACGCGGTGTTGTTGGAAGTCAACGAACACAGGGTCGAACCGGGCGATATCTACATGATGTGCTCCGACGGCCTGTCGGACATGGTGGATGATGATGGCATCGCGAAGATTCTGGGCGGCGACGTGCCACTGGAGCAGAAAGCGGCGCAGCTGATAGACGCCGCCAACGCCAACGGAGGCCGCGACAACATCTCGGTGTTGTTGGCCCAGGTCAGCACGGATTCGAAAAAGCGCGGCTTGTTGTCCAGATGGCTGGGATGAGTCTTTGGTATTAGTTTCCAGATAATGAGTTATACAGACAGGAGCCGACCATGCCGAAAATGATCGTTTCGATCGACGGTGTCGTCATCAAGGAAGTGCAGTTGACCAAGGACCGTACGACGTTGGGTCGCCGGCCCTACAACGACATCGTGATCGACAACCTTGCCGTCAGCGGAGAACACGCCGTCCTCCAAATGACCGGCAACGAGGTCTACCTTGAGGACCTCAATAGCACCAACGGCACCTACGTCAATGGCAAGGCCGTGAAGAAGCAGCTGTTGCAGAACAGCGACACGGTCGAAATCGGCAAGTACAAGATCAAGTACATCAACGAGGTCGCCGGTCCGACCTTCGAAAAGACCATGATCCTCAAGGCCGGGGCCGTCATGCCCCCGCCGCCCGCCCGCGCCGACGCGGGAGCGGCGCCGACGGCCGCCGTCGACCTGGCGGGCGTCAAAGCCACCATCAAGGTGCTGTCCGGCGCGGCTGCCGGGCGCGAGGTGCCGCTGGTCAAAGTCGTGACCACCATCGGCAAGCCCGGCGTCGCCGTGGCGGCGATCACCAAGCGGCCCCACGGCTTCGTGGTGGCGCATGTCGAAGGCGGCAACAAGCCAACCCTCAACGGCGCGGCCATCAGCGCCGAGCCGGTGACCTTGAAGAACGGCGACCTTCTCGAGCTGGCCGGCACGCAGATGCAGTTTGTCCAGGCCTGATTGTCCCGGCGCGCACGCGCCGGGATCACGATAAGCGAGGTTCCAGCCCCTTATGGGCTTGCTGCTGAAACATTGGTCCCGCATCGCGGTCACGCTGATCCCCGTGCTGTTTGCCCTGCTGCATGCCAGCGGAGTGCTGCCCATCGGGGTGCTGCAGCGACTGGACGACATCATCTACGACGCGCGTCTGCGGGCGACGATGCCCCGGACGATGGACGAGCGCATCGTCATCGTGGACCTCGACGAAAAGAGCCTGGCCGAGGTCGGACGCTGGCCCTGGGGGCGCAACCGGATGGCCGAACTGGTCGACGAGCTGTTCGACCGGCAGAAGATCGCCCTGGTCGGTTTCGACATCGTTTTCGCCGAGCCCGATGACAGCTCGGGCCTCAAGCGCCTGCGCCAACTGGCCCAGGCGGAACTGAAGGACCAGCCCGGCTTCACCGAGAAACTCGGCCAGCTGCAGGCCAGCCTCGACTACGACGCCGCGTTCGCCAGGTCGCTGCAAAAGCGCCCCGTGGTCATGGGTTACTACCTGACCAACGACAAGGACGGCCGCACCTCCGGCCTGCTGCCCGAGCCGGTGATGCAAAAGGAAAACCTGCGCGGACGGCCCATCCGATTCACCAGCTGGAACAGTTACGGCTCCAACATCGAGCAGCTCGCCAAGGCTGCGCCGCTGGGCGGCTTCTTCAATTCGATCGTGGACCCGGACGGGGTGGTGCGCTCGGTGCCGCTGCTGGCCGAATACAAGGATCAGTACTACGAGTCGCTGGCGCTGGCGATGTTCCGGGCGCTGACGGGCATGCCGTCCGTGGAGCCGCAATTCCCGCCCGAGCGCTTCCTGTCCCGATACCACGGCCTGGACGGCATCCAGCTGCGCCAGGGTGACAAGAGGTTGTCGGTGCCGGTGGCCGACTGGGTGACCACGCTGGTGCCTTTTCGCGGCCCGGGCGGGGTGAGCGGCGGCTCGTACCGCTATGTGTCGGCAGCCGATGTATTGGCCAAGCGGCTGGCGCCGGAAAGCCTGAAGGGCAAGATCGTGCTGGTCGGGACCACGGCGCCCGGCCTGCTGGACATCCGGGTCACGCCGGTAGGCGAGGCCTACGCAGGGGTGGAAACCCACGCCAACCTGATCTCCGGCTTGATGGACGACCGCATCGCGGTGAAGCCTGACTATGCCCTCGGCTACGACGTCGCGATACTGGCGCTGGCCGGGCTGACCCTGGCATTCGCCTTGCCGCTGCTGTCCGCGCCGCGTGCAGTCTTGCTCAGCCTGGTCGTCATCGCGGCCGTGGTGGCGCTGAATTTCTTCCTCTACCTGGGGGCCGGGCTGGTCATGCCGCTGGCAGCTGCCCTCGTCATGGCATTGACCGCATTCGCCCTGAACATGAGTTACGGCTACTTCGTGGAAAGCCGGGGCAAGCGCGAGCTGGCCAACCTGTTCGGCACCTACGTGCCGCCGGAGCTGGTGGACGAGATGGTCAAGGACGCCGCCAGCTACAGCATGAAGGCCGCGAGCAAGGAGCTCACCGTGATGTTCTGCGATATGCGGGGCTTCACCAAGATGTCGGAACAGATGGAGCCGACCAAGCTGCAGGAACTGCTGAATTTCGTGTTCAGCCGCCTGACGGACCTGATTCGTGCCAACAAGGGCACCATCGACAAGTACATGGGCGATTGCGTCATGGCCTTCTGGGGCGCGCCCGTGGACATTCCCAACCACGCGCACATGGCCGTGAAAACGGCGATGGAGATGGCCGGCGCCGTGCGCAAGATCAACGACGAACACCGGGCCCAGGGCATCCCCGAGATCGGCATCGGCATCGGCCTGAACACCGGCACCATGTGCGTGGGCGACATGGGCTCGGACATCCGGCGCGCCTATACGGTGATCGGTGACTCGGTCAACCTGGGTTCGCGCCTGGAAGGCCTGTCCAAGATCTACGGCGTGGACATCGTGGTCAGCGAGAGCACCCGCAAGCTGGCGCCCGAATTTGCCTGGCAGGAACTGGACCGGGTCCGGGTCAAGGGCAAGGAGCAGGCTGTGGCCATCTTCTGGCCGGTGGCACCCGCCAACCGGCTGGAGAAGGCTTCCCAGGACGAACTCAAGACCTGGGCCGCCTTCCTGAAGGCCTACCGGGCCCAGGACTGGGAGCAATGCGACGTGCTGATGCTGAATCTGCAGCGCATGAATGCCAAAAAATACCTTTACGAATTGTATTCAGAGCGTGTAGCCTCGATGAGGTTGCTCCCTTTCGACCCGGGGTGGGACGGCGCAACCAATTTCGAAACAAAGTAAGGGATCCTGATGAAGGTGCGCGTGCTGGGCTGTTCCGGAGCGATCGCGAAGGACTGTCGAACCACGTCGTTCCTGATCGACGGGGACGTGCTGGTCGACGCCGGCACCGGCGTGGGCGACCTGACGCTGCCCGAGATGAAGGCCATCGGCCATGTGCTGTTGACGCATTCGCACCTGGACCACGTGGCCGCCTTGCCGCTGATGATCGACGCCATCGCCTCGCAGCTGACCAAGCCGGTCAAGGTCTATGCGCTGCCCGGCACCATCGCGGCCCTGAAGGCGCATGTCTTCAACAACGTGATCTGGCCGGACTTCAGTCGCATCCCCACGCCCGAAGCGCCCTTCATCAGCTTTCATGAAATCCAGGTCGGCCAGACGCTGGACATCGCCGGCAAGCTGATCGAAGTCCTGCCAGCGGTCCACACCGTGCCCGCCGTGGGCTACGCCGTGACCTCGGGCAAGGGCTGCTGGGTATTCACCGGGGACACCGAGCGCAATCCGGCCTTCTGGCGGCGCATCAACCAGCTGAACGTGGCGGCGCTGGTGATCGAAACCGCCTTCAGCAACCGCGAAAAGGATCTGGCCAAGCGCAGCCTGCACTTGTCGCCCCATGCGCTGGCCGAGGAGCTGGATTGCATCGACAAGGGAAAATCCTTTCCCATCTTCATCACCCACACCAAGCCGGCCGAAACCGAGCTGATCATGACCGAGATCCAGAAGTTCGACCAGACGCAGCCGTTCGGCCCGAACGTCGCCCACGACATCCGGTGGCTGCGCGCGGGCCAGGAGTTCGAGCTATGAGGGGCGGCGCATGAGCCGCCGGGCCGTTCCCAAGGCGAATACCGCAGCGCGCAGCGCGGAGTTCTCCCAATGAGTGCGGTGCTCAGGCCCGAAAGGGACAGCGAGCAGGCCTTCTTCGATTCGCAGCAATTGCCCCCGGAAAAGCGGGGCGTCTCGTTCGAGGCCCTGTTCTACCGCCAGCTGCAGCAGGTCAGCACCCGGATCCACGAGACCGAGAACATCGACCAGATCATGCTGGAGGCCAGCCAGGACATCTGCAAGCTGTTCAACGCCGACCGGCTCACGCTCTATGCCATCAACGAAGACCGCACGTCCATCGTGTCGAAGGTCAAGACCGGCCTCAACACCAGCAAGGACCTCAAGCTTCCCATCAGCGCCCAGAGCATCGCGGGCTACGCGGCCTACAGCAAGCAGCTGATCAACATCGCCGACGTCTACGACGACGAGGCGCTCAAGCGAATCCACCCCACCCTGAGCTTCCTGAAGGAAGTGGACAAGCGCTCCGGCTACCGCACCAAACAGATGATGGTGCTGCCTATCCTGGACGGTCACAACCTGCACGGCGTGCTGCAGGTCATCAACAACAAGAGCGACCAGCCTTTCGGCGAGCTCGAGGTCGAGGGCGCCACCCAGTTGTGCAGGACGCTGGCCACGGCGATCCGGCAACGCATGCAGCGGGCCGACGACGGCCAGCGGGTCAGGGCGACCAAATACGATGGCCTGATTGCGGCCGGCGTGATGACCGCCGACGAACTCCAGCTGTGCATCCAGCAAGCCCGCGAGGAAGCAAAGCCGGTCGAGCACATGCTCATGGCGAGCTTCCAGATTCGCCCGTCGCAGATCGGGCCGTCGCTCGCCAAGTTCTTCGGCGTGCCGTACGAGCCTTTCGACGCAGGCCGCATACGGATGGAGGCACTGCAAGGCCCGCTCAAGCGCGACTTCGTCGAGGAACAGGGCTGGCTTCCGCTGGAAGAATCGCCCGAGGGCCTGGTGGTCATGTGCATGGACCCGGAAGCCGTGCGCGGATCGCGCATCGTGCCCCAGGTGTTCCCGCGCTTTGCCAAGTTCTCCTACCGGGTGACGACCCAGACCGAATTCGAGGAAACGCTGGCCCAGTTGTACGGCGCCGAGGACGGCGCATCGATCGACGAGCTGCTGGCCGACCTGAGCGCGCCAATGGACGACGAGGGCGGTGACGACACGGGGCTGGAGTCCGCCGCCGCCGACAACGAACTGGTGAAGTTCGTCAACAAGGTCATCATCGACGCCTACAACCAGAAGGTCTCGGACATCCACATCGAGCCCTTGCCCGGCAAGGCCAAGACCGGTATCCGGTTCCGCATCGACGGCACGCTGCAGCCGTATGTCGAAGTCCCTTCGCATTTCCGCCAGGCCATGGTGACCCGGTTGAAGATCATGTGCGACCTGGACATCTCCGAGAAGCGCAAGCCGCAGGACGGCAAGATCAAGTTCAAGAAGTTCGGTCCGCTGGACATCGAGTTGCGGGTGGCCACCATCCCCTCGGCCGGCGGGGTCGAAGACGTGGTGATGCGTATCCTGGCGGCGGGCGAGCCCATCCCGCTGGAAAAGCTCGGGCTGACGCCGCACAACAAGGAGCGCCTGGAAAAGACCGTGAGCAAGCCTTACGGCCTGTTCTACGTGTGCGGCCCCACCGGTTCGGGCAAGACCACCACGCTGCACTCGATCCTGAAGTTCCTGAACACACCCGACACCAAGATCTGGACCGCCGAAGACCCGGTCGAAATCACGCAAAAGGGTTTGCGCCAGGTCCAGATCAACCGGAAGGCGGGGATCGACTTCGCCCTGATCATGCGGGCGTTCCTGCGCGCCGATCCCGACATCATCATGGTCGGCGAATCGCGGGACAAGGAGACCGTCTCGATGGGCGTGGAGGCTTCGCTCACCGGCCACCTCGTGTTCTCCACCCTGCACACGAACTCCGCGCCCGAGTCGATCACCCGGCTGCTGGACATGGGCATGGACCCGTTCAACTTCGCCGACGCGCTGCTCGGCATCCTCGCGCAGCGCCTGGCGAAAAAACTGTGCGACTGCAAGGAGGAGTACGCGCCGGACGTCGACGAGGTCAAGCTGTTCGTCGCGGAATACGCCGAAGAGCTGCGCCATTCGTCGGCCTGGAAATCCGATTACGCCGGCGAGGCCAAGAAGCTCTACGACAGCTGGGTCAAGGCCTATGGCCAGGACGGACGGCTGAAGTTCTACAAGGCCGTGGGCTGCGTCAAGTGCAACAAGACTGGCTACAAGGGCCGGATCGGCCTGCATGAACTGCTGATCGCCGACGACCACATCAAGCGGCTGATCCAGGAGCGGGCCCGGGTGGCCGAGCTTTTCTCGGCCTCGGTCGAAACCGGCATGCGCACCCTGAAGATGGACGGCATGGAAAAGATCATGCTGGGGCTGACCGACTTGAAGCAGGTGCGATCGGTCTGCATCAAGTAGCTCAAGTAGACTTTACTGTGTAACAAAAATGTCGCGCCAACAGCCGCCGCGGCCGATTTTTGCAAGCTTCGCGCACGGCAAACCCTGATAAAGTAATACTTTGCCGCTCATAATGGATTTGGCACAGCGTTTGCCATATTGCTGAGCTTCTTCTCAACAGGAGGTTTCCATGAAGCTGCAAACAATCAAGCGTCAAGTGCAAAAGGGTTTCACCCTGATCGAATTGATGATCGTGGTCGCGATCATCGGTATTCTGGCGGCCGTTGCGCTGCCCGCTTACCAGGACTACACGGTGCGTGCGCGCGTATCCGAAGTCATCCTGGCGGCATCCACCTGCCGCACGACCATCACCGATGCGTATACCAACGCGACCTCCACCAACATTGCTTCCATCCTGCCCGGTACCTGCACCATCACGCCGACCAAGATGGTTGCTTCCGGCAGCTCCGACGCCAACGGCGTGATCACCATCACGGGCAGCGAAGGCGCCCTGGGCGGCAGCATCACCTCCAGCGCCCGCGCCATCTCGCTGAAGCCGTACATCAACGGTACCGCTGCGGACGGTACCGCCGACGGCCAGAAGACCATCACCGAGTGGAAGTGCGGCCCCGCAGCCACAGAGCCGATGCCGACGAAGTACCTGCCGGGTTCGTGCAAGACGACCTGATCACAATCCGTTGTGACAAGGGCCCGGCTTGCCGGGCCCTTTTGTTGTGGTGCTCAAGAAGACTTTAGTGCGCGACAAAAATGTCGCGCGCCGAGAGCGCAACCATTTTTTGCTACGTTGCTGTGCAGCAAATAGAGCGAAACGAATACTTTAGAAGCGCAAAGAGCCCTGGCACAGCAGTTGCGTTACAGCTGAGCTTCTTTCCTAATTAAC
The DNA here is from genome assembly GCF_013155545.1 of Caenimonas soli. Taxonomy (GTDB): domain Bacteria; phylum Pseudomonadota; class Gammaproteobacteria; order Burkholderiales; family Burkholderiaceae_C; genus Ramlibacter; species Ramlibacter soli. The sequence continues at coordinate 70,366 of NZ_JABJVV010000003.1, read as the reverse complement.
TCCCGGAGGTTCCATGAAGCTGCAAACTATCAAGCGCCAAGTGCAAAAGGGTTTCACCCTGATCGAATTGATGATCGTGGTTGCGATCATCGGTATTCTGGCCGCCGTTGCGCTGCCCGCTTATCAAGACTACACGGTGCGCGCTCGCGTGTCCGAAGTCGTCCTGGCGGCGTCGACCTGCCGCACGGCCATCACGGATGCGTATACCAACGCGACCACTGCGAACATCGCCTCAATTCTGCCCGGCACCTGCACGATCACGCCGACCAAGATGGTCGCTTCCGGCGGTTCCGACGCCAACGGCGTGATCACCATCACGGGCAGCGAAGGCGCCCTGGGCGGCAGCATCACTTCCAGCGCCCGCGCCATTTCGCTGAAGCCCTACATCGGCGCTGCTGCTGCGGACGGTACCGCCGACGGCCAGAAGACCATCACCGAATGGAAGTGCGGCCCCGCGGCTACCGAGCCGATGCCCGCCAAGTACCTGCCGGGTTCGTGCAAGACGACCTGATCACGATCCGTTTGTGACAAGGGCCCGGTTTGCCGGGCCCTTTTTGTTTTTTTCTCACCCCGGTCCTCGGATGACGCTTCTTAACTTCAAAGACAAGTCCCTTGCCCCGGTGTGGTGTGCCTTTGCCACCCTGCTGATAGCCACAGCCTGGCTTTTGCCCAACCATACCCAGCCCTGGCTCCAATTTCATTCGGATGCCTGGATGGCTGCCGTGCTGGCAGTCATAGGCTGCGTAGTGCTGCTGAACACCGGCAAGCTCGCGATAACCGGCCTGGATCTGCTGGTTGCACTGGCCGCGGTGCTGCCGTTCGCCCATTTCCATCTGGGCCTCCTGCCCTTTGCCGGCCAAGCCTGGCTGTCAACCGCCTACCTTCTTGGTTTCCTGATCGCCCTGGTCGTCGGCCGGCAATGGCAGGCCTGGCGGCCGATCCGGATGGGCAACATTCTTTTTGGCGCTTTCCTTGCCGCATCGCTGGTGTCCGTGGGACTTCAGATCTATCAATGGCTCGGGATGACCAGCGAGGCCGACTTCTTCGACATCTGGGTTTTCGGGCTCGCCCAAAGCCGGCCTTACGCCAACCTGGGCCAACCCAACCAGTTGGCAACCCTGCTGCTGTGGGGATTACTGGCTTGCGGCTGGAGCGCCTACCAGCGCCATGTCAGGCCCGCGTTCGCCTTCGCCGTCGCCGCTTTTCTCGTGCTCGGTCTGGCCTTCACGCAGTCGCGCACGGGATTTCTTGGCCTGTGCGCCATCGTGGCCGCCGCGTGGTGGTGGCGGGCCCTTTTGCCGCAGCGCCAAGCCGCTGTTTACGTATCGGCCTTGATCCCAATTTATTTCTTGCTGCTGCTGGCGATTCACTGGGCCAGCATAGCTTTGCTCCTGGCGGACCCCACATCGATTGCCACGCGGACCATGGGCGAAATGCGGCCTGCCGTTTGGGGGATGCTGCTCGATGCTGCTGCGCAGCGACCCTGGCTCGGCTATGGCTGGAACGAGGTACTCTCCGCACATCTGGCCGTCGCGGAAAACCACCCGGATTTTCCGGTCCTGTTTGCCCATGCGCACAATCTTCCGCTGGACCTCATCATCTGGTCGGGCTTTCCGGCCGGCTTGGCTGTCACCGCGGCTCTGCTGGCCTGGGCTTGGACGGCGCAACGGCGCATTCGCGAGCCGGCCCAGGTACTGCTGTTCCTGGTATTGGTCGTCGTGATGCTGCACGCCATGCTCGAGCTTCCCCTGCAATACGGCTACTTCCTCTTGCCGGCGGGACTTGTCGCCGGCGCGCTATCTGCGGAGTTGAAGATCTGGCATCTCGGCGCCGCGAGCCGTGGCGCGCGCCATGCGGCGTTGGTGCTATTGGGTGCCGTGACGCTGCTTCTGGCGCTGATCATCTACGATTACTTCGAGGCCGAGGCTTCCACTGTGGATGTGCGCATGAAGCTGGCGCGGATCTGGAGTCCCGTTCCCCCGACTCCACCGGATGTGATCGTCTTGACGCAACTTCGGTCGATGCTCGCGTTCGGATTGACGGAGCCCGCCGCGGGCCAGTCAGCGCAAGCGCTGGAGCAGGCCCGCGACGTCACCGCCCATTGGATCACCTACCCCAATATGTCGAGGCTCATTCGCCTGCTTGCATTGAACGGCCACACCGCTGAGGCTCGCTGCTGGATGTCCAAGGCAATGATCGTGCTGCCGACGGAAGGTCGCCGGCGGCTGATCTCGGAAATGCAGACTTTCCGGAAGCAACAGCCCCAACTGGCGAACATTCGCTGGCCCACGACGGTGGAAAACAGCGCATGCGCCGATCTGAGGCAAGCCAGGTTGGGCCCATGGCCGCAGCTGGGCAAATAGGGGCTTCCTGTGCTTCTTCGCCAACCCGGGTTTGCGCTGCTCGCAGCCGTCGCGATCGCGCTCCCGGCTCTTAATCCTTTCGTCCCGGGGCCCAGCACCCAGACCGCGCCGTTACTGGTGAGCTGGCTGTGCTGTGCCGTCCTTATCGCCTGCTTTCAACCGGGGTGGGTCAAGCCCGCTGTGCTGGGCTGGCTCGGCGCCGCTCTCCTCAGCAGCGTGATCGGCCTGTGCCAATACTTTGGCTTGGCCCACTATTTCAGCCCCTGGATGAGTGTGGCGGAACCGGGCGAGGCTTTCGCGAACTTACGCCAGCGCAATCACTTCGCCAGCCTGACCAATATCGGCGTGGCAGCCCTGCTGTGGTGGCTGCGAGATCGCTGGATGCGTGGGGTCTCGGGAAAGTACACGCTCGCGGCGTCCTATCTCGGCCTGGTCCTCTTGGTGGCCGGCAACGCCGCCTCGATCTCTCGCGTTGGATTCATCCAGCTCCTGCTGTTGGTGGTGTTGGCGGGCGCCTGGAAAGGGCCTCACCAGCTCCGGCTTTTCAAGACGGCTTTGTTCGGCCTCGTGGCGTACGTGCTGGCCGCCGTCGTGCTGCCCATCTTGCTAGAGCGCTTCCTTGGTATCGCCGCAGGGAACGCGTTCTCCCGCATGGCGCAGCAGGAGGGATGCTGGAGCCGGCGAGCCCTCTGGAGCAACGTGCTGCACCTCATCGCTCAAAAACCCTGGCTGGGTTGGGGGTGGGGGGAATTGGACTACGCGCACTACGCCACGCTTTATCCGGGGGAGCGCTTTTGCGCACTTCTGGACAACGCGCACAACCTGCCCTTGCACCTGGCCGTCGAACTGGGAATCCCTCTTGCGGCCATCATCTGCGGCGGTCTCTTCTGGGCAGCCGTGGCCGCGGCGCCGTGGCGGGCCACGCAACCGGAACATCAACTCGCCTGGATGATCCTGGTCGTCATCCTGCTGCACAGCATGGTCGAGTACCCCCTGTGGTATGGCCCGTTCCAGATCGCGGCGGGGCTTGCGGTGTTGTTCCTGTTGCCGCTTAGGAGCGATTCGGCCATACGGGCCGCAATGGCCGTTCGGCTGCCCGCCGCCGCCCTGGTCGCCGCCTGCGTGCTTTACGCCTTGTGGGACTACTCCCGCGTGGGCCAGATCTATCGTCCCTACGAGGAGCGCAGCGCCTACTATCGCGACGACACCCTCGCGAAATTGCAAGGTTCATGGCTTTTCCGCAGCCAGGTGCTGTTTGCCGAGCTGAGCGTCACGCCGCTGACTCCAGCGAATGCTCCGCATATGGTCAATCTCGCGCGCGACCTGCTGCATTTTTCGCCCGAACAGCGCGTCATCGAAGTGTTGATCGAGGCTTTGACGATGACGCAGAAATACGAAGAAGCGCTATGGCACGCCGCACGGTACCGCGCCGCGTATCCGAGCGATTTCGCCGCCTGGACCGAAAAAAATCGCCTGCCGCTGAAACTGTCCCCGTGACGCCTCAGGGCGCAACGTAGCTGCCGCTGCGGCCTCCATGCTTCTCGAGCAGGCTCACTGCGGTGATGACCATGCCGCGGTCCACGGCCTTGCACATGTCGTAGATGGTCAGCAGGCCGACCTGCACTGCGGTGAGGGCCTCCATCTCCACACCCGTCGGTCCTACCGTTTCCACGCGGGCGGTGCAGCTGACGAAACAAGACGGGGAGTCCTGGCCGGCAGCGTGGGTTTCGAAGTCAATGACAATCCGGGTGATGGGAAGCGGGTGGCACAGGGGAATCAGGTCGCTCGTTTTCTTGGCCCCCTGAATTGCCGCAATCCTCGCGATCCCCAGCACATCACCCTTGCTGGCCGTGCCGCTTGCGATCAAGGCCAGGGTGGATGGTTGCATCTCGATACGGCCGCGCGCGATCGCGATCCGGTGGGTCGGCTTCTTGCCGGCTACATCCACCATGTGAGCTTGACCTTGTGGATCGAAATGGGTGAGTAGACTCATGGCTCGAAAAAAATAGAATCAGGGCCGTCACAAAGCCGAGGGCAGCCGATGTTAACCATGGAGCATCATACGAGCATGATCAACTGGACGGAACGAGCACGGGCGGCGGGGATTCACTTCGGCCTGAGTGCCCTGATCGCGGGCGCGGCGGGGCTCTTGGTTTTTGGATTGTGGTACCCCTATCCCTACCGGGAGATTTCGGGCGGGCGCGAACTCTTTCTCCTGGTGGTGAGCGTGGACGTGATCCTCGGGCCGCTCATCACCCTGGCCATCTTCGACCGGCGCAAGCCGTGGCGCGAACTGCGGATGGATCTCGCCATGGTGGTGGCCATCCAGCTCGCGGCGCTGGGCTACGGGATGTGGACGGTGTCCGTTGCCCGGCCCGTACACCTGGTGTTCGAGTTCGACCGGTTCCGCGTGGTTCATGCCATCGACGTGGACGAAGGATTGCTCGCCAAGAAGCCGGCGAACGTCCAGGCCATGCCGCTGGCCGGCCCGACGCTTCTGGCGGTACGGCCATTCAAGAACGCCGCGGAACACGCCGAGGCCACGATGGCGGCGCTCGGGGGCGTCGAGCTCGCGGCTCGCCCTGACTTGTGGCAACCCTACCCGAGCGCGAAAGCGGAAGTGCTGAAGGCCGCCAAGCCGGTGAGCCAGCTCAAGACGCGGTTCCCCGCGCAGGCCGCGAGCGTGGATGCGGTACTGCAAAAGGCCGGGCGCAAGGCGGAGGCCATGGCGTACTTGCCGCTGGTTGGGCGCAAGGACTTCTGGACTGCCTTCGTCGATCCCGCCACCGCCGACGTGGTAGCGTTCATGCACCTGGATTCGTTCTGATGAAGTATTCGCCGCCGCATCGCAAACTTCCAGCGCGCTTACGGCGTGCCGCGGCGGCAGTGCTTTGCCTGGCGATGGCGGCGGGCGCCGTGGCGCCCAGCCAAGCTCAACTTCCCACCCTCGGCGACACCAGCGAAATGAACGCGGGCACCGAGCGCAAGCTGGGCGAACGCATCGCGCGCGAGCTGTACCGCGATCCGGACTACATCGACGATCCCGTCCTGGACGAATACGTGCAGGACATCTGGCAGCGGCTGCTGGCCGCCGCCCGCACGCGCGGTGAACTCACGGCGGAACTCGACCAGCGCTTCGCCTGGCAGGTGCTGCTGGGCAAGGATCGCAGCATCAATGCCTTTGCCCTGCCGGGCGGCTGGCTGGGCCTGCACCTGGGCCTGATCAATGCGACGGCCACGCGCGACGAATTGGCTTCGGTGCTGGCGCACGAACTCAGCCACGTGACCCAGCGCCATATCTCGCGCCTGATGACCCAGCAAAGCCGCCAGACGCCCTGGGTCATAGGCGCCATGATCCTGGGCGCCCTGGCCGCCAGCAAGAGCCCGGACGCCGGCAACGCGGTCGTCGTGGGCGGGCAGGCCCTGGCCATGCAGAACCAGCTCAATTTCTCGCGCGACATGGAGCGCGAGGCCGATCGGATCGGTTTTGGCGTGATGACCCAGGCCGGCTTCGAGGCCCAGGGCTTCGTCAGCATGTTCGACAAGCTGCAGCAGGCCGCGCGGCTGAACGACAACGGCAACTTCCCCTACCTGCGCACCCATCCGATGAACACCGAGCGCATCGCCGACATGCAGGCGCGCCAGCAGCTGGCGGCGCGTCCCGGGGCGGCAGCCGCGCCGGATCTCGTGCACGCCATGATGGCGGGGCGTGCTCGGGTCCTGTCCAATCCCGGGGTCGATGCGCTGCGCGGCTACGTCACGGAAGCGCAGGCCGTGCAGGCCGGCACGGGCCGGGCGCGCCAGGCCGGCGCCCTGTACGCCGCGGCGCTGGCAAGCGCCAAGCTGCGCGATGCCGCGGGGGCGAGCAAGTTCGCGAGCAGGCTCGCCGATCTGGCCGCGGGCGATGCGAAGGCGGCGCGCTTGTCGGCATTGCTCGCCGCCGAACTCACGTTGGCGGCCGGCGATACGGCGCGCGCAGCCGCCCTGGCCGACACGTCCTCGACGGCACGTCCCGAGTTGATCCTGTCGTCGCAGGCGCGTACCGCCAGCGGCCGGGCTGCGGATGCGGCGCAGCGCTTGCAGACATGGGTGGCGCTCCATCCGCGCGATGCCCAGGCCTGGCAGCTGCTGGCGGCGGCCTACACGGCGCAAGGTCAGGCGCTGCGGGCCATCCGCGCCGAAGCCGAGGCGCAGGTGGCGCATCTGGACTACCAGGCGGCCATGGACCGGTTCAAGGCGGCGCAGGATTTGGCGCGCAAGGCCGGCCCGGGCACCAGCGACCACATCGAAGCATCCATCATCGACACCCGCGCCAGGCAGGTGGAATCACTTCTTCGCGAACAGGCCCTCGAGCGCTGACTCGATCACCAGCCCGATCAGCGAATAGATCAGCGAGCCGACCAGTGCGGCGACGAAGCCGCGCACATGAAAGCCGTCCAGCACGCCGGCCGCGGCCCAGAACATCAAGGCGTTGATGATGAAAAGGAACAGCCCCAGCGTGACCACGGTGACCGGCAGCGTCAGCACCACCAGGATCGGCCGCACCACCGTGTTGAGCAGCCCGATGATGAACGCCGCGATCATCGCCGCCGCGAAACTCTTGACCTCGACACCGCTGTACACGTAGGCGACGAAGAGCAGCGCCGAGGCGCTGAGCAGCCATTTGGCAAGGAGTTTGAGCATGGCCGGCAGCATAGCACCGGCTCAACCGCGGCAGGCCGGCACCGCCCGGCCGGGCCGTACGCGCTATCATGCCCTCCCCTTGCTGCTCCTTACATGGCCGGAATCCACATCACCGACGTCGAAGCCGCCATCAACTTCTGGCGGGAAAAAAAGCCTTCCCCGGACGGAGTGACGCTGGCGCCCGAGTTGCGCGCGCTCGCCGAGGTCTATGCCCTCATGATCTTCTATCACGAGGATGAGGCGGACGAAAAGGGCTTCCCGCCGGCGGCCTATGCGGCCTGGAAAGCCTGGTACGACACCACGCCCGACACGCCGTGCATTGCGATCTGTTCCACCAGCCAGGGCGACGAGATGTGCAAGGGTTGCGGGCGCAGCTTCGAGGAGGTGCAGCGCTGGCCCGAGATGACGCCCGCCGAAAAGCGCCAGACCTGGCGCCGCATCACCTTGCACGGCGACGCCTGGCGCTTCAACAAGTATTCAGAGCGGGCCGTCGAAGGCCCGGCGCCGCAGCCCGCACCCGACGAAAAAAAACGCTGATGCTGCGACTGACCCAGGCGCCCAACATCGCGATCGCCGCGCTCTGGGTCGATGCGCTGCGGCATGCCGGCATCGAAGCCTCCATGCAGCGCTATTTCCTGGGCGCGGCGGCGGGCGAGCTGCCTCCCGACCAGTGCCTGCCGGAAGTCTGGTTGATCCACGACGAGCAGGAAGCCCAGGCCCGAAGCGTGCTGCAGGAGCTGACGAACCTGCCGCAGCGGCGCTGGTTGTGCCTGTGCGGCGAGATGGTCGAAGGCGGCTTTGAGCAATGCTGGAACTGCGCCAGGCCGATGCCACTTTGAAAAGAGCTTGAGCGCCGGGTGCTCACTTCCAGCGCAGCGGCTCGAGGTCCACGGTGCCTGAACCGTCGCTGAGCATCAGCGTTCCTTCCTGCACCGTGGCCTGCAGTTGCATGCTGCGTTGGGCCAGCGCTGCCAGGGCCTGCGAGGCTTGGGTGGGCACGCGAAAAACACTCAGGTTGTTCAGGCGGGTGAGCTTGTTCTCGATGCCGCGCCACCACACTTCGGCCGCATGGTGAAAGCAATACACGCAAACCTGATCGGCCTTGCTGCAGGCCTTGGCGATGGGCTTGTCCTCGGGCTGGCCGACCTCGATCCACAGGCGGGTCTGCCCGGTGAAGTCGCGCAGCGAGACGTCGGGATCGTCCGGGTTCGACAGGCCGGCGCCGAAGGCCAGCGTGGCATCGCCGCCGCAGTCGGTCTGCACCCGGTGCGCGTTGAAGGCCAGCGCGGCCAGCCGGATCATCATCCGCTCGTCGGTCTCGCTGGGATGGCGGGCCAGCGTCAACGTGTGATCCGCGTAGTACGCGTGGTCGATATCGGCGATCGAGAGGTTCGCCTTGAAGATCGTGGATTTGAGTGCCAAGTCAGGCTCGCTTCGCGAGCTCGGCGGCCTTGCCGATATAGGACGCTGGCGTCATGGCCAGCAGCCTGTCTTTTTCGGCCTGCGGGATTTCCAGCGAGCGGATCAGGCGATGCAGGTCTTCCGCGCGCACGGTCTTGCCGCGCGTCACTTCCTTGAGCTTCTCGTAGGCGCCTTGCACGCCGAAACGGCGCATCACGGTCTGGATAGGCTCGGCCAGCACTTCCCATGCGCCATCGAGGTCGGCGGCCAGGGCCTCCTCGTTGAGCTCGAGCTTGGCCAGGCCGATGCCCATCGAGTGGTAGGCCAATGCGGCGTAGCCCAGCGCCACGCCCATATTGCGCAAAACGGTGGAATCGGTGAGGTCACGCTGCCAGCGCGAGATCGGCAGCTTCTCCGAGAGATGGCGCAACAGCGCGTTGGCCAGCCCCAGGTTGCCCTCGGCGTTCTCGAAATCGATCGGGTTGACCTTGTGCGGCATGGTCGACGAGCCGATCTCGCCTTCGCGCAGGCGCTGCTTGAAGTAGCCCAGGCTGATGTAGCCCCACATGTCGCGTGACCAGTCGGTGAGGATGGTGTTGGCGCGGGCGACGGCATCGAAAAGCTCGGCCATGTAGTCGTGGGGCTCGATCTGGATGCTGTACGGCTGGAATACCAGGCCCAGGCCCAGCGGTTCGGGCGTTTCCACGACCTTGCGGCTGAAAGCCTCCCAGTCGAAATCGGGCCAGGCCGACAGATGGGCGTTGTAGTTGCCCACGGCGCCATTCATCTTGCCCATTAGCGGGACGCCGGCGACCTTCTCGCGCGCCGCCGCCAGCCGCACCACCACGTTGGCGACTTCCTTGCCGACCGTGGTCGGGCTGGCGGTCTGTCCGTGCGTACGGCTGAGCATGGGGACTTGGGCGTAGGCGTGGGCCATCTGGCGCAGCTTGGCGATCAAGGCGTCCAGGGCCGGCAAGATCACCTGGTCGCGCCCGCCCTTGAGCTGGAGCGCGTGGCTGGTGTTGTTGATGTCCTCGCTGGTGCAGGCGAAATGCACGAACTCGCTGGCGGCCTTCAGCTCGGGCCGGGCCTCGAATTTCGACTTGACCCAGTACTCCACGGCCTTCACGTCGTGGTTGGTGGTCTTCTCGATCTCCTTGATGGCCATGGCGTCGGCTTCGGAGAAATTCTTCACCAGCCCCAAAAGATAGGTGCGGGCACCGGGGCTGAGCGGCTTGAACTCGGAAAAACCGGCGTCGCTCAAGGCGATGAACCAGCAGATCTCGACCTGCACGCGCTTGTGCATATAGCCTTGCTCACTCATGAGCGGGCGCAGCGGCGCCAGGCGGGCCGCGTAACGGCCGTCCAGCGGCGACAACGCGGAAATCGTGGAAGGGGTCATCCTACAATTGTAGGCGGGGGCTGTGCGCCGTCCTGGTGCGCGGCGCTGTCGTGCACTTGCGACAAAACCTGCCGGTTTCGCGGGCGGCTCCCGGCAGAGCGAAGCGGGCAACAGGCGCTGGCTAAAATGAAAGCCACGCGATAACTCGAACATCCCCGAAGAGAGCCACCCCATGAAACTGATCGGATCCACCGCCAGCCCCTACGTGCGCAAGGTGCGCATCGTCATGGCCGAAAAAAAGTTGGACTACCAGTTCGTGACCGAGGATGTGTGGTCGCCCGAAAGCACCATCGCCCAATCCAATCCGCTGGGCAAGGTGCCCTGCCTGGTCATGGAAGGCGGTGAAGCCCTGTTCGATTCACGCGTCATCGTCGAATACCTGGATACCCTGTCTCCGGTGGGCAAGCTGATTCCGGCGATGGGCCGTGAACGCGCCGAGGTCAAGACCTGGGAAGCGCTGGCCGATGGGGTGCTGGATGCTTCCATCCTGGCCCGCTTGGAAGCAAACTGGTCCGGACGCAACAAAGCGCAACGCAGCCAGGCCTGGATTGACCGCCAGCTGTCCAAAGTGCATGCCAGCCTCAAGGCCATGAGCCAGGGCCTGGGCGAAAAGCCCTTTTGCGCCGGCATCTACCTCAGCCTGGCCGACATCGCCGTGGGCTGCGCATTGGGTTACGTGGACTTCCGCTTCGGCGAGATCGATTGGCGCGGCAGCTACCCCAACCTCGCGAAACTGCATGAAAAGCTCTCGCAGCGCCAGAGCTTCGCCGACACCAAACCTGCGTAAGTCCTGGCCGCACGTAACAACGTGCAGTGCGGCCCCATGAATAAAGATGCTGCGAAGCGCCCCGAAACGAAGGAGGGAGGGAGGGAGGAGGAGAAGAGTCGCTCCAGGATTGCATCCGGGCTCAACTACTCCCGGAAGGCTTCGCAGCAATAACCAAATTCTTCAGGCTTGGGATGCCCCGCCTTGTGCCAGATAGAGTGGGGGCGCAGGCGCCCGGTTCCAGCCCTGTGGGCCGTTGCGAGGTAAATTTTTGTGAACCGCGCCTGCCCCGTATTTGATGTTTTGTTTTGCACAAAAGGGCAACGAGGCCGGTTTGTCAAGGCTTTTTCACGCAGCCGCGTAAAATGGGGCGACCAAGAAAGCCCCAAATGCTCTACCCCGAACTGTTCAAACAACTCGAATCCGTCCGTTGGGACATGGACAAGGACATTCCCTGGGCCTCATTTGACGCGTCAAAACTGTCGGACGAGCAGGCCCAGACGATCAAGATGAACGCCATCACCGAGTGGTCGGCCTTGCCCGCCACCGAGATGTTTCTGCGTGATAACAAGGACGACAGCGATTTCTCGGCCTTCATGTCGATCTGGTTCTTCGAGGAGCAGAAGCACTCACTGGTGCTCATGGAATACCTCAAGCGCTTCCGTCCGGAACTCGCCCCCACCGAAAAAGAACTGCACGAAGTGCGCTTCGAGTTCGAGCCGGCCCCGGCCCTGGAAACCCTGATGCTGCATTTTTGCGGCGAGATCCGCCTGAACCACTGGTACCGCCGGGCCAGCGAGTGGCACACCGAACCCGTCATCAAGCATATCTACACCACGCTGTCGCAAGACGAGGCCCGCCATGGCGGCGCCTACCTGCGTTACATGAAGCGTGCCATCAACAATTTCGGCAACGAAGCCAAGGCCGCATTCACGAAGGTCGGCGTGCTGATGGCCAGCGCCCGGCGCACGGCCCAGGCCCTGCACCCCACCAACCTGCACGTCAACAAGAACCTGTTCCCGCGCGACACCATCCAGTCGCGCCTGCCCAACCCCGAGTGGCTCGAGCACTGGCTGGACAAGCAGATCAACTTCGACGCCGTGTGGGAAAACAAGGTGATCGATCGCATCCTGCACAACATGAGCCTGCTGATGGACCGCAGCTTCAAGAGCGTGCAGGAACTCAACCGCTACCGCAAGGAAGTGGCGGCGGTGCTGGCCCAGAGCGGCAACCAGGCCGGTCCGGCGCCCAAGGCGGCGTGACACCCCGGTTTCTCGAGAAGATCGCTGCGCGCGCTGACGCCGCGCAGCGGGTCGCCGCGCTGCCGCAGCCCGTGGTCTTCACCAACGGCGTGTTCGACGTCCTGCATCGCGGCCATGCCGTCTATCTGGCACAGGCGCGCGAGCTGGGCGCCAGCCTGGTGGTGGCGCTCAACACCGATGCGTCGGCGAGGCGCCTGGGCAAGGGCCCGGACCGTCCGTTGAACAACGAGCAGGACCGCGCCGTGCTGATGGCGGCCTTGGAAAGCGTCAGCCTGGTCACCTGGTTCGACGAGGACACGCCGCTGGCGCTGATCGATGAACTCAGGCCGGCCGTGCTGTGCAAGGGCGGCGACTACGACATGCGCAAGCTGGCGGAAACGGCGCTGGTCGAGGGCTACGGTGGCAAGGCCCTGGCCATCCCCTTCGTCGAAGGCTATTCGACCACCGAGCTGGTTCGCCGCATCCGCAGCAACGCCTGAAAGCGCTGCGCCAGCGCTCCGCACGCGGCGCCCCACAGCGTTCCCGTCAGGTGCGCCCCGTACACCAGGTTGGCGCCCCAGCTCGGATCGAACGCCACCGGCTGGAACCAGGCCCGCTCCGCCAGCAGTTTCAGTCCCAGCGCGGCGAACAGCAGCGGCGACAGCGCCTTGTACTCCGCCCGGGTGGCCATGTACATGCCCAGCACCGCAGCCGCGGCGTGGATGGGCCCACCCAGGCCGCCATAACTGGCGATTTGCGGCCATGCCAGCAAGCTGACGGCTCCCAGCGGCCAGGCCGCCAGCAGCGCGATCGCCGCCGCCCGCCCGGCGCCCAGCGCCGAGCCGAGCACGGCGAGGGCGGCCACCGCCAGCAGGTTGCCGCCCAGGCTGCCTGCCGACGTATGAACCCAGGCCGAGGTCCAGAGCGTCCAGGGCCGCAGCATCCAGCCCGCCGCGTCCCAGGCCAGCGGATGGGCGGCCAGCGACCGCTCCCCAGCGCCGACCCCCGACACCAACGCCACGGCCGCACTGCCGCCCGCGAGCAGGGCGCAGACGCCCAGCCAGGCTCTCAAGCGGCCTCGCCCTTGGGCTTGGCAGGCATCCCGCGCAGCTTGCGGGCCATGCGCCGGATGAAATGCTCCAGGTCGTCCATGTAGGTGAAAACCACCGGCACCACCAGCAGGCTCAGGACGGTGGAGGTGATGAGCCCGCCGATCACGGCGATCGACATGGGCGAGCGGAAGCTAGGATCGGCGGTGCCGATGCCGACGGCGATGGGCAGCATGCCCGCGCCCATGGCGATCGTCGTCATGATGATGGGGCGGGCGCGCTTGTGGCAGGCATCCAGCAGCGCGTCGAAGCGGCTCAGGCCGTGGTCCCTGCGCGCGACGATGGCGTACTCCACCAGCAGGATGGAGTTCTTGGTCGCGATTCCCATCAGCATGATCAGGCCGATCAGCGAGGGCATGGAGAAACTCTTCTGCGCGATCAGCAAGCCGACGAAGGCGCCACCCAGCGACAGCGGCAGCGCGGCCAGGATGGTGACGGGATGCAGGAAGTCCTTGAACAGCAGCACCAGCACGATGTAGATGCACAGCACGCCGGTGAGCATGGCCAGGCCGAAGCTCGCGAACAGTTCGCCCATCACTTCGGCGTCGCCCACCTCGATCACCTTGACGCCCGGCGGCAGGTTCTTCACCGCCGGCAACTGCTGCACCGCGGCCGCCACGTCGCCCAGCGGCAGGCCCGACAGCTCGATCTCGAAATTGACGTTGCGCGAGCGGTCGTAGCGGTCGATCACGGCCGGCCCGCCGGTCATCTCCAGCGTGGCCACCTGGCCCAGCATCACGGGCCCGCGCGTGCCGGGCACCGCCAGGCGCTCCAGCAGGCTCAGGTCCTTGCGCGCGTCTTGTTCGAGCTTGACCACGATGGGGACCTGCCGCTGCGACAGGTTCAGCTTGGGCAGGGCGATGTCGTAGTCGCCGGCGGTGGCGATGCGCAAGGTCTCGGCAATGGCGGTGCTGGTGACGCCCAGGTCGGCCGCCTTGGCGAAGTCCGGGCGCACCGCGATCTCGGGTCGGATCAGGCTGGCAGTGGATGCGACGCTGCCCAGGCCGGGAATGGTCCGCAGGTCCTTCTCCACGGCCAGTGCCGCCGTTCCCAGGGCCTGCGGATCTTCACCCGTGAGCACCAGGATGTATTTCTCGCCCGAGCCGCCCAGGCCGACCTTGCTGCGCACGCCCGGCAAGGGCTCCAGCGCCGTGCGGATCCTGTTCTCTATCCCCTGCTTGCGCGGCCGGTCGCCCCGGTCGGTCAGCAGGATGGTGAGCGTGGCCTTGCGCGCCTCGGCCGCACCCGAGGGCGCGAACGGATCGGTGCCGGCGCTGCCGCCGCCGATGGTGGTGTAGACGCTTTTCACATGCTCGACCTTGGCGATCATCAGGCGCGCCTGTTCGGCCGTGGCCTTGGTCTGCTCCAGCGTGGCGCCCGGCGGCAGTTCCAGGTACACCTGGGTCTGCGAGTTGTCGTCCGGCGGAATGAAGCCGGTGGGCAGCAGTGGGATCAGCGCCACCGAGCCGAAGAAGAACAGCGCCGACAGGATGAAGGTCGCGAGGCGATGCCGCATGCTCCAGTTGACGCAGCGCATGTAGATCTGCATCCAGCGCGCATCCTTGGCCTCGCCGGTGACGATGGGCTTGAGCATGTAGGCGGCCATCATCGGCGTCAGCACCCGCGCCACCACGAGCGATGCGAACACCGCGAGCGAGGCAGTCCAGCCGAACTGCTTGAAGAACTTGCCGGCGATGCCGCTCATGAAGGCGGTGGGCAGGAACACGGCGATCAGCGTGAAGGTGGTCGCGATCACGGCCAGGCCGATCTCGTCGGCCGCTTCCATCGCGGCCTGGTAGGGCGTCTTGCCCATGCGCAGGTGGCGCACTATGTTTTCCACCTCCACGATGGCGTCGTCGACCAGGATGCCGACCACCAGCGACAACGCCAGCAGCGTGACGACGTTGACCGAGAAGCCCAGCAGGTACATGCCGGTGAAGGCGGGGATCACTGACATCGGCAAGGCGATGGCCGAGACGAAGGTCGCGCGCCAGTCGCGCAGGAACAGCCAGACCACCAGCACCGCCAGGATGGCGCCTTCGTACAGCAGGTGCAGCGAGCCGTGGTATTCCTCTTCCACCGGCGTGACGAAGTCGAAGGCCTGCACCAGCTCGACGTCCGGGCGCTGCGCCTTGAGGTCGGCCAGGGCCTGTTGCACCGCCGCGCCGACGGCGACCTCGCTCTCGCCGCGGCTGCGCGACACCTCGAAACCGACCACCGGCTTGCCGTTGAGCAGGGCGGCGGCGCGCGGCTCGGCCACCGTGTCGCTCACCGTGGCCACCTGGTCCAGCCGGATGCGGCGGCCGTCGGTCAGCGCCAGTTCCAGGGACGCGATCTGCGCCGCCGTCTGGACGGTGGCCAGGGTGCGCACCGGCTGCTCGCTGCCGCCTATGTCGGTTCGGCCGCCCGCGCTCTCGGTCTGCACCTGGCGCAGCTGCCGGGAGATTTCGGCCGCCGTCGCGCCCAGGGCCTGCAGGCGTGCCGGGTCCAGCGCAACCCGGATCTCGCGGGTCACGCCGCCGACCCGATTGACGGCGCCGACGCCGCGCACGGCCAGCAACTTGCGCGAGATGTCGTTGTCGACGAACCAGGACAGGGCCTCTTCGTCCATGCGCGCCGAATACACGGTGAAGGCCAGCACCGGCTGGCTGGCCAGGTCCATCTTGGTGACGATGGGGTCGCGCACGTCGCCGGGCAATTCGCCGCGCACCCGCGAGACGGCCGAGCGGACATCGTCGACGGCCTCCTGCACCGGCTTCTCCAGCCGGAATTCCGCGGTGATGGTGACGGCGCCGTCCTGCACCTTGGTGTAGATGTGCTTGAGGCCCTGCAAGGTGGCGATGGCGTTCTCGATCTTGCGCGCCACGTCGGTTTCCAGCTGGGCCGGCGCCGCGCCCGGCAGCGACGCGCTGACGCTGACCGTCGGCAGGTCGATGTCGGGAAAGTTCTGCACCTTCATGGCGCTGAAGGACAGGAAGCCGGCGAACGTGAGCAGCACGAACAGCATCACGGCCGGGATCGGATTGCGGATCGACCAGGAGGAAACGTTCATCATGTGATGGCGCTCCCGTTAGCGCTTGGCGCCGGACGCGGCCACGGCCGGCGGCGGCTCGACCAGCCTCACCATGTCGCCGTCGTTGAGGAACCCCGCGCCGGCCGCCACCACGCGGGCGTCGGCGGCCAGTCCGCTGACGATCTCCAGCTGGTCCCCCATCAGCCGGCCGGTCTGCACCTTGACCTGGCTCACCCGCGAATCGGGGTTGATGCGATACACGTAGCTGAAACCATCGCGCACCACCACCGCCGCCTGCGGCACCGTGACGGCGGGGGTGGAGCCCAGATCGAACTCGCCACGCGCGAACATCCCGGCACGCGCACTCGCAGCCGTCCCGGGCAAGGGGGCGAGGTCCACGTAAACCAGGGCCGAGCGGGTCTGCGGGTCGACGGTCGGACCTATCATCCGCACCCGCCCCGCCAGCCGCGCGCCGCTGGCGGCCGTGACCTGGGCCGTCGTGCCGGTCGTGATGCGCCCCAGTTCGGCGGAAGTCACCTCGGCGCGCCACTCCAGCCGGCCTTGCCGGATCAGGCGGAACAGCTCGGCGCCATTGCCCACCACGGCACCCACCGTGGCCGTGCGCGCGGAAATGATGCCGCTGTCGGGCGCATACACCTGGGCCTGGGTCAGCCGCACCTGCTGCGCCTGCACCAATGCGCGCGCCGCCTCCACCCGCGCCTGCGCGGTCTTTTCGGCGGTGAGGTACTGGTTGATCTGTGATGCGCTGAGCGCGCCCGTGCCCTGCAAAGTGCGGGCGCGCTGGGCGTTGTTCGCCGCGTCGGCGGCGGCAGCTTCCGCTTCGGCCAGGCTGGCGCGCGACTGCGCCACTTCGGCCCGCAGCGTGTCGCCCCCCAGTGTGGCCAGCACCTGGCCCTTGCGCACGCTATCGCCCACGCCCACGTGCACCTGGGTCAAGCGCAGGCCCGCGGCCTCGGCGCCCACGATGGCTTCCTGCCAGGCCGCGATGTTGCCGTTGGCGGCCAGCTTGACCGGCATGCTGACCTGGCGCGGCGCCACCGCAGTAACGGTGAGCGCGGGCCGCACCAGCGGCTTCTCTTGTTCGGCGGCGCTGGAGCCCATCATCGAATACAGGCCGATCGCGGCGGCAAGGCCCGCCACCGCGATGGCAGTGACCGCGGCCGGTCTGAGATTTATTTTTTTCATGTTTTTGCCTGTCGCAGTTCAGGGCCGGAACGCGGTGGTGGCCGCGGTGGCGTCGGGGCGCGCCCACCCGCCGCCCAGCGCCCGGTACAAGGCGATCCAGGCCGCCACGCGTTCCCGCTGCAGGCCGACCAGCGCGGTCTCCGCCGCCAGCGCCGTGCGCCGCGCGTCCTCCAGCTCGACCAGGCTGGCCAGGCCGCTGCGATAGCGCGCCTCGGTCGCCGAGAACGAAATCCGATAGCCCTCGGCCGCCACCCGGGCGTCCTCGCCGCGCAGCCGGGCGCTTTCCAGGTTCACCAGGGCTTCCTCGACCTCGCGCACGGCCTGCCGCACTCGCGCCGCGTACAGCGCGGCGGCCTCTTCGTAGCGGGCTTGCGCGGCGTCGGCATTGGCAGCGCGGCGGCCACCGTCGAAGATCGGCAGCGTGAGCGCCAGCGGCCCGATCGACCAGGTCTGCAGGTCGGTGCTGACGCCGCCGGTACGGACACTGCCCGCCGCGATCGAACCGGACAGTGACAGCCGCGGGAACCGCTGCGCCCGGGCGCTGCCGACATCGGCGCTGGCCGCGGCGACCTCGCGCTCGGCCTGGAACACGTCGGGGCGCTGCGCCAACACCTGCGCCGGCACTGAATGCACCGTCAAGAGCGTGGCTTGCGAAGGCTCGGCCCAGGCCACGGCCAGCTTCTGCCGCAGCTGCGGCTCGGGCAGGGCACTGAGTGCGACCAGCGCTTTGACCAGGGCATCGCACGCCGCGCGCTGCTGCGTGGCTCGCGCCGAGCCCTCGGCGGCGCTCGCCCGCGCCAGCGCGGCGACGGCCGGCGCGGTGAATCCGGCCTGGGCGCTCAGTTCGGACAAGCGTGCGGTTTCGACGCGCGACTTGACATCGTTGTCGGCCACCACCAGCTGGCGCTCGCAGGTGCGCAGGCTGACATAGCTGTTCGCTGTTTCCGCGGCGACCGAGACCCGCGCCTCGTGCCAGCCGGCCTGCGCCCCGTCGAGCCGGTCCTGGGCGGCCTGAGCCGCCTGCCGGTTGGCGCCGAACAGGTCGATCTCCCAGGCGGACTGCAGGCCCACCTGCACGGTGGTGGCCAGCGGTACCGGTGGCTGGCTGTTGCCGCGTGCTGCCGATCCGACCGCGTCCAGCGAAGGCAGCAGGGCTGCGCCCGCCGCAACGCGGGTCGCGCGGGCCTGGCGGATGCGCGCAGCGGCCGATGCCACGGTGGGGCTGGCCGTTTGCGCCGCTTCAATCAGTTCGACCAGCAAGGGATCGTCGAACTGCTGCCACCATGAGGCGAGGTCGCCGAGCGTCCCGTTGTGCGCCACCGGGGCGTACCACTGGGCCGGTACCGCCGCGGCCGTCGAGCCGGAGGGGCCGGTGCCGGCGCAGCCGGCGAGCCAGAGCGCCGCAGCGACTGCAGTGATGAGTCGGAGTTTCTTCATGGCCTTTTTGCGGCCTTGCCGCGGGATGCAGCCCGCAAGCCTACCATTGCCGCAGGACAACTGCCTTGCGCGGGTTACCGTGTGAAACGGCCGGCTCGATGCGTCAGGAGAAGACCGACTGCCACAGCGCGAGCACGGCCTGCCGTTCGGCAGCGAGAGCCTCGGGCGGCAACTGCGTCGGCTCCTCGTTCAGCCGGGCCTTGTGCTGCACCCGCCGCAGCTCGCGATAGGCGCGCGCCGCGGCTTCGCCCACGCCGGGCGGAAGCAGCCGCGCCGCCTCGGCCCGCTGCAGCAAGGCGATATTGCCCACATTGGGGATCAATTCGGGATGGCTGGCGGCCTGCGACAGCACCAGGAATTGCACGGCGAATTCGGCATCGACCATGCCGCCCGGGCTGTGCTTGACGTCGAAGCGGCCGGCCTTGATCGGATGCGCGGAGCAGACCTTCTCGCGCATCGCGATGATCTCCGCGCGCAGCGCCGCGACGTCGCGCGGTGCCGTGATGACGGCGCGGCGCACGTCGTCGAAGCGCCGCGACAAATCCTCGCCGCCCAAAACGAAGCGCGCGCGCGTCATGGCCTGGTGCTCCCAGGTCCACGCGGTGTTGCTGCCGCGCCGCTGCTGGTAATTGGCGTAGGCCTCGAAGGTGGTGATGAGGAGGCCCGAGCTGCCGTTGGGCCGCAGGGCCGTGTCGATCTCGAACAGGTCGCTTTCGGCGGTCTTGGTGGTCAGCCAGTTGATCAACTTGCGAACGAAGGCGGCGTAGGCCTCCGGGGCCCGTTCGTCGTCGTCCTCGAACACGAAGACGATGTCGAGGTCGCTGCCATAACCCAGCTCCTTGCCGCCGAGTTTGCCGTAGCCGATGATGGCGAATTGCGGCGTTTCGCGGTGGCGGTTCTTCAGCCGCTGCCAGCACCAGCCGGCCGTCACCCGCAGCACGGAGTCGGCCAGTGCGCTCAGCTCGTCGGCCACCTGCTCCACCGTCAGCCGGCCCTCGATGTCCCGCGCCAGCGTACGGAACACTTCCGCATGATGTGCCCGGCGCAGCAGGTTCAAGAGGGCCTCGTCGTCGTCCTCGCCGGTGATCTGCAGCGAGCGGCGCCGGTGTTCCAGTTCGCTCTCGAAGTCTTGGGCTGAAAAGCGCTCCGACAAAAGCTGGTCGCTGGCCAGCTCGTCGATCACGCCGGGGTGCCGCAGCAGGTAGCGGGCCGGCCAGCGCGCCGCACCCAGCAGGCGCAACAGCCTCTCGTGCACGCCCGGCCGCTCGACCAGCAAGGCCAGGTAGCTTTCGCGGCGCAGCAGCGGCTCGATCCAGTCGGCCATGCGCACGGCGGCCTCTTCGGTCACCACGCCCTGCTCCAGCCACTGCACAGTGCGCGCCAGCAGCCGCGAAAGCCGGGCGCGCGCATCGTCGCGCAGCGCCATCACGCGCGGCAGCCCACGCCACAGAGCGACACGTTCGCGCAGCTGCGGCGGCAGCTGCTCCAGCAGCGTCTCGAGGTCCGGCGGCGGTGCTTTGGCGCCCCTGGGGCCGACGCAGGCCTTGCAGTCGCCGCTGCCCGCTCCGCCCAGCAAGGTATCGAACTCCTGCGCCACCAGCTCGCGGTGCGTGTCCAGTTCATGCAGGAAGGGGCAGCAGTCGGCATAGCCCATGGTTTGGGCGATCCAGCCCAGATCGTGGTCGCAGCCCATGAGCACATGGGTCTGCTGGTCGTCCAGGTACTGGATGCGGTGCTCGACCCGGCGCAGGAACTCGTAGGCGCGGGCCATGGCGTCGGCGGTCGCCTGCGACATCAGGCCCGCCGCGGCCACCCGCTGCAGGGCCTGCAGGGTCGGGCGGGTGCGCAGTTCGGGGAACTGGCCGCCGCGCACCACTTGCAGCAGCTGCACGGTGAATTCGATTTCGCGGATGCCGCCGCGCGAGAGCTTGACGTCGTTGGCGCGTTCGGGACGGCCGGCGCTGCGCTTGGCCGCGTGCTCGCGAATCTGCTTGTGCAACACGCGCAGCGAGTCGAATACGCTGTAATCGAGGTAGCGCCGGAACACGAACGGCAGCACCGCGGTGCGCAGGGCCTGGGCCGATCCGCTCTCGATGCAGCTTCGGGGCGCCACCACCCGGCTCTTGAGCCAGGCGAAGCGTTCCCACTCGCGTCCCTGCACCTGGAAGTACTCTTCCAGCGCTCCCAGCGACACCGCGGGCGGTCCCGAGTTGCCGTTGGGCCGCAGGGCCAGGTCCACGCGGAAGACGAACCCATGCTCGGTGGTGTCGCCGATCAGGCCGAAGATGATCTTGACGGCCTTGTCGAAATACTCGTGGTTGGAGATGCGGGCCCGCCCGCCCTCCACACCCGCGGTTTCGCCGTCCTCGTCATAGATGTAGACCAGGTCGATGTCGCTGGAAACGTTGAGTTCGCGCGCACCTAGTTTGCCCATGCCCACCACCCACAGCTCGGCGCGCGTGCCCCCGGGCGCGATGGGCGCGCCAAACTGGACGTCGAGGTCCGACGTTGCCTGCACGCAGGCAACGTCCAGGGCGAACTCGGCCAGTTCGGTCACGGCGCAGGTCACCAGGCCCAGGGGCGCCTGCTGGTCGCAATCGAGCGAGATCAGCCGCTCCATGACCAGCTGGCGCAGGATGCGAAGTGCGGTGCCGGTGTCGTGGCCGCGGCTGCGCAGCACATCGTAGGCGTCCGCCATCGTTTCGCGGGTGGGGGTGCCTGGCGGCAGCAAGGCCAGCTCGCCGGCATAGCGGCGGCGCAGCCGCTGGGCGAACCTCGAGTGGGAAGACAGTGGCGCCTTTTCGGGGACCGTGTCGTCCAGCGACGCCAACGCGCCGTTGTCTGACAACGAGGCGCCGCCTTGCTGCGAACCCAAGCCACCGTCGGGGGTCATAATTCCTGACACATCCAAGTTTTCATGAACGACTCGCCTCCGTCCCCGTCACGTTCGTTGAAGGTCTATGCAGCCTTCGCGCGAACGTTGATGTGGCTGCTTCTGACCGGCTGGCTGGTGCTGGTGCTGGCCTGGGGAGCGCTCCATGGCTGGATTGTGCCCCGAATCGGTGAGCTTCGCCCCGACCTGGAAATCGAAGCCGGGCGCGTCCTGGGGGTACCTGTGCGCATAGGCAGCATCAAGGCGCAGAACGAGGGCCTGATGCCATCCTTCGAGCTCATCGACGTGGTCCTGCTGGACCCGCAGGGGCGGGAAGCCTTGCGCTTGCCCCGCGTGCTGGCGGCGTTGACGCCCCGCTCGCTGTGGAACCTGGGCTTCGAACAGCTTTACATCGATAGGCCCGAGCTCGACATCCGGCGCGCCGCCGACGGCAAGCTCTTCGTCGGCGGCCTGGACTTTTCGCGCAGCAGCGACAACGAAGGGCGCGCCGCCGACTGGTTCTTCAGCCAGACCGAGTTCGTCATCCGTAACGGCACCGTGCGCTGGACCGACGAGATGCGCGGTGCGCCGCCGCTCGCGCTGGAGCAGGTTGATTTCGTGGCGCGCAACGGTGCGAGGCGCCATGCCCTGCGTCTGGACGCCACCCCGCCCGCGGCCTGGGGCGAGCGATTCAGCCTGCGCGGCCTGTTTCGCCAGCCCCTGCTGTCCAACCGCCATGGCAATTGGCAGGGATGGGAGGGGCAGTTGCACGGGGACTTCTCCAGGGTCGACGTTTCGCAGCTGCGGCGCTACGCGAATTTTGGCGTGGAAGTCAACGAAGGGCACGGGGCCGTGCGGGCCTGGGCGGATATTTCACGCGGCCAGCTGACCGGGGGCGCTGCCGACATCGTGCTGGCCGATGTGAGTACCACGCTGGGACCGCGGCTCGCTCCCCTGGCCCTGCAATCCATCTCCGGGCGGTTGGGGGGCAAGCGCCTGGACAGCGGCTTCGAAGTGCAAACCCAGGGCCTGCAGTTCCAGACCCGTGAGGGCCAGCGCTGGCCTGGCGGCAACATATTCCTGCACTGGACGCAGGGCGGGGACGGCAAGGCGGCGCAGGGAGAGCTGCGAGCCGACAAACTGGACCTGTTCGCCCTGAGCCAGATCGCCACCCGGCTGCCGCTGGGCAGTGCGACGCACCAGGCGCTGGCCGCGTATGCGCCCAAGGGGCTGGTGGAAACCTTGAATGCCAAGTGGCAGGGACCGCTCGATGCAATGAACAAGTACGAGGCCCGCGGGCGGGCCGTGGGCCTGGAGATCGCCGCGCAAGCCGGCACGCCCGGTGTTCGCGGAGCGACGGTGGACTTCGATTTCACCCAGGCCGGCGGCAAGGGCCGGGTGCGGCTGCACAACGGCGCGGTGGATGTGCCTGCGGTATTCGAGGAGCCGGTGATTCCGTTCGACGAGCTTTCGGCCGACCTGCAATGGCAGGTCAACGGCGAGGATATCTCGGCCTCGGTCGCCAATCTCAAGTTCAGCAATGCCGACGCCCAAGGCGAGGGGCAGATCGGCTGGCGCACCGGCGACGCCTCGGCACGCTTTCCGGGTGTGCTGGATTTGCAGGCGGGCATCAGCCGCGCCGACGGGGCACGGGTGCATCGCTACCTGCCGCTGGGGGTGTCCAAGGCGGCGCGCCAGTATGTGCGCGAGTCGGTGGTGCAAGGCACGGCCACGGGCGCCAGGTTCCGGGTCAAGGGCGACTTGCGCCACTTCCCTTTCAAGAATCCGCGGCAAGGCGACTTCCGCATCACGGCCGACGTGCGGGACGTGACCTATGCGTTCGTCCCCCCCAGCGTGACCAAGGGAACCGTGAGCTGGCCGGCGCTGACCCAGCTGTCCGGCGAGCTGGTCTTCGAGCGCAACGGCATGCAGGTGAAAAAGGCGGCCGGCCACTTCGCCGGGGCGCCGCACCTGCAGGTCAAGACCGAGGCGCAGATCGCCGATTTCCAGACCACCACGGTGGCGGTCACGGGCGAGGTGCGCGGGCCGCTGGCCGAGGCACTGGGCGTCGTCAGTGGCTCGCCGCTTTCCGCGATGACCGGCCACGCGCTTGCCAAGGCCAGCGGCAGCGGCAACGCCGACGTGCGGCTGAAACTGGAGCTCCCGGTCGCCAACCTCGACAAGTCAAAGCTGCAGGGCAGCGTCACGTTGGCCGGCAACGACATCCGCATCACCCCGGACAGTCCTTTGTTGTCCCGCTCGCGCGGCGCCGTAAATTTCACCGAGCGCGGCTTCAGCCTGGTCGGCACCCAGGCCCGGGCACTGGGCGGCGACGTGCGGGTGGAAGGCGGCAGCCGTGCGGTCAGTGCCGGCCCGGCCGGCAGTTCCGAGGCCACCGTCCTGATCCGGGCCCAGGGCACGGCCACGGCGGAAGGCCTGCGCCAAGCCAAAGAGCTGGGCTTTCTCTCCCGCATGGCCAAGGATGCGAGCGGCGGCGCGGCCTACAACGTCAACCTGAGTTTCCGGCGCGGAACGCCGGAGGTCGCCGTGAGCGCCAACCTGCAAGGGCTGGCGCTGAACCTGCCGGCGCCGCTGGCCAAGGCGGCCGACACGGTGCTGCCGGTGCGCTTTGAGAACACGCTGGTGCGGGAGTCGCTGGCCGCCAGCACAACGCATCTGCAGGACCAGCTCACGCTCGAAATCGGCCGGCTCGCGTCGGTGGTCTACGTGCGCGACCTGTCCGGTGCGGAACCGCGCGTGATCCGTGGCGGCATCGCCGTCGGGCTGGCGGCGGGCGAGTCGGCGCCGCTGCCCGAGCACGGCGTCATGGCCAACATCAACCTGGCCAACGTCAACCTAGATGCCTGGGAGGCCGTGCTGGGCCACGCCGCGGGGCAGGCTCCGGCTTCCGCCGCGCCGGTTGCTCCTTCGCCCGCTTCCGCCGCCGCGAGCAGCGCTGCGATGGGTTATTTGCCCACGGTCATGGCGGTGCGCGCCAAGGAGCTGACCCTGGAGGGCCGGGTGCTGCGCAACGTGGTGGTCGGTGGTTCGCGCGATGGCCAGGTCTGGCGGGCCAACGTCGATGCCGATGAACTCAACGGGTATCTGGAATACCGCCAGCCCACCGGCGCAGGCGCCGGCCGGCTGCATGCCCGGCTCGCGCGGCTGTCGATCGCCGCGTCCGCGGCCAAGGAGGTCGAAACGCTGCTGGAGCAACAGCCCGACAGCCTGCCGGCACTCGACATCGTCGTGGATGACTTCGAGCTGCGCGGCAAGAAGCTGGGACGGCTGGAGATCGACGCGGTCAACCGGGGCGCGGGCACGGTGGCGCGCGAAGGCGGCATCCGCGAATGGCGCCTGAACAAGCTCAACCTCACCATGCCTGAGGCCGCATTCAGCGCCACCGGGAACTGGGCCGCCGTGGGCGCGCAGGCGGCGGCTCCCGGCGGGCCGCGGCTGGGACCGCGCCCGGCCGGCGAGCGGCGCCGCACCGCCATGAAGTTCCGGCTCGACATCGCCGACTCGGGGCAGTTGCTGGCGCGCTTCGGCATGAAAGACGTCGTGCGGCGTGGCAAGGGCCGCATGGAAGGACAGGTGGCCTGGCTGGGCTCGCCGCTGTCGCTGAACTACCCGTCGATGGACGGGGCCTTCTACGTGAATGTCGAGGCCGGGCAATTCCTCAAGGCCGATCCGGGGCTGGCCAAGCTGCTGGGCGTGCTGAGCCTGCAATCGCTGCCGAGGCGGTTGGCGCTGGACTTTCGCGATGTCTTCAGCGATGGCTTCGCTTTCGATTTCGTGCGCGGCGACGTCACCATCGAGGACGGCATAGCCGCCACCAACAACCTGCAGATGAAGGGCGTCAACGCGGCGGTGCTGATGGAGGGCCGGGCCGACATCGCCAAGGAAACGCAGGACCTGAAAGTGGTGGTGGTGCCGGAAATCAACGCAGGCACCGCGTCGCTGGTCGCCACTGTGATCAATCCGGCCATCGGCGTGGGCACCTTCCTCGCGCAGATGTTCCTGCGCCAGCCGCTGATCCGCGCGGCGACCCAGGAGTTCCATATCGATGGCACCTGGACCGACCCGCGCGTGACACGCGTCAACCGCAAGCCCGTGCCCGAGAGCCGCACCGATGCCACGTCGGATACCCAGCGGGTCGGCGGAACCAATTAGGACCCTGCCCATGAAAGTTGCCGCAATCCAGATGGTGTCGGGCGTTTCGCTGGAGGCGAACCTGGTTCAAGCCCGCGATCTGCTGGCGCAGGCCGCCCAGGCCGGCGCGCAGCTGGCGGTGCTGCCCGAATATTTCTGCCTCATGGGCCACCGCGACAGCGACAAGCTCGCGGCGCGCGAGAGCTTCGGCGACGGCGCCGTCCAGCGCTTCCTGGCGCAGACCGCGCGCGAGCTTGGGCTGTGGATCGTCGGCGGCACCTTGCCGCTGGTCGCGGGCGACGATGCCCACGTGCGCAACACCAGCATGGTCTTTTCGCCGGCGGGCGAGCGGGTGGCCCGCTACGACAAGATCCACCTGTTCAAGTTCGACAACGGGCGCGAGCGCTACGACGAGTCACGGGTCATCGAGTGTGGGGCCGAACCCGTCACGTTCGACTTGCCGGACCGCAGCGGGCACAACTGGCGCATCGGCATGAGCGTTTGCTACGACCTGCGGTTCCCCGAGCTGTACCGAAGCCTGAAGGCCGACGTGCTGCTGGTGCCCAGCGCATTCACCTATGTGACCGGGCAGGCGCATTGGGAACTGTTGCTGCGCGCCCGCGCGGTGGAGAACCTGGCCTACGTGATCGCGCCGGCCCAGGGCGGCGTGCACGAGAACGGCCGGCGCACCTGGGGCCACAGCATGGTGGTCGATCCCTGGGGTGTGGTGCTGGCGCAGCAGAGCGAGGGACCGGGTGTCCTGACCGCGGAGCTGGACCCCGCGCGCCAGGCGCAGCTGCGCCTGCAGCTGCCCGCGCTGGAACACCGGGTGTTATGAGCGCGCTGGCGCCCGCAGCGACCGTGTTCGGCCCGCGCCGCGTTTCGGCCCGCCTGCGCTGGTCGCTCTGGGCCTTGCTGGTCGCGCTGGTCGCGGCCTTGCTCGTCACCCTGGTCTGGCTGGCCGGGCGCTATGAAGCCAGCCAGGTCCAGAGCAAGCTGGAACGGGATACGGCCGATGCGCTGAGCGATGTCCGCTCGGCCCTCACGCGCAACGTGCAAAGCCTGCAGGCCCTGCAATCAGGCCATCCCACGCCCGCGTCCTGGCGCGAACAGGCGGGTGTGCTGCTGCGCGAGCACCGCGAGTGGATGCGCATCGAATGGCGCGACAGCCATCTCGACACCCTGGCCGTCGTCGATACACCCTTTCGCGCGCCCGTGTTCGCGCGCCTGGGCCGGGGCAACGCCCAGGGCGATGTCGCTCTGGCCTGCGCCAACGGGCGCCGGGTCAGCGGGCCGGCCTATTCCGGCAGCTATTTCCTGCCGCAGCTGGATGGCCTGGGCCTGGAAGTGATGGAGCTGTGCCTGCCGCAGGTGACGGCCGGCCAGCTCACCGGCTATGTGGTGGCCACCTACTCGCTCGGCGAAATACTGGCCGGGATGATCGGCCCGCAGCTGACGCGCAGCCAGGAAGTCTCGTTCACCGAAGCGGACGGCACCCGGCTGGCCATGCATGGCGCGGCGCGTCGCGGCACCCGGGTGTTCACGTCGCAGCAGCTGCTCGATCTGCCCGGCAACACCATGGTGCTGCGCATGGACAGCTGGCGCGCCGCGCCCGACCTGTTCCCCAATGTGCTGACGGCACTGGTCACCGCCATGTCGATCGCGCTGGTGCTGGTGCTGGTGCTGCTCGGGCGCGACGCGCGCAGGCGCTTGCGCGCCGAAGAAGACCTTGCCGATGCGCTGGCGTTTCGCAAGGCGATGGAGGATTCACTGGTCACCGGCCTGCGCGCGCGGGACCTGCAGGGCCGCATCACCTACGTGAATCCCGCGTTCTGCGACATGGTGGGCTTCACGCCCGAGGAACTGCTGGGGCATGCCACACCCGCGCCCTATTGGCCGCCCGAGCTGGCCGACGAATACCAGAAGCGCCAGGAGATCCGCCTGTCGGGCCAACACGCGCCGCCGCGCGAAGGCTACGAGTCGGTGTTCATGCGCAAGGACGGCTCGCGCTTTCCGGTGCTGATCATCGAAGCACCCCTCATCAACCACGACGGCCTGCAGACCGGATGGATGAGCGCCTTCCTGGACATCAGCGAGCAGCGCCGCGTGGAAGAGCTTTCGCGCGCCAGCCAGGAGCGGCTGCAGGCCACCGCGCGGCTCGCCACGGTCGGCGAAATGGCATCGCTATTGAGCCATGAGCTGAACCAGCCGCTGGCCGCGATCTCCAGCTATGCCACCGGTTCGATGAACCTGCTGAAGTCGCCCGCGGCGCCGGGCGCGCTGCCCGACATCGAGGTCGCCATGCGGCGCATCGCCGAACAGGCGGAGCGGGCCGGCAGGGTGATCAAGAGCGTCCATGACTTCGTGCGCCGGCGCGACAAGGAGCGCGAGCCGGTCGGCGCGCAGGCCTTGCTGGACGCCATCATGCCCCTGGTCAGCCTGCAGGCGCGCAAGCTCGGCGTGCGGGTCGATACGCGGGTGAAAAGGGCCCTGCCCCCCGCGCTATGCGACCGGACCATGGTCGAACAGGTGCTGCTCAATCTCGCGCGCAATGCCATGCAGGCCATGGACCAGGCCGGCGTCGCGGATCCCTCGCTGGTGATCGAGGCGCGGCAAGCGGGCAAGGGCTGGATCGAGTTCTCGGTGACCGATGTGGGCCCGGGCATCGCCGAGGCCGTGAAGCAGCAGCTCTTCACCCCCTTCTTCACCACCAAGTCGGAAGGCATGGGCCTGGGCCTTTCGCTGTGCCGCACCGTCGTGGAGCAGCATGGGGGATTCCTCGGATTCGAGCCCAATCGGCCGCAAGGTACTATTTTCAGGTTCACCCTGCCGGTGGATCCCGCGACATGCAACCCACTCTGAATGCCACCGTCTTTATCGTCGACGACGATGCCAGCGTGCGCGAGGCCCTGGCCTGGCTGCTGCGTTCACGTCATTTGCTCAGCGAGGGCTACGCGGGCGGCGAGGAGTTCGACGCCATGCTGGCGAGCGGCTTTTCGCCCACGCAGCCTTGCTGCCTGCTGCTGGATGTGCGCATGCCCGGTGTGAGCGGCCTGGCCCTGTTCGACAAACTGGTGCAGCGCGGGCTGGTGGAAGTGATGCCCGTGATTTTCCTGACCGGCCACGCCGACGTGCCGACCGCGGTCGATATGGTCAAGCGCGGCGCTTTCGATTTTTGCGAGAAGCCGTTTTCCGACAATGCACTGGTCGACCGGATCGAGCAGGCGATCAGGCAATCGGATCGGGTGCTGGCGGCCCGGCGCGAACAGAAGCTGCTGCAAATGCGCATGGCCGAACTGACCGAGCGCGAACGCGACGTGATGCGGCTGGTGGTCGAGGGATTGCCCAACAAGCTGATCGCCGATCAGCTCGATATCAGCGTGCGCACGGTGGAGGTGCACCGGGCACGCGTGTTCGACAAGATGGAAGTGAAGTCGGCCGTGGAACTGGTCAACGTGCTGCGCAGCCTGTAGCTTCCCGCGGCAGTTTACTTTTCGGGATCTTCCCGCACCGGCTCGCCTTTTTTGCGCCCGGAAAACATCGTCCACCAGACAATCAGCACCAGCAGCACCAACGCCAGCAGCGCTTCAAGCAGAATCAGGAGCATGAGCCGTTTCCTTTGCCTGGCTATTGTAGGAATGCTGGCAGCCTGTGGCAGTGTGCCGCTGCCGCCGGCCGATGAAGTGCGGCCCCCGGTTTCCGCGCTGCCGGTGCCGTTGCCGGCCGATGCAACGCCGCTTCCCCCCGCCATCGTCCAGGGCAAGAGCCGCTGGCAGCCGGTGCGCTGGAGCGAACTGCCGGGCTTTGCCGAGGACACGCTGCATGAGGCCTGGAATGCCTGGCTCAAGAGCTGCGAGCGGCCGGGGCCGGCGTTCTCCGCCCTGTGCCCGGAAGTGCGGCGGCTGTCGATAGGTACGCCCGCTGAGCAGCGCGCCTGGATGGTGCGGCGGTTGCAGCCCTATCGCGTGGAGCCGCTGCAAGGCCCCGCCGAGGGTCTCCTGACGGGCTACTACGAGCCCCTGCTCGACGCCAGCCGCGTGGCGACCGCCACCCACAACGTGCCGCTGTACCGGCCGCCGGGCAACCTCGCCGGGCGCAGGCCCTGGTACACGCGGCAGGAAATCGACACCTTGCCGGAAGCCCGGGCGGCCTTGCGCGGGCGCGAGATCGCCTGGCTGGCCGACCCGCTGGACGCCTTGGTATTGCAGATCCAGGGCTCCGGGCGCGTGCGCATCGCCGAGCCGGACGGCAGCCAGCGGCTGGTCCGGTTGGCCTTTGCCGCCACCAACGAGCAGCCTTACCGCAGCGTCGGCAGCTGGCTGTTGCAGCAGGGGGCCATCCGCGACGCCTCCTGGCCCGGCATCAAGGCCTGGGCCGCGCAGAACCCGCAGCGAGTCAACGAGATGCTGTGGAGCAATCCGCGCACGGTGTTCTTCCGCGAAGAGTCCCTGTCCGATATGGACGCGGGCTTCGGCCCGCGCGGCGCCCAGGGCGTGCCGCTCACCCCGGGCCGCTCGATCGCCGTGGACAAGGACAGCATCCCCTACGGCACCCCCGTATGGCTGGCCTCCAGCGGGCCTGCGGTGAACTTGCAACGGCTGGTGCTGGCCCAGGACACGGGCGGCGCCATCGTCGGGGCGGTGCGGGCGGACTATTTCACAGGCTGGGGCGCCGAGGCGGGCGAGGTGGCGGGCCGGCTCAAGCAGCCGCTGCGGCTGTGGGTGCTGTGGCCGAAGTGACCCAACAGTAGGCAAGCCACACAGAAGGCGGGCCGCGCCCCACAATGGCGGGCATGAAATTTCTCGCACTCGGCCTGCTGGCCACAGGCTCGTTGTTGGGCTGCGTATCGGCGCCGCCCGCCCCGGCCTTGCCTTCCGCCCCGGCTGCGGCGCCTGCGCTTTCCGCGTCCCCTGCCGCCGGCCTGCAGCGTTATCGCTGCGACCAGAACCTCGAATTCAGCGTGCGCTTCATGGACGACTCCGCCGTGATCGACGCCGGGGCGCGCGGGAACGACGTGTTGCTGCGCGATGCCGGTGGCATGACGCCGCAGCAGACCGTCTACAGCAATCCGCGTCTGCGCGCGGAATTCGGCCTGGGCGCGGGCGGCCGCGAAGCCGTACTGCGCTATCTGGCGCCCCAGCTGGTGGTGAACTGCGTGAAGGATTGAGCGGCTTACTTGATCCGCGTTCCCAGGTGCGACAGCGGCAGGCTGCTGCTGGCCTTCACCTCGCCCAGCGAAAAACTGGTGTGCAAGTCCTTCACGTTGGGCAGGTTGATCAGCACCTTGCGCGCGAACTGCGAGAAGGTGTCGAGGTCGCGCGAGACCACCTGCAGCTCGAAGGTGCCGGCCCCGCTGATGTAGTGGCAGGAAACGATCTCGGGAATCTTGCGGATCGCCTCTTCCATCTCGCGCGTCAGCTCGCCGGTGTTGCGGTTGGCGTCCAGACGCACGAAGGCCAACACGCCCAGCCCGATCTTGTGGCGGTCGATCTCCGCGTGGTAGCCCTTGATGAAGCCGGCCTCTTCCAGCGCGCGCACGCGCCGCCAGCACGGCGCCGCCGACAGGCCGACGCGCTGGGCCAGCTCCGCGTTGGTCAGCCGGGCGTCGGCCTGCAGCTCGTTGAGTATTTGGATGTCAAACTTGTCGAGCGTTTCCATAAAGTCGATTTTAGAGCAAGGATCTTTCTCGGAAGGCCGCTATTCGGGCATAGAACGCAAAGACATATCCGGGCTGCGGGCATACACTTTGCACTCCCAAGGAGACAAGACGTCCATGAACGCACCCCTACCCGAACACATCCGCAAGGCCCTCGAGACCGTCACGCTCGACGACAAATATTCGCTCGACTACGGACGGGCCTTCATGAGCGGGGTGCAGGCCCTGGTCAAGCTGCCCATGCTGCAGCGGCTGCGCGATGCGCAGGTCGGCAAGAACACGGCGGGCTTCATCAGCGGTTACCGCGGCTCGCCGTTGGGCGGTTATGACCAGGCGCTGTGGAAAGCCGAGAAGTACCTCAAGGCCCAGAACATCGTGTTTCAACCCGGCGTGAACGAGGAACTGGCGGCCACTGCGCTGTGGGGTACCCAGCAACTGGGCTTCACGGCGCCCGAGACCCACAAGTTCGACGGCGTGTTCGGCATCTGGTACGGCAAGGGCCCGGGTGTTGATCGCACTTCCGACGTCTTCAAGCACGCCAATCTCGCGGGCACCACGCCCTGGGGCGGCGTGATCGCGGTGGCGGGTGACGACCATGTCGCCAAGAGTTCCACCGCCGCGCACCAGAGCGACCACATCTTCAAGGCCTGCGGCCTGCCGGTGTTCTTTCCGGCCAGCGTGCAGGAGATCCTCGACCTGGGCATCCACGCCTTCGCTCTGAGCCGCTACTCCGGCGTCTGGGCCGGCATGAAGACCATCCAGGAAATCGTCGAGTCCAGCGCCACGGCCATGATCGATCCCGAGCGCGTGGAGGTCCGGATTCCCACCGACTTCCAGATGCCGCCCGGTGGCGTGCATATCCGCTGGCCGGACCATGCGCTGGACCAGGAAGCGCGCCTGTTCGACTACAAGTGGTACGCGGCGTTGGCGTATATCCGCGCCAATCGCCTCAACTACAACGCCATCGAAGGGCCGAACGACCGCTTCGGCCTGATCGCCAGCGGCAAGGCCTACAACGACACGCGCCAGGCCCTGATGGACCTCGGGCTGGACGACGAAACCTGCCGCCGGCTCGGCATCCGCCTGCACAAGGTCGGTGTGGTCTGGCCGCTGGAGGCGCAGGGCACGCGCGAATTCGCCAAGGGCCTGCGCGAGATCCTGGTCGTCGAGGAAAAGCGCCAGGTCATCGAATACCAGGTGAAGGAAGAGCTCTACAACTGGCGTCCCGACGTGCGGCCCAACGTCATCGGCAAGTTCAACGAGGTCGAGGGCGACATGTCCGGCGGCGAATGGTCGCATCCCAATCCCACGGCCAATACGCTGCTGCGCGCCAATGCCGACCTGTCGCCGGCCCTGATCGCCCGCGCGATTGCGCAGCGCCTGAAGAAGATGGGCGTGGACGGCGACCTGGGCGCGCGCATCGACGCGCAATTGGCGATCCTGGAAGCCAAGGAGCGCTCCATGCAGGTGCTGGAGGTCAAGGCCGACCGCGCGCCCTGGTTCTGCTCGGGCTGCCCGCACAACACCTCCACCGTCGTGCCGGAAGGTTCGCGCGCGATGGCCGGCATCGGCTGCCATTTCATGGCGACCTGGATGGACCGGGCCACCGTCGGCTTCACCCAGATGGGCGGCGAGGGCGTGCCCTGGGTCGGCCAGCAGCCGTTCACCACCGAACAGCATGTGTTCGCCAACCTGGGCGACGGCACCTACTTCCACAGCGGCTTGCTGGCGATCCGCCAGTCCATCGCGGCGGGTGTCAACATCACCTACAAGGTCCTCTACAACGACGCCGTCGCCATGACGGGTGGCCAGCAGGTCGGCGAGCGTCCCGAAGGCCATTCGGTGATCCAGATCGCGCACAGCCTGATGGCCGAGGGCGTGACCCGCGAGGTGATCGTCACCGACGAGCCGGAGAAGTACACGGTGGCCAAGCTGCCGCAGGGCGTGGAAGTTCATCACCGCGACGAGCTCGATCGCATCCAGCGCGAGTTCCGCGAGATCAAAGGCACCACGGCCATCATCTACGACCAGACCTGCGCGACCGAGAAGCGCCGTCGGCGCAAGCGCGGCACCCTGGTCGATCCGGCCGTGCGCGTGGTCATCAACGACCTGGTGTGCGAAGGCTGCGGCGACTGCAGCGTCAAGAGCAATTGCCTGTCGGTCGAGCCGCTCGAAACCGAGTTCGGCCGCAAGCGCGTGATCAACCAGAGCACCTGCAACAAGGACACCAGCTGCCTGAAGGGCTTTTGCCCGAGCTTCGTCACCGTCGAGGGCGGCCAGCTGAAGAAGAAGTCCAAGGAAAAAGCGGTGTCGCCGTTCGAGCTGGGCGAGTTGCCCGAGCCGCGGTTGCCGGCCATCAACGGCGCCTTCGGCATCGTGGTGGCGGGCGTCGGCGGCACCGGCGTCATCACCATCGGCCAGCTGCTGGGCATGGCCGGGCACATCGAGGGCAAGGGCATCGTCACCCAGGACGCCGCGGGCCTGGCGCAAAAAGGCGGCGCCACCTGGAGCCATGTGCTGATCGGCGAACGTGCCGAGGACATCCGCACCACGCGGGTCAGCATGGCCGGTGCCGACCTCGTGATCGGCTGCGACCCCATCGTCGCCGCCGGCAAGGAGACGGTGCTGCGCATGCGCGAGGGCCGCACCCATGTGGCCTTGAACTCGCACGGCACGCCGACGGCGGCGTTCGTCACGAACGCCAGCTGGGCCAATCCGTCCGATGCCTGCGCCGCCGAGATCGTCCACGCCGTGGGTCCGGCGGGCGTGTCGGCTTTCAACGCCGACGTGGCTTCCACCAAGCTCATGGGGGACAGCATCTACACCAACCCGATGATGCTGGGCTATGCCTGGCAAAAGGGCTGGATCCCGCTGGGCCGCGAGTCGCTGATGCGCGCCATCGAACTCAACGGCGTGGCCGTGGACAACAACAAGGCCGCGTTCGAGTGGGGCCGCCGCGCGGCGCACGACTGGGCCTCGGTGGAAAAGCTGCTGGCATCGGCCCAGGTGATCGAGTTCAAGAAGCGCGAAACGCTGGACAGCATCGTCGCCCGCCGCGTCGAATTCCTCACCGCCTACCAGAACGAGGCCTATGCCGACCGCTACAAGCAGTTCGTCGACAAGGTGCGCCTCGCTGAAATCCCGCTGGGCAAGAGCGCGCTGACCGAGTCGGTGGCCCGCTACCTGTTCAAGCTGATGGCGTACAAGGACGAGTACGAGGTCGCCCGGCTGCACGCCGAAACTGGCTTCCAGGAAAAGATCGCCGCCATGTTCGAAGGCGACTACAAGGTCAACTTCCATCTGGCGCCCCCCATCATTGCCAAGCGCAACGAGAAGGGCGAACTGCAGAAGAGCAAGTTCGGGCCCGCGATGCTGATCGGCTTTCGTGTGCTGGCCAAGCTCAAGGGCCTGCGCGGCACGGCGCTGGACATTTTTGGCCGGACCGAAGAGCGTCGCACCGAACGCGCGCTCATCGGCGAGTACCGCGCGAGCGTCGAGCAGGTGTTGGGATCGCTCAACGCCGGCAACCATGCATTGGCCGTGGAGATCGCCCGCATTCCCGAGCAGATCAAGGGCTTCGGCCACGTCAAGGAGCGCAACCTGGCCGCTGCGCGCCTGCAGTGGGAGCGCTTGATGAGCCAATGGCCCCACACGCAGGCGGCCACCAAAGTTGCCCGCGTCGGCTGAGGCGTTCGCATCGCTGAGGTAGCGCAGCGCAACCGCATTCTTTTTTGACTTTTCATATAGGAACAACTATCAATGTTCCTATATGAATATTTCGCTGCGCATACCGCTGAACACTTCGCCTGAGCAGGCGGTGAAGCTGCAGCAACTGCAGTCAGCCTTTGCGCAGACCTGCAATGCCCTGGCTCCGCTGGTGCAAAAGACCCGGGTGTGGAACCGCGTTGCCCTGCATCACATGGCGTACCAGCCGCTGCGCGAGCAGTTCCCCCAGATGGGATCGCAGATGGTGTGCAACGCGATCTATTCGGTGTCGCGCCATTGCCGCCTGCTGTTCCAGAATCCGCAGAGTCCATTCAACCTTGCCAAGCTGGGCGACCGGCCGCTGCCCCTGCTGCGCTTCAACGAGCGTTGTCCGGTGTATTTCGACCGGCACACCCTGAGCCTCAAGTCGGGCCAGCTCTCCATGTACACGCTGGACGGGCGGATTCGCTTCGAGCTGGGACTGAAGCCGCAGGACGAGGCGGCCTTCCACGACAAGAAGCTGCGGGAAGTCGTGCTTTCTTCCACCACGGCCGGCCGTTTCGAACTGGCCTTCGTCTTTTCGGAGGCGGGCGACGAGGCAGCCGTTCGCCAAACCCCCGGGCCGGCGGCGCTGCCCGAATACATGGTGATGGAGAACCCGCATGGAACCTGACCTCAGGGCTGTTCTGCGTCCCGCCACCGAATTGCGAAGGGCCTTCGATTCGCTGCGCCCCTACTTCGTGCGCTGCGCCTGGTTCACGCTGGTCGCGGGCCTGCTGGTGCTGATGCCCAGCTGGTACATGCTGGAGTTGTACGACCGCGTCGTCAGCAGCCGCAACCCCTTCACGCTGCTGATGCTCACCTTGCTGGTGCTCGGCGCCTACGTCGTCATGGAAACCCTCGAGTGGGCCCATTCGGAACTCATGCATCGAGCGGGCCTGGAGCTGGACCGGAGATTGAGCGACCGGGTTTTCTCGGCCACTTTCGAAGCCAGCCTCAAACGCATGGGCGGCGCGCCGACCCAACCGCTCAACGACCTGCGGATGCTGCGCGACTTCCTGCCCTCGCCCTTGCTCCGCGCCGTGATGGAAACGCCGGTCTCGCTGGTGTTCCTGGTGCTGATGTTCGCGATCAGCCCCGTCCTGGGCTGGGCGGCTTTGGTGGGTGCAATCGTGCAGACCTCGATCGCCTGGCTGAACGAGCGCAGCACCCAGCCGCCGCTGTCGGCGGCCAATCGCAGCGCCCTGGCGGCGCAGCAGTATGCCGACGGCTCGGTGCGCAATGCACAGGTGATCCAGGCCATGGGCATGCTGGGCGACATCCACCGGCGCTGGATTCGCAAGCAGCGCGAATTCCTGGCCCTCCAGGCATTCGCGTCCGAGCGTGCCGGCCTGTACCTGACCATCTCGAAGGTGCTGCAGGTCGTGATGGGGTCGCTGCTGCTGGGACTGGGCGCGTGGCTGCTGCTGCGCAACGAGTTCAAGGGGGGCGCCGCCATGGTGATCGTGGGCTCGATCCTGGGGGGGCGCGTGCTGCAGCCGCTGGTGCAAATCGTGACGCAGTGGCGCACGGCGGTCGGGGCCCGCGATGCAAAGCAGCGGCTGGAGAAGCTGCTGGCGGCGCTGCCGGCCAGGCCCCAGGGCATGCCGCTGCCCCCGCCGCGCGGCCGCCTGGCGGCGGAGAACATCATCACCGCCGCGCCGGGCACCCAGGTTCCTATCCTGAGGGGCGTCAGTTTCGAGCTCAAACCCGGGGAAGTGCTGGCCGTGATCGGCCCCTCCGCTTCGGGCAAGACCACGCTGATACGCGCGCTGGCCGGGCTTTGGCCCTCCGTGGGCGGCAAGGTCCGGCTGGATGGTGCCGACACCCACATTTGGGACAAGACCCAGCTCGGGCCGCACGTGGGCTACCTGCCGCAGGACGTCGAGCTCTTCGATGGAACGCTGGCGGAAAACATCGCCCGCTTCGGCGAAATCGACCAGGCCAAGGTGGAGCAGGCGGCGCGTTCCGTGGGACTGCATGACTTCATCCAGGCCTTGCCTGAAGGGTATGAAACCGAAGTGGGAACTGAAGGCGCCCGTCTCTCGGGCGGGCAGCGGCAGCGCGTCGGGCTGGCCCGCGCGCTGTACGGCAAGCCGGTTTTCGTGCTGCTCGACGAACCGAATTCGAGCCTGGACGAAGTGGGCGACGCCGCGCTGGCCGCGGCGATCGCCGAGCACAAGGCCGGCGGTACCACCTTCGTGGTGGTCACGCATCGCACCAGCGTGCTCGGCGTGGTGGACAAGATCCTGCTGCTGCGGGACGGGGCGACACAGGCGTTCGGCCCGCGCGATGAAGTCCTGGCGGCGCTGAGAAAAGCCGGTGAACAGGCAGCCGCGAAAGGCCGTGCGGCCAGCTTGCAGCAACGCCCCGCCACGGGCATCACGGCGCAACCGGCCGCGGAGGCCGCTGCATGACTTCCACGTCCTTCCGGCGCAGCGACCTGAGGGCCTCGCTGTGGTCGTTCCGGCGCGAGTTCCTCATGGTGGGCCTGTTCAGCGCGGTGGCCAACCTGCTGATGCTCACGCCCACGGTCTACATGCTGCAGGTCTACGACCGCGTGCTGGTGAGCCACAACGAATTGACGCTGGCGGCGATCTCGCTGATCTGCCTGTTCCTGCTGGGAGTCATGGGTGTCTGCGAATGGACGCGGTCGCGCGTGCTGGTGCGCGCCGGCGTGCGGCTGGACGATCAGCTCGGAACGAAGGTCTTCAACGCCAGCTTCCGCGCTTGCCTCGCCGGCGCCGGCGCCGGCCCGGCCCGCGCTTTCAGCGACCTGCTGCAATTGCGGCAATTCATCACCGGCCAGGGCATCTTTGCCTTCTTCGACGCCCCCTGGGCGCCCTTCTACATCGCGGTCATCTTCCTGCTGCATCCGTTGCTGGGCGCGCTGGCAATCGTCTTTGCCATCCTGCAGGCGGGATTGGCCTGGTTCGGGCACCGCCGCACGGTGGCCCCCGCCGAAGCCGCGGGCCAGGCGGCCAGCGACCTTCATCTCTACCTGCAGGGCAAGCTGCGCAACTCGGAAGTGCTGGAGGCCATGGGCATGGTGGAGAACCTGCGCCACCGCTGGCGCGAGCGGCATCGGCTGTTCCTGGCCCGCAACGCGTCGGCGCAGGCCGTGAGCAACCGGGTGATGGCCTGGAGCAAATTCATCCGCTACAGCCAGCAATCGTTGGCACTCGGCGCCGGAGCCCTGCTGGTGATCGACGGGCAGCTCACCGTCGGCGGGATGCTCGCCGGCAGCGTGCTGATGAGCCGAGCCCTGGCGCCCATCGACCTGATGGTGGGCAGCTGGCGCGGCTTCGTCGGCGCGCGCGCCGCTTTCGCGCGGCTGGAACAGCTGCTGCGCGAGTTCCCCGACCGCGCCGACTTGCAGTCGCCGGCACCGCCCCGCGGTGAGTTGACGCTGCGCAATGTGACGGCGCAGGCGTCCGGCCGAGCGGCACCGATCCTGCACAACATCGATTTCTCGATCACGCCCGGCACGGTGGTTGCCATCCTCGGCCCTTCGGGGGCTGGCAAGTCGACGCTGGCCCGGGTGATGGTGGGCATTTGGCCCGGTGTCGCCGGCGAGGTGCTGCTGGATGGAACGCCCATCGACAGCTGGAGCCGTTTGGCGCTGGGTCCGCATCTGGGGTACCTGCCCCAGGACGTCGAGCTGTTCGATGGAACGATCGCCGAGAACATCGCGCGATTCAGCGCCATCGACGCGACCAAGGTGATCGAAGCGGCGCGCTGCGCCGGGCTGCATGACGTCATCCTGCGTTTGCCCAACGGCTATGACACCGTCATCGGCGAAGCCGGCGGCATGCTGTCGGGCGGCCTGCGGCAGCGCATCGCGTTGGCGCGTGCGGTTTACGGCTATCCCGCCCTGGTGGTGCTGGACGAGCCCAACGCCAACCTCGACGACGCAGGCGAGACAGCGCTGGCGCGAACCGTGCGCCAGCTCAAGGCCAAGGGCAAGACCGTCTTCCTGATCACGCACCGGCCGGGACTCATAGGCGCGGCCGACTGGGTGCTGCTCTTGAACGACGGCCGCCTGGTGGCGAGCGGTCCGCGCGCCGAGGTTGCTGCCACGCTGGGCCGGCGCCCGCCGACCACTGCTGCCGCGCAACCTTCCCCCTCCGAGCTGGCTCGCCAGCCAGCCTGAGCCAAGGATCCCCAGCCGCACATCGACGACGTTTCAGGAGCTTATCCCCATGGCCGATTTTTCATTGATGAAGCCGCTGGATCGCGAACTGGCCCAGCCAACCGGAACTGAATTGGCGCTGCTGGACATTCCGCTGGACACCGACACGGGCCGGGCGGGCCGCATCGGCTTGTGGGCGCTGGCTGTCGGCTTCGGCGGCTTTCTCCTGTGGGCGGCATTTGCGCCGCTGGACGAGGGCGTGGCCGCGCCCGCGCTGGTGGCGATGGACACCAAGCGCAAGGCCGTGCAACACCTGACGGGCGGCATCGTGAAGGAGGTTCTGGTGCGTGAGGGCCAGCGCGTGGCCGAAGGGCAGGTGCTGATCAAGCTGGACGAAGCGGTGGCGCGCGCCAACTTCGAAACCACCCGCCAGCGCTACCTGTCCTTCCGGGCCACGCAGGCCCGGCTGCTCACGGAACAGGCGGGCAACTCCGCCATCGCCTACCACCCCGACCTGGTCGCGGGTGGCGAGGACCCCCTGATCCGCGCCCAGATGACGACCCAGGAGCAGTTGCTGGTTTCGCGGCGGGCCGCGCTCGCGGCCGACCTGCAATCGCTCAACGAAGCCATCCAGGGGCAGGAGGGCTTGATCCAGTCGTACCAGGGAATGTTGGGGAGCCGCAGAAGCCAGCTGGCGCTGCTCCGCGAGGAATTGAAGAATACGCGGGGCCTGGTGGAGGAGGGGTATGCGCCCCGCAACCGCCAGCTGGAACTGGAGCGCGCGGTGGCCGAATCGAACACCGCGATCGCCGAGCTGCAAGGCAACACCATCCGGGCCCGGCGCGCCGTCGGCGAGCTGCGCCAGCGCGCTATCGCGCGCCAGCAGGAATACCGCAAGGAAATCCAGACGCAGATCGCCGACGTCAGCCGCGAGGCACAGGGCGACATGGAGAAATTCCGTGCCCAACAGGACGAACTGGGACGCGTGGACATCAAGGCGCCGGCCAAGGGACAGGTGGTGGGCCTCGCGGTTCAGACCCCCGGCGGCGTGGTCCAGCCGGGCCAGAAGCTGATGGACATCGTTCCCGACGACGAACCGCTGCTGCTCGAAGCCCATGTGCAGCCCCACTTCATCGACCGCGTGCATGCGGGCCTGCCGGTGGATATCCGGTTTTCCGCCTTCGCCCATTCGCCCGTCCTGGTGGTGGACGGCAAGGTGCTCTCGGTCTCCGGCGACCTGATCACCGACCCCGCGACCAACACGAGCTACTACCTGGCCCGCGTGACGGTGACGCCCGACGGATTGAAAAAACTGGGAAGACGCCAGATGCAGGCCGGCATGCCCACCGAAGTGATCTTCAAGACCGGCGAGCGTTCATTGCTGATCTACATGCTGGGCCCGTTGACCAAGCGGATCGCAGCCTCGATGAAGGAAGAATGATCATGGGCCATCTCCTCTCGGCGACAGCGGCGTTCAGTGTGGCGATGGCGTGCGCGGCGCAGCCGGCCTGGTCGCTCGACCTGGTCGAGGCCTATCGCCTGGCGCTGGAACAGGACGCGACCATCCGGGCCTCGCGTGCGGCGGCCGATGCCGGCCGCGAGCGCCTGCCGCAAGCCCGGGCCCAGTTCTTCCCGAACATTTCAGCCAGCGCTTCCCGCTACAGGAATGATCTCGAGACCACGGGGCCGGACGCCCTGGGCCGCAGCACGACCACCAACGACAACTACACCAGCAGCAACAACGCCCTCACGCTGCGCCAGCCGCTCTTTCGGAAGCAGTTGGCCGCGCAGTACCGCCAGGCGCAGGCGCAGGTGGCCGGCAGCAATGCCCAGCTGGAGCGCGACGAGCAGAACCTGCTGGTCCGCGTGACGCAGGCCTACTTCGAGACGCTGCTGGCCGAGGAGCAGCTGCTGCTGGTAGGCGCGCAGAAAGCAACGTACACCGCCCAGCTGGACGCGGCGCGCAAGGGGCTGGGCGCCGGCGCCGGCACGCGCACCGACATCGACGAGGCCCAGGCCCGCCTGGACTTGACTCTGGCGCAGGAGCTGGAGGCCCGGCAGAACGTCGACCTGGCCCGCCGGCAGTTGCAGGTGCTGATCAACCGGCCGGTCCTGGAACGGGTGGCGCCAATCGACGTGGGCAAGCTGCAGCTGGCGCCGCCGGCGCCGGACAGCATCGATGCCTGGACCGCGCAGGCCGAGGCCAGCAGCCCGGAGATCGCTGCGGCAAGGGCGCAGGTAGAGGTTGCCACGGCCGATATCGACAAGGCCCAAGCCGGCCATTACCCGACCCTGGATGCCGTGGCGCAGATCTCGCGCAGCAACAGCGATATCGTGACGCGCGTCGACAGCCGCTTCTACCAGAAGCAGATCGGCGTGCAGCTCGCCATCCCGATCTTCCAGGGCGGTTATGTCAACTCGCAGGTGCGGGAGGCCCAGGCCCTGCTCGACCGCGCGAATGGCCGGCTCGAGGAAACCCGGCGCGACCTCGGTGTTCGTGTGCACAAGGAATTTC
This sequence comes from Caenimonas soli, assembly GCF_013155545.1. Taxonomy (GTDB): domain Bacteria; phylum Pseudomonadota; class Gammaproteobacteria; order Burkholderiales; family Burkholderiaceae_C; genus Ramlibacter; species Ramlibacter soli. The sequence goes on along the minus strand of NZ_JABJVV010000003.1, from coordinate 28,674 downwards.
GCGGCGTCACCGAAGGCGTGCTGCGCGTGAAGGCGCTGGAGCAGGCGGTGCGTTCGGCGGAACAGCTGGCACTGTCGAGCCGCCGCTCCTTCGAGGCGGGCGCCCGCACGCGCCTGGACATCCTGAATGCCGAGCAGCAGGCCGGGACTGCGCGCCGCGACCTGGCGCAGGCCCGCTTCAACTATGTGGTGGCCCGGGTTCGCCTGAAGGCGCTGGCGGGGAATTTCAGGGCGGACAACGTCGATGAAATCAATGGCTGGCTGCAGCGCTGACGGCGCTCGCGTTACAACTTATTACCCGGCGACGCGCCGCATACAATCGAACCCTTTCCCCGCTGCGGCACATTGTCGTGCCGGCTTGTTCGCGGGCGTTTCCGTCAAGACCATCGATCCTGGAGCCACTGTGTTCATTTCTTCCGCCTTTGCCCAAACCGCCGCCGGTGGCGACATGCAGTCCTCACTGATGAGCATGCTGCCGCTGGTGCTGATGTTTGTGGTGCTCTACTTCGTGATGATCCGGCCCCAGATGAAGCGCCAGAAAGAGCATCGCTCCATGATCGAGGCGCTGGCCAAGGGCGACGAAGTGGCGACCGCGGGCGGCGTGCTCGGCAAGGTGACGAAACTGGGCGACGTCTACATCGGCGTGGAAATCGCCCCTGGCGTCGAGGTCCAGGTGCAGCGCAGCGCCGTGGTGCAAGTCCTGCCCAAGGGAACATTTAAGTAATCCAAGTACGCGGGTGCGGCGCACCCGTGTTCTCACCTTGATGCTATGAACCGCTATCCGGTCTGGAAGTACGCGATCATCGTGATCGCGCTGTTGGTGGGGGCGATCTACACCCTGCCAAATTTCTTCGGCGAGGCGCCCGCAGTGCAGGTGTCGGCCGGCAAGGCCACCGTGAAGGTGGACAGCACCACCCAGGCCCGCGTCGAGCAGGCGCTGGCCGCGGCCGGCATCAAGGCCGAAGCCATCACGCGGGACAACAACTCGGTCAAGGTGCGCCTCGAAAACGGCGACCTGCAGCTCAGGGCCAAGGACGCGATCCAGAAGGCCCTGATTCCCGACCCCAGCGACCCTTCCTATGTGGTCGCCCTGAACTTGCTGTCGGGTTCGCCCAAGTGGCTGTCGGCGCTGCGCGCCGCGCCCATGTACCTGGGTCTGGACCTGCGTGGCGGCGTGCACTTCATGCTGCAGGTGGACATGCAGGCCGCGTTGACCAAGAAGGCCGAGTCGCTGGCGGGTGATCTGCGCACCACGCTGCGCGAGAAGAATGTCCGGCATGGCGGCATCAACCGCAACGGCCAGGCCATCGAGGTGCGGTTTCGCGACACCCCGACGCTGGAGGCGGCCAAGGCCGTGCTGGCGGACCAGTTTCCCGACCTGCAGTCGGTGGAGGTGCCCGAAGGCACCGAGTACAAGCTGACGGCGACCATCAAGCCCGAGGCGGCCCGCCGCATCCAGGACCAGGCGCTCAAGCAGAACATGGTGACCCTGCACAACCGGATCAACGAACTCGGCGTGGCCGAGCCGGTGATCCAGCAGCAGGGGCTGGACCGGATCGTCGTGCAGCTGCCCGGCGTGCAGGACACGGCCAAGGCCAAGGACATCCTGGGCCGCACCGCCACCCTGGAAGTGCGGATGGTGGACGAGAGCGCCGAAGCCCGGGCCGCCGAGATGGGCAACGGGCCCGTTCCCTTCGGCACCGAGCGCTATCTCGAGCGCAGCGGCCAGGCGGTGATCGTCAAGAAACAGGTGATCCTGACCGGCGACAACCTGACCGACGCCCAACCCGGCTTCGACAACCAGACCCAGGAAGCGGCCGTTCACCTGACCCTGGACGCCAAGGGCTCCCGCATCTTCAAGGACATCACCCGCGAGAACGTGGGCAAGCGCATGGCCATCCTGCTGTTCGAAAAGGGCAAGGGCGAGGTGGTGACGGCCCCGGTGATCCGCAGCGAGATCGGCGGCGGGCGGGTGCAGATTTCCGGCCGGATGACCACGGTGGAAGCCAACGACGTGGCGCTGTTGCTGCGGGCCGGCTCGCTGGCCGCGCCCATGGAAATCATCGAAGAGTTCACGATCGGCCCGACGCTGGGCGCCGAGAACATCACCAAGGGCTTCCACAGCGTCGCCTGGGGCTTCGCGGTCATCTGCGCCTTCATGGCGGTGTACTACATGCTGTTCGGCCTGTTCTCGGGCGTGGCCCTGGCCGTGAACCTGCTGCTGCTGGTGGCGGTGCTGTCCATGCTGCAGGCCACGCTGACCCTGCCCGGCATGGCCGCCATGGCGCTGGCGCTGGGCATGGCGATCGACTCCAACGTGCTGATCAACGAGCGGATCCGCGAGGAGTTGCGCAGCGGCGCGTCGCCGCAGGCGGCCATCAATGCGGGCTACGAGCGCGCCTGGAACACGATTTTCGATTCGAACATCACCACCCTGATCGCGGGGGTGGCGCTGCTGGCATTCGGCTCCGGGCCGGTGCGCGGCTTCGCGGTGGTGCATTGCATCGGCATCCTGACTTCGATGTTCTCCGCGGTGTTCTTCTCGCGCGGCCTCGTCAACCTCTGGTACGGGCGCAAGAAGAAACTCAAGACCGTGTCGATAGGTACGGTATGGCGCCCGGACGCCGATGGCGCTATAACCAAAGCCGAGTAGGGGAAAAGAACAATGGAATTCTTCAAGATCCGGCGCGACATTCCGTTCATGGAAAACGCGCTGGTGTTCAACATCATCTCGTTCCTGACGTTCGCCGCAGCCGTGTTTTTCCTGGTGACGCGGGGATTGCACCTGTCGGTGGAATTCACCGGCGGCACCGTGATGGAAGTGGGCTATTCGCATGCCGCCGACGTCGAGAAGGTCCGGCGCACGGTCTCCAATCTCGGATTTGCCGACGTGCAAGTGCAGAATTTCGGCACCTCCCGCGATGTGCTGATCCGCCTGCCGGCCCAGAAAGGCGTTAGTTCCGCGCAACAAAGCGACAAAGTGCTGGCCGCGCTGAAGGCCGACGATCCCGCCGTTTCGCTGCGCCGCACCGAATTCGTCGGCCCCCAGGTCGGGGAGGAGCTGGCCACCGACGGCCTCAAGGCGCTGGCCATGGTGGTGGCGGGCATCATGATCTACCTGGCGTTCCGCTTCGAGTGGAAGTTCGCCGTGGCGGCGATCATCGCCAACCTGCACGATGTGATCATCATCCTGGGCTTCTTCGCCTTCTTCCAGTGGGAGTTCTCGCTGGCGGTGCTGGCCGCGGTGCTGGCGGTGCTGGGTTATTCGGTGAATGAATCGGTGGTGATCTTCGACCGGATCCGCGAGAACTTCCGGCGCTACCGCAAGATGAGCACGGTGCAGATCATCGACAACGCGATCACCTCGACGATCAGCCGCACCATCATCACCCACGGTTCGACCCAGATCATGGTGCTGTCGATGCTGCTGTTCGGCGGCCCGACGCTGTATTACTTCGCGCTGGCGCTGACCATCGGCATCCTGTTCGGCATCTATTCCTCCGTCTTCGTCGCCGCCGCCATTGCCATGTGGCTGGGCATCAAGCGCGAGGACCTGGTCAAGTCCGCGGGCAAGAAGGACGAAGACCCCAGCGATCCCAACGCAGGCGCTACGGTCTGAGGCAAGGTTCGTGAGCGCACCCCAACTGTCACCCGAGGCCAAAGCGCGAATCGCGCGCCAGGCGCGTGAGCAGTTCGTCGCGCAGGCGCAAGCCTGCATCGCACCGATGGTCCAGGCCATCCGCAGCCGCTTTTCGGAACTGGCCCAGGCCGGTGCCAGTTCGCGCGAGATGCAGGACCGCCGCGATGCGATGATGGACTTTGATCGCAAGGGCGCGGACTGGGCACAGGCCACCACCAAGGCATGGCGGAAGGCGCTGGTGCCTCCCGCCGCCACGGCTCGCGTCAGGCCCCAATCCGCGAGCCTGGAGCTGATTGGCGACGAAGTGGTCGAGCGCAAGATTCTTTCATCGCGCCTGGCGCTGGCGATCCAGGAAAAGGCCTCCTGGGAACTCAACGACCTGCGCGTGCGGATGCAGTACCTCGAAGGCGGCGACGAGTTTGGCGAGGTGGACGTGCTGCGGCCCGAAACGTTTTCGCAGCTGCTGGTGGAGCAATGGGGCAGCGCCGGGCTCGCGCCCGAAGCTTGGGCCCTGATCCAGGACGTGGTCCAGCGCAGCATCATGGAGCATGTGCCCCAGGCTTATCGGCTGACCAACGAATTCCTGGTCGGCCAGGGGATCATGCGCGACATCGACCTGAGCTCCCGGGTCAAGCGCGGCGTCTCCTCACCCGGCGGCAAGAAGACCGATGCCGGCGCCGTCGACAGCCAACCCGATGGCAACGAAACCGGCGGCGGCGGCGGCAGTGGCGGCGGCAGTTCATACGGCGGCTCCTCTGGCGGCGCCAGATCGCATGGTTCCGGCGGCGGCGCGGGCGGCAGCCAGGGCCGTGCGCAGGACTCGCAAGGTCCCAATGGCCAGTCAGGCCCGCCGGATTCGGGCCCGCGAGGGCGCGGCCCCGGCGTCGCTGACGAGACCCGCCTGATGACATCCAGTCCGCCGCTGGCGCGGGCACGGATGCGCGCCACCGGCGTGCTCGGCCAGCTCAAGCGCCTGCTGACGGAGCGAGTGGCCGGCTTTGATGCCCCCGCCACCCGCCCATCCCCGGCGCTTGCCGAGGCTTTTTCGCAGCACGTGACCCAGATCGAGCCCATCGACACGCAGCACGGCGCGGCGGGCGATGGCATGGTCTACGACGACGCAGCGGTCCAGCAGGCCGCAGGCGACCTGCGCCGGCGCACTGGCGAGCTGAAGAAAAAGGCGGAGACCTCCAACGAGAAGGCCACGATCGAGATCGTCGCCCTGATGTTCCAGAGCATCCTGGCCGAGGAGCGCATACCGCCGGCCATCCGGGTCTGGTTCGCCCGGCTGCAAATGCCGGTACTGCGCGTGGCGCTTTCCGAGCCGGAGTTCTTCGGCTCGCTCGAGCATCCGGCGCGACAGCTGATCGACCGCATGGGGTCGTGCGTGATGGGTTTCGACACCGCCGCGATCGGCGGCAGCACGCTCGAGATCGAGATCAAGCGGGTGGTCCAGGTGATCGAGCAGTACCCCGAGACCGGCCGCCGGGTTTTCCAGCTGGTCTATGACGAGTTCCAGAAGTTCCTGTCCAGGTTCCTCACGGAGAAAGCCCCGACGCAGCGGCTGGTGACGGTGGCCCAGCAGGTGGAGCAAAAGGAAACGCTGGCGATCCAGTACACCATCGAGATGCGCAGCATGCTCGCCGAGATGCCGGTGCGCGACGAGATCCGCGAGTTCCTGTTCAAGGTATGGGCGGAGGTGCTGGCGCTGGCGGGGGTCAAGAATGGCCCGCAGCACCAGGATACGCTGGCACTGAAGAAGTCGGCGTCCGACCTGGTTTGGGCCGCCAGCGCCAAGCCCAATCGCAATGAGCGCGGCCGGGTGATCCAGGAGCTTCCTCAGCTGCTGCAGCGGCTGCGCCAGGGTATGACGCTGGTGGGCATCGAGGGCAAGGCACAGGAGGCGCACATCAAGGTCATCGGCGACACGCTGGCCGATGCCTTCCTGTCCAAGACCGAGTCCATCTCGCCCGCCCGGATCGAGGCCATGGCCAAGCGGCTGGCCAACCTGGAAGATTTCGTCGCCAAGGACCCGGAAACGGACTTGCCGCTGGATGCGCAGAGCATCGAGCTGATGCTGGGCATCGATGCCTCGATGATCGAGGTGGTGGCCGACGGCGGTTCCCGTCCCAACGCAGCCATGCTCGGCTGGGCAGCCGAATTGCAGCTGGGCAACTGGTTCGCACTGGACCACAACGGCGCCGTCACCCAGGTTCAATACGCGTGGCGCAGCGAGCGCAAGCAGTTGCATCTTTTCGCGGCGCCGGGCGGCCGCAGCTACCTGATCCAGGCGCGCCGCCTCGCAGCCTATTTGCAGGCCGGCCTGCTGCTGCCGACGGAAGAGGAAGCGCTCACGGTGCGTGCCACGCGCGATGCACTGGCCAAGCTCGATGCGAACCCGGAGAGATTGCTAAGCTGAGCTTGGGCGGCGCCAAGCGTCACCTGACGTCAATGCGCCAAGCGGCCGTCGCCCGGGTCGCAGAGCTCATCGAGCACCAGGGCATCCGGCTCCTGGCCGAAGCTCCAGTACACCATCAGCACGATGATCTTGAGGTCGTCCACCGACACCGGATCGCCCGGGGCGGCCATGGCGCGGTCGATAACGATCTCGCGCATGGCGGCGGGCAACACACCCGAAGATTCCAGGAAGGAAACGAAGCCCAGGCATTGAGCGCCCAGGTGGTCTTGCTCGGCCACCGAATACACCCGCATGCTGCCGGCCGACTGGGCTGCGGCCGCATGCACGGCGCTGTCTTGCGATTCGGCTGGGTCGAGTGAGGTGCTTTGGGCGGCAAGGGTCAGGCCGTCCAGCCAGACCAGGGCATCGTGGATCTCATCGGGCTCGAACCCGTGCGCGCTGAGCCTGCGCCCCAGCTGCTGCAGTTCAGGGCAAGCATCGCCGCGCCAGTAGTGTTCGTACACGAAAACGAGCACTTCAAACATGCCCCAATATAGCCCAGAACCCAGAGGCCGGTGGCAACAGGTAAGGAAGTTGTGTTGCGAGTCTGCGTCAGCCCGTGCCAACGCGTTGGAACAGGCCGCCGGGAAGGCGGGCCAGGTCGCCGTGCAGTTCGAGTTCCAGCAGCTTCGCTTGCAGATGCGATGCTGCGACGCCGGTGCGCGCCACCAGCGCATCCAGGCTCACGGGGTCGAACCCCAGCGCCGCAAGGAGGCCATCTTCGCGGGCGCGGGGCTCTTCGGGCAGTGGCGCAGCGCTTGGCGCCGGGTGTGGAACGGACAACTCTTCCAGCACGTCCTGGGCGGTTTCGACCAGCTTGGCGCCCTGCTTGAGTAGCGCATGGCAGCCGCGTGACTGCGGCGAATGGATGGACCCGGGGATCGCAAAAACATCCTTGCCCTGCTCCGCGGCTTGATGGGCGGTGATCAGGGAGCCGGACTTGAGCGCCGCCTCCACCACCACGGTGCCCTGGCTCAGCGCCGCGATGATCCGATTGCGCTTGGGGAAATTCTGCGCCAGCGGCGGCGTGCCCAGCGGGTATTCGCTCACGAACAAACCGTTGTGCGCAATGCGATGGGCAAGCTCCAGGTGTTGGCGCGGATAGACACGATCGAGGCCAGTGCCCACCACGGCGATGGTGGCCAGCTCGCCCGGCGGCGCCGCCTCGAGCGCGCCCTCATGCGCCGCCGCGTCCACCCCCAGCGCCAGCCCGGACACCACGGTGAGCCCGGCCTGCGCGAAACAGCGCGAGAACTGCCGCGCATTGGCCAGCCCCTGGGGCGTGGGGTTGCGGCTGCCGACGACGGCGATGGCGGCAGGCCAGGGCGCTGTCACCTGCCCCATGAGGTACAGCATCAGGGGCGGGTCTTCGGTGTTGAGCAGTGAGGCGGGATAGTCGGCGTCCGCGAGCGTGAGGATGCGCCGGCCCACGGAGCCCTCGGCGCCTTGCAGCCATTCATGGGTCGCCTCCAGCAGCGCCTGCAGTTGCGCCGGCTCGGCGCACAGCGCCTGTGCCTGCGTCGGTGAGACGATCTGCTCGAGCGCCGCAGCGGTCTGGCGGAACACGTTGCCGGGCAAGCCGAACCCGGCCAAGAGGCGCCGTACCGCGGTGTTGCCCAGTCCCGGGGTGAGGACCAGGCGCAGCCATCCCGCCAGTTCCTCGCGCTCCATATTCAGCCGCCTTCGGCTAGCGAGGGTTCTCGACCCGGTCGCCAACCTTGACCGTGTCGTTGATCTCGAGAATCAGGGCGTAGGATAGTTTCTCGAAGGGACGGAACACCATCAGCAGGCCGTTGCGCTCGTCGGGCAGCTTCATTGCGGTGCGCTCGCCGGCTTGCGACTTGTCGATGCGCCTCTCGCCATCCTTCAGGATCGCCAGCACATGGCCATTCTGGACGCCATCGGCGGTGCCCTTGTTGATCACCACGACCTGGTTCTGTCCGGCCACCGACACGGCATCGCCGTACACCGAAACGATGGTGCCCGTCATGGGACCCGCCGGGGCATGGGGAACGTAGCTCTGGAACTCGCGCGGTGGCACGGGCAGCAGCCGGTCGCCGACGCGCATTTCTTCCTTGGCCGACAGAATGTCGATGGTCGCGGGCACCACGGCGCCCTTCTTTCCATCCGTCGCCGTGGCCTCGATCGTTTCGTCCCGAACCAGGGAGGCCTTGCCCAGGTACTGCGCCTCATAGCCCAGGATGGCGCGAGTCTGCGGATCTTTCAAAGGCTTGGCCTCGCGAAATACCCGGTACTCGTCGCTGCGGCCTGCTACCTGTTGCTTGAGCGGCGTTGCGGCCGCGCCGCGGGCATAGGCCCGGTCGCCGCGGGTGATCAGCACGCGGCTGTCGCCGGCGGCCACGATACGCGGCGCCTTCAGCAGGGCCTGCTCGTCGACGATTACCGGCTCGGACAGGAAGGGCTCTATCAGGTGCGTTTTGAGCGTCGGCAGGGCCGTGTCGGCCAGAAGCTCGACGCGGGCGCGCGGCGAGACACGAATGGTTTCGCTGGGCTGCTCGCCGTCGGCCAACTGGCGCATCCTGAGCCTGGCCCGGCCATCCGATTTTTCCAGTACCAGCTGCTGGCCCGGGTAGATGCGGTGCGGGTTGCTCACTTCTTCCATGTTCATGCCCCACAGCTCCGGCCAGCGCCAGGGCCGGGTGAGGAAGAGGCCCGAGATGCCCCACAGGGTATCGCCGCGCTTGACCGTGTATTCCTCGGGCGCGTTCGGGGCCAGTTCCGACAGCGGCACGCCCGCCTGAGCTACCTGTTCGGCCGTTGAGCGTTGTCCCGGCGTAATGGGGAAGTTCTGCGCGAGGGCGGGGGTGGCTATCAGCCCGGCCAGTACGGCGAGTGCGGCCAGGGCCTGGGAGGTGGGTGCGAACGTCGGGATCATGCGGTGTTTTTGCATTTGTTGGCTGCGACCGTCGGCAGGGGCCAAGGCAGTCGAAAGTCTTGACAAAGTACTGGCAATTCTGCGCTCAAGCCCTTGATTGGGCAACGTTTATGGCGTGCAGCCTGTGCCGGAAAAGCCAAAAGTAGCGAAAATAGCGACACCGCAGCCCTTTTTTCGCCGGTTTTATTCCATGGCACTTCTTCCGATTCTCTGTTTTCCCGATCCCAAGCTGCATACGGTAGCCAAGCCTGTGCAGGCAGTGGATGCCCGCATCAAAAATCTTGTGGCCGACATGCTCGAAACCATGTACGAGGCCGATGGCATCGGCCTTGCAGCGACCCAGGTCGATGTGCACGAGCGGGTGGTGGTCATCGATATCTCCGAGCAGCGCAACCAGCCGCTGGTGCTGATCAACCCCGAGATCATTTGGGCCAGTCCCGAAAAGCAGGTCAGTGACGAGGGCTGCCTGTCGGTGCCGGGCGTCTATGACGGCGTGGAGCGGTCCGCGGCGATCAAGGCCACCGCGCTGGACGCCGAGGGCAAGTCCCGCACGATCGAGGCGACGGGGATCCTGGCGGTTTGCATCCAGCACGAGATGGACCATCTGCTGGGCAAGGTGTTCGTGGAGTACCTGTCACCGCTCAAACGCAATCGCATCAAGACCAAGATGCTGAAGGCGCGGCGCGAGGCGGTCCGGGCCTGAGGTCCATCCATCGGAGGACATCACCGTGCGCAAGATCCTGTCGCTACTGATCGCCATCCTGTTGGCCGGCTGCGCCGGCAATCCCTTCAATGGCGCCAACGTCCCGCCCGGCACGCCGCGCCAGGCCGTGATCGAGCGCATGGGGCAGCCGGGGCGCATCGTCAGCCTGCCCACGGGCGAGCGGCTCCAGTACTCGCTGCAACCCGTCGGCCATTACGCCTGGATGGTGGACCTGGACGCGAGCGGCCGGGTGGTGCAGTCCCGGCAGGTACTCACCGACAACAACTTCCACCGGATCGAAGTGGGCAAGTGGACCCGTGACGACGTCGAGCGCGAATTTGGCCGGCCGGCCTGGATCGACAGAGTGGTCAGCTGGCGGGGCCCGATCATGACTTACCGCTGGAGGGATCTGCAGAATAGCGACATGTTCTACTGGGTCTACCTGGACGAGCGCAACGTGGTGCAGCGCGCCCACCCCGGCATGGAGTTCGTCAACGCGCCCGACGATCGTCGTCACTGATGCGTGTCATCTTCGCCGGCACGCCGGACTTCGCCCGCGTCGCATTCGAGCGCCTGCACGCTGCGGGTTTCGTCATCCCCCTGGTCCTGACCCAGCCGGACCGGCCCGCCGGCCGCGGGATGAAGCTGCAAGCCTCGCCGGTCAAGCGGTTCGCCCTGGAGCAAGGCCTGCCCGTCGCGCAGCCCCGCAGCCTGCGGCTGGACGGCAAATATCCTGAAGACGCGGCTGCGGCGAAGGCTGTGATCGACGAAGCGCGGGCCGACGTGATGGTGGTGGCGGCATACGGCCTCATCCTGCCGCAATGGGTGCTCGACGCGCCTCGCCTTGGCTGCCTGAACATCCATGCCTCGCTGCTGCCACGCTGGCGCGGCGCGGCGCCGATCCATCGGGCGATCGAAGCGGGCGACCGCGAGACCGGCGTGACCATCATGCAGATGGACGCCGGCCTCGACACAGGCGACATGCTGCTGGTCGCGCCGGTTCCCATCGAGGAATCCGACACCACCGGGGCCCTTCACGACAAGCTGGCGGTTCTCGGTGGCCGCCTGGTCGTGGAGGCGCTGGAGCTGGCAGCCTGCGGCGGCCTGCGGCCGGTCAAGCAGCCACAGGCGGGCGTCACCTACGCCCACAAGATAGACAAGACCGAGGCCGCGATCGACTGGTCGCAGCCGGCCGAGGTGATCGCCCGGCGCATTCGCGCCTTCGATCCTTTTCCGGGCGCCAGCAGCGTTCTGGGTGGCGAGACGCTGAAGCTGTGGTCCGCCGAGGCCGTCAGCGGCCCGGCCGACGGGCGGGAACCGGCGGGCGTCATCACCGCGGTCTCGCCCGCCGCGGTGGACGTGCGTTGCGGCCGGGGTTTGCTGCGCGTGACGCAGCTGCAGCGCGCAGGCGGGAAACGGCTGGCTGTGGCAGACTTCCTGCCCGGCTTCGACATGAAGCCGGGCATGACGTTCGTTTCGCCATCTTCCTAGTGTTCTTCCTCCGCTCCAACTACAGCCACCCGGCGTTCCGCCGGGGCGCGCTTGAAATGGCGCCGATGGCCACCGGCATCGCCGCCTGGGGCCTGATGACCGGCGTGGCCATGGTGAAGTCGGGCATGAGCGTGACCGAGGCGCTGGCCATGACCTTCCTGGTTTATGCGGGCAGTTCCCAGCTCGCCTCGATCCCGCTGATCGTCGCGGCCGCGCCGGCCTGGGTGATCCTGGCGACCGGCTTTTGCGTGAACCTGCGTTTCGTGGTGTTCAGCCTGCACCTGAGGCCCTACCTGATGCACCTGCCGCGCTGGCGCCGCCTGGTCAACGGCTATCTCACCGCCGACTTGAGCTACGCCCTTTTCACCCGGCGCTTTCCGCACCCCGGCGCAACAGCCGCCGAGCACCACGAACAGGAGGCCTACCTGTCCGGCAACTATTTCGTGACCTGGTGTAGCTGGATGCTGGCCAGCGTCATCGGCATCGGCCTGGGCAACCTGATCCCGACGGCCTGGGGCCTGGGATTCGCCGGCGTGCTGTGCCTGGTCGGCATCCTGTGCTCGCTGGCCAACACACCGCTGCGCCTGCTCTCGGCCCTCATCGCGAGCGCAGCCGCGGTTGCCGCCTACGCGCTGCCGCTGAAGCTGAACATCGTGGTGGCGATCACCCTCGCCGTGCTCGTGAGCTTCTGGCTGGAAAAGAAAATGCCACTGGCGGCGGAGCATCCGGCATGACAGGACGTACCGACCTGTGGACCCTGGCCGTGATCGTGGGCCTGGCGGGCATGACCGTGCTCACTCGCTGCTTCTTCTTCATCCTGGACCGGCCCTGGACGCTGCCCCCATGGGCCGAGCGCGCCCTGCAGTACGCGCCGGTGGCCGCCTTGGCGGGCGTGGTCGCGCCCGAGGTCGTGATGCTGGGCGGCCAGCTGGTCGGGACCTGGCAGGACGCGCGCCTGTTTGCCGCCCCGGCCGGCGCGCTGGCGTACTTCTGGCGGCGCAGCGTGCTGCTGACCATCGTGGCCGGCATGGCCGTGTACCTGCCCCTGCATCTCGGACTCGGTTGGTAACCTCGCCCCGACCCGCGCTTTTAGAATCGCAGGATTTGTCCGAAGCGATATCGCCATGAACGTCCTGCGCTTTTCCGATCTCTGTGCCCAAGGCAAGGCCGCCGGCCAACGCGTCTTCATCCGCGCCGACCTGAACGTGCCCCAGGACGACGCGGGGAACATCACCGAAGACACCCGGGTGCGCGCCTCCGTGCCCTGCATCCGCATGGCGCTCGAGGCCGGCGCCGCTGTGATGGTGACGTCGCACCTGGGCCGTCCGACCGAGGGCGTATTCAAGCCCGAGGATTCGCTGGCGCCGGTGGCCAGCCGGCTGGGCGAACTGCTGGGACGGGAAGTGCCGCTGGTGCGCGACTGGGTCGACGGCGTCCAAGTCGCGCCGGGCCAGGTCGTGCTGCTGGAGAACTGCCGCGTCAACAAGGGCGAAAAGAAGAACAGCCCCGAGCTGGCGAAGAAGATGGCGGCGCTGTGCGACATCTTCGTCCACGATGCTTTCGGCACCGCCCATCGGGCCGAGGCCTCCACCTATGGCATCGCCCAGTACGCCAAGATCGCCTGCGCCGGCCCCTTGCTGGCCGCCGAGATCGACGCCATAGCCGCGGCACTGGCCAATCCCAGGCGGCCGCTGGCGGCCATCGTGGCGGGCTCCAAGGTCTCGACCAAGCTCACCATCCTGAAATCGCTGTCCGCGAACGTGGACCAGCTGATCGTGGGTGGCGGCATCGCCAATACCTTCATGCTGGCGGCCGGCTTGAAGATCGGCAAGTCGCTGGCCGAGGCCGATCTGGTGGGCGAAGCCAAGGCCGTGATCGAGGCCATGAAGGCGCGCGGCGCCGCGGTGCCCATCCCCACCGACGTGGTGACGGCGAAGACCTTCGCTGCCGACGCGCCGGCCACAGTGAAGGCCGCCACCGAGGTCGCGGACGACGACCTGATCCTGGACATCGGTCCGCAGACCGCGCGCCAGTTGGCCGAACAGCTCATGTCGGCCGGCACCATCGTCTGGAACGGCCCGGTCGGCGTGTTCGAGTTCGACGCTTTCGCCCATGGCACGGAGACCATCGCACGGGCCATCGCGAAATCCTCGGCGTTCAGCATCGCCGGCGGCGGCGACACGCTGGCCGCCATCGCCAAGTACGGCATCGAGAAGGACGTGAGCTATATCTCGACCGGCGGCGGCGCCTTCCTGGAAGTGCTGGAAGGCAAGACCCTGCCGGCCTTCGAAATCCTGCAAAAGCGCGCGAACGGGTGAAACACTTTTACCTTCGTTTGCCGCGCGCCTTGTCTTTCGTACCTGACATGTAACGGCTTCTCGGCGAGAATCCGAAACTTAATTACAGAACCGGAGACTCCATGGCCCGTCGCGCCACCAAGATCGTTGCCACCCTCGGCCCCGCCTCCAGCGATCCCGCGCTCCTCGAGCAGATGATCCGCGCCGGCGTGAACGTGGTGCGGCTGAATTTCAGCCACGGCAAGGCCCAGGACCATATCGACCGGGCCAACCTGGTGCGGGAAGCGGCGCAGCGCGCCGGCCGCGAAGTGGCGATCATGGCCGACCTGCAGGGCCCCAAGATCCGCGTCGGCAAGTTCGCCGAGGGCAAGGTGTTCCTCGAGCCCGGCATGAAGTTCGTGCTGGATGCGTCGCGCGCCGAGCCGGGCGACCTGAAGGGCGTGGGCCTGGACTACAAGGAACTGCCGCGCGACGTGAAGCCCGGCGATCTGCTGCTGCTCAACGACGGGCTCATCGTGCTGACGGTGGATTCGGTGCGCGGCGAGCAGGTGCGCACCACCGTCAAGCTGGGCGGCGAGCTGTCCAACAACAAGGGCATCAACAAGCAGGGCGGCGGCCTCACGGCGCCGGCGCTGACGGCCAAGGACATGGAGGACATCCGCACCGCGATGAGCTTCCAGGCCGACTATGTGGCCGTGAGCTTTCCCAAGAACGCCACCGACATGGAGATGGCGCGCCAGCTGTGCAACGTGGCGGGCGCGGAGTATCGCCACAAGCCGGGCCTGATCGCCAAGATCGAGCGGGCCGAAGCGATTCCCAACCTCGAGTCCATCCTCAAGGCCAGCGACGGCATCATGGTGGCGCGCGGCGACTTGGCGGTGGAGGTGGGCAATGCCGCCGTGCCGGCGCTGCAAAAGCGCATGATCCGCATGGCCCGTGAGCACGACAAGGTGGTGATCACGGCAACCCAGATGATGGAGTCCATGATCACCAACCCGGTGCCGACCCGCGCCGAGGTGAGCGACGTCGCCAACGCCGTGCTGGACGGCACCGACGCGGTGATGCTGAGCGCCGAAACGGCGGCCGGCAAGTTCCCGCTGGAGACCATCGTCGAGATGGCCAACATCTGCTCCGAAGCCGAGAAAGCCGAGGACGTCAAGCTGGACGCCGACTTCACCGGCATGACCTTTGCCCGCATCGATCAGTCCATCGCCATGGGCGCACTGTTTACCGCGCATCATCTGGGCTGCAAGGCGATCGTGGCACTGACCGACTCGGGCTCGACGCCGCTGTGGATGAGCCGGCACCGCATCCACATCCCGATCTACGCACTCACGCCCAAGCTGGTCACGCAGCGCAAGATGGCGCTGTACCGCAACGTAAGGCCGCTGCTGATGGACCAGAGCGCCGAGCGCGACAGGGCGTTGGGCGAGGCCGAGGCCCACCTCAAGAAGCGAGGCATCGTGGCCACTGGCGACATCTATGCCATCACCTGCGGCGAACCCATGGGCGCCCCGGGCGGCACCAATATGCTGAAGATCTGCCGGGTCGGCTGAAACCAACCACGCGGCAGCCGCGTATGGCCGCTGTGGACCGCCCCGGCATCGCCTTCCCGAATCGCCGCGCCAGCTTGCTGGCGCTGCTGGCGGCGCCGCTGGCGGGCTGTTCGGCGGCCGGCCTGCTCGACGCGCTGGTGCCGCGCAGCAGCTATCGGGGCCGCGAAGGCGTGGCCTACGGACCCGACCCGCGGCAAAAGCTCGACATTTTCCAGCCGTTGAATGGTGGCAAGTCGCCGCCGTTGGTGGTCTTCTTCTATGGCGGCAGCTGGACCCGCGGCGAGCGAGCCGACTACCGATTCGTGGGCGAAGCGCTGGCCGCGCACGCGGTCGTGACCCTGGTGGCCGACTATCGACTGAGTCCGCAGGTGCGCTACCCCCAGTTCCTGGAAGATTGCGCGCGGGCAACCAAGTGGGCTTTCGATCATGCCGGCGAACTGGGGGCCGACGTCCGCCGGATTCATCTCATGGGGCACAGCGCGGGCGCCTACAACGCCGCGATGCTGGCGCTGGATGCCCGCTGGCTGGCCCAGGTCGGGCTGGCGCCGCAACGCCTGGCCGGCTGGATCGGCCTGGCCGGCCCCTACGACTTCCTGCCGATCCGCGATCCCGAAGCCCAGGTGGCCTTCGGCTGGCCCAACACCTTGCCGGACACCCAGCCCCTGGCCCACGCGTCGGGCCGGGCCCCGCGCTCGCTGCTGCTTGCCGCGGCCGAGGACGACAGCGTCAATCCGCAGCGCAGCACCGTCGGGCTGGCGCAGCGCCTGCGCGCCGCGGGTGCGCCGGTGCAGCACCGCCTGTACGCCGGCCTGAACCACACCACGATCCTGGCGGCCGTCGCCCGCCCGCTCAACTGGCTGGCGCCGGTACTGCCGCAGGTGCTGTCGTTCCTCGACTCCTCTGCTCATCCTTAGTGCCGCCCAGCCTCACGACCCGGGGCAGCGGGTAAAATTCGGCTGAGTTACCACGCGGTTACCAACTTGCCGCGCCGCCGTTTTTTCAATCATCGGGACTATCACCATGCCACTCGTTTCCATGCGCGAACTGCTGGACCATGCCGCCGTAAACGGCTATGGCATCCCGGCCTATAACGTCAACAACCTCGAACAGGTGCAGGCCGTGATGGAAGCGGCCAAGGAAACCGGCGCCCCCGTCATCCTGCAGGCCAGCGCCGGCGCACGCAAGTACGCGGGCGAATCCTTCATCAAGCACCTGATCCAGGCCGCCGTCGAGGCGTATCCGCAAATCCCGCTGGTGATGCACCAGGACCACGGCCAGAGCCCCGACGTCTGCAAGGGCGCCATCAACCTCGGCTTCTCCTCGGTGATGATGGACGGCTCGCTGGAAGCCGACGGCAAGTCCATCGCCAGCTACGACTACAACGTGGACGTGACGCGCAAGGTCGTCGACATGGCCCACAAGCTGGGCGTCACGGTGGAAGGCGAACTCGGCTGCCTGGGCAGCCTGGAGACCATGAAGGGCGACAAGGAAGACGGCCACGGCACCGATGCCACCATGACCCGCGAGCAGCTGCTGACCGACCCCGAGCAGGCCGCCGATTTCGTCAAGCGAACCCAGCTCGACGCCCTGGCCATCGCCATCGGCACCAGCCACGGCGCCTACAAGTTCACCCGCAAGCCCACCGGCGACATCCTGGCCATCGACCGCATCAAGGAGATCCACCGCCGCATCCCCAACACCCACCTGGTGATGCACGGCAGCTCCAGCGTGCCGCAAGAGCTCCTGACGATCATCCGCCAGTACGGCGGCGCCATGAAGGAAACCTATGGCGTGCCGGTCGAGGAGATCCAGCACGCCATCAAGTTCGGCGTGCGCAAGATCAACATCGACACCGACATCCGCCTGGCCATGACCGGCGCGGTGCGCAAGTTCCTGGCCGAGAACCCGGACAAGTTCGATGCCCGCGAATGGCTCAAGCCGGCCCGTGAAGCGGCCAAGCAGATCTGCAAGCAGCGCTACATCGAGTTCGGCTGCGAAGGCCAGGCCGGCAAGATCAAGGGCGAGACGCTGCAGGTGGTGGCGAGCAAGTACGCCAAGGGCGAGCTGGCGCAAGTCGTCCGCTAAAGTCTCCACTTGCGATAATCAGGGCCCGTTGCCGCAACGGGCCCTTTGCTTTTTACCCCCCCGCCCATGACCTCTGCACTGCACACCTCCGCCCTCACCTCGCTGCCGCTGCTTGCCCGCGGCAAGGTGCGCGACAACTACGCCGTCGGCAACGACCGCATCTTGATGGTGGCCAGCGACCGGCTGTCGGCCTTCGACGTGATCATGGGCGAGCCCATCCCGGGCAAGGGCGAATTGCTGACGCAGATGGCGCTGTTCTGGTTCGGCAAGCTGGGCCACCTGTGCCCCAACCACCTGACCGGCGAGGCGCCGGAAAGCGTGGTCGCACCGCAGGAAGTGCCGCAGGTCACGCGCCGCGCCATGCTGGTCAAGCGCCTCAAGCCGATTCCAGTGGAGGCCGTGGTGCGCGGCTACCTGGCCGGCAGCGGCTGGACGGAGTACCAGGCGACGCAGTCGGTCTGCGGCGTGGCGTTGCCGGCCGGCCTGAAGAACGCCGGCAAGCTGCCCGAGCCGATCTTCACGCCCGCCGCCAAGGCGGCCGCGGGCGAGCATGACGAGAACATCACGTACGAGCGGGTGGTGGAAATGGTCGGGGCCGATCTGGCCGCGAAAATCCGCGACATCAGCATCGCGATCTACAAGGAAGCCGCCGCGATCGCGCTGGCCAAGGGCATGATCATCGCCGACACGAAATTCGAGTTCGGCCTGGACGACGCCGGCACGCTGGTGCTGATGGACGAAGTGCTGACGCCGGACTCCTCGCGCTACTGGCCGGTCGAAGGCTACGACGCGGCGTATCGCGCCGGCGCCAACCCGCCCAGTTACGACAAGCAGTTCGTGCGCGACTGGCTGGAGGCGGTGCGCATCAACGGCAAGCCCTGGGACAAGACGCCGCCCGCGCCGCGCCTGCCGCAGGACGTGATCGAGAAGACCGCCGCCAAGTACCGCGAAGCCATGCAGCGCCTGACGGCCTGAACACGCGGTTGCTCTTTTTGCGCGCCGGGCTTACGTCCGGCCGCCACCGGGCGCTATGCTGGGGCACACCCCTCACCCGGAGACTCGCATGACATCCCTTCGCATCGCATTGGCCTGCGGCTTCGCGCTTGCCGCCGCCACTTCCTCGTTCGCCCAGGGCGCCGGCGACAACAGCTGCATCCTGGCCGGCCGTCTATCGGATGAAGCCCGCTGGGCACCGCGCCTGGCCGGCGTCGAACTGCTGGGGCAGGATGGGCGCGCCGTCACGTCCGCCGACAAGCAGGCATTGTCGGGTGTCCGGCAGGTTCGCCTGGCGGCGCCGGCGCTGCTGTCACGTTGCGATGGCAATGGGCAGTTGGCACTGGGCCCGGACTCGCCGGGCGCCAAGGCGCCGGTCCCGGCCGTCGGGCCCGGCGTGGTGCCGGTGGAGTCGGTGAGTTTCCCGAAGCTGCGGCGCGGCGGCGAGATGGTGGAGCTCAAGCTCAACGTTCCCGCCGAGCGGGTGACCATGGTCACCAGATGACGCACTTCGCGCGTCAACTCAGCACAACGCTGGAGAGGCGGCGCCGGTAGGTCGCCACCGTCGGATCGTCCGGCGGGATCTGGCCTTCGGCCACCTTGGGCTTGGGCGGCTCGATGACGTCGAGGATGGCGATGTAGGTCTTGCGCGCCAGGTCCTCGTTCCAGGCCTTGTCGCGCATCAGGATCTCCAGCAGTTCGTCCATGGCCTCGGTCCAGCGCTGTTGCGCCATCAGCAGGCGGGCCTTGGCAAAGCGCGCATCGAAGTCGCGCTTGTTGGCGGCGATGCGCTGGTCGTACTCCGCAACCGGTTTCGCCGTGTCGGCGAAGTCCAGGGCGTCCATCCATTTCTGCAGCGAATCGAAGCGCCGCACCTGGGCGGCCTTGTCGATCACCGGCGCGAACGCCACCTTGGCGTCGTCGCTGCGGCCCGCCAGCAGGAGGGCCTTCACGTAGTCGAAGCGCGCATCGTCGTTGGCCGGGTCGGTGGCGACCGTGTGCTGCAGCTTTTCCAGCTGCGCGCCGGCGTCCAGGATCGGCTCTTCCTCCTCGATCGCCTCTTCCGGCTCTTCCTCGCCGGCGGGCGGCACATGCTTGTCGAGGAATTCGCGGATCTTTCCTTCGGGCAGGGCGCCCATGAAGCCGTCCACCGGCTGGCCGTTCATCAGAAGGATGCAGGTCGGGATGCTGCGGACGCCAAAAGCGCCCGCCAGCTGCTGCTCCTGGTCCGAGTCGATC
The DNA here is from genome assembly GCF_013155545.1 of Caenimonas soli. Classification (GTDB taxonomy): domain Bacteria; phylum Pseudomonadota; class Gammaproteobacteria; order Burkholderiales; family Burkholderiaceae_C; genus Ramlibacter; species Ramlibacter soli. The sequence continues at coordinate 9,317 of NZ_JABJVV010000003.1, read as the reverse complement.
TTGACCAGCTTGAAGCGGCCGGCGTAGTCGGCCTCGAGTTTTTCCAGCAGCGGGCCAATGACTTTGCAGGGTCCGCACCAGGGGGCCCAGAAGTCCACCAGCACGGGCTGCGACATCGAGGCGGCGATGACCTCGGATTCAAAGTTTTCTATCGTGACGTCGATCATTGGGGCGATTTCCGGCTAAACCTTAAAATTCAACCTTTAGGAGCACGAATGCCCCCCGTACAGGTTGGCGTGGTGATGGGTTCCAGCAGCGACTGGGATACCTTGCAGCACGCAGTTGCGATTCTCCAGGAATTCGGCATCGCCCATGAGGCCCGCGTGGTCTCGGCCCATCGCATGCCCGACGATATGTTCGCTTATGCGCAAGGGGCAGCCGCGCGCGGCCTCAAGGCCATCATTGCCGGCGCGGGCGGGGCCGCCCACCTGCCGGGCATGCTGGCGGCCAAGACCACGGTGCCGGTGCTGGGCGTGCCGGTGGCCGGCAAGCACTTGCAGGGCGTGGATTCGCTGCACAGCATCGTCCAGATGCCCAAGGGCATCCCTGTCGCCACCTTCGCCATCGGCACGGCCGGGGCTGCCAACGCCGCCCTGTTCGCCGTCGCCATGCTGGCCAACGAGAACCCCGCGCTGCGGGCGCAACTGGAGGCCTTCCGGGCGCGGCAGACCGAAGCTGCCCGCAACATGAGCCTGCCGCCCGCGCCATGACGGGTCCGGCAATCCTTCCAGGCGCCACGCTGGGCGTGATGGGCGGCGGCCAGCTCGGCCGCATGTTCGTGCACGCCGCCCAGCGCATGGGCTATTCCACGGCCGTGCTGGACCCGGACCCGGCCAGCCCGGCGGGCCTGGTGAGCCATCGCCACATCCAGACTGATTACCTCGACGAGGACGGGCTGGCGCAGCTGGCCCAGTGCAGCGCTGCCGTGACGACCGAGTTCGAGAACGTGCCGGCACCGGCGCTGGCCAAGCTGGCCGCCCGGCGGCCGGTCGCGCCCGGTGCCGAGGCCGTCGCCATTGCGCAGGACCGGGCGCGCGAGAAGGCGCATTTCGTGCGCTGCGGCGTGCCCTGCGCGCCCTACGCCGTGATCGAGACCCCGGCGCAACTGGCGGCGGTGGACGGTGCGCTGCTGCCGGGCGTGCTGAAAACCGCGCGCCTGGGCTACGACGGCAAGGGCCAGCTGCGCGTCAAGACGCGCGATGAGCTTGCCGCGGCCTGGGCTGACCTCAAGCAGGTGCCCTGCGTGCTGGAAAAGCTGATGCCGCTGGCCGCGGAATGCTCGGTCATCGTCGCGCGCGGGCGCGATGGCAGTATGGTCAACCTGCCGGCGCAATTGAACCTGCACCGCGGCGGCATCCTCGCCGTGACCGAGGTCTATCCGGGCAGCGTCCCGGCCGCCGCGGCCGGCGAGGCCATCGCGGCCACCCGGGCCATCGCGCAGGGGCTGGACTACGTGGGCGTGCTTTGCGTCGAATTCTTCCTGCTCGAAGGCGGCGGCTGGGTGGTCAACGAGATGGCGCCGCGGCCGCACAACAGCGGCCACTACAGCATGGACGCCTGCGACTTGTCGCAGTTCGACCTGCAGGTGCGGGCCCTCGCCGGCCTGCCGCTGCCGCAACCGCGCCAGCACAGCCCGGCGATCATGCTCAACCTCCTGGGCGACCTGTGGTTCGCCGGGGGCGAAACCGAGGCCGCTCCGTCCTGGCAGCGGGTGCTGGCGCTCCCCGGCACGCACCTGCACCTGTATGGCAAGCAAAGCGCGCGCCGTGGCCGCAAGATGGGACATCTCAACATCACTGGGCCGACGGTGGAGGCCGCACGCGACACCGCGCTGAAGGCGGCCGGCTTGCTCGGCATGGAAGCCTTCTGAACAGATGATCATCGATGGCACGTCCGCCGCGGCAATTGCGCAAGCCGCCCGAGCCTTGGCCGGCGGCCAGCTGGTGGCTTTCCCGACGGAAACGGTGTATGGGCTGGGCGCCGACGCGGGCAGCGACCGGGCCGTGGCCGGCATCTTCGCCGCCAAGGGCCGGCCCAGCGACCACCCGCTGATCGTGCATGTGGCCGACGCGTCGTCGGTACCCCTGTTCGCCTCCGACGTTCCCGCCTTCGCGCAGAAGCTCATGCAGGCGTTCTGGCCCGGGCCGCTGACGCTGATCCTGCCGCGCCGCCCCGAAATGGCCACGGCTGCCGCCGGCGGCCAGGCTTCGATCGGGCTGCGCTGCCCGGCCCATCCCGTCGCGCATGCGCTGCTGGTGGCCTGCGCCCAGGCGCAGCCGCCGGTTGCCGGCGTGGCGGGACCCAGCGCCAACCAGTTCGGCCGCGTGAGCCCGACGACGGCGCAGCATGTAGCCGCCGAATTCGGCGACGCACTGCTGGTGCTGGATGGCGGGCCTTGCCGGGTGGGCATCGAATCGACGATCGTCGATTGCACCCGCGGCGTGCCCGTGTTGCTGCGCCCTGGAACGCTCACGCGCGAACAGGTCGAGGCCGCCTGCGGCGAGCGGCTGCGCTCGGTGCAAGAGCTGCAGGGAGAGGCGCCCCGCGCTTCCGGGACCCTGGAATCGCACTACGCGCCACAGGCACGCGTGCGGCTCATGGACGCCAAGGCGCTGCAGACGGCGCTCGATGTGCTCGGTCCCGACGCCAGGGGGATCGCCATCTACGCGCGCGCCATCCTGCAGACAAGATCGGCCCATGTGCTGCGCCGGCGCATGCCCGACGACGCAGCCGAGACGGCGCGCCAGCTCTTTGCCGTGCTGCGCGAATTCGACGCGCAGGGCGTGCGGCTGATCTGGGTCGAGACGCCGCCCGACGAGCCGGAATGGGAAGGCGTGCGCGACCGCCTGCAACGGGCCGCGGCGGGCTGAGGCCCACGGGGCCTCGTTAAACTAGCGCCCAGTCCCTTTTGGAGATTCTTCATGTCATGTAATTGGAAGCGCCGCGCTCTGCTGGCGCTGGCGTCCGCTTCGGTCCTGCTGGTGGCCGCCTGCGGTTCGGGAACCATCGAGTCGCAGCTGCAGCCTTCGCGCATCGTCGCGTTCGGCGACGCCATGAGCGACCTGGGCCAGGTCGCCTCGCGCCGCTACACCGTGAATGACGGCAGCGTGAACATCTGGACGCAGGACATGGCATCCAGATTCGGCATGGCGCTGGGCGCTGCGGCGGGCGGCGGCAATTCCTTCGCCACCGGCAATGCCCGCGTCACCAGCAGGCCCGATGCAGCCGGCGACGCCACGACGCTGCCGGTCAAAGAGCAGATCGATGCTTTCCTGGCCGCCAGCGGCGTCGGCGCCAATGACCTGCTGGTCGTCAGCGGCGGTACCGCCGACATCGTGGCCGAAATGGCGCGCGTGACGGCTGGAACGCAGACCGGCGCGCAGATGGTGGCCAACGCCGGCCAGGCCGGCCGCGATCTCGCGGCTCAGGTGCGGCGGCTCGTGGGCGCCGGCGGCAAGCATGTGGTGGTGGTTGGCCCGTACAACCTGGGCCGGACGCCCTGGGCCATCGGCATCGGGCAAGGCGGCTTGCTGACACAAGCCAGCACCAAATTCAACGAGGAGTTGCTGGTGGCGCTGGTGGACCAGGGTGCCAACGTGCTCTATATCGATTCGGCGCTGTTATTCAACCTGATGGTGGCCAACCCGGGGTCGTACGACCTCTCCAACACCACTGAGGCCGTCTGCACTTCGGTGGACCCGGGGCCGGGCATCGGTACCGGCAACGGCCAGGTCAATTCGGCGCTGTGCAACACCGGCACGCTGCGTTCCGGCGACTACAACCGCTTCCTGTTCGCCGACGGGATCTATCCCACCCCCCAGGGCCACCGCAAGTTCGGGCAACACGCATTCGACAAGATCCGGGCTCGCTGGTAGACGCCGATCACACCCATCCGGCTGCGCGCATCTGGGCAATGACATGGTTCGCCAGCAGCTGGTAGCCCAGCGGCGTCAGGTGGCCGCTGCTGTCGGCGAATAGAAATCCGCTGGTGTCGCCCGGGATGAGGCTGGCCTGCGTGCAGGTGATCGAAGAGCCCGCCAGCGGGTTGGCCGGTGAGGTGGTGCTGCACGCGGGGGTCGTGATGTTGGTCAGGCCGAACTGCGCGGGATTGGCGGTTTGCACCCGGCCCTGCGTGTAGGCATCGACATACAGAACGCTGGTTCCGCTCAGGCCGGCTTGCAGCTGGCCGTTGAACGTGGTCACCATCGTATTGATCAGGCCCCGTGTTTGCGCGTCCTGCACCAGCGCGGATGGCGACTGGCTGGCGTCGGGCAAGTTGATCACCACCACGAAGCGGGCACCCTTGGCCAGCACTTGCGTCTTGACCAGGTTGGCCAGCTCCGTGCCGGCCTGGGCCATGCTGGTGAGCGCTGCGTTCACGGCGGCGTCGGTGGCGGCCGCTCCGCCGGCGGCCACCGCTGCCTGGACAGTTGGCGCCCAGCCCGCGGCCGCCGCGGCTCCGGCTGCAGCCGTACCGCCGCCCGCCGCGGCGGCGATGCCGTTGAAGTTCATGAACAAGTCGTTGCCGCCGGCCATGACGGTGACCAGCTCCCTGCCTGTGTAGCTGCCACCGGAATTCGCCAGGTGATTGCTCAGCTGCGTCGTGATGGGGATGGCCATCAGGCCCAGGGTGACCTGGTTGAACGGCGCGGCCTGGAGGGCGGCGGCGTTCGGTCCCAGCGGATTGCTCACGCGCGAGCTGCCCTGGGCATAGTTGCGGCAGCCCGGCACGTTGGTGACGGGGGCGCCCACGATGCCGGGGATGTTGGGCAGCAGGCCCGTCTGCGCCGCGCAGGGCGCGCTGGTGCGGGCGCTGGCCGCGACCAGTTCCGTCCAGTTCTGCGCGGTACTGCTGTTCACCGTCCACTTGCCGCCGCCGATCGCGGCGATGGTGCCCACCTTGTAACTCCCCACGTCGCTCAGGCTGTCGCCGAACGACACCGTGGAGTCGAAATGGACGCCACCGTTGCCGCCGCCGCCGCAAGCGGCCAATACGACGGCCGCACCCAGCGCCGCCAGCTTCAGTTTGATTTGTCTCATCCAATGCTCCCGTGAAAAAGAACGACCGTTCGATTTTGGATTCGGGATGTTAGACCCGCCCGCGCCGCAGGCCCAGGGGGTTATCACCAAGCGAATTTGGAGACCTGACTCCAGCGCAGGCCGCTAGGCCTAGAGGTCGCGTGCTGTCCAGTCGATCAATGCTTCCAGGGCCGGGCGCGCCGCCGCTGCCTGCGGGTGGTTGGCGATGGCCACCAGCACGTAGCGTTTGCCGCTGGCCGCATGCACGTAGCCCGCAACGCCCCACACGTCGCGCAGGCTGCCGGTTTTCAGGTGGGCCAGGCCCGCCCCCTTGGCGCGCGATCGCTTGAGCGTCCCGTCGATGCCGGTGACCGGCAGCGAGGACACCAGCTCGGGCATCAGGGGCGAGGCCCAGGCGGCCTGCAGCAGGCGCGCCAGTTGCTGGGCCGTGATGCGTTCCTCGCGCGACAGCCCCGAGCCGTTGTCGAACAGCGGTGTGTCGCCGGCGCCGATACGCTCCCGCCACCATTGGCGCATGACTTCGCGCGAACCTTCCAGCGTGCCGGTTCCGTTCTGCTGCAGGCTGAGCGTCAGGAACAGCTGCTGCGCCATCACGTTGTTGCTGAACTTGTTGATGTCACGAATGATTTCCGCGAGCGACGGCGATTGGGCTTCGAAAGCCGGCGCCAAGCCGGCGGGGACCCGCCCCTCGCGGACTTGGCCGGTCAGCGCCCCGCCCATCTGCTGCCAAAGGCCTGCCACCGCGCGCGCCGCGTAGCTGCGCGGGTCGGCGTAGGCGATGGGCCAGTTGCGCTCGCCACAGGCGACCGGGTAGCCGCCGGCAAGGCGGATGCGTGACGGATCGCTGAAGTCGGCTTTGAGCCCGCCGCGCCAGTCGCCGCATTCGCCCGCCGTCAAGGGCACGGCCGGCGGCAATTGCAGGCCCGCGAGCGGTGGCTCCAAGTGGATCTGCGCCAACCCGCCCTGGGGAGTGAAGGTCATGGTCAGGGCGGCGAAATTCAGCAGCAGCGCATCCGGGGCTGCGTTGTAGGGACGCAGGGGCTCGCCGTCGAAGGCGCCGGGATTGGATGCCGCTGTCTCGAAGGTGCTGCGGTCGAGCACGATATCGCCGTTGATCGAGCGTATGCCCAACCCCTGGATGCGGCGCAGCAGCAGCCACAGTCGCTCGGCCACCAGCTTGGGATCGCCTTGGCCCTTGATGTACAGGTTGCCGTGCAGCGTACCGTCGCGCACGCTGCCCTCCAGGTAGACCGGCGTGGCCCAAGTGAACGCGGGCCCCAGGAGTTCCAGCGCCGCGAAGGTCGTGGCGAGCTTGGCGATGGAGGCGGGATTGACTGGCACACCGGCCCTGTGGCTCAACCGTGGCGGGGCTTTGCCATCGGCTTCCACGACCAGCAGACTCACGGCGTCGCGCGGTAGCTTGACGCGCGCCAGTGCCGCCTCCACTTCCGCCGGCAGGGCTTGAGCCAGCGCAGGCAGCGCGGCCATGAACAGTGCCCAGCAGGCAAGCAAGCGTAGAACAGGCATGCGCCGATTATCCCGGGCCAGGATAATGTCGGGTTGCCTTGAAAGATATTCGCTTGAATCTGCTCGCCTTCGACACCAGCACCGAAATCCTGCACGTGGCCGTGCAGTGCGGTGGGGAGGGCTCGCACGCGCCGCTGGAGTACACGGGCGCGGGCGGCGCGCAGGCTTCGGCCACGCTGATCCCCGCCATCCACACCCTGATGGCGCAAGCCGGCCTGGTCCTGGCCGACCTGGACGCCATCGTGTTCGGCCGCGGGCCCGGCTCCTTCACCGGGCTGCGCACCGCCTGCTCGGTCGCCCAGGGGCTGTCGTTCGGCAGCGGCGTTCCGGTGCTTGCCGTCGATACCTTGCTGGCTGTGGCCGAGGAGGCGTACCACCGCGAAGGCGTGCAGCAAGTGGTGGCCCTGCTCGATGCGCGCATGGACGAGGTCTATTCCGCTTCTTACGCCCGTGAATCCGGCGGCTGGCGCCGGCAGGGTGAGTTCGGCCTGGGGCGGCCGGAAACCGTTGCGGTCGCGCCGGGCTGGTCCCTCGCGGGCAATGCATTTGCCGCTTATGGCGAGCGCCTGCCGCCTGCCGCCGCCCGCATCGAAGCCATGCCGACGGCGCGCGCGCTCTTGCGCCTGGCGCCCGCACTCATGGCCGCTGGTCAGGCCGGGCCCGCCGCTGGCGCCATGCCGCTCTATATTCGCGATAAAGTGGCTCAAACTACCGAGGAGCGCGCCGCATCGCGGGCCGCGCCAACGACCAGACCATGAGCGCCGTTTTCAAGAGCATGGAAGCCGAGTTCGAGCCGCTGAGCGAGGAGCGGCTGGACGAGGTCGTGGCCGTCGAACGCGCTGCCTACGACCATCCGTGGACACGCGGCAATTTCGTGGATTCGCTGCGCTCGGGCTACCAGGCCCAGATGCTGGGCGCCAACGGCGTGCTGCTGGGCTATTTCGTCGCCATGAAGGGCGTGGACGAGGTCCATCTGCTCAATCTCACTGTCGCGCCGGATCACCAGCGCCAGGGATGGGGCCGGGTGATGCTCGATGCGCTGGCGCTCTGGGCGCGCGGCCAGGGAGCGCAATGGCTTTGGCTGGAAGTGCGCATCAGCAATGCGCGAGCCCAGCGGATGTATGAGCGCCACGGCTACCGGCGCGTCGGCGAACGCAAGAGCTACTACCCCGCCGCCCATGGCCAGCGCGAAGACGCGGTCGTGATGAGCCTCAAGCTATGAGCCTTCAGCTCGACGCCCGGCAGCGGGCCATCCTCGGCGCAATGGGGCTGCGCCTGTACGAGGCCGTGCCGCCGGCGCAGGCAGCGGCCAGCGTTCCATCGGTGCGTGTGGCGCAAACAAAACCCATGCCGGTTGCCAAAGCGCCGGCGGCCCCGATTGCGCCAATGGGGTCGGGCGCCATCGAACTCATGGAATGGGACGCCCTGGCCCAAGCCGTGGCGCAATGCCAGGCGTGCAAGCTTTGCTCCGGCCGGACCAATACCGTGTTCGGCGTGGGCGACACCCAGGCCGATTGGCTGATCGTGGGTGACGCGCCTGGCGAGGCCGAAGACCTGCAGGGCGAGCCTTTCATCGGGCCAGCCGGCAAGCTCCTGGACAACATGCTCAAGGCTCTGGGGCTGGACCGCAACAACAAGGTCTACATCACCAACGTGCTGAAGTGCCGGCCCCCTGGTGACCGCAATCCCGAGCCCGAGGAATTGGCGCAGTGCGAGCCTTTCCTGCGCAGGCAGGTGCAGCTGTTGCAGCCCAAGATCGTGCTGGCCATGGGGCGCTTCGCGGTGCAGGCGCTGCTGGGGACCACCGAGCCCATCGGCAAGCTGCGCGGGCGAGCTCACGAATACCTCGGTATCCCGCTGGTAGTGACCTACCACCCGAGCTATCTGCTGCGCAACCTGCCCGACAAGGCCAAGGCCTGGGCCGATCTGTGCCTGGCGCAGCAGCTGGTGCGCGCTCAAGGCTGAGTTACCTGCGGCTTCGTGATATTTGCCGCATAACTGACCTTCGCAAAGAGGGAACAGTGGCTTTTGTCATGTTGCGAGTTGTCTCGGTTGTAACCCTGTGCCACGATGCTGAGCCGTGAGTACGGAAGCCACAACAGCGGCTTTCTGGAGGAAGACCGTGAACAAGCCCAACACCAAAATCCCGCCTGCCCTGGCCGCCAGCCCGGCTGCCGCCGGGTTTCGCCCGGCCAGTGCCGCCATTGCGATCGCCGCTGTCTTCGTCGGCTCGCCCGAGCTCGCCCTGGCCCAACCCAGCGGCGCTCAGGCCATCCACGGCCAAGCCAGCCTGAGCCGGCAAGGCGCCAACCTGCTGGTGACCACGCAAAACGGCGCCGGAACCAGCCATTCGGCCATCAACTGGCAGAGCTTTTCGGTCCCTGGGGGCAGCACCACCCATTTCCAGCAGCCCGGCGCGGCCAGCCTGTCGATCAACCGGGTGGTGGGCAACAACCCCTCGGCCATCTTCGGCACCCTGAGCTCCAACGGCCGGCTGGTGCTGGTCAACCCCTCGGGCATTGCCGTGGGCGCCGGCGCGGTGGTGGACACCGCCGGCTTCACCGCCTCGACGCTGCGCATGAGCGATGCCGATGCGCTGGCCGGGCGGCTGGTGTTCGGCGGCGATGGGCTGGCGAGTGGCACGCTCAGCGTGGACGGCAAGATCCTGGCGCGCAGCGGCGACGTGGTGCTGATCGCCCCGAACGTTCAGGTGGGCACCGGCGCGCTGGTGCAGTCGCCCAGCGGCGCCA